>NZ_JBUZRI010000002.1:0-616288 GCF_055407225.1 Ewingella sp. C233
ATCGTCTTGTGAGTGCCCACACAGATTGTCTGATAAATTGTTAAAGAGCATGCCGCAGTTCGCAAGGAATCTTATGCGGCGCGGGAGGCGTATATTACGCTTTCCCGCTGAAGAGTCAAGAGATTATTTATTCGAACTTTCGTCTTTTTCCCTTCCTGGCCGAGCGACTTCTCAATCGTTGTTCCCGGTCAGTGGAGGCGCATTATAGGGAGTTCTCAGAAGGCCGCAACCCTTAATTTCAAATAAATTACTGACCGTTCTTTTTTTGGACAAACCCACCTAAATCGGGTGAATTACATACAAAAAAAGAGGCTCAGATGAGCTCTGAGCCTCTAAAACGCTATTTTGCTGCATTTCGACCGGTTATTGGCGAGCCACGATATGATCATTTTCCACATCTATCGTGATCGGTTTACCCGGAATCAGCTTCCCTGACAATATTTGCTGAGCCAGCGGGTTCTCGATTTCCTGCTGGATTGCGCGTTTAAGTGGCCGCGCACCGTATACAGGGTCGAAACCAGTGTTGCCAATCAGCTCCAGAGCCGCATCGGTTAATGTGGCTGTGTAACCATGTTCTTCCAAGCGCTTGTACAAACGCTCCAACTGGACCTTCGCGATATTTTTGATATGCGCATGAGCCAGTGGATGGAAGACAACCACTTCATCAATACGGTTGATGAATTCAGGACGGAAGTTCTGAATGACCACTTCCATCACTGATGCTTTCATCTGCTCATAAGTCGCTTCACCGAAATGCTGCTGAATAACGTCAGAACCCAGGTTAGAGGTCATGATCACCACAGTATTGCGGAAATCTACCGTTCTACCCTGCCCGTCAGTCAAACGCCCGTCATCCAGAACCTGCAGCAGAATGTTGAAAACATCCGGATGCGCCTTCTCCACTTCATCTAATAAGATGACGGAGTAAGGGCGACGGCGTACAGCCTCCGTTAAGTAACCCCCCTCTTCATAGCCGACATATCCTGGTGGCGCCCCCACCAAACGAGATACAGAGTGTTTCTCCATAAACTCAGACATGTCGATACGCACCATGGCATCATCACTATTAAAGAGGAAGGTCGCCAGCGCTTTACAAAGTTCTGTTTTACCAACCCCGGTTGGGCCAAGGAAGAGGAATGAACCGATCGGACGGTTTGGATCCGATAAGCCAGCACGACTACGGCGAATCGCATTCGATACCGCTTCTACCGCTTCATTCTGTCCAATGACCCGATGATGCAACTCTTCTTCCATGCGCAGCAGTTTTTCACGCTCGCTTTCCAGCATTCTCGCTACCGGAATACCGGTCCAGCGAGCCAGCACGTCCGCAATTTCCACATCAGTTACCCGGTTTCGCAGCAACTTCATGGTTTTGCCTTCTGCCTGAGTTGCCGCAGCCAGTTGTTTTTCCAGTTCTGGAATTTTACCGTACTGCAATTCAGACATACGACCCAGGTCACCGACGCGTCGCGCCTGTTCCAGCGTTATCTTGGCCTGCTCAAGCTCGGTCTTAATATTCTGAGTACCGGTCAGAGAGGCTTTCTCTGCTTTCCACTCTTCATCAAGCTCCGAGAATTCACGTTCTTTCTGATCAAGCTCGGTTTCCAGCATTTCCAGACGTTTAACGCTGGCATCATCAGACTCTTTCTTCAGAGCCTGCTGCTCCAGTTTTAACTGGATAATACGGCGTTCAAGGCGATCCAAAGCTTCTGGTTTTGAGTCCATCTGCATACGGATGCTGGATGCCGCTTCGTCTATCAGGTCAATGGCCTTATCCGGCAACTGACGGTCAGAGATATAACGATGCGACAACGTTGCCGCCGCCACGATAGCCGGGTCAGTGATCTGCACATGGTGATGCAGTTCATAACGCTCTTTCAGCCCGCGCAAAATTGCGATGGTGTCTTCAACTGATGGCTCAGCAATAAAGACTTTCTGGAAGCGACGCTCAAGTGCTGCATCTTTCTCTATATACTGACGGTACTCATTTAACGTCGTGGCACCCACGCAGTGAAGTTCACCCCGCGCCAGTGCAGGCTTGAGCATGTTGCCTGCGTCCATTGCGCCGTCAGCTTTACCTGCGCCGACCATGGTGTGCAATTCATCAATAAACAGGATGACATTACCTTCCTGTTTTGACAGGTCATTGAGCAGGCCTTTCAGGCGCTCTTCGAACTCACCACGGTATTTCGCACCGGCCACCAAAGCGCCCATATCTAATGAAAGTACGCGTTTATTTTTCAGACCTTCAGGCACTTCACCGTTAATGATGCGCTGAGCAAGACCTTCGGCAATCGCCGTTTTACCGACACCAGGCTCACCGATTAATACCGGGTTATTCTTGGTACGACGTTGCAGTACCTGAATGGTGCGGCGAATTTCTTCGTCACGGCCAATCACCGGATCAAGTTTGCCTTGCTCTGCACGTTCGGTCAGGTCGATAGTGTATTTTTTCAAAGCCTGACGTTGGTCTTCAGCTCCCTGATCATCCACTTTATCGCCACCTCTCATTTGATCAATTGCCGCACTGATTTTCTCAACCGTTGCGCCGCTGGCTTTGAGCAGGTCAGTCAAGGTGCCGCGGTCTTTCAGCGCCGCGAGAATAAACAGTTCGGATGAAATAAATTTATCAGCGCGTTGCTGCGCTAATTTGTCACAATGATTTAAAACACGTACCAGTTCACTGGATGGTTGAACATCACCACCGGTACCTTCAACTTGCGGCAATCGCCCCAAAGCCTGTTCTATATCCGTGCGCAGTCGCGGGGTATCTATCCCGGCAGCGGTCAATAACGGACGTACCGTCCCGCCTTCCTGAGTGAGCAAAGCACTCATCAGGTGAACAGGTTCGATAAATTGGTTGTCGCGCCCAAGTGCGAGTGACTGAGCATCGGCGAGGGCAAGCTGGAATTTACTCGTAAGACGATCCAGACGCATAACTCCTCCTATTCTGAACAAAATTGCTACTGGAGAATAGATGAGGTCAACCCTCACGTTTTCAAGGTTATCTTGTCAGTAAATTATGAGTACAACGCCATGCGCCGGCGGATGGTCTTGATAAGGAAGGTTATATAAGCCAAATTAAACTTGCCATTCGTCCGGTGTTAACATCACGTCGGTAAGAGTAAAATTTTGTGCTGTCAGTTACCGTGCAATATTCCCCGCCATAAATGCGAGTCACACCGCAAGAATTCAAGCGCAGTCGTGCCAGATGATAGATATCCGCTAGGAATTTATTCCCTTGGGGCTGGAAGGCGACTTTGGCCAGTGGATCGGCCGACATAAATGCCTCCCGAACCTCCCCCCCCACTTCAAACTGTTGCGGACCAATCGCCGGTCCCAGCCAGGCAATAATGTCTGAAGTTTTCGCAGAGAATTCAGTCACGGTTTTTTCGAGCACGCCCGCATGCAGCCCCCGCCACCCTGCATGTGCGGCAGCGACTTCATCTCCAGCAAGGCTGGAAAAAAGGACCGGCAGACAGTCGGCGGTCATGGCCGCGCAGACGACGCCGCGATGATGAGTGTAAGTGGCATCCGCCACCCGCGTGGGTGAATAAGGAGTCGTAGGCGTGAGCCTGACAACGTCGGTGCCGTGTACTTGTTCGAGCCAGTGTGGTGCTGCGGGAAGCGCGGCTAAATCGATGAGGCGCAGGCGGTTGGCGTTGACGGACTGAGGATCATCACCAACGTGTGAACCCAGATTGAGTGAACCAAAGGGCGGCAAACTGACACCGCCCTGACGCGTCGTCGTACATGACCGCACCGTTAAAGGCTGCGGCCACTGAGGCTGAATGAGCGAACTCATCACCAATTCATCTGATCCTTGAACTCTTCAGTATCGGCCTTGAGCGCATTAATCAGATCGATCATATCCTGTGGAAGTGGCGCGTGCCATTCCATCTCAATACCTGTGACCGGATGATAAAGACGCAACATGGTTGCATGCAGAGCCTGGCGGTCAAAACCGCGCAGCGTAGCAATGAAGGATTCCGAAGCGCCCTTTGGCAAGCGAGGACGCCCACCATAAAGCTGATCGCCTAACAGAGGATGGTTGATATGCGCCATATGTACACGAATCTGGTGTGTACGGCCGCTTTCCAGACGCAGACGCATACGCGTATGAGCACGGAAGTGCTCCATAATGCGGTAATGCGTAGTAGCAGGTTTACCCATTGGGTGAACCGCCATGTGCGTGCGCTTAGTCGAATGGCGGGCAATAGGTTGATCCACCGTGCCTCCAGCCGTCATGGTGCCCATCGCTATCGCTTCATATTCGCGGGTAATTTCGCGCGCCTGTAACGCTTCAACCAGATGTGTTTGTGCGGGTACGGTTTTCGCGACCACCATCAAACCGGTGGTGTCTTTATCCAGACGGTGAACAATGCCACAACGCGGTACGTCCATGATTTCTGGATAATAATGCAATAACGCATTCAGCACGGTACCATCAGGATTCCCTGCACCTGGGTGAACAACCAGATCTCGGGGTTTATTGATGACTAAAATATCGTTATCTTCGTAGACAATGTTTAACGCGATATCCTGTGGCAGCCAACGCGCATCTTCTTCAATTTGCGCATCGATTGCGATAGCCTCGCCACCCAACACTTTTTCTTTTGGTTTGGTCACTTTCTTGCCATTAACTTGCACCCTGTCATCCAGGATCCAATCTTTTATGCGAGATCGTGAATAATCAGGGAACAATTCGGCCAAAGCCTGATCTAACCGTTGACCGAGTTGAGATTCGGCCACCGTTGCGGTGAGTTGTACTTGTTGTGCCATATGCAGCTTCTTGGTTAACGTTGGGTTTTCACGGCGATGCCGTTTAAAATAATGTGCTATTGTAGCTGGTCTTTGTCGGGAGCTTAACGGACAGTCTCCCAGAATAACACCTGAGGATAATCAAAACGTCATGACGCGTGTGAAATATCTGGTGGCAGCAGCCACGTTGAGCCTGGCGCTGGTCGGTTGCTCCGGTTCCAAAGAAACGGTTCCCGATAACCCGCCAAACGTACTTTATGCTACTGCCCAGCAAAAGCTGCAGGACGGTAACTTTAAGGGCGCTATTGCTCAATTAGAAGCGTTGGATAACCGCTATCCATTTGGACCTTACTCACAACAAGTGCAGTTAGATCTGATCTACGCTTATTATAAGTCTGCTGACTTGCCTTTGGCTCAGGCCTCTATTGATCGCTTTATGCGCCTGAACCCGACCCATCCGAACATTGATTACGTCATGTACATGCGTGGTCTGACGGATATGGCGCTGGACGACAGTGCGTTGCAAGGCTTCTTCGGTATCGATCGTTCCGACCGTGATCCGCAACATGCACGTGCCGCTTTCCGTGACTTCAGCCAGCTTATTCATAGCTATCCGAACAGTCAGTATGCAACCGATGCCAATAAGCGTCTGGTATTCCTGAAAGATCGTCTGGCCAAATATGAGCTGTCGGTCGTGCAATACTACACTAAACGTGGTGCTTACGTCGCCGTCGTTAATCGTGTAGAGGAAATGCTGAAGAATTACCCGGATACCAAAGCGACGCGTGATGCGCTGCCACTGATGGAAAATGCCTATCGTGAACTGCAACTGAATAACGAAGCGGACAAAGTTGCTAAAATCATTGCAACCAACAACGCGTCATAATTCAGGGTTAAGGATCACTAAAACTTTGTCCGGAACAAACGGTAGCTCAGGCTGCCGTTTTTTTTGCGTTGAATAAAATAAAGTAATGATTTTTAAAGCAGAGATGATTCTGGAAGGGGCGATCAAGCGGAACATATCTTATCGATATTGCTTTATTCTGACCAAAGTCACAAGCCCTATCCGGCCGATAATTACCCCAAGTCACAGTTTTGTTTCTCTTGACAAAAAGTGACAAAAAAACGTGATTTCCATCACGCATTTTGTCTCAAAGGCAGGTATGCTGAATCCATCCTAGACGGAAAGACAGAGAGGTAAATTACATGACAGTGAACATTACCAGCAAACAAATGGACATCACTACAGCGATTCGGGAACACGTCGAAGACCGTCTAAAAAAACTGGAAAAATGGCAAACTCAGTTAATTAACCCACACATTGTTCTTTCGAAAGAACCTCAGGGATTCGTCGCCGATGCGACCATTACAACCGCCAATGGGCCGCTGGTTGCCAGCGCAACGCATGATGACATGTACGCAGCCGTTAATGATCTGATTGCGAAACTTGAACGTCAGTTGAACAAAGCCCAGCACAAAGGTGAGGCACGCCGCGCAGAAACCTGCGTCAAAGAGATGAACCTGGAACCTGTTGAAGAAGAGGAAGAGGAAAAGTAGTTTCCAGTTTTCACGCTCAAAAACAGCGCGCTCTCCGGAGCGCGTTTTTTATGCCTGCTGGAAATTGTATTGACACAATGAAAACCCAGCGGTTACTTTAGAGCCAGACTTCATCAGAGAAATCACGACGCATGAACACAAAACTGTTTTTCTTCGCATTCTTTTTTACCTTCCCCTGACTGGGAGGCGTTTCGTCGCGAAAGAATGAATGCGAAGACGAACAACAAAGCCTCCTGAAAAGGGGGCTTTTTTTATGCTCATAATTTGGCAAATTCGACAGAAAGAAAGCACATAAAAAAGGGTGACATAATGACCGAGAATCCGTTGCTGGCACTACGTGAACGCATCAGCGCGCTAGACTTAAAATTACTGGCGTTACTGGCAGAAAGGCGCAATCTGGCCGTAGAAGTTGCACAGTCTAAAATGCATTCTCATCGCCCTATCCGCGATAAAGAGCGTGAAAAAGAGCTGATTAACGCCCTGATTATGGAAGGCAAAAAGCAGGGGCTTGATGGTCACTACATCACCCGTGTTTACCAGCTGATTATCGAAGACTCCGTTTTGACTCAGCAGGCATTGTTACAACAACATCTGAATCAGACCAGCTCTGGCTCCGCACGCATCGCTTTTCTGGGGCCCAAAGGGTCCTACTCCCACCTTGCTGCCCGACAGTACGCCGCACGCCATTTCGAACAGTTCATCGAATGCGGCTGCCAGAAATTCCAGGATATCTTCACTCAGGTCGAAACCGGTCAGGCTGACTACGCCGTTCTGCCGATTGAAAATACCAGTTCCGGCGGCATCAACGATGTCTATGACCTGCTGCAACACACCAGCCTGTCGATTGTCGGCGAGATGAATAACCCTATCGACCACTGTGTACTGGTTGCCACAGACACTGATCTGTCGAAAATTGAGACGGTCTACAGCCATCCGCAGCCTTTCCAGCAGTGCAGCCAGTTCATTAACCGCTACCCGCACTGGAAAATTGAATATTGCGAAAGCACCGCCGCTGCGATGGAGAAAGTCGCCGCGGCTAAGTCTCCACACGTTGCCGCACTGGGAAGTGAGGCTGGCGGTGCGTTGTATGGCCTGCAGGTACTGGAACACAATTTGGCGAATCAGGAACAGAACATTACCCGCTTCATTGTGCTGGCCCGTAAAGCCATTGAAGTGACTGAACAGGTTCCGGCGAAAACCACCTTCATTATGGCGACAGGTCAACAGGCCGGTGCTCTGGTGGAAGCCCTGCTGGTACTGCGCGAGCACGGCATCATTATGACCAAGCTGGAATCACGCCCAATCAACGGGAATCCGTGGGAAGAGATGTTTTATATCGATGTGCAGGCTAACCTGCGCGCTGAAGCGATGGAGAAAGCATTGCGCGGCCTGGGTAACATCACCCGTTCACTGAAAGTGCTAGGTTGTTACCCGAGCGAAAACATTGTCCCCGTGAATCCGGGCTGAATGGCCGCTTAAACAACAAAAAAGGCCATACCGTTTAACCGGATGGCCTTTTGTATCGTGTTCATCGCGCAATTAACGTCGGTTATCGTTCGCCTGACGCAGCAACGAGCCACTCTCTTTGAGGAAACGTGGCGCGTAATCGCCAAACCAGTTTTCTACCTGTTTGAATTTGCGGATAAACGCCTGTTTATCGCCACTCTCAAGCAATGCCAGTGCATCACCGAAACGCTGATAATAGCGTTTGATCAGCGCCAGATTACTTTCTGAAGACATAATAATGTCTGCATATAGCTGCGGATCTTGTGCAAACAGTCGCCCGACCATCGCCAATTCGAGGCGGTAAATCGGTGAGGACAGTGCCAGCAGTTGATCAATCTGCACATTTTCTTCGCACAGATGCAAGCCATAAGCGAAAGTTGCAAAGTGGCGCAGCGCCTGAATAAAGGCCATGTTCTGATCGTGTTCAACCGCGCTGATTTTGTGTAACCGGGCACCCCACACCTGTAACTGCTCAAGCAACCACTGATAGGCCTGTGGTTCACGACCATCACAGTAAACCACAACCTGCTTGGCAAGGCTGCCAACATCCGGGCCGAACATCGGATGCAGGCCCAGCACCGGCCCTTCATGCACCGCGAGCATCGCCTGAAGCGGGCGATTCTTCACAGACGCGAGATCGACAAGAATACAGTCTGCTGGCAGTTTCGGTAACCGGCCAATCACCTCTTCGGTCAGATGAATTGGCACGCTGACAATCACCATACCGGCATCAGAAAGCAGAGTTTCGGCCTGCGGCCAATCCTCCTGCTCCAATACTTTGACCTGATAACCCGACAGTTCGAGCATACGGGTAAATAAGCGCCCCATCTGCCCCCTGCCGCCAACAATCACGATTGGTCGTAATTCTGGACGAAGGGTTTTGAAGCCCTTATCGTTTTCACTGGAGTAAGACTCACGCATAACGCGGCGTAAAACATCTTCGATCAAATCGGGAGGAACGCCCAACTGCTGCGCTTCCTGCCGGCGCGAAGCCAGCATGGCGGCTTCCCGTTCTGGAACATAAATGGGCAAACCGTAGCGGCTTTTGACCTCACCCACTTCCGCCACCAAATTCAGGCGACGGGATAGAAGATCCAATAAAGCTTTATCCACTTCATCGATCTGATCACGCAATGCGTTAAGTTCAGCCACCATATAACTACTACTCTCCTGCGATTCGTGCCGCCAGCGACTCGCCCAGTTCCTGGTGCATAGTCCGCAGCAATGTTTCTGTGCTTTCCCAGTTAATGCAGGCATCTGTCACGGAAACCCCGTACTTCATCGTAGAACGGGGTTGTTCAGAAGACTGGTTGCCTTCGTGCAAATTACTTTCCAGCATCAAACCGGTAATTGAGCGGTTACCCGCTTTGATTTGATCGATGACTGACTGTGCCACCACGGTCTGGCGGCGGTAGTCTTTGTTCGAGTTACCATGGCTGCAATCTATCATCAAGGAAGGGCGGAGTCCCGCATCCTGCATCTGTTTTTCACAGACCTGCACATCCTGACTGCTGTAGTTCGGCGTCTTACCGCCGCGCAGGATCACATGCCCGTCCGGATTGCCCTGAGTTTGCAGCAAGCAAACCTGACCTGCCTGATTGATACCCACGAAACGGTGTGGCATTTCAGCAGCGCGCATGGCGTTGATCGCAGTGCCAAGGCTGCCATCGGTACCATTTTTAAAACCCACCGGCATAGAAAGACCGGAAGCCATTTCGCGGTGCGTTTGTGACTCAGTGGTACGCGCTCCGATAGCTGACCAGCTGAACAGGTCACCAAGGTATTGCGGGCTGTTCGGATCCAGTGCTTCCGTCGCCAGTGGCAGACCCATACCGACCAATTGCAGCAGCAGATTACGCGCAATATGCAGGCCCGCTTCCACGTCAAACGTGCCGTCCATGTGCGGATCGTTAATTAAGCCTTTCCAGCCGACAGTAGTACGTGGTTTTTCAAAGTAGACGCGCATAACAATGTACAGACGGTCACTTAACTCATCAGATAAGATTTTCAGGTGACGGGCGTAATCCAGCGCGGCATCCAAATCATGAATGGAGCAAGGACCGCATACCACCAGCAGACGAGGATCGCGACCGTGCACAATATCTGCGATGGTCTTACGTGCCTGGGCAATATTATTTTCGTCATTGATACCTAATGGAAAACGAACTTTCAGCTCTTCAGGAGTGATTAAAATCTGCTCTGCGCTGATATGTACATTATTGAGTGCGTCTTTTTGCATGGTGGCCGTCCGCTGTCAGTAAAAGGGGTGCTGGTTATCAGCATGCCGTGACGATAACACAGGCTGTAAAGATTTCAAACCTAATATGTAAACTTTTACTTACCATAAGCCTACTAAAACCCCAAAATCGTAAATTTAACTTTCCATTATTAAACGGCCAACCTGCTTTGTTACCGCTAGCTTTGTGCGTCATAAACGATAACAACCTGACTAAAACCCCGCTTAGTAAAATCAACACCATCACAGCAATTATGGACATTAATCAAACAAAATCCCCAGAGTCATTAAATTATTAATAACAATTTAAATTAAGAAAATAATAAAACTCGCATAACCACAACATTCATATGGAAAAGGATGATCCCCTTCGCATATTTATTTACACAGTTAATTAACTATTAATTCATCTTTTACCTTGCGTTAATTATCACCCTGAATTTCAAGAACTATTTTGAATTCAACGGAGGGAATATGATCACATTACAATTTGCCATTATTATACTTTGCCTGCTTATTGGTACCCGGTATGGCGGAATGGGCCTGGGCCTCATCAGCGGAATAGGATTATTCTTTCTGACTTTCGTTTTTGGACTGGAACCGGGTAAACCGCCTATCGACGTAATGCTGACGATACTGGCCGTCATCGGCTGTGCCGCCGTATTACAAACGGCTGGCGGGCTTAACGTGATGATGCAATTTGCGGAAAAACTGTTACGCAAACATCCGCAGCACATCACCTTACTCGCACCGTTAACCACCTGGATGCTGACGTTTCTGTGCGGCACCGGACATGTTGTCTACACCATGTTCCCTATCATTGCTGACATCGCACTGAAAAAAGGGATCCGCCCGGAACGTCCGATGGCCGTGGCATCAGTGGCATCGCAAATGGCGATCACCGCCTCGCCAGTCTCGGTGGCCGTTGTTTCATTGGTTTCGATTATCGCCGCAGGCCACGGATATGGTCAGGCGTACAGCATCCTGCAAATACTGGCGATTTCCATTCCGTCCTCGCTGTTTGGCGTGGTGATGGCGGCCTTGTGGAGTTTAAAGCGGGGAAAAGAGCTGGAGAACGATCCGGATTTTCAGCTAAAAATAACCGATCCCAAACAGCGGGAATATATTTACGGCAATACAGAAACCTTGCTCAATCATGTTTTTCCTAAACAAGCCTACTGGTCTACCTGGATATTTTTTGCAGCGATTATTATCGTCGTCTTATTAGGTTCCTTTTCTGAATTACGCCCATCGTTTGACACCGGTGGCAAACTAAAGCCTTTATCCATGAATCTGGTCATTCAGATGATGATGCTGATCGCCGGTGCGGTCATCCTTATCGGCTGCAAAGTGAAATCGGCGGATATCGCCAATGGCCCGGTATTTAAGGCAGGGATGGTGGCGATATTTTCTGTATTTGGCGTGGCGTGGATGAGCGATACGTTCTTTCAGGCCCATCTGGGGGAATTGAAAACCGCATTACAAGGCGTGGTACAGAGCCATCCGTGGGCTTATGCGCTGGTACTTTTTTTAGTGTCAAAGCTGGTGAACAGTCAGGCTGCGGCGCTGACGGCCATCGCGCCAATGGCGCTTCAGCTCGGCATCGACCCCAAAATGCTGATCGCTTTCTTTGCGGCTTCTTACGGCTACTTTGTGCTGCCAACCTACCCCAGCGATCTGGCCTGCATCGGCTTTGACCGCTCCGGCACCACGAAAATCGGCAAATACATAATCAACCACAGCTTTATCATTCCCGGCCTGATTGGCGTGTCGTGTTCCTGTCTGGCAGGCTACCTGCTGGTGACAACATTTATGTAGCAGCCCATAACCGACTAAAAGGGAAAGCGCGACGGCCGGAAAGTTATCTCAGAGATTACGGTCAAGGGTAATGAAGACCTGCCCGAGCGCTTTCACTTCCTCTACGCCACAGTCAAACGTTGTCGCCAGACTGCTTATTTTTAAGCGATTACCGGGAAGCCGTGCCACGTCGTAAACGTCCACGTCGCCATCAATATCCAGCAACCAGCGGCCGTTACCAATGTTGTCGCTGCCCAGATCGATGATCCATGAGTGATGACCTTTCACCACGTAGGCTGGTTGAGTTAACGAGGTATCCAGCAATGAACCGTCTACGACCCACTCCCCTTCCTCCTCCAGCGCCCCACCACGCAATCTCAATTTTGTAAGCTGACTCACTTTTTCAACATCCGCGCCTTGCGTAGGTTGATTATCATGCATCGCACCGTGGCCGGTCGCTAACCAGCGTAAAGAAACACCGGTATCCAATGCGCAGGCTACAACGACATCGCCGGGGAAATAATTTCTTCTTACCCAGGTACTTATCGTGCCCGATGACAGACCGTACAAGTCTCCCAGCTCTTTCTGCATGCTGAATCCGTATGCTTGCAGCATCCGCCCCAGTACTGCTTTACCACCTTCGAGTTCATCCAGCCGCATCTTGCAAAAACCTCTTTAGCTTCGAAAATCGCCTTGACAACTTGCAAAAGCAAGTTTAAATTTCAACTGTAACCTGAAATATGACCGGTAATGATATCAAATTTAGCGCTAAGGAGATCATTATCTATGCATTATCAAATTGCAATGCCCCGGGGCTTGGGAGGACAGCATGTTTATGGGAAGCGAATCCCAGCGTGAGCGCGGTTTACAACATATTGAAGTCATTAAGAAGACCTATTTCCACGCTTCAGGTTGCCGTATGCAGACACTCTTTGATACGGCGCCAGACGAATGGAAAGTCACTCTCTGTTTTCATGCCGGACTGAAGGCCCGACACACCCAGATGACTTTCGATGAGTTATCCGCAGAGGAGAAACGGCGGATCGTCGATGCCATCCTTTCGCTCAAAAGCTTTGGCTACATGCTGAATACGCATTTCAAATAGTCATTAAATGCAGTTCAAACCTAAAAAGACGTTCAACCCGTCAGGCGCTCTATTGCCTGAAAAAGGAAAAACCATGCAACACAACTTTTTTATGGAGGTTCCCGATGCCGGACTGGATCGATGAAGCCCAGGAGAGGCAGGCCAAATTACTGGAGGCACAGATAGCGCAGGCCACCGCCTCTTCACGCCAGCCCGCGGCTTTTATATGTGAGGACTGTGGCGAAAATATTCCCGAAGCACGACGCCGTTTACTGATTGGTGCGCAGCGCTGCATTCACTGTCAGGAACGGATTGAGAAAAATGCCCGGCATTTTCGCACCGGATAAAGGAAAAGCATCATGTCTGATATTCAGCGCGGGCGCTTTGCCCCTGCCCCGCCACCGCCTTTCTCATTAGCCGCCGCCAGCCCCCTTACCGGTGCCTGGTGGTGGAATGCACCGCGTGAAGCGATTTCGCGCCCATTTTTCCTTCCATCTGACCAGGCGGTAAAAAGAACTCAGTACGCTACTGATAAAATGGCGTCACTCCCTCTGTGCCTGAGGGCATCAGTGCAGAGACGCTATCAATATCTGTTAGAGGAGAAGGGGCTGCAGTCAGCCCGGCATTTTCTTCAGAACACCTTTCTTGGGAGTCTGTGGCCACGCATTCAAAAAGTTAACCAGCAAAATAGCCTGAAGCGCCATCTCTCCCTGCGGTTTACCGCCGAAGAGGAGTCGTATAATCGCCTTCCCGATCTCAACGGAAAAAGCCTCACTCGGCTGGCCTGGCAAATCGCAACCGAGTGCCAGGAGGCGTATGAAAATTTGTGTGAAGAACAGCTCGCCCGGTCTTCGCACGCAACTCAAATCCTGTTAAGCGATGCTACACAGAATCAGTTTTTCGCCGCTCTGGCAGGGATGGCGCGGGCGTTGAACGTAACGCCTTTGCATTGGTCACGTTTCTGTAAGGGAAAACTGGATGCCTCGGCCGCTGTCGCCAGTCTCTCACGGCTGGTGAATGCCGACTGGTGGGTCAGGCAACTGCTGTCACAACAAACCCGCTGGCGTGAGGCGCTGATGATCGCCGGAGGTTACGTCAGCCGGGCAAGTTCGGCGTATGCCAGCAAAAATGCATTGCGCGAAATCCGTTCCCGGCGGTTATCCACCCTGAATTATCTGCGCAACTGCGATCTTGAGAACGAGCAGACCGGCGAAAGGATCAGCCTGCTCGACACCGTCATGTCCAGCATTTCAAATCCGGCAATCCGGCGGATGGAACTCATGACGATGATTGCCGGTGTGGAAAAAGTGGCGAGCCTGCAAGGTGACTGCGGTTTGTTTATCACACTGACCACGCCGTCAAAATATCATCCCACCCGCACTGCCGGAAGCACGCGCCAGATAATGTTTAATACCAAATGGGATGATCAGGCCAGTTCCCCCAAAGAGGCTCAACGCTATCTGGTGGCGGTATGGGCGAAAATCCGTACCGCTTTTAAAGATCGTAATATAAAAATCTATGGCGTCAGAGTGGTGGAACCTCACCATGACGGTACGCCGCACTGGCATCTGATGCTGTTCACCGGTGCCTCACAGCAAACCCCCGCCGTCGAGATCATGCGCCGCTACGCATTAGCGGAAGACGGCGACGAGCCGGGTGCCTGCCGTAACCGTTTCGATTGTAAACCGCTCAACCGGGGCGGCGCAGCGGCGTACATCGCTAAGTATATCTCCAAGAATATTGACGGTTATGCCCTTGAAGGTGAGACCGACTTCGATACCGGTAAACTTCTGACTGACACCGCATCGGCGGTGACGGCATGGGCATCAACCTGGCGCATTCCGCAGTTTCACCCTATTGGATTACCCTCGGTTGGCGCATATCGGGAGTGTCGCCGTATCCGCGATATCAGTCTGGCAGACAGTTTTGACCAGCAGGTTGAAGATGTTCGACAGGCGGCGGATTGCGGAGATTATGCCGCCTATATTCAGGCGCAGGGCGGAACCAACGTCTCCCGAAACGGGCAAACTGTCAGGGTGGCGCGACATGCCAGCGGCAGTTTTAACGCTTATCAGGAGGAACGGCTTCAGGTGGTCGGAATTTATGCTCCGCATCTGGGCGCGGAGCATTGCTATTTGACCCGTTCATCGCGCTGGAAAATTGTCCGCCGGGCACCCCAGCCAGATTTTTCAGATAACAGCGTTGCAGAGATTGCCCCTCGGAGTTCTGTTGTTAACTGTGGGAAATCTTATGTAACCTTCACGGTACTCAAAAGCACTAAAGCCCCTGCAGGATGGAAAAAAGGTCACTCTGAACGGAAAGAAGCACCGGCTTTTGCCCTGCAAGCCCCCACCAGCCCACCACGCGATAAAAGGGAAAAAAATGCCAGTAAATCATAGGATTAGTCGTTTTCAAAGATACACAGTATTGACGTGATCCTTTAATTAAATAATACTGTATATAAACACAGTATCAGAGGAATGGCACGGTGGAAAACCTGAATAAACAACAATTAATACTTTCACGAATACAGCTGATTGCGGATATCTCGCAAACGGCACAGTGTAATTCTCAAGAGTTTCTAATCGTCATGTCGCTGATTTCTGAACTGGCGAGCCAGGCCTTACCTGATAATCAAGACGATGCTGTGCCCTGTGAGCTCAACCAAACGGATCCACACTAACGCTTTACTGAACGCGGGTACCTGGCGCTAAGCCTCTCCTTTTCGGGTTCTCCGGATACAGGCTAGCGCGCCCCCGCCACCTCCCCTGCTGACACTTGATTCTTCTTTTTCCTGTTTATCCTCCTCTGTAGACACCAGCACATTTGTACCTTCTGTTGTGCCACAAGGTTCACAACGGTCCTTCATTGCCGCGCCTCCTGACATTCCTGACACTGGATAATCTGAACCGTCCATCCACTTCAATATCAGGGGACCAAAATGAAAGTTTATGCACAACAAGGGGATACCGTCGATTCGATGTGCTGGCGTTTTTATGGCCGCACTGCATCGGTGGTCGAGAAAGTCTATAACGCCAATAAAAACATGGCGGAATGGGGGCCTGTTCTTCCCCACGGAACCGCCGTCGACATGCCCGATATCGCCGAAGCCCCCGTTAAAGAATCGCTAAAACTATGGGACTGAGCACAGGACGTATGACCTCAACCTGCGCCTATCTCATCGCCACTTTTATGGCTTGGCTGGGCGGACTCTCTCTGGAAGACATCGCCTTTCTGGTCGGAACCGCCGTGGGTATCGGAACATTTCTCGTCAACTGGTACTACCGGCGAAAAAGCTATCTGCTGCTCGCCCGTAGCGGACTCAGCAAGGAGACCTATGAACGCCTCAACGATTAAAAAGTGCAGCGCCGCCGTGGTGCTGGGGCTGATGGTGCTTCTGCCGGGATATATGACGTTATCCACCTCGGAAGCGGGCTTAAAGCTGATTGCCGATTTTGAAGGTTGCCAGCTGACACCTTATCAATGCAGCGCGGGTGTCTGGACCAGCGGCATCGGCCACACGGCGGGCGTCACACCAAAGGGGCCGATTACCGATCAAAAAGCCGCGGCCAATTTACTCGCCGATATTAAAACCGTGGAGAAAGGGATGCAGGGCTGTATGAACGTCGCGATGCCGCAAGCGGTGTATGACGCAGTAGCAGCCTTCACGTTTAACGTCGGGGTCAGCGCCTCCTGCCACTCCACGCTGGCGTTTTTTATCAACAAACGTCAGTGGCGCGCCGCCTGCGAACAACTGCCGCGCTGGGTGTTTGTGAAAGGGGTACGCAGCGCCGGTCTTGAACGCCGCCGTGCGGCTGAGCACACCTTGTGCCTGAGTGGAATATGACCCTGCGTGCCCTGCTTTTACTCTCCGGCACGCTGCTGCTGGCCCTGCTGATATTGGTGTTTTATAGCCACGGCCTGCGGCAGGCGAAAAACGCCCTCACCCACGAACGGGACGCCCTGACGGTGCAGATAAAAAGTCGTGACCAGCTGATAGGAAAGCTCAATCAACAGATACAGCTGCGTGAACAGGCCGAGCTGGCGCTGCGTCAGGCGCTGGGTAAAGCCAGCAACCTGACACTGCAACGGGAACAACAATTTCAGAGGAGCCACAATGACAATCCCGCCGTTAAAACATGGGCTGAAAGTCCTCTTCCCCCTGCTGTTAGCCAGTTGCACCAGCGCCCCGATTTCTCCACTGCCACAGATTATTTACGTTGGTTGTCCGGCAGTCAGCCCGTGCCCGATACCCGGCAGCCAGCCAAAAAATAACGGAGATCTCAGCGCCGACGTTCGTCAGCTCGAGTCCGCTCTGCTTACGTGCGGGCTACAGGTTGACGCCATCAAACAATGTCAGGAGGTACAGCGTGTTAAAAACCAATCAGCTTCAACAACGGCTGATTGAGCAGGTTCCACTGCTTAATCAGCACCCCGAAAAACTGGTGATCGTCACCGGCGCAGGCAACGTGGTATCCACACTCGCGCCGTCACTCTCATTCGAATACCACTTTCCTCTCACGCTGACCGTCAGTGATGACGCACTCAGCGACGCGGTGACAGATCTGGTGGTTGTCTCTGTGCTCGACTGGCTGAGAGAAAACCAGCCTGACATCCTGAGCAGCAGTACCCGCAGGCTGACCGATTTTGCCGTCAGCCCGCAGGCTAACGGCCTGACGATAACGCTGCAACTCACCGAACGAGTTCAGGTTGTAGATCGGGATGGAGTACGGACCATCACCCATCTGCCGGAACCATCGCTGCCGGAGGATAACACCAGACCACATCAGGTTTACCTCAACGGTGAACTGATCAGTCAGTGGACTGAATAACCCGGTTTCAGCTGCCGCTCGTTGTGCCACGGCCCGGCGGACGGGCACTGATTGTTGAACACCCCCGTTAAACGGCATCCTTGAATCTATGAATACATACGCTCAACTCAACGACATGCTCCGGCTGCTTAATAATATCGTGCGCATCGGGAAGATTACCGCTGTCGATCTCGACAACGCCCGCTGCCGCGTCACCAGCGGCGATAACACCACCGCCTGGTTGCCGTGGATGACCAGCCGCGCTGGCCGTACCCGCAACTGGTGGGCACCGTCGGTGGGTGAACAGGTTCTGCTGCTGTCGATGGGCGGCGAACTCACGACCGCTTTCGTGCTACCTGCCATTTTCTCAGACGCCAATCCGGCGCCCTCGGCCTCGGCTGATGCGGTGCATCTGAGCTTCCCGGACGGTGCGGTCATCGAGTACGAACCGGCCAGCGGAGCACTGACGGCGATCGGTATTAAGTCCGCCACGGTCAACGCGGCTGACACGATTTCAGTTACCGCTCCGCAGATAACGTGCCATGCCAGCACGCGCATTACCCTGGAATCTCCTGAAGTGGTGTGCAGCGACAAGCTCATCACCGGATCGCTTGAGGTAAAACAAGGCGGCAGCATGACCGGCAATATCAGCCACAGCGGCGGAAGCCTGACCTCTAACGGCATTGTTTTACACACCCACCGTCACAGCGGCGTACAGACTGGCGGCGGTCAAACCGGAGGCCCGCAATGAGTGTTCCCCAATATCTCGGCATGTCGCGTGACAGTGGTCTGGCGATTGAAGATCTCGACCATATTCGCCAGTCCGTCAGCGACATTCTGCAAACACCGGTCGGTTCCCGCGTTATGCGCCGCAACTACGGCTCACTGCTGTCGCAGCTTATCGACCAGCCACAAAACGACGCGCTGCGCCTGCAAATTATGGCCGTTTGCTACACAGCACTGTTGCAGTGGGAACCCCGAATCACGCTGAGCGCCATCACCTTCAATGCCGGTAACGACGGCAAAATGGTGGTGGATATAACCGGAAACCGTAGTGATACGGCAACGGATTTTTCCCTGAGTATTCCTGTGAGCTGAGACTATGGCGACTATCGATTTAAGCCAGTTACCCGCCCCCAACGTGGTGGAGCAACTGGACTATGAAAGCTTATTTGCAGAACGTAAATCCACGCTGATTTCGCTCTATCCGGCCGAGCAGCAGGAGGCGATTAGCCGCACCCTGGCGCTGGAGTCCGAGCCGTTGGTCAAGCTGTTGCAGGAGAACGCTTACCGCGAAGTGATCCTGCGCCAGCGGGTTAACGAAGCCGCGCGCGCCGTGATGGTGGCCTACGCCACCGGCAGCGATTTGGACCAGCTGGCCGCCAATAACGGCGTGCAGCGTCTGGTGCTCAAACCCGCCGACACCACCACCATTCCGCCCACTGACGCCGTGATGGAAAGCGACAGCGATCTGCGCATGCGCATCCCGCAGGCCTTCGAGGGGCTGAGCGTGGCGGGGCCAACAGGGGCTTACGAATACCATGCCCGCAGCGCCGATGGCCGCGTGGCCGACGCTTCCGCCATCAGCCCTGCTCCCGCCGAAGTGACAATTACTATTTTGTCGCGAGATAACGATGGCAAAGCCACACCAGACTTATTGGCCGCGGTGGATAAAGCGCTGAATGATGAAGACGTTCGCCCGGTCGCGGACCGCGTCACCGTGCAGGCAGCCAGCATCGTCCCTTATGAAATCAGGGCGATACTGTTTGTATTGCCAACCCCTGAAATTGAGCCGGTACGCGCCGCCTCTGAAGCCCAGCTAAAGAAATACATCAATACACAAAGCCGGTTAGGCCGGGATATCCGCCTTTCAGCTATCTACGCTGCCCTGCATGTGGAAGGGATTCAGCGCGTGGAACTGGCCTCGCCTGCCGCAGATATCGTGCTGGATAAAACGCAGGCCTCACTGTGCACGGCCTACAGCCTGTCGGTTGGAGGGTCTGATGAATGATCGCCTGCTACCTTCCGGCTCCACGCAACTTGAAATCGCCGCGGCGGAAGCGCTATCGCAGATAGCTCGCCTCCCCGTTCCTCTGCGCCAGTTATGGAACCCTGACACCTGCCCGCTGCCTCTGCTGCCCTATCTGGCCTGGGCGTTCTCCGTCGACAGGTGGGATGAAAAGTGGTCCGAATCGGCAAAACGCGCCGCAGTGCGAGCCGCCTGGTTTATCCATAAACACAAGGGCACCACCGGAGCACTGCGTCGGGTTGTCGAGCCACTGGGCTACCTGATACGCGTCACCGAATGGTGGCAAACCCACGACGTGCCGGGCACATTCCGGCTGGACGTCGGCGTGCTGGAAACCGGCATCACCGAAGAGATGTACCAAGAGCTTGAGCGCCTGATTGCCGACGCCAAGCCGTGTAGCCGCCACCTGATTGGTTTGTCCATCAACCTCGATGTCAGCGGCGATTGCCTGATAGCCGCCGCGACCTACGACGGCGAAGAACTGACGGTTTACCCCTATTTCCCTGAAACCATTACCGCGTCCGGCGCTGCAATGACCGGTTCAGCAATCCACTTAATCGACAACCTGAGAGTAAACTATGACAGCTAAATATTTTGCCTTGCTGACCAATCAGGGCGCAGCCAAACTGGCGAATGCGACCGCGCTCGGTACGCAGTTGAGCCTCACCCAAATGGCGGTGGGCGACGGTGGCGGCGTTCTGCCAACGCCCGATCCTGCGCAAACTAAACTGATTGGTGAAAAGCGCCGTGCCTCGCTGAATTCGCTAAGCGTTGACCCGGCGAATACCAATCAGATCATCGCCGAGCAGATTATTCCCGAGGATCAGGGCGGTTTCTGGATCCGCGAAATCGGCTTATTCGACCAAGACAATACGCTGATCGCTATCGCCAACTGCCCGGAGACCTATAAGCCTCAGCTGCAAGAAGGCAGCGGCCGAACGCAAACCGTGCGCATGATTATCGTGGTCAACAGCACCGACGCGGTCACCCTGAAAATCGACCCGTCGGTAGTACTGGCGACCCGCAAGTATGTCGACGATAAGGTTATCGAAGTTAAAGCCTATACCGATGACCAGTTAGCAAAACACGTCGCGGCGGCGAATCCACATAATCAGTATTTGCAGATCAGCAAATCCCTGGCAGAAATTAAAGCCCTTGGCCCCGATGCCGTTTCAGCGGTTCTTTCAAACCTTGGTATCAAAGAACGCGGTTTTGAATATGCAAATGTGGGTGGTTTTGGAGACAATACCAGTATATCTACCAGTGATTTTGGAAGCATCATCGTCATTGAAGCAAATGGTCGGACTATACAATTACCTACAATGAGTACCGTTCCGGCAGGCAAACTGATCACTATTTACTGTTATGGTGGTAATGGTTCTCAGATAGTTCTTCAGACACAACCGGGAAATTACTTTTCCAATGGGCCAGGGGGAAATAGATCGACATCAATTACTCTTTCATCACAAGAAACATTAACTATTGTCAGTGAGGGCGGCTCAAGCCCTAATTGGGAAATATATGGCAGTGGCGCCATTAAATATTTACCATTGTTTGGTTCAAGTTTATTTTCCAACGGGTATCAACGACTTCCAAGTGGATTAATTATACAGTGGGGGCAGGCAGCAACTAGTCCAAACAACCTGGTATCTCTACCGTTTCCGATTCCGTTCCCTAATAACGCATACCAAGTAACTGGTTCAGCTGTAGACGTAAATAATGCTAACATCGTCATGATAAAACCTTCGGATAGAATTAATTTCGTAGTAGTCGCGTGGGCAACCACCAACGGAGGAACTTTATATCGAGTACAAACCCCTATTAGCTGGATCGCAATTGGAGATTAAACATGCAATATATTTTTAGCGCAAAAACAATGGCATTCTATCCCATCAGTTTAAAGGCTGCTTATATTAGCTCTGGCTCATGGCCTGAGGATGGAGTAGTGGTAACGGATGAAAAATATAATGAATTTATGCAATTAGCACCTAACGAAAGCATACTTGGCGCAGATGATAATGGTTTCCCAATATGGGTACCACGACCACCGCTAACGAGGGATGAGATAACTTCTAAAATTGAAATGGAAAAAATCTCTAAAATATCCGAAGCTAACTCTTTTATTAATAACAAACAGTGGCCTGGGAAAGCAACATTAGGAAGATTGAAGGATGATGACTTTAAAAAATACAACCTTTGGTTGGATTATCTTGATGCATTAGAGGATATTGAAATCCACGTAGACTCAGACATCACATGGCCTAAGAAACCAGAATAATAATTTTTAAGGGGCGGTATATTATGGACAGCGTGAGTTAATACCTCCCCCCTTTTCTTTCAAATTGCACATACAAAATCCAGCAAGTCAAAATAAGAACACTCCGCGCCACTTAATAAATCCGAACAGCTAGCTCAATAAAACGTTCAACACGGCTATACTCCTTTAATAATCACTTGATGTTCTTTATTTTTTAAAGCTTTCTATATTATTGGCAATTTGGATAAAGATACATTTTTAACCAATCCAAGTTACCCCCCCCTCTGTTGTGCCATTCCCCCCACGCCTGCCATCGAGTGCAGGCGTCTCTCTTTGACGGCATCCTTGCTTCACCACCCACAAAAGAGAGAGTCAACCCGATGGCTGATTATCACCACGGCGTACGTGTTGTTGAAATCAACGACGGTACACGCGTTATTTCCACTGTTTCAACTGCTGTTATCGGCTTAGTTTGTACCGCCGAAGACGCGGACAAAACCCTGTTCCCACTCAACACTCCGGTGCTGATCACTGACGTGCTGGCGGCCAGCGGCAAGGCGGGTAAAACCGGTACGCTGGGCCCGGCTTTGCTGGCCATCGCTGACCAATGTAAACCAGTGACCGTGGTTGTGCGCGTTGCTGAAGGCGAAGATGAAGCCGCGACCACCACCAATATCATTGGCGGTTCTGATGCCAATGGCCGCTACACCGGCATGAAAGCCCTGCTTTCGGCACAGGCTGAACTGGGCGTGAAACCGCGCATTCTCGGCATACCGGGGCATGACAATCAGGCCGTTGCCACGGCGCTGGCGGCAGTCTGCCAGCAGCTGCGGGCGTTCGGCTATGTCAGCGTGTATGGCGCAAAAACCATCTCTGACGCCATCAAGTACCGCGAGAACTTCAGCCAGCGCGAATTGATGCTGATCTGGCCTGACTTCGTTAACTGGAACACCACAACCAGCCAGTCTGACATTGCGTTTGCTTCGGCTCGCGCACTGGGCCTGCGTGCCAAAATCGACCAGGAAACCGGCTGGCATAAAACCCTGTCCAACGTCGGCGTCAACGGCGTGACCGGCCTGTCCGCCAGCGTGTTCTGGGATCTGCAAGCTACCGGCACTGATGCCGACCTGCTGAACGAAGCCAGCGTCACCACGCTGGTGCGCAAAGACGGCTTCCGTTTCTGGGGCAACCGCACCTGTAGCGATGACCCGCTTTTCGCCTTTGAAAACTACACCCGCACGGCGCAAATCCTGGCTGACACCATGGCCGAAGCGCATATGTGGGCGGTCGACAAGCCGATGACCCCTTCCCTGATCCGCGACATGATCGACGGCATCAAAGCCAAAATGCGCGAAATGAAATCCGCCGGTCACATCATCGATGGCAACTGCTGGTATGACGAAACGGCTAACACACCGGAGTCACTGAAGGCTGGCAAGTTGTACATCGATTACGACTACACACCGGTCCCACCACTGGAAGATCTGACCCTGCGCCAACGCATCACCGACAAATACCTGGTGAATTTTGCCGCTTCCGTGAACAGCTAAGGAGATTTTGACTCATGGCACTCCCTAAGAAATTGAAATATCTGAACCTGTTCAACGACGGGAACAGCTACCTCGGTGTGGTTTCCTCACTGACCTTACCAAAACTGACCCGCAAGCTGGAGAAATACCGGGGCGGCGGTATGAGTGGTGCTACCTCCGTAGACTTCGGTCTGGATGATGACGCGCTGGCCCTGGAGTGGTCTATCGGCGGCATTGATGAGTTGGTGCTGCAGCAATGGGGCAGTACGGCAGATATTCCCCTGCGCTTCACCGGCTCCTTCCAGCGCGACGACACCGGTGAAATTTCCGCTGTAGAAGTGGCAATGCGCGGCCGTCACAAAGAGTTTGATTTTGGTGAATACAAACAGGGTGAAGATAGCGAAACCAAAATCACCACTGACTGTACTTACTTCAAACTGACCATCGACGGTAAAGAGCTGATTGAAGTCGATACCGTCAACATGCTGGAAATCGTCAACGGTGTTGACCGTCTGGCGGAACACCGCACAGCGCTGGGCCTTTAACTCCCCCAGGCCGGCAAATAATTGCCGGCCGCTTTTCTGACCAAATAGGAATCCTGATGAGCTTCGAAGAAAATAGTGTCGTTCTCGATGTCCCACTTAAACGTGGCGATGTGGAAATCACTGAAATCCAGGTCACCAAACCCAACGCCGGTAGCCTGCGTGGAATTGGTCTGGCTGCGCTGGCCAACGCTGACGTTGATGCGCTGATCACCATTTTGCCGCGTATCACCTACCCGAACCTGACGAAAGAAGAGTGCGCCCGCCTCGAGTTACCCGACCTTATTGCGCTGGCGGGCAAGGTGATCGGTTTTTTATCGCCGAAGCAGGACGGGTAAACATCGATCCCCGCCTGACCGTCGATGATCTAATGGCAGATATCGCGGTGATCTTTCATTGGCCGCCGTCCGAAATGGACGGCATGTCACTCACCGAACTGATGAACTGGCGATATAAAGCGTTGCAACGCAGCGGAGTAAAAACAGATGAGTAATCTCGACAAGATCCCGGCGACGTTGGGGAAAATCATTCAGCAGCTCCAGCCGTTGAAAAAAGCCACCTCTGATGTCTGGAAGCGTTTTACCCAACTACCGCAACAAACCTTGTTTAGCCGGATGTCAGAAGATATCAACGGCACGTCCGGAGAACTACAGGGCTTAGAAGAAAGCTCGCAGGTATTGGAAAACCTGGCTGATGCTAAAAGCAAATTCCCAGCAAACGTTCCCGTCGCCCTGCCCTTTTCTGAGCCTGTGGATAACCGTCGCCAGAAACAACTCACGAGTGGTGCGTTTGAAACGCTTCGCCAACCTCGCCCAGACAGCCCGGTTCTTCAACGATATAAAGACCGTGCGCAGCAAATTGCCACGTTGAAGAATTCCAGCTCAGCGATGGTGGCCTTTGCTCAGCCGAAAATTGAGTTGGCAAAAAATATCCTCCACCCGGGCGCTGAGTTGCAAACAGGGCTATCTGACATTCAGGCAAAACTTGGCCTGAAAAATGGCGATCCGCAGATTACAATATTGCGCCAGCAAAGCCTTTCTATGGCGGCAAGTGGTCATACACCGGCAGATGTTATAGCTAAACAGAGCGAACTGGCAGCAGACGGCCTCAACGCCAATCAAATTCTCGCCCAAACACCGGCGGCGCTAAACGGTGCAACACCGGCCGTACAGACGGAAATCAGGGTTAAAGGTGACAATCTCGACGGTGATATCACCAAACTGTTCGCCACCTGGGACACGATTCGTATCAACCTGTTTGACGGGCAAAGTGCGGCACTTCGCGAACTGACGCAAACGGCGACGGGCTGGCTGACCACGCTCAACACCTGGATAACCGAGAATCCGCAGTTGGTGTCATCCTTGCTGGCATTAGCTCTGGGCGTAACAGGGGTGATAGGAGGGCTGGGCATTCTCGGTTCCGTAATTGCGCCGGTGCTCAGCGGCGTCAGTATGCTGATGGCCGGTGCGGGTTTATTAGGAACCGTGTTTACCGTCGTTGGCGGGGTCATTGGAGCAGCAATCGCCGCCATTGGACTTCCTGTTATTGCGTTAGTGGCTGCGGTTGCCATTGCTATCACAGCCATCATCAAAAACTGGGATTCTCTCAGAAATTACTTCAATGACATGATCGCGGCCATCAGCGGAAAAATTGAGGCATTCAGCAATATCTTCACCAACCTGGGCGCCAATATCTCCTCGGTTATCAATAAATTATTGTCGAAGCTAAATGGATTCAAAGAGAAATACGGCTGGATCCTGGAAAAATTGGGCATGAGCGACAGCGCATCTGATGATCCAGAAACCTCATCATTATCGGGAGAAAGTCTGGACGTCACTCCGGCACTACCGAGTCCGATTTCACCGGGATATGTACCGGCCAAATCGCCACAGTCTGTTGTCAGTAACTTGTCTGATAACAGCGTAAAAACAGTGAACTACACGATAAATACTCCGCCTGGCGCTTCGCCACAAGGCTATATGCAGGCCATGACTGAATTCAATAAAAAACAAGAAAGTCCTGAGGAAGATAGCCTTATGAGCCAATACCTATATCAGAGGGTCTACTCATGATGATGACACTCGGTTTAAATATTTTTAAGTTAAGCACCCTGCCCTATCAAAGCGTAAATCGAACGGTCGATTATAACTGGGCGCAGAACAACCGGCTGGGATCGCGCCCGGCCTCGCAATTTCTCGGCATTCAAAAAGAGTCCATGGTGCTGACCGGTCAGCTAATGTCCGGCGTTACGGGCGGGCAGAGTTCCTTAACAGCGCTGCAGTCAATGGCTGACAGTGGCCGAGCCTGGCCGCTTATTGAAGGGACAGGTATTATCTACGGTATGTTTATTATTGAGACGATAAACAATGTCAGTAGTCAGTTGCTGTCCAATGGCCGCGCACGGGAGATTACTTTTACGATAACGCTAAAACGTGTGGATGAATCTTATACCGCGATGTTTGGCGATCTCCGCGATCAGGGAATGGGTCTGTTTAACAAAGCGGTATCTGCACTTAAAACATCTCCAGCCGGAGGTTTTATCCCATGATCACTGAGCTTAATTTACCGGCTGGCGCGCTAATTGCCCCCGACTTTACCCTGACCCTGAAGGATAAGGTGCTTGAGCGCAGCCTTCGTGAACGGGTTGTCTCAATACAAATGACCGATAACAGTGCCCTGGAGGCCGATGAACTCAAGATTGTCTTCGATGACAGTGACGGACAGTTTGAAATGCCGGAGCGTGGTGCTGTGTTAACCCTGCATCTGGGCTGGAAAGGTCAGTCACTGTATCGCTGCGGGAGTTTTACTGTGGATTCAGTTATCCATTCAGGGGCTCCGGATATATTGACCGTTGTAGCCCGTAGTGCGGATTTACGAGGATCACTGAATAAAGTGCTCTCCTACTCCTACGATGACTGGACGCTGGGCGCCATCGTGAGAATGATTTCCAAAAATAACAATTTGAATCCCCCTGTGCTGCCGAAAGATATCGATGGGATTTACGTTCCTCATATTGACCAAACCAATGAAACAGACTTGCAATTTTTAACCCGCCTGGCGGGTCTGTATGGGGCACAAATGACCGTGAAAGAGGGGGCGATTGGGCTAACCCGACCGGGATATGCGACATCTGCCACCGGCAGGCCACTTCCCGTCGTACACCTTGAACGGCGCGATGGCGATACCCATTCATTCACACTGAACGATC
The DNA here is from genome assembly GCF_055407225.1 of Ewingella sp. C233. Classification (NCBI taxonomy): domain Bacteria; kingdom Pseudomonadati; phylum Pseudomonadota; class Gammaproteobacteria; order Enterobacterales; family Yersiniaceae; genus Ewingella; species Ewingella sp. C233. Next base: position 27,318 of record NZ_JBUZRI010000002.1, read on the forward strand.
GTCAAGCCTACAGCGGGGTAAGCGCCAGCTGGCTCGATGTCAAAACCATAAAAAATGACCAGGTCGTTGCTCAGCGAAATGCAGGGATGGCGACGAGTCAGGATCCACGGCATCCTGCTGCAAAACCTAATGTGGGTACCTCGTCAGAAACGGCTTATGCCCCTAATTACATGGTCGGAAGTGCCAAAAATGTGCTGACGTTGAAGAAGATTTACCCCGATGAGGCAAGCGCGAAACACGCAGCTGACGCTATCTTTAAGATAATCAGCTCCGGCGTTGCAACGTTCAGTATCAATCTGGCGCTGGGAAGACCCGATCTCTTTACCCAAACTCCGGTTGTCGTATCAGGTTTCAAAGAGGTAATAAACCGACAACAGTGGATCATTACCAAACTGGTACATAGCCTCTCGGCCGGAGGGCTGACCACCCAGCTGTTTCTTGCGGTCATGCTCGAAGAGGGAGGCTACGTGTTGAATAAAAGTCAAAACTAACACATAAATTGCATTTGCAAGTCAAGACTCGCAATGGCATAATAATCTCACATTTTCTCGTCGTGCCGGAGGTTTTTATGATGCATTGTCCACTTTGCGGTAAGGTCGCCCACACTCGTTCAAGCCGCTATCTCAGTGAGTCGACCAAAGAACGCTATCATCAGTGCCAGAATATTGAGTGCAGCTGCACATTCGCTACCCATGAATCGGTGGCACGGGTTATTTCCAAACCTGGCACGAATTTGCAAGCTGGAATGCAAACGGCCTGATTCATCAGCTAATAAAGCGATACCCTCTTTTTTGCTACATCCTTTGCCTGCTCACCCCGCAGGCTTTTTTATGTCGCCAATTTAGTGATTACTGGGCGTAAAAAAAAGGGGCTAGCCATTGGCTAACCCCTTGTTCGATATTAACTAGTCGATGTCGCGTTAGCGATACCTTAGCCAAGACGCTCTTTGATACGCGCAGACTTACCAGTACGCTCACGCAGGTAGTACAGTTTAGCTTTACGAACGGCACCACGACGTTTAACAGCAATGCTGTCGATTACTGGGGAGTGAGTCTGGAATACACGCTCAACACCTTCGCCGTTAGAAATTTTGCGAACAGTGAATGCAGAGTGCAGACCGCGGTTACGAATAGCGATAACCACGCCCTCGAATGCCTGCAGACGTTTTTTAGAACCTTCAACGACCCATACCTTAACTTCCACGGAATCACCCGGACGGAATGCAGGTACGTCTTGCTTCATCTGCTCTTGTTCGATTTGTTTAATGATATTGCTCATAATATGTCTCTTACCCTAGGTAAACTGATATATCGGGAAGGCTCGGCGTAATGCTCAAGCGGTCCCTTCATAGTTTTGTTAACTGAGGCGATGTTCCTTTTGGAACTCTCTCAGTAACACCTCTTGCTCGTCAGTCAGAGCTAGGTTTTCCAGAAGTTCAGGTCTTCTAAGCCAGGTTCGACCCAGCGACTGTTTCAGGCGCCAGCGACGTATATCAGCGTGGTTTCCCGACAGCAAAACTGGCGGTACCTCCATGCCTTCCAACACTTCAGGTCGGGTGTAGTGGGGGCAATCGAGCAATCCATCGGCAAAGGAATCTTCCTCTGCTGAGGCCTGACGACCCAGAACGCCCGGTATAAAGCGGGAGACTGAATCTATCAGCGTCATTGCCGGTAACTCTCCACCACTGAGAACGTAATCGCCAATTGACCATTCTTCGTCAATCTCGGTTTTGATCACGCGCTCATCAATCCCTTCGTAGCGACCACACACCAGAATAATTTTCTGGTAGGTCGCCAGTTCGCAAACACCGGTTTGATCCAGCCTGCGTCCCTGAGGTGAAAGATAAATCACCTTCACACCTTCGCCTGCCGCCGCTTTAGCTGCATGAATCGCTTCCCGTAAGGGTTGCACCATCATCAGCATTCCGGGACCGCCGCCATAAGGCCGCTCATCCACGGTACGATGTCGATCGTATGCGAAGTCACGAGGACTCCAGCAATTTACGCTCAACAGGCCATTCTTTACTGCCCGGCCAGTTACCCCGTAATCGGTGATCGCGCGAAACATCTCAGGAAACAGGCTAATTATACCGATCCACATAGCCCACTCCCGTCAGACAACATTCCACCCAACCTGCCTTTAGCGACTTCAGTATTTAATACGTCAGTAAACGCTACGGAGGTCAAAAACCAGGATCCCAATCTACTTCAATGATTCGAGTAGTGAGATCGACTTTCTTGATAACCTGCCCATCGAGGAACGGAATTAACCGCTCCTTGATTCCGAAGGCATCTTTCAGGTTGGCTTTTACAACAATCACATCGTTAGAACCGGTTTCCATCATGTCGATGATTTTGCCGAGCTCGTAACCCGTGGTTGTGACTACCTGGCAGCCAAAAAGGTCTTTCCAGTAGTAGTCGCCGTCTTCCAGTGATGGAAGTTGCTTTGAATCGACCACAATTTCGCAATTGGTCAGAAGATTCGCAGCTTCCCGATCGTCAACGCCTTTGACTTTGATGATCAGGTCCTGAGTGTGGCGTTTCCAGCCTTCCAGCTCGACAACGTGCCACTTACCGGCTTGTTGGATAAACCAAGGCTGGTATTCGAAGATGCTTTCGGCGTCTTCGGTGGATGAAAACACTCTGAGCCAACCACGAATGCCGTATGTTGACCCCATTTTGCCAAGAACTATCGGCTCAGCGGGCGTCACTGGATTGAGTTGCTTGCTCATTGTTACCACCGCGACAGATTAAGCCGCTTTCTTAGCGTCTTTGATCAGCGAAGATACGCGATCAGAAACGGTTGCACCCAGATCTACCCAATGGGTAATACGATCCAGGTCCAGACGCAGTGCTTCAGCCTGGCCAGAAGCCAATGGGTTGAAGAAACCTACGCGCTCGATGAAACGACCATCACGAGCATTGCGGCTGTCGGTCACTACTACTTGATAAAACGGACGCTTTTTTGCGCCGCCACGTGCTAAACGAATTGTTACCATAACATCCTCTTTAGTTAATAAAACAACCAGACCCCATCGGGGAACGGGGTCTGGTTGCAATATAAAAAGCCCCAAAATTTTACTCATTTTGGCGCAAAAAGCAATCGAAAGCGTAGATTGCCTCCGTCGCTATTTGCCTGAGTACGTTTGGGGCCGTTTATGTGACTGATAATCAGCCAGTGTTGTCGATTAGCGGCCTGGGAAACCCGGTGGCATCATACCTTTCATGCCACGCATCATTTTTGCCATGCCGCCATTCTTCATTTTCTTCATCATGCGCTGCATATCGTCGAACTGCTTGAGTAAGCGGTTAACGTCCTGCACCTGCATACCAGAACCCATCGCGATGCGACGTTTACGGGAACCTTTAATAATTTCCGGCTTGGCGCGCTCTTTAAGCGTCATCGAGTTGATGATCGCTTCCATGCGCACCAACACTTTGTCGTCCATCTGCGATTTAACGTTGTCCGGCAACTGACCCACGCCAGGCAGTTTACCCATCATGCTGGCCATGCCACCCATGTTGCGCATTTGCTTAAGTTGGTCGAGGAAGTCAGTCAGGTCAAAACCACCGCCCTTCTTGAGTTTGCTAGCCAGCTTTTCAGCCTGCGCGCGATCGACTTTGCTCTCGATGTCTTCGATAAGCGTAAGAACGTCGCCCATACCGAGAATACGGGAGGCTACGCGATCCGGGTGGAACGGCTCAAGCGCATCCGTTTTTTCACCCATACCGAGGAATTTAATCGGCTTGCCGGTAATGTGGCGGATAGACAACGCCGCACCGCCGCGAGCATCACCGTCGACCTTCGTCAAAATCACACCGGTTAACGGCAGTGCTTCGTTGAAGGCTTTAGCCGTATTGGCCGCATCCTGGCCGGTCATCGCATCGACAACAAACAGGGTTTCAACGGGATTGATGGCCGCATGAACCTGTTTGATTTCGTCCATCATCGCTTCGTCGACGTGTAAACGACCAGCGGTATCGACAATCAGAACGTCGTAAAATTTGAGTTTTGCCTGTTGCAGCGCGCGGTTAACGATATCGACCGGCTTCTCTTGTGCATCAGACGCGAAGAAATCAACGCCGACCTGCTCGGCCAGCGTCTCAAGTTGTTTGATCGCTGCAGGACGGTATACGTCGGCAGAAACAACCAAGACTTTCTTCTTTTTCTTCTCTTTAAGGAATTTCGCCAGTTTCGCCACACTGGTGGTTTTACCGGCACCTTGCAGGCCGGCCATTAGCACAACGGCCGGGGGCTGAGCAGCAAGATTAAGCTCGGAGTTGGCCTCGCCCATGGCTGTTTCCAGCTCTTTCTGGACGATCTTCACGAACTCCTGACCCGGTGTCAGGCTTTTGTTGACCTCATGGCCAACGGCACTCTCTTTCACCCGGTTAATGAAGTCCCGCACGACCGGCAGCGCAACGTCAGCTTCCAGCAATGCCATTCGAACTTCACGTAATGTTTCTTTAATGTTCTCTTCGGTCAGCCGCCCACGGCCGCTGATATTGCGTAATGTGCGCGACAATCGATCGCTTAAATTCTCAAACATCGTCTCTTGCTCAACGTAATGACAGGCCGCCTTAGCGACACAATTGCGGGATTATAACACGAAGCGTTGACGATCTCTGCTTTGGCATGTCAGATAGGTTGGAGCGTGACGCGCGTGACGTTATACTGACTGTCTCATTCATTTTTGATGCTAATGAAACGCTATGTCAGTTTTTCCCGTTGTCGCCATGTTGGCCTATCTGCTCAGCCTTGCCCTTATCATCCCGAGCATTATCAGGAAGAATGGTGCATACCGGCGTTTAGCATTGATTTCCGTGATCGTCGCACTGATTTGCCACGCTGTGGCACTCCAGCAACGCATCTTCGATGTCAGCACTGGCCAGAACCTCAGCCTGGTGAATATCGGCTCCGTGGTCAGTCTGATTATCTGTACGGTAATGACCATTGTCGCTTCGCGCAACCGTGGCTGGTTTATTTTACCGATCGTTTATAGTTTCGCCCTGATCAATCTGGCGTTTGTCACCTTCCTGCCCGGCGAATTCATCACCCATCTCGAGCAAAGCAAAGGGCTACTAGTGCACATTGGTCTGGCGCTGTTTGCCTATGCCACACTAATTATCGCCGCCCTCTATGCGCTGCAGCTGGCCTGGCTGGACTATCAATTAAAAAATAAACGGCTGACATTCAACAGTGATATGCCGCCGCTGATGACTATTGAGCGTAAACTCTTTCATATCACGCAGGTGGGCGTTATTTTGCTGACGCTGACACTCTGCACCGGCTTGTTATATATGGATAACCTGTTCAGCAGGGAGAACATCGATAAAGCCGTGCTGTCGATTCTCGCATGGTTTGTCTATATCGTTTTGCTGTGGGGCCACTATCATGAAGGTTGGCGCGGACGCCGCGTGGTCTGGTTTAGCATGGCGGGCGCGGTGTTACTGACGCTGGCCTACTTTGGCAGCCGCCTCATTCAGCAACTCATGATTCATCAATAAATTGCAGTTCACACAATAAATAAGGAATTCCCCGTTGGAGCACGTCTCGACAACAACCCTCATCATCACATTGATCATTATGGTGGTGGTTTCGGCTTACTTTTCCGCCTCCGAGACCGGCATGATGACGCTCAACCGCTACCGGTTACGCCACCTGGCTAAACAAGGCAACCGTGGAGCGCGCCGCGTTGAGAAACTGCTGAAACGCCCGGATCAATTGATTAGTCTCGTGCTTATCGGTAATAACCTGGTCAACATCCTCGCTTCCGCTCTGGCAACAATTGTGGGTATCCGTCTGTACGGCGATGCCGGCGTGGCTATCGCGACCGGTATCCTGACCTTCGTGGTTCTGCTGTTTGCCGAAGTGCTGCCGAAAACCTTTGCGGCGCTGAATCCTGAACGCATCGCGTTCCCGAGTAGCCTGCTGTTGCGCCCGCTGCAAACGATCATGATGCCACTGGTGTGGATCCTTAACAGCCTGTCGCGCCTGTTAATGCGCATGTGTGGGGTCAAAACCAACGTCGGGATCAGCGATGCTGTGAGTAAAGAAGAACTGCGTACTATTGTGAACGAATCGCGCTCGCAGATTTCACGCCGCAATCAGGACATGCTGCTGTCGGTGCTTGATCTTGAAAAAGTGACCGTCGATGACATCATGGTGCCACGTAATGAAATCGTGGGGATTGATATCAATGATGACTGGAAATCGATCATCCGTCAGCTCACCCACTCCCCTCACGGTCGCATAGTGCTTTACCGTAACTCTCTGGATGATGCCATTGGCATGCTGCGCCTGCGTGAAGCTTACCGGTTGATGACCGAGAAAAAAGAGTTCACTAAAGAGAACCTGCTGCGTGCAGCCGATGAAATTTACTTCATTCCTGAAGGCACGCCGCTCAATATTCAGCTGGTGAAATTCCAGCGGAATAAGAAAAAAGTTGGCATCGTGGTCGATGAGTACGGCGATATTCAGGGACTGGTCACAGTCGAAGATATTCTTGAGGAGATCGTGGGCGATTTCACCACCTCAATGTCCCCTACGCTTGCAGAAGAGGTCACGCCGCAAAGCGACGGTTCTGTGGTCATCGAAGGTAGCGCCAACGTGCGTGAGCTGAATAAAGCCTTTAACTGGACCTTACCCGAGGATGGCCCGCGTACCGTGAACGGAATGCTTCTGGAGATACTCGAAGAGATCCCGCAAGTGGGAGCCAGTCTGCGCGTTGAAAATTACGCAGTAGAAATCCTCGCCGTGCAGGACAATATGATCAAGCAGGTTCAGGTGCGTCCAATGCAACCGTTACAAAGTACGGTTAACCGTCGCTAAGTTTAAAATGGTTAATTGGTGAAAAAGAAAAAGACGCGATATCGCGTCTTTTTTGTGCTCTGAGTTTCTACACAAAGACTAGATGTGCAGTTCTGTCAGCTTCTCTTTCGGCAACGCCAGATCTTCGTTGTGGTTAACAACCACGTCGTTGTCCAGAATGTGCTTAGCAATTTCCTGGGCTTCTTCCAGAGAGTGCATGTGGTAAGTCCCGCACTGGAACTCGTTCAGCTCTGGGATCTTACGCTGGTCGGTCACTTTCAGAACGTCGGCCATCGCCGCTTTCCAGGAGTCCGCCACCAATTTCTCACTAGGCACGCCAATCAGGCTCATGTAAAAGCCGGTACGGCAACCCATCGGTGAGATATCAATGATTTCTACGCCATTCCCGTTGAGATGGTTACGCATGAAGCCTGCGAACAGGTGCTCCAAAGTGTGGATCCCACGCTCAGGCATAACTTCAATATTCGGGCGGCAGAAACGCAGGTCGAATACGGTGATGGTATCCCCGTGTGGGGTTTTCATGGTTTTTGCGACGCGAACAGCAGGTGCTGCCATACGGGTATGGTCTACGGTAAAGCTATCCAACAGTGGCATATCGTCACCCTCCTAAAGAAAAAATGATTTTTTTATCGAACTCAGGAAACCTTTTCCCACAATGCGAGTCTGAATATATGAAAGACGCACATTTGTTATCATCATCCCTGTAAACAGAGATGTTATTTGGCCACATTAATTGTGGCCTTTTCTTTTTTAACCGCCGTTTACGGCTGCCAAATACTCTTCAAAGCTTAGCTTATCATTCGCTTCAAGATCGCGTTGTCTCTGCCATGACGCTGCGCATTCTGCGGCAAGTTGTTCAGGACTAAGAATTTCCAGCGGTTCCTGTACCAGCATCTGGCGATATTTCTCAGCCAACTCCAGCCCCAGATTACCGACACCCTGTGCTTTCATATCCCGCAAAATACGTGCTGAGTAGGTCAACTCAGGATCGTCGAACCCGACAACCAGCTCGCTACAGACATCCTGATACTGCTGATTGCCATTCTGACTATCCAGAACTTCAGCAACACGCCGCAGGTCATCAAACAGAGCCTTACCAACCTGATCGAGTGGTTTACGCTCGTCATTGCACCCAATGCCAATCGTCTGCCCCGGCTTACGACCTTCAAGAATCACACGATTCCAGTTTTTACGCGTACAAAGCAGTTCATCACTGTTCATCTCTGGTGCATCGGCCAAAGCACACCATATCAAAAACAGGTCCAGGAAACGCGCCTGTGACGCATCAACACCAATTGGCGAGAAGGGGTTCACATCGAGCGAACGAACCTCAATGTATTCGATACCACCGCGCATCAGCGCATCCGAAGGTGTTTCACCTGAGCGGGTCACGCGTTTTGGACGGATAGGAGCATAAAGCTCGTTCTCAATCTGTAACACATTGCTGTTCAGTTGCAGATATTTACCCTCTTTTTTAACGCCCATCCCCGCATATTCTTCAGATGGGGTACGTATAGCCTGCTTAACGCCCGTCACATAAGTTTCAAGATCGTTAAAGGTGATACCCAGGTTACTTTGTGATTTATTGGTATAGCCCAAATCACTCAGTCGCAGCGAGGTGGCATAAGGCAGGTAACACAAGCCGGTATCAGTATGTTCAAACGGCAAATCCGTCTCACGGCCCTGAAGGAACGAAGAACAGATAGCCGGAGAAGCACCAAACAGGTAAGGAATAACCCAGCCAAAACGGTAATAATTACGGATGAGTTTAAAGTAAGCGGCAGAAATCTCATGTTTACCGCTTTCAGCATCAGTGATGCCAAGGCGTGCCTGCCAGAACTCCAACGGCAGTGAGAAATTATAATGAATGCCGGAAATGATCTGCATTAAAGCGCCGTAGCGGTTCTTTAAGCCTTCACGATAGAGCGTTTTTAAACGCCCTATGTTGGAGGAGCCGTATTGCGCAAGTTCGATATCCTGCTCAGCCCCAACGAAGCACGGCATGCTCAGTGGCCACATTCTTTCGTCACCCAGTTCACGGGCAACGTGACGATGAATATCGCGCAGGAACGTCATAAGATGGTCAATATCGCCATCAACCGGAGTAATGAACTCAAGAAGGGATTCTGCGAAATCGGTCGTGATCCAATGATGCGTTAGCGCAGCACCTAAAGCCTCTGGATGCCCTGTCGCCGCGAGTGAGCCATCTGCATTAACACGAAGCGTTTCACGCTCTATGCCCCGACGAATACCTTTTACTGCCTGAGGGTGGGCTTCCAACCAGGAAAGCGCCTGAGATACATCCGGGATCAAATTGACCTCCCGCTATTTGAAATCATTGACTTGCAAGCATACTGAATCTGCATAGACGTAACCATCATGATAAGCGATACCAATCTAACTCCACCATGAGATCCCCTGTAACGTAATGACGGTTAAAATCGCATAACGTATTGTTTTCCCTATACAGAGGAAAAACACCACCGGGCCCCATGGCATGCGCAACCAGCCTGCCAACACACATAAAATATCACCCACTACTGGCAGCCAACTCAGCAGCAGCGCAGCAGGCCCAAAACGATTCAACCACGACGTCGCGATCGTGAGGCCGCGCTGGGGTTTCAGCCCCGGCAGTAACCGACCGATGATAATATTGGTTATCCCGCCTAAGGTATTGCCAAAAGATGCAGCGACGACCAATAAAAGTGGCGATGCGCTACCCGCTGACAGCAAGGCAACCAATAAGATTTCTGAATTTCCCGGCAACAGGGTTGCACTGAGAAAGCTGCTTCCAAAGAGAGAGGCCAGAGCCAGTGTACTGCTCAAAGCTTACGAACATCCACTACGGCCATATTGGCACGCCGGGCTGCCTGAATACCAAAATCTGCGTCCTCAAATACCACGCATTTTTCTGGCGGTACGCCGATTAATTCAGCGCAACGTAAAAAGGTGTCCGGGGCCGGTTTGTGATTTTGTACATCGTTGGCGCCGACAATCGCGTCAAAGCAGTGGCGAAGGCCAAGGTGACGTAGCAAGGCATCAGCCATCCAGTGTTCACTCCCCGTGCCGACAGCCATTGGACGGCGACCATGGTAATACTTCACCACATCAATGAGCGGAAGCGGCTGCACGGTATCAAGCAGCATCTCCTGCACCGCAGTGGTCTTCTCGGCGGCAAGCTGGTGAGGATCCAAATCAACCTGATTATCATCGATAACAAACTGTGCGATGCGCCACGTCGGTGAACCGTTGAGAGCCACCATTGCATCGAAATCATAGTGCATATTGTACTTGGACAATACCTGATGCCAGGCCTTGCGGTGCGTGGGTTCTGTATCCAATATGGTTCCATCCATATCAAAGATCAAACCCTCGTAGAGATCGTACATCTTGTACTCCTGCTCAGGATAAAAACAGGAAACCACTTTAGCGCAAAGTCTGTGGAAAGTCGCATTTTGTCAGGGAGCGTTAGAAGGAGGCAGGCAAAGAAGTGAAGAGAATATTGCAGGTTTAGTACGGGTTAAAAGCAAGAAACTCGCCGAAGCGAGTTTCTTTAATATGGTGCCCTCAGGAAGATGACTCGGCTATCGCCTCGCCCTACGGGCCGTTGCTAAACCAACGTTATCTTCTTGCGTGCTATCTGCATGTTGAGTTCAACATACACAAAATATGGTGCACCCAGGAAGATTCGAACTTCCGACCGCTCGGTTCGTAGCCGAGTACTCTATCCAGCTGAGCTATGGGTGCGTTGGGTCGTGCAGAATTTTGTTTCGGAAAATACTAAGAGAAAGAATGGTGCACCCAGGAAGATTCGAACTTCCGACCGCTCGGTTCGTAGCCGAGTACTCTATCCAGCTGAGCTATGGGTGCATTTTGATTCTTACTGCAGATTTTACCTAACCACTTTTTTCCCTACTGCATCAGCTTTCGCTTCTGCCCGTCACGCTCATTTGATCGCAAATCAACATACGCTCTGGAAAGTATGGTGCACCCAGGAAGATTCGAACTTCCGACCGCTCGGTTCGTAGCCGAGTACTCTATCCAGCTGAGCTATGGGTGCATTTTAAATGGCGGTGAGGCGGGGATTCGAACCCCGGATGCAGCTTTTGACCGCATACTCCCTTAGCAGGGGAGCGCCTTCAGCCTCTCGGCCACCTCACCATACGCCTCTTTCGAGTTGTGCTGACTAACTTTGTTTAAGCTCATCGGCACTGCGTGGCGCACATATTACTTTCCCGCACTTATAAGTCAAACCCTTTTTTCCCAACATCGCCCTGTTTGGACAATTCACGCGCAACATGAGCAGTTTCACGGCAAATAGTGAGGTATGAACGGTAAAAAACACTATTTTTTCTAGAGATAGCCGTCAGCAAAGGAAGTGTCATTTGTCGGAGAAAGCAGAAAAACAGGGGGCAAAGCAGAGAGGGAAAACCAGAATATGCACAAAAGGAGAGATCAGCGCCTCGTCATTAACGAGACGCTTGGTAAATCAGAAACTCGTTTGTTGAGACTTCTCAGCCTGAATACGCTGATAGATCTCTTCACGATGCACAGAGACCTCTTTGGGCGCATTCACACCAATACGCACCTGGTTACCTTTAACGCCTAAAACGGTAACAGTTACCTCATCGCCAATCATGAGGGTTTCACCAACTCGGCGAGTTAGAATAAGCATTCTTTGCTCCTTGAAGAATTAAAAGAGTCGGGTCTCTCAGTTTCCCGGCCATTATCTATTAACCGCGGGTAAAACGTAAGCCATGACCCCCACATTAAGTGTAACGAGCCTGCGACATCAGCCACCAATACTTTAAGCTTAGTTGAAAACAAGAGCTTTGTGGCTTTTCTGGCTTAACCTACCCCACCTGCGATAGTGAAAACGCCATACTGTACAATACATTATGGCGTTTCTTTGTGTAGTGATTTATTTCTTATTACAGCTTATCGTTTACCCAAGCCTCTACACTGGCAAGAGCAGCCGGAAGGGCATGAACATCGCTCCCTCCTGCCTGTGCCATATCAGGACGGCCACCGCCTTTACCGCCAACCTGCTGGGCGATAGGAGCAATCAGCTCACCTGCTTTAACACGGTCTGTCAGATCTTTGGTCACGCCAACGATCAGACTGACTTTATCATCGGCAATCGTCGCCAGAACAATAATGGCTGAACCCAACTGGTTTTTCAGATCATCAACCATGGTACGCAGCATTTTTGGTTCAACGTTATCCAGTTGACTTACCAGCAATTTAACACCTTTGACTTCTTTGGTCTGGCTGGAGAGTGAAGCACTTTCCTGCGCAGCTTGCTGATCTTTCACCTGCTGAAGTTCTTTTTCCAGTAACCGTGAGCGTTCGATGAGCGTACGGATTTTATCCGTCACACTGTTCACATCACCTTTGACTAAATGCGCCACGTCCTGCAACAAATCACTCTGCTGATGCAATGCTGCGATAGCATTTTCGCCCGTGATACCTTCGATACGACGGATGCCCGCAGCAGTGCCTGACTCGCTCTGAATGCGGAACAGACCAATGTCACCGGTACGGCTGGCATGTGTGCCGCCGCAAAGTTCCGTTGAGAAGTCACCCATCGACAGTACGCGCACGCTGTCATCATACTTCTCGCCGAACAGGGCCATTGCACCCTGCTCTTTTGCATCATCCAGCGCCATGATCTTGGTCTGAATGGGCAAGTTACGGCGGATTTGCGCATTCACCAGATCTTCAACCTGACGAATCTCTTCCGGCTTCATCGCTTCAAAATGCGAGAAGTCGAAACGCAGATAATGGTCATTGACCAGAGAACCTTTCTGAGCAACATGCTTGCCCAATACCTGACGCAGTGCGCTATGCAGCAAATGCGTGGCCGAGTGATTCAGGCGGATGCGTTCACGACGGGCGGCATCAACGACAGCGTCAACGGCATCACCGATGCTCAGTTTGCCGACATTCATCGAGCCCTGATGACCAATCGCTTTACCGTATTTCTGTGTATCAGATACTGTAAAGACACCAGTTGTCGATTTCAGTTCACCTTTATCACCGACCTGTCCACCGGACTCAGCATAGAATGGAGTGTCATCCAGCACGACAATGGCGTTATCACCCGCGTTGATTGATTCAACCGGTTGCCCGTCGATAAACAAAGCCACCACTTTTGAATGACGATCCAGGTGCTCATAACCGGAGAACTGGGTAACACCATCAACGCGAATCATACTGTTGTAGTCTGCGCTGAAACCACTGGATTCACGCGCACGACGGCGCTGAATTTCCATGGCTTTTTCAAACCCGACTTCGTCTACTTTGAGATTACGTTCACGACAAACGTCCGCGGTTAAATCCAGTGGGAAACCAAAGGTGTCATACAGACGGAAAGCGATTTCGCCATCGAGCGTATCGCCTTTCAGCGAGGACAACTCGTCGTCCAGCAAGGCCAGGCCGCGCTCTAGCGTACGTGCAAACTGCTCTTCTTCGGTTTTCAGCAACTGCTCAACCATCGCCTGCTGCTGTTTCAGCTCTTCTGCTGCTGGGCCCATCACCTCAATCAGTGGAGCGACCAGTTTGTAGAAGAACGTGTCTTTCGCACCCAGCATATTGCCGTGACGAATCGCACGACGAATGATGCGGCGTAATACATAACCACGGTTTTCATTCGATGGGATAACACCGTCGGAAATAAGGAATGCGCAGGAGCGAATGTGGTCAGCGATAACACGCAGCGATTTGTTGTTTAAGTCTGTCGCACCAGTAACTTGTGCTACGGCGGCAATTAATTTCTTAAACAGATCGATATCGTAGTTCGAATTCACATGCTGCATCACCGCAGTGATGCGCTCCAGGCCCATCCCGGTATCAACTGACGGCTTAGGCAGTGGGAGCATAGTACCGTCTGACTGACGGTTAAATTGCATGAAGACGATATTCCAGATCTCGATATAACGATCACCATCTTCTTCAGCTGACCCCGGAGGTCCGCCCCAGATGTGGTCGCCATGATCGTAGAATATTTCGGTACAAGGACCGCAAGGACCGGTATCGCCCATTTGCCAGAAGTTGTCTGACGCGAAAGCTCCGCCTTTATTGTCGCCGATGCGGATAATGCGCTCTTTAGGTACGCCGACTTCTTTTTCCCAAATGTTGAAGGCTTCGTCATCGGTTTCATAAACCGTAACCCACAGCTTCTCTTTTGGAAGGTTGAACCAGTTCTCACCGGTCAGCAATTCCCAAGCATAGTTAATAGCATCATGCTTAAAGTAGTCGCCAAAACTGAAGTTACCCAGCATTTCAAAGAAGGTATGGTGACGTGCGGTATACCCCACATTTTCCAGATCGTTATGTTTGCCGCCTGCGCGGACACAACGTTGAGACGTGGTCGCGCGGTTGTATTCGCGCTTATCCAGACCCAGGAAAACATCTTTAAATTGGTTCATCCCGGCATTGGTAAACAACAGTGTCGGATCGTTAGTCGGGACAAGCGAACTGCTTGAAACAATGCTGTGTCCCTTACTGTGGAAGAAATCGAGAAACGCTTGTCGGATCTCAGCGGTGCTCTTGCTCATAAATGTCCCGGAATCTGGCTTGAAGAACGGTTCGCGGGCGGTGTAAGTGCCGAATTCAGCATCAGACAGTACATCTCGCGAACAAAAAGTGTGGATAAGATAAATTTTCTTCGCAGGGAAGTAAAATCCCGTATGCGGTCAATCATCAAAATCGCGATAAATGGACTGGATTTCTTCGTTAAAGAAGCCCCGATAGAGTAAATAGCGCATGACTTTTGATTTTTCTTTCCAGTCAGTGGGCAACGGCTCATCGAATTTTCGCACGGCAAGATCACGGGCAATGGCACACCAGTCAACGTCTGTGTTTTCTAATGCAGTCGCGATTATCTCTTTATCTACGCCTTTTTGCTGCAACTCTGACCGAATACGTTGCGCACCGTAGCCTTTGTTACTGCGCCCTGAAATATAACGATCGGCGAACTTAGCGTCATCCAACCAGTTGTGCTGGTAACAGTAATCAATGACGGCCTGCACATGTTCGGGGGAAATATCCTCGGGAATTTGACGCTCTGTTTTTTTCTGTACCTCCGCTTCCTGCCACTCTTGTGAGAAAGAGAGTGTGGATTTACGGGCGCTGGGTTTTGCAGGCTTAGAATAGGAAGGTTTACTGAAGGCGACGGGTGGAGTTTGTAGTTTACGTCGAAGTTCCATTTCGCCATGATCTCGCTGAGATAACAGCCGCATAGCCCGGCTGATCAGCGCATTAATTTTTCCGGCGTCACTCTCTTTTGCTGGCGCAAAAAGCGAGGAATGATCTTTCGTTTCGTCACTCTTGGTGAAATTTTCAAGATTTACCGCGTTGTCATCCGACATTTTGGTCACCTTATATGAGCAAAACGCCAGCCTGAGACTCAGGCTGGCGTTTGGTAGACTGCGTGGACTCCTGAACAACAGGTTCAGGATCTGGCGAAATTAAAATTCTTCGCTGGTTTCAACGCTGTCACCCAGATCTTCAACGGTGGCCGTCGCGCTGATTTCACCAGTGCCGCCGTTAAGCAGCATATCACGCAGCTTTTTGTCGATCTCAGCGGCAACTTTCGGGTTTTCTTTCAGGTAATTGCAAGAGTTAGCTTTACCCTGACCAATTTTTTCACCGTTGTAGCTGTACCACGCACCAGCTTTTTCGATCAATTTGTGCTTAACGCCCAGATCAACCAGTTCGCCGTTAATGTTGATACCCTCACCGTACATGATCTGGAATTCGGCTTGCTTGAACGGTGCAGCGATTTTGTTTTTAACCACTTTCACGCGCGTTTCGCTACCAACCACCACATCGCCATCTTTGATTGCGCCAATACGACGGATATCAAGACGAACCGATGCATAAAACTTCAGTGCGTTACCACCGGTTGTGGTTTCCGGGTTACCGAACATCACGCCAATTTTCATACGGATCTGGTTGATGAAGATCAGCAGGGTGTTGGCGTTTTTCAGGTTACCGGCCAGCTTACGCATTGCCTGGCTCATCATACGTGCCGCAAGGCCCATATGGGAGTCGCCAATTTCGCCTTCAATTTCGGCTTTTGGCGTCAGGGCTGCGACGGAGTCAACAATGATCACATCAACAGCGCCGGAGCGGGTCAATGCATCACAGATTTCTAATGCCTGCTCACCGGTATCCGGCTGTGAACAGAGCAAGTTATCGATATCAACGCCAAGTTTTTTGGCATAAATCGGATCCAATGCGTGTTCGGCATCGATAAACGCACAGGTTTTACCTTCGCGTTGTGCTGCAGCAATAACCTGCAGAGTCAGCGTGGTTTTACCTGATGATTCCGGGCCATAAATCTCAACGATACGGCCCATCGGCAAACCGCCGGCACCCAACGCGATATCCAGAGACAAAGAGCCGGTAGAGATCGTTTCAACATCCATAGAGCGATCTTCACCGAGACGCATGATGGAGCCTTTACCGAATTGCTTTTCAATCTGGCCCAGTGCTGCAGCTAACGCCTTTTGCTTATTCTCATCAATAGCCATTTTTGCTCCTTCGTCTGACGTTAAGTGAATGACCTCACTTACGTCACTGAATGTAATTGGTGTACAGGTAATTGAAGCTAATTATACTGTATGCTCATACAGTATCAAGCCTATTTTTCAAGAAACTCACTTAGCGTTGTTTGTAATGAAAAAACAGCAGCTTGCAGACGAACAGACTCACGGTCACCGGTAAATTGTCGTTTTAATGCCAGGATTCGCCCCTCTCGGTCAGCAAAACCAAACCATACGGTACCGACCGGTTTAGCGGCGGACCCTCCATCCGGGCCTGCTATTCCGCTTATTGACAGCGCCAGATTAGCACCTGCGGCATGCAACGCACCTTGTGCCATTTCACGAACGGTTTCTTCGCTTACGGCGCCAAATTCGTTCAATGTGGCCTCAGCCACACAGAGTAATTCATGTTTCGCAGCATTGCTGTAAGTCACATAGCCACGGTCAAACCAGGCCGAACTGCCCGCAATATCCGTAATAGCTTTTGCCACCCAGCCCCCGGTGCAGGACTCCGCGCAGGTTATCCATAATCCCTTTTCTTTCAGCTTATTACCCACCGACATACTTAACTGGTGTAACTGATGTTCGCTCATAAATCATCCTGTCGGGCGTGGAAGTCGTGAAACGATATTATCACTTAAGCCACGTACAGATCAGCCCGCACACATTTTTTGCGAGATGCATTCAGAGATAAACTCCCCGAGTCGAAATAGCATTGAATCAGGCCAGTGAAACCTGCTCGAAGCGCTGAATCATAGCTAATGCCAGCCCCTGCGCGGGTTTGAAACGCTCAGTAATGAAGGTGAAATGGGTGCGGCTGAAGGGGAAAGGCAGGGTAAATTGCCGTGCTGTAGCGAGGGTTTGTTCAACAAAAGGTGGGGAAACATTGTAGGGACAATCGATCAGTAAGATTTGGGGGTTTACCAGATGGATAATCTGACTCACCGCTTTACCGAGCAGTTCCCCGGCATTCGTCATGACTTCATTCACCTGTTCAGGCGACTGCTGACGGTTGTCCCAACTGAGCCCGGGCTGGCGATGGCTGAGTTGCGTATTGATAGCAGATAAACTGATCAATGACTCCAGACAGCCCTGCTGCCCGCAGGAGCACGTTGGCCCCTGTGGTAAGACGGCTAAGTGCCCAACTTCACCCGCAGTCCAACTGCCCCCGGAATAAACACCTTGTCCGGTCAGCAAAGCACCGCCAATTCCCTCGGCAATACGCAGATAGAAACAGGACTCATTTTCGCCCGGCGTCTCCCCTTGACGCGCAATTAACGCTGTCGCTTTGACGTTATTCCACACATTTACCGGCACTGAAACGGCGGGAGTCAATGCTGCAAGCAGATCCACCTCGCCCCATCCAAGATGAGAAGAGACATGCAGAATCCCGCCGTGTTGATCGATAATGCCCGGAAAACCCACGCCGATACCCACCAGTTCAGGATGACTTTGCTGTAACTTCTGACAGTGGCGGGCAATTTCACTCAACACATCCTGAGGAGTTGAAGTGTCGAGAGTCAGTGTTTGTTCTTCAATGATTTCGCAGAAGTAGTTACACACCATCCAGTGCAGACGGTTGCGTTCAATCATGATCCCTGCAGCCATGATGGCTGCGGGTTTTAGCGCAACATGAATTTTAGGCCGGCCAATACTGTTGGTTTGCGCGACGCCCTGCTCTTCCATGTAGCCGAGCGCCAGCAGGTCATCAACGATCAGTGAAATGGTGTTTTTGCTCAACGCAAGTGCGCGCGAAATATCCAGGCGAGAGCTGATTCGCTGATGGCGCAGATAAGCCAGTACCCGTTTTTCATTGTACTGGCGCAACAGTGCGGGTCCCTTGCCTGAGTCTTTCATGCTGTGATTTTCCATCGCGGTTGACCATGACGCCCGCATTATTACATGACGCCGGATCAGCACGTCAACCTATTCCCCACTCCATACCCTCACACCATTTTTATAGGTTGCCAGCGGGATCAGTGACTCATCGGCAGCAGGCTGCAACAGAACGGCATCAAGGGGCGCCCCCACGGCCAGCCCAAGTTTCACCGGTAAATTCAGACGCGCAGCCGGGCGAACCGAAGCCATCTCCAGTGCCTGAGCACGCGGGACTATTGCATTTTTAATCAACGTATTGACCCCGTGCAGCAAACCCTGTGCAGACCCTGCCAGTAGCGCCGGATTGTCTGCCATAGACAACCGCCCCGTCGGGCTCAGTACCACACTTCCGCCGATATGCGACTGATAACAACCCGGTGGCATACCAGCATGGCTGGTCACATCACTGACTAACATCGCATGGTCACCTTTTGCACGGATAAAGACTTTGAGCACCGACAGTGGCAAGTGCTCACCATCGGCAATCATCGCGCACCACAAATCATCCTGCGCTAATTGCTCCCAGATATAGTTAGGATGCCGCGGCAGCGTCAAATGCGCACCGTTGCCAAGATGGGTGGACATTCCGGCACCGGCGCGTACCGAGGAGGCAATCTGCTCTGCGCTCGCGGAAGTATGTCCGATGGAAACCACCACCTGTTGCTGGCAACAGTAGCGAATAAAATCATCGGCTTGTGGCCATTCGGGTGACAAAGTGATGAGACGGATCCGACCCTCTGCGGCATGCTGCCAACGCTGAAACAGCGCCTTGTCAGGGCCTTTAATATAATCAAGGCTGTGCGCGCCCCGCGGGCCATCTTGCGTAGACAAAAAAGGGCCTTCCAGATGGATGCCGGCGATGCACTGTTCTACCAGAGGGAACTCCCGGCAGGCGCTGGCAAGGGTCTGTACCATCTGCTCAATTTCATGATCGCTGTTAGTGATCACGGTGGGCATAAACGTGGTGACACCCTGTTGCCATAAGAGACGGGCCACCTGCTCTGCGGCCTCTTCAGCAAAAGGGTAGCAGTTGAAGTCGATACCGCCGTAACCATTAACCTGCAGATCGACCAACCCCGGCGCAATCAGCGGTAATGCATCATCTGCCGGCAGGGGCCGGATCTGACGGATGATTCCATCACTCGCACGGATCTCAACCGGCTGGTTGTTACGATAGTCTCTGGCCCGCAAGGTGACATCAGACATGTGGCACCTCGCCATAACCGTCGACATCGGTATAGAGCGTGCAGGCAGGATGGCTCCGCAATACCGTTGCCGGACAGGAAACCGACGTGGGCTGAGACAGAACACCCGCAATGGCCTCACGTTTATTTTTACCCGGTACCATACAAAATAACCGCCCTGCCGCCAGAAGTGTCGGGATGGTCAGCGTAAGGGCATGAGTGGGTACCGCCAGCAATGACGGGAAACAACCATCATTAACCTGCTGCTGGCGGCAAACTGCATCCAGCTCAACAACTTTCATTACGTACGGATCGTTAAAATCCGCCACCGGCGGGTCGTTAAATGCCAGATGACCGTTTTCTCCGATTCCCAGACAAACCATGTCGACAGATGCCTGTTGCAGCAGATACGCATAATCACGACACAACTGCTCAGGTTCTCCCGACGAGGGAATGAGGTGTACTTCTGCCGGATGTACGATATCGAACAGATGCTTTTTCAGGTAATGGCTGAACAGCGCGTCTGAACCGGCAGGCAGGCCGATGTATTCATCCATATGAAAAGCCACAACTCTGGACCAGTCGATATCCTCAGCCCGGCTCAGCGAGGCCAGAAACTCATTTTGTGACGGCGCGGCAGCAAAGATAATCCGGACCTGCTGCTGCTGTTTCAGCAATTGGCGTAGGTGCTGTGCCGCATCGGCGGCGGCTGATTCCCCCATCACCACGCGGTTCGGGAAAACCTCAATCTTCAACTGTTCGACCTGTTGGGTAAAGTAGGGTGATCTCATCTCATAACATCCTGTTGGTTATCGGGATTCAGTTTGATAGGCCGGTTTAACATCCGGCAGCGGTGGCTCTTCGATCTGGTCCTGATTCAGTGCATTTAGCAAAATATCGACCTCCGCACTCACCGGGCTGCGGCGTAACCATCCGCCCAGCGTATATACGGCCAGCGACAGCAACACGGGAATGGCGACGATTTCAGTGGTACTCATGTCAGGGATCACAAACTTCACCAGGAAGAAGGCTGTAACTCCCACCGCCCACGAGGTGATAGCCGCCGTGGCGCCGCATTTTCGAAACCAGGGAAGTAGCCCGAGCAGCATCGGAATCGAGATAGGTCCCACCAGGCCGCCGAACCAGATAATCAATAACGACAGCACACCACCGAAACGGTTGGCATTTATCGCAATAAGTAATGTGGTCAGAATAAACAGCACAACCGTGATCCTCGCCACCAGCAGCGAAGACTGCCCCTGACCGAAGCGGCGCGGAAACAGCACGGGCAGAATGTCGCGGGTCACCACCGCAGTGATGGCATTGGAGTCCGAGGAGGTCATCGATAACGTATGGGTAAACATCGCCACCAGCACCAGACCGATCAGGCCGTTGGGCAGAAGTTGCATCGCCATAATCGAATAAGACTGCGACGGGTCGGCAATATTGGGGAAGAGAACCGGAGCTGCCCACATCGGATAAAACAGAATTAATGGCCAGATCAAATACAATGCCGATGACAACAGTGCCGCTTTACGCGCATCTTTGCCGCGAGGAGAGGCAATAAACCGCTGCGCCAGATTCCATGTTCCCCCGTTGTAACTGAGGGTGTAAATCACAAAATAGGCCAGAATGAAGCCCATCGAATAAGGCCCGGCGACGATATCCGTATGGCCGGTGGGCAGTTTGTCCCAAATGGTCAGCAACTGGCTAAACCCACCGAGATGGAAAGCGACGGCAACCACCATCACGATGGCGGCAATAAACTGCACAATAAACTGGCCGAAATCATTGCAGGCATCCGCCCATAACCCTCCCAGCACGGTATAAAACAGACACAATACGCCAGAGATACCGATACCAACGATGGGATCCAGCCCCGTAAATACATTGATGATAATGGCGATCGCCGCCCATTTTGCGCCAACGTCAAAGGTCTTAAGCAGGACACCACTCCAGGCCAGAATTTGCTGAGTTGGCACGTTATAACGGGTAGCGAGGTACTCCATCGGTGATTCAATATTCATATGGATACGCAGACGTGCCCAGCGTGGAGCGAAAATAATCGACCCAACGAATACCGCAATCGAGATGGGAAAAGCCCACCAGAAATAGATAGTAATGCCGTATTTATAGGCCACGGCAGCATAGGCCACGAACACCGCCGCACTGTAGCCAGACATATGATGTGAAATACCCGACAACCACCACGGCATTTTACCGCCAGCCGCAAAGAAATCCTTGGTACTGCCTACTTTTCGCATTGCCCACAGTGTGATCATTACAATCATCAGCGCATAAAGCGCCATGACAAAATAGTCTATCCCGTTCATCGCTAACTCCGGAGGCGAACCTGCATTGTCGAAGTCCGGCGGGGAAATGTGCCGGCTGAATAATTAATCCTAACTAAGGACAAATTAACCTAGCATGTCGAATCTGATCATTATGTGAACATAGTCACGAAATTTTCGAATAATTATTAATCAGTTATAGGACTTTCTTATGGTTGGGATCCCTGTCATTCAAAAAACAAAAGGGCCACATAATGTGGCCCTTCTCATGACGCGTTCTGGTAACTCAGTTCCCCTGCCTTGCCTTACTCACGGCTTCACCCAACTGCCACACTGCCATCGCATAGTGTGTGCTGTGGTTATAACGGGTGATAGTGTAGAAATTTGGCAGCCCGTACCAGTACTGGAAATTCTGCCCCATATCCAGTCTCAGCAGGCTGGCTTCCTGATAGTTACCCAGTGAACCCAGCGGGCTCAGGCCAGCAGCCTTCAACGTAAACAGCGGATATTTGGTCTTAAAGCCATTCTCAAGCAGTGGTGCCTGACCGGTCGCCGGTACTGCAACCGGCGCGCCTTTGGTCCAGCCGTGCGCTTTGAAATAGTTAGCCACACTGCCAATCGCATCAACCGGGTCCCATAAATTGGCATGCCCGTCACCGTTGAAGTCCACCGCATAGTCTTTGTAGGAAGATGGCATGAACTGGCCATAACCCATTGCCCCAGCAAAGGAGCCACGCAGGCTAAGCGGGTCATCCTGTTCCTGACGGCACATCAGCAAGAAGGTTTCTAACTCACCCTGAAAATAATCGGCACGGCGCGGATAGGCGAATGAAAGCGTTGCCAGCGCATCGATGATGCGGGTTTTACCCATTACGCGTCCCCAGCGGGTTTCCACACCAATAATACCGACGATGATTTCCGGCGGCACACCGTAAACCTGCTCAGCGCGCTTTAGGGCATCCTGATACTGATTCCAGAAAACCACGCCGTTTTGCACATTATCTGGTGTGATGAACTTGGCGCGATAGCGTAACCATGCCCCGTTAGGACCGGATGGTGGCCCGGAGGTTGGTGCTTGCTGATCCATCAATCGCAGTACAAATCCCAGACGCTTGGTCTGAGCTAATACGTCATGCAGTTGCTGGCGGTCAAAACCATGCTCGCGGACCATCTTGTCAACGAACTGGTTCATACCTGCATCGTAGGCAAAATCGCCACTTTGCAACTGGCCGGCATGCTCGGGTTGCAAGATAAACCCGCCGCTCGCCACCGTGGCGGTGCGGGTCCCACCGGAGAACGGGTTCCGGGGGCCTTCCGGAGCTGGCGCAGGTTTGCTACTGCAGGCAGCTAGCAAGGTAATAACGGGAAGAATGGCAGCCAAATGACGCATCGGATATCCATATAGCCATGCAAGAAATAAGTGACGGCTATGTTAAAGCATTGCCCTGCGTGAACAAACTGGAATATGCCGATGAATTACATTCGGGCGTTGCGGCAAGTCTCGAATTTTTACCTGTGACAGCCTCTTGCCGGCTGGGCTAGTATAGTGGGGTAAAAATCCACGACCTCTCACAGAAGCCAGTGTGATTCTGAGTGATAAAACGTGATAACGAATGACAACAATAAAAAATCACAATTAATTTTAAAATCAATGGATTATAAGAATATATCTATGAGCAATAATGTAGCGACAGACGCCCACACTCCGATGATGCAGCAGTATCTGCGCCTGAAAGCGGAGAACCCTGAAATCCTGATGTTTTACCGCATGGGGGATTTTTACGAACTGTTCTATGACGACGCCAAACGCGCTTCGCAGTTGCTGGATATCTCCCTGACCAAGCGCGGAGCTTCTGCCGGTGAGCCAATCCCGATGGCGGGTGTGCCTTACCATGCCGTCGAAGGTTATTTAGCGAAACTCGTGCAACTGGGTGAGTCGGTCGCTATTTGCGAACAAATTGGGGATCCGGCCCTCAGTAAAGGCCCGGTTGAACGTAAAGTCGTGCGTATTGTTACGCCAGGCACCGTCAGCGATGAAGCCCTGCTCAATGAGCGCCATGACAACTTACTGGCGGCTGTCTGGCAGGACGGGCGCGGCTTTGGATACGCCACGCTGGATATCAGCTCCGGTCGTTTTCGCGTAGCACAGCCCGAAGATCTGGAAACCATGGCCGCTGAAATCCAGCGCACCAATCCGGCAGAACTGCTTTACCCGGAAAGTTTTGAAGCCATGCAGCTTATCTCTTCCCGACGCGGCCTGCGCCGCCGCCCGATGTGGGAGTTTGAGCTGGAGACCGCTAAGCAGCAGCTCAATCTGCAATTTGGCACACGCGACCTGAGTGGTTTCGGCGTAGAGCAGGCACCTCAGGCGCTGCGGGCTGCAGGCTGTCTGCTGCAATATGTGAAAGATACGCAGCGCACCGCCTTGCCGCACATCCGCGGTGTGACCATGGAGCGTCTGCAAGACGGTATCATTATGGATGCCGCCACCCGCCGTAATCTGGAACTGACACAAAACCTGTCTGGTGGCGTTGAAAATACGCTGGCAGCGATCCTCGATCACGCCGTAACCCCGATGGGCAGCCGTATGCTCAAGCGCTGGATCCACATGCCAACACGGGATGTAAAAGTGCTGAATCATCGCCAGCTGGCGCTGGGATCATTGCAGGATCTGAGTGCTGATTTGCAACCGGTTTTGCGTCAGGTTGGCGATCTGGAGCGTATACTGGCCCGCCTGGCACTGCGCAGTGCGCGTCCGCGTGATTTGGCCCGTATGCGCCACGCATTGCAGCAACTGCCGGAAATCCGCGCCTTGTTACAGCCGCTTGAGACTGACCATATTCAGACGCTGGTGAAAAAATGCGGTGAATTTAATGAACTGGTCGCTTTGCTGGAACATGCCGTGGTTGAAGCCCCTCCGGTATTGGTGCGTGACGGCGGTGTCATTGCACCAGGCTATAACGTCGAACTGGATGAATGGCGGGCACTGGCCGACGGCGCGACCGATTATCTCGACCAGTTGGAGATCCGCGAACGTCAAAAACTTGGGCTGGATACGCTCAAGGTCGGCTTCAACGGCGTGCATGGCTACTTCATTCAGGTCAGCCGTGGGCAGAGTCACTTAGTACCTATCCATTATGTCCGCCGCCAGACCCTAAAAAATGCGGAGCGCTACATCATTCCTGAACTTAAGGAATATGAAGACAAAGTGCTGACGTCGAAAGGCAAAGCGCTTTCGCTTGAAAAAGCATTATACGAAGAGCTGTTTGATCTGCTGATGCCACATCTTGATGCGCTGCAACAAAGTGCCAGCGCGTTGGCGGAGCTGGACGTGCTGAGTAATCTGGCTGAGCGGGCATACACGCTGAACTACGCCTGCCCGACGCTGAGCGATAAACCCGGAATTCACATCACCGGTGGCCGCCATCCGGTGGTTGAGCAGGTGCTGAGCGAACCCTTTATCTCCAACCCGCTCGCCATGTCGCCACATCGCCGCATGCTGATCATTACCGGCCCGAACATGGGCGGTAAAAGTACCTATATGCGTCAGGCTGCACTGATTGTACTGATGGCGCATATTGGCTGCTACGTTCCAGCCGATCAGGCCGTCATTGGCCCGGTGGACCGCATATTTACCCGCGTAGGTGCTGCAGATGATCTGGCGTCCGGGCGTTCCACCTTTATGGTAGAAATGACTGAAACGGCTAATATTTTGCACAACGCAACAGAAAATAGCCTGGTTCTTATGGATGAAATTGGCCGTGGTACTTCAACCTATGACGGGTTGTCGCTCGCCTGGGCCTGTGCGGAAAGCCTGACCAACCGTATTAAAGCCATGACGCTGTTTGCCACGCACTATTTCGAACTGACCACACTGCCGGAAAAAATGGAAGGCGCGGTGAATGTCCACCTCGACGCCATTGAGCACGGGGACACCATCGCCTTTATGCACAGCGTACAGGAAGGTGCAGCCAGTAAAAGTTATGGTCTGGCCGTCGCCGCGCTGGCGGGCGTGCCGCGTGATGTGATCAAACGGGCTCGACAGAAACTGAAAGAGCTGGAAACCCTCTCCAACAGCGCGGCAGCCAGTAAAGTGGATGGCCCGCAACTGGCACTACTGACAGAAGAAGTATCGCCTGCGGTGGAGGCACTTGAGGCGCTGGATGCTGATTCACTCTCACCACGTCAGGCACTGGAGTGGATCTACCGTTTGAAAGATATGGTCTGATACCAGCACGTTTATCCAACATCATTTGGCGTTCCAGCAAGGCAGCAAGTGAGAGCATCCGATTAGCGGATTCAAGTCAGTGATTCGGGTAAACGAGTACAGCGAACGCAGCAATAGCGTCGAGGATGTTGGATAAAAGGCATAAAAAAACGGTGGGGATAAACCCACCGTTTTTATTGGATACAGACTGTCTGAGTCCTGCATCTGTCCAGTTTTTGCGTTGCTAAGCGGGCAAATTACTCGCGAAACAGGGCTTCAATACTCAGTCCCTGTGCCTGCAAAATCTCGCGCAGGCGGCGCAACCCTTCAACCTGAATCTGACGAACACGTTCACGCGTAAGACCGATTTCACGGCCCACATCTTCCAGCGTTGCAGCTTCATAACCTAACAGGCCGAAGCGACGCGCCAGAACTTCACGTTGTTTTGCGTTCAACTCGAATAACCACTTAACGATACTCTGTTTCATATCGTCGTCTTGGGTGGTGTCTTCAGGGCCGTTTTCTTTTTCGTCGGCCAGAATATCTAACAGCGCTTTCTCAGAGTCACCACCTAGCGGGGTATCTACTGAAGTAATACGCTCATTCAGGCGCAACATACGGCTGACATCATGTACCGGTTTGTCGAGTTGCTCTGCAATCTCTTCAGCACTCGGCTCATGGTCCAGTTTGTGCGCAAGTTCACGTGCAGTACGCAGGTAAACGTTCAACTCTTTAACGATGTGGATTGGCAGCCGGATGGTACGGGTTTGGTTCATGATCGCCCGTTCAATCGTCTGACGAATCCACCATGTAGCGTAAGTTGAAAAGCGGAAACCGCGTTCAGGGTCAAATTTTTCAACTGCACGGATCAGACCAAGATTCCCTTCTTCGATCAAATCCAGCAGTGCCAGTCCGCGATTACTGTAGCGGCGGGCAATCTTAACCACTAAACGCAGGTTACTTTCGATCATACGGCGGCGAGATGGAACATCTCCCCGCAGCGCACGGCGTGCAAAATAAACCTCTTCTTCTGCGGTCAGCAGAGGAGAGTAACCGATCTCACCAAGGTACAGTTGAGTTGCGTCCAGCACTCGTTGGCTTACAGCCTGCGACAACAATTCTTCTTCAGCATCAGCTTCAGCGGTGTCGTTGTCCGCAGTCTCTTCGACTGTATTTTTCTCGTCAAAGGCTTCAGCGCTGTTCTCATCGAAATCTACATCATCATGTAACTCGTTAACTTTCAGCGTATTCTGACTCATAAGCTGCTCCTACCCGTGGTCCCGAGGGCAGAATCAAGACTCTGCCCGAGTTATCGCTGCGGAAGATAACGCAGCGGGTTTACGGATTTCCCCTTGTAACGAATTTCAAAATGCAATCTAACTGAACTGGTTCCGGTGCTACCCATGGTCGCTATTTTCTGTCCCGCCTGTACTTCTTGTTGTTCCCGGACCAGCATTGAATCGTTATGAGCATAGGCGGACAGGTAATCATCATTGTGTTTGATGATGATTAGATTACCGTAACCGCGAAGAGCATTACCTGCGTACACTACACGCCCCGAGGCGGTGGCGACGACAGATTGTCCGCGCGAACCAGCGATATCGATCCCCTTATTTCCCCCTTCGGAAGCTGAGAAATTATCGATAATTTTCCCGTCAGTCGGCCATTTCCATGTGGAAACCGGACCGCCATTATTCGTCGTGCTGGTGACAGGAGTACTGGCTACGGCAACAGGTGCTGTGGTGGAAGCTACACCTGATGAAGGCAACATTTTACCTACATTCTGTTTACCCGAAGAATCAGAATACGTGGTAGTTGGTTGAGATGCAACCACCGTTCCTTGGATTAATCCTACAGACGGCGCTTTCGGAACACCGCCATTTGTGGCGTCCGTCGCGGCTAACATTCCCCCCGTGCTGGCATTGGAAGAGACGTTGTTAATCTGCACAGTCTGACCGACATTCAGATTATACGGAGCCGCGATATTGTTACGCGCAGCAAGGTCCCGGAAGTCATTGCCGGTGATCCAGGCGATGTAAAAAAGCGTATCTCCGCGCTTCACTTCATAGGTGCTTCCGCTGTAACTGCCCTTCGGAATAGAGTTGTAACTGCGGTTATAAACGATGTGCCCTTCAGGGCTGGCAGTGGCATTCACAGGAGCGGAATTAGGAATAGTCTGACCCCCTCCACCGCCGTTAACGCTGCTAATTGGGGCCGAAGTCGAGGCGTTATTCGTACATCCCACCATCCAGGCGCTGACAAATGTACATACCGCAATGCGGCTTAAGGTTTTCATTGGGCTTCCCGTGCTCATATTTCCCCCGTTACGGCAATCTCAGATTCTATCTTTTCACCGCTCACACGCCGCCACATGCGGTCTGAATACCAACTGGCACAGTGTAAGCGGGTAACACATCCGGGCAGAGCGGCAGCCCGCCAGATGGCGACAGTAAAAAACTGTAGGGGATGCTATCAACATCGCCAGTACAGCACCATATAACAGTTGTATTTAAATTTTAAGGGTTTAGTCCCGAACCATACGGTTTGCAGACCGGATTCAGGCCAATTCGCCTTTCACTAATGGGACGAATCGCACCGCTTCGATGTTCTCCACGACAAAATCATTAGCGCGGCGGGTAATACGCTGAAGGATTTGATTTTGCTCCCCGACCGGCAAGATCATCATCCCACCCTCGTCCAGTTGCGAAAGCAGATCCTGAGGAATTTCCGGAGGGGCGGCCGTCACAATGATCGCATCAAACGGACCGCGCGATGGCCAGCCTTCCCAGCCGTCGCCATGACGGGTGGAGACATTGTGCAAATCCAGCTGTTTTAGGCGGCGCTTGGCCTGCCACTGCAGCCCTTTGATACGCTCAACGGAAAAGACATGTTCGACCAGGTGCGCAAGAATGGCGGTCTGGTACCCAGACCCCGTGCCGATTTCCAGCACCCGCGAAGCCGGTGTAAGGCAAAGCAGTTCCGTCATACGCGCGACGGTGTACGGCTGCGAAATCGTCTGTCCGGAGCCGATAGGTAATGCGGTATTTTCGTAAGCCTTGTGTTGAAAAGCTTCATCGACAAAGCGCTCACGTGGCACCTTTTCCATGGCGTGCAGCAAGTTTTCATCCTGAATGCCCTGCTGGCGCAGTTGTTCCAGCAAGTTATACATCGGTTTATTCACCATGCCTGTTGACCCCGGCTTTAACTAACCACGCGTTCACCACGTCCTGAGCCGCATAAGCGGTTAAATCGACCTGAAGTGGTGTGACGGAGACATAGCCTTGCGCGACTGCGGCAAAATCCGTGTCTGGCGCAATATCAAATTTGTCACCCGGCGGGCCAATCCAATACAGATCCTGACCACGCGGATCCTGCTGGCAAAAAACTTGTTCGGCAGGATGACGGCTACCGCATCGGGTAACCCGGATACCTTTAATTTCGGAAAGCGGTAAATCAGGAACATTAATATTGAGAATTTTACCCGTACGCATTGGCTCAGTCGCCAGCGCACGTAAAATTCGGCAGGTAATGGCCGCAGCAGTATCATAATACTGATGACCATCGAGAGAGACAGCCAGCGCCGGATACCCAAGATGGCGCCCCTCCATAGCCGCAGCCACCGTACCTGAATAAATGACATCATCGCCAAGGTTCGGGCCTGCATTGATACCCGACACAACGATTTCCGGGCGCGGTCGCATCAGTGAATTCACACCGAGATACACGCAGTCGGTTGGCGTACCGTTAATTACCGCCGTGTCGCCATTAGGATAGGACTGAATACGTAAGGGGCCATCCAGCGTTAGGGCATTGGAGGCGCCGCTGCGATTGCGGTCGGGTGCCACCAGTTTCACATCGGCAAACTCCCGCAATGCAGCAGCCAGCGTCTGGATCCCCGGCGCCAGAACGCCGTCATCGTTACTCAGTAATATCCGCATCAATATTTTCCTGGCGCATCAGTTCCCGTACCACACTGGTCGCAAAACTGCCGGCAGGAAGCCAGAATTTCAGCTCCAGTGTGACCTCATCCCAACTTTTCCAGCTCATGTCTGAAGGCTGAAGCATGACCGCACGCCGGGCCGGGTCGACCCGTTCACGCTTAACCAGTGATAACAGCTCGGTACAGTGTGTCAGACAATCTTGCTCGAAAGCTTCAGCGACATCCGTTGTACCGAGCGGGCCATCGCCCGGCAAGGGCGCAGTAACCCGCAATTCATTACTATCGACACGCGCCTGGAGAGTGTCAAATTCCGCCTGGGTCGCTACAAACCAGCTTCCCCGTCCGCTCAGTTGCAGGGCATCTCCCAGCATGACCTGACGGTGAGTATCATCGGCAATACGCTGGCTGGCAATAACGTTAAACATGGCGCTGCGACTGGCAGAGAGATAAAAACTGCGCTTAGGCCGCTCTTTAACCCGAATATCGTTATTCGCCCACTTACGCGCCTGCACCAGATTATTACCGCCGCGACCAAAACGCTGTTCGCCAAAATAGTTGGGCACGCCTTGAGTCAGGATCTTTTGCAGACGCGATTCAATATCCGCGAGATCGCTCAACTGACGCAGCACCAGCGTAAAAGCATTGCCTTTCAGGGTACCGATACGCATTTTCTTCAGGTGACGGACAGCGCGGATCACTTCACAACCTTCTAGCGCGAACTGGCTGAGATCCGGATCCTCTTTGCCCGGCAGATGCAGGCAAAACCACTGTTCGGTTACCGCATGACGATCTTTCAACCCGGCATAACTGACCGAGCGCGGGTGGATGCCCGCAAAACGCGCCAGCTGTTCAGCCACAAACTGGGTGTTGCAGCCGTTTTTACGAATACGCACCAGCAGATGTTCGCCTTCGCCGTCAGGCTCAAAGCCGAGATCTTCCTCAACGATGAAATCTTCCGGATTGGCTTTCAGTTTGCCAGTTGACAGCGGTTCACCGTAAAGCCAAGTCAGGCGGGACATATCCATCGGATTATTTTCCACGGCGTCAGTCCTTGATTAAAAGGACGACGGCTTCGCAGGCAATACCTTCGCCACGACCGGTGAAGCCCAGCTGTTCTGTTGTCGTGGCTTTGACGTTCACTTCGTCCATATGGCATTGCAGATCTTCTGCCAGAAATACGCGCATCTGCGGGATGTGCGGCGCCATTTTTGGGGCCTGAGCAATAATGGTGATATCGAGGTTGCCCAGCGTATACCCTTTAGCACGAATGCGGCGGTAAGCTTCGCGCAGCAGTTCGCGGCTGTCCGCGCCTTTGTAAGCCGGATCGGTATCCGGGAACAGCTTACCGATATCCCCTATGGCCGCTGCGCCAAGCAGGGCATCGGTTGCCGCGTGCAAAGCCACGTCACCGTCAGAATGGGCCAGCAAACCTTGCGGATAAGGAATACGCACGCCGCCGATCACCAATGGGCCTTCGCCGCCGAATTTATGCACGTCAAAACCGTGGCCGATACGCATTATGCGTTCTCCTTTTGATACAACTGGGTTAAATAGAATTCTGCCAGGGCCAAATCTTCTGGCCTCGTGACTTTAATATTGTCCGAACGTCCGGCAACCAGCATAGGATGAAAACCGCAGTATTCCATCGCGGAAGCTTCATCAGTGACCGTTGCACCTTCGTCCAGCGCGCGGCGCAGACAGGTTTTCAACAGTGCCAGCGGGAAAAATTGCGGCGTCAGCGCATGCCACAGCTCTTCGCGATCAACCGTATGGGCGATGGCCCCCATGCCGGGTTCACCGCGTTTCATGGTATCGCGTACCGGTGCGGCAAGAATACCGCCGACGTCGCTGAATGCGGAGATTGCCAGCAGACGGTTCAGGTCGTCGATATGCAGGCAAGGTCGGGCGGCATCGTGCACCAGCACCCAGCCGTGAGAGCCTGCCTGTTCGAGGCCGGCCATCACCGAGTCCGCCCGTTGGCTGCCCCCAATCACCACCTGAATACGTGGATCAGCAGCGACAGGCAATTGTG
Organism: Ewingella sp. C233; assembly: GCF_055407225.1. Lineage (NCBI taxonomy): Bacteria > Pseudomonadati > Pseudomonadota > Gammaproteobacteria > Enterobacterales > Yersiniaceae > Ewingella > Ewingella sp. C233. The sequence goes on from NZ_JBUZRI010000002.1 coordinate 59,232, forward strand.
CAAAGCGCACATCATGCGGGCTGAGCGATACCACAATCTTTTTGACCTGTGGGCTTCGCAGTAACGCACGGATCGAATGTTCGATCAGTGTCGTGCCGCCAATTGAAAGATACTGCTTAGGGCATTCTGTCTGCATACGGCTGCCGATACCGGCAGCGGGCAGAACAGCAATAATCTCAGGAGGGGAAGCTGTGATGTGGCTCATAGCTATTGTTTTAGGTTGTTTTGCGAAGTATTGATACCCGCATTACGCTTTGACTGGTCAGGCACCAGGCGATAGAAAGTCTCACCGGGTTTAATCATACCCAGTTCATTACGTGCGCGTTCCTCGATGGCTTCCTGACCGCCGGTCAAATCATCGATTTCTGCAAAGAGTTGATCATTTCGTGACTTGAGTTTGCCGTTGTTGGCCTGCTGTACCTCAACGTCATCATTCACACGAACATAATCGTGAATACCATTCTTACCCAGCCACAGTGAATACTGTAACCAGCCAAGCAAAACCAATAATAGCAGTGTTAGTTTGCCCATCCCCGCCCCCTAAAAAAGCCGGTCAATCATCCCACAACTTTCAGCTGGACTCCACACTGTCGCGGAAATTGCCGGTGAGATTCAGAGTTAAGGCCGTATTTATGGGGAGAATGACACAATGGTTTACATAGAGATAAGAAATTGCCGAGAAATTGGTCGGAAGTTTACCAACCAGACAGAAAAGAGAAGACAGTCCAGAACATGCCAATAACGACAACACCCGTCGCCAGCAGCGTTTGCCACCAGTTCCCTCTGAACAACATACAGAATGCGATGCCAATTAATACGGCAACCGGCATCAGCGCCAGAAAGAACGGCCAGGTATAGAGGAGAAAAAACAGGGTGTTAGAGCCAAAAATGAGGAAAGGAATGGTAAATGCCAGCCAATAGAAAACAAAGCCGCTGCATCCGCCGAAAAAGGAGTACGAGGGATCCTCTGCGTCAGAGGCCAGATCGTCGGACGCAGCCGCTGGGCTGTCTATCCGGATCCGACTGACGATTCTGTGAAGTAATGCCTGCATAGCGCGATCCCCGTTGTAACAGTGTAAACCGGCACGTTCTCTGACGTTTGGCCGGCAACATTCAGGGATTGATAATAGCGTGGTGACGCAGTACATCTAACAATTGCGCAACCAAATGTGTTACCAATTGTTCACCATCAAGATGCACGTCGGGAGCTTGCGGAGACTGATAATCAGAATCAATACCGGTAAAGTTTTTAAGCTCTCCTGCACGGGCCTTTTTGTATAATCCTTTCGGATCACGCGTTTCGCAAATCGCCAGCGGCGTATCGACAAAAACCTCGATGAACTGATCCTTACCGAGCAATTCCCGCACCCTATCCCGCTCAGTGCGATGCGGAGAGATGAACGCCGTCAGTACCACCAGTCCCGCGTCGACCATCAGTTTAGCGACCTCCCCGACACGGCGGATGTTTTCGCGGCGATCATCATCGCTAAAACCTAAATCACGACACAACCCGTGACGGACATTATCGCCATCGAGCAAGTAAGTACTGACGCCTAGCGCGTGCAGGGCCTGCTCCAGCCCACCAGCTACGGTAGACTTCCCAGAACCAGACAATCCGGTAAACCACAGCACGGTAGCTTTATGGCCATGCTGCCGTTCACGATCCTCACGCGTTACCGCGTGAGGATGCCAGACAATGTTCTCGTCTTTTAACTTCGCATCCTGCAATACCATGTCTATTTACCACCTAACAGGTCGCGCGCACCCCAGTGTGGGAAGTGGCGACGGATCAGGCCATTCAGTTCCAGCTCAAATGCACTGAAGGCTCCCTGCTCCTGATAGACGCTTTCCAGCGCTTCACGCACCAGCCCGGCACCGACGGTAACGTTGGTCAGGCGGTCGATAAAGATCATCCCACCGGTCACGGCATTATGTTGGTAGTTATCCAGAACCAGCGGCTCATCAAAGGTCAATTCAACCAGGCCGATACCGTTGAGCGGTAAGCTCTCGACGATGCGTTGGGTCAACGAGTTAATCTCTACCTGATATTCAATATTTTCTACCCGTGCACGGGCTCTCTTACCGCCAATCTTGATGTCGTAGCTCTGCCCGACGCTCAGGGGCTGCTCAGCCATCCAGACAATATCGACTTTGGCGTTCTGTACCGCTTTCACGGTTTCAGCGGCATCGACCAGCAGGTCACCCCGGCTGATGTCGCGCTCATCGGCCAGCACCAGCGTGATCGCTTCTCCTGCCCAGGCCTCCTGCAGGTCACCGTCAAAGGTGACGATGCGTGCAATGGTCGATTCAACACCAGAGGGCAGCACTTTGATTTTTTGCCCGACACGTATCGACCCTGACGCCAGCGTACCGGCGTAGCCACGAAAATCGAGGTTCGGACGGTTCACATACTGCACCGGGAAGCGCATAGGCTGCTGTTCACGGATATTGATGACATTCACTGTCTCCAGTACATCAAGCAGCGTCGGACCGGTGTACCAGCCCATTTTATCGCTCGGGCTCGCCACATTGTCGCCTTCAAGGGCAGAAAGCGGGACGAACTTGATATCCAGGTCAGTCGGCAGTTGTTGGGCGAAATCCAGATAGTCAGCTTTAAACTGCTCAAACACGCTTTCGCTGTAGTCCACCAGATCCATTTTATTTACCGCAACCACCAGATGGCGGATACCTAACAGGGTGGCGATAAAGCTGTGGCGGCGGGTTTGATCAAGCACGCCTTTGCGCGCATCAATCAGCAAAATCGCCAGATCGCAGGTAGACGCACCGGTGGCCATATTGCGGGTGTATTGCTCGTGTCCCGGTGTGTCGGCGATAATAAATTTGCGCTTCTCAGTGGAGAAATAGCGGTACGCCACGTCAATGGTGATGCCCTGCTCACGCTCGGCTTGCAGGCCATCCACCAGCAATGCCAGATCGAGTTTTTCGCCCTGCGTACCGTGACGCTTGCTGTCGTTATGCAGCGAAGAGAGCTGATCTTCGTAAATCTGACGGGTGTCATGCAACAGGCGACCAATCAGGGTGCTTTTACCGTCATCGACGCTGCCGCAGGTTAGAAAACGCAGCAGGCTTTTGTGTTGCTGTGAGTGCAGATAGGCTTCAACACCGCCCTGCTCTTCAATTTGTTGTGCAATTGCATTGTTCATTTTTGGGTCGCTCCTCAGAAATAGCCCTGACGTTTTTTCAGTTCCATCGAACCGGCCTGGTCACGGTCAATTGCCCGCCCCTGCCGTTCACTGGTGGTCGATACCAGCATTTCTTCGATGATCTCAGGAAGCGTCTGCGCTTCTGATTCCACGGCGCCGGTCAACGGCCAGCAACCAAGGGTCCGGAAACGAACCATTTTCTGTTCAATCACTTCGCCCGGTTGCAGGTCGATGCGATCGTCATCCACCATCAGCAACATACCGTCACGCTCCAGTACCGGGCGCGGTGCGGCCAGATAGAGCGGAACAATCTCAATGTTTTCCAGATAGATGTACTGCCAGATATCCAGCTCAGTCCAGTTGGAGAGCGGGAACACGCGGATGCTTTCGCCTTTGTTAATCTGACCATTGTAATTATGCCACAGCTCCGGTCGCTGATTTTTCGGGTCCCAGCGGTGGAAGCGGTCGCGGAATGAGTAAATACGCTCTTTGGCACGGGATTTCTCTTCGTCACGCCGTGCGCCGCCAAAGGCAGCATCAAAGCCATATTTGTTCAGCGCCTGTTTCAGGCCTTCGGTCTTCATGATGTCGGTATGCTTGGCGCTGCCGTGTACAAACGGATTTATACCCATGGCAACGCCTTCCGGATTCTTGTGCACCAGCAGTTCAAAACCGTAGTTCTTTGCCGTGCGATCGCGGAAGTCGTACATTTCGCGGAATTTCCAGCCGGTATCGACATGCAGCAGCGGGAAAGGCAACGTTCCGGGGAAGAAGGCCTTGCGCGCCAGATGCAGCATCACCGACGAGTCTTTACCGATGGAGTACATCATCACCGGGTTGGCGAATTCAGCCGCGACTTCACGGATGATATGGATGCTCTCCGCCTCCAGCTGCCGCAAATGTGTGAGTCGTTTTTCGTCCATAACAGATCCTTAAGCCAAATTCACGACCGACGGGCGTTGAGCACCGTCAGTTTGTGGATGATGCCCAAACCAGGCAAGTTGAGAGTGAAGTGCCACCACTTCACCGATCACCAGCAGCGCCGGCGTCGGCGCCTGTTGAGCTAAGTGTGCAAGATTATCCAAAGTACCCGTAAGGACCTGTTGGTCTGCGCGGGTGCCACGTCCGATAACAGCCACCGGTGTAGAGGCCGCACGGCCATGCGCGATCAGCTGCTGGCTGATGTCGGCCGCTTTTACAGTCCCCATATAAATCGCCAATGTCTGATGCCCTTTCGCCAGCGTTTCCCACTGCAAACTGCTACCATCCGGGCGCAGATGACCGGTAATAAATGTCACACTCTGTGCGTAGTCACGATGCGTGAGTGGGATCCCTGCATAGGCCGTTGCACCCGCTGCCGCGGTAACGCCGGGGACCACCTGAAAAGGTATGCCAGCCGCTTTCACCGCCTGTAATTCTTCACCACCGCGACCAAAAATAAACGGATCGCCGCCTTTGAGACGCACCACTTTTTTGCCCTGCCGGGCCAGTTTCACCAGCAGGTGATTAATATCGTCCTGCGCCATCGAATGGCTGCCGGCACGTTTACCTACGCAAATTTTGTCGGCGTCGCGGCGTACCAGATCTAACACCTCTTCGCTCACCAGGAAGTCATACAGCACCACGTCTGCCTGCTGCATCACTTGCAAACCGCGTAAGGTGAGTAATCCTGCATCACCCGGCCCGGCACCTACCAGCGTCACTTCACCGTTTTGCGCGACGGATTCCAGGTTATCTAATTGTTGCTGCAACACCTGCTCAGCCTGTGGAATCTGTCCCGCAGTGACCAGCGAAGCAAAGCTGCCATCGAAGGCCTGCTCCCAGAATCGGCGACGGGATCTCATCGACGTAAACTGCTGTTTCACACGTTCGCGCCAGCTTCCGGCAATCTCCGCCATTTTGCCAAGACTCGACGGCAGCAGTGTTTCCAGCTTTTCACGCAGCAGACGCGCCAGTACCGGCGCGGTACCGCTGGAGGAGATCGCCACCACAATCGGTGAACGGTCGACAATCGACGGGAAGATAAAGGAACACTTCGGTTGATCATCTACGACGTTCGCCAGCAACTGACGCTGATTCGCCTGCTCGAAGACTTCAGCATTGAGCCCGGCATCATCCGTGGCGGCAATCACCAGAAAGACGTCATCCAGCTGTTGTGGCACAAAACGTTCTGCCAGCCAGCTCACCTGCGAGGCCTGACGGCGTTGTTCAAGTTCAGGAGAGAGTGATTGCGCGACGATGCGAACTGCTGCGCCGGCACGCAGAAGGAGATCAATTTTGCGTGCTGCGACTTCGCCGCCGCCGACAACCAGTACAGGGCGTTGTCTGAGGTCAGCAAAAAGGGGTAGATAGTCCACAACGGCCTTATTTAATAGCGAAGAGAATTCACACGACTATACGTGGTGGTAATAATTGAACTGAAATGACGAAATGGAATGAATAGTTCCAGAATGGAATATAGGCGGTAAAACTCGCTATTAACGTTATGGATATCAGCAACAAAAAGAGCCCTTTGGGATAACGGGAAATTGTCAATTTGGCTGCACAATCGCATACTAGCGCCCAATTAAGACCGCCACACGCGGCCTCCGACACGTCAAGTAAAGAGTCTTTCGGTCTTCCTGACTCACTGATAAGGATTTTTCGGCTATGTTTTCCACTTCACGCATGAAACTCACGCTGCTGGCGATGGTTTTTGGCTGCAGTTTTGCTCATGCTGCTGCGCTTTCGGCAAAGGCGCCAGCACCCGGCACGATCGCAGCGGAACAAATTCGTCATTTCTCCACTTATTTTCCGGGGCGCATGGCAGGCAGTCCGGGCGAACTTATCGCCGCAGAGTATCTGAATCAATATTTCGCCAAGTTGGGTTACCAGAGTGATCTGCGCGGTTTCGACACCCGCTATATCTACAGCAGCAAAGACGGTAAACAGAGCTGGCACAATGTCCATGCGACGTCGGTCATTGCTGCCCGAACCGGCGAAGTGCCACAACAGATTATCGTCATGGCGCATTTCGACACCTATTTGCCGCAGAGCGATGCCGATTCTGACCATAATCTCGGTGGACTGACATTGCAGGGCGTTGACGACAATGCGTCAGGCGTCGGGGTTATGCTGGAGCTGGCCGAGCAGCTCAGCACAGTGAAGACCCACTACAGCTTGCGCTTTGTGGCGCTGAGCGCGGAGGAAACCGGGGCGCAGGGGGCAGAAGATTATGTCAAGCGCATGTCGCCTGAGGAGAAAAAAAATACGCTGCTGGTGGTGAATCTCGATTCGCTGATTGTCGGCGATAAGCTCTATTTCAAAAGCGGTAAAAATACCTCAGCCGCCGTCAGCAAGCTGACCCGCGACCGCGCAGTGAAATTGGCGCACCTTTACGGCATCGCCGCCGAAAGTTATGCGGGTAAAGATTGCTGTAGTGGAATGCAGGCAATGGACGATGCGCATATCCCGCTGCTGATGGTGAGCGCCACCAATTATGCCCTTGGCAAGAAAGATGGCACACAGCAGCGCGCCGTCAGTGCGTATTTCCCGCAAGGCACATCGCGTCATCAGGGGCAGTTGGATAACCTGCAATATCTGGATCGCGTCCTACCAGGGCGCATCGATAAACGCGCGAAAGAGAGCGTGAAGATTTTGCTGCCGCTGCTGAAGGAACTGGCAAAACCAGCTAAATAAGATTCCTTAATTTCGCCTAGCCAATAGCCGTTATCGTTGCAGACAGTTTGGACACGGACAGCGCGGAGAACCCGGAGCGTACACGTAGTACGTGAGGGGTTCGAGCACTGCCCGTGTTCAAAATGGCAAATAAGATAGGCTATTATTCGTGCAGGCCGCACTCGCGTTTCAGACCAAAGAACCGAGTCTCTTCTTCGCTCATGCCCTCTTCCCACTTTTTGGTGGTGTGGGTGTCACCGACGGAGAGATAGCCCTGATCCCAAAGCGGGTGATAGCTCAGCCCGTTCTCTTTGAGATACTGGAAGATCTGCCGGTTATCCCAGTCGATGATCGGAAGGATTTTAAACACCCCGCGCTGCACCGCCAGCACCGGCAGATGAGCACGGCTGCCTGACTGTTCACGGCGTAGCCCCGCAAACCAAGTGTTGGCACCGAGCGTTTTCAGCGCACGGTTCATGGGTTCGACTTTGTTGATGTCGTTGTAGCGCTCAATTCCTTCGACGCCCTGCTCCCACAGCTTGCCGTAGCGCGCTTCCTGCCATGCAGGGGTTTGTGCCGCGCGGAACACCTGAAGGTTGAGGCTCAGTTGTTCAGTAAGCTGGTCGATAAACTGATAGGTTTCTGGAAACAGATAACCGGTATCGGTGAGGATCACCGGGATATCGGCTTTCTGCCTCGTCACCAGATGCAGACACACCGCCGCCTGAATACCAAAACTGGATGAGAGAGCGAACTCGCCCGGCAAATTTGCCAGCGCCCAGCTGACGCGTTCCTGCGCGGACAAAGTCTCCAGTTGGCCGTTAACTTCAGCCAGCGCCAGTGCCTGTCCGGATTTCGGCATCTCATTCAGTTCAGCCAGAGTAAGTAAACTCATAAACTCTTTCTCCTTCAGGTTGCGGTCGTACTGCTAGTCGTAAAAGTCGCGGGCCGGATCGAGAACAGGACGCACGATCCCGGCGCGGATCACGTAGTCGCCGAAACCTTCGTCTGTTTCACGCTCTTTGGCCCAGCGCCCCACCAGTTCGTCAATGATGCTCAGGATCTCGGTATCGGAAATGTTTTCGCGATACATCCGTGGAATGCGCGTACCGGCGCGGTTGCCGCCGAGATGCAGGTTGTAGCGGTTCATCGCTTTGCCGACTAAGCCAATTTCTGCCAGCAGCGCGCGTCCGCAGCCGTTCGGGCAACCGGTCACGCGCAGAACGATATGCTCATCGCCCACGCCATGCCCGTGCATGATGCCTTCAACCTTGGTCACAAATTCCGGCAGGAAGCGTTCGGCTTCAGCCATCGCCAGCGGGCAGGTCGGGTAAGAAACGCAGGCCATTGAGTTTTTGCGTTGTTCGGTGACGCTGTCGTCGATGAGGCCATGACTGCGGGCCAGCGTTTCGATGGCGTCCTTGTCTTTTTCAGCCACGCCGGCGACGATCAGATTCTGATTAGCAGTAAGCCTGAAATCCCCTTTGTGGATCTTAGCGATTTCTGCCAAACCGGTTTTCAACGGTTTGCCGGGGTAGTCCAGAATGCGACCGTTTTCGATAAACAGCGTCAGATGCCACTGTTTGTCGATGCCTTTCACCCAGCCGATGCGGTCGCCGCGGCCAGTAAATTCATAAGGGCGCACGTCGGCAAAATGAATGCCCGCGCGCTTTTCAACTTCGGCTTTGAAGGCCGGAACGCCAACGCGCTCCAGCGTATATTTGGTTTTGGCATTTTTACGGTTGGTACGGTTGCCCCAGTCGCGCTGAGTGGTCACCACCGCTTCGGCCACGGCCAGCGTATTCTCCAGCGGAATGAAGCCCAACTCGCTGGCGGTACGGGCGTAGGTCGCCTTGTCGCCGTGGGCGATGGACAATCCGCCGCCGACCAGCACGTTGAAGCCCACCAGTTTGCCGTTATCCGCGATCGCCACAAAGTTAAGATCGTTAGCGTGCAAGTCCACGTCGTTTTGCGGCGGGATCACCACGGTAGTTTTGAACTTACGCGGCAGGTAGGTCGCCCCGAGGATGGGCTCCTCGTCGGTCGTCTCAACTTTTTCTTGATCCAGCCACACTTCGGCATAAGCACGGGTGCGCGGCAGCAAGTGTTCTGAAAGCTTCTTCGCCCACTCATAGGCTTCACGGTGAAGCTCAGATTCCACCGGGTTCGAGGTACAGAGTACGTTGCGATTCACGTCGTTGGCGGTCGCCAGCGCGTCCAGCCCGAGTTTGTTCAGCAGTTGATGCACCGGTTTGACGTTCGGCTTAAGAATGCCGTGAAACTGGAAAGTCTGGCGGTTGGTAATACGGATACTGCCGTAGATCGTGCTGTCATCAGCAAATTTGTCGATGCCCAACCATTGCGCAGGTGTCATCACCCCGCCCGGCAAACGGCACCGCAGCATCATGGCATGGCGAGGTTCAAGCTTCTGCTCGGCGCGTTCGGCGCGTATATCACGGTCGTCCTGCTGGTACATGCCGTGGAAACGGATCAACAGGAAGTTGTCACCGTTGAAGCCACCGGTCAGGCCCTCCTTCAAATCTTCAGTGATGGTACCGCGCAGGAAATTGCTCTCCTTTTTCAGGCGCTCGGCATCGGTCAGCGGGGCATCAACCACTAACGGGCCAGGACCGGGGTTCAGTTCACTCCACAATTTATTGCTCATCATTTTTTCACTCATAACTTTATGCCCAAAATCATTCAGGTTGCAGGTAGGCGGCAACTGAAGGAATCCCGATGAGCTGACTCAAGTCAGTGATTCGGGTGACAGAAGGAAGCCAACACCCCTGCAATTTGAAGGATGCAGGGCATTAGTAAACGTCACGCTGATAGCGGCGATCCTGACGTAATTCACTCAGGAATTCATCGGCAGTCTCCAGATCCATCGAGCCCTGTTCGGCAATAATGTCCAGAAGTGCCTGCTCGACATCTTTCGCCATGCGGTTAGCATCCCCACACACGTAAATGTGCGCGCCATCCTGCAACCACTGCCAGATTTCCGCGCGGCTTTCGCGCAGCTTGTCCTGAACGTAGACTTTTTCTGCCTGATCGCGTGACCAGGCGAGGGAGATATGGGTCAGCAGCCCCTCTTTGACGTATCGCTGCCACTCCACCTGATACAAGAAATCATCAGTAAAGTGCGGGTTGCCGAAGAACAGCCAGTTTTTCCCGCTGGCACCGTCATTTTCACGCTGCTGCATAAAGGCGCGGAACGGCGCGATGCCGGTTCCCGGACCAATCATGATCACCGGTGCTTCCGGATTAGAGGGCAGGCGGAAGTTATCGTTATGTTCGATAAACACCCGCACCTCACCATCTTCTTCCAAACGGTCGGCCAGATACCCTGATGCACCGCCGCTGCGCGCTCGGCCATCAATCTCATAGCGCACGGCACCCACGGTGATATGCACTTCTGATTCGGTTTCGGCCTGCGACGACGCAATGGAATAGAGGCGCGGTGTCAGCGGGCGCAACAGATCAATCAGCTGCTGCGGGTCCAGTTCGGTCGGTGCCTGACGCACCATGTCAACAAACGGCGTTGTTTGGGCAAACTGCTGCAGGACAGGTTTGTCGGCCAGCAGAGCGATCAGTTTCTCATCGCGGCACAGCGCAGCATATTTTTCGACAATCGGCGTGGTGTTTTGGGTCAGCTCAATGTGGCTTTGCAGCGCGTCACTCAGCTTCAGCGTTTTACCATTCACCTCTACCGGCTCATCGCCTTTCAGCCAAAGCAGTTCCACCAGTTCCTGCACCAGCGCCGGGCAGTTTTCAAACCAGACGCCGAGGGCGTCTCCTGGCTGATAGCGCAGACCGGAATCACCCAGATCAATCTCGATATGGCGTACGTCTTTGTCTGAATCTCGGCCGGTAATTTTCTGGTTCACGGAGAGCAGCGCGGTCAGTGGCTGCTCTTTAGTATAGGGGCTGCTGTCGATTTGATTGACCGCACCGGCCAGCGTTGCAACCGGCTGTCCTGTGGTATCGGCCGGAACGCGCTGTTTAAGCACCTCGACAATCTGTTTACGCCAGGCATCAGCCTGCCCGTGATACTCAACGTCGGCGTCCACGCGGTCAAGCAGTCGCTCTGCACCGAGTTCCCCCAGACGGTTATCAAAGTCTTTACCCGCCTGACAGAAGAATTCGTAAGAGGTATCGCCCAAAGCAAATACCGCAAACGCGGTCTCTTTCATCTGTGGGGCTTTTTTGGATTGCAGGAATTTATGCAGCGCGACGGCCTCCTCCGCCTGTTCGCCCTCACCCTGCGTGGAAGCGACAATCAGCAGCAGTTTTTCCTGACCGATTTGCTTGAATTTGTAATCTCCCGCATTGACCAGATTGACGTTCAGTTTCGCGGCCACCAGATCGTCACGCAGTTGCTCCGCCAGCCGGCGCGCATTGCCGGTCTGAGAGGCAGAGATCAGGGTAATCGACGCGGCTGCAACCGCCGGCGCAGTGGTCGCAATGCCACCCGGTTGCTGGTTAACCATTCCCCAGAAATAACCGGAAAGCCAGGCCAGTTGCGTGGGTGAGTATTCACCAATCGTCGATTGGAGGCGGGCCAGTTGCTCCGCCGTCAGAGGAAGCATAGAAGTTGGAGGAGCCTGAGTCGTCATCGCGGTACGAATTCCCTTATGCAAAAGCCAGTCGTCTGTCCGGCCAACACAGGCCTGGAGAGTTTGTAAGGTTAACCAGCCGGATGATAACAATTAAAGAAGTGATGGAAATAATAAATAACCAAAATGACTAAGTGGTTTTAGAGATAGGAATAACCAGCAAAAGTGGTAAGGATGAATTCTTATCTTACTGAAATGGTTATTAAAAAATCCACGCTCAGGTCAGTTATCCAGAACTCTCTGTTATATAACGAAAACCCCGCCGCAGCGGGGTCTGAATTATTTTTCAGCCGGCTCAGAGATGGAACTCGCCGTGCTGTTCAAACCAGGCAAACTGCCCGGCGGCAAACACCGACATCTTACTGCCGCTGTGGCCGATATCCGGCAGGTCCATAAAGTGCCAGTTGAACGGCGTGTTGTTCTGCTCGGCGCGCTGCTGAGAGGTGGTGAAGTAACTTTCGGCACGTTCCAGACGGTTACTGCCCTGCGCCATCGCCTGCTTGGAACGGCGCAACAGATGGTTTTCCGGGTCATCATCCTCACTACCGACGGCAATCAGCATCGGCTTGGCAAAGTAACTGGCCAGCTGCTGCTGACTGACGGGCACCGGTGATTCGCGTAAACCATACGGCCAGCGCTGGTCGGTATCCGGTAAAGTCCACCAGCCAGCCGCCGCGCAGACCGCCGCTTTCACCTGCGGCTGCGGTAGCAGCGTCAGCATCCGGTGAACAAATTGACAACCGGCACTGTTGCCGAACAGATAATATTGCTGCTGGCTGGTAACACCCTGTTTTTTTAGCTGGCTGAACACCGTATCTACAACGGTAAACGCCCATTGGGATGCGGGTAATTTACGGTGGGTTTTGGCATCCACCAGGTTCCCAAGGTTGTAGCCTGATGCGCCAGGGAAATCCTGCTCGCTAAAACGTGGAACAATCACCCGTAGATGGTATTGATCCGCCACCGTCATCCAGTCATTACGGTAGGTTGCTGCATTACGATCAACACCGGTCATGACGATCACAATCGGTGTTGTGGCATCTGCGCCCACCGGCTGATAGCTGAAGACTTCCAGACTCTTTTTCCCCTGCGCTAGAGGAATACGGAAACTCCCGGATCCTGGTGGAAATGTCAGGACAGCAGATTGAGCAGGAACAGTCGTTTTGGTGGCTTTCACTTCAACGGTGGCTGCTGCCGTTTTAGGCGCAACCGTCAGCGGCAGCGTTTCCGCACTGACGCCCGCAGAGAAAAGCACTGATAATATGGCCCAACGCAGCACAGTAATCATTATTCTCTCAAGAGGTTAGTCTCACTGGGCTCACTTTAAGCCAGTGAAACGGGCTGAGTAAAGCAGTGGTTGGTAACGCCTTGTACAGTCCACAAGCTTCCTAATCTACCCAAAATCATTCACGGTGCAGGCAGGCGGCAACTGAGTGAATCCGGGGAGCTTAGTGAACTCAATGACATGGGTGAATGTCGGCAGCCAACCCTCCTGCAGCGCGAAGGATGAAGGGTATTCGTGGCGTGAAAGGCGGATATCCGGTACTATGCCGCGTTTTTTGAGCAATGAGAAAGTGCTATGACCACCACACTGTTTAAAGATTTCCAGTTCGAAGCCGCGCACCATTTACCGAATGTGCCAGCTGGCCACAAATGCGGCCGTCTGCATGGTCACTCTTTCACCGTGCGTATTGAAATTACCGGTGAAGTGGATCCGCATACCGGTTGGGTGATGGATTTTGCCGATCTGAAGGCCGCGTTCAATCCGACGTTGGATCGTCTTGATCACTATAATTTGAACGACATTCCGGGATTAGAGAACCCGACCAGCGAAGTGCTGGCCGAGTGGATCTGGAATGAGATGAAGCCAAAGCTGCCATTGCTTAGCGCCGTACGCGTAAAAGAGACCTGCACAGCGGGCTGCGTATATAAAGGTAACTAAAATCGAGACATCCAAAATCATTCGCGCTAAATCCCGGCGGCAAGCGAGTAAACCCCCAGTATCTGACATAAGCAGGTGACTGGGGTGAATAAGCGTAGCCAGCACAGAGTTAGCGTGAAGGATGAAGGAGATCAGGCGATGTTTAGGTACTTATGGGTCTGCATCGACAGCCGCCAATTTTTTGCAATGCAGGTCGCAATGCACAATTTGGTGGCTTCTTCTTTTTGGCTGATGGGCTGTAACGCGATGATGCGCGATTTCTCATCGGTCAGCGTAGCGAGTAACGCTTCGAGCGCATCAATGTCGCGCTGACGGGCCACCGGATGTTTCACTTCATCAGCACGTTTCAGCGCCTGCGGCAGAATGTCATAGCCGCCCCGCATATTCACTTTCGGCGATACCGTCACCCAAGTATTGACCGAACAGCGCACTTCATGTGTTCCACTGGTTTCAATCTGGCAGCTGAACCCGTTCTTCTCCAGCAGCATCGTCAATGGCATCAGATCATAAATACACGGCTCGCCGCCGGTGATCACGATATGGCGGGCGGTGTAGCCTTGCTGCACAATGATGTCCAGCAACTGCTCGGAGGTCGCATTGCCCCATGCATCGCTCTCTTCCGTTTTGACCAGAATGCGCTGCATATCGACTTCCCGATCGGCAATTTTATCCCAGGTGTGTTTGGTGTCGCACCAGCTACAACCGACAGGGCAGCCTTGCAGACGCACAAAAATGGCCGGCACGCCGGTAAAATAGCCTTCCCCCTGCAGGGTTTCGAACATTTCATTAATCGGGTACTGCATGGTTTTCTCAGTCATCTCTAAAAAATCAGCGCGCATTATCACAGATAAGCGCGGTCAGGCCAAACCTGTGCTGTAAATGAGTATGGCAGATTTCTGTTGCGGGACCTTTCAGGCATAAAAAAACCCGCCGAAGCGGGTTTTTAGAAAGAGTTTACAGCGCAGTAATTACTGGCCTTTCACTTCTTTCAGACCGTTGAACGGTGCAGGTGTGCCTTGTGCAGCCAGCGCTTCTTCGATACGGATCAGCTGGTTGTATTTAGCAACACGGTCAGAACGGCTCATAGAACCGGTTTTGATCTGGCCCGCTGCAGTACCGACTGCCAGGTCGGCAATCGTTGCATCTTCGGTTTCGCCTGAACGGTGAGAGATAACGGCAGTGTAGCCAGCATCTTTCGCCATTTTGATCGCAGCCAGAGTTTCGGTCAGTGAACCGATCTGGTTGAATTTGATCAAGATGGAGTTAACGATACCTTTGTCGATACCTTCTTTCAGGATTTTGGTGTTAGTTACGAACAGATCGTCACCAACCAGCTGGATTTTGTCGCCCAGAACTTTAGTCTGATATGCGAAACCATCCCAATCAGATTCGTCCAGACCGTCTTCGATAGAGACGATTGGGTACTGTTTGGTCAGGTCTTCTAGGAAGTGAGTGAACTCTTCAGAAGTGAAGGCTTTGTTACCTTCGCCGGCCAGAATGTATTTGCCGTCTTTGTAGAATTCTGATGCTGCACAGTCCATCGCCAGAGTAATGTCTTTACCCAGCTCGTAACCTGCTGCTTTTACCGCTTCAGCGATAACAGCCAGAGCTTCTGCGTTAGAACCCAGGTTTGGCGCATAGCCACCTTCGTCACCAACAGCGGTACCCATGCCTTTAGATTTCAGAACTTTAGCCAGGGTGTGGAACACTTCAGAACCCATACGAACAGCTTCTTTCAGAGTTTTAGCGCCAACAGGCTGAATCATGAACTCTTGAATATCAACGTTGTTATCAGCGTGCTCGCCGCCGTTGATGATGTTCATCATAGGCAGTGGCATTGAATATTTGCCTGGGGTGCCGTTCAGTTCTGCGATGTGAGCATACAGTGGCAGGCCTTTAGAGGCAGCAGCCGCTTTAGCAGCAGCCAGGGAAACAGCCAGAATCGCGTTAGCACCGAACTGAGATTTGTTCTCAGTACCGTCAAGATCGATCATGATCTTGTCGATGTTAGCTTGGTCTTTCGCGTCTTTACCGATCACAGCCTGAGCAATTGGACCATTTACTGCAGCAACGGCTTTCAGAACGCCTTTGCCCAGGAAACGAGATTTGTCACCGTCACGCAGTTCCAGTGCTTCACGTGAACCAGTAGATGCGCCTGATGGTGCAGCTGCCAGACCAACGAAACCGCCTTCAAGATGAACTTCAGCTTCTACGGTCGGGTTACCACGGGAGTCGATGATTTCACGACCGAGCACTTTAACGATTTTGGACATTAGGATTTCCTCAGTACAAGTTAAACTAAAGCTTCAGACAAGTGACGCGAAACCAAAGGCTCCGCATCGCTTCCCCTGTATTTTATTTTACCTGACGCTTCTGATACTCACCGGCAGCCTTCACAAAGCCTGCAAACAACGGATGACCATCACGCGGCGTTGACGTAAATTCCGGGTGGAACTGACAAGCGACAAACCATGGATGGTTCGGTAACTCGATAATTTCCACCAGTTGCTTATCGCCAGAGCGTCCTGCAACGCGTAAACCTGCGGCTTCGATTTGTTTGAGCAGCATATTGTTTACTTCGTAACGGTGACGATGACGTTCAACTATTGTCGGCTCGCCGTACATCTCGCGAACCAGGCTACCGTCGGTCAGGTGACATTGCTGTCCGCCCACACGCATGGTGCCGCCTAAATCACTTTCTTCAGAACGGACTTCTACGTTCCCGTCCTCATCGCGCCATTCGGTGATCAGTGCCACAACCGGGAACTTACAGTCTGGCACAAATTCTGTTGAGTTGGCATTTTCCATACCCACGACGTTGCGGGCAAATTCCATCAATGCCACCTGCATACCCAGGCAAATGCCGAGGTAAGGGATGTTGTTTTCACGCGCATAACGGGCGGTGGTCACTTTGCCTTCCACACCACGGTAGCCGAAGCCACCAGGGATAAGGATCGCGTCCAGCCCTTTAAGCACTTCAACACCACGCGTTTCGACATCCTGAGAGTCGATAAGTTTGATGTTTACCGTCAGGCGATTTTTCAGCCCACCGTGTTTGAGTGCTTCAATCACAGACTTATAAGCGTCTGGTAGCTCAATGTATTTACCCACCATACCGATAGTGACTTCGCCACCCGGATTAGCTTCTTCGTAAACAACCTGCTCCCACTCGCTCAGATTGGCTTCCGGCGGGGTCAGGTTAAAGCGTTTACAAATATAGTCGTCAAGACCCTGA
The DNA here is from genome assembly GCF_055407225.1 of Ewingella sp. C233. Classification (NCBI taxonomy): domain Bacteria; kingdom Pseudomonadati; phylum Pseudomonadota; class Gammaproteobacteria; order Enterobacterales; family Yersiniaceae; genus Ewingella; species Ewingella sp. C233. Next base: position 75,843 of record NZ_JBUZRI010000002.1, read on the forward strand.
GATTTCAAGAGGGCCGGGATTTTATAAATGGAATCAACATCTTTAAGCGAGATAACGGCTTTTTCGGGCACGTTACAGAACAGCGCGATTTTGGCGCGTTCGTTGGCCGGAACGGCACGATCCGAACGGCAAATCAGTACGTCTGGTTGAATACCAATCGACAGCAGCTCTTTCACCGAGTGCTGGGTTGGTTTGGTTTTTACTTCACCGGCAGCCGCCATATACGGCACCAGCGTCAGGTGCATATACAGCGTGTGCTCACGGCCCACATCAACCGCCATCTGGCGAATCGCCTCCAGGAACGGCAGGGATTCGATATCACCTACGGTACCGCCAATCTCCACCAGCACAACATCATGGCCTTCGCCGCCTTCGATGATGCGTTCTTTGATGTTATTGGTGATGTGCGGGATAACCTGAATGGTTGCGCCGAGATAGTCGCCGCGGCGCTCTTTGCGCAGCACGTCGGAGTAGATACGCCCGGTAGTGAAGTTATTGCGACGGGTCATTTTGGTACGAATGAAGCGCTCGTAGTGACCGAGGTCCAGATCCGTTTCAGCGCCATCTTCGGTTACGAAGACTTCGCCGTGTTGGGTCGGGCTCATGGTACCGGGATCCACGTTGATATACGGGTCCAGTTTCATCATGGTCACGTTGAGGCCACGGGCTTCGAGAATAGCCGCCAGAGAGGCTGCGGCAATGCCTTTACCCAGAGAGGATACGACCCCGCCGGTCACAAAAATATAATTAGTTGTCATGCTGAACCTGAGAGGTTAGGTTTAAAGATGATGGAGTAACCAAGACGGGAAAACAGTATACCGGAACCTTGTGTGCGCCACAAATAAAGGTTTTGCTGTTCATCATCGTTTTCCTTACCGTCAGTTCAGAAGGGTTAACCCTGCCAGCGTCATTCTCTCATTCTTTCAAAAACAATATGTTAGCGAAAGAAACTTTCAATCATGCCGGTATGACTCACTAAAACATCTTAGATATCAATTTGTTGGACTTTACTCTTTTCTCTCAGGCCTTAAGCCGTTTATGGGTACTGAGCTTAACCGTTTCAGCACCCACAGATATTGTCGGCGATCAAAGTCAGAGCGGGGCTTTTACGGCTTCGCCCTGCTTCACCTGCTGCCAGGCTTCTTCCATCTGGTCGAGGGTCGCCTGTTCCATGGTCAGCTCCTGCTCACGGATAATCTGCTCCACCTGACGGAAACGGCGTTCGAATTTACGGTTAGCCGCCTGAAGCGCATCTTCGGCTTTGTGGCCCAGATGGCGGGAAAGATTAACCGTCGCAAAGAGCAGATCACCAATCTCTTCGCCAAGCTTCTCTTCATCGACCACCACCTGTTTGGCTTCAAACATCACTTCGTCGATCTCTTCGTAGACTTTATCCAAAACCGGCCCGAGGGTGGTCCAGTCAAAACCCACGTTGGCACAGCGTTTCTGAATTTTGTGCGCTTTCATCAAGGCAGGCAGCGCCGAAGGAATATCGTCCAGCGCCGAATGCAGAGATTTATCCGCCCGCTCCAGCGCTTTGCGCGCTTCCCATTTTACCAGCACATCTTTGCTGCTGGCCTCTTTTGACCAGGCCGCTTCAGCGCCGAAAATTTGCGGATGGCGGCGTTCGAGTTTGTCGGAGATGGCATGGCAGATATCGTCAAATTCAAACAGCCCCTGCTCGCTGCCCATCTGGGCGTAAAACACCACCTGAAACAACAGATCACCCAGTTCATCGCGCACATCGTCATAGTCATTGCGCGCAATAGCGTCCAGCACTTCGTAGGTCTCTTCCAGCGTATAAGGCGCGATGGTGGCGAAGGTTTGCTCCTTATCCCACGGGCATCCGGCAACCGGATCTCGTAGGGTTTTCATGATAGTGAGCAAACGTTGCAGGGCTGATTCAGTCATGGGTGGATCCGTTTTTAAAAGATTTTGATAAGGCAAAAATAAGAAAGGCCCGACTGGGGGGCCTTACACACTGATAATGCTTAGTTGCCATGAAGACGTTTGGCGTCAATCACGTCCGGTAGCTGGTTAAGTTTGGCAATCACACGGCCAAGCACCTGCGGGTTGTAAATCTCGATATCCATATCGATAGTCGCCAGCTGCTGTTTGGTGTCGCTGCGGCTGGCAACGCCCAGCACGTTGACCTTTTCGTTGGCGAGAATGGTAGTGATATCGCGCAGTAATCCGCTGCGGTCATTGGCCACCACGCGCACGACCAGCGAATAACCACTGGAGTAGCTTTCGCCCCACACGGCATCCACAACGCGCTCCGGTGCGTTCAGCCGCAAATCTTCCAGCTGATCACAATCGGCCCGGTGAATAGAGATCCCACGGCCCTGCGTGATATATCCGACAATCTCGTCGCCCGGTATCGGCTGACAGCAGCGCGCAATGTGATGCATCAGATTGCCCACGCCTTCAACCACTACGCGGCCATTGTCTTTCCCGCTGTTACGCTGGGGTGCCGGTGTGGTTTTTTGCGTCAGCTGGCGCATCGCTTCTTTGTCCAGCTCCTCTGCACTCGGTTTTTTCAACTGAGATTGCAGGAAGTTGATCATCTGATTGAGGCGGATATCACCATTGCCAATCGCGGCCAGAACTTCGTCCAGCGAATTCACGTTGTAGCGCGGCAGCAGTAGTTTCTCAGCATCCTTGAGGCTGATTTCCAACTTGTCCAGCTCGTCGTCGAGGATCTGCTTACCGGCGATAATGTTTTTGTCGCGATCCTGTTTACGGAACCAGTTGTGGATCTTCGACCGCCCGCGGCTGGTGGTAACATAGCCGAGATTCGGGTTCAGCCAGTCGCGGCTTGGGTTCGGGTGCTTCTGGGTGATGATTTCAATCTGATCGCCCATACGCAGCTGATAGGTGAACGGCACGATGCGCCCACCAATTTTGGCGCCGATACAGCGGTGTCCGACATCGCTGTGAATGTGGTAGGCGAAGTCGAGCGGCGTCGAGCCCATTGGCAGATCGATGACATCTCCTTTCGGGGTAAACACGTAAACGCGATCATCAAAGACCTGGCTGCGCACTTCGTCGAGCATTTCGCCCGAATCCGCCATCTCTTCCTGCCACGCGATAAGTTTACGCAGCCACGCAATGCGGCCTTCGTAGCCACCGCTGCGACCCCCCACCACGGCGGTGCCTTCTTTGTATTTCCAGTGCGCCGCGACGCCCAGTTCGGCATCTTCATGCATCTGGCGGGTACGGATCTGCACTTCCAGCGTTTTACCGCGCGGCCCGAGTACCACGGTGTGAATCGACTGATAACCGTTCGGTTTCGGGTTGGCGACGTAGTCGTCGAACTCATCCGGCAGATGGCGGAAATGGGTATGCACGATCCCAAGCGCCGCGTAGCAGTCCTGTAAACGTTCAACCACGATACGCACTGCGCGAACATCGAACAGTTCGTCAAAAGACAGCGCTTTTTTCTGCATCTTGCGCCAGATGCTGTAGATGTGTTTCGGACGGCCATAGACATCAACTTTGATGCCCTCTTCGGCCATCGCACCGCGTACGGTGGAGACGAAATCGTCAATGTACTGCTCACGGTCGATACGACGCTCATGCAGCAGCTTGGCGATGCGTTTGTATTCATCAGGATGCAAATAGCGGAAACTGAAATCTTCCAGTTCCCACTTCAGTTGGCCGATACCTAGCCGGTTTGCCAGCGGCGCATAGATATTGTTGCACTCTTTGGCGGCCAGAACGCGCTCTTCTTCAGGCGCATCTTTCACTTCACGCAGGTGGGCAATTCGCTCGGCGAGTTTAAGCACTACGCAGCGAAAATCTTCCACCATCGCCAGCAACATGCGGCGCACGTTGTCGACCTGCTCGGAAGCCATCGAATCATTTTGCGTGGCTTTCAGCTGGCGGATGGCGTCCATATCGCGCACGCCGTGGACCAGATCGGTGATGCCTTTACCAAACTGTAGGGTGAGCGTCTCTTCGTCGATAATGCCGACATCAACCAGCGGGAACAGCAGCGCAGCACGCATACTGTCGTTGTCCATACTGAGGGTAGAAAGGATCTCAACCATCTCCAGCCCGCGCCACAAAAGCAGCGAGGCATCAGGATGGCCCTGAGTCTGTTGTTCGCAGTAGCGCCAGGTTTCGGCTAAACGCTCACATGATTGCGTGCTGGAGAGGCCTAAACTGGTGATCCAGTCGTCGAGCGCAAACTCGCCTGCCGTGTTCAAATGTGCACTTCTTACCGCAACCATACCCTCTCCCTACAATTCTGCTGCCAGTCGGCGGCAGACGGGTTGATAAAAAAGTCTTCGATATGCGAAGGGCATTATCTTGCCCATTCGCTCCCAGCGTGGCAACACCTTCTGATTCCCCGCTGTTTACCGGGTCGTCACACAACCGTTCTGGGAGTAGAATCTGGCTATTATTTGTCGATTGCACGCTGGTTCATTAAGCTTACGTCAGCCACTGATTCTCCCACATTGGAACCTCATGACCAAATATAGCCTCCGCGCACGGATGATGATCTTAATTTTGGCACCCACTTTGATGATTGGTTTGCTGCTCAGCACTTTCTTTGTGGTGCATCGTTATAATGAGCTGCAAAAACAGTTGATCGATTCCGGTTCCAGTATTATCGAGCCACTCGCGGTGGCCAGTGAGTACGGGATGACCTTCCGGGAGCGTGACCCGGTGAAAAAGTTGATCAGCCGTCTGCACCGTAATCACTCTGAAATTGTCCGGGCCATCAGCGTCTTCGATGCGGACAATAAACTGTTCGCCACCTCCAATTCGCTGCGCGAAGGTGGCATATTGCAGGTGCCATCGCTGAGTAAAATCCCGCGTGAGCTGACCCAAAACCGCGTCGGCGACTCGCTGATTCTGCGTACACCTATTCTCGCAGAGAACCACAATACGCCCGATGATGACGCCGCCAACGATCCGCCGGCGCGTAATCTGGGGTACATCGCCATCGAGCTGGATCTGAGTTCAGTGCGTTTACAGCAATATCAGGAAGCCTTTGTCTCAACGATGTTGCTGCTGCTTTGCCTCGGGATTGCCACCCTGTTTGCCTACCGGCTGATGCGTGACGTGACCGGTCCTATCCGCAATATGGTCAACACCGTTGACCGTATCCGCCGCGGTCAGCTCGACAGCCGCGTCGAGGGCAATATGCTTGGCGAGCTCAGTATGCTGAAAAACGGCATCAACTCGATGGCGATGTCGCTGACGGCTTACCATGAAGAGGTGCAGCAGAATATCGATCAGGCCACCTCAGATCTGCGTGAAACTCTCGAACAGATGGAAATCCAGAACGTCGAGCTGGATTTAGCCAAAAAGCGTGCGCAGGAAGCAGCACGTATCAAATCTGAATTCCTCGCCAACATGTCCCACGAACTGCGTACCCCGCTTAACGGCGTGATTGGTTTTACCCGCCAGACGCTGAAAACGCCGCTGTCGCCGACTCAGGCCGACTATCTACAAACCATTGAGCGTTCAGCGAATAATCTGCTGACCATCATCAACGACGTTCTCGACTTCTCGAAACTGGAAGCCGGTAAGTTAGTACTCGAACACATTCCTTTCTCATTACGTGAAATGCTCGATGAAGTGGTGATTCTGCTGGCACACACCGCTCATGATAAAGGGCTGGAACTGACCCTCAACATACACAACAACGTGCCGGAAAGTGTGCTCGGCGACCCGATGCGCCTGCAACAAGTGGTGACCAATTTACTGGGAAATGCCATTAAATTCACCGAAAACGGCAACATTGATATCAATGTGGAAGTTCGCTCGCAGAACAATTTGCAGGTCGAGCTGGAAGTACAAATCCATGACACCGGGATCGGTATTTCAGAGCGTCAGCAGTCGCAGCTGTTCCAGGCTTTCCGTCAGGCCGATGCCAGTATTTCGCGCCGTCACGGCGGCACCGGGCTCGGGCTGGTGATCACTCAAAGGCTGGTCAAGGAGATGGGCGGTGATATCAGCTTCTACAGCCAGATCAACCGTGGCTCGACGTTCTGGTTCCACATCACGCTGGAGCTGAACGACAACCGTCACATTACGCCGGTTTCCATGTCCTGCCTTGAAGGCAAGCGCATGGCTTATGTGGAATCCAACCCGGCGGCGGCCAAGGCCACGCTGGAAATTCTGCAATCCACGCCTCTGGATGTCGTCCACCGCACCACCATTCAGGCGCTGCCTGATTCGCATTACGACCTGATGCTGTGCAGCATTCCGGTCAAACTGGATCACAGGTTATCGGATTACGACGTGCGCCTGCAAAAAGTGCTGAGCATGACTGACCGCCTGCTGCTGGCGCTGCCGAGTGAGTTTCAGGTCGATGCAGAAAACCTGAAAACGCGCGGCGTTCAGGCCTGCCTGATCAAGCCCGTTTCGAGCCTGCGACTCTTGCCGATGCTGCTGGATGAACGCCCGGCCACAGTGGTGTTAGCCACGGATCCGAGAACCTCACGCCTGCCACTGACGGCCATGGCGGTAGACGATAACCCGGCAAATCTGAAGCTGATTGGTACGTTGCTGGAGGAGCTGGTGGAGACCACCCTGCTCTGCCACAGCGGGGAAGAAGCCATCGACATGGCGCGTAACAACGATCTGGATATCATTCTGATGGATATTCAGATGCCGGATATCGACGGTATCCGCGCCAGTGAAATTATTCACCAGATGCCGCACCACGCCCAAACGCCGATTGTCGCCGTCACCGCCCACTCACTGAGCGGCGAACGTGAGCAATTGCTGAAAGTAGGTATGGATGACTATCTGGCGAAGCCGATTGACGAAAGTATGCTTAAACGCGTGCTGGCACGCCATTATTCACATCACACCCCGCAGGAGTCGCCGCTAAATCAGGTGGCTGACCATCAGCCCGCCAGTACGCTGGACTGGCAGCTAGCCCTTCGTCAGTCGGCTAATAAAGAATCGCTGGCCCGTGATCTGCTGCAAATGCTGGTCGATTTCCTGCCGCAGGTCAGTGAACGCGTGAATGCGGTGGCGCAGGGTGAATCCGATCCGGACATTCTTTCCCTGATCCACAAATTACATGGCAGTTGCAGCTACAGCGGCGTGCCCCGCCTGAAACAGCTCTGTTTTTACATCGAGCAGCAACTGCGTAAAAACGTCGCGGCAGAGGAACTGGAACCTGAGTGGCTCGAATTGCTGGATGAAATAGAGAATGTGACACGCGCGGCGCAATTGCACCTTAGAACCTAAATCTTCTGTGGCCCAGGCTTGCTTGAGATCTCACTTACGGAAAATAGTTTTACATTGCGATAACAATAACTGCATGAATTTGTACATTATTTACTCCTCATATAAAAATCCTATGATCGGGAGGTATTTACAACCCCCGATCACTTTGGTTTAACTCTATCCCATCAGTTGCGCAGTTTTCCGCCATCCCTTTTTGTGCCGGGAACATTTTTTTGCGTCAGCTGATTTTTTTAAACTCAAAAATGAGAGCGCTCTCTTTTTTTTATTTTTATGGCGTGAAATGTAATTTATCTTCCCGACGCTGCCACCAGACGGGCCAGCGCCGGAACACCGCCCGTTAACCGTCATCAATTTGAGAAAGAGGGGAAACGCATGGATCTGGAAAATACGATTATGGAATTGCTGGTACACGCAGGAAGCGCTCGTAGCCACGCCATGATGGCATTGCAGCAAGCGCGCCGCGGCGATTTTTCGGCAGCCGAGCAGGCAATGGTCGAATCCCGCCAGGCCGTTTCACATGCCCATGGCATGCAGACCGAACTGATTGGCATGGATGAAGGCTGCGGTAAAATTCCGGTCAATCTGATCACGGTTCATGCACAGGACCACCTGATGAATGCGATGGTAATTCAGGATTTAGCCATCGATATGATTGAGCTTTATCGCCGTCTGCCCCCCGCCGCTGCGCAACCCGTTGCGGCTGCATGAATGCTTTACCTTTACGCCCGACTTTTAGTTCAGTTAGTTGATTCACGTAACCAGCCATAAACCATATAGGCGTTAATAAAAACAGCCGTTAATAAAAACAGCGCGGAAATCATCCGCTCAGGGGGTGTGTAGTGTCTAAACCGAATGTCCTGCTCGAACGCTATGTTTTGCCTTTTGCTTTAAAAATTGCCTCGCAAAAACACGTCCTATCGGTACGCGACGGCATCATCCTCAATATGCCCTTTATGCTGATTGGATCCTTCTTTCTGATTTTCGCCTACCTGCCCATTCCAAGCTACGCCAACATGATGGGCGAAGTGTTTGGGGCGGCATGGCGCGAAAAATTGCTCTATCCGGTAAAAGCCACCTACGACATCATGGCGATCATCTCCAGCTTTGGTATCGCCTACCGTCTTGCCGAGAAATATAAGACGCTCGATCCGCTGACTACCGGTGCAGTTTCGCTTGTGGCCTTCATCATGACCATTCCGCAAAACACGCTGTTTCAGCCACTGAACGGGGCCACCGAACAGATCGTCAAAGGCGTGTTGCCGATGAACTTTATCGGCAGTCAAGGGCTGTTTGTGGCGATTGTGATTGCCATTCTGTCGACTGAAATCTACCGGTTTGTCCATGACCGCAATTTCGTCATTAATATGCCCGCGGGCGTACCGCCGGCGGTGGCGAAATCCTTCCTGGCGCTGATCCCGGGGTTTGCGGTGATGGCCGTGGTGCTAGCGCTACGCCTGGGCGTGGAAGCCACGCCGTTTGGCAACATCAATAATATGATCGCCACCATTATCGGTATTCCGATGCACCACATTGGCGGCACGTTACCGGGCATGATCTTCTCGGTGATCCTGATTGGCTTACTGTGGATGGTTGGGCTGCACGGCGACGCCATCGTGCTGGTGTTTATCCAGCCGGTTTGGCTGTCAAACATGTCCGAAAACCTGACCGCGTTTCAGGCCGGTCAGCCGGTTCCGCACATTATTACCCAACAGTTCTATGATTTATGGATTGCCCCCGGCGGGACCGGTGCACTGCTTGGACTGGTGATCTTCATGCTGATCCGCGCGCGCAGCGCACAGATGAAACAACTAGGTAAAATTGCCGCGCCGGGCTGCCTGTTTAACATCAGCGAACCGATGGTGTTTGGTATCCCGCTGGTGATGAACCCGTATTTCGCCATTCCGTTTATCCTGACCCCGGTGATACTGGTGATTGTCACCTACACCGCGATGGCAACCGGGCTGGTGACGCCGCCGGTGGGCATCGCCCTGCCGTTTACTACACCAATATTTATCAGTGGCTATCTGGCGACCGGCGGACATATCTCCGGCACGGTGATACAGGTGGTGAATCTGGCGATTTCACTGGTGATTTACTATCCCTTCTTCCGCGCCTGGGACCGCCTGAAATATAAAGAAGAGCATCAGGCAGCGCAGCTTGAAGCTGAAAAAGCGTTGGCCGCTGCGGGACAACTGACCACCCGTTAAGGTTTTATGAGCAATAAAAAGCCCGGCCCTTGATGACGTATCATGGGCCGGGCTTTTTTACAGACCTATTGAACCGATCAGAACCAGGTAGTTACCGCTCCGGTCACATCCCACTGTTCGTTCACCCGCAGCAACTGACGCCATTTATCGAAAGTCAGGCAAGGGTGTGAAATATCAAATAACAGCATATCGCCCACCTGAATATCGGCATCCTGAGGCAGCGACATAAAGGCGTGCTGATCCATCATCTTGGTTATTTCCCAACGCTTATCAGCCGGAACCACCGTGGTATATCCCACCGAATGTGCAGTGACAGGACGGAAATGCCCGGCGGCCACTGGGAAGCCTGCGTCGCCTCCGGCATCACGTTTTCCCAGACCAATAATTGCCCTGCCCGGCTCCGGCAAAGATTGCACATAGGCCCATACCTGCAACGCCGGTTGCAGGCTGCTGTTCATTTCACGTGCCACCGGATTTTGCACCTGAATGCGCCGATTAGCTTTCTCATATATCCCGGCGTCATGTGTCAGGTAGCAACCGGAACGCAGGATAACATCGAGGGTGAAACATTGTGCCTCATCCAGATATTTGTCACTGCGGCTGAACTCTTCGGCCACCACGTCATACCACGCCGAGCCGGCACCGGTCAGGATCACCGTCGGTTCGGCAAACCGGCCAGCCTGCGCCAGCGCTTCAGTGCGGTTCATGACGTGTTGCAGGAAGGCGCGGATCGGTGCTTCTTCGTCAATCACGCCCTCGTAAATCTCCACGCCCACCAGCCGGAGAGACGCCGGCCAGCGCTGGATGGCATCGAGCACCTGTTGCTCCTGTTCGGCATTGCGTATGCCGGTCCGTCCGCCCGTCACGCCATATTCCAGCAGCACGCGTAGCGTTTTGCCACACGCGGAGAAATAGTCGCCCAACGCATCTACGTTAGCGGCAGAGTCCACGATGCAGGTGAAATCAAATTCACTGTCACGGGCCAACAACCCGGCGATAATTGCCATATTAGCTTTGCCGGTCAGCTGGTTCGCCATGATCACCCGCCGCACGCCATGCTGGAACGCGGCGTTGACCTGCGGCGCAGTCGCCAGCGTGATCCCCCAGGCACCGTAGTCCAGCTGTAACTGATACAGTTCCGGGCTCATGGTGGTTTTGCCGTGCGGCGCCAGCTTCAGCTTATAGCGGCTGATAAATTCACGCATCCACGACAGATTATGTTCAATGCGCTCTTCCAGCAGCACCGCCACCGGCAGGCTGACCTCTTCACGCAGAATGTTCCAGCCCTGCTCGCCGATATCCGCCATACAGGGATCTTCAGGCAATACACCCAGACCTTTGGTCTGCGTATTCACGGGTTGAGTGGAAAAGTCATACAGCGAGGATAAATCATAGAGTTCAGAAAAATCATAAGGCTCGGAGAAATCAGGCTTGGACATAATAGGTTTCCATTATCAGCGTCGTCACATATTCAATACCCAAACCTAACGCAGCAAACAAGGCGGGGTAAAGGTACAGATGACAAATAAAAAAACCGGCACAGATTTTCATCTCGGTGCCGGTTCTGCCCGCGCCAAAGCACTGACTACAATTTTTGCGCCAGTCTGATGGTGGCCGCGATGTTCCGCGCCGTCTTACGCAAATTGTCGGTCGCGTTGTCCAGTGCTTCCTCCAGCGTGCAGATGCTGTAAAGCACGCTAAACACGGCGTCCAGACCGTGATCAAACACCACATCGACATCTTTCGTCAGACTGCCGCCGATACCAATCACCGGTTTGTTATAACGCTTGGCGACACGCGCTACGCCGATAGGCACCTTGCCGTTAATACTCTGGCTATCGATGCGCCCTTCGCCGGTGATCACCAGCGTCGCGTCTTTCACCAGTGCATCCAGACCGAGCGCTTCGGTGACGATTTCAATGCCCTGACGCAGGTCTGCTTTGCAAAAAGCATGCAGCGCTGCTCCCATGCCGCCTGCGGCACCGCCACCCGGAATATTACCGACATCAATATGCAAATCGCGGCGGATCACGTCAGCATAGTGACTGAGATAACTGTCGAGCCGCCCGATCATCTCCGGTGTCGCCCCTTTTTGTGGGCCAAATACTGCCGAAGCCCCCTGTTTGCCGGTCAGCGGATTGGTCACATCACAGGCCACCTCAAAGCGGCAGTGTTTAATGCGCGGATCCAGCCTGCTAATATCAATACTGTCGAGTCTCGCCAGTTCGCCGCCACCATAGCCAATCTGTTCGCCCTCTTTGGTCAGCAGTTTTGCCCCAAGCGCCTGCATCATGCCGGACCCGCCGTCGTTTGTCGCACTCCCGCCGATACCAATAATGCAGTGCTTCACACCGTAATCCAGCGCGGCACGGATCAGTTCACCGGTGCCGAAAGAGGTGGTCTTGAGAGGATTACGTTTGCCGCTGGGCACACTTTCCAGTCCGCTGGCTGCCGCCATTTCGATAAAGGCCACAGCCTCATCCCCGGACAAGCCGAAGAATGCCTCCAGAGGATCCCCGAGTGGGCCAGTGACATTAACCTTCACTGTCCGGCCGCCGGTTGCCGCAACCATCGCTTCAACCGTGCCTTCTCCGCCATCGGCAACCGGCAGTTTGACGTACTCGGCATCAGGAAATACTTCGCGAAACCCACTTTCAATGGCTTTTGCCACATCCAAAGCAGACAAACTTTCTTTGTATGAATCCGGTGCGATCACTATTTTCATATAGCTCCTGTTTCAACAAGTCAGGCGTTATCACCGACAATCGCCCACCAGATGTCAGCCTCTTTGTTTGGTTTTACCCTTAATCATAGTCTGCTACGAAGAGGCAGTCAGTCTGCTCCAGTTTTCTGTCTGCATCGGAACCCCTTTTTAGCATAAAAAAAGGCACGCCGAAGCGTGCCTTTTTCAGTGCGGTTAAGCCGCAAAGATTATTGTGCTAACAGGTAAATCGAGGTGTCACCACGTTGCACATCCAGCGCCAACACGGAAGGTTTGCTGTCGAGAATTTTGCGCAGTTCACCCAGGTTAGTGACCTTCTGCTGGTTCACACCGAGGATCACGTCATCCTTTTTCAGGCCAACGCGTGCCGCAGCACTGCCCGCTTTCACCGAGTCCACTTTTACGCCTTTCTGATCGCCGGCCTGACCGTTGCTCAGTTCAGCACCTTCGATGCCGGTGTAAATATTGCCGGAGTCGACTTTCGCGGTCTGCGTGCTCTGCTCAATGGTGACATCAACGTTCACCGGTTTGCCATCGCGCAGCAGGCCCAGCGTCACTTTGGTACCAATTGGCAGCGTACCAATATCGGCGCGGAAGGAGGCAAAGCTGCTGATCGGTTTACCGTTCATACTCAGGATCACGTCGCCCGCTTTAATACCGGCTTTCTGCGCCGCAGACTTCGGCATCACCTGGCTGATAAAGGCACCGCGTTGTGCGTCAACCTTCATGGCTTTCGCCAGTTCAGAGTTCAGCTCGGTACCCATAATGCCCAGTTCACCGCGTTTCACCTGACCAAATTCGATCATTTGCTTGGACAGGTTCTGCACCATGTTACTCGGGATCGCAAAGCCGATACCGATGTTACCGCCGTCCGGCGCGAGGATCGCGGTGTTCAGACCGATCAGTTCACCGTTCAGGTTCACCAACGCACCACCAGAGTTACCACGGTTAATCGCGGCGTCAGTCTGGATAAAGTTTTCGTAGTTTTCGATGTTCAGGCCACTACGTCCCAGCGCTGAAACGATACCGGAAGTTGCGGTTTCGCCCAGACCATACGGGTTACCGATTGCCACAGTGTAGTCACCGACGCGCAGCTGCTCGGAGTCCGCGATTTTAATCGCCGTCAGGTTTTTCGCGTCAATCAGCTGGATAACCGCGATATCTGAGCGCGGGTCTTTACCGATCACTTTCGCTTCGAATTTACGGCCATCGTTAAGTTGTACGGTGATTTTAGTGGCGTTATCCACCACGTGGTTGTTGGTCACCACATAGCCTTTATCGGCATCGATGATCACACCGGAACCCAGTGCACGGAAATCTTCTTTCTGCTGCTGAGGTGCCTGCGGTGCTCCTTCTTGTCCCTGACCCTGGCAGACCGGTGAGCTCTGGAACGGTGAACCGTCCTGACACAGCGGCGAATTCTGGCCGAAGAACTGCTGGAACTGCTGGCCCATGCGTGGCGTTTTCACTTCTGCGCTGCCTTCAACGTTCACACTGACCACAGAAGGCATCACTTTTTCCAGCATAGGAGCCAGACTTGGAACTTGAGTTGTGCTTGAAGAGGCCGTTTCTGCGGCAAACGCCGATGAAACCGGGGCCACAGCCAGTCCAATACTTAACGCTAATGCGCTTAGGAATAGAGTAGATTTTTTCATCAGTCGTAATCTCTTTAATGAGTTCTTAAAATTATACGTGGCAACCGTAGCCGGTTACCTTGCTTGGTAGTCGTGGTACTGAGATATTATTAAAAACGTGAAGTTCATTTTGGTCGAAATTACAATGGTAAAAAATTATTGTGGTTATTTACAAAAGACTACTTTTTAACCAAATCACGTCATGAAATAAATATCTGTCTTGTTGACGGCTATTCAAGTGAACGATCCAAAATAATTCGCATTACCACACGGCGGCCCAAGACGGGCGGGTGACGTTGCCAAAAAACGCCCGACAAACGGTGGCGGATATATTATTCGGCAGCCATCAGGCGACGGTATTCATCGTAAGCGTAAAGATCTGTCATGCCACTGATATAATCCTGAATCATGCGGGCACGGTAATAAAACTCACCAATTTGTTGCTGATTTTCTGGTTGCTGGCTAAGTCTTGTGACGGCCTCGTTATAGGCCAGACGGTGCTTGGCAGATAACTTGTGAAAGAGACGGGTTTCAATCGGATACTGGCGGTGCGTATCGTCGCTAACCAGTTGGCGGAATTCCTGTAACGGCATATCGAGAATCGGACTATAAATATCCAGTAGTCCGCTAATGACCCGATAACCTTGTAATTCCAGCTCTTCGACTTCGTGATGATTAAACACGTGTTTAAACGCCACGCTTTTATATATTTTTAACAATCTATTAGCCTGACTCACATCCTCAAGTAACGCCTGATTAAAGCTCCCTTCAAATATGGCGGGCAGATTATCGATGAAACGAATGGCGGCATGGGGAACCAGATGTTTAACGGTTTGAACCCGCAGCTCCATGAAGAAATAATCTACCGGATTGCGAAAAGTCTTAGCCTTATTCATTTTCTGATAGGCCGTGCGCACCACTTTTTCGAACCAGTCGCCTTTTATCCCTTCGCCCCACTCACGTTCCAGATGGTCAAACAACTGCTCCACGCTGAAAATATTCTTCTCTACGGCATCTTCCAGATCGGCAATGCAGTAAGAAATGTCATCCGCGGCTTCCATAATGTAGGTCAGCGGGAAACGGCTGAACTCCCCCATATCCAGCTCTTCGCGCAACCGTTCAATGAACGGCTCTTCCGCCAGATAAAAGCCCGGTTTTTTCATCAGATATGCATGATTTTCCGGCATCGGTGCGGCCCAGTAGGCCGGGCGGGTATATTTTAGAATGCAGGCGGTTTGTGAGAACGTCAGGTTGAGTTTAAGCAGGGTAAAGACCAGCCGGATAGCCTGCGCATTGCCGTCAAAATTACATAAGTCATGACGGATTTTACTGCGCAACAGGTTGAGCTGATCCTCTCCTTCCAGCAGACGCAGGAAATTGAACGTGCAGCTGTCGGCGCTTTGCGGCACCAGCCCGCAACTAGGGATATCCATCCGTCTGGCGAACCAGTTGTTGATCGCCGATTCGCCAAAATGACCGAACGGCGGATTGCCGATATCGTGCATCAGGCAGGCCATTTCGACCACGCTTTCGAAAGGATCCGTAAAATCGGTTAAACCGAGCGTATCGAGTTTTCCCTGCTTACGCAGGCGGTGCAAAATCTCTTTGGCAATATGACGCCCGACCTGCTGAACTTCCAGAGAGTGAGTCAGGCGGCTGCGCACCGCGGCATTTTTTTCCAGCGGGAAAACCTGGGTTTTCTGTTGCAGCCGGCGGATCGCCGCCGAGTTGATAATGCGCCCGCGGTCGCTTTCAAACTGGCGCACCACATCATATTCATCACGCGCCTCAATCGCAGGACTGAAAGGACGCTGGAAATTGAATTTGTTCTTAAAATCGATCCCGGACATGTTCCCTACCCTTTTCAGCCACCGAGGCACTCTTCTGGCTTCCCGCCAGCAACCCAACGCATGATCACTTGTTAATAGCCATGATAGACTATCGCGTATCGGACTTGTTATAAAACAGTCAATTCCCTCCTCAATCTGCGAGTAAAACTATGAAAGTTGGCATCATTGGCGCAATGGAACAGGAAGTTACCCTGCTGCGCGACAAAATCATCAACCGTAAAACCATCGAACGCGCAGGATGCGAAATCTATACAGGTCAGCTGCATGGCATTGATGTGGCGCTGCTGAAATCAGGCATTGGTAAAGTCTCTGCGGCAATGGGCACAACGCTACTGCTGGAATTGTGTAAACCGGACGTGGTGATCAACACCGGTTCGGCGGGTGGTTTGGCGAAAACCTTGAAAGTGGGCGATATCGTGGTGTCCGAAGAAGTACGTTATCACGATGCTGACGTAACGGCCTTCGGTTATGAGCCCGGCCAGATGGCGGGTTGCCCTGCGGCTTTCACTGCGGATCCGGCGCTGATCGAACTGGCTGAAACCTGTATTCGCCAGCTGGATCTGAACGCCATACGCGGCCTGGTGTGCAGCGGTGATGCCTTTATCAACGGTGCCGCTCCTCTGGCGCGTATCCGTGCGACCTTCCCGACCGTCGCGGCGGTGGAAATGGAAGCGGCGGCCATCGGCCATGTGTGCCATCTATTTGGTACGCCATTCGTGGTCGTGCGCGCCATTTCTGACGTGGCCGACAGCGAGTCTCACTTAAGCTTCGAAGAGTTCCTGGTCGTAGCCGCCGAGCAGTCAACACTGATGATCGACGCCATGTTGCAGGCGCTGGCGAACGGCGACAACGCGTGATCCTTCGTGTTTCAGGCTGGTTGCTCTGTTTATGGCTGCCGCTTGCAGCCATAGCGCAACCGGCACAACGCGTCGTGAGTCTGGCCCCGAATCTGACAGAACTGGCTTACGCCGCCGGGCTGGGCAACCAACTGGTAGGCGTCAGCGCCTATTCTGATTTCCCGCCACAGGCGAAGAAACTGGAACAGGTTGCCAGCTGGCAGGGGGTGAATGTCGAGCGCGTACTGGCATTGAAACCGGATCTGGTGCTGGCGTGGCGTGGCGGCAATCCGCAGCGTCCGCTCGATCAGATAGCGTCGCTGGGGATCCCGGTTTTGTATCTTGATCCGGAAACTATCGAACAGGTGGCCGGGGCACTGGAGCAGTTGGCGGCTTACAGTCCTGACCCGCAAGCCGCTAAACAGGCCGCGTTGCAAATCCTTCAGGAGCGCGACAGTCTGAAGAAGCAATATGCCCGTGCGAATCCGCTGCCGGTATTTATTCAGTTCGGCACGCAACCGCTATTTACTGCCGCTTCAAAAACGCTGCAAAGTGAAATTGTGTCGCTGTGCGGTGCTGAAAACATCTTCGCCGACAGCCGTGCGCCCTGGCCTCAGGTCAGCCGTGAGCAGGTTTTATCCCGTCAGCCACAAGCCATTGTCATAAGTGGCGGAAAACAACAAAAAGAGAGCGTAACGGCTTTCTGGCAACCGGCCCTGAATGTCCCCGTCGTGACCGTCGAAGCCGATTGGTTTAGCCGTGCCGGACCCCGCATTATGCTGGCCGCCGCACAGCTCTGCACACAGCTGCACGCCTTGCCCGCGCGCTAATCCCTTCGCTACCGGCTTCCTGCCCTTTCTGCTGACAGGGTGTAGGCCTTTTCTGATTTGATGGTTTATTGCACAAAATCAAATTCAGGCCTTCCAACTTCTGTTATTATCCCGTCCTGAAATTACATCAGATAATCTATTTTGGTGATGTGATTATTTTCTGGTAATTCAAAGAGTACGCTGATAACAGAAGCCTTTATGAGCCTCTGAACAGAATGAAACCACTTCAGGCCGAAAGTTTGCATTTATGCAAATTTACTAAAGAAGCCGTGGTGAGGATCCGATAACTGTTTTTAATTCTTAGCTTTTTTTGCATTACCTGACGACACCAGGAAACAATTTATGAAACACCTTTTACTCAGTGCGCTTATTGCCCTGAGTCCGCTCTCTGCTTTTGCAGGAACGAGCAGTGGAGAAATCGACATCAGTCTGACCATCATGCCGACCTGCGCAGTCAGCGTGAACGGCAACCAACCTTCTGTCAGTTGCGCGCAGCAAAGCTTCAGCCAGCCGCATATCAGCGAAAGCCCGCTGGCAGATGTTCCGGGCGTATCAGTGGGAAGTAAATTAGTTACGGTAGAGTGGTAACCGTCAAAAAGAAAAGCCCGTGTGCCATTCAAATGGCAGACGGGCTTTTTTGTGCTTGTGCCATTTAGATGCTAAATGACGAACCACAACCACAGGTGGTTTTTGCATTCGGGTTAGTCACGATAAAGCGCGAACCTTCCAGACCTTCGGTGTAATCCACCGAACCGCCTACCAGATATTGCAGGCTCATCGGGTCAACCACCAGAGCAACGCCGGATTTTTCAATGGTCATGTCGCCGTCGTTGACCTTGTCATCGAAGGTGAAGCCATACTGGAAGCCACTGCAACCGCCGCCGGTAATGTAAACGCGCAGTTTCATGTCCGGGTTCTCTTCATCGGAGATAAGGACTTTTACTTTGCGGGCAGCCGCGTCGGTAAATTGCAGCGGCAGTGCGCTGGTTTCTACTTCAGTCGGATCACTCATTGTTGCTTCACTCATCTTTTCACTCCCAATCCGTTTTCTGTTCAGGCCGCCGGATTGACTGTCTGAATAATGAACTGATTATGTAGTACCTAAACCAATACTTCAATTATGAGCGGTTTTGCCGTCGCCGTCCTGCCTATTTATGCTCTCGCCTGCGGACTCCTCAGAGGCTTTAGCCGCACTTTCGCGCTCCTGCCGTTGCAGCGTGCGCGTCAAAATCGCGGAATATAAAGGTTTTCCGCCGAGAAACTGTGCCAGCAGCGTAGCGCCAAGGCAGGTAATAATCATCGGCAAAATCAGCTGATAGTTATCCGTCATCTCCAGCACCAGTACGATACCCGTGAGAGGCGCACGCACGCTGGCAGCAAACAGCGCGCCCATGCCGGCAATGGCAAAAGTAGCCGGTTCAATGCCGTACTGCGGGAACATCGCCAGACTGGCGCTGCCAAAGGCCGTGCCGAGTAATGTCCCCAGCGCCAGCATCGGGGCGAAAATCCCGCCCGGTGCGCCAGAGGCAAAACAGAGCAGCGTGGTGATCACGCGCACGACAAAGATAAACAGCAACATGCCGAGGGTGTATTTTCCGGCCGCCGCCAGCGGGATCAGCGCGAAACCGCCCCCCGTCGCTTCCTGATGAATGAGCCCCAGAATGCCGCACATACCACCGAGCAGCCCGCCGACGATCAGCACTTTGCGTAAATTACCACCATGGAGGCGGGCGAACATATCTTGCGTGCGGAAAATCAGCGCATTGAACCCGACACCGACCATGCCAAATACCATGCCTAAAACCAGATAGAGCCACAGCGTATTGAGCGGTGCGCTAGCCAGTTTGCCGACTTCAATCACCGCCCCTTCGCCGTTGAAAATACGGAATACGATGCTCGACATAATCACGCCGATAAACACCGCTTTAATTGAAATGAGGCTGTAGCGAAACTGCAGACGCATCTCTTCGATGATAAACAAAATTCCGGCCAGCGGCGCATTGAACGCCGCAGAAAGGCCGGCAGCCGCGCCGG
Organism: Ewingella sp. C233; assembly: GCF_055407225.1. Classification (NCBI taxonomy): domain Bacteria; kingdom Pseudomonadati; phylum Pseudomonadota; class Gammaproteobacteria; order Enterobacterales; family Yersiniaceae; genus Ewingella; species Ewingella sp. C233. Next base: position 95,174 of record NZ_JBUZRI010000002.1, read on the forward strand.
TCGCCAGTAATGAATGGCGCGCCTCGGCGCTGCGCAGACGGAAAATATCCACCATCATTTTGCCGATGTTAGCGCCCATCTGCACGGTCGGCCCTTCGCGGCCCAGCACCATGCCTGCGCCCAGCGTGCCCATGCCGCCGAAGAATTTAACCGGGATCACCCGCCACCAGCGCACCGGGCGTAACTCCTCCAGCGCGCCCTCAATTTCAGGGATACCCGATCCGCTGGCTTCGGGGGCAAAGCGGTGGACCAGATAGTAGCCAAACATTGCCAGCAGCGCCGACACCACAAAAGTCAGCGGCCACAGCAGGATCCAGTAATCGCTGAAAAAACCCAAACCGGACAGACGCATGTGCTGAACCCAGTCGACGGCTTTCTCAAAGGCCACGCCAAGCAGGCCCGCCACGGTGCCGACGATAGCCGCGACGATGAGAATCGCCACCGGGGTTTTATCGCGCCGCAGGAACTGACGCAAAATTTCGCTACGTTTATGTGGCCCGCGCATCGTTACAGGTTCGGTCTGTTGTTCGCTCATCATTGGCTTATCAGAAATAGAGAGTATCGGGAAGAAGTGGCAATTTAATCATACAAATCGGCGATCCGGAAAGCGTAATGACCCGCCGATCATGCGTAACGATTTCATAACGCCGCTCACTTCTTTAGAATAGAGGGATCGTTCGTTTCTTTGTTCGCACAATGACCTGCTGTGAGCAGCACAATCCAGGAGCCGTATATGAGTAAGTCAGAAAGTCTGTTTTCACAGGCGCAAGCGCTGATCCCAGGCGGAGTGAATTCGCCGGTACGCGCATTCTCCGGCGTGGGCGGCATCCCTTTATTCATTGAACGTGCCGATGGCGCTTTCTTGTTTGATGCCGACGGCAAAGCCTATATCGATTATGTAGGCTCATGGGGCCCGATGGTACTGGGCCATAACAACCCGGAGATCCGCAACGCGGTGATCGAAGCGGCCCAGCGTGGCCTGAGCTTTGGCGCGCCGACCGAAATGGAAGTCAAAATGGCCGAACTGGTCACCGATCTTGTGCCAAGCATGGATATGGTACGCATGGTGAACTCCGGTACCGAAGCCACTATGAGCGCCATTCGTCTGGCCCGTGGCTTCACGCATCGCGACAAAATCATCAAGTTCGAAGGCTGCTACCACGGCCACGCCGACTGCCTGCTGGTGAAAGCCGGTTCAGGTGCGCTGACCCTCGGTCAGCCAAACTCACCGGGCGTTCCGGCTGATTTCGCCAAACACACCCTGACGTGCACCTATAACGATCTGGATTCGGTTCGCGCGGCGTTCGAGCAATTCCCTGAGGATATTGCCTGCATTATCGTTGAGCCGGTGGCGGGTAACATGAACTGTGTGCCGCCATTACCTGAATTCCTGCCGGGCCTGCGCGCGCTGTGTGACGAATTCGGCGCGCTGCTGATCATCGACGAAGTGATGACCGGCTTTCGCGTCGCACTGGGTGGCGCCCAGGAGTATTACGATGTACTGCCGGACCTCACCTGTTTAGGCAAAATCATCGGCGGCGGTATGCCGGTGGGTGCTTTTGGCGGACGCAGAGAAGTGATGGAAGCGCTGGCACCGACCGGTCCGGTGTATCAGGCGGGTACGCTGTCCGGCAACCCGATTGCGATGGCGGCGGGTATTGCATGCCTGACACAGGTGGCGCAGCCCGGTGTGCATCAGACCCTGACTGAACTCACTACCCGTCTGGCGGAAGGTTTGGTTCACGCAGCGCAAAAAGAGAATATTCCGTTTGTCGTTAACCACGTTGGCGGCATGTTTGGCCTGTTCTTCACCGACGCCGAAACCGTCACCTGCTATCAGGACGTGATGCAGTGCAACGTCGAACGCTTCAAAAAGTTCTTCCACCTGATGCTCGAAGAGGGTGTGTATCTGGCACCGTCCGCGTTCGAAGCCGGTTTCATGTCGCTGGCCCACACGCAGGAAGATATCCAGCGCACCATCGACGCCGCGCGTCGTTGCTTCGCGAAGCTTTGAGTTAACCACAGCGTTTAAAATAAAGGGGGCCATTTGGCCCCTTTTTGCATGGTCAGATAGGCACTACCTGCCCTGCTTTCTCAGCAGATAAACAAAGTACGGTGCGCCGATAAAGGTCGCAAGCAGCCCTGCCGGAATTTGATCCGGGAAGATCACCATACGCCCGCACCAGTCGGCAAAGACCATCAGCAGCCCACCCAACATACTGGCGACCATCCACTGCGGCATCGCCCGGCGGAAACCGAGCATCCGCGCCATATGCGGTGCCATCAGGCCAACAAAGCTCAACGGCCCGATAGTCAGGGTTGCAGCAGCGGTCATGACGGCAGCCAGCAGCAGGATCGCCATACGGCTCGGCGTTAACGCCATGCCGACAGATTTCGCCGTCACACTGCCAAGCGGCAGAATGCTAACCCACCGCCGACACAACGGCACCAACACCAGCAGCACGACGGCGATGGCCGCCGTGCGCCAGGCCTGATCCATCGTCACCGAATAGGTCGAACCAGAAAGCCAGGTCAACAGCCCTCCCATGCGGGGATCGCCGCTGGCCAGCAGCAGCGACACCAACGTACTGAACGCCGTACTTAACGCGATACCGGCCAGCAGCATTCGCTCTGCAGAGAAACGTCGCAGTCCGGAAGAGACCATGATCACCAGCAGCGTGGCGGCGGCACCGGCGCTGCCTGCGGGCAGCAGCCAGACAAAAGCGTCGCCCGGTACAATAAACAGCATCAGTACCACGCCGAAGGCTGCGCCGGAGCTGATCCCCAGCACCTCGGGGCTCGCCATCGCGTTACCGGTCAGCTTTTGAATCAGTACCCCCGATGACGCCAGCATCACACCCGCCGCCAGCGCAGCCAGCATTCGGGGCATTCGCCATGGCAACAGTGCGTCCAGCTGCGCGCCCGTTGACCAGTTCCAGCCGTGCGAATCACGCCCCGCCATCAGCGCCACGGCGATGCCCGCCAGCAACAGCAGCAGTGCCAGTGAAACCCAGCGGACCAGATGATGACGTTCATTGGGCACGTTATCGCCCTGATTCATCGGCGGCGGTGCCATACTGTTACGCAGACGCGGCAGCAGCCACAACAGCAGCGGCGCACCGACCAGCGCCGTGGCGGCACCCGTAGAGATCTCCATCCATACCTGCGTCAGATACTGCATGATCTGATCCGTCAGCCATAGCAACAGTGCACCAATCAGCGGCGCCAGAATCAGCCGCGACGGCAGGCGGCGCGCACCCAGCATTTTCGCCAGCAGCGGTGCAAACAGGCCGATGAATCCGATGATACCGACGGCATTCACCAGTTGCGCACTCATCAAAATGGCGATCGTCAGCACGGTCAGCCGCGCCGCGTTCAGCCCCAGCCCTACGTTTTTCGCCACGCCGTCGTCCAGCCCCAGAAGGGTCATCGGACGTTGCAGCAGAAACGCCAGCAACCAGACGATAATCAGCCGGGGAAGCAGGAAATTCGCGATGCTCCAGTCCTGCTGATTAAGCGAACCGGTGCTCCACATATACAGGCTTTGCAGACTCTGATAATTGAACAGACCGAACAGGCTGTTCACAGCAGCACAATAGAGCCCGAGCACCAGCCCGGCGAGGATCAGCGTCACCGGTGACATGCGTTTGCCCCAGGCGATGCCAAACACCAGCAGTCCAATCACCACCGCGCCCGCCATGGCCGCAAACTGCTGGGTGATGTCTCCGCCCGGCAGCGCCCACAGCGTGGCGACGGTCAGACCGAGCTGCGCCCCGGCTGAGACGCCGAGCGTGGCCGGTTCCGCCAGGGGATTACGCAATACCTGCTGAAACAACAGCCCTACCAGTCCCAGTCCGGCACCGGCCAGCAGCGCAACGGCCACGCGCGGAAGCTGACTGTAATGGAACAGCATCTGGTTAACGTCATCCATATTGGGTTGCCACAACGCTTCCCGCCACAAGCCATAAGGCAGTTGCTGACGTAGGTTATAAAGGGTGAGCACCGCACTGACCAGTGTCAGCAGGGTTAACAGAATAAAGGTCTGGCTCAGTGCGCGACGGTTCATTGCGCGCTCCCCAGCTGTTGATTAAGAATGCGGCAAAAACGCATCGCACTAAAAGTGGAACCGTAGAACCATACGGCTGGCACCACGCTAAGTTGTTTTTCACGCACGAAGGGCAGCGCCTGCCACAGTGGCGTGCGCGATACTTTGGCAAAAATGTCGGCATCGCCGTGGCTGAAACAGAGTGCGCGGGCGTTTTTTATCGACGCTAACCGTTCAATGCCAACGGTCACGCTGCCCCAAAAACTGTCTTCGCCCTGCCAGGCATTGGTCAGCCCGAGGTCCTTCATCACTTCCTGAAACAAACTGCCTTTGCCGAACACCAGCGCGTGGCGGGTATCGAGTAAAGAGAACAGTAAAATCGGTTGCTGCGCCACGGGTTGCAGATTCTGACGGGTCTGGTTCAGCAGGTCATGATAAGCCTGCACATGCTGTGCGGCGCGTTCCTGCAAACCGAGGTAATCGGCCAGTTTATACAGCGAACTGATGGCCCGTTTCAGCGGCTCTGCGCTGCCATCATTTGCCGTCATGCCCAACACCGGCGCAATCGGCGCCAGCTGGCTGACTTTCGGGCCGTAACCTTCAGACACCAGCAACAGCGAGGGTTGAAGCTGTTGCAGCAGCTCCATGTTCGGTTCCATTCTCTGGCCCACGTCAATGACGCTGGCGGGAAGTTTCGGTTCATCCACCCACAAATTATAATTGTGGATATCCGCCACCCCCAACGGCATTACGCCCAACGCGATCAGTAATTCGGCAGGCAACCATTCGAGGGCAATAATTTTTTGCAGATCGGGACGGGAGGCCGCGAATGAAGGCAGTGAAGCCAGTAATGGAGAGAGCGCCAGTGCCTGCAACAGACGACGACGCGTTAAACCGGGATTCAGGAAAATCTCAGACATATCAGTACACAAAGCTCACCGGCGCACCACCGGCCGGATGCGGAAGGATCCCCATCGGGATACCGTAAACCTGCTCCAGAACGTCACCGCGCATCATCTCCTGCGGGGTGCCCTGGGCAATCATCTCGCCGCCGCGCAGCGCCATCAGATAGTCGCAATAGCGGGCTGCCATATTCAGGTCATGCAGCACGGCAATCACCGTCAGCCCTTTATCCTGGCTGAGGCGATGGATCAACGCCAGCACATCCACCTGATGGGCGATGTCCAGCGCGGAGGTCGGTTCGTCGAGCAGCAGACAGCGGCTGTCCTGCGCCACCATCATCGCCAGCCATGCACGCTGGCGCTCGCCGCCAGAGAGGCTGTCGACCAGACGATGCGCGAAAGGCTTCAGCCCCACCAGCGCGATCGCCTCTTCCACTTTTTCTCTATCCTGATGCTTGAAACGCCCCAGCGCGCCGTGCCACGGGTAACGACCTATCGCCACCAGCTCCTGAACCGTCATCCCTTCGGCGGCGGGCAATTGCTGGGGTAGATAGGCCACCTGACGCGCAAACGCCTTGCTGTCCCACTGCGTCAGCGGGGTGTCGTTGAGCAGAATCTGCCCTGACGACGCAGGCTGATGGCGGCCCAGCATTTTCAGTAACGTCGATTTGCCGGAACCGTTATGACCAATCAGGCCACAGACTTTGCCTTTCGGAAAGGTCAGTGAAAGCGGTGCCAGCAGCGTGCGTCCCGGCACAGCAAAACTCACCTGCTGCAAACTGAAGGTGCTGTCCTGCGGATGGCGATACATGGACGACTCTGGCATAGCGTTGTTTGACATAAGATTCTCAGACATCCGGTTAGAGGTTCTTTACCTTGGGTAAAGAAACGGAAAAGGGCACGATATTTCGTGCCCACTTTCCTGCTGTCACTTCAGACTATCAGAAACGGAAAGTCGCGGTGGCGACAACCTGGCGATCGGAGCCCCAGTAACAGGCATAATCGCGGTAGCAGCTGGCAACATACTCGCGGTCCAGCAGATTGTTGATGTTCACCCCGACTGAAGAGCCCGGCATGCCGAAGCGGCCCAGATCATACTTCACGGTGGCATCAACCAGCGTGTACGCCGCGACGTCGAAGGTCTCGTTGTTCTTGTCACCGGTGGTGTAGAAGCTTGAGCTATCACCGACATAACGCACACCGGAACCCACGGTCAGGCCGCTAAGTGCCGTTTCGTGGAAGGTGTAATCCGCCCACAGGGACGCCATATTGCGCGGCACTTCGGTCGGGCGTTTGCCCTGATAGTTGGTATCTTGCGTGTATACCGCATTGGTATAGGTGTAAGACGCCGTCACGTTGATATTGGCGTTAACTGCGGCCTTGGCTTCCAGCTCAACACCACGCGAACGGATTTCACCCGACTGAACGCTGTACAAGCTGTCAGTCGGATCCGCCGTCAGGTTATTGTTTTTAGTCAGTTGATAGACCGCAGCGGTGAGGCTAATCGGTCGATCGTTCGGAATATACTTCACACCCGCTTCGTACTGCTTACCCATTGAAGGATCGAACGGCTGACCCTGTTTGGTCGCACCCGAGTTCGGTTCAAAGGATTCGCTGTAACTGAAATATGGTGAAATACCGTTATCAAACAGATAGTTCAAACCACCACGCCAGGTGAATTGCTCATCGTTAATTTCAGCCGTAGAGCCTGTACTGCGACTTAGCGTTGAGTTTTTAGCAAAGTCATAACGACCGCCGAGAGTCAGGATCCACTGATTCCACTCCGCCTGATCTTGCGCGTACAGGCCTGTTTGTTCCTGACGGTCAACAATCTGATAGGGGGCGTCATATAAAGTAACGCCCGGATTTCCATACTGCGGCGCATTCATGTTCAGCGGATTGGCAGATCCATAATGAGCATCAATGTCATTACGCATACGCATGTAATCGACACCCATCAGCAGAGTGTGATCCACCTGAGCAGTGGCGAATTTTGCCTGTGCCTGCGTATCGACGTCAAAGTTGTTGAGTTTCTCTTTCGACTGCACATATCCACGGCTTATCTGGCCGGGAGCAATATAACCGTTGCCATAAACACTTTTATAATCGGTGTTTAGCTTGGTGTAACGCAGGTTCTGACGAAAAGTCCAGGTATCGTCCAATGCATGTGTGAAGCTGTAGCCCACCATTTTCTGGTTACGCGACATCTTGTTGGATTGCTCGCCTTCATTAAAGTCGGTAGGCAACTTGTGAGCATTACCATTAGCATCGTAATAAGGCACAACGGTACCTTCGCGCGGTAACCATCCATAAAAACCAACATCAGGTTGGTTCTGGAAGTTGCTCAGGAAAGTAAAATCAGTTTTGTCATCAGGGCGCCAGCTAAACGAAGGAGCGATTGCATAGGTTTGCTCTTTTGTCATCTGCTGCTGAGTGTCCTGACTGTGCGCCACGCCGGTCAGTCGGTATGAGTAAACGCCCGCATCATCAATGGCATCGCTGAAATCAAAACCAGTCTGATAGAGGTTGTCCGTCCCCATCTTGAACTGCACTTCTTTCAATGGTTCAGTGGTCGGACGCTTGCTGACCATCGATACCACGCCACCTGGATTGCTCTTACCGTAAAGGACCGAAGAGGGGCCGCGCAACACTTCGACACGTTCGAGGAAGTACGGATCCATCGACACTTCAGAGTAGTTGTCACCCTGCAACTTGATACCGTCGAGATACTGGTTGGTGTTCACCGAGGTGAAACCACGAATAGCCACAGCATCATAAGTTGAAGAACTGCCGCGGCTGGCGTACACGCCTGTCGTATAACCCAGTGCTTCTTTCACCGTGGACGGCTGTTTCATGTCCATCTCTTCACGCGTCACCACCGAAATAGACTGTGGCGTCTTAACGATAGGCGTGTCGGTTTTGGTGCCGGTGGCACTGTGCTTGGCGGCGATAGTCGGTGCCGGCCCCCAGGCAGATTCCGGTGCTACGTCAGCAGACGTTGTACCGGTGACTACAATGGTGTCGTCTTTTGCCGTGGTGGCGGCATTAGCCTGAAAAGCATAAGAACCCAGTGCAGCGGCGATAGTTAACGCCAGTGTGCCACGCTGAAAAGTTCCCTTTGATGAAATCAGTGAAAGAGAGCGCTGAAGTGCCATTTGTTATTCTCTGGAAATGTTTGAATGGGAATGTAAACGATAATTATTATTATGAACGTCGCATAATATGCGCATCGTATAGCCTTCCGCAAGTCTATTTAGACCCGATAAGCTGTGAGTGAATAAAAAATAACCCCATGTGAATCAGGGGTAAATGTGATGGATATATGTTCGAAACGGGTTGTGAACAACCTGAAGATCAAATGTCAGGAATGTTGCGTAAACACAAAAATGAAAAGAAAAAAGAGAGTGTCGCGCTGCGCCGTAACTGATGCCCGACAGTCAGCAGAAAAACAGAGAAACCCGCCTCTCCGCGCTGGCAATATTATTTAACAACCGGAGGCGAATAAGAGAACAACGTTGAGGATACAGCGAAAACAAAATACAGTACGCCCCCTCCCCCTCGTTGAACCGGTCCTCTGACGTCTTCAGATTGACCAGGAAAACAGAGGGATTATGAAGGCTGAAATGGAAAATCGCCGACAAGACAGATATACATATATCACACAATAAAAGTTGCATTAAATGCAGCGCATTACATTGGGAAGAATTATGCAATCCTCTGTTAGCAAAAAAGAAAGCCGGACCTTTCTCGGCCATCCTTATCCACTCAGATCTCTGTTCTTTACCGAAATGTGGGAACGGTTTTCGTTTTACGGCATTCGCCCATTACTGATCCTGTTTATGTCCGCAGCCGTCTACGACGGCGGCATGGGATTAGCGCGTGAAAACGCCTCGGCGATTGTCGGGATTTTCGCCGGCAGCATGTATCTGGCAGCCCTGCCGGGCGGCTGGCTGGCAGATAACTGGCTGGGTCAGCAAAAAGCCGTCTGGTACGGCTCACTTCTGATCGCCCTCGGTCACCTGTCGATCGCGCTGTCCGCCTTTATGGGCGACAACCTGTTCTTTATCGGTCTGATGTTTATCGTGCTGGGTTCCGGCCTGTTCAAAACCTGTATTTCGGTCATGGTCGGAACCCTGTATAAGAAGGGTGACAACCGCCGTGACGGGGGTTTCTCGCTGTTCTATATGGGCATCAACATGGGTTCGTTTATCGCCCCGCTGATCTCAGGCTGGTTGATCCGTTCCCACGGCTGGCACTGGGGCTTCGGCATTGGCGGTATCGGTATGCTGGTCGCGCTGGTGATCTTCCGCGCCTTTGCCGTACCGGCGATGAAACGCTATGACCGCGAAGTCGGTCTGGACTCCACCTGGAACAGCCCGGTCGCGAAGAAAAATGGCGTCGGCGCATGGTTGATTGCACTGGCCATCGGCGTCGCGGTGATCGTCACCCTGATTGCTCAGGGCATTATCGTGATTAATCCGCTGGCCGTCGCCAGTATGCTGGTTTACGTGATTGCCGCCTCGGTAACGCTGTACTTCATTTACCTATTTGTGTTTGCCGGGCTGAGCCGCAAAGAGCGTGCGCGCCTGCTGGTCTGTTTCATCCTGCTGGTGTCCGCCGCCTTCTTCTGGTCGGCCTTCGAACAGAAACCGACCTCATTCAACCTGTTTGCCAACGACTATACCCAACGCATGATCGGCGACTTTGAGATCCCCGCGGTGTGGTTCCAGTCGGTCAACGCCCTGTTTATTATTTTGCTGGCGCCGATCTTCAGCTGGGCATGGCCCGCCCTGGCACGTAACAAAGTCCATCTGAGCAGCATCACTAAGTTTGTTATCGGTATTCTGTTTGCGGCGGCGGGCTTTGGCCTGATGATGCTGGCGGCGCAAAACGTACTGAGCAACGGTGGCGCGGGTGTCTCCCCGTGGTGGCTGGTGGGCAGTATTCTGATGCTGACGCTGGGTGAGCTGTGCCTTAGCCCAATCGGCTTGGCGACAATGACCCTGCTGGCACCGGCAAGAATGCGCGGCCAGATGATGGGCCTGTGGTTCTGTGCCAGTGCGCTGGGTAATCTGGCGGCCGGTTTGATTGGTGGTCATGTGAAAGCCGATCAGTTGGACATGCTGCCTAATCTCTTCGCACGCTGCTCGATTGCGCTGCTGATCTGCGCTGCGGTGCTGACTCTGCTTATTATTCCGATCCGCCGCATGATGGAAAACAGTACTCAGAATCCGACCACGAACAGCTGATCATCTCAATATAAAAGGGCGCGAATGATATCGCGCCCTTCAGACAGACTGCTTGACCCAGAGGGTGATTAAAAGAGCGTAAATCCAGTAAGAATAGTTATCACCAAAACGATACTGGATCACCCCATCACTCTACTTTTCCTCTGATTGATATTTGGCTTTCAGCTTCGCCAATCTATCGCTATCTTTTTGAAAGAAAACAACGTTACTAAAAATGGATTTACTATTCTCATCCCTCAACTCGACTGGGACAAACTGAAGATAAGCGTCTTTGGGGAAACGGATCTTCGCCCATTTTGAGTTTGCGCCAGGTCTAAGAATCCATTGCGCTTTTTCACCAGGCTCGATCCCACCTGGAATTTCGTAACTAAAAAGTTCACTGAACCAGGGAACTTCACGCCCTGGGCTACGAATAGTAGCGATAAAACCGGCGAACGAAACCACGTGGGGTGTGCCATTTTCCACATTCATCGTGATCACAGGTTCAGCGGGTTTATTTTTTGAGATTTCGAGATGGTAATTACCCGTTGCGACGAAGGCTATTATTTTTTCAGCCTTATCGTTGAATGCCACCTTCCTTGCCTCAAGCAACTTAATCTCTTGTAATCCCTGATCTCTTTCCTTTTTTGCTTTCTCTTCTTTTACGGTCTTCGCGTAAGCGATCACTTGTTCTCCGGTTTTACCTTCCAGCGCATCACCAATTTTATGCTGTAATACAGAAGGGTCATCGGAATCTCCCGCCTGCATAAGTTCTTTCATGCTCAATTGGCTAAATGCAGCAACCTTCAACGCATCATCAAACTGCGCACGCTTATCTTCTGGCAGAGCATCACGTACCTTGGCAATGGAGGACTTCATTTTGTCTGCCGTAGAAGCATCTATTTTTGGTTCACCACAGCCAGCCAATACCAACGTAATAAGTAACGCCCCAAAAAACCTTTTCATTTCAATCTTCCCTTTAAGGTAACAAGTGCTTAAAGGGTAGCAGACAGTCATTTCGGTGCAACGAAAACCACACTTAATCAGTCACATGCTCATTTTCATCACCCATGAATGGCAGACACAAAAAGGGCGCGAATGATATCGCGCCCTTCTCTTTTTACTCAGTCTGAGTCAGGAATTACTGACCGGAACCGAACATGTCCTTAATCCAGCCAGCAACACCTTTGCCATCTTCCTGTTGCGATTGCTGTTGTTGCTGCTGTACTGCCGCCTGCGATGCCTTACACAGGCTATCCGGTGAGTCAGTCCAGACCGGAATACTGCGCGAACCACCGCCGTTACAGACGAAGTTTCCGCTGCCGTCGATGTTCATCACGCTGATGCCTTCCGGCACCTGCAGATTCAGCGGTTGCGGCATCTCATTTTCCAGATAGCGGCTGTACAACACCAGCGCACCGGTCGAACCCCAGAGTTTAGACGGACCGTTGTTGTCGCGTCCTACCCAGGTGATCGCCACCTGATTGCCATCGATACCGGCGAACCAGCTATCACGCAGTTCATTCGAGGTCCCGGTTTTCGCCGCCAGATGCAGGTTCGGGAATTTGTTCGCCAGCGCACGCGAAGTCCCTTCAGACACCACCTGCTGCATAGCGTACATAGTCAGGTACGACGCCTGAGCAGGGATGACGCGCACCGCCTGCGGGAAGCTCTGATAGAGCACCGTGCCATCTTCGGCAATCACTGAACGCACCGCCGACAGTGGCGCTTTGTTGCCGCCGCTGGCAATCGTCTGGTACTCCTGCGCCACTTCCATCGGCGTCAGGGCAATCGCCCCAAGCAGCATGGACGGCAGCTGGTTCAGCGACTCTTTCGGTACGCCGAGGTTAATCAGCTGTTTGGTGATGTTATCCAGCCCGACCGCCATACCGAGGTTCACGGTAGGCACGTTCATGGAACGCGCCAGCGCATCGACCAGCAATACCTGACCACGGAACTGATGGTCATCGTTTTTCGGTGACCACGTCTGGCCGTTAGCCAGTTTGATGGTCAGCGGCTGGTCAGCCAGTATCGTGTTCAGGCGGTATTTATCCGGCTGAGACAGCGCGGTCAGATAGGTTGCCGGTTTCGCCAGAGAACCGACCTGACGACGCGCCTGCATCGCACGGTTAAAGCCAGCGAACTGCGTTTCCGCTCCGCCAACCATCGCCCGCACTTCGCCGGTGTAGCGGTCAACAATCACCATCGCCGTTTCGATGTCATTCAGGCCGCTTTTCTTACGCAGCAGCGGAATGCCCTCTTCCACGGCTTTTTCAGCGGAATCCTGCGAGATAGGATCCAGCGTGGTGAAGATTTTCACGCCGGACATGTCCTGCACTTTGTCGCCGAGTTTGGCCTGTAGCTCGTTACGCACCATCTGCATAAAGGCAGGCTGTGGCGAAATCACGCCGCCCTTCGGCTGAACACCGAGTGGACGTGCGCTGAGCATGTCATACAGTTCCTGATCGATAACCTTCTGATTGACCAGTAAACGCAGCACTAAATTACGGCGTTCCAGCGCCAGCTTCGGGTTACGCCACGGGTTATACAGCGATGCGCCTTTCACCATACCGACTAGCAACGCCTGCTGATCCAGGCTCAGTTCATCCACCGGGCGACCGAAGTAATACAGGCTCGCCAGCGGGAAACCGCGGATCTGATCTGAACCGCTCTGGCCGAGATACACCTCATTCAGATAGAGTTCCAGAATGCGGTCTTTGCTGTAATTCGCGTCAACCAGAATCGCCATATAGGCTTCGCGCGCTTTACGGGTAAGGGAGCGTTCGTTGGTCAGGAACAGATTTTTCACCAGTTGCTGCGTCAGCGTACTGCCGCCCTGCACCGCATGACCGGCACTTAGGTTTGCCAATACCGCACGGCCAATCGCCCAGAAGTTGATACCGTCGTGCTCATAGAAATGACGGTCCTCGGTTGCCAGTAACGTGTCCACCAGCAAATCAGGGAAACCGGCACGCGGCACGAACAAGCGCTGTTCGCCGTTTGGTGACTGCAACATGGTGATCAAACGCGGATCGAGGCGGAACAGCCCGAAGTCGCGGTTGTTATCCAGATTTTTAATCTCGTCCAGATGGTCACTGGCGAAGATCAACCGGGCGTTGATCTGCCCTTCTTTGCCCTCAGGGAAATCAAACGGGCGGCGCAGCAAATCGATGCTGTTGGCCGCGACGGTAAACTCGCCCGGACGGGTGATACGCGTGACCTGACGGTATTGCGTCCCTTCCAGCAGGTTAACCATCTCTTTTTTGCTGTACGGCATGTCCGGCTCAAGGTTCACCTGACGGCCATAGACCGCCGCCGGTAACTGCCAGACTTTGCCGTCGATGCGGCCACGGATCTCAGTGTTGAGGTAGAAACCGTAAATCCCCATCAGAATGGCAAAAATAATAAACAGTTTGAACAGCAGCCAGAACCACCAGCGTTTTCTGCTGCGCGGTTTGCCGTTTTTGCCTGATTTCGCGGCTTTGCGCGGTGCAGCTTTACGCGTCATGCGCGCCCCCCGGCGGTTAGCTTGTTCTTCTTCTTCGTCATCATCCGTTTCGTGATCATCTTCGTAGTCGTTATCAAATTCTTCATCATCGTCATCCCGACGATGGCGAACGGGACGGGAGCGCGAAGGCTTGCGCCCTGCGGGTTTGCCTTTACGGCCAATCGGCTCGCGATCATCGTCAGACATGACAATTCTCCATAAAACCTGCTGTGTTCATAAATTGCGGCCTACTCTCTGCCTTGGTTCGTGTGCTGACCAGAAGAAAGGTCTGAAAAATTAAACGATTTCAGCACCTACGCTGTGGGGCGTTATTGTTGCAGCCAGTTTGGAGACGGCCAGCGCGGATGAACCGGAGCGTACACGAAGTACGTGATGATTCAGAGCACTGCCCGAGTTCAAAATGGCAAATAAAATAGCCTCGCCACTCACTGATATTTTTTCGTACGGCGCGTGGGTAATGCAATCGCGGGGTTATCCGGCCACGGGTGCTTAGGATAACGGCCTTTCATCTCTTTTTGCACGTCGCGATAAGTCCCCTGCCAGAACGCCGCTAAATCGGCGGTGATCTGTAACGGGCGCTGCGCCGGTGAGAGCAGCTCCAGCACTACCGGGACGCGGCCTTCGGCCAACATCGGGCTGCGCTCTTCGCCAAACATCTCCTGCATCCTCACGGAGAGGACCGGCGGCTGGTCAGCATGATAGCGGATTGGCAGACGGCTGCCAGTAGGAACGATGTAATGGGTGGGTAATGCGGTGTCCAGACGCTGGCGCTGATTCCAGTCCAGCAGGCGCGAAAGTGCATCGAGCAGATCCACCTGTTGCAGCGCTTTCAGCGAGCGGACGCCGCCAAGCGAAGGCAGTAGCCACTGCTCCAGCCCGTCGAGCAGACTTTCATCATCCATTGCGGGCCAGCCCGCTTCGGGCAGCCATTTCGCCGCGCAGGTCAGCCGTAAGCGCAGCTGTTCAGCGGCAACCGACCACGTAAGCGCCTGCAAGCCCTGATTACGGATCCAGTCGATCAGCGCCTGTTGTAATTCGGCGTCATCCGGCTTGGCCTGCGGATTGGCTTTGAGCACCAGCCGCCCGACCTGCCAGCGCCGCCATGCGCGCAGCGTACCCTTTTCTTCATCCCATTCGACGGCGGTTTGCTCTTTGACAATCTGCGGCAGGCGCTCTGCCAGTTGCGTTGCGTCCAGCGTTACTGCCAGTAAAATACGCGCATCCGGGCTGTTAGTCCCCTGTAGCAGCTGCGGTGCCACCAGCCAGGCGGCGCGGGTTAAGGCATCATCCTGTGGCAGGGAAGCGCCAAGGCCATTGGCCAGCAGATAGCGCCCGTCAGTGCCACGCCGCTGGGCGATGCGATCACTGAACGCGGACGCCAGCAGCCACGGCGTGAGGGAAGCATCTGCCTGACCTTTCTTGCCGGAAACCCGTTGCGCCAGCTGACTGGCGCGTCGCTGCCAGTTTCCCTGTGGGCGACTGAGCCAGTAGTCGATATCCGGCACGCCACCGCGTGGCGGCTCTTCGAGCATCGCGGCCAGCAGTGCGGCAGTGGCGAGTGCATCAGCGCCCTGTGCATCGGCGGCAATCAGCATCGCGGCCAGACGCGGGTCGCAGCCGAGTTTACCCATACGCTGGCCCGCTGCAGTCAGTTTGCCCTGCTTGTCCGTCGCGCCTAGCGAATGCAGCAGCGCTTTAGCTGCCGCCAGTGCCGGAGCGGGTGGTGCATCCAGCCAGGGAAGTTGTGCCGCATCCTGACAACCCCACTGCAATAACTCCAGCCAGAAACTGCTGAGGTCACTTTGTAAAATTTCCGCTTCAGCCTGCGCGCTGGCGCGTTCCGCTTGCTCTTTGG
Organism: Ewingella sp. C233; assembly: GCF_055407225.1. Classification (NCBI taxonomy): domain Bacteria; kingdom Pseudomonadati; phylum Pseudomonadota; class Gammaproteobacteria; order Enterobacterales; family Yersiniaceae; genus Ewingella; species Ewingella sp. C233. The sequence goes on from NZ_JBUZRI010000002.1 coordinate 110,712, forward strand.
CAAACAGATGCCAGCACAGCCCCGGCTCCAGACGCCCGGCGCGGCCTGCACGCTGGGTCATCGAAGCCTGACTGATGCGCTGGGTGATAAGGCGGGTCAGTCCGCTGCGCGGATCAAACTGCGCACTGCGTTCCAGACCGCTGTCCACCACCAGACGGATACCTTCGATGGTCAGACTGGTTTCGGCAATGTTGGTCGCCAGCACGATTTTACGGCGGCCAGCGGCGGCGGGCTGAATAGCTTTCTGCTGTTGTTCCAGCGACAGCGCACCGTACAGCGGGCAGAGATCCACATCATTCGCCACTTTGCCCGCCAGCAGGTTCTGTACACGGGTGATCTCCCCGACGCCCGGCAGGAACAGCAGCATCGAGCCGTCTTGTTCGCTCATCAGGCGGCTGACCACGCGCGCCACGCCGTCATCCAGCCGTTCATGGCTGGCGAGCGAAAGATAATTGCGTTCAACGGGGAAACTGCGGCCTTCGGAGATTATCACCGGTGCATCCGGCAACAACGGTGCAAGGCGCACATTGTCGAGCGTGGCCGACATGATCAGTATTTTGAGGTCATCGCGCAGGGCATTTTGCACATCAAGCAGCAGCGCCAGCGCCAGATCGGCCTGCAGGCTACGCTCGTGGAATTCATCGAGGATCACCAGCGATACGCCGCTAAGTTCCGGATCAGCCTGCACCATACGGGTCAGAATGCCTTCGGTGACCACTTCGAGCCTTGTGCCAGCGCTGGTTTTGCTTTCCGCACGCATCCGGTAGCCGACGGTCTGGCCGGGCGTTTCTCCCAACTGCTGCGCCAGACGGAACGCCACATTTTTCGCAGCCAGACGGCGCGGCTCAAGCAGCAAGATTTTGCCGGGCAAAGAGGCCTGTTGCAGCAACTGCAACGGCAACCAGGTCGATTTACCTGCACCGGTCGGCGCCAGCAATAACACCTGCGGCGCTTTGCGTAATGCGGCTAATAGCGGTTCAAGTACGGCACTCACCGGCAAAGAAGAAGACAATGAAAAACCCCATATGATTTGATTTAAAGCGCCAGCATTGTAGCATCTGTGCCTGCTTATGCCGCCAGGAACCCGAAATGTCAGCTCAACGTCGACTGTTTTTTGCTCTGTCACTGCCGCCTGAATTACAAAAACAGGTGATTCAGTGGCGGGCCGACACCTTTCCTGCCGATACCGGACGCCCTATTGCCGCCGCCAACCTGCACCTGACGCTGGCGTTTCTGGGAGAAGTGAGCGAGCAGAAAGAAGCCGCTTTGCGCAGCGTCGCAGGGAGAATCGAGGCCAAAGGCTTTAGTTTGCAGGTAGACGACGCCGGACACTGGCCCGGTGCGGGCGTGGTTTGGCTCGGCACCCGCCGCGCACCGCGTGCATTGCTGCAACTGGCCGACGTCCTGCGTTCCCACGCCGCGCGTAACGGCTGCTATCAAAACACCCTGCCGTTTCATCCGCATATTTCATTATTCCGCGCGGCAACGCGTCCGGTGGCGGTTCCACCCGCCACGCCAAACTGGACGCTGGACGCCAAAACGTTCGGGCTCTATCAGTCAATTTATGAGCGTGGCCGCACGCGCTACTCTCTGCTGCAAAGCTGGCCGCTGCCTGCACCGCTTGCCTAATTGGAATCAGGAACCGTCATGCATTTCGATCCCCCGCTGCAATCTGCAACCCTTATCAAACGTTACAAACGTTTTTTGGCCGATGTCGTGACACCGGAGGGCCGGGAGTTGACGCTGCACTGCGCCAATACCGGCGCCATGACTGGCTGCGCCACGCCGGGCGATACCGTGTGGTATTCAACTTCCGATAACCCGAAACGCAAGTATGCCCACAGTTGGGAGATAACCCAGACGCAGGCGGGAGACTGGATTTGCGTGAACACGCTGCGGGCCAACCAGGTTGTGCGGGAGGCGCTGGAAGCCGATAACATTCCAGAATTATCCGCTTACAGTAAGTTGAGCACTGAGGTTAAATACGGCGCCGAAAACAGCCGTATTGACCTTATGTTACAGGCGGATAATCGTTCTGACTGCTATATTGAAGTGAAATCTGTCACCTTGCTGCAACATGGATGCGGCTTCTTCCCCGACGCAGTCACGCTGCGTGGCCAGAAGCATTTACGCGAGCTGCAAGCGATGGCGGAACAGGGACAGCGAGCCGTACTTTTTTTCGCTGTATTGCATTCAGGCATTGAAAGCGTCTCTCCCGCACACCATATTGATCCGCGTTACGCAGAATTGCTGACGCAGGTACAACAAAGCGGTGTCGAAGTGATGTGTTACGGTGCCAAACTTTCTGCAGAGGGTGTCCGCCTCGCAGAAAGTTTACCTCTGGCTAACCGCCAGTTTGTCGGATAACCCCTGTTATAACAGCCATCGGCGGCTATACAAAAGGGTACGCGAATACGCTTTTCCTCACAGTGCTGTCAAGTACCTGCGAGGAATAATTGCTTACCTCGTTACCTTCTGGTATTTATAGCGGCCTGATTTTTTCCCCCTTTTGGGGATCGAAGTACTCAGCATCATTTGAATTACCGCAAAGCGGCTAACGCAGCAGTAACATAAAGGATGATGGGTATAGTGCGTTTTATGTAGGAGAAGCATCATGCAAGAAGGGCAACCCCGTAAGACATCGTCCTTGAGCATTCTCGCCATCGCTGGGGTAGAACCATACCAAGAGAAGCCAGGCGAAGAGTACATGAACAGCGCTCAGCTGACCCACTTCAAAAAGATTCTTGAAGCGTGGCGCAATCAGCTCAGGGATGAAGTTGACCGTACCGTTACGCATATGCAGGACGAAGCTGCAAACTTCCCGGATCCGGTAGACCGTGCCGCTCAGGAAGAAGAATTCAGCCTTGAACTGCGTAACCGCGATCGCGAACGTAAGCTGATTAAAAAGATTGAAAAAACACTGAAAAAAGTGGAAGACGAGGATTTCGGTTACTGCGATTCCTGTGGCGTTGAGATCGGCATCCGCCGCCTCGAAGCACGTCCTACCGCCGATTTGTGCATTGACTGTAAGACATTGGCTGAAATCCGCGAAAAGCAGATGGCTGGTTAAGTCTCGGGTCCCACGCGGTGCGTCATGCATGCACCGCGTTCCCTTTATAGAAGATGTTCCTGTCCTATGTCTGATTCCCGTTCTGTGCTGCGCTACGTTGGCCGCTTTGCACCCTCGCCCTCCGGCGTTCTCCATTTTGGTTCCCTGATTGCCGCCCTCGGCAGCTATCTGCACGCCCGTTCTCTGCAGGGCCGCTGGCTGGTGCGCATTGATGACCTTGATCCTCCACGCGAGATCCCCGGTTCTGCCGACAGCATTCTGGCGACGCTGGACCGTTTCGGGCTGCACTGGGATGGCGAAATCGTCTGGCAGTCAAAACGTCATGACGCTTACCGTGCCGCGCTGGAGATATTACGCCAGCAGGGGTTGAGCTATTACTGCACCTGTACCCGTCAGCGCATCGCCCAACTGGGTGGCAGCTACGACGGGCACTGCCGTGATTTAGCCCTCGGGCCGGAAAACGCCGCTATCCGTTTGCGCCAGACGCGCCCGGTTTATGCGTTTGACGATGATTTTCAGGGACAACTTCACGCCACCGCCGCGCTTGCTGAAGAGGATTTTATCGTGCGGCGCCGCGACGGGCTTTTCGCTTATAATCTGGCGGTAGTGGTGGATGATCACTATCAGGGCGTGAACCATATTGTCCGCGGTGCGGATTTAATTGAGCCCACCGTGCGGCAAATATCGCTTTATCAGCACTTAGGCTACCCGCTGCCGGGTTATTTGCATCTGCCGCTGGCGGTAAATGCAAACGGGGATAAACTCTCCAAACAGAATCATGCTCCCGCCTTACCCGAAGGGGATCCCCGTCCGGTCTTGTTGAAAGCGTTACAATTTTTAGGCCAACCGGTGCCAGAAAACTGGCAGGATCTGCCATTAGATTTATTATTACGCTGGGCGACGAAACACTGGACGCCAGCACAGATGCCGCGCCAGGATGCGAAAGCTCCGGCAGATTTGAGTTCGGCATTCTCAAAGTAGTCAGTGTGAGCTATGATTAGCCGCTGTTTTTGCGTCGCGTCATTTTTATCAGTCACTATCGAGGTGTCCCATTTTTACCCGAGTAGCCAATTTTTGCCGTAAGGTGCTAGTTCGTGAAGACAAAGTCATTCGTGAAGAATCCGCGGTGCCTGAACAGGCCCCTCTTCGTGAAGATAAAACCCGTCGCGATACAACGCCCGTGGCTGAAGGCAACGTGAAAACGGCCCCAGCCCCACGCCGCGAACGCAGCGGCAGCCGTGATAACCGTGGCCGCCGGGATGAAAACGCTCACCGCAGTGATCGGGGTGACCGCCGCAACAATGGCTCATCGCAGAGCACCGGCCCGCGTAACAATGCGAACCGCCGCCCGGCCACCGAATCGCCACGTGGCGAACGTCAGCCCATTATTGAGCGCTATGTCACTGAGCATCCGTCCAAACCGCGTGCGTCATTTGACTACGCCGGTGAGACGCGTGCCATCACCATTATTCCGCGCGACGAGCACAATATTTCCCGTCGTGATATCAGCGAAAACGCCCTGAAAGTCCTCTACCGTCTCAACAAGTCTGGCTATGAAGCCTATCTGGTCGGCGGCGGCGTGCGTGATTTGCTGCTGGAAAAGAAACCCAAAGATTTTGATATCACCACCAACGCCACGCCGGATCAGGTTCGCAAACTGTTCCGCAATTGCCGCCTGGTCGGTCGTCGTTTCCGCCTGGCACACGTGATGTTCGGGCCGGAAATCATTGAAGTCGCGACCTTCCGTGGTCACCATGAACAGCTGGAAGAAGAGCCTGAAGACAAGAACTCCTCCCAGCAGGCCGTTAACGGGATGCTGCTGCGCGACAACATTTTCGGCACTATCGAAGACGATGCCCAGCGCCGCGATTTCACCATCAACAGCCTGTACTACGGCGTTGCCGATTTCACCGTTCGTGATTACACCGGTGGTCTGCGTGATCTGGAGAACGGCATTATCCGCCTGATTGGCGACCCGGAAACCCGCTACCGCGAAGATCCGGTGCGTATGCTGCGCGCCGTGCGTTTCGCCGCAAAACTGGACATGAAAATCAGCCCGGAAACGGCTGAGCCGATCCCGCGTCTGGCGACCCTGTTACAAGAGATCCCGCCCGCCCGTCTGTTTGAAGAGTCGCTGAAATTATTGCAGTCCGGTTATGGTCATCAGACCTACCTGAAACTGTGCGAATACCAGTTGTTCCAGCCGCTGTTCCCGCTGATTGCCAGCCAGTTCACCGAGCAGGGCGACAGCCCGATGGAACGCATTCTGATTCAGGTGCTCAAAAACACTGACTTCCGTCTGCAAAACGATCAGCGCGTCAATCCGGCATTCCTGTTCGCCGCCATGCTGTGGTATCCGGTGATTGAACATGCGCAAAAGCTCGCGCAGGAAGGCGGTCTGACCTATTACGATGCGTTCTCGCTGGCGATGAACGACGTGCTCGACGAGCAGTGCCGCTCACTGGCCATCCCGAAACGTATTACCACGCTGGTGCGTGACATCTGGGCGCTGCAACTGCGTCTGTCCCGCCGTCAGGGTAAACGTGCGCACAAGCTGATGGAACATCCTAAGTTCCGCGCCGCCTTTGATTTACTGGCGCTACGTGCAGAAGTGGAACAGCATCGTGAACTGCAAAGCCTCACCGAATGGTGGAGCGAGTTCCAGGAAGCGACACCGGCGTCGCAGAAAAACATGCTGGGTACGCTGGGCGATGATGTCGCGCCACGCCGCACCCGCACGCGCCGTCCGCGCAAACGGGCCCCCCGTAAGGAAAGCGGCGAATGATCCGGGTCTACATTGCGCTCGGCAGTAATCTTGCTAAGCCTGTAGACCAGGTTAACTGTGCGCTGGAAGCTCTGGCGCACATGCCCCGCACCAAACTGGTGGTCTGTTCCCCGTTTTACCGCAGTAAACCGCTTGGCCCGCAAAACCAACCTGATTTTCTCAACGCCGTGGTCGCGCTCGATACCCAGTTACCTCCAGAAGAGCTGCTCGACGCCACTCAGGCGATTGAACAGAATCAGGGGCGAGTACGTAAGGCTGAACGCTGGGGGCCGCGTACGCTAGATTTAGACATGCTGCTGTACGGCAATCAGGTGATCGCCACCGAACGGTTAACTGTGCCGCATTATGATATGAAGAACCGCGGATTCATGCTTTACCCGCTGGCGGACATTGCTGCGGAACTGGTTTTTCCCGATGGTGAATCCTTACAGGAAATCCTGACCCGCGTCCCCCGCAATGGTCTGGAACGCTGGTAATACCCGCCTTATTCTGCCCGAACTTCTACCTGCAACCCCCCTTCCGCCCGGTTACGATATGCCACGCGAAGCCCGTGCAACTGTGCGATGCGTTTCACAATCGATACTCCCAGCCCGCTGCCGGTCTGCTCCTGGCCCGGCGGACGGTAAAAACGCTCGCCCAGCCTTGCCAGATGTTCATCTGAAATCCCCGGCCCCTGATCTTCAACGTCAATCCCCTGCCCGCTCAGGCGTACGGTCACGACCGAACCTGACGGTGAATAGCGCACCGCGTTGTCCACCAGATTACGCAGCATCAGTGACAACAACAGAGATTGCCCTTCCATCGCGGCTGGTGTGCCGGTCTGTTCAAACCGTAATGCGATGCCTTTGGCGTGGGCGGCGGCATCCTGCGCGCCTAAGGTTTGGGAAATCAGTCCGGCCCAGTCAATGTGTTCCAGCTCATCAAGAATGCCGAAAGATTCAAGCCGGGAGAGTGTCAGAAGCTGATCGACCAGCCGTGTGGCGCGGTCAATGCTGGTTGTGAGATTTTGCAACGCATGTTCGCGCATCTCTGTGTCATCACCGGAAAGCTGCGCCACTTCTGTCTGTACCCGCAGCGCGGCCAGGGGGCTACGCAGTTCATGGGCTGCGTCTGAGGTAAAACGTCGCTCGCGTACCAGCATATCGCCGGTGCGTGTGAACAGAGAGTTAAGGGATTCCACCAGCGGCAGCACTTCGCAGGGCACCCGGTCGGTAGAGATAGGTGAGGCATCTTCTGGCGCACGGCGGTGGAGATCGTCCGCCACACGGCGCAGCGGGCGCAGTTCCAGACCAATAATCACCATCATTGCCAGCAGCAATATTGGCAAACAGCCCAGCCACGGCAGCAGTTGCCCCGAGACCAGATTCCAGGCCATATCGTTGCGGTAATCGTATTCCTGGCCGACGGCAATGCGAAAACGGCCATCGGCGGTGGTCAGCCACAGCAGACGCCATTGGTCGTCGTCGTTATTGATTTGACTGTCGGTAAAACCCTGAATATTTTTATCAAAGCGGATCTTTTTGCTATTTTCGCCGTCGTTAAGCAGCATTTTTCCTTGCAGATCAAAGATGGCAAACGTCAGGGCGTCCTCATCGGTGTGGCCGCGCTCACCTTTACGCACCAGCTTTTTAGTCTCAGGCAGGCGGACTTCATGATTCTGCAGCAGCATATCGCCCACGCCGGTGGCGGCCAGTCGCTTAGCAAACAGCATCTGCTGCGTATCAAAGACTTCGTTGATGTTGTGTCGGGTCTGATGCCAGGCCACGACCGATGCCACCAGCCAGGTGACCAGCGCCAGCATGCCAAACAGCAGGATCAGACGCAGACGCAGGCTGAGACTCCTGAAACGTGGCTTCACGCATTTTCTCCCGCGGCGTTGTCTGTCGCTTCTGTCACGGCGTCCCCCAGCGTATAACCGACGCCGTGCACGGTGCGGATAAAACCGTTGCCCAGCTTTTTACGCAGATGGTGAATATGCACTTCGACGGCGTTGCTGCTGACTTCATCATCCCAGTTATAGAGTTTTTCCTGAATCAGCGGACGCGGTAATACGCGGCCTTTATTGTTGAGGAACAGCTCCAGCACCGTGATTTCACGCGGCGTCAGAACCACAGGCTCGCCGTTGAAGGCTACGCTGCGCAGCGCCGGGTCAAATTCCAGCATACCGTGGGTAATTTTAGGCGTAATTTGCCCGTGACGGCGGCGGATCAGCGCCTGCAAACGTGCTGCCACTTCCACCAGTGCAAAGGGCTTACACAGATAATCATCGGCTCCGGCCTGTAACCCGTCGACCCGCTGCTCAAGGGCATCACGGGCAGTGAGGATCAGTATCGGCGTATCTTTTCCGGCCTGACGCCACTCTTTAAGCAGCTGCATTCCGTCCATTCCGGGCAGGCTGAGATCGAGGATCACGGCATCATAAGGTGCGCTGTCGAGCGCCGCTTTGCCGACCAGTCCGTCGGTGAACCAGTCCAGCGTAAAGCCCAGTTTCCCCAGCCCGGCGCGGATGCCGTCGCCGATCATCTTGTCATCTTCTATCAGCAGAATGCGCATTTTCCCCTCAATATCATCAGATCTTCCATGTCCCTATTATACGCCAGGCTTATTAAGCGGTTCTTAAGATGTTCGGAACTTCGCTACCTGCTTATCAGGTCATACAGTAGAATGTTCGCAAGATATTCACCGTATGAATTGTTCACAGGAAGATCCCATGAAAGCTACCACCCTGAGTCAGTTACGCCAGTGGAAAGAAGACAACCATAAATTCGCGACCCTCACCGCCTACGACTCCAGCTTTGCCCAACTGTTCGCTGAGCAGGGCATCAACGTGATGCTGGTCGGCGATTCACTCGGCATGGTCATGCAGGGCAATGATTCCACCCTGCCGGTGACTGTTGAAGAGATTGCCTACCACACCCGCTCGGTGCGCCGTGGTGCACCGCTGGCGTTGCTGCTGGCTGACCTGCCATTTATGACGTATGCCACGCCTGAGCAGGCTTTTGCCAGCGCCGCCGTGCTGATGCGTGCCGGTGCTAACATGGTAAAACTGGAGGGCGGAAGCTGGCTGTGCGACACGGTGAGAATGCTCACCGAGCGCGCCGTACCGGTGTGCGGCCATCTGGGCCTGACGCCGCAGTCCGTGAACATTTTCGGCGGGTATAAAGTCCAGGGTCGGGACGAAGTCGCCGCTAATCTGTTAGTCAAAGATGCGCTGGCGCTGGAAGAGGCAGGATTGCAGCTTCTGGTACTGGAGTGCGTCCCGGTAGAATTAGCCCGCCGCGTCACAGCAGAGCTGTCGATTCCGGTGATTGGCATCGGTGCCGGTAACGTCACCGACGGCCAGATTTTAGTAATGCAGGATGCGCTGGGTATTACCAGCGGCCATACCGCAAAATTTGTTAAAGATTTTCTTAGCGAAGCCGGTGATATTCGCAGCGCCGTGCGCCTTTATGTCGATCAGGTTGCTCAGGGAATTTATCCGGGCGAAGAACACAGCTTTAAATAAGAAAGGATACTCAGGTGCTTATTATTGAAAACGTTCCGCTGCTGCGCCGTGAAATTCGCTTTTACCGCCAGAACAATAAACGCATTGCACTGGTGCCCACCATGGGCAATTTGCACGAAGGCCACATGACACTGGTGGAAGAAGCCAAAGCCCGCGCTGATGTCGTCGTGGTCAGTATTTTTGTTAACCCAATGCAGTTTGAACGCCCTGACGATCTCGAACGTTATCCGCGCACCCTGCAGGAAGATTGCGAGAAGCTGAATAAACGCGGTGTGGATCTGGTGTTCGCCCCCTCGCCTGCCGATATTTATCCGAAAGGGCTGGCGACACAAACACAGGTCGATGTGCCGGTGATCTCAACCATTCTTGAAGGGGCCAGCCGTCCGGGCCATTTTCGCGGTGTCTCCACCATCGTCAGCAAATTGTTCAATCTGGTGCAGCCCGACGTGGTCTGTTTTGGCCAGAAGGATTTCCAGCAACTGGCGCTGATCCGCACGATGGTCGAAGACATGGGTTATGACCTTGAGATCGTCGGCGTACCAACAGTACGCGCGAAAGACGGTCTGGCGCTGAGCTCACGTAATGGTTATCTGACGCATGATGAGCGTAAAACGGCACCGCAGTTGGCCAAAATCATGAATCAGTTGGCGGAACGTCTGAGCCTGGGCGAGCGTCATACCGAAGAGATGCTGGAAGAGACGGCGCAGAAACTGCGTGACGCCGGTTTCACGCCGGACGAGTTGTTTATCCGCGATGCCAAAACTTTGCAGGATCTCAGCGTCGACAGCACGTCAGCGGTGATCCTGATGGCGGCATGGCTGGGTAAAGCGCGTCTGATCGATAACCAGCAGGTTGATCTGACGCAGTAGACAGCGCAGGTCAAATGGGCAAAGATGTTGGCCGGCCGGAGTTCAGATAATGAGTATCCGGCCCGGCAAGTTCTCAGACTTTTTACGTCAGTAAGGGCAGAAGAAATGGTACGCACAATGTTACAAGGCAAACTGCACCGGGTGCATGTGACCCAGGCGGATTTGCACTATGAAGGCTCCTGCGCCATCGATCAGGATTTCCTCGACGCCTCAGGAATTTTAGAATACGAAGCCATCGATATTTATAACGTTGATAACGGTCAGCGTTTTTCTACCTACGCCATCGCCGCTGAACGCGGTTCGCGTATTATTTCGGTCAACGGCGCAGCAGCGCGTTGTGCCTGCGTTGGCGATTTGCTGATCATCTGCTCTTACGTGCAGATGTCAGACGTCGAAGCCCGTAAGCATCAGCCGAAAGTGGCTTATTTCGAAGGTGAAAACCAGTTGAAACGCACTGCAAAGGCAGTACCGGTTCAGGTGGCTTGATTCCCGATTTAACTCATAAAGAGTCATAAGGAATCCGAATCCCCAAAATCATTCGAGTTGCATCAAGGCGGCAATTGAGTGAATCCCCGGGAGCATACACAAGTATGTGACCGGGGTTCATGAAAGCAGCCAACGCAGAGGCAGCTCGAAGGATGAAGGGGATTAGCTTCTCAAACCGCGCCCGCGCTCGATCAAGTACCATGCCAGCAGGTAGAACACCGCGATAAACGCCACCAGCACGCTCATGGTAAACACCAACGGAACGTCTGAAATCCCTAGGAATCCATAGCGAAAACCACTGATCATATAAACGATCGGATTCAGCTTGGACACGGCCTGCCAGACTGGCGGCAGCAGGGAGAGCGAGTAAAACACCCCGCCCAGATAGGTCAGCGGCGTTAACACGAAAGTCGGGATCAGGCTGATGTCATCAAAGGTGGTCGCGAATACTGCATTCAGGAGACCGCCCAGTGAGAACAGGATCGCCGTCAGCAACAGCGTCAGCGCGATCACCCACCAGGAGTGGATCACCAGCGGTACGAAGAACAACGAAATCGCCGTGACCAGGATCCCCACACAAATCCCGCGCGCCACGCCACCGCCGACGTACCCGGCGATAACGACGTGCGTCGGTACCGGTGCTACCAGCAGCTCTTCGATATTACGCTGGAACTTGGCGCTGAAGAACGACGATGCCACGTTGGCGTAGGAGTTGGTGATCACCGCCATCATGATAAGGCCCGGCACGATAAACTGCATGTACGTGAAGCCGTGCATACTGCCGATTTGCGAACCAATCAGGTTACCGAAGATGATGAAGTAGAGTGTCATGGTGATCACCGGCGGAACCAGCGTCTGGATCCAGATACGTCCAAACCGGTTAATCTCTTTCATCCAGATACTTTTGAGTGCCACCCAATACAGTTGCGACATTATTTCGTTTCCTCACTGCCGTTCACCAGGGTGACAAACAGCTCTTCCAGACGGTTAGCTTTGTTACGCATACTCAACACCTGCACGCCCTGATTGCTCAGCTGGCTGAACAGGGAATTCAAACCCTGCTCGCGCATCACTTCCACTTCCAGCGTGGACGTATCGGTCAGATGACTGCGATATCCCTCAAGCTGTGGCAGTGCGCTTTTCGGTGCTAAATCAAGAATAAAGGTTTCGGATTTCAGCTTGGAAAGCAGCTCCTTCATGCTGGTATTTTCCACCAGCAGGCCGCCCTGAATAATGCCGATATTACGACATAGCATTTCTGCTTCTTCCAGATAGTGCGTGGTCAGGATGATCGTCGTACCCTGCACGTTCAGCTCTTTAAGGAAGCCCCACATGGAGCGGCGCAGTTCGATGTCCACGCCCGCCGTCGGTTCGTCGAGGATCAACAGTTTTGGCTCATGCATCAGCGCACGAGCGATCATCAGACGGCGTTTCATCCCGCCGGAAAGCATGCGCGAACGCTCGTTGCGCTTGCCCCATAAATCCAGCTGCGTGAGGTATTTCTCGGCGCGCTGCAACGCCAGCGGGCGCGGAACGCCGTAATATCCGGCCTGGTTCACCACCACCTGCATGACGGTTTCAAACGGGTTGAAGTTGAACTCCTGCGGCACCAGCCCGAGCTGGCGTTTGGCGTTAACAATATCCTTATCAATGTCGTAACCAAATACCTGCACCTTGCCTGCTGATTTGTTCACCAGTGAGCTGATGATGCCAATAGTAGTGGATTTCCCGGCACCGTTAGGGCCAAGCAGGGCGTAAAAATCGCCTGCTTCCACTTTCAGGTCGATGCCGCGCAAAGCCTGCACGCCACCGGCGTAGGTCTTGGTTAACTTCTCCAGTTCTAATGCGTATGTCATAAGTGGAGCTTACCTTGTGTAGAGAACCTTGTTATAAATTCTGGCGTTAAGATTTGATCATCATTGAAGATGCTGAATCGGTTTTAAAAAGCGTTACGTTGCCCTATATTAACCCATCGCTGTTAGTTGGTTACAGGCTATTAACTTCCATGAACGAGATTGAAACACTTAAAAGTAATAACGCCCTTTGGTCGAAAACCATGGTGGAGGAAGACCCGGGTTTCTTCGCGCGTCTCTCCGAATCGCAAAAACCCCGCTTCCTGTGGATTGGTTGTTCTGACAGCCGCGTTCCTGCCGAGCAGCTGACCGGCCTCGAGCCTGGTGAGCTGTTTGTGCACCGTAACGTGGCGAATCTGGTGATTCACACCGACCTCAACTGCCTGTCCGTTGTGCAATATGCCATCGACGTACTGCAAGTCGAGCACGTGATCATCTGTGGTCACTACGGTTGCGGCGGCGTGCAGGCGGCAGTTGAAAATCCGGAACTCGGGCTTATCAACAACTGGCTGCTACACATTCGTGATATCTGGTACAAACACAGCTCGCTGCTTGGCGAACTCTCTCCGGACCAGCGTCTGAACAAGTTGTGTGAACTGAATGTGGTTGAGCAAATTTACAACCTCGGTCACTCAACGGTGATGCAGTCGGCGTGGAAGCGCGGGCAGAAAGTCTCCCTGCACGGTTGGGTATACGGCATTCAGGACGGGCGTCTGCGCGATCTTGAAGTGACCTCCACCAACCGCGAAACGCTGGAACAGCGTTACCGCCAGGGTGTTTCCGCCCTGCTGCATGGCAATCCGCAGTAACTGTACAAAAGATTAAAAAGCAAAAGGCACATTATGTGCCTTTTTTTGTGCCTTTTTTTCAGGCCATTACAGTGACTTGTAATTAAATCAGTAAGTTAACCAACATTACAAGCCACTATAAGCAGACCAAAACGACTAAGGTGTGGACACTATGTGGACGTTAATCCGGTTTTTCCCTTCAGCGGATTATAAGAAATTGCGTCTTGCAAAAAGTCCGGCGAAAAATGCGCATATGTCATCGTCTGCTGGATGTTTGCATGACCCAAAATCTTTTGCAGGGTAAGGATGTTCCCGCCGTTCATCATAAAATGCGTAGCAAAAGTGTGACGCATTACATGTAGCGCTTGGCCTTTTGGTAGATCTGGTTTTGCTGCTTTGAGCAGTAGCCTAAAACTTGCGTAATCAGCATCAGGAAACAACAATCCAGATTTGCGAGTGGCGACGGTTTTGCATACATCAGCAGAAATAGGAACCGAGCGGATATTTCCGTTTTTGGTTTCAACGAAAGTGACTCGATTGCTAATAATATTCTCCGCTTTTAATACGCTGACCTCTCCCCATCTCGCCCCAGTGCTAAGACTGAGAATGGCGATTTTCTTGTTATCCCCACTTAAAACGTTCAAGAGATTTTCTATCTCATCGGCTGCCATAAATGTCATCGCAGTAGGCAGGCCTTTAAGCCGGTTCATCCCTTGCAGCGGATGCTCACCCTGATATAACCCAGCATCAATGAGGTAGGTGAACAGGCCACTGAGCAGCATTAAATATCTATTCACCGTCGTGGCTTTCACACCCTGCTTAAGCCTTAACGATTTAAATTTAGTCACTAGGAGGCTATCTATTTGTGAAGCACAGGGGCTCTCCATCATCCTATCGACTAGCACTAATTTATTTTTATCCAGCTTTCCGTGCTTTTCATTCTGGCCCTTGTAAAGCCACCACAACTCAATCAGTTCCGACAAAGTACGTTTGTCTGCCGGTTTAGATAGCCATTCTTTATTGTGGTAATTAACCGCTACATACTTTTCATAAGCGACGGCTTCGTGCTTCTTGTTAAATCTACGCCGGATGCGCTTTCCTGCGCGCCCTTGCGGTCTAATGTCCACTTCATAACGACCATCGTCGAGCTTCTTAATAGACATAATGAAGCCCTTCCAATTCGTCGATACTGCTGTAATTACAGAGACTCTTTGATTCTATGAAACAAATAAAATCGTTATGTAGCGTTAGCCAGTCTTTTTGTCGGAGTGGGACGAGATTGTTTCGTCCTGCCCAAAGTGTGCGAGAACCGGCGCGATCTGTCCGGCGTCAGGTGCAATTTGTTCAGTCATAAACCACATAGTGTATTTTGTGAACCTTGGGTGTGCCAAAATTTTCATGGTTACATCGGTCGGAGGAACAGATCTCCCACTTTCGTAATAAGTCAAAGAGCTGTACGGAACCCCTGTCAGCTCTGCAAATTGCCTCCGATTAATCCTTTCAGATTCCCTCATGAGTCCTATCTTCTCAGCTATCGTGCTTGACATGTTTTCAAGATCCTCTAATAATTAGATTCATTAGTTATTTAATCCAATATGATCTAAACAATTGTAAAGGTCGTTAAGCGACTATAAGCAATTGCCGAGATCTTGAGAAAGGTTAGCAGATGAGCAAAGAAATCGTAAGTGTCAGCGCAGCCTTGCCATACCCAGAGTTTGCGCGGGTCATTGGTAAGTCACCAGAAGCGGTAAAAGGAATGATTGAGAAAGGAAAGTTGCCGGTTGTGGAAATGCGGAATCCTGAGAATCCGACCGCACGGTCAGAAAGTTGGGTTTATCTTCCCGCTTGGAACGCTGGCATGAAACAAGCATTTGAGAACCGCCCGAAAGAGATCCGCGACGGCTGGTTAATGTGGCTTGGTTTATAAACTTAGGGAGAGGAAAGATGCAGCAACCAATTTCAATAACGGCGTTTCTTTTTAATCACCAAACAGCACGCAAGCTGGATACCAGAATTACCCACGGTAAAGGTCGCAAAGGCGTGATTATCCGTACCCGTCCTAAAAGTCGCTTTTCACGCATCACAAACGCTTTCTCTCGGGGGCTAAAATGACAGTGATCACCATATCTACCGTAATGAACCAACCCGCAGGTTTGCGCGCTGCCGTGGGTGAGCGTTTGGCTCCGGCTCGTTGGGAAAGCTCATGTGATTTCTACAACAATATGAGTGAGCGTGAACGCTTAACCATCTGTTTTCACGCCCAGTTAAAACAACGCCATTCAGTGATGAAACTGCAAGAAATGAGCGAGTGCGATCGTGAGCGCATCGTGTGCGCTATCGATGAACTGCGCGCCGCCTTTGCCAAGTACCGCAGCCGTGGGATCAGCAAGTCCGGTTTTGTTGGTCGCTTGAGTATTAGCGAACGCCGCACTTTATACTTTCAGGCCGAGCTAAGTGAGAATGAATTTAGTCAGCCCTACTGGCGGATTGATGACAAACACTGCACGTGGCGAGAAGCCCTTTTCCGCGCATTAAAAGAGCTGTTTAGCTTATTTGAAAACGCACCCACGGTATTAACGTCGGTACGACCTGAAACCTATCTGCACTAATTAAACCTGACATCTTTTTTAAAGGCGCTTGATTGCGTCGGGCTTCCTATTATCTGGAGTTTACATGCACATGTATAAAACCGTCGGCCAAGAAATGAAAAATCAGGCTGATAACGACACGCGAAACTGGATGCTAAATAAAGCCAGAACTGAAGCCAAAGCCGATGCGGCTATAAGCTTTTCATCTCGACTGGATTCACTCATCCGCCACGCAACAACCGAACAACTTAACCGAATTGAGATTTTAGAACTGCTTACGCAGGAGTCAATTCAGCTTCACAACGCAGGTTTAAAAGACCGAGGGGTTATCTGATGCCGGATTTAATGGATTCAGTGCAGGAAAGAGCGCTTGAAGTCTTGAGCCTCCAGATCGCCGCTAGCCGTATCACCAGCGGAGTATCTGCTTTTGTCTGTGAAGATTGCGATCTGCCAATTTCTGAGGCTCGCCGTACTGCATTAGTGGGTGTTATGCGCTGCGTTCCTTGTCAGGAAATCACTGAACAACATCAAAAACATTTCAGGAAATAACCATGATCAATATTCCGGTTGGCGATAAGTGGGTTATTACCAGTGACAGCTTGCAGTTTATTTTAAACAAAACAAAAGTGGCCCAGTCAGGAACCAAGAAAGGTCAGGACTATTTAGAGGCGGTAGGTTATTACCCGCGAATGTCTCAGCTCGTCAACGGGCTAATCCACTTTCATATCCGCGATTCAGACGTTAAAAGCATCTCGGCTTTGGCTGAGGAGTTAGAGCGCATTGGCGCAATATGCGGTGATGCATTTGCCGCCGCCGGTGGTCTGAGTGCAGGCTGATTCTCGGGGGCGCAAAGCCCCCACGCCATTAGTGCAATTTAATACCGCTGACAAAGCTCCCTTTGTTGGCGCGTATTCGTGGAATGCCCCGCGTACTGCCATTTCAGTGACAAAAGAGAGACCTCTTACCCGTGATGAATACCGTCAGGGGCAAGATGCCTTACGCAAAATCGATGCTCTGCCTAACTTTCTCGGCGGGATCTTTTCTGGCCGCCATGCGTACCTGCTTAAAACCTCCGGCCTGCTCACTGCTCATCGCTTTCTAATTAACGTTTTTATGCCGCGCATCTGGCCGCGTATTGAAACGGTTAACGCTAAATTCGATTTAACGCTGAGTGGCCGATCCTATGAATTATTCATTGATGAAAACGAGAGCCATCGCCGGTTAGCAGGTATGAATGACAAAGAGCTGAAACAGCTTGCTGTCCGTATTTCCGCGCGTCTCTTTGCCGAGTATGAAAGCCAGAGTGATGAGTATAAGGCTGCACATGGCGGCGAGCAGGAAGCGCTATTCACTGACCGTGCTCAATCAGTTATTTACGGCCATGTTGCCGGTGCTGCGCGTGCTTTCAATATCAAACCTATGCACTGGAAAAAATACAGCAAACGCAGACTGGATATGCGCAGCGCATTTTCCGGCATTGCCCGTCTGGTTAACGATGAGTGGTGGATACGCCAGCTTAAAGCGCAGCGGACACAGTGGCGCGAATCCCTGCTTATTGCTGCCGGTGAAGTGAATTTACAGAAATCAGGCTATGCCAGTAAGCAGGCGATCCGTGAAGTACGCGCCCGTCGTCTGGCAAATATGGAATATCTGAAATCTCGCGAGCTGGAGAACGTCGATACCGGCGAACGTATCGACCTTATCGATAAAGTGCTTGGCAGTATTTCTAATCCTGAAATTCGCCGTATGGAGTTGATGAGCACCATTGCAGGCATTGAAAAATATGCGTCCAGCGTGGGTGATGTGGGGATGTTTCTCACGATCACCACGCCGTCGAAATACCACCCGACGCGCATGGTCGGTAAGAAAGAAGACCGCCGCATTAACTTCAATCACCGCTGGGACGAAGAGGCATTTTCACCCAAAGACGGCCAGCGCTATCTTGTGAAAATCTGGGGCAAAATGCGCACCGCGTTTAAAGACGCAGGGCTAAAAGTCTATGGTATGCGCGTTGTCGAACCTCACCACGATGCCACACCTCACTGGCACATGATGCTTTTCTGTGAGCGGTCTCAGCGTCAGGCTGTTATCGACATTATGCGCAGCTACGCGCTGAAAGAAGACGGCCACGAACGCGGCGCGCAAAATCAGCGCTTTGAGTGCAAGCACCTGAACAAGGGCGGCGCAGCGGGCTACATCGCTAAATACATTGCGAAGAATATCGACGGTTACGCGCTCGACGGCCAGCTCGACCATGAAACCGGTCAAGCCCTGTCTGACACTGCCGCCGCCGTCACTGCGTGGGCGTCGGTCTGGCGCATCCCTCAATTTAAATCTATTGGCGTTCCCACCATGGGCGCTTACCGCGAATGCCGACGCATCCGTGGTGTGAGCCTATCTGCCGACTTTGACGAGCTTGTAGAAGCTGTGAGAGCCGCAGCGGATGCCGGTGATTTTGCGGCATATATGGCGGCACAAGGCGGTGCGAACGTTCCCCGCGATACGCAGACCGTGCGCACGGCCCGCCACGTTATTGACGAGCTCAACGAGTATGACGAGGAAGTGCAGAAGGTTATCGGTATTTTTGCGCCACACCTCGGAGTCGATCACGTCCATGAGACACGCACGACTAAATGGCAAATTGTCGCTAAGTCTGTGGCCGTTGCCCCTCATCCTTTGACTTTAAAAAGCGCCTTCGGCGCGCCTCGGAGTCCTGTCAATAACTGTGGGGAGGTTCAGACAGGACTCGGGCAGAGCTTGCCCCCTACACCTTCTGAGTACGCCACGGCGGTGATGACATTAGTTGAGCGCGGGGATGTTGGGTGGAATGAGCCCGACGTCGCCAAGGTGCTGGGAGACGCTGCAAGACGGCAATCACCAGCAATCAATCGACAGCAACAAAGCTTTAATCCGTCAAAACCCCGTGAGCTAGCCCCATCGGCGCGCCTAACCAAGGCGGAACGGGCCAGAGTGCCGCAGATTTATCGTGAATTAGCGCGGCAAGGCATCACGCCGGAGCGCTGGGAGTTGGAGGTGATGGCGCGCGGGGCAACGGTAGATTTTGGAGATGTACAATTTTCCTATCCGACGGATGGGGAGTGGTGTGACTTTATCTATGGGGAAATTCAGTAAAAAGCCCCTTTGCATAGGGGATCGTTACGCTATAATGCCAAGCAATATAACTTGGAGGTTTAATGCCAACAGTAGTTTCACTCTTCTCCGGTTGCGGAGGGTCAGACGCCGGTGTGGTCAAGGCTGGGTTTGATGTCTTGATGGCCAACGATATCTTGCCATATGCGAGGGACGTATATCTGGCTAACCATCCAGCAACTGATTACGTTTTGGGAAGTGTTGCAAATTTAACCTCATTTCCAAAAGCTGACCTACTGGTGGGCTGCTACCCATGCCAAGGTTTTAGTCAAGGTGGCGTCAGAAAAGCTGATAGAAAAATCAATACACTCTATCTTGAGTTTGCAAGAGCACTAAATCTCATCAAACCTAAAGCTTTTATAGTTGAAAATGTATCAGGAATGGTGAGAAGTAATTTTGAACATTTGCTAAAAGATCAGTTCAAAGTTTTTACTGAGGCTGGTTATAAAGTTAAATCACATGTTTTGAATGCTTCACATTTTGGTGTCCCCCAAGATCGTAAAAGAATTTTTATTGTTGGAATCCATGAAAAATTTGGTTTGGATTATGAGTTTCCAAAACCTACTCATGGGGAAGGCCTTAAGCCATTCACTACGATTCGGGACGCGATAGGTCACCTTCCTGATTGGCCACTCGGTGAGTTCTATGATTCTGATTTCCATTGGTATTATCTTTCGCGGAATCGCCGCCAAGATTGGGGGCAGGTTTCTAAAACTATCGTTGCAAATCCGCGCCACATGCCTTTGCACCCTATAAGTCCTATACTTGAAAAATTAGGGCCAGATGAGTGGCGGTTCATAACTGATTTACCAGCTCGAAGATTTAGTTTTAGAGAAGCTGCTCTTTTACAAGGTTTTGGAGACATAACGTTTCCTGAAACCGAGAATGCTTCCATGAATATGAAATATACTGTGATAGGTAATGCAGTACCGCCTCCGTTATTTGAGGCGGTAGCAAAAGCTTTACCTAATGAAATTTGGTAACTTATTGAAGCACCATTGATGCTAAGTTGGTTTCGAATGTCCTAAACCATTCGAAACCAACAATAATATCGGCATGTGGTGTTTTACTTAGCAAGTGTAAAATGCGATATCTATCCAAAATAAGTACACCCGCACAAGGTGCGGTATCAACCCACTTACCCTGAGATGTTCTAAAAAAGACAGGTGTAAACATGACTGAAGGATGGTCAAAATGTACTTGGTAATAGGTTCTAAGTTTTAAAGAATGTGCTTCTAACGTTTTGGATGGCCATGACTTCCCTTGAGCTCCACATTGGCCCAAAATACCAAAATTACTACTTAGGTCATCCGGAAATTCAACTGTAGCGATAATATCAAACCCACCGTCGCCGGATGAGTGAACTGCATCGCAAGCCTCTTCAATTACCATTGGCATACCAAGATCTTTACCTAACACTCTCAGCGCTTGTTTAAGATTAGTTCCATAATGAGTTCTCCTGTCTGGAGAGTTTGCATCAAAGATTCTTACGTTAGCATGAGCAGGAAGTAATCCCGTCAGAGCATATTTACTTAATTCAGTAAAATGCTTTGCCCAAAGTTGAACGAGACCACCATTGCTACGAAAAGACCAGAGCCTTGAACATACGAGAAGTAATCTATATATTTTCTGATTAGGATTTAGCTCCCGTTTAAGTCTTATGAAATCATCTTCTATTTCAAAAGGATACATTTCACCCAGAAATTCTTCTCTATATTCGAGCTGTTTCCATACATCTTCCATTTGTCTTTCGACTCGGTCGCTTCTTTCAGCATCGCCTCCTGCTGCTTCTGCTTCCTGCTCTTCTTCATCAGCCTCTTCGTTGCTAACATTACTTTGACTACTTAAAGACAGAAGGTCATTTTTATGTAAATCATATCTGCCTGTATAGTTTATTAGTGTTACTAATTCTGCTAAATCAGCAAATAAATGGGGTGTATTGGGTAAAATATCTCCGACTTTAAAATTCATTATCGTCCTTAATATTTTTCTCTGCGATTGCCTTACCAATCATGACTATATTCTTGCTGATACGGCGCGCTACGTCATGAGCATTTTTATCATAATCAATTGTAGCTACCATTCCGGCAGCCTCGATTAATGCAGTTTCTGATTTATAAAGTAGCTCTAAAAAGTCTTTTCTAACATCTGAAGTTAATTGGTAAGCAATATTTAGACTTGCACCGTTTTTAAAGCTTTGCAGTGCTTTATCATTATCGACTACTGCGGCAAGTTCACGTATATTTCGTGACTCACCTATCCTAGTTCTACCTAACTCGTCTTTTTCGAAAAGCCAACGAGTCAGCTCTTCAATTTCAGCTTTGTGCAAATGTCTAGGAGTAATTATTGGATGGCAAGGTACTGCATCACCATATTCATCTGGGATTGAGATTCCGACATATTTACCAATGCGATCATCTGCCAATGCTGTAGAAAGTATTGAGAACTTAATGCTCTCTTCATTCAGATCGTTAATATTATAAAATTCATGCTCTTCCATGAGCTTATAAACAGCTAGTGCATCAAGGCTTCTTTTTATATGATCTTTTCGACTTCCGATCGCCCTAGCAACATTAAAATAACGTTGATCGGGAGTTCCTGATGAGTCCAGAATATCGAAAAGTTGCTCGATATATCTTGCTTTAGCCAAAGGTTCCCATTGTTTCACACCTGTGATATGGCGGAAACCAAGGTAAGGTAAAATTTCTTCGCGAGTTTCTCGCGTGATCACTGGAAGCTCGTTAAGAGTATCTAATTTATGTGCGACAC
Source organism: Ewingella sp. C233 (assembly GCF_055407225.1). Classification (NCBI taxonomy): domain Bacteria; kingdom Pseudomonadati; phylum Pseudomonadota; class Gammaproteobacteria; order Enterobacterales; family Yersiniaceae; genus Ewingella; species Ewingella sp. C233. Next base: position 132,575 of record NZ_JBUZRI010000002.1, read on the forward strand.
TTTTTGCCAGCTCAAGCATACGGTTACTAGGTCTTTCACAGAGGCTGGGGTTATTCAGTAGTTTAACCGCTGTCAATCTCCTGTTGCCCTCAACAACCACATAGCGACCATTCTCCTCTACTGCTATGAGTGGTTCGCCTGGGAAAAAACCGTTTTCAGCTATAGCACTCATTAAATCCTCTATAGATGTGGTGAGTGCTATATGGTTAACCATCTCTTCTGGTGTTCTACCAACGGAGAGTGGCAACCTAGGGTTTCGCGTATCTAGGTCGAGTAAATCTAGTTTGATTCGAATTATTTCTGATTTGTTCGCCATAAGAATGACCTAATTTAATGATCAACGATTTCCTTGAAGACTATCACTGAGTTACTTTTCATTCTATAGATGGTTGTATGCTAGTCCGCACTATGTTGCATGAAATTGCATGAGTTAAAATCAGTTATTTATACTCAATCAAACTAGTAATGGCGCGGTTTTCATTGGGTCGTGCAACTGCATTAAAACCGACACATAAAGCGGGCAGGCGTGGCGGGGATAGCATTGCGCGCAAAGGGTGTTTTTAGGTATTTATTCCCGCGCCTGAGCGCGCCGTGGTGAGGTTTTCGAATCTCCGCCCGATATCGGCGTGCGTTCAGGCTTTCGCGGCGTGTCGTGCGTCTGGTGGCCTCATGGCGTAGGCGTAAAAAAGCCGCCATATCAGGCGGCTATGTCATATCAGTTCTGGTTTTATAATGCGTAGTCCGTAAAGCGGATCACCTCCTGACCGACCCACTGGTTTAATTCTTTCATTCGCTCCTGTAACGGTACCAACTCGTTACGCACAAATACCTTTGCCGCTTTCTCAACGTCACCAAATCCGCCGGTGTTGCTCGGGATAATCCCCATCATCTGCGGCGGGACGCGGTGCGCGCTGAGCAGGTCGTCGCGGGTGGCGTTCTTGATGTTAAAGAAATCATCTTTGGTTGCCACTTCGCTGAGCGGGATGATTTTAATCGCATCGGGTTTGCCGTTCGGCGCGTGATAAAAAATATTCCTGAAATTCCCGTCACCCTTCGATTTGCTCATCATGTCGCGCAGTGCCGAAATATCCTCTTTGTTCTGCGCGGGGTCGGTCACGTACATCACATAACCCGCGTGCGCGCCGTTCTGGTAATACTTGCGGCGGTATAGCGTAGCCGACTCGTTGAGCCACGCGCTGTTTAACGCGCTGAGGTATTCGGGCAGGCCGTAAAGCTCCTGATTAATGTCCGGCTCCTGCAAATGGAAAATGGCACCCTGCGCGAAAGAATGGGGTGAGACATAATCTTCAACAAACCAGTAAAGCCCATCCTCTACACCGCGACGGGTATATTTTGCCGGTGAGGTTTCCAGTCTTAAGAGCTGGCCGGTGCGACTCTGGCGCTGTTCCATAAACCCGTTGCCAAAGACAATATAATCCAGCGCATAGCGGCTAAACTGCTGCTGTGAAAGCAGCGGGTGCGGGATAAAGGTACTGGCGAGAATATTACGCTTCACGTACATCGGCGAGCTGTGGTGAACGGCGGCGCGCATACTCTTTGCCAGCCCCGAGAAACTGACTGGCGGCTCGTACCACTTCCCGTTATTGATGCACTCCACGTAATTGAGAATGTCGCGGCGATCCATCACCGTGGCAGGTTCGTCAAAGCGGAAAAACTCGCTCTGCTGTACGTTACTGGTCGAGGTGAATTTCTTGGCCTTGCGCGTTTTTTTGCTGGTCATAGTTAGTGCCATTCGATAGTGGATTTATATTGCTTGCCGGAGCCCGCCGTCAGCGGCTCGTTGATGAGCGCGTGCATCGTCGCCCACGCCACGTCGGCGTGGCTGGCTTCTTCGCTGCGGCTTGCCACGTAGGTGGATTTGGCCCCGCTGGCCGTCATGGTTTTGCGAATAGCCATAAACGACGCGGTGATGTCGCTATGACCGGCGTCGTACTGCAAACAGCCGCGATGAATGGTGTTTTTTGCTTTCAGCACCATTTCGGTTTTTAATTCCGCCGTGTATTTAATTTCGCGCGCCGCTGGGAAAAACTGCCTGACGAGCTGGTAAACGCCCTGACCGACGGTAGTCGCATCGATGCCGATATATTCCACGTTGTATTTTTCGGTCAGCGCCTCTATTGCTTTGGCCTGCGCATCAAAATCCATCCCTTGCCACTGGTGGCGCTCAAGAATGCGGAAAATGCCGCCCTGCTGTTCCGGCGGGGCGATCACCACGCAACCGGCGCTGTCGCCGCCGTTGGCCTCGGACGGGTCGTAACCAATCCACACCGGTTTATCCTCAAACGGGTGGAAAGCATAGGGATTGAAATCCGTCCATTCTTCGAGGCTGTCCACCATGCAGCCCTGCAATTCTTCAAACGGAAACACCGACGCCTTATCATCGACAAACTCACACATCAGCAGGTTTTGATATTCCGACGGGCTGTATTCCAGCGAAAGCTGGTTGATGTCAAACAGGTCGCAGCCGCCCGCCAGTGCATCATCAATCGTGACAATCTGCCGCCACTGGCCGTCGGCGCACTGCACACCTTGGGATAAATGGCTGTGGCTAAGGTCGAGCTGAATACGTTCGTCTTTATTGCGTCGGCCTTTGTTAAACAGCTCCCCCGACCAGAACGAATAGGCGCTATGGGTCAGGCTGGAGGGCGTCGAGAAATAGGTGGTGCGCCATTTCTTGTGCAGCGACATCCCCGAGGCCACTTTGCGCAGTTCCTGAAACTTGGGGATCCAGAAATATTCGTCGAGATACAGGTTGCCGGTGTAGCTCTGCGCGGTGCGGATATTGGTACCGAGGAAGAACAGGCGCGCGCCGTTCGGGAGCTGCATCGGGTCGCCTTTCAGGTCAACGTCGACCAGTCGCGCAAAGTCGATGATGTAATTTCTAAAGACGTGCGCCTGTGACTTACTGGCCGAAATAAAGATTTGGTTGCGTCCGGTTTTCAGCGCGTCGAGCAGCGCCTCGCGGGCAAAAAAGAAGGTCGCGCCAATCTGGCGGGACTTGAGAATATTGCGGATTCGGTGCTGTAATCCCGCCTGATGCCAGCCGCGCTGGTACTCAAAGGCATCTTCCATGAAAACGTCGCCGAGTTTGGCGATAGCCTCATCGGTGAAGACGTTCTTCTCGACTTTCTTACGTTCCCCTTTGTTGCGGTTGGCGACCGCCGGATTGAGATCCGCCTCGCTCCCCGTGGACATGTAGCGGTTGACCCGCGCCAGTCGCTCAATCTGTCGGCCTAACAGGTCGATTTCTTTGAAGTCCTGCCCGTCTTTTTTGCTTTTCATCACAAGCTGGACGACGCGCGCCTCGATACTGGTTTCAATACGGGAAATCGGCGCAATGTCGTCCCATTTCTCCCGCTGCTTCCAGCTCTGCACCGTTGGTTTTTTTAGATTCAGCGTTTCGGCAATTTGCGCCACGGAAAACCCCTGCCAGTAAAGCAGGGTGGCCTGTCTGCGCGGGTCGCTGATGATGCTTGTACCGTTGTTGTCGTTCATGCTTTCGCCTTGGTTGGAAAGAATAAACGCCACGCTACGCACCACGGCAACCCTGCGCATTACGGTGCTGTTGTATCAAAGATTGTCAGACGGTCATCGCTGGTCGTCGGGGCGCAAGCTCGGGAAACTGGCCCTCTCAGAAATACCCAACGAGTGGAGTCAGCAACATGGCAAAGAAAGTATCGAAGTGGTTTCGTATCGGCGTCGAGGGTGACACCTGCGACGGCCGCAACATCGAGGCAAGCGACATTCAGCAAATGGGCGCGTCGTTCGACCCGCGCGTTTACGGCTGCCGTATCAATCTGGAGCACATCAAAGGGTTATTGCCGACGGGCGACTTTAAGCGCTTAGGCGACGTCACCGAGGTGAAAGCCGAGCAGATTGATGATGACTCGGTGCTGAATGGTAAGTGGGCGCTGTTTGCCAAAATCGCCCCGACCGACGAGCTGGCCGCGATGGTCAAAGCCGGTCAGAAGATTTACACCTCCATGGAAATTCGCCCGAATTTCGCCAACACCGGTAAAGCCCGTCTGGTCGGTCTGGCGGTCACCGATGACCCCGCAAGCCTCGGCACCGAAATGCTCGAGTTCAGCGCCCGCGCCAAGGTGAACCCGTTTGCCGGTAAGAAAGACCAGCCCGAAGACCTGTTCTCTGTCGCCACGCTTGCCGTGCTGGAATTTGAAGAGTTGCCGGACACGCTGCTGACCAGCTTCGCCGAGAAAATCAAAGGCATGTTCAGCGCCAAGCAAACCACCGACGACGCCCGCTTTACCGACGTGCAGGCTGCGATCACCGTGGTGGCCGAGACCGTACAGGCTGAGGGCGAGAGCACGGCGACGCGCTTCTCCCAGCTTGAACAGCAGATTGTGGGGCTGAAAGGCGACCTGACCGCCGGTAACGAGGCGTTTACCGCCCTGAAAACCTCGCTCGATAGCACCGAGAGTTTCAGCCAGCCGCGCCGCCAGCCGTCGCAGGGTGGCAACGGTGACGCCAGCCACATGACCAACTGCTGACCGGCCAAGGCCGGTAGACATTCCCCACTTTGACAGAGATAAATTATGCGCACGAATACCCGTTTTAAATTTAATGCCTACCTGACCCGCCTCGCTGAACTGAACGGCGTCGATGTGGCGAACTTGTCCAAGAAATTCAGCGTTGAGCCGTCCGTCACGCAGAGCCTAATCACCACCGTGCAGGAGTCGTCCGAATTCCTGAGCAGCATCAATATGGTGCCGGTGGATGACGTTGAGGGTGAGAAAATCGGCCTTGGCGTCACCGGCTCGATTGCCAGCACCACCGACACCGACGGCGGCAAGGCGCGTAAAACCGCCGACTTTATGGCGCTCAAGTCGCGTAAATACAAATGTGAGCAGGTCAATTTCGACTTCCATATTCGCTATAACACCCTCGACCTGTGGGCGCGCTATCAGGACTTCCAAATCCGTTTACGTGACGCCATCGCCAAGCGTCAGGCGCTCGACTACATCATGGCCGGATTTAACGGCGTGATCCGCTCGGACGATTCAGACCGCGCGCAGTATCCGCTGTTGCAGGACTTGGCCGTCGGCTGGCTGCAAAAGCTGCGCAACGAAGCCCCCGAGCGCGTAATGGACGAAATCACCGACGAAGACGGCAAGGTTATTTCGGACAAAGTGCGTATTGGTACGAAGGGCGATTTTGAGAACATCGACGCCGCCGTGATGAACGCCACCGATTTTCTGCTGGACGCGTGGCACTCCGAAGACCCGAGTCTGGTCGTGATTTGTGGCCGCAAAATGCTGTCGGACAAGTATTTCCCCATCATTAACAAAACGCAGGACAACACCGAGAAGCTGGCCGGTGACGTTATCGTCAGCCAGAAACGCATCGGCAACCTGCCAGCGGTGCGCGTGCCGTATTTCCCTGACAACGCGCTGCTGATCACCCGTCTCGATAACCTGTCTATCTACATCATGGACAGCTCGCACCGCCGCCATATTGATGAGGTCGCCAAGCTAGACCGCATCGAAAACTACGAGTCGCTGAAAGTCGATTTCGTGGTCGAGGACTACGGCTGCGCGGCGATGATTGAAAACATCGAGCTCGGTGATTTCACGCCGGTGGTTAAGTCTCTGGCAAATGTCGAGAGCGTTGAGCCGCAGGCCGATAGCGCCGACGACAAAGACGGCAACAAAACCGAAAGCGAGGCGTAAACCATGCTGAGTCCCGCACAGCGTCACATGATGCGGGTCTCTGCACAGCAAACCTCGGCGCAGCGGAAATGTGATCCGCTGCGTTCGGCACTGCCTTACGGCCAGATGCTGGTGAAGCTGCGCGGTGACCGCCTGAAACTGAAATCTATTCGTTCCGTAGAAACCAAAGCCGAGCATAAGCGCGCCATGCTGCCGTCGTATGCGCCGTGGGTGGCGGGCGTGCTGGCCGGTGATGCCGGTGAGCAGGACGATGTGCTGATGACCATGCTCCAGTGGACGCTGGACGCGGGCGACATTTCCGGCTCGTTTGACATGGCCCGCTATGCCCTGAAATACGGCCTAAGCGTGCCGAACAACCAGCGCCCCGTCGGTTATCTGTATGCCGAAGACGTGGCAATGGCCGCCATGCGCGCCTTTAAAACCGGTGAGCCGGTGATGGCCGCCGACCTGCTCACCGTTATCGACATGACCCTCGCCGCCGACATGCCCGACGAGGTGCGCGCCAAGCTGCACAAAATTACCGGTCTGGTGCTGCGCGCCGACCAGCAGCCCGAGCAGGCGCTGGAACACCTCGCCCGCGCGATGCAGCTCGACGTTAACGCCGGTGTGAAAAAAGACATTGAGCGACTGGATAGAGAGATTAAACCGGCACCGGCTGCCGCACCGGTTAAGCCCAAAGTCGCCGCGAGCGTGCGCAAGGCTAAGCCGAAAGCGGCACCGGCCAAGCGCGGACGCCCGCGCAAGGTTTAACCCTCCGGTTGTGAACAGAACGCGCCCCGCGCCGGACGGCACGCAGGCTGATGCAGGTTTTTACCTTGTCTGACGCCTGCGTCCACCGTCCACCTATTGAGGTTTCAAAATGGACATTGTTATGACCGCAGCAGCGGACAGCGCCACGGTGGTGATCCCGCCCGCTCCGGTAACCAGTCCGGTGATTGTGAACACGTTTTTCTTCCCCGACGTTGACCCCGCACAGGTCAGTGAGCGGGTGCGTCTGGGCCACGTCGTCACCGACAAGCGCATGAGAGAGGCCATTAAGTCGGCCATGGCGGAAGTCAACGCCGAGCTGTATCTCTACCGAGAACAGCAGATGCGTGATGGCTATAAGCAGCTTGCAGACGTGCCCGCCGAGGTGCTCGACGGCGAAAGCGTGAAGTGTTTCCACTACCTGAGCGCGGTCTGCGCGATGACCACCGCCGTGATTTTTGAGCGCTACCGCAGCTATGACTCCAGCGCCAAGGGCGACAAAAAGGCCGACGTGCTGGAGGTCTCAGTCGATGACCAGTGGCGGGACATGCGCTGGCACCTGTCGCGGTTGCAGGGTCAGGCGCGCGGCATGGTGAGCCAGCTCTGATGCAGGTTATCGCACAGCAGGGGGACACGCTCGACGCGCTGTGTTACCGGCACTACGGGCGCACCGAGGGCGTGGTCGAATCGGTGCTGGACGCTAATTTCGGGCTGGCCGAGCTTGGCGACATTTTGCCGCACGGTACCGCCGTCGAGCTCCCCGACGTAGACAGTGCCGCCACTTCTGAAACCGTTCAGCTATGGGACTGACGATGGAAAAAATCACTTCTTCGGTGGCCTACGTCATCGCCGCCTGTCTGGCTTTCCTCGGCGCGCTGACGCCGCAGGATATTGCCTTTTTGGTGGGTGCCGCCGTGGCCGTGGGCACCTTCTTTTTAAACTGGTACTACCGCCGAAAAAGCTACAAGTTGCTGGAGCGTAACGGCCTGACCCGAGGGGTTTACGATGAACTCAATCGTTAGAAAGTGCAGCGTGGCTGTGGTGCTGGCGCTGGCCTTGTTGTTGCCTGACCACCAAGCAGTCAAAACCTCCGACGCAGGGCTCGCGCTGCTCACCAATCTGGAAGGGTGCCGCCTCAATCCCTATCAGGATTGCGGCGGTGTCTGGACGTCGGGCATCGGCCACACCGCCGGAGTCAAACCCGCGCAGGCGATCACCGAGCATATTGCGGCGCAAAACCTGATTAGCGACGTACTGATGACCGAGCGGGCCGTCGATAAATGTATGCCCGTCACTATGCCGCAGCCGGTCTATGACGCGGTGGTCAGCTTCGCGTTTAACGTTGGTACCGGCGCGGCCTGCCGCTCGACGCTGGCGTTTTTCATCAACAAAGGCGAATGGGGCAAAGCCTGCCAGCAGCTCCCGCGCTGGGTGTTTGTCAACGGCGTGAAAAATAACGGCTTAATCAACCGCCGCACCGCCGAGCTGAACCACTGCCTTAAGGGGGCGTCATGAGAGTGGCGGTGATTTTCCTGCTGGTCTCGCTGCTTCTGCTGGCCGTGGCCCTGACCGGCTTGCAGTCGGTGAGAAACAAGCTGGCGGCGGCAAATGACAGTATTGCCGCGCTCAGGCGTGACCTGAAAACCAGCGGTCAGGCGCTGGATGAGTTAACGGCCAGCACCGAGCGCAACGAGCGCGCGCAGGTGGTTTTACGCGGGCAAATTAGCGCGGCGCACCAGTTGGCAACGCGCCGCAACCAGACCATTACAAGGCTACTCAATGAAAATGAAACCCTGCGCCGCTGGTATCAGTCTGCTCTGCCTGATGACGTTGCAAGGCTGCACGCCCGCCCCGAGTTCGCCACCCCCGACGGTTATTTACGCTGGCTGTCCGAAAGTCAGCAGTTGCCCGATACCGGCCAGCCAGCCGAAAACTAACGGCGACCTGAGCGCCGATATCCGCCAGCTTGAGGGCGCGCTCGTAAGCTGTGCGCTGCAAGTTGAAACTGTGAAACAGTGTCAGGAAAACCACGATGTTAAAACCGGCCAGCCTCAAAAAAGCGCTTTTTAAGTCCGTGCCGCTGCTGCGCCAGAACCCCGACATGCTGCGCCTTTTTGTTGATAACGGCGCGATTGACGGGACGTTGGCCGCCTCGCTGTCGTTCGAGAATCGTTACTCGCTGGACGTCACGGTGACGGATTACACCGGTGACATGAATATGCTGCTGGTGCCGGTGAGTGCGTGGCTGCGTGAGAACCAGCCCGACATCATGACAACCGAGGCGGGAAAAAAGCACGGGTTTACCTACGTGGCTGATATTAATAACGATGACAGTATCGACCTGCGTATTTCACTGAGCCTGACTGAGCGCACGCTGGTGAAAGAGGAGAACGGCGCGCTGCACGTGACGCAGCTCGGAGAGCCGCCGGAGCCTGAGCCGGTGATCCGCCCGACGATGCTTTACATCAAAGGCGAGCTGGTGAGTCAGTGGGATGAGTGATTTTAAAGCCTTTGACGACAAGCTGGCCGCGCTGCTTGCAAGCCTGTCACCGACGAGCCGCCGCCAGATGGCCGCCGAGATTGCCAAGCGGTTACGCGCCAGTCAGCAGCAGCGTATCAAGCGCCAGCAGGCACCGGACGGCTCCCCGTATGAGGGCCGAAAACGCCAGCCCATCAAAGGCAAAAGGGGGCGGGTAAAGCGGGAAATGTTCGCCAAGATGCGCACCGCCCGATACCTCAAGACCAAAGGCTCGACCGAGGCGGCGACGGTGGAGTTTGCGGGCAAGGTTCAACGCATTGCGCGCATTCACCAAGAGGGGCTAAAAGACAGGCCAAACCGGCACAGCCAGCCGGTGCAGTATGAGGCGCGTCCGCTGCTGGGATTTAGTGCCGCAGACCGGAAGGTTGTGGAGGATGTGATCCTTTTCGGACTCATTGAATAAAGAGCACTAAGAAAATTAAATTGTATGAGCTATAGCTCGAACTGGGTGATAATGTTGTAAACACTATTTAACTTGATAGTGGGTTTAAAGGTGAAAAGATGATATGGGGGAGTTGCATTTTTTAACTTAAAGATACCGGTGTATCAAACAGAGTCTCAGTTTAATTATGGTGTGATATACATAATGTCTTGACATAAAATTTAAATATTATTAATTTTATAAATCTTATGGAGAAACTATCTCATTTTTCATCCCGCAGGTAATTTTTAGGAGCATAAATGCAATTAGATTCAACTGAAGCTATTCGCTTAGGTTACGTGAGGGATAGCCATGGGAAGCTATTAAAACCTGAAGCTTATAGCAAGGCTTCAAGTATTGACATTACGATCGGCGAAGTCTTATATAAGGATAAAAATGAAAAGATTATACCGGGAATAGCTGCCACTCTCAAACCTCAACAGTCTCTAGTAATCATTTCAGATGAGATAATTCATGTTCCATCTGATCATGTCGCATATGTTTTTTTAAAGAATAGGTTAAGTCAAAAAGGACTCTTGGCATTAAATACGGGAATAATAGATGCTGGTTATGTGGGGCCAATTTCTACAGTTATTATAAATTTCTCCAATGTGGATGCGGCTATTCCATTGGGAAAGACAAAAGAAGAAAAAGAGTTTTTTAGGGTTGTTTTCCATAAGTTAGATTCTATAGCGACACCTTCTATAGCCTCCAGTCCGACGCCGGTGCTTGAATATGACGTTAAGAATTATGAACTTTATAAAAATAATAAATTAGAAGACTTGAAGAATTTGCCAAAGACATTTTTAGAACCAAAGGTTTTAAAAGAGCAAATTCAAGGTGAGCTCTATAATAAAATTTCAGAGTTTTCAATTGTAAGGGTCGGCCTTACAATTGCGGTGCTTGGTTTATTTTTCACCGTACTGCCAATGGGTAGGGACTATTTTTTTAATTGGCAGTATGACGTTAAAGAAACTGCTCTCAAACAGAAAACAAATGAGATTAAAATCGACATTCTTTCAAGTGAAGTTAACACACTTAAAGAACAGATACAAAAATTAGAGTTGCAGTTGGATAATAGGAATAAGCGCAGATAGATCTGGTTTTTTTTGTTTTATCGAAAAGGTTGATACATCAATTAGCTCTTTTTGAGCATTGAAGGCAATAGATGTGCCAACCTCTCTTGCTAAATGAACATCATTTTTTCCATCTCCTACAAATATACAATCGCTCAAGTTTACTGCATACTCTTCTGCTAAATGTTTCATAAAAACAAGCTTGCCTATTTCATCAGTGGGTAGTAGGTTAAAATGTTCCACTTTGCCATTCTCATCAAAGAAGTATTCACAAGCACTATATGCATGATCAATGTGTAATTTAACCTGTGCCAGATCGGCTAAATGTTTAAATCCGCCGGAAATAAGTGCAGTTATAATATTTTCTTCTCTAAGGAAGTTGAATAAAACATCTGCACCATCGTGAAATTTTGTAGCGTCAATTATTTTAGTTAGATGATGTTTTCGCATCCCATGCTTTATGTGAATCCTGATGGTATCTCTCATCCATTCAGTATAGCTACTATATTTATTCTGTAACCATAGGTCTTTAGTAAACTCTTCTTCTTGATAACAGTCTTCGCTAATTTCCTTTGCTAACGCAGTCCATGCGCTAGGCGCAACTTTTCCATTATCCAGAGAGATGTTTTTCTCTAAGATGGTTCCTTCCATGTCAATAAAGCAAATAATCATATCTAAACCCTATAGTCAGTTACATAGATGAGATAACTAAAAATCAACCAAATAACTCATTTTATCAAAAAATGCTATGTTGTGCTTTCTTTGAATCACTATCATAGTAATAAACTGTATCGAAGTCGTCATTCATCTCTCTCCTATCCGCTCATACGTCGCTGGGCTGGCAATATTTTCTTCTAGCATAAAGACAACTATTAGATTTATCTCGGCTCAGCGACAGTGTCAGATAAAATATGACTCCACACAATTGAGTAACTTCAAAAAACTCATAATTCTTAATTAGACTGTTCGATTAACTACCCTACTGTTGTACCACCGATAGTCCTACGCCCGCACATTGTCGCCGGATCCCTCCGGCGGCATCCTTTCCCTCATGAATACACTCGAAAACTTCGCAGAACTGGCCCGCGCGGTGCGCGACCTCATCCGTATTGGTGCGGTATCCGAGATTGATACCGAGCAGGGGCTTTGCCGTGTGCAGACCGGCGAGCTGATGACCGACTGGCTGCACTGGCTGACGCCTCGCGCCGGTGCTGCGCGCGCGTGGTGGGCTCCGTCAGTGGGTGAGCAGGTATTAATCCTGTCGCTCGGAGGCGAGCTCGATACCGCCTTTGTGCTGCCCGCCATCTACAGCGACGAATTCCCCGCGCCGTCCGTCTCAGCGCAGGCGTACCACGTCCAGTTTTCTGACGGTGCCGTGTTGGAGTACGAGCCCGAAACAGGCGCGCTTTCTGTCACCGGCATTAAAACGGCCAGCGTCGTGGCGTCAACGTCGGTCAGCGTCACCGCGCCAAATGTGGCGGTCACGGCCAGCCAAAAAATCACGCTCGATACGCCGGAAGTGGTTTGCACCAACAAGCTGACCACCGGCTCGCTGGAGGTGAAACAGGGCGGCAAGATGAACGGCAATATCAGCCATTCCGGCGGAAGCCTGACCTCAAACGGCATCGTATTACATACCCATAAACACGGCGGCGTGCAGACCGGCGGCGGACAAACGCAGGGGCCACAATGACAAACGCGAAATATCTCGGCATGGCCCGCGAGTCAGGGCGCGCCATTGACGACATGGCGCATATTCGCCAGTCGGTCAGCGATATTTTGCTGACGCCTGCCGGTTCTCGGGTGATGCGCCGTGAGTACGGTTCGCTGCTTTTCCAGCTTATTGACCGCCCGCAAAACGCCGCGCTGCGCCTGCAAATTATGGCCGCCTGCTACGGTGCGATCCTCAAGTGGGAGCCGCGAGTCATGCTGACCGGCATCACCGTTGATACAACGGCGGACGGCAAAACAGTGGTGAATATTAACGGCGTCCGCAGCGACACCGGCGTCGATTTCTCTCTTAACATTCCAGTGAGCTGACACCATGGCAACCATCGACCTGAGCCAGTTACCCGCCCCGACCGTTGTCGAGGTAATGGATTACGAAGTGCTGTTAGCCGAGCGCAAAGCGACGCTGGTGTCGCTCTATCCGCCCGAGCAGCAGGCCGCTATCGCCCGCACCCTGACGCTGGAGTCAGAGCCCATCATCAAGCTGTTACAGGAGAACGCCTACCGTGAGGTGATTTTGCGCCAGCGGGTTAACGAGGCGGCGCAGGGCGTTATGCTGGCGTATGCCACAGGTAGCGATCTGGATAACATCGCCGCCCGCTATGACGTCCAGCGCCTGACCGTGACGCCTGCCGATATCTCTGCCATGCCGGTGACGGCGGCAGTGATGGAAACTGACGCTGATTTGCGTATTCGTGTGCAGCAGGCGTTTGAAGGGCTGAGCGTGGCGGGGCCGGTGGGCGCGTATGAGTTTCACGGACGCTCTGCCGACGGGCGCGTGGCCGATATTTCGGTGATCAGCCCGTCGCCCGCCTGCGTCACCGTGTCCGTGCTGGCGCAGACCGGCGACGGTTCCGCCCCCGCTGACCTGCTGGCCGTGGTTCAGGCCGCGCTCAACGATGAGAACGTGCGCCCCGTGGCTGACCGCGTGACGGTGCAGTCGGCCAGCATCGTCAATTATGAAATCGAAGCCGAGTTGTACCTCTTTTCCGGCCCCGAAGCGGAACCCATCAAGCAGGCCGCCGAGGCCAAGTTAAAAAGCTATGTCAGCGCACAGCACCGGTTAGGGCGTGATATTCGCCTGTCAGCTATTTACGCCGCCCTGCACGTTGAGGGCGTCCAGCGCGTCGAGCTGGCAAAGCCCGCCGCCGACCTTGAGCTCGATAAAACGCAGGCGTCATTTTGCACCGCCTACGCGCTGACCATCGGGGGCTACGATGAGTAGCCGCCTGCTGCCGGTCGGTTCTTCCCCGCTGGAAGTCGCCGCCGCCGCTGCGTGCGCCAAGCTGGAAACCGTGCCGGTACCGCTGCGTGAGCTGTGGGATCCGCTTGCCTGCCCGCTGGTGTTTTTGCCCTATCTGGCGTGGGCGCTGTCGGTTGACCGGTGGGATGAGAACTGGCCGGAGTCCACCAAGCGCCGCGTCATTCAGTCCGCGTGGTTTATTCACAGCCACAAAGGGACGATTGGCGCTATCCGCCGCGTGGTTGAGCCGCTCGGGTACCTGATTAAAGTGACGGAATGGTGGGAAACCCATGACGAGGCGGGCACGTTTCGCCTCGATGTCGGCGTGCTTGAAACCGGCATTACCGAAGAAATGTATTTAGAAATGGAGCGGCTCATCGCCGACGCCAAGCCCGCCAGCCGCCATCTTATCGGGCTGACCATCACGCAGGACATCACCGGCGAGGTGTATCTCGCGGCGGTGTCCTTTGACGCCGAAATCTTAACTGTTTATCCGGGGTAATTATTCATGGCGACGTTTAAATCGGTCGTGACCGCGCTCGGTCAGGCGCGTATTGCCGAGGCGCTCCAGTCCGGCAAAGGCATCAATATTATTGATATGGCGATTGGTGACGGTGGCGGCAAGCCTGTGCAGCCGAGCGCCGCGCAGAAAAAACTGGTCAATGAGGTTTACCGCACCCCGCTCAACTCGTTAAAGCTCGACGCCAAAAATGCCAACTGGGTGATTGCCGAGGCGATTATTTCCGCCAGCGTCGGCGGCTTCTGGATGCGCGAAATGGGGCTGTACGCTGACGACGGCGCGCTGATTGCCGTCTGTAATATGGCCGACACCTACAAGCCGACGTTAGAAGAGGGCTCGGGCCGCACGCAAACCCTGCGCATGGTGATCACCGTAACTGACACCAGCGCGGTGAGCCTGACCATCGACGACACGCTGATCATCGCCACCGAAGAATATGCCAATGATCTGATGGCGGGGCATGAGAAAAGCCGCAACCACCCCGACGGCACGCTGACCGAGAAAGGTTTTGTGCAGCTAAATAGTGAGCTGAACAGCACCAGCGAAACGCAGGCCGCCACGCCGAAAGCGGTCAAGGCGGCGAATGATAACGCCAATACGCGCGTACCGGTCACCCGCAAAATTAACGCTATGCCTCTCGATGCTGATATCACGCTGGCAGCGGCGGACGTAGGCGCATGGTCTGCGACGGAAAGTGAAGAAAACGCCAAGGGGCTGGCTGACCAGATTGCCACCGTCGCCGAGGAGCTGACGGATAAAATTACGACGGGCGGGACGTTTCCTGTCGGTGCGCCCATTCCGTGGCCCTCAGATACGGTGCCGTCTGGCTTCACGCTCATGACCGGACAGACGTTTGATAAAAAGGTGTATACGCAGCTCGCCATCGCCTATCCCGCCGGTGTTATTCCCGATATGCGCGGGCAGACGATTAAGGGTAAACCGGCATCGGGGCGCGCGGTGCTGTCCTATGAGCAGGACGCCGTTAAATTGCATGACCATACCGGCAGCGTGTCGCAGACCGACCTCGGCGCGCCGTACACCACCGGTTTTGATTACGGCTCTAAAGGCACCGAAGGTTTTGATTACGGTAGCAAACTGGCTGACGAAAACGGCTGGCATGACCACGGAATTAAAGCCCGTGAATCCAATATCTCTCTTAATGGTGGCGGCTCTACCCGCAGGCTCATTGATGTTAACCAAGGTTACGCCTCTGAGGGGGTGATTGCCGGTGGTGGTAATCACCAGCACTGGACGTATATCGGTGCGCACGCCCATATGGTTTATATCGGCGGTCACGCGCATCAGGTTCCACTCGGGCCACACGGTCACACCATTACCATCAACGCGACGGGCAGCGCAGAAAACACCGTCAAAAACATCGCATTTAACTACCTTGTGAGGCTCGCATAATGTTTGAATTAGCATCTAAAGACCGCGTGATTAAAGTCTTCAACTACAGTCCGCTGAACAATGAACTGATTGGGCCGTCCGATGCGTGGGTGGTGGCGCATACCGGTTTACCGGCCTATTGCACGCTCGACGCGCCGCCGCTGAAAAGAAAGGGTAAGGCCGTTGTGTACACGGATACCGGCTGGCAGCAGGTCGAAGATAATCGCGGTGCCGCAGTTTACGACACCCTGACCGGTGGCGGCTCGCTGTTGACTGAGCTGGGGCCGTTGCCGGAGGGGAAAACCCTGCTGGCTCCGGCGTCCGAGTTTGACGTGTGGAACGGCAAGGCGTGGGTGAAAAACGCCGAGGCCGAGAAAAATGCGCTATTCATTCAGGCCCAGCAGGATAAAAAAGACCGCATGGCTTTAGCTACGGAAAGCATCAGTATCTTGTCGTTTGCTAAAGACAGCGGGCAGGCCACCGACGACGAGCTGGACGCCCTCGAACGCTGGCAGAATTACCGGCTGCAACTCAGCCGCGTTGACCTGTCAAAAGTGACAGGTATCATTTGGCCTGACGCCGTATAACGCCCCCTTGCCGAGCCCCTGAGTCAGGGGCTTTTTTGTGTCTGTTGTGCCTCCCTGCTTACATCACCCACGCCTCGCCCTGACTCGCCTGAAATAACACAATAACCTTGCAAATCCATAACGGAGTTAACCCGATGAGTGAATTTCACCACGGCGTGCAGGTTGTTGAAATCAGCGACGGCACGCGCGTTATTTCCACCGTTTCCACGGCCATTATTGGCATGGTCTGCACGGCCAACGATGCCGACGCGAAAACCTTTCCGCTGAATACGCCGGTACTTATCACCGATGTGATTGCCGCCCAAGGCAAGGCCGGTAAAAAAGGCACGCTGGCCGCCGCCTTGGCGGGCATTGCTGACCAGTGCAAGCCGGTGACCATCGTCGTGCGCGTGGCCGAGTCTGAAAAGACTGACCCCGATGAGGCGCAGGCTGAAACTCTGTCTAACATCCTCGGCGGCGCGGATGAAAACGGCAGCTACACCGGCATGAAAGCGCTGTTAACCGCCGAGGCCGTCACCGGCGTGAAGCCGCGCATTCTCGGCGTGCCTGCGCTGGACTCGCTGGAGGTTGCCACGGCACTTGCCAGCATCTGCCAGTCGCTGCGCGCATTCGGTTATATCAGCGCGTGGGAATGCCGGACGATTTCTGATGCGGTCAAGTACCGAGACAATTTCAGCCAGCGTGAACTGATGATCATCTGGCCGGATTTCCTCGCATGGGACACCACCACAAAAACCAGCAAAAAAGCCTACGCCACCGCCCGCGCGCTGGGGCTGCGCGCCAAGATTGATCAGGACACCGGCTGGCATAAAACCCTGTCAAACGTCGGCGTCAATGGCGTGACCGGTATCGATGCCTCGGTGTTCTGGGATTTGCAGGCGTCCGGTACCGATGCCGACCTGCTCAACGAGGCGGGAGTGACCACGCTTATCCGCAAAAACGGTTTTCGTTTCTGGGGAAACCGCACCTGTTCCGATGACCCGTTATTCCTGTTTGAGAACTACACCCGCACCGCGCAGGTGCTGGCCGACACGATGGCCGAGGCGCATATGTGGGCAGTGGACAAGCCGATGACCGCCTCGCTTATCCGCGACATTATCGACGGCATCAACGCCAAGTTCCGCGAGCTGAAATCGAACGGCTACATCATCGACGGCAAGTGCTGGTTTGACGAGTCGGCCAACGATAAAGAGACCCTGAAAGACGGAAAGCTCTATATCGATTACGACTACACGCCGGTGCCGCCGCTGGAGAGCCTGACCCTGCGCCAGCGCATCACCGACACCTATCTGGTCAATCTGGCCGCCTCCATTAACAGCTAAGGACACCTGAGACATGGCACTCCCTCGCAAACTGAAATACCTCAACCTGTTTAACGACGGTCTGAGCTACATGGGCGTGGTGCAGTCAGTCACGTTGCCCAAGCTCACCCGCAAGCTGGAGAACTATCGCGGCGGCGGGATGAACGGCTCGGCGGCGGTGGACTTGGGGCTGGACGACGACGCGCTGACCGTCGAGTGGTCACTCGGTGGCCTGCCTGACGAAACGCTGTGGGCGCAGTACGCCGCCGCCAGCAGTGCCGCCGTGCCGCTGCGCTTTGCCGGTTCATTCCAGCGCGATGACACCGGCGACGTGTCCGCCGTTGAGATTGTGCTGCGTGGCCGTCATAAGGAAATCGACCTCGGCGACATGAAGCAGGGCGAAAACACCGAGAGCAAAATCTCGACCCAGTGCACCTATTACAAGCTGACGATTGACGGCAAAAACCTGATTGAAATCGACACCGTGAACATGGTCGAAAGCGTCAACGGCGTGGACATGCTCGAACAGCATCGCCGCAATCTCGGCCTGTAATATTTTGGCGGTCAGCCATGCTGGCCGCTCACTCCCTTAACGACCTGAAAGAGCTAAAAAAATGAAACAAGAAAACGCACAGACCACCACCGAAAACGCCAACGTCGTGACGCTGGAGACCCCGATTAAACGCGGTGACACGGTGATTGAATCCGTCACCATGATCCGCCCGAACGCGGGGACGCTGCGCGGCGTCAGTCTGGCCGATGTGGCAAGTTCGAACGTTGACGCATTAATCACGGTATTGCCGCGCATTATCTATCCGAGCCTAACCAAAGAAGAGTGTGCCGCGCTGGAGTTGCCGGACTTTATTACGCTCGCCAGCAAGGTGATCGGTTTTTTAACGCCGAATTCGGGCCAATAACCTACCCGCCAAAATTGGGGGTTGATGACCTGATGGCCGACGTGGCGGCGGTCTTTCACTGGCCGCCGTCAGAACTCTATCCGATGAGCCTGACCGAGCTCGTCAACTGGCGCGAAAAGGCGCTCGAACGAAGTGGACACGCCAATGAGTAACAACGTGACGTTGCAGGTATTACTCAAAGCCGTTGACCAAGCCAGCCGCCCGTTTAAATCCGTCCAGACGGCGAGTAAATCGCTGTCTGAGGACATTCGCAAAACCCAAACCTCCATCAAAGAGCTGAACGCTCAGGCCGGACGTATTGAGGGTTTTCGTAAAACCAGCGCGCAGCTCGCCGTCACCGGTAAATCTCTGAAAGACGCCAAGCAGGAGGCCGCACAGCTCGCTATCCAGTTTAAAAATACCGAGAACCCGACACGCGCACAGGCGCAGGCGATGGACGCGGCCAAGCGCTCGGCCTCCGAACTGCAAACCAAGTACAACGGTCTGCGCCAGTCGGTGCAGCGCCAGCGGCTTGAGCTGTCACAGGCGGGTATCAACACCCGCACGCTGTCCGAATCCGAGCGCCGCCTCAAAGCTTCCCTGAGTGAAACCAACGGCCAGCTTGAACGCCAGCGCGCCTCGCTTGCACGCGTCAGTGCGCAGCAGTCCCGACTCAATGGCATAAAGAACCGCTATCAGTCAGGTAAACAGCTTGCCGGAAGCGTCACCGCCGCCGGTGCCGTCGGGGTTGGGGTTGCTACCGGTGGTGTGGTTGCCGGTAGTTCGCTGCTCAAATCCGGCTATGACTTCGCACAGAAAAACTCTGAATTGCAGGCGGTGCTCGGTCTGAAAAAAGACTCGGCGGACATGCAAAGCCTGAGAAAGCAGGCGCGCCTGCTCGGGGATAATACTGCGGCCAGCGCCGATGACGCGGCGTCTGCGCAAATCATCGTGGCAAAATCCGGCGCGGACAAAGACGGCATTCTGGCGGCCACGCCGACCATCCTGAATCTGTCGCTGGCGAACCAGCGCAGCATGGAGGAGAACGCCACGCTGCTGATGGGCGTGAAATCTGCGTTTGGCATGAGTAACGATAAGGCGGCGCACATTGGTGATGTGATCTCGACGGCCATGAACAAATCGGCGGCCACGTTCGACGGCCTGAGCGACGCCATGACCTACGCCGCGCCGGTGGCGAAAAATGCCGGTATTAGCGTCGAGCAAACCGCCGCGATGGCTGGCGCGCTGGCCGACGCAAAAATCACCGGCTCGATGGCCGGTACCGGCAGCCGTGCAGTCATCACCCGACTACAGGCACCGACCGGTACCGCCGCCGCTGCACTCAGTGAGTTACGGGTCAAGACGGCGGACAGCAAGGGCAACATGCGCCCGCTGTTTGTCATTCTGAAAGAGATGCAAAAGAGCTTTGAGAAAAACAAGCTCGGCACCTCGCAGCGCGCGCAGTACATGAAAGCCATCTTTGGCGAAGAGGCCAGCTCGGCGGCGGCGGTGCTGATGACCGATGCCAGCTCGGGGAAGCTCGATGCACTGACCAAGGCACTGCAAACCTCTGACGGCAAAACCGCCGAGCTGGTTGAGACCATGCAGGACAACCTCGGCGGTGACTTTAAGGAATTTCAGTCAGCCTATGAGGCGGTGGGTACCGACCTGTTTGACCAGCAGGAGGGATCGCTGCGCCATCTGGTGCAGACCGCGACAAAGTACGTGCTCAAGCTCGATAAGTGGATTGTGAATAACAAAGAGCTGGCGGCCACTATCGGCAAGCTGGCCGGTGGTGCGTTGATAGTTGTCGGTGCGCTGGGGCTGATTGGTCTGGTTGTCGGGCCGGTGCTCGGCGGGATTAACGCCATCATCATGGCGGCCAGTTTCCTGTGGTCAGGTTTAACCGCCGTGGGCAGCGCCATCGTGGGCGTGATTGGCGGGCTGACGTGGCCGATTGTGGCCGTCGGCGTGGCTATCGTCGCCGGTGCGCTGCTCATCCGTAAATATTGGGATCCGATTAGCGCCTTTTTCAGCGGCGTGATTGAGGGGTTGGGAGCCGCATTCGCGCCGGTGAAAGAGCTGTTTGCGCCGCTTAAGCCGGTGTTTGACTGGCTCGGCGAGAAACTTCAAGCCGTCTGGCAGTGGTTTAAAAACCTGATTGAGCCGGTGAAGTCCACGCAGGAAACGCTCGACGGCTGCAAAGATGCGGGCGTGATGTTCGGCAAAGCCATTGCCGATGCGCTGACCGCGCCGCTGCGCGCGTTCAACAAACTGCGTGAGGGTGTGGACTGGCTGCTGCAAAAGATGGGGCTTATCAAAGATGAATCGGCGGACATCGATAAAAATGCCGACAAGGCGCGGGGTATCGATAAGAACGGCGGGGGCAATCTGACAACCCCACCCGCTGGCGGATTGCTCGGCGGCGGTTACGTGCCGGTGTCGGCAGGCGGTGGCCGTAATTATCAGGATAACAGCACGCACAATTACCAGATTGTGAGCGACGGCGGCGGGCGGGACGGTGGCCGAGATATCCGCGAACAGCTAGAAGCGCGCGACCGCCAGCGCCGCGCCGAAACGCGCTCACAAATGGGCCACGACTAAGGAGAATTCAGGATGATGTTAACACTCGGCTTTTTTGTCTTTCAGCTACAAACCGTGCCGTATCAAAGCCTGCAACGGAGCGTGGATTATCGCTGGCCGTCAAACAGCCGTATCGGTCAGCGCCCGACGGTGCAGTTTCTCGGGGTCAGCGAGGAGAAGATCACCCTGTCCGGCGTGCTGATGCCGGAAATCACCGGTGGCCGCCTGTCGCTGCTGGCACTCAATATCATGGCCGACCAAGGCATGGCGTGGCCGCTGATTGAGGGGAGCGGCACCATTTACGGCATGTTTGTGGTGAACAGTATCAGTGAAACCCGTACCGAGTTTTTCAGCGACGGCAGCGCCCGCAAAATTGAATTTACGCTGACGCTCACCCGTGTGGATGAATCGCTGACGGCCATGTTTGGCGATCTTAAGGCGCAGGCGGGCGACCTGCTGACTAATGCCGGTGACTACGCGAAAGGGCTATTGTCATGATAACGGGAATGACGCTCGACGCGGGGGCCAAGATTGCACCCGCCTTTATGCTGACGCTGGGCGGCAGTGACATAACGCGCGATATCAGCAATCGCCTGCTGTCGCTGACGCTGACCGACAATCGCGGGTTCGTGGCTGACCAGCTCGACATCGAGCTCGACGACGCCGACGGGCTGGTCGCGATGCCGCCGCGCGGCGCGGTGCTGACCCTGTTTCTCGGCTGGCAGGGATCGGCGCTGATTGGCAAAGGCGACTTTACGGTCGATGAGGTTGAACATCGGGGCGCGCCGGACACGCTGACCATTCGGGCGCGCAGTGCGGATTTTCGCGGTACGCTGAATTCCCGCCGCGAGGTGTCCTACCACAACACCACGCTCGGGCAGGTGGTCGCACAGATTGCGGCGCGCAACAAGCTGACGGCCAGCGTTGCCGGTCAGCTTGGGGCAATCAACGTGCCGCACATCGACCAGTCGCAGGAGTCTGACGCCAAATTCCTGACGCGGCTTGCCACGCGCAACGGGGCGGAAGTGTCGGTTAAAGCCGGTATGCTGCTCTTTCTGAAGGCGGGCAACGGCACCACGGCCAGCGGCAAACCCATCCCCGCGATGACCATCGAGCGCAGCGACGGCGACCGACACCAGTTCGCCATTGCTGACCGTGGGGCCTACACCGGCGTGACGGCCAAGTGGCTGCATACCAAAGACCCGAAGCCGAAGCAAAAAACGCAGAAGGTGAAAATTCAGCGCAAACCCAAAGAGCAGTTTTTGCGCGCACTCCAGCACCCGAAAGCCAAGCCCGCGCCAAAAGCAAAGGCAAAAGCCCCGACCAAAACGCCCGAGGAAAAAGAGGGCGAATACATGGCCGGAGAGGCCGATAACGTGTTTGCCATCACCACCATTTACGCCAGCAAGGCGCAGGCAGTGCGCGCCGCAGCGGCCAAGTGGGACAAGCTTCAACGCGGCGTGGCGGAATTCTCCATCACGCTGGCAATGGGGCGGGCGGATTTATACCCTGAGACGCCGGTAAGCGTCAGCGGGTTTAAGCACGTCATAGACGAGCAGAAGTGGATTATCACTAAAGTGACGCACTCACTCAGCAATAACGGCTACACGACGGCCCTAGAGCTTGAGGTAAAGCTTTCTGACGTGGAGTACGAGACCGAAGATTAATTTATCAATAAATATCATAACTGTTTGTTTTAAATGATTTAAATGGCTAAAATCACTTCATCAAAAGGCGACTGACTGAGGTGATCATCATGTTCCATTGTCCTATCTGCAAAAATGCTGCACATACCCGCTCAAGCCGCTACCTGAGCGAGAACACGAAAGAGCGTTACAACCAGTGCCAGAACATAAATTGCGGGCATACGTTCAAGACAATGGAGTCATTCGACGGCTCAATCGTGAAGCCGAGCCTCATCTGCGCGGTGATGCCTCACCCGACCTCACACGGTCAGCAAACCTTCCTGATGTAAGGGCACAAAAAAAGCCTCGTTATCCGAGGCTTTTTGCTATGATTTTTCTCAACGTGGTCAATGCGTGGACATCGATAGAAATAAATCCTTTTATTTCAGTTGGTTGAAGAGATTTTCTAGGCACATTATGTGCCTTTTTTTGTGCCTTTTTTCAGGCGGTCCGCTCTGTCATAGCGCGGGAAGACGGCGACTGATCACTCGTCGAGCATGACCACTTTACCGACATACGGCAGATGACGGTAACGCTGGGCATAGTCGATGCCGTAACCGACAACGAACTCGTCAGGAATGGCGAAACCCACGTATTCGACTTTCACGTCCACTTCACGGCGCTGAGGTTTATCCAGCAGCGTACAGATAGCCAGTGATTTCGGACCGCGCAGTTGCAGCAGTTCACGCACTTTGCTCAGGGTGTTGCCGGAGTCGATGATATCTTCAACGATCAGCACATCTTTGCCACGGATATCTTCGTCGAGATCTTTGAGAATTTTGACATCACGGGTGGTGGACATGCCGTTGCCGTAGCTGGACGCGGTCATGAAATCCACTTCGTGGGAGACGTCAATGGTACGACACAGGTCAGCCATAAACATGAATGAGCCGCGCAGCAGCCCGACCAGCACCATCTCGCTGCCGCTATCGCGGTAGTGTTCGGTGATTTCACGGCCTAATTCGGCGATGCGGGTTTTGACTTCCTGCTCGGAAATCATGACGTCTACTCTGTGTTTCATATAAAGCCTAACCACCTGAATTTGAGATATTTATCGCCATTAAACCGGGTAATGGCGACCTTGAAGCGGAAAGGATTATAACAAAGAACCCGGTAATGGGTAACGCCGGAGCGTCAACCAATCCCTGCCTGATGTAAATCATGCAGATTTATCGCCCCGACCAGCACGCCATCGCTGTCCACAACCGGGGCCGCGCTGATGTTTTGCTGGTGCAACGCTTCGAGCGCTTCACCGGCGCGCCACTGGGCTGGCAGCAGATATCCGGGACGCGTCATGGCGTTGTTGAGCGGCTCATTCAGGCTGTGCCCTTTCACCAGCCAGCGGCGCAGGTCGCCGTCAGTAAAGACACCCGCAACGTGGTGCTCAGCATCACACACGGCAATCAGGCCAAGACCAGTGCGGCTCAGTTCCAGCATCGCGTTCATCACGCTCTCGTCGATACTAATCACCGGCAGGCGGTCGCCGGTGCGCATCAGGTGATGCACGCGCGTCAGTAAACGGGCTCCCAGACTGCCGCCGGGATGGGAGCGGGCAAAATCTTCCGCACCAAAACCACGGTGACGCATCAACGCCATCGCCAGCGCATCACCCATCATCAGCGTGTTTACGGCGCTGGAGGTGGGTGCCAGCCCCATCGGGCAGGCCTCACGCTCAACGCTCACGTCAATGACAGCATCGGCTGCATGGGCCAGCGGAGAGTTCGTACCGCCTGTGATGGCGATAAGTTTGGTGTTATTTTCTGCCAGCAGCGGCAACAGCATATCCAGCTCTTTGGCACGACCCGAATAGGAGATGAAAATCAACACGTCCTGACTACCAATCATGCCTAAGTCACCGTGCAGCGCTTCGGCCGGGTGCACAAAGAAGGCCGGCGTGCCGGTACTGGCGAGCGAGGCGGCAATTTTTTTGCCGATGTGCCCGGATTTCCCCATCCCTGACACCACGGCTTTACCGGTGCAATTTAGCAGCAGCTGGCAGGCGCGGACAAAATTGTCATCCAGACGGGTCAGCAAGCGCTGTGCCTCTTCAATTTCTATTTCCAGCGTTTCGCGTGCAAAATCCAGCAGCGATTTGTTCATCTTCTTCTCTCCTGAGCATGAGGTGATTACGTTGTTTTTCGACCGGCTCAGGCCGACACGGTGAAGCCCAGCATCATGCCGGTATCTTCGTGCTCCAGAAGGTGACAGTGCGCCATATAGGCCTGCTGCTTATCCGCCAGATGGTTGAAACGCACCAGCACTTCACTGCGTGCGCCTTCAACCCGAACGATATCTTTCCAGCCCGAGCGATGGGCTGCGACCGGCTGACCATTTTCAGAAAGAATACGGAACTGTGTGCCGTGGATATGGAAAGGATGCAGCATCATGTCGCCCTCCCCTGAAAGGGTCCACTTTTCGTACTGGCCCTGTTTGACGTCAAACGCAGGTGTATTCATATCATAGGCTTTGCCGTTGATTTTATTGCCACTCATGAAGTCAAATTTACCGGCGCTTTTCGACATATCCATACCGGCCATGCCGCCGTGAGCGTCGTGGGACATGCCCGGCATCGACGCCATGTCATTGCTTTTCCCTGCATCGCCGTGGTCCATACTCATGCCCGCCATCGCCTCATGGCCAAAGCGTTCCATCAGAGCCGCCATGCCCTGCTGGTCAAGCAGAGGGTCCATCGACAGTTGCAGCCAGCGGGTCGGCAGGCCATCGGCGGAAACCAGCTCAGGCATTTGCACCAGCGTGTCCGGTATCGACTGTGCACCCAGCGTCATTGTCGGCTGAATACGCAGCACCGGCAGCGGCTGATCAAACGGTGCCAGTGTCATGCCCATCTGTTTGACCGGTAAGGTGACGAGGTCAAAAGACTGTGTGCCCTGGCACTCCACCAACACTTCGAAGCGTTCGCCCATCAGCATAGGGAGTTCAGTGACTTTTACCGGTTCAGCGAGGAAACCACCGTCGCTGGCGATCACATACAGCGGGCGTCCGTCGCTGGCGGCAATATTGAGCGAACGGGCGTTACAGCCGTTCAGCATGCGCAGACGCACCCATCCGCGCGATACACCGTGCTGTGGATAAACCGCGCCGTTAGTCAGCATGTGGTTACCAAACCAGCCAATGGCAGCAGTCATGACGTCCATCTGGTAATCGATTTGTCCTGCGTCGTTGAGGCGTTTGTCCTGAAAGATCAGCGGAATATCATCCACGCCCCAACGGGTGGGAAGTTGCAGCTTATTGCTCTCTGCATCTTCAATCAGCACCAGCCCCGCCAGCCCCATTGCGACCTGATACCCGCTAGTTTGATGCGGATGGGGATGGAACCAGCAGGTCGACGCCGGTTGATCGAGCTGAAACTCCACGGTGCGACTGGCGCCGGGGGCAATCACGCCCTGCGGCCCGCCATCGATATCGCCGGGAATTTCCAGCCCGTGCCAGTGCACAGTACTGGCGACATCAAGATGATTATTAATTGTGACCTTCACCGGTTCACCACGCTTTATCCGCAGCGCTGGCCCAAGCAGATTGCCGTTCACACCCCAGGTTTCAGTATTGACGCCGGGTAAAAACTGGCTCTGCCCGCGCTGTAAATTGAGGCTATAGCTACCGTCAAAATTCGCCCTGAGGATCGACGGAACCGGCAAAACCGGACGATCGGCGGCGAACGCCAGCCGGCTCCACCCAGGCAACGTAGTGGCTGCGCCCATCAGAGTGGTCCATTTGATAAAGTCGCGACGATGCATGTTCAGATCCTTTTGGCGGTTGGCGGGCAATGTAAGAGTGTCAGCCTAAACCCTCCACCAAGGGTAAGGTCAAGCCGCTGAGC
Source organism: Ewingella sp. C233 (assembly GCF_055407225.1). Classification (NCBI taxonomy): domain Bacteria; kingdom Pseudomonadati; phylum Pseudomonadota; class Gammaproteobacteria; order Enterobacterales; family Yersiniaceae; genus Ewingella; species Ewingella sp. C233. The sequence continues at coordinate 158,836 of NZ_JBUZRI010000002.1, forward strand.
GGATAAAAGAAATTTAGTGTGACTCAGGGCAAATATGTTAACGTCTTTTAATTCTCAAAGAGCCGATTTTTCCTATTAAAAGAACAATGCAATGAAAAGAACTACGCTGACTTTGCTGTTGCTGACCCTGCTCGGTTTCTCCTCTGCCAGTCAGGCATTAAGTGAATCTGAAGCCGAAGATTTAGCGGATCTGACCGCGGTCTTCGTTTATCTGAAAAATAACTGCGGCTATGACCAGTTACCCAACGCGCAAATCAAACGCGCCATTGTGTTCTTCGCACAGCAGAATCGCTGGGATCTGACCAACTACAATAGCTTCAATATGCAGGCCATGGGCGAAGACAGCTACCGTGACCTGAGCGGTATTGCGGTCGCCACGCCGACCAAGTGCAAATCTCTGGCACGCGACTCCCTTAGCCTGCTGGCTTATTCGAACTGATTGCCGTTTTCCCGGCGAGGACGATGTCCAATGCCGGGTCTCCCCCTCCTATTTCTTCCCTCAACTACACTTAACACCAGCTAACTCCGGCCTGCAAACAATGTCATCTGGATGAAATTCAACCGTGCATAGCAGGGTAATGTTGGCTATTATGTTGCCCCCATTTTTCAAGGCTGTGAATACTCAGGAGAAGATCGCAACATGTCCCAGGATCACTCACAAAAGCGGTTACAGAAAGAAATGTGGTTTGAGACACTGCATGCCCATTTTGGTCAGTATTTCAGTGTCGAAAAAGAGCTGTACCGTGACAAAACAGAACATCAGGATCTGGTGATTTTTGAAAACGCCGCGCTCGGGCGCGTGATGGCCCTCGACGGCGTGGTGCAAACCACTGAACGTGATGAATTCATTTATCACGAGATGATGACCCATGTGCCGCTGCTGGCCCACGGCAACGCCAAAAAAGTGCTGATCATCGGCGGTGGCGACGGCGGAATGCTGCGTGAAGTGTGCCGTCACAAAGGTGTGGAATCAGTCACGATGGTGGAGATTGATGCCGGTGTGGTGGAATTCTGCCGCCAGTATCTGCCCAACCACAGCGCTGGATCTTATGACGACGCCCGCTTTAAGCTGGTGATCGAAGACGGCGTGAACTTCGTCAATCAGACCACTGACACGTTCGATGTGATCATCTCTGACTGCACCGATCCTATCGGTCCCGGCGAGAGCCTGTTTACGTCGGCGTTTTACGAAGGCTGCGCACGCTGCCTGAAACCGGGCGGAATTTTCGTCGCGCAAAACGGCGTCTGCTTCCTCCAGCAGGATGAAGCGGTCAACAGCCACACCAAGCTGAGCCACTATTTCAGTGACGCCAGTTTCTATCAGGCCGCGATCCCGACCTATTACGGCGGCATCATGACCTTTGCCTGGGCAACCAACAGCCCGGAATATCGCCAGATTGACAGCAAAACCTTGCAGGCGCGTTTCGGCGCTGCGGGTATTACTTGCCGTTATTACAATCCGGCCATCCATCACGGCAGCTTTGCCCTGCCACAGTATTTACTGAATGCCCTGTCGGCCGCGCGCTGATACTGCATCCATAAGGGGGTGAACTAAATTGCAAAAGCTGAAACTGCATGGCTTCAATAACCTGACCAAAAGCCTGAGTTTTTGTATCTACGATATCTGTTATGCCAAGACGGCTGACGATCGTGATGGCTATATCGCCTACATTGACAAAGAATATAACGCCAACCGTTTAACGGAGATTCTCACCGAAACCTGCTCGATCATCGGTGCGAATGTACTTAACGTGGCACGACAAGATTACGAACCGCAGGGCGCCAGCGTCACGATTTTAGTGAGCGAAGAACCGATGGATCCGCGCGATGTGGATACGACCGAGCATCCCGGCCCGTTGCCAAACTCGGTGGTTGCTCACCTGGATAAGAGCCATATCTGCGTTCATACCTACCCGGAAAGCCACCCGGAGGGCGGGCTTTGTACGTTCCGCGCTGATATCGAAGTCTCCACCTGTGGGGTTATTTCCCCGCTTAAAGCACTGAACTACTTAATTCACCAGCTGGAATCTGACATTGTCACCATTGATTACCGCGTGCGCGGCTTCACCCGCGACGTGAATGGCGTCAAACATTACATCGATCACTCGATTAACTCGATTCAGAATTTCATGTCGAAAGACATGAAAGCGCTGTACGACATGATGGATGTCAATGTGTATCAAGAAAATATTTTCCACACCAAGATGATGCTCAAAGAGTTCGATCTGAAACATTATCTGTTTAATGCTAAACCTGATGAACTGAGTGCGGCAGAACATAAAGAGATCACCGATCTGCTGTACAAAGAGATGCAGGAGATTTATTACGGGCGCAATTTGCCGTCGGTGTAAATTTCACGCTAAATAAACATCGCTGAAAGGCCGGGCATGAAAGTGCGCGGCCTTTTTAATTTAACTTAGTGGCGAAAGACGCTACGTTTAATTCTTGCAGAACCCTCACCTTTCATCAGAAAAATCGCCCTAAGCCTCATTTTATAAAACCTTAACTCAAATTGATCGGAAAACGATCTGCGCAATAAGACAAATTATAAGAATAAATAAAACCCATTAACTCAAATAGATCTGAAAAATCACCTTTAATTGCACTTATTACTTTTCTATTGATCTTATTTGAACAGAAAATGAATAGAGCCTTCTTTATCTCTCTTATCCTGCGTTAACATCCCGCCGCTGTTTTTAAAATCACCACTCCTAATCACCTGCACACAGAAATAATAAAATGACTATCTGTAAATTAAAGACCGTATCCAGTCTGCTGGCCGCGAGTTCTTTATTGGCATCCGGGGTTTCCTGGGCCGGGGAAAGTTTGTTCAGCAATAATACCGACGGAACGCGCCACTATGTCAGCTATGGGGCGGAATATTATAAATGGGATGAGTCCGTCGATAATATGGACGGAAAATATGTTGCGGAGCACGGCCCCCGCCTGCGGGTAAACTTCGGTGCCAATAACTATCTCGACGCCCCCAGCGGGTTACTCAAAGCCTGGGACATGAGCCTGATGTTTGGCATCGTCAGCTATAAAGGCAGCACCCTTGATGATAAAGGCAACGTGCCCGATGGCTCGCTGAAGGGTAAAACCTACTACACCGGTTACAGTGCAGATATAACGCGCGGCTACCGTTACCGCGCGTCGGACAGCCTCTCTTTCGATGCCAAAGGCAGCGCAGGCGGTCAGGTCTGGCTGCGCAATATCCGCTCCGACGATGTTTACATCGCTTCAGAAAACCGCACTCAGCAATACAGCGCACTGGAGGTGTCATTGCAGCCTTATGCCAAAGCGGCGCTGGGGGCAAACTGGCAGATGACGTCCGACTCCAGGTTAAGTCTTGAAGGCGGTGCGCTTTACCCTATCGCGACCTGGACACACAGCAATCAGGGCGGCGTCTGGCTGCAACCGAAATCGCGCCTGTCGCCGTTCACCAGCCTGACCTGGAATATCAATAAAGATCTGTTTGTTAAAGCGTCCTATATTCATCAGAAATACGGTAAGTCTGATGAGAAACGGGGACAACTGAACGGGCGTGACGTCGGCTATTATCAGCCCGCCACCACCACATCGAGCCTCGGCCTGGAGTTTGGTTTTTACTTCTGATGTGTATAAATAAGGAGATTGTTCCGGTGTAATTTATCGGGACAATCGCTTATCTTTAAAGCCTTCTTCTTTAGAGGCTTACCTTTCAGATGGATCGTTTTGCAACGCTGTTTGGTGTTATCGCCATTTTGCTGTGGAGTATGAGCGTGGCGCTCACGCGCAGTCTGGCAGAAGCGCTTGGGCCTTTCGGCGCGGCGGCCTCTATTTATACGGTCAGCGGTATCATGGTGTGGATGGCCAGCGGCAGGCCGACGCTGCGGGGACAATCCCCTGCTTATCTCATTGTCTGCGGTTTGCTGTTTGTGTTCTATATGGTGGCGTTTTCGCTGGCCATTGGTTTGGCGCACAGCCGTCAACAGACGCTGGAACTGGGGCTCATCAACTATTTATGGCCCAGCCTGACGCTGCTGTTTGCGGTGCCCCTTTTGAAACTCAAGGTACGCTGGTGGATGTGGCCCGGAGCCGTGCTGGCATTTGCCGGCGTACTGTGGGCAATCAGCGGCGGCCACGGGCTGGATGTACACCAAATGATGCGCAATGTGCACAGTAATCCGGTGGCTTACGGGCTGGCCTTGGGTGCGGCGATTGCGTGGGCGCTCTATTCCAATCTGGTGCGGATATTCAGTAAAGGCGCTGGCGTGTTGCCGCTGTTCCTGCTGGCAACCGGGGCGGTGCTGTGGGCGCTCTATTTTACCTACTCAACCACTCGCATCAGTATGACGTGGCGTGCGATGACCGAACTACTGGCGATGGGTGCCGTTACGGCCATTTCATACCAGTGCTGGGATATCGCAATGAAAAAAGGCAATGCCACGCTGGTCGCAGCGCTGTCGTATTTCACCCCGCTGTCCGCTATTTTTATTGCCGGTTTGTGGCTCAATACGTTACCGGGCGCCAGCTTCTGGCCCGGCGTGGGTATGGTGGTGGCCGGGTCGCTGCTGTGCTGGACGGCATCACGCGGTAAATAGCAGATTATTTATAGGTGGTCACGAAGGTGCGGTATTTCGCGAGGACTTGCAGAAAGTCCTCCACGCCGCAAAACGCCAGGCTCTCTTCGTCGTAGTAGCTTAGGCCTTCTTCCATTTCATCACCTTCGAAGCCCAGCTGATTGGCGCGGATCATCACTTCATCATCGCCGAGCAGCAGGGTGTATTCGTGACCGATCAATTCCCACTGACGCTCGCTGCCTTTCACATCCGCTATCGCCGCTTCAACCTTATCGAGCACGCTGAAATCGCCCTTCACTTCTTCGTTAATCCAATGCCCAACCACTTCATGGCCCATTGAGAAACGCACTTTGACCTCACCGGTGATGTCGCGTAAGAAGTCGTAGTCCATGATGTCATCCTCTGGAAAGGGTCCCGAAAAGGGAAATAAAAAAGGAGGCCGAAGCCTCCTTTCATCAATGCGGCAAATATAACGATTTACACTGCGGTTTGGAAGATCACGCCGTCAGCTTTGTCGGTGTATTCACTCAGCTTGTCGAAGTTCAGGTAGCGGTAAGTATCCACTGCCGTCTTGTCGACCTGTTCCATGTAACCCAGATACTCCGCTGGCGTCGGTAAGCGACCCAGCAGGGACGCTACGGCGGCCAGTTCTGCGGAGGCCAGATAGACGTTAGCGCCGTTACCCAGACGGTTCGGGAAGTTACGGGTTGAGGTGGAAACCACCGTCGCGCCGTCAGCAACACGCGCCTGGTTACCCATGCACAGTGAACAGCCCGGAATTTCAACCCGCGCACCGCTCTTACCGAAGATGCTGTAGTAGCCCTCTTCGGTCAGCTGGGCGGCATCCATTTTGGTCGGTGGTGCAACCCACAGACGGGTTGGCAACGTGCCTTTATGGCTGTCGAGCAACTTTCCTGCCGCACGGAAGTGACCAATGTTGGTCATACAGGAACCGATAAAGACTTCATCAATTTTGCTGTTCTGCACGTCAGAGAGCAGGCGCGCATCATCCGGATCGTTCGGCGCACAAAGAATAGGCTCTTTGATATCAGCCAGATCGATTTCGATCACGGCCGCGTACTCGGCGTCAGTGTCGGCTTCGAGCAGGCTTGGGTTCGCCAGCCACTCTTCCATGCCTTTAATACGGCGCTCAATGGTACGGCGATCGCCGTAACCTTCAGAGATCATCCACTTCAACAACACGATGTTGGAGCTGAGGTACTCTTTGATCGGCGCCTGATCCAGTTTGATGGTGCAACCGGCCGCTGAACGCTCTGCGGACGCATCCGCCAGTTCGAACGCCTGTTCCACTTTCAGTTCCGGCAGACCTTCGATTTCCAGAATACGCCCAGAGAAGAGGTTTTTCTTACCCTTCTTCTCAACGGTCAGATGACCTTCTTGGATCGCGTAATAAGGGATGGCATGAACCAGGTCACGCAGGGTGATCCCCGGTTGCATTTTGCCCTTGAAACGCACCAGTACGGACTCTGGCATATCAAGAGGCATTACGCCGGTCGCTGCTGCAAAGGCCACCAAACCAGAACCTGCCGGGAAGGAAATGCCGATAGGGAAACGGGTATGCGAGTCACCACCGGTGCCGACGGTGTCAGGCAACAGCATACGGTTCAGCCACGAGTGGATAATACCGTCGCCAGGGCGCAGTGAAACACCGCCGCGGTTCATGATGAAGTCCGGCAGCGTGTGGTGAGTGGTCACATCAACCGGCTTCGGATAAGCCGCGGTATGACAGAATGACTGCATCACCAGATCAGCCGAGAAGCCCAGACAGGCCAGATCTTTCAGCTCATCACGGGTCATCGGGCCGGTGGTATCCTGAGAACCCACAGATGCCATCTTAGGTTCGCAATATTCGCCTGGGCGAATACCGGCAACGCCACAGGCGCGGCCAACCATTTTCTGCGCCAGCGAGAAGCCTTTGTTGCTGGCAGCAACAGGCTTGGCAATGCGGAACACATCGCTCTGAGGCAGTTTCAGCGATTCACGGGCTTTGGTGGTTAAACCACGGCCGATGATCAACGGGATACGGCCACCGGCACGAACTTCATCGAGAAGCACGTCGGTTTTCAGCTCGAAGGTGGTAACAATAGCGCCGGTCTCGTGGTTACGCACTTCGCCGAGGTACGGGAAAATGTCGATCACATCGCCCATATTCAGGTCAGAAACATCCACTTCAATTGGCAATGCGCCGGCATCTTCCATGGTATTGAAGAAGATTGGTGCAATTTTGCTGCCCAGTACTACACCGCCACCGCGCTTGTTCGGCACGTGTGGGATGTCGTCCCCCATAAACCACAGCACCGAGTTGGTGGCGGATTTACGCGAAGACCCGGTACCGACAACGTCACCGACATACGCCAGCGGGAAGCCTTTTTTATTCAGTTCGTTAATTTGTTTGATTGGACCCACGCTGCCCGGCGCGTCAGGCACAATGCCTTCACGTTCGTTTTTCAGCATTGCCAACGCATGCAGAGGAATATCTGGACGGGACCAGGCATCCTGAGCAGGAGACAAATCATCGGTGTTCGTTTCGCCGGTCACCTTGAATACGGTCACGGTGATTTTTTCGGCCAGCGGTGAGCGTGACAAATACCATTCGGCATCGGCCCACGACTGTAGAATTTTTTTCGCGTGTTCGTTACCTGCGTGCGCTTTCTCTTCCACGTCGTAGAAGTTATCGAACATCAGCAAGGTATGGGATAACGCTTTTGCTGCGATAGGAGCCAGTGTCTCATCATCCAGCGCGTCGATCAGCGGATGAATATTGTAGCCACCCTGCATGGTGCCCAGCAGTTCAACGGCTTTTTCACGGGTAACCAAGGGGGAGGTGGTTTCACCTTTCACGACGGCAGCCAGGAACCCGGCTTTTACATAGGCGGCTTCATCAACGCCTGGCGGAACACGATTACTCAGCAGGTCTAACAGAGTGTCTTCTTCGCCTTTTGGCGGATTCTTCAGGGACTCGACCAGCGCTGCCATCTGTGCAGCATCAAGTGGCTTGGGGACGATGCCCTCAGCAGCACGCTCGGCTACGTGCTTACGGTATTCTTCTAGCACGACTTTCTCCTCGCTCTCATTGTCATTTATTATGCCTGGCTTCCATCATCAGACTGGCGTCATGCCTGTAGGGACAGGGGCTTTCAAACGGTCTGACGAGTCGGGACACTGCGGGTATGCTTGTTTCTTTGACTACTTTATCAGGTAAAGCTGTCACGTCCTGAACCTAAGCACAGTGGCCCTTTGCGGCTTGGGCAGCATAGCAGGATTTCACCTGCTTGTTAATTCGTTCACATAAAAGCAACATTAAATCTTTGCTGAATCGTTGAGCGCAGAAGGATCGGCTGCACGCAGTGATATCGCTCATTAGATCAGCATAATAGACACAGTTTAACAAGGGTTTAAAAGCAGAATTGCGGAGGAGTTTAGGCACAAAAAAAGCGGCCCCTTTCGGCGCCGCTTCTTAAACTTTTAAGCCAGAATTATTTCTTCTTCGCTTTCGGGTTAGGCAGGTCAGTAATGCTGCCTTCGTAGATCTCTGCTGCCAGACCCACTGACTCGTGCAATGTCGGGTGAGCATGGATGGTCAACGCGATATCTTCGGCATCACAACCCATTTCAATAGCCAAACCGATTTCACCCAAAAGCTCGCCACCGTTAGTACCGACAATCGCACCACCGATAACACGGTGAGTTTCTTTGTCGAAGATCAGTTTGGTCATGCCATCTGCGCAGTCGGAAGCGATAGCACGGCCGGAAGCTGCCCACGGGAAGGTGGCGGTTTCGTAGCTGATGCCTTTTTCTTTCGCTTCTTTCTCGGTCAGGCCAACCCAGGCAACTTCTGGCTCAGTGTAGGCAATCGATGGAATGACTTTCGGGTCGAAGTAATGCTTCTTACCGGAGATCACTTCAGCGGCTACGTGACCTTCATGTACACCTTTGTGTGCCAGCATTGGCTGGCCGACGATGTCGCCGATAGCAAAGATGTTTGGCACGTTGGTACGCATCTGTTTGTCGACGTGGATGAAACCACGGTCGTCAACTTCCACACCAGCAGCGCCCGCTTCCAGCAATTTACCGTTAGGAACGCGGCCGATAGCCACCAGCACGGCGTCGTAACGCTGTGGTTCGGCTGGCGCTTTTTTGCCTTCCATCGTCACGTAAATGCCGTCTTCTTTAGCTTCAACGGCGGTGACTTTGGTTTCCAGCATCAGGTTGAATTGCTTGCTGATTTTCTTAGTAAAGACTTTAACAACATCTTTGTCAGCGGCAGGAATAACCTGGTCAAACATTTCCACTACGTCGATTTTAGAACCGAGAGCATGGTAAACGGTGCCCATTTCCAGACCGATGATACCGCCACCCATGACCAGCAGACGCTCCGGGACGCTTTTCAGCTCCAGCGCATCCGTTGAGTCCCAAACGCGTGGGTCATCATGTGGAATGAATGGCAGTTTGATTGGACGGGAACCCGCCGCAATGATGGCATTGTCGAAAGTGATGGTCGTTGGACCATTTTCGCCTTCAACAACCAGAGTATTCGCGCCAGTAAATTTGCCCTGGCCGGTGACAACTTTCACTTTACGGCCTTTCGCCATACCTGCCAGACCACCGGTCAGCTGGTTGATGACTTTTTCTTTCCAGACACGCACTTTGTCGATGTCTGTTTTCGGCTCACCGAAAATAATGCCGTGCTCTTCCAGAGCTTTCGCTTCGGAGATGACTTTCGCCACATGCAACAGGGCTTTGGAAGGGATACAGCCGACATTCAGGCATACGCCACCGAGGGTGGAATAACGCTCAACCAGAATGGTTTCAAGACCTAAATCAGCGCAACGAAAAGCAGCAGAGTAACCTGCAGGGCCTGCCCCAAGTACCACGACCTGAGTTTTAATTTCAGTACTCATCATGACCTCTTAATTTATTTCCGGCGGGTCTGACGTCATTTTTGTATCGTAACGCCCATCATCCACCGGGTCGTTCTATCCGCCCGCAGTTTACAAAATTGTTAACAAATTTGAAACAACAAACGGCAAACGATTTGAGTTGGCACCTGATAATCCCAAACAGCATGAAGAGATTACCAGAAAAAAGCCGGCCGTTTGGCCGGCTTTTTGGCTTACATAACCAGACGGCGAATGTCAGACAGTACGTTGTTGATGATGGTGATAAAGCGCGCACCATCAGCACCGTCAATTACACGGTGGTCGAAGGAGAGCGACATTGGCATCATCAGACGCGGCACGAACTCTTTACCGTTCCAGACTGGCTCCATCGCGGACTTGGAAACACCCAGGATAGCCACTTCCGGCGCATTCACGATTGGCGCGAAGTGGGTCGTCCCGATACCGCCAAGGCTGGAGATAGTAAAGCAACCGCCCTGCATTTCAGCAGCAGTCAGCTTACCGTCACGCGCTTTCTTGGAGATCGCCATCAGTTCACGGGACAGCTCAGCGATGCCTTTCTTGTTCACGTCTTTGAAGACCGGAACAACCAGACCGTTTGGCGTATCAACCGCCACACCGACGTTGATGTATTTTTTCAGCGTCAGTTTCTGGCCATCTTCAGACAGTGAACTGTTGAAGCGTGGCATCTGCTCAAGCGCAGCGGCAACGGCTTTCATGATGAAGACGACCGGTGTGAATTTCACGTCCAGCTTGCGTTTAGCGGCTTCATCGTTCTGCTGTTTACGGAACGCTTCCAGCTCAGTGATATCGGTTTTATCGAAGTGCGTAACGTGCGGGATCATTACCCAGTTACGGCTCAGGTTTGCACCAGAAATTTTCTGGATACGGCCCAGCTCCACTTCTTCGATCTCACCAAACTTGCTGAAGTCGACTTTCGGCCAAGGCAGCATGCCCGGAATACCGCCGCCAGTGGCAGCAGCCGGAGCAGCTTCAGCACGTTTAACCGCGTCTTTCACGTAAGTCTGAACGTCTTCGCGCAGGATGCGACCCTTACGGCCAGTCCCTTTGACTTTCGCCAAATTTACGCCGAATTCACGGGCCAGACGGCGGATAACCGGCGTGGCATGAACGTAAGCATCGTTCTCAGCGAAGTCGCTTTTACCTGCGGCAGCAGCAGCAGGCGCAGCCGCTTTCTGTTCCTGTTTGGCAGGTGCAGCCGCGTCTTCTTTCTTAGCGGCCGGAGCTGGAGCAGCGCCTTCCACTTCGAAGACCATGATCAGGGAGCCGGTGCTGACTTTGTCGCCCGCAGCGATCTTGATCTCTTTCACGGTGCCCGCGAACGGCGCCGGAACTTCCATTGACGCTTTGTCGCCTTCAACGGTGATCAGAGATTGCTCAGCGGTGACTTTGTCGCCCACTTTGACCATGATTTCAGTGACTTCAACTTCGTCGCCGCCGATATCAGGCACGTTAACTTCTTTGCTGCCGGAAGCCGCTGCAGCAGCCGGAGCCGCTTCTGCTTTAGCTTCTTCTTTCGCCGGAGCAGCAGCGCCGGAGCCTGCAACTTCAAACACCATGATCAAAGAACCGGTGCTGATTTTATCGCCTGCAGCGATTTTGATCTCTTTCACGACACCTGCGAACGGTGCCGGAACTTCCATTGAGGCTTTATCGCCTTCAACGGTGATCAGAGACTGCTCAGCGGTAACCGTGTCGCCTACTTTGACCATGATCTCGGTGACTTCAACTTCGTCACCGCCGATGTCTGGCACATTCACTTCTTTGCTTTCGCTGGAAGCCGATGCGGTAGCAGGAGCTTTCTCTTCTGCTTTCGCTTCCTGTTTCGCAGGGGCTGCATCAGCAGCACCGTCGGCGGAATCAAAAATCATGATCAGTTTGCCGGTTTCGATGGTATCGCCCACCGCCACTTTGATCTCTTTTACAACGCCTGCTTGTGGAGAAGGCACTTCCATAGAAGCTTTGTCGCCTTCAACGGTGATCAGCGACTGTTCAACGGAAACGGTATCGCCCACCTTCACCATAATTTCGGTGACTTCCACTGCATCTGCACCGATGTCCGGTACGTTAATTTCAATAGCCATCTGTCTTTACCTCTTATGCCAGACGCGGGTTAACTTTGTCAGCATCGATGCCGAATTTGGTAATGGCTTCAGCCACTACTTTCACATCGATCTCGCCACGTTTGGCCAGTTCGCCCAGCGCTGCAACCACGACGTAGGAAGCATCAATTTCGAAGTGGTGACGCAGGTTTTCGCGGCTGTCAGAACGGCCGAAACCGTCGGTACCCAGTACGCGGAAATCGCTGGCAGGAACGAAGTTACGGATCTGCTCGGCAAACAATTTCATGTAGTCGGTTGAAGCAACAACCGGTGTATCGTTCATCACCTGAGCCACATAAGGTACGCGTGGCGTTTCTGCCGGGTGCAGCATGTTCCAGCGCTCACAATCCTGACCGTCACGGGCCAGCTCGGTGAACGAGGTTACGCTGTAAACGTCAGAGCCTACGCCGTAGTCTTTGGACAGGATCTGAGCGGCTTCACGTACGTGACGCAGAATTGAACCGGAGCTCATCAGCTGCACTTTACCTTTGCTACCTTCCACGGTTTCTAACTTGTAGATACCTTTACGGATGCCTTCTTCCGCGCCTTCCGGCATGGCTGGCATGTGGTAGTTTTCGTTCAGCGTCGTGATGTAGTAATAGATATTTTCCTGCGCTTCGCCGTACATACGAACCAGACCGTCATGCATGATGACTGCCACTTCGTAGGCATACGCCGGATCGTAAGAAATACAGTTCGGGATAGTCAGCGACTGAATGTGGCTGTGACCATCTTCGTGCTGCAAACCTTCGCCGTTCAATGTTGTACGACCTGAAGTACCACCGACCAGGAAGCCACGCGCCTGTTGGTCACCCGCTGCCCAGCACAGGTCGCCGATACGCTGGAAACCGAACATGGAGTAGTAGATGTAGAACGGGATCATTGGCAGATCGTTGGTGCTATAAGAAGTCGCTGCGGCAAGCCATGAAGACGCGGCGCCCAGTTCGTTGATACCTTCTTGCAGGATCTGACCTTTCTCGTCTTCTTTATAGTAAGCAACCTGCTCACGGTCCTGCGGGGTGTACTGCTGGCCGTTCGGGCTGTAAATACCAATCTGACGGAACAGACCTTCCATCCCGAAAGTACGCGCTTCATCGGCGATGATCGGTACCAGACGGTCTTTGATGGAATCGTTTTTCAGCATCACGTTCAGGGCACGGACGAAGGCGATAGTAGTAGAGATCTCTTTCTTCTGCTCTTCCAGCAGTTGGGAGAAGTCTTCCAGTTTCGGCATTTCCAGCTTCTGCGTGAAGTTTGGCAGACGGGTCGGCAGGTAGCCTTTCAGCGCAGCACGACGCTCATGCAGGTATTTGTATTCTGCAGATTCTTTTTCCAGCGTGATGTACGGCAGTTTCTCCAGATTTTCATCGGTCACTGGTACGCTGAAACGATCACGGATATAGCGAACGCCATCCATGTTCATTTTCTTCACTTGGTGGGCAATGTTCTTGCCTTCAGCCGCTTCGCCCATGCCATAACCTTTAATGGTATGCGCAAGGATAACGGTCGGCTGACCTTTGGTGTTCTGTGCTTTGTTCAGTGCAGCGAAGACTTTCTTCGGATCATGGCCACCACGATTCAGCGCCCAGATTTGGTCGTCGGTCATGTCTTTGACCAACGCCGCGGTTTCCGGATAACGGCCGAAGAAGTGTTCACGAACGTATTTGCCATCGCGGGACTTGAAGGTCTGATAGTCGCCGTCGACGGTTTCGTTCATCAGTTGGATCAGTTTGCCGCTGGTATCTTTACGCAGCAGTTCGTCCCAACGGTTGCCCCAAATCACTTTAATCACGTTCCAGCCGGCGCCTGCAAAGATGCCTTCCAGTTCGTTAATGATTTTGCCATTACCGGTAACCGGGCCATCAAGGCGCTGTAAGTTACAGTTAATGATGAAGCACAGGTTGTCCAGTTTTTCACGGGTGGCGATGGTGATCGCACCTTTAGATTCTGGCTCATCCATTTCGCCGTCGCCAAGGAACGCGTAAACGCGCTGCGCGGTGGTGTCTTTCAGGCCACGGTGATCAAGATATTTCAGGAACTTAGCCTGATAGATGGCACCGATTGGACCCAGACCCATTGAAACGGTCGGGAACTGCCAGAATTCAGGCATCAGTTTAGGGTGCGGATAAGAGGACAGACCTTTACCGTGAACTTCCTGACGGAAATTGTTCATCTGGTCTTCGGTCAGGCGGCCTTCAAGGAAAGCACGCGCGTACACGCCCGGAGAGATGTGGCCCTGGAAGTACACCAGATCGCCGCCGTCTTTGTCGTTGCGCGCACGGAAGAAGTGGTTAAAGCACACTTCATAAATAGCAGCAGAAGACTGGAAGGATGACATGTGGCCGCCCAGATCCAAGTCTTTCTTGGATGCACGCAGAACGGTCATGATCGCGTTCCAGCGGATAGCAGTACGGATGTTGCGTTCCAGCTCCAGGTTACCCGGATACTCAGGTTCGTCTTCAACAGCGATGGTGTTGACATAATTACGGCTGGCTGCGCCAGCTGCGACACTTACGCCGCCTTTACGTGCTTCACTCAGAACCTGATCAATCAGGAACTGCGCACGCTCAACACCCTCTTCACGGATGACCGATTCGATCGCTTGTAGCCAGTCGCGAGTTTCGATCGGATCCACGTCATTATTTACACGTTCTGACATGGTGCTTTTCCTTATCTGTATCTAATACGTTGGTTTATCTGGAGCCTGTCTTCCTGCGCTCTGGTGCAGGATCTTCATGCTATATAAAGCGCACGAAGACAGGCCCATCAGTTTAGTTGCCGCAGTTCTCAAATAAGAACTCAACATAGCCCTGGTGGACTAATTTTCTTCCTTGCGTTGCTGGAGACGACGTAACGACCGGTCGCGACGACTGCGCTCGCGGCTGACATCCAGCATGACTTCTTCGATAAACGCCAGGTGACGGTGTGATGCTTCACGCGCTTTTTCCGGTTCGCGTGCCACAATCGCCTCGAAGATCCCGGCGCGATGCTTGCTCACCACCGCCAGCATTTCCCGGCGAGCATAGAGCAATTCAAAATTCTGTCGGACGTTTTTCTCCAGCATCGGTCCCATACAGCGGAGCAGATGCAGCAGCACCACATTGTGCGCGGCTTCTGTTACAGCTACCTGATACTGCATAACGGCGTCTGCTTCAGCGTCCAAATCGCCGCTCTCCTGCGCAACCTGAATCAGCAGGTGGCAGTCGCGGATACGTTGTAAATCATCATCTGTTCCCCGGAGCGCGGCATAATAAGCACCAATGCCCTCAAGAGCGTGACGTGTTTCAAGGAGATCAAATTGTGATTCAGGATGGTCGGCGAGCAGTTCAGCCAGCGGATCACTCACGCTTTGCCAGAGATTGCTCTGCACAAATGTGCCACCACCCTGGCGGCGAAGGAGCAGGCCTTTGCCTTCAAGACTTTGGATTGCTTCTCTCAAAGAGGGACGCGAAACGTCAAATTGCTTCGCCAGTTCGCGCTCGGGGGGTAACTTTTCGCCCGGGCGCAGGGTCCCTTCAAGGATCAGGAACTCAAGTTGCTGCTCGATCACATCTGATAACTTAGGCTGTCGAATTTTGCTGTAAGCCATGTGAGCTGTTCTCTGCGAGTAGCGTATCTGTGAGTGCGCGGAGTAAATTGGTAATACCAATTTAAAAAACGTGGCCGTAAAGTAACAAAGTATTCACCTTGTGTCCATATCACCCCCCAGTAAATGAGCAAGCCCCGCACATTTTAACAAACTTTTATCATTTCAAATTTTTACCCGGCCTTAGATCACATTTTTTAGATCTCAGACAATTTCTCACCACTTTTGCTTATTCGTTATTCAGTTAGTGCATAAAGCAGGTGCAAACTTGCTCGCATATCACTATTCTTGCGTCAGCGGTAGCTCATGCTGTTTTTTTGTCGCATTGCAGCCGTAAATAAATAGATACAAAAACTGTAATCATCGCCTTACAACTTGCTTAAGCTGCAGATTTGTATGGGGTTTACCCAAACGACAGAGGATCCGTAAATGGATGATCAACAACATGGCGATGAGCTGAAGCGCGGACTCAAAAACCGTCACATTCAGCTGATTGCGCTGGGCGGTGCCGTTGGAACAGGCCTGTTTCTGGGCAGTGCTTCCGTTATACAGTCCGCAGGCCCGGGGATTATTCTCGGCTATGCGATTGCTGGATTTATTGCCTTTTTAATTATGCGCCAGTTGGGTGAAATGGTCGTTGCAGAGCCGGTTGCCGGTTCTTTCAGCCACTTTGCCTATAAGTACTGGGGTGGGTTTGCCGGTTTTGCCTCTGGCTGGAACTACTGGGTGCTGTACGTCCTGGTCGCCATGGCGGAACTGACCGCTGTCGGTAAATATATTCAATTCTGGTATCCGGACATCCCGACCTGGGCTTCTGCTGCCGTATTCTTTGTACTGATAAACGCCATTAACCTCACCAATGTAAAAGTGTTTGGGGAGATGGAGTTCTGGTTTGCGATCATTAAGGTTGTCGCCGTCGTGGCGATGATTCTGTTCGGCGGCTGGCTGCTGTTTAGCGATACTGCAGGCCCGCAAGCCACGGTCCGCAACCTGTGGGAACAGGGAGGATTCCTGCCGCATGGTATGACCGGACTGGTCATGATGATGGCGATCATCATGTTCTCCTTTGGCGGTCTTGAGCTGGTCGGCATTACTGCAGCTGAAGCGGATAACCCGGAAGTCAGTATTCCTAAAGCTACGAATCAGGTTATCTACCGCATCCTTATTTTCTATGTGGGCTCACTGGCGGTGTTGCTTTCACTGATGCCGTGGACCCGCGTCGGGCCAGATACCAGCCCGTTTGTGCTGATTTTCCATGAACTGGGCGATGCACTGGTCGCCAACGCACTGAACGTGGTGATCCTGACGGCGGCCCTATCGGTCTATAACAGCTGCGTTTACTGTAATAGCCGTATGCTGTTTGGTCTGGCTCAGCAAGGCAATGCACCAAAATCCCTGATGAAAGTCGACAAGCGTGGTGTTCCGGTTGCTTCTATTTTGGTGTCTGCCGCTACCACTGCTTTGTGCGTACTGATTAACTACCTGATGCCGGGTCAAGCCTTTGGTCTGCTGATGGCGCTGGTGGTTTCTGCACTGGTGATCAACTGGGCAATGATCAGCCTTGCACACATTAAATTCCGTCAGGCGATGCGTCGTGAAGGCGTGGACACGAAGTTCAAAGCGCTGCTATACCCGTTCGGTAACTATCTCTGCCTGCTGTTCATGGCGGGGATCCTGGTGATTATGGCGATCACGCCGGACATGGCGATCTCCGTCTGGTTGATCCCGGTCTGGATTCTGATCCTCGGCGTCGGTTACTGGATTAAAAACCAGCAAAGCGGGAAGTCCGTTAACGCGTAAGCACTACTGATCGTTAAAAAGATCAATGGTCTAAAACGCGAAAAGCGCCCCCGGTGAGGTAACTTGCCGGGGGCGCTTTGTTATCTGCGTCACAGTTTGCTCTGCGTGACTAATTTGTCCATCTCTACACCTCTTACCTCCTGACACATCCCCATCACACCAGACAATACTCATTCCCATCCAGCAGTTACTTAAGGTTTACGGAGAGAATGTCCATGAAGGAAGGCGCGCTGTCATTTAAAGAGAAGGTTGCCTATGGTATGGGGGACGCCGGTTGCAACATGATTGGCGGCGCCATCATGCTGTTCCTCAACTATTTTTATACCGATGTTTTTGGTCTGGCTCCCGCACTGGTCGGTATTTTGCTGCTCTCCGTACGTGTTATTGACGCCGTCACGGACCCTATTATGGGAGCAATTGCCGACAGAACCACGACCCGCTGGGGCCGTTTTCGTCCCTATCTGCTGTGGATCTGCGTGCCTTATGTGCTCTTTAGCGTGCTGATGTTTACCACGCCAGACTGGAGCTATAACAGCAAGGTTATCTATGCATTCGTCACTTACTTCCTGATGTCGCTGACCTACACGGCGATCAACATCCCCTACTGCTCACTGGGTGGTGTTATCACCGCGGACCCGCACGAGCGCGTGGCCTGCCAGTCCTATCGCTTCTTTATGGTGGGTATTGCGACGCTGATTCTCTCCTCCACACTACTGCCGATGGCCGACTGGTTCGGCGGCGCGGATAAAGCCAAGGGCTATCAGATGTCGATGGGCGTGATGGCGATCATTGCCCTGTTCATGTTCCTGTTCTGCTTCAGCTTTGTGAAAGAGCGTATTCAGCCTGCCGTGCCGTCCAAACATGCGCTGAAGTCAGACCTCAAAGACGTATGGAAAAACGATCAGTGGGTGCGCATCCTGCTGCTGACCTTCTGCAACGTCTGCCCTGGTTTTATCCGCATGGCGGCGACCATGTATTACGTCACCTGGGTGATGGAAAAATCGACCTCGTTCGCCAGTATGTTTATCAGCCTCGGCGTGGTCGGCATGATGATTGGCAGTGCGCTGGCGAAACCGCTGACCGATAAATACTGCAAACTGAAAGTGTTCTTCTGGACTAACATTATCCTGACCATTTTCTCCTGCGGATTCTATTTCCTCGATCCACATGCCACGACGCTGATTCTGGTGGCCTATTTTGTACTTAATATCCTCCACCAGCTTCCTTCCCCGCTGCACTGGTCGCTAATGGCCGATGTGGATGATTACGGCGAATGGAAAACCGGTAAACGTATTACCGGCATAAGCTTCTCGGGCAATCTGTTCTTCCTGAAATGCGGGCTGGCGGTGGCGGGCGCAATGGTGGGCTTCCTGCTTTCCGGCTATGGATATGACGCAGGTGCTGCACGCCAGAGCGATCACGCTATCAACGGCATCGTGCTGTTATTCACCGTGATCCCCGGCGTGGGTTATCTGATCACCGCAGGCGTTGTGCGTTTACTGAAGCTGGATCGCAAAACCATGCAAAACATTCAGGCCGATTTGGAAATCCGCCGCCGTAATTACCGTGAGCTGAATGAGTACCATGATGCTAAAAATGCTGACAGCCCGGTGCCGTTCAGCAGCAAGGAGCTAAAACATGAGTAAGAGCCTTTACCCAAACCCTTTGATTGAACAAAGGGCTGACCCGCATATCTGGCTGCACAGCGACGGTGAGTATTACTTCATTGCCTCTGTGCCGGAATATGACCGTCTGGAAATTCGCAGGGCTTCGACCTTAACCGGGCTGGCCTCCGCGCAAGCCAAGACAGTGTGGCGCAAACCAGAAACCGGCCCGATGAGCGCGCTGATCTGGGCACCTGAACTGCACTTTATCAACAACAAATGGTACATCTACTTCGCCGCCGCGCCGTCGCAGGAGATTGTAGACGGACTCTTCCAGCACCGGATGTACGTGCTTGAGTGCGCCGACGCTAACCCCCTTACGGGCAAATGGACAGAGAAAGGGCGAATCACCACGCAATTCGACAGTTTCTCTTTAGACGCCACGCACTTTTCACATCAGGGAAAGAGTTACTATTTGTGGGCGCAAAAAGATCCGGCAATCCGTGGCAACTCCAACCTGTATCTGGCTGAAATGGAAAACCCCTGGACGCTGAAAACAATGCCAGTGTTGCTCAGCAAACCGGAGCTTGAGTGGGAGACCCGGGGTTTTTGGGTCAATGAAGGTCCGGCGGTTATCACGCATGGCGATAAGATTTTTATCAGCTATTCGGCCAGCGCTACCGATGAAAATTACTGTATTGGCCTGTTGTGGGCGGATATTAACAGCAACATCACCGACCCTGCGCAGTGGCATAAATCACCAAAACCTGTATTTACCACGCAAGCGGATAACCGCCAGTTTGGACCGGGACACAACAGTTTCACCTGCGATGAAAACCGGCAGGATGTGCTGGTCTATCACGCCAGAAACTATACCGAGATTGAAGGCGATCCACTGTATGACCCAAACCGGCATACCCGCATAAAAAACCTAGAGTGGGATAAAAACGGCATGCCGATATTTGGTGAGCCACCGACAGATAATCAGCCGCTGACCAGACAGCAACATAAAGCATAAAAAAAGCCCGGCGGTGAAAACAGGCCGGGCTTTTTTCTTTGGCTCATCGCGGGGTCAGATCAACGTGCCGTAAATCGTCAGTACCGCAACAACGACCAGAATAATCATTGTGACTTTGCGAGCCAGTGCAACGGCGGCACGCGGGGTCTGAACCGGATCCATATGCGGATCCCGCGCCAGTGAAAACTGCGCCAGACGAGTCAGAACCTGATACTGCGACGTATGAATATCTCCCAGAGATGCGAACCAGGCAGGAAGCGCTTTCTCGCCGTGACCGAATAAGGCATAAGCAACACCTGCAAGCCGGACCGGGATCCAATCAAGGACATGCAGCAACGCATCAACCCCCGATTGTGAGCGTTTAAGTGGCGTCATATGCCGCGCCAGCCAGGTTTGATAACCGCGCAGAACCGCATAACCTCCCAGAGCCACCGGGCCATAAGGGCCAAAGACCACAAACCAGAATAACGGTGCCAGATAATAGCGAAAGTTAATCCACAGCAATGCATTTTGGAGTTCACGCAGGCGTACTTCTTCTGTGCAATCCACCGGCAGCCCATGGATCAACGCCAGTTCCTCAGCCATTTCCGAACAAGCATTGGCGTCTCCCTGACGGGCGGATTTCAGATACGCGCGGTAATGCTTACGCTTAATCCCTGCACCGATGCACAACAGGCAGATAACCACCCACAATAGCAATGACGGCACACCAAAAAAGAGGCCCTGCACTGCACGCAACACCACAAACAGCAGAACCATCCACACGATAGCGATCGCCAGCGTTTTAGTGAGCGTAGTATTGCGCCCGCGGCGGAAAATCCCTTCAAAACGATGGTCTAACTGCCAGTGCTCACCCAACTTAAACAGGCGTTCCCACGCCAGCACCAGCAACAAAGTAAATAACGTCATCAGTAATTACTCTCTCTTTTGCACGACACGGAGTATAAAACGGCGTATCCATCGCTGGACAGTCTACGTCAATCTCCGGCGCTTTCGTTAACCTGATGTTGCTTTAATAAAGACAAATAGTGCTTCCAGTCAAATTCAGGTCCCGGATCTGTTTTGCGACCGGGGGCGATGTCACTGTGTCCGGTGATAGCATCAAAGCCGATTGCATAATGCTCAGTTAATAACTTACTGACGGCGGCAAGACACTGGTATTGCGCTGGCGTGAAAGGAACGAAGTCCGTCCCTTCCAGCTCAATGCCAATGGAAAAGTCATTACAGCGTTCCCTTCCCTGCCAGAGCGACGCGCCGGCATGCCAGGCCCGTTTATCAAAGGGCACATACTGCACAATTTCGCCATCGCGGCGGATAAGACAGTGCGCTGCGACGCGCAGGTGCTTAATTTGCGCAAAATAGGGATCATCATCAGGGTTAAGTGTGCCGGTAAAGAGTTGATCAATATAAGGACCACCAAACTGACCGGGCGGCAAACTGATATTGTGAATCACCAACAGCGAGGGTGTTTCATCTTCGGGGCGGCGATCGCAGTGAGGTGAAACCACCCGCCGGGCTTCGGTAATCCAGCCATCTTCTAACTGCATCAAGGACCTCAATGATGTGCTTTGGTGGTACTTATCTCAGCAACAGGGTAGCATGCTTTTTTCTCCCTTTTACCCGCCATTTCGGAGTATTTGTATGACGACCCGCAGCTACAGCCTTGAAAGTCGCCGCGCTCAGTTACTCGAACGTATTCAGAATGATATCCCCGCATCCGTTGCTCAGGCGTTAGGTGAAGACCTCGGCGGCGAGGCCAGTGCAAATAACGATCTTACGGCGCAACTTTTACCAGAAAATACACTGGCTAACGCGACTATCATCACCCGTGAAGCGGGGATTTTCTGTGGTCAAAAGTGGCTGGATGAGGTCTTCCACCAGTTGGGCGGCGATAAAGTTACCATTGTCTGGAAGGTCAAAGACGGCGATACACTCGTCGAAAACCAGCCTCTTTGCGAATTATCAGGCCCCGCACGCCTGCTGCTGACAGGCGAACGAACTGCACTAAACTTTGTGCAAACACTCTCTGGCGTCGCAACCGAAGTGAGTCATTACGTAAAACTTCTGGCTGGTACCCAAACCCGCCTGCTGGATACCCGTAAGACTTTGCCAGGTCTGAGAACGGCTCTGAAATATGCCGTACTGTGCGGTGGCGGCAGTAATCATCGTCTGGGCCTCGCGGATGCCTTTCTGATTAAAGAAAATCACATTATCGCTTGCGGTTCGATCAAAGCCGCAGTAGAACGTGCCCAGCAAATTCATGCGGATGTCCCTGTCGAAGTTGAAGTCGAAACCCTCGACGAGCTGCAACAGGCGTTGGATGCCGGCGCAGATATCGTGATGCTGGACAACTTCACCGTCCCAATGATGAACGAGGGTGTTGCGCTCACGGCGGGCAAAGCCTTGCTGGAAGTCTCAGGTAATGTCACCGAACAGACCCTGCGCGAATTTGCTGAAACCGGCGTTGACTACATTTCCGTCGGCGCATTAACCAAGCATATTCGCGCAATGGATCTGTCCATGCGCTTCCACTAATTTCCTCATCTTTTTAGCCCCTTGCATTTCCCGTCAGGGGCTTCTTCATCTCAATTCGCTTGCTCCTGCATTGCTAAATAAACTCTCATGCATCCGCTGACTCTACCAGAGTCTTTTCCCCTATTCTTTATGCCTGCGGCGCACGCCGCAAATTTTGCGATACATTACAGGCTTGCATTTTTTTTATCCGAGACGTCCTGGAGATCTCTTTTCTGGCAGTAGCACAGGTTTTTTGAAGCAGATAATTTGCTGCTCGAAAGCCTCACTTAGCCAACACCAGGGACCGGGAGATAAATGTGAACACTCGATATGACCATGTGAAACAAGCTGGATTTACGCTGATCGAACTGATGGTGGTTATTGCCATCATCGCCATCCTTAGTGCCATTGGCATTCCTGCCTATCAAAGTTATATCCAAAAAGCTGCGATGACTGACATGCTGCAAACCATGGTGCCGTACAAAACAGGCGTCGAACTCTGTGTCATTGACCAGGGTGCATTGACGTCATGTAATGCAGCCAGTCAGGGAATTCCTGCTGCCGCCACGACACGCTATGTCAGCAAAGTTCAGGTTGCGGCGGGCGTCATTACCCTGACCGGACAACAGGCTCTCAATGGTTTGAGCGTTGTGATGACGCCTGCTGTAGATAGCGCCTCGGGTGGGATCGTCTGGGGCAGAAGCTGTACTAACTCGCAGGATGTCGGCATGAAAGAAGCCTGTGAAAGCGTTTTCCGTTTTGAAGACACCGGAGGCACTAAATGAGTGACTCCCTTTTAAATACATCTCCCCTTCGTCATGCAAAAAGACATACCTCAGATGCAACGCTCGATGCCCTATGCCAGCGCTATAAAGCCGTCGTACTCCATCAGGACGATACCCTCTTACATGTCGCTTGCCATGAAGATGAAGGAAATACAGAAGCGCTCAGCAAAGCGCTGCAATTCGCCTGCGGGCTTAAAGTACAAATCGAACGCTGGCCTCAGGCCCGTTTCGAACAGGCTCTGGAAAAACCGGCGCACATCCCAGCCGGTGCCGATACGTTGAAAATTTCAGAAACCAATGAGCTGGATGACAGCAGCGATGCTCCGGTCGTGAATTTCCTCAATCAGACCCTGCGCATGGCGATATTACGTCGGGCTTCAGATGTTCATTTCGAACCGGGAGAGCAACGTCTGCGTATTCGTCTGCGTATTGATGGTGTGTTGCAGGAGGTTCCAGGCCCGGAGTTTTCGATGGCTGCCAGTCTTTGCGCCCGGCTTAAAATCATGGGGCAACTCAACGTGGCTGAACGGCGCTTACCGCAAGACGGACAGTTACTTATCACATTTAAAAACCAGCGCTACTCGATGCGCATTGCATCACTTCCGGTTTTGCACGGTGAGAAAATCGTGCTGCGCATCCTGCACATGACTCAGCAAGATTTAAGCATGAGCCAGCTCGGCTTTCGCAGTGAAGACCTCAGCCATTATCTCAATGCACTCAAAAGCCCTCAGGGACTCATTCTCGTCACGGGACCAACCGGCAGTGGGAAAACTGTGACGCTCTACAGCGGGTTGCGCCATCTGAATGCGGTTGAGCGTAATATTTGCAGCGTTGAAGATCCCGTGGAGATCCCAGTAGCAGGGATTAACCAAACTCAGGTGAATAGCAAAACTGATCTGAGTTTTTCCAGAGTACTCAGGGCGCTGCTCAGACAAGACCCTGATGTTATTATGGTGGGTGAGATACGCGACACAGAAACAGCCGAAATTGCTATCAAAGCAGCGCAAACCGGGCATCTCGTATTGTCTACACTGCACACTAACTCAACCAGCGAAACCCTAAATCGCCTGGCGCAAATGGGAATTGAGGGTTACCACATTGCCGCCAGTTTGCGTTTGGTTATCGCTCAGCGTTTAGTCCGTAAACTCTGTCCCCACTGCCGAAAACCCCATTCCCCTTTGGTTGAGGGCATTGAAAATAGTCAGGCAGAATCTGCGCCACTTTGGCTGGCCGTGGGTTGCGATCGCTGCTTCTCAGGCTATTACGGACGGACAGGAATTTATGAGATCCTGACCATTACCCCACGTTTACAACAGGCATTAGTTGCAGGCGCAGGCGTATCAGAACTGAATAAAATTGCACATGAGCAAGGCAATATAACGCTGCTGGAAGCGGGACTCGTTCTGGTTGAGCAGGGGCTGACTACGCTTGAAGAACTGTATCGTGTGGCGGGTGAAGGCATTGAAGCATGAGGCAGCCTCCCCCGATCCGGCACGTTGTCAGCCTCTATCAGTGGCAGGCAGTCGATGCGTTGGGAAAATTACAAACCGGAGAGTTGCTGGGGGGTAATGAATCCGCTGTCCACCAGCAGCTTTTTTCCCAATCCCTGCAGCCGGTTGCTGTTAAAAAACAATATCGGCTGCGGACGGCTTACTGGAAAGGAGCAGATCGCATCGCGCTGATAAGGCAACTGGCCACTCTCCTGCAGGCAGGTCTTCCGCTGGTCAACAGCCTGATATTGCTGGCGGCTGAACATGCAAAAGCGCCCTGGCGATGTATTTTGCAAGATATTGCCCGTGGAGTAAGAGAAGGAAAACCTTTGTCGGAAATGCTAACGACCTTTTCAGACGTGTTTCCACAAATTTACCGGAATATTATTTCCATCGGAGAGATAACTGGCCAGCTTGACCGCTGCTGCCTGCAACTGGCCATCCAGCAGGAACAGCAAGCCGCATTGCGCACAAAAGTAAAAAAGGCACTCCGCTATCCTTTGATCGTGATTTCTATTGCGATAATTGTGACGGTTCTAATGCTGACAATGGTGCTTCCAGAATTCGCCAAAATATATGCATCCTTCGATGCCACGCTACCCTGGTTCACTGAAATGCTGATGATGGCTTCGAAAACATTAGTCAGCTATGGGCCAATGTTCGCCGGGTTCATTTCAGCACTGGGTATTATCTACATTAAGGTTTATCACCCGCAGCAACGGTGGCGCTGGCGCGAACAGAGTGTTTTGTTACGCGTACCGCTATTAAAAAAATTGGTTGCAGACAGTTGTCTGAGTCAAATATTCCAGACGCTCGCCATGACTCAGCAAGCAGGCATGACACTCCTCACCGGTCTTGATGCTGCGGCAACGTCATCAACGAATTTGCTTTTCCAGCACGCCGTGACGGGCATCAGGGAGCAGCTGGCGCTTGGAATTCCGCTTTATACAGCGATTGGGCAATCCCCCTTGTTTCCGTCTCTCTGCCAGCAGCTAATCCACATTGGTGAAGAGTCCGGTTCACTGGATGATATTCTGCTAAGGCTGGCACACTGGCATAACCAACAGGCGAATGAGCTGGCTGACACGATGTCACAATCTATCGAACCGATATTGATGGTGGTAATGGGAGTGTTAGTCGGCGGGTTGGTAATTGCTATGTATTTGCCCATCTTCCAGCTGGGATCTGTTATGGGGTAATAACAGATAAGGGAAGAACACGCGGCGGTATAGGACCGCCGCTAAGATAGAGAATTAATTTGAACCGAAGAGACGGTTCTCCTGCTCAGCAACGCGAATAAATGTTGTGCGCTTGGTTAACTCTTTAAGACGCTCAGCACCAACGTAGGTACACGCGGAGCGTAATCCACCAAGAATATCGCGCACGGTATTCTCAACCGGGCCACGCAGTGGCAGTTTCACGGTTTTACCTTCGGCAGCACGGTAGACTGCAACGCCGCCGACATGGCGCTTCATAGCTGATTCAGAACTCATCCCGTAAAACAGCATGAATTTCTCGCCATCTTGCTCAACAACGGTGCCTTCACATTCGTCGTGTGCAGCCAGCATACCGCCCAGCATCACGAAATCTGCACCGCCGCCAAAGGCTTTAGCCACATCACCTGGTACTGCACAACCACCGTCGCTGACGATTTGGCCGCCAAGTCCATGCGCTGCATCGGCACATTCGATAACTGCAGAAAGCTGCGGGTAACCGACGCCGGTTTTAACACGCGTTGTACACACCGAACCGGGGCCGATGCCTACTTTTACAATATCGGCGCCTGAAAGGATCAACTCTTCAACCATTTCCCCCGTCACGACATTACCGGCACAGATGACTTTATCCGGGCAAGCTTCACGAACACGTTTCAAAAACGATACAAAATGCTCGGAATAGCCATTGGCAACATCAAGACACACAAATTTAAGCTGTGGCGAAAGGGCCAGGATTTGGTTCATTTTAACGAAATCGGCTTCGGAAGTACCCGTTGAGACCATCACATGGCGCAAAACAGATTCAGTGGAGCCCTCAATAAAGGTCTTCCATTGTTCGACACTGTAATGTTTGTGAACGGCGGTCAGTACATCAAATGAAGCCAGCGCTTCTGCCATACGGAAAGTACCGACGGTATCCATGTTTGCCGCAATGATGGGAGTACCAGACCATTTAAAACCGGGGTGCTTGAAGGTAAAGGTGCGCTCCAGCTCAACTTCGGAACGGCTTTTGAGGGTCGAACGTTTTGGTCGAATCAAAACGTCTTTGAAACCTAATTTCAAATCTTCTTCAATGCGCATGAGATCTTGTCCTGGGTTTTGCGATAAATCGTGGCGACGTGTCGCTGGGTGTTAAACCAAGTTGTTTGGCACCCTTCCAGTGGTTTTATCATACGCATGAAAACCGTAACGGCAAGACTGCTTTCATAACTTTAACTACACTCTTCTTCTGTACCCTTTTTACGGCAATTCCCATCAAAAGCGGGATGAGCATGGCTTGCACTTACTCATAATCTCTTTATCATTTACCCCATCTGATTTTATTGAGTAAGCCAATGAGTTATGTCGTTGCGTTGACTGGTGGTATCGGCAGTGGCAAAAGCACTGTGGCCGAAAGCTTTGCCCGCCGGGGTGTCAGTATTGTTGATGCTGATGTCATTGCGCGTCAGGTTGTTGAACCCGGTCAGCCCGCATTACACGAACTGGCCGTTCGTTTCGGTAAACACGTTATTCAACCCGATGGCTCGCTAAATCGCGCAGTTTTGCGTGAATATATCTTCAATGATCCCTCTGTTAAGCAGTGGGTTAATCAGCTTTTGCATCCTTTAATCCATGCCAAAACCCGGCAACTGATTGGCGTAGCCACCACCCCTTACGTACTCTGGGTTGTGCCCTTGCTGATTGAAAATAGGTTACAAAATCAGGCCAATCGTGTGTTGATAGTTGATGTAGATGAACAAATCCAGCTGGCGAGAACCATGCAACGAGACGGCGTGAGCCGCCAGCAGGCAGAACAAATTCTCCGCGCACAGGTAAGCCGCCAACAGCGTTTAGCGTGCGCAGATGACATTATTGATAACAACGGTGGTGCCGAGACGATCGAACCGCGTGTTGCTTCATTACATAGCCGTTATCTGGAATTAGCGGCTTCAGCGACCCGACAGGATATTGACAAGAATGAGTGATGTAGTAACTACCGTTCTCTTTGAACATCCTTTAAATGAAAAAATGCGCACATGGTTGCGTATTGAGTTTTTATTGCAGCAAATGCATACAAATACTCAGATCATTTCAATTTCTTCCGCCCTGATTTTTTTCCGCACGGCCTCCGACTTACTGGATGTCCTGGAGCGCGGTGAAGTACGAACGGATTTACTGAAAGAGCTTGAGCGTCAGCAACAAAAACTGTCCCAATGGGAAGACGTGCCCGGTGTTGATACCTCACGCATCGATTTACTGCGTGGCGAGCTCAAACAGGCCGCCGCCGTTTTGATGAAAGCGCCACGTATCGGCCAGGCTTTGCGGGAAGATCGTCTGATGGCACTCGTTCGCCAGCGTCTGAGCATACCCGGTGGCTGCTGTAGTTTTGATCTACCAACATTACACATCTGGCTGCATCTGCAGCAAACTCAGCGCGATATGGATGTGCAGGGCTGGCTCGAAACACTGGCCCCACTGCACAACGCATTGACGCTGGTATTGGGCCTCATCCGCCAGTCAGGTGTATTCCGTAATCAAATCAGCCTTAATGGGTTCTTCCAGGAAAACGCGGAAGGTGCTGACTTATTAAGGATGCGTATTTCATTGGACAATCAGCTTTATCCGCAAGTGTCTGGTCATAAGACGCGTTACGCTATCCGCTTTTTACCGCTCGATAGCGAAAAGGGTCAGGTTCCGGCCAGACTGACTTTTGAACTTGCCTGCTGTTAGGAGTAGATATGGATCCCGAAGTTACTGTTGTGAACTGCCCGACCTGCGGCAAATCTGTAGTCTGGGGTGCTCAAAGCCCTTATCGGCCTTTTTGCTGCAAACGCTGCCAGCTGATTGACCTAGGTGAATGGGCTGATGAAGAAAAGCGCATCCCAAGTAAAGGTGAGATCAACGATCTGGATGACTGGAGTGAAGAAGATCTCCGTTGATCACACAGTAAATCTGAAAACATAAAAAAAGGGCCTGATGCCCTTTTTTTATACTGAATCAGCAGCCGGTCAGCTGGATTAAATTTCACCGTTGATTAATGCTTTTACTATCGACTCATTAGCAGGGGGAAACTCCTGCGCCTTCAGCTCAACCTGCGGTATCCAGCGCATCGGTTGCCCCTCTTTGCCATAGGGTTCTCCCTGCCATTTTTCGATCAGATGGAAATGCAGTGTGATAACGCGATCCGGGAAGATGTGCTCCAGGCTTTTAATCAGCACCGGTTCTTCGGCCACAATACCCACTTCTTCCTGTAGTTCGCGAATGACAGCCTGAGAAGGTGTTTCGCCCGCTTCGACTTTACCGCCAGGAAACTCCCAAAAACCCGCCATGTGCGATGACGCATCGCGCTGCGTGATGAAGATTTCCTTTTGAGAATTACGAATAATACCCACCGAAATAGTCAATTTTTTCAGCGTCATGATATCCATCCTAAAACGTGACTGATTTAAGAAAAAGCAAAGGGCGGTGAATCACCGCCCTTTCATTCTACACACTCACCGTGGCTGCAAAGTTACTTCTGCAAGCGACCGTGGCACTGTTTGTATTTTTTACCGGAACCGCATGGACATGGATCATTGCGCCCTACTTTACGGTCACCTTGTGAACTTGAAGCCAGACGCTCTGCTTCTTCAACTTCAAAAGAGGTTTGATCCTGATGGCTGAGGTGTTGCTGACGGGCCAGACGCTCGGCTTCTTCGCGGCGTTGCTCTTCCATTGCTTCCACTTCTTCCGGCATACGAACCTGAACTTTGCTCAGGACGCTGACCACTTCATATTTCAGTGATTCCAGCATAGAAGCGAACATGGCGAAGGATTCGCGTTTGTACTCCTGCTTAGGATCTTTCTGCGCATAACCACGTAAGTGAATGCCCTGACGCAAGTAATCCATTGCCGCCAGATGCTCTTTCCACAATGAGTCCAGCGTTTGTAGCATCACGCCTTTCTCGAAGTTACGCATCATTTCAACGCCAACGACTTCTTCTTTACGGGCATAGGAATCCATCGCGTTTTGCAGAATACGCTCACGCAACGTCTCTTCATGCAATTCCGGCTCTTTGTCCAGCCACTCTTTAATTGGCATCTCCAGCTCAAAGTCATTCTTCAGACGTTGTTCCAGACCTTCGACATCCCACATTTCTTCAAGTGACTGCGGCGGAATATAGCTATCGATAGTCGTTTTGAACACATCTTCGCGAATGCTGCGAATGGTTTCGCTCACGTCAGATACGTCGAGTAATTCATTACGCTGACTGTAGATAGCACGACGTTGATCACTTGCAACATCATCATATTCAAGCAGTTGCTTACGAATATCGAAGTTACGGCTTTCCACTTTACGCTGCGCGTTGGCAATCGCTTTAGTGACCCAAGGATGCTCAATCGCTTCACCGGGCTTCATACCCAGTTTGCGCATCATGCCGGTAACGCGGTCTGAAGCGAAGATACGCATCAAAGCATCTTCCATCGACAGATAGAAACGAGAAGAACCGGCATCACCCTGACGGCCGGCACGACCACGAAGCTGGTTATCAATACGGCGTGATTCATGACGCTCAGTACCTATGATGTGCAAACCACCGGAGGCCAGAACTGCGTCGTGGCGAATTTGCCAGGCTGCTTTAATCTCAGCTTTTTGTTCGTCAGTAACTTCTTCACCCAGGTTTTCGATCTCAACCTGCCAGCTACCGCCCAACACGATATCGGTACCACGACCAGCCATGTTGGTTGCGATGGTCACCGCACATGGCTGACCCGCCTGAGAAACGATTTCTGCTTCTTTGGCATGGAACTTGGCGTTCAGTACGCTGTGAGCGATGCCCGCCTTATCGAGTTCACGAGAAACCACTTCAGATTTCTCAATCGAAATCGTACCGACCAGCACTGGCTGACCATTTGCAGTACGTTCACGGATGTCTTCGATGATTGCGCCAATTTTTTCCATTTCTGTCATGTAGACCAGATCCGGTAAATCTTTACGCACCATCGGACGGTTGGTTGGTACAACAATGGTATCGAGCTTGTAGATGGAGCTGAATTCGAACGCTTCGGTGTCTGCGGTACCGGTCATACCGGCCAGTTTTTCGTACAGACGGAAATAGTTCTGGAAGGTGATCGATGCTAGCGTCTGGTTTTCGTTTTGAATATCAACGCCTTCTTTGGCTTCAACGGCCTGATGCAAGCCATCTGACCAGCGACGTCCTTGCATGGTACGGCCGGTGTGTTCATCGACAATAATGACTTCGCCGTCTTTCACGATGTAGTCAACGTCACGGGTGAACAGCACGTGGGCACGTAGAGCGGCGGTAACATGGTGCATCAGCATAATGTTTGACGGCGAGTAGAGCGATTCGCCATCGTCCATAATGCCCGCTTCCATCAGCATCTCTTCAATCAACACCAGACCGCGTTCGGTCAGATGAACCTGACGCGCTTTTTCATCCACGGAGAAGTGACCTTCACCCTGAAAGCTGTCTGAGTCCTCTTTTTCCTGACGAATCAGCTGCGGGATCAATTTGTTAACGCGCACATACATCTCAGAACTGTCTTCCGCGGGACCAGAAATGATCAGCGGTGTACGGGCTTCATCGATAAGGATGGAGTCAACTTCATCGACCAGTGCGTAGTTCAGTTTACGCTGAACGCGCTCTTCAGGGCTGAACGCCATGTTGTCACGCAGGTAGTCAAAACCGTATTCGTTGTTGGTGCCGTAAGTAATATCTGCGGCATAAGCAGCGCGCTTAGCAGGCGCTGGCATGTTAGGTAAGTTGATACCGATGGTCAGACCAAGGAATTCAAACAGGCCACGGTTGTTTTCGGCATCGCGCTGAGCCAGATAGTCGTTGACGGTAACAACGTGCACACCTTTTCCGCTCAAGGCGTTAAGGTAAGCAGGCAGGGTTGCCGTCAGAGTTTTACCTTCACCCGTACGCATTTCCGCGATACAGCGCTCATTAAGCACCATGCCGCCCAACAGCTGCACGTCGAAATGGCGCATACCAAAGACACGCTTACTGGACTCACGGACAACGGCGAACGCTTCCGGAATAAGACTCTCAAGAATTTCACCTTTCGCCAGACGCGCGCGGAATTCATCCGTCTTCGCTCTTAACTGATCATCAGTCAGTTGCTGGATTTCAGGCTCCATGCGGTTGATGAGGTCAACCACTTTGCGCATACGGCGCAGGGTACGATCGTTACGGCTACCAAAAACTTTGGTCAATAATTTAATTAACATAATGCTTAATGTCTCTTTGAGACCACGTGATGCGGCCACTGTTTTGTTGATTTATTGATAGAACCACAAAGTAAAAAACTGTGAAATCAGAGGATTGTTAACTCAAAGATAGTGGACCGGCACGAATGCCTTGCACCTGAGCCAACCAAAGGCCGGGTTGATGCTGGTGGGTAGAGAGAATCAGAGGTTGTCTGGTCTGACGAATGATGACCGGCGGTTTTGACTCATGCGTCAATAAGGCGTTAAGGGTCACCAACAGCGCCAACTGCTGTACGTGAAGCGGCTCAGCTTCCTGAATAATGACTTCCGGCGCGGCGGTATAAGAAACCTGCGGGGCCAGAGCAAAAGAAAGGTGGCGAATTACGGTACGAAGCGCATGCTGTTGCCAGTAATCTACGCCAAAAGCAGGACGTCGGTGAGCCTGGAGCAGGGCGAGATTCGTCAGCCCTGTACTCCCGATGTTTAACCGGTTTAAACTTGAGGACGTATTCGGTACTGCTGCCAGATCCGTTTGCGTCAGGTTTGTGGACACGCCGAGGCTAGCCGCGACCATCCCCAACAGGAGATGCGGCCAAAAATACCTTCTGCCAAATTGTCGCCAACGATTTAGAATACCAATCACAAGTTTACAATCCGCCGGAGCCGGTCATGCGCGATAGTCGCCCACAATTATTAGATATCCTGTTCGATGATGCCTCTTCAGCGGACAAAAGCCCGTTACGACTGGTTCAGCAACGCGCTGCGGCATTATTAAAACTCAACCGCGCCGTGAAGGGTTTGTTACCTGCGCCCATGAAACCATGGTGTCGCGTCGGTAACTATCGACAAGGTGTTTTAGTGCTGGAGATAGCAAACGCCAGTTGGATGATGCGGTTACGCTACGAGCAACCCGCGCTCCTCTCTGCACTTCGAGCGCAAATTCTACCATCATTGTCATCAATCGACATCAGGATTAATCCTTCACTGATGGTGAAAGTGGAAAATGGATCGCAGTTTAAGGACCAGGCAACTGCAGCGACTTCTGGAGAGAAACCGTTCAGACAGCTGAGTGCACAAAGTGCAGAGGAATTGATGATAGTCGCGAGCCGAAGCCCTGAGAAACTGAGGAAGGCATTAGAACGACTGGCTGGGTTGGCCGGAGAGAGTGCCAAACCAACCAGTCGTAATAAATGATACTAGTACCGATTATGCAAGTACTGTGGAAGGGGCTTTGAATGCCAAAGGCACTTCAGCTTCATCCTGGAAGGTTACTAATTCCCAGGCTTCCTGCTTAGCCAGTACCGCTTGCAATAACTTGTTGTTCAATGCATGGCCAGATTTGAATGCGGTAAACGCACCAATAATGTTATGCCCACACATGAACAGGTCACCGATAGCATCCAGCATTTTGTGACGAACGAATTCATCTTCAAAACGCAGGCCATCTTCGTTAAGCACGCGGTAATCATCCACAACAATCGCGCAATCAAAGCTGCCACCGAGGCACAAACCGCGTGACTGCAGATACTCAATATCACGCATAAAACCGAAAGTACGTGCACGGCTGATTTGGCGAACAAATGCTTCAGCAGAGAAATTCATCTTGTAACGCTGCGAACTGGCGTCAATCGCCGGGTGATTGAAGTCGATAGTAAAGTCCAGAGAGAAACCATTGAATGGTTTAAACTCGGCCCACTTATCACCGTCTTCAACACGAACTGTTTCCTTGATGCGCAAGAACTTCTTGGCACAATTCAGTTCTTCAATCCCCGCATCCATCAACAGATAGACAAAGGGTGCTGCGCTACCGTCCATAATAGGCACTTCTGGCGCATCAACTTCGATAACGATGTTATCGATGCCTAAGCCAGCCAAGGCCGCATTAAGGTGCTCTACCGTAGAAATACGTACGTCATGCTCATTGACCAGGCAAGTACAGAGCATGGTATCACGCACGGATTTGGCATCTGCCGGGAAATCGACCGGTGGATTCAAGTCAGTGCGACGATAGATGACCCCGGTATTGGCCGGTGCAGGACGCAGAGTCAGGGTGACTTTCTTGCCGGTGTGTAAACCGACGCCCGTCGCCTGAACGATACGTTTTAATGTACGTTGTTTGATCATCGTTTTTATCTCGCAATGTTATCCATCTATCCTACCGACCTCGTAATAGTACATTAAGGTCGGCGGGACAGTTTAGCACAAAGAGCGGAGATCCCACAATTCGGACTAGTCTGCCTGTTTACGCAGGAAGGCTGGAATGTCCAGATAGTCGGGTTCTTTGTTTGATTGCGTGTTCGGATCATTAACCACCTTCGCTGCTGGCTTAGTTTCCTGCGGCAGAGGCGACAGCCCGTGCTGCTGATAACGATGATCCATCACTGGCTGGCTGGCTGGCTTGTTAGTGACCAGAGTGATCTCAGGACGTTTGTCCATGCCAATGCCGGTTGCCACCACGGTGACACGCAGTTCGTCATTCATTTCTGGGTCAAGCGAGGTACCGATAACCACAGTTGCGTTGTCTGAAGCAAAAGCACGAATGGTGTTACCCACTGTCTCAAACTCGTCCAAACGCAAATCGAAACCAGCGGTGATGTTGACCAGAACGCCACGGGCGCCGGACAAATCGATGTCTTCCAACAGTGGGCTGGAAATCGCCATTTCGGCAGCTTCTTCCGCACGGTCTTCACCACATGCAACACCAGATCCCATCATGGCATAACCCATTTCGGACATCACGGTACGCACGTCGGCAAAGTCGACGTTCATCAAGCCAGGACGGGTGATCAGTTCTGCAATACCTTGTACGGCGCCTTTGAGAACGTCGTTGGCTGCACCGAAGGCGTCCAGCAGAGAGATGCCACGACCCAACACTTTTAACAACTTGTCATTAGGAATAGTGATCAAGGAGTCAACGTGTTTGGACAACTCAGCGATACCCTGCTCCGCAAACGCCATACGCTTTTTGCCTTCGAAGTTGAAAGGTTTAGTCACGACAGCTACGGTCAGAATACCCAAATCTTTTGCTACTTCAGCAACCACTGGCGCAGCACCGGTACCGGTACCGCCACCCATGCCCGCTGCGATAAAGACCATATCTGCGCCTTCTAATGCAGCGCGCAGAGCTTCACGGTCTTCTTCTGCAGAATTGCGACCCACTTCCGGGTTCGCACCAGCACCCAGACCTTTGGTAATACCGCTACCAATCTGGATAGTCTGGCCTACAGCCGTTTTACGTAACGCCTGAGCGTCGGTATTAACGGCGAAGAATTCAACACCTTCGATGCGCTCGCGCACCATGTGCTCGACGGCATTGCCACCGCCACCGCCGACGCCGATGACTTTAATCACCGCGTCGTTGGTCAGTTCCATAGGTTCAAACATAGTTTCTCTCCGTTTTGTGCCTGTCGCTTCGGGATCACAATAAGTGACAGCATGATCCCGTTGTTAAAACATTAAAACTCTTTTCTCAACCAGCCGCTGATTCGTTTGAACCAGTTGCCCACTGAGGCGCGTTTTTCCACTTCTGCCTCACCACTCAGGTGAGACTCTTTTCCATAGTGCAGTAGCCCTACAGCAGTTGAGTAGTAAGGTTCCTGCGCATAATCTGTCAGCCCGGTGATGTTCAGCGGTTGTCCGATACGCACCTGGGTATGGAATACCCGCTGCGCACAGGCTGCCAGACCATCAATTTGTGCTGCGCCGCCTGTCAAAACGATCCCAGCGGCCAGATGATGTTTTACGCCTTGCTGACGTAGCTGCTCCTGCAATTGCAAAATCTCATCATTCACTAAATTCAGCAGTTCGGTGTAACGCGGTTCAATGACCTCGGCCAGCGTCTGACGTTGCAGACTGCGTGGCGGACGTCCGCCCACGCTGGGCACTTCGACGTTTTCGTCTTTACCGACCATCGAACCCAACGCACAACCGTGGCGTACTTTAATCGCTTCAGCATCTGTCGGTGGCGTACCGAATGCGTAGGCGATATCACTGGTCACAACGTTACCCGCATAAGGAATAACTTTAGTATGGCGCAGCGCTCCGCCGGTATAAACAGCGATATCCATGGTGCCGCCGCCAATATCGACGACACATACGCCTAATTCACGCTCATCTTCAGTCAAAACCGCGTAACTTGCTGCCAGGCCAGCAAAAATAAGCTGGTCGACTTTCAGTCCGCAACGTTCAACCGCTTTAACAATGTTCTTTGCCATGTCGTTATGACAGGTGATTAAATGGACCTTTGCCTGCATGCGTACACCGGAAAGACCAACAGGATTTTTAATCCCTTCCTGATAGTCGATGGCGTATTCCTGAGGAATAACGTGCAGTACACGGTGTTCATCACGAACGCGGACCGATTTAGCGGTATGCACCACGTTCTCTACATCTTCCTGTGTTACTTCCTCTTCTGAAATAGGAACCATCCCTATTTCATTCTGACAACTGATATGTTTACCAGACAAAGCAAGGTAAACAGAGGAAATTTGGCAATCCGCCATCAATTCTGCCTGATCAATGGCGCGCTGCACGCATTTCACCACGGATTCAAGATCATTCACGCCGCCTTTATCCATGCCACGTGATGGGCAACTTCCCACGCCAATAATATTGACCATGCCATCGGGCAGAACTTCCCCTACCAATGCGGCGACCTTCGCCGTACCGATCTCCAGCCCAACTACCAGTTTTCTGTCCGTCGACTTGATCATTGTTGTTTAGCCTGTGCCTGATTCTGTTGCTGATTACTGTTTTGCTGATCGATATACTCTGGTGCCCAGCCAACTGACGCACCAGTGTCGTAACGTAAATCGACATAACTGATGCGTTTTTTATCGGCTTCGGCCTGTTGCTGGAGTTTCGGATAAAGCTCGATAAAACGTTGTAAACGCCCCATTCGATCATCTCTCCCCAGTTCCAGACGGATATCGCTATCCAGAGTGACTTGCCAAGAGTGACGTGCACTCATTGCCACGGCCTTTAACGTAAACTTGGCGGCAGAAAGCGTCTGACTCATCGTTTGAAAACCTTGCAAAACATCCTGTTCGCTGCCTTCCGGACCATAAAGCAACGGCATCTTCTGTTTGACTACTCGCTCGGCAGGTATGCTGAATGATTTGCCGTCCGCATCGACCATATGCAAATCATTCCAATGTGCGACCGGCACATACTCCACCAAATGGATCTTCAACTCGTTCGGCCATTGCTTACGTACGCTGACCTGTTTTATCCAGGGTAAACGTTCAATCTGCTGCTGAATGACGTTTACATCCTGCGTCATGAACGTACCTGGCGAACCTAAAGCCAGAATAGCCTGACGAATATCATCGTTGGTGGTGTAGTGACGCTCACCCGTAACCACCAGTTGGGACAGCGGCAATCGGTTTGCATCCTGCATCCAGCCAATCACTGCCCAAACACTCCATAAAATGGTTCCCAGCACCATCAACAGGAAAATGACGCCTGCCAGCTGGCTGCCGTTACTGCGACGACCGTTTTTTTCGGTCGTCTCGCGCTCTCGTGCATTCAGGGCCGCTTGAGACATATCAGTCGGCCAGCTCCAGAATGCGGGCGACCAGCTGCGGGAAACTTAGCCCGAACTGCTTTGCCGCCATTGGCACCAGACTGTGGCTGGTCATGCCCGGCGAGGTATTCGCCTCAAGCAGATTGAAGTCACCGTTGCTGTCTTGCATGACATCAATTCTGCCCCAACCGCTACAGTCGAGTGCGCGATACGCCTGCAGCACCAGTTCTGAAAGCGCCAGTTCCTGATCGGCAGTTAAACCGCTCGGACAAAAATACTGTGTTTCATCAGACAGATACTTTGCCTGATAATCATAAAACGTGCCGGCTGGCTGAATACGAATAGAGGGTAATACCTGATCCCCCAATACGGCCACCGCGTACTCCGGGCCATTCAGCCACTGTTCAATCAGCACGTTCTCATCATGAAGGAAACCTTCCTGCAGCGCAGGAATCAACTCTTCAGCCGTGGTCACTTTGCTCATACCGACGCTGGACCCTTCACGGCTTGGCTTAACAATCAGCGGCAGGCCCAGTGAAGAAATCTTCTGCGCCAAAGCGCCCTGCCCTACTTCGCCGAACTGTTTTTTATTCACTAAAACGAAAGGCGCAATCGGTAATCCCAACGCCTGCCACACCAATTTGGTGCGGAATTTATCCATCGCCAGCGCCGAGGCCATAACACCGCTGCCGGTATAAGGCAGGCCAAGATGTTCCAGCGTGCCCTGCAAAGTGCCGTCTTCGCCACCGCGGCCATGCAACGCAATAAAGACTTTGTCGAAACCTTCTTCTTTCAGGCGGGTGACCGCGAAGGTTTTGGTATCAACGGCATGTGCGTCAATACCTGATTCTCTCAGACCCGCCAGTACGGCAGCGCCGGAATTCAAGGACACATCGCGCTCTGCGGAAGTACCGCCAAATAATACTGCGACTTTCTCAGACATGATGTTCTTCACCTTTTTTCACTGGCTGTAATTTCTGATCAGCCAATTTGCGGGCAACTTTTCCGATATTACCGGCGCCCTGAACCATAATCAGATCCCCGCCTTCGAGGATCGGTGCCAGACTTTCCGGCACGGCGTCAATGTCTGACACTAAAATTGGATCTAATTTACCGCGAGCACGAATAGTGCGGCACAGCGAACGGCTGTCAGCGCCCGGGATTGGCGCTTCGCCAGCCGGATACACGTCTAACATGATCAGCACGTCGACCTGTGAAAGCACAGTGGCGAAGTCATCGTATAAATCCCGCGTACGGCTGTAGCGGTGCGGCTGGAAAACCATCACCAGACGTTTGTCCGGCCAGCCCGCACGCGCTGCTTTAATCGTGGCGTCAACTTCGGTTGGGTGGTGACCGTAGTCGTCCACCAGCATGGCGCTACCCGGTTTCGCATTCACATTCTCTAGCGGGTATTCACCGAGGAAATCAAACCGGCGCCCTGTTCCCTGGAAGCCCGCCAGAGCGCGCAGAATAGCATCGTCTTCAATACCGGCATCTGTAGCAACCGCAACCGCTGCCGCCGCATTGAGCGCGTTATGGCGGCCCGGTGCGTTCAGCGTGACGCTTATCAGCGGCTTATCCTGACGGCGAATGGTGAAGTGCCCCTGTGCGCCATCCTGATGGTAACTTTCGATAACAACATCGGCGTCATCACTAAAGCCATAAGTGGTGATGTGGCGGCCGACGCGTGGCAGCAATTCACGGATCACAGGG
Source organism: Ewingella sp. C233 (assembly GCF_055407225.1). Classification (NCBI taxonomy): domain Bacteria; kingdom Pseudomonadati; phylum Pseudomonadota; class Gammaproteobacteria; order Enterobacterales; family Yersiniaceae; genus Ewingella; species Ewingella sp. C233. The sequence continues at coordinate 197,884 of NZ_JBUZRI010000002.1, forward strand.
TCATCAATACACATCACTGCACGGCCATAAAACGGCAGGTTGTGCAGGAAGTTAATGAACGTCTGCTTCAGGATCTCAAAATCTCCCTGATAGGTGTCCATGTGATCCGCTTCGATGTTGGTCACAATCGCGACCATCGGCTGCAAATGCAGGAAAGACGCGTCACTTTCATCCGCTTCAGCAATCAGGAAGCGGCTCGAACCCAGTCGTGCGTGTGTGCCGGCTGCTTTAACCAGCCCACCGTTCACAAAAGTCGGATCCAAACCCGCTTCCGCATAAATACTGGTGACCATTGCGGTGGTCGTGGTTTTACCGTGCGTACCTGCCACGGCGATCCCGTGACGAAAACGCATCAGTTCAGCCAGCATTTCCGCGCGGCGGATAACAGGAATGCGCGCTTCGCGCGCTGCAACAATTTCCGGGTTGTCGGCGGAGATAGCCGTCGATACGACAACCACGCTGGCATCCAGCACATTCTCCGGACGGTGATTGAAATAAATCTGCGCACCCAGAGCGGTCAGTTGTTGCGTTACGGCATTCGGTGCCAAATCGGAACCGCTAATCTGATAGCCTTCATTTGCCAACACTTCGGCGATACCACCCATGCCGGCACCACCGATGCCAACAAAGTGAATGTGCCGGACGCGATGCATCTCGGGCACGAAGGTACGTAGTTTCGCCAATTGTTGTGTATTCACGTTTTTCTTCACTATTTTCAGTTACTGATTGATCCGTTACATACGGCTCGGACCGCGATCATTGCGGCCCGTTCATATTCATTTTTTACTGGCTTTAACGACTTCCGCCGCCACACGCTCTGTCGCGTCAGGAATGGCTACCGCGCGCGCGGCGCGCGCCATATCCAGCAGATGCGTTCTGTCCCAACCCGCCATCGCGTCAGCAACGGCGGCGGCACTAAAATTCACCTGTTCGATAATTTTTGCAGCACCCGCTTTTTCCAGCGGCAATGCATTCCAGTACTGTTGGCGGTCTTTATGCTGGAAAGGCACGAAAATCGCGGGCAGCCCGGCAGCTGCGATCTCACTGACCGTCAAAGCCCCTGAGCGGCAAACTACTACGTCAGCCCACGCATAGGCTTCGGCCATGTCGTCGATAAATTCGGTCACTTTATGCTGAGTCTTACCGGTACTGACGTACGCCTGATTCACTGATTCCAGCGCACCTTTACCGACCTGATGCCAGAGGGTAATTTTGTCGCCCATCAGCGCGGCCAGCTCAGGCATGCTCTGATTGAGTACCCGTGCACCCTGACTGCCACCAATCACTAATACACGAATCGGCCCCTGACGGTCAGCGAAGCGCACTTCTGGCAGCAGCAAGGCTAAGACGTCGGTACGAACCGGATTTCCCACTACCTGTGCGTTCGGGAAGGCACCTGGAAAAGCCTGTAATACGGTTTTGGCAATGCGTGATAACCAGCGATTGGTCAGCCCGGCAATACCATTTTGTTCGTGCAGCACCACGGGAATACCACATGACCACGCGGCCAACCCGCCCGGGCCGGAAACATAACCGCCCATCCCCAGCACCACATCCGGCTGGAAACGGCGCATGATAGTTTTCGCCTGACGCCATGCATGATATATGCGAAGCGGCGCCGTGAGTTGCGCTTTCAGACCTTTCCCACGTAACCCTGAGATCTGAATAAAATCTATTTCGATGCCATTCTTAGGCACCAGATCCGCTTCCATTCTGTCGGCCGTGCCTAACCAGCGCACTTCCCAGCCTTGCGCCATCAGATGATGTGCAACGGCCAGACCGGGGAACACATGCCCGCCGGTGCCGCCAGCCATCACCATTAAACGCTTGGTCTCGCCACTCATCGGGCACTCCTTACAAACGCCTGGGCTTTAGCCAGACGCGTTTCAAAATCAACTCGCAGCAACAGAACGATTGCTGTCGACATAATAATCAGGCTCGAACCACCGTAACTGATCAGCGGAAGCGTCAGACCTTTGGTCGGTAACATACCAGCAGCAGCGCCGACGTTAACCAAAGCTTGGAAGCTGAACCACACGCCGATCGAGCAGGCCAGAAAGCCAGAAAAGCGCTGATCAATCTCCAGCGCACGTCGGCCGATGGACATGGCCCGAAAAGCGACGAAGAATACCATTAACAACGCTAAAACCACACCGAAATACCCCAACTCCTCCCCTAAAATGGAGAAGATAAAGTCGGTATGTGCTTCGGGTAAATACTCCAGTTTTTGCACCGAGTTTCCGAGGCCCTGCCCCCAAAACTCACCGCGGCCAAACGCCATCAGTGACTGGGTTAACTGGTAGCCGCTGCCGAACGGATCGGCCCATGGATTCCAGAACGACGTTACGCGGCGCATACGGTAAGGTTCTGCCAAAACCAGCAGCACCACAGCGAAAACGCCAGACCCGATAATCGCCAAGAATTGCCACATTTTCGCACCGGCTAAAAACAGCATGGCCAGCGTAGTGATGAACAGAACAACCACGGTACCGAGGTCAGGCTGTGCCAGCAGCAGAACGGCCAGAATAACCATCACGCCCATCGGCTTACAGAAGCCCCAGAAGTTGCTACGCACCTCTTCGACCTTACGCACCAGATAACTTGCCAGATAACAAAACAGCGACAGCTTGGAAAACTCAGCAGGCTGAATACGCAGCGGTCCGAAAGAGATCCAGCGGGATGCCCCGTTCACCGAGCTACCTACAACCAGCACGACCAACAGCATCACAATGGAAATCAGCAACAATACGTTGCTGTAACGCTGCCAAACGCTCATCGGGACACGCAGTGTCACCAGTGACAAACCAAAAGCCAGCCCGAGGTAAATCGCATCACGCTTGGCGAACAGGAAGGGGTCATCCGCCAGACGCTGACCAATGGGCATGGAAGCCGAAGTCACCATCACAAAACCAATGATCGCCAGGCCGAACGTCAGCCAGAGCAAGGTTCGGTCATAAAGGATCAGCGTGACGGTGTCGTTATCTTTAACGCCCATCACCCAGTCGTTGAATTTGCTTACTAAGCCCAGTCCCGGAAAGCGCATCAGCCAAGCTCCTTAGCCAAGGCTGCGAAAATGTCGCCGCGCTGTTCGAAATTACGGAACTGGTCAAGGCTCGCACACGCCGGAGAGAGCAACACCAGATCGCCTGCTGCCACACGCCCGCTGATATCACGCATGGCTTGTTCCATTGTTTCAAACGTCGAGGAAACCTCGGGGCGCAGTTCAGCCAGCTCAGCGCCGTCACGGCCGAAACAGTAAATCCGGATATTGTCGCCTTGCAGATAGCGAGCCAGCGGTGAGAAATCGGCAGATTTTCCATCTCCGCCCAACAGCAAATGCAGCGTGCCTTCTACCTGAATTCCGTTAAGCGCGGCTTCAGTGCTGCCCACGTTGGTGGCTTTTGAGTCGTTTATCCAACGCACGCCGTTATGTTGCCATGCAGTCTGATAGCGGTGCGCCAACCCGGTGAAATGAGTTAGTGCTTGCAAACTTGATGACTGAGGAATGCCCACCGCGTCCGCCAAAGCCAGTGCAGCCAGTGCATTGGTGTAGTTGTGACGGCCGGTAAGTGGCATCTCTTGGGTATTCAATACTTTCTCGCCACGCACGCGCAGCCAGATGTCATTTTGCTGGCGCGTCAGGTGATAATCGCCAACGTCTGCGCCGAAGCTGACGCAGCGCTTATCCGCGCCGCGCACCGGCATAGTCAGGGCATCGTCAGCATTAACCACACAGAGTCTGGCGTTCTCATAGACTTTCAATTTAGCGGCACGGTACTGCTGCAACCCGAACGGATAGCGATCCATATGATCTTCCGTCACGTTCAGAATGGTTGCCGCGGCAGCGCGCAGGCTGTGTGTTGTTTCAAGCTGGAAGCTGGAAAGCTCCAGCACGAACAACTGGTACTCCTGGTCGAGCATAGTCAAGACCGGCAAACCGATATTGCCACCGACGCCAACCTTCCAGCCTGCGGCTTTTCCCATCTCACCTACCAGTGTAGTGACGGTACTTTTGCCGTTTGAACCGGTGATTGCCACAATCGGTGTCTGTACTTCGCGGCAAAACAGTTCAATATCGCCGACCACTTCCACACCGGCTTCAACGGCAGCACTCAGCGCAGGGGTCGCCAGTGCCATACCCGGACTGGCAACGATCAGATCGGCGTCGAGCAACCAGGCTTCGTTCATAGAACCCAGATGACGCTCAACACTGTCCGCCAGTTTATCCAGACCCGGCGGGCTGACGCGGGTATCAATAACGCGCGGCGTTACGCCACGCGCCATAAAGAAATCAACACAGGAGAGACCGGTCAGCCCCAACCCGATAATGACCACTTTTTTACCCAGATAGTCAGCCATAATTACCGCACCTTCAGCGTCGCCAGGCCAATCAGCACCAGCATCAGCGAAATTATCCAGAAGCGCACGATGACGCGCGGCTCCGGCCAACCTTTCAGTTCGTAGTGATGATGTATCGGCGCCATTCGGAAAATGCGCTGACCACGTAACTTAAAGGACCCAACCTGCAAGATGACCGACAGCGTTTCAACCACGAACACACCGCCCATAATCACCAGTAAGAATTCCTGTCGCAGCAAGACGGCGATCGTGCCCAGCGCACCACCCAAGGCCAGAGAGCCGACATCACCCATAAAGACCTGAGCCGGATAGGTGTTGAACCACAAGAAGCCCAACCCGGCACCGACTATCGCCGTACAAACAATCACCAGTTCACCGGCATGTCGCAGATAAGGAATATGCAGGTAGTTGGCGAAATTCATGTTACCGGTCGCCCAGGCCACCAGTGCAAAACCACCGGCGACGAATACGGTGGGCATAATCGCCAAACCATCCAGACCATCGGTCAGGTTGACAGCGTTACTGGTACCCACAATCACAAAATAGCTCAGCAGGATATAGAGCAGGCCCAGCTGAGGCATGATGTCCTTGAAGAACGGCACCACTAATTCGGTAGCTGGCGTATCTTTACCGACGGCGTACATGACAAAAGCCACCACCAGCGCAATCACCGACTGCCAGAAGTATTTCCAGCGGGCGATCAGGCCTTTAGTGTCTTTGCGTACCACTTTGCGGTAATCGTCCACAAAGCCGACAATGCCATAACCAATCAGGACAAACAGCACGCACCAGACGTAAGGGTTCGAAGGATAAGCCCACATCAGCACCGAGATGGTGATTGAGGTGAGGATCATCAGGCCACCCATGGTTGGCGTGCCGCGTTTACTGAAATGCGACTCCGGGCCATCGTTACGCACAACCTGACCAAAAGACATCTTCTGCAAGCGGGCGATCATGCGCGGGCCCATCCACAGGGAGAGGAACAGGGCTGTCAGCAGGCTGACGATGGCGCGGAACGTCAGGTAGGAAAAGACGTTGAAGCCAGAATAATATTTGACTAAATGTTCAGCCAGCCAAACTAACATGTTGCATTCTCCTGTAACGCCCGTACTACCTGCTCCATGGCGGCACTACGTGAACCTTTAATTAAAATGGTAATGACCGCATGTTCTGACAGTAAGCTCGTTAAACGGGCCGTCAGGGCTGCCTTATCCTGAAGATGTTCGCCACAGCCGCTCACGTCACTGATGACGCGACTGGCATGACCAATCGTAAATACTTTGTCGATACCGGCTTCGCGGATAGCCTCTCCCACCTGACGGTGGCAGTTTTCAGTTTCAGCACCCAGTTCGGCCATGTCCCCCAACGCCATCACACGGTAACCCGGCATTTCTGCCAGCGTTTGTGCTGCTGCGGTCATTGAGCCCACGTTGGCGTTGTAGCTGTCATCGAGCAGAGTTTTGCCTTCACTGAGAGCAATCGGGAATAAACGTCCCGGCACTGCCGAAAGCGTGCTTAAGCCTTCGCGCACAGCGTCAAGGCTTGCGCCGACAGACAGTGCAAGTGCTGCTCCGGCAAGAGCATTAGCAATATTGTGACGTCCCGGCAGTGGCAGTAAAACCGCCACAGTACCCTGAGGGGTATGCAGCGTGAATTCAGTTTTCAGCGGGCTAAGTTTTACGTCTGTGGCATAGAAATCGACGTCAGCCGCCGCCTCTGGAGAGAAGCACCAGACGGTTTTGTTCGTCAGATGACGCTGCCAGTGAGGCCAGTCATTGCTGTCGGCGTTGAGAATAGCGATACCATCAGCAGGCAGGCCTTCAAAAACCTCGCCTTTAGCCTGCGCCACGCCAGCAAGAGAGCCGAAGCCTTCAAGGTGCGCGGCGGAAAGATTGTTGACCAATGCTGTTTCCGGTCGTGCCAAATCGGTGGTGTAGGCAATCTCACCCAGATGATTGGCACCCATTTCGATCACCGCAAAGTCATGCTCAGCAGTCAGGCGCAACAGGGTCAAAGGGACGCCAATGTCATTATTGAAATTACCGGCGGTGTACAGCACGTTGCCGCACTGGCGCAAAATGGCAGCAGTCATCTCTTTAACGGAGGTTTTACCGGATGAGCCCGTCAGGCCAACAACGCGGGCAGGGACGTGCTGACGCACCCAGGCACCCAACTGTCCCAGCGCGATACGGGTATCGGCAACCACTAATTGCGGCACCTCCACCGGTAAGCGCTTACTTACGACTAACGCAGCGGCACCGGCCGCAATGGCATCAGCAGCAAACTCATGCGCATCAAATTTTTCGCCTTTCAGGGCGATAAACAGGCCTCCGGCTTCAACCTTACGTGTATCGGTCGTTACGCTATCGATTTGTGCATCAGCACCGATCAACTCAGCGTTAAGTACGCCAGTGAGAACCTGCAAAGAAACGCGGATCATGCCACCACCCCCAGCAAGCGGGCGGCGGTCACGCGGTCGGAGTAATCCAGGCGCTGGTTGCCCACCAGTTGGTAGTCCTCATGCCCTTTGCCCGCGATCAGCACTACATCATTTTCAGAAGCCTGCATGATGGCGCTGGTCACCGCTTCAGTACGGCCATGAATTTCCAGCGCACGTCCGGCATCAAGCAGACCTGCCAGAATATCGGCCACAATCGCACGCGGCTCTTCACTGCGCGGATTGTCATCGGTCACAATCACGCGGTCGGCGTATTGTTCTGCAATACCGCCCATAAGTGGGCGCTTACCTTTGTCACGGTCACCGCCGCAACCAAAGACACACCAAAGCTGGCCTTTACAGTGCAAGCGAGCTGCCGCAAGGGCTTTTTCGAGGGCATCTGGCGTATGGGCGTAATCGACAACTACTGTCGGTTTACCCGGCGCGTTGAAGACTTCCATGCGCCCGCATACCGGCTGGAGCTGAGAGCCGGCCGACAACAATTGGGCCAGCGGGTAATCCAGTGACAGCAATGTCGCCAGTGCCACCAGCAGGTTACTGACGTTGAATGCGCCCATCAGGCGGCTTTCAAGCTTCCCTTCACCCCAGCTGGAGTTAATATTGATAGTGGCGCCGTTATCGTGGTAATCCACCGCACCGGCCACCAGCCAGCGGCCTTTCCAGCCCGTCGGGATTTTGTCTTCCATACTGACAGCGACTGCATCGGGCAATGATGCCAACCAGCGCAGCCCGACGTCGTCGTCAGCATTAATAATTTTTTGTCCCACCTGATGCGTGGCGAAGAGCTGCCATTTGGCCTCTTCATAACTTTGCATATCACCGTGGTAATCAAGATGGTCGCGGCTCAGATTCGTAAATGCTGCCGCTGCAAAAGGCAGTGCTGCTACACGGTGCTGAACCAGTCCGTGCGAGGAGACTTCCATTGCCGCGAAAGTCGCGCCCTGATTTACCAGGTCCGACAATACGTGCTGAACTTGTACCGCAGAACCCGTGGTGTTTTCGGCAGGGATGACCTGGTCGAGTAAACCATTGCCCACCGTACCCATCACCGCACCGGTTTCCCCCAACAACTGCGCCCACTGAGCCAGAAGCTGAGTGGTGGTGGTTTTGCCGTTAGTGCCGGTCACCCCCACCAGACGTAATGCCTTACCCGGTTCGGCGTAAAAACGCCCCGCCAGTTCAGACAACAGCACATTGAGGTGATCGAGATAAATGACCGGCACACCATGCATCTGGCATACCGCACCATGCTCTTTCTCACCCTGAGCTTCGGCCACCACAGCCACTACACCTTGTGCAATGGCCTGTGGAATAAAACGACGTCCGTCGTTTGCATGGCCTGAAATCGCGACGAACAGATCTCCGGCAGCCGCCACGCGGCTGTCTAAAATCAACTCTCTCAGCGCTACGTCTGGGGCATCACTCACCCAGGGCGCCAATAGGTCGCGCAAATTACGATCTGCCACCTGAAGCCTCTTTTTGATTGTTAACTATTGAGTCATTTTCACTGGCGGTCAGTGCATCAGGTTCGATGTTCATGGTGCGCAGTACGCCGCCCATGATGGCACCGAAGACTGGCGCTGAAATGGCACCACCATAATATTTACCGCCCTGAGGGTCATTGATGACCACCACGAGCGCAAAGCGCGGGTTGCTGGCTGGTGCTACGCCAGCGGTATAAGCGATGTAGCGATTAACGTATTTTCCATCCGGGCCGACTTTCTTCGCAGTACCGGTTTTAATCGCAATTCTGTAGCCTTTGATGGCAGCTTTTACGCCGCCTCCGCCCGGTAATGCCACGCTCTCCATCATGTGAACCACGGTACGTACCAGTGGTTCAGGGAAGATGCGTTCGCCGGAAACCGGGGGATCAACTTTGGTGATCGACAACGGGCGGTAAATGCCCAGACTGCCGATCGTTGCATAGACACGCGCTAACTGAAGTGGAGTCACCATTAGCCCGTAGCCGAAAGAGAAGGTGGCCCTCTCTATGTCAGACCACCGTTGTTTTTTAGGGTATAAGCCACTGCTTTCTCCAACCAGCCCCAAATTGGTCGGTTTTCCCAATCCGAATCGCGCGTAAGTATCTACAAGCTCTGCGGACGGCATCGCTAACGCCATTTTTGAAACACCGACGTTACTCGACTTCTGTAAGACACCCGTCACCGAAAGTTCAGGGTATCGGGCCACGTCTTTAATTTCGTGGCCATTAACGTAGTACGGCAGGGTATTGAGAACGCTGTTCTCTTTCACCACACCGTTTTTGAGGGCCGTCATGACGACCATCGGTTTGACGGTAGAGCCGGGCTCGAAAATGTCTGTTATGGCACGGTTACGCATTGCTTCTTTTGGCGTATCCGGCAAATTATTCGGGTTGTAGGACGGGCTGTTGGCCATCGCCAGCACTTCGCCGGTCTGTACATCCACCAGTACCGCCGTGCCTGATTCGGCCTTGTTGAACGCCACGGCGTTGTTCAGTTCGCGGTAAACCAGCGCCTGTAAACGTTCGTCTATGCTCAGAGCAAGATTGTGAGCAGCCTGGCTGTCTACCGACGAGATGTCTTCGATAACGCGCCCGAAGCGGTCTTTACGGATGGTACGTTCGCCCGGCTTACCGGTCAGCCAGCGGTCAAAGCTTTTTTCCACGCCTTCAATGCCTTGACCGTCGATGTTGGTCACACCGATAACATGCGCTGTCACCTGCCCTGCCGGGTAATAACGGCGGGACTCCTGACGCAACGAGATACCGGGGAGTTTCAGCTTGTGGATGTACTCGCCAATCGAGGGATTAACCTGACGCGCCAGATAAACAAAGCGCCCTTTCGGGTTGGCGTTGATGCGGGCGGAGAGTTGATCAAGGGGAATGTTTAATGCATCGGACAGGGCTTTCCAGCGTGTGTCTACCGTGATACCGCCACGATCGTTGATCTCTTTCGGATCGGCCCAGATCGCATTGACCGGGACACTGACTGCCAAAGGCCGCCCAGCGCGATCGGTGATCATTCCACGCGAGGTTTCAATGGTTTGGACCCGCAGTGAACGCAAATCGCCCTCTTTGACCAGTTTATCTGGGTTGATGACTTGCAGATAAGCGACCCGCAACATCAACCCTACCAGCGCGAGAAGAATACAACCGCACAGCAACGCAAAACGCCAGCTGATAAAGCTGGCTTGATCTTCAGGACGTTTTAACTTCGTTTTGCGCGCTGCTTTCATCAGTTGCTTATCTTCTCCATGAGCATTTTAAGGTTGAACCACAATATTTTCTTGCGATGGATCAACATGTTGCATCTGCAATTTCTCCGTTGCGATGCGTTCTACGCGGCTGTGGTCGCCGAGGGCGTTCTCTTCAAGGATCAGGTTGCGCCACTCAATGTCCAGCGCGTCTCTTTCCAGTACCAGTTGCTCTCTTTGCGCCGTCAATAAGCGGGTCTTATGCGATGTTGTTACGACAAAAATGGCGCTAACCAACACGGCAATCAGCAAAATCATCGGGATCTTGCCATTACGCAAAATGTCACTGGTGATAACCCCAACCAGCCCATGACGCTCATTACCAATCACAGTGCCGTTCTCTCGGCAAAGCGTAATACTGAGCTACGAGCCCGTGGGTTTTCAGATACTTCAGCGTCAGAAGGCTTCATTTTGCCGACCGGCTTAAGGGAACGACCGCCAAGTTCAGCAATTTGTGCTTCTGTCATTGGGATCCCGGCGGGAACCTGCGCGCCACGGCTGTGCTGACGAATAAAGCGTTTCACGATGCGGTCTTCCAGCGAGTGGAAACTGATCACAGACAAACGTCCGTCCGTCGCCAGAATCTCAAGTGCGCCATCCAGCGCGCGTTCGATCTCTTCCAGTTCACTGTTGATGTAGATACGAATCGCCTGGAAGCTGCGGGTCGCCGGGTGTTTATGTTTTTCGCGGAACGGCGACGCATTGGCAATCAGATCCGCCAGCTCTTTAGTGCGGGTCATCGGTTGTTCACGGTTGCGTTCAACGACGGCGCGGGCAATGCGTTTGGCAAAACGTTCTTCACCAAAGGTTTTCAGAACCCAGGCAATGTCCTCTTCTTCCGCTTTCATCAGCCATTCAGCTGCGGAGTAACCCCGAGTGGGGTCCATACGCATATCCAGCGGTCCGTCACGCATGAAGGAGAAGCCACGTTCGGCGTCGTCTAATTGCGGGGAAGAGACACCCAGATCCAGCAGTACGCCATCAACCTTGCCTTCAAGACTGCGATCTTTAACGTATTGCGCCAAATCAGAGAAAGGACCATGAATAATGGAAAAACGGGGATCGTCAATCGCTTCTGCGGCCTTGATAGCCTGAGGGTCACGATCGATAGCAATCAGGCGCCCGTCCGGCCCAAGTTGGGACAGAATCAGACGCGAATGGCCACCACGGCCAAAAGTTCCATCGATGTAAATTCCGTCCTGGCGAATGTTCAGACCATTCACGGCCTCATCCAGCAAAACGGATGTGTGCTTATAATTTTCAACCATGCTTATAGTGACAAGTCCTGTAATCGATCAGAAAGCGGTTCCTGAGACGATTGTTCAGCGTCAATGTCTTCCTTAACTTGTTGATACCAGGTCTGTTCATCCCACAATTCAAACTTGTTGAACTGCCCAACCAGCATCACTTCTTTGGCTAGCCCGGCGTGTTGACGCAACGTGGTTGCGATTAACAGTCGCCCGGCGTTATCCATCTGACATTCACTCGCATGCCCCAACAGCAGGCGCTGAATACGGCGCTCTACAGGGTTCATACTCGACAGACGGGACAATTTTTGTTCGATAACTTCCCATTCAGGCAGGGTGTAAAGGAGGAGGCATGGGTGATGGAGGTCTATGGTGCAAACCATTTGACCTTGCGATTCTTCGCTCAGCAAATCCCGATATCGGGTGGGTACGGCAAGTCGCCCTTTGCTGTCGAGGTTAACCATCGTCGCGCCACGAAACATGACCGATCTACCCCTCTATGACCTTAATCACCACTTTCCTCCACAAATTCCCACTTAAAAGAGTTTACGGATGGTTTTAAAACCTTGTCAAGCCAGAGCGGAGGCGGTTTGGCAATATTTACAACGCATCTGGAAGACACATCGCAATGAGGCAGGGGTTTTACGTCGCGGAATAGAAAATAACATCATGATTAGTTGAGGAAATTTCGTAGAAAAAATAATGGTGATTAAAAAAAAATCAAATTGAACATTATTTAGCTATTTGTATTCTTCTGCTATCGATCTCTCATTTCTTAACCTGTTTGTCGTCGAAATGAAATTCTGACTTCTTTTTCGACACTGACGGCTAAAACGACTTCACTCATATTGTCAGGCCGCATGCTACAAGCCTTTAACGGGTTTTTTACTGTAAAGTCAAAATGTCAAAACCTCGTCAAAATGACGGCCTGAATTCTACAGCACTTTTAAAGTGCGTATTAACGTATTTTTAAAATTGATTAGGCAATTTATATCAGGGAAATAAGGCTGGAAAACATTTGCTAATAATTCAGGGATTAAGATATTTCTCAAAATACCCTTTATGAAGCTATGGCTTATTTTTTAGGCGTGTTTTGGCAAAAATATCATTTAGATTGGCTAAAAATAAACGACGGGCTCTGTCTCATCTCAGCCCGTCTTAGACTTGACTGACATTACTTACGGCTTAAACGTCCGCGGCGAAAGAGATTACGTCGAATGCGCGTCAGGCCAGCCTTCGGTTTCTTCGGTTCATCAAGGCACGCCAGCACCAGTTCAAGTACGCGCTCGGCCACATCGCGATGGCGTTGCGCCACTGCCAGTACCGGGCACTCGAGGAAATCGAGCAGTTCGTTATCGCCAAATGTCGCAATCGCTAAATCAACAGGTAAACGCCCTTGCTGCTTAAGCGTGACATCCATTACGCCCTGCAACAGCTGGAATGACGTGGTGAAAAGCGCCTGCGGCATAGGATGCGTTTGCAGCCATTCAGCAAAAGCGATACCCGCCGATTCACGGTCATAGGCATTGGCATAAAGATACTGCGGCTCACGGGCATCGTCGGCCCAGGCCTGACGGAATCCTTGCTCACGCAGGAAACTGACAGAAAGCTCAGGCAAAGCACCGAGATAGAGAACCGATTCAGCGGGGAATGAACGCAGCTCCTGCGCCAGCATCAACGCATCTTCCTGGTCTGCCCCGACAACGCTGATGAAATGTTCAGGATCGAGTGCACGGTCCAGCGCGATAATAGGGAAACTGTCATTGGCCCAGCGCTGATAAAAAGGATGTTCCGGTGGCAGAGAGGTGGAAATAATGATCGCATCGACCTGGCGTTGCAGGAGATGTTCCACGCAGCGCATTTCGTTATCGGGCTGGTCTTCCGAGCAGGCGATCAGCAACTGATAGCCGCGCTGGCGGGCCTGCCGTTCGAGATAATTGGCGATTTTGGTATAGCTGGTATTCTCAAGATCGGGGATCACCAGCCCGATGGAACGGGTTCTGCCAGCGCGTAAACCGGCTGCGACAGCATTCGGGTGGTAGTTATGTTCCTTCACGACAGCCATCACTTTTTCAACTGTCTTATCGCTGACACGATACTGCTTCGCTTTGCCATTAATCACATAACTGGCGGTAGTCCGCGAAACGCCCGCTAACCTCGCGATTTCATCCAGTTTCACCGAGAGAACCCCTTTCATTGCTCGTAAAGTGAAGTGCAGCAGGCCGTTAAATTGACCGTCACATTGACAGCCAAAGGCGCTTTCTGCTCTCTTTTGCCCCTCCTGAATGCACGCGTTGCGCAGCCGGAAGAACGAAATGATTAATTAAACTGCCGTTATCTAACCGCAGAAGACCTTGCTGAGCAAGGTGTTTTACCGAATCGTTTCACCTGCAACACGGATACCCGTGCAACCCGCCTTCAGCCTTTGGGGCAAAATAAAAGCCCAACCTGAGGTTGGGCTTTTGAGTGCAGTGCATCGTATCGCCGTTAAAATCACATTGGCGAAACGGACACCCGATTAGCGCATCACTTTGTCACCGCGTGAAACACCGACGACACCGGAGCGGGCGACTTCAACGATTTCCGCAACGTCGCGAACAGACGCCAGGAAAGCATCGAGTTTATCGCTGGTTCCGGCCAATTGCACCGTGTAAAGCGTTGCCGTGACATCTACGATTTGCCCGCGGAAAATCTCGGTAGATCGTTTTACTTCTTCGCGACCATAACCAGACGCCTGCAGCTTAACCAGCATAATTTCACGCTCAACGTGCGCGCCCTGTACCAGTTCATTGACGCGCAACACATCGACCAATTTGTGCAGTTGCTTTTCGATCTGCTCAAGGACCTTGGCATCCCCTACGGTTTGAATCGTCATGCGTGACAGGGTCGGGTCATCTGTCGGGGCTACGGTCAGGCTTTCAATGTTGTAACCGCGTTGGGAGAAAAGGCCAACCACGCGTGACAGCGCGCCCGATTCGTTCTCCAGCAATACTGATAAAATCCGGCGCATGATCAGGTCCTCTCCGTTTTGCTTAACCACATTTCGTCCATCGCACCGCCACGGATGAGCATAGGATAAACGTGTTCTGTTTCATCCACGCTGATATCCACAAATACCAGACGGTTTTTCTGTTCCAGCGCCAGCGCCAGTTTACTTTCCAGTTCATCCTGGGTGCGGATAGCAATACCCACGTGCCCGTAGGCTTCCGCCAGTTTGACAAAGTCCGGCAGTGACTGCATGTATGACTGAGAGTGGCGGCCTGAATAGATCATATCCTGCCACTGTTTCACCATGCCGAGATAACCGTTGTTCAAGTTGACCACGATCACCGGTAAATCGTATTGCAGCGCCGTTGAAAGCTCCTGAATATTCATCTGAATACTGCCGTCACCGGTGATGCAAATCACCGTTTCATCCGGTAAAGCCAGTTTCACACCCAGCGCAGCCGGTAAGCCAAAGCCCATGGTGCCGAGACCACCGGAGTTTATCCAGCGACGTGGCTTATCAAACTGGTAGTAGAGCGCCGCAAACATCTGGTGCTGGCCGACATCAGAGGTGACGTAGGCATCCCCCTTGGTCAGACGGTGCAGTGTCTCAATGACCGCCTGAGGCTTAATGGTGCCGCTGTTCTTGTCATAGCCGAGGCAATTTTTGGCACGCCACTGTTCAATGCTCTGCCACCAGTCGCGCAGTGCATCATATTCCTGCTTCTCATCGCTTTGTGCCAACAGTTCGAGCATCTGCTCAAGGGTCTGTTTGGCGTCGCCAACGATAGGAATATCCGCACTCACCGTTTTGGAGATCGACGTCGGGTCGATATCGATGTGCATGATGGTGGCATTCGGGCAGTACTTCGCCAGATTGTTGGTCGTACGGTCATCAAAGCGCACACCTACACCGAAAATCAGGTCGGCGTTATGCATGGTCATGTTGGCTTCGTAAGTCCCGTGCATCCCCAACATACCGACGCTTTGACGATGCGTTCCGGGGAATGCGCCCAGTCCCATCAGGGAAGTGGTCACCGGCAAATTCAGTTTTTCTGCCAATTCCAACACTTCGGCATGACACGCTGAATTGATCGCGCCGCCGCCTACGTACAGCACCGGTTTTTTCGCTGCCAGCAAGGTTTGCAACGCCCGCTTAATCTGTCCGCGGTGGCCCTGAACAGTCGGGTTATAAGAACGAAGGCTGACGTGTTCCGGATAGGCATAAGGCAATTTAATCTGCGGATTAACCACGTCTTTTGGCAGATCGACCACCACTGGACCAGGACGGCCGGTAGATGCCAGATAAAATGCCTTTTTGAGCACAGTAGGAATATCTTCTGCACGTTTAACCAGGAAGCTGTGTTTCACCACCGGGCGGGAGATCCCCACCATGTCGCATTCCTGAAAGGCGTCGTAGCCAATCAGGGAGCTGTGAACCTGACCTGATAGCACCACCAGCGGAATGGAATCCATATAGGCCGTAGCAATACCGGTGATGGCATTGGTTGCGCCGGGACCGGAAGTCACCAGCACTACGCCCACTTCGCCGGTAGCGCGGGCATAACCATCAGCCATATGAACAGCGCCCTGTTCATGTCTCACCAGCACATGATCAATCCCGCCGACCGTGTGCAGGGCATCATAGATATCCAACACCGCTCCGCCGGGATAACCGAATACGTGTTTAACGCCCTGATCGATCAACGATCGAACGACCATCTCGGCTCCTGACAACATCTCCATGGTTTTGCCTCCAGGCTTTTTGCTTCTAATAGGATGACTTATTTTAATAAGTGAATTGCCCGGGTAAGTAAGCAACTCAAAGGAAGGACGGAAATCATTTCCAGCCATTCCGGGTAAGAGGGCTAAGCCCTGTTGTTCTTATCGGATTACGCAGACTTAACTCAGTACATTAACGTCTGAATTTAGGTCAGGCAAACGTCAAAATGCCGGAGTAACAGTATGGTTATTCTGTCTAACTGCCCTGCCCGGCTCTCTCCAGACAAAACACTGCTCAACAAGGGTAACTACTCAGGAATATCAGGAAGGGGGGATAAATTACAGCATTAAATTATAACAGCGTTGTTCTGATGAGAAATTGCCTCAGGGAGTAAATATCCCGGCACAATGGGCTGCGCCGGGACAGTAATGTGATATTAATCACAGTAGAAGGTATCGACCTCTTTTTTGTACCGCTGCAAGATGATCTTGCGTCGTAGCTTCAGCGTTGGTGTTAGCTCTCCGGCTTCCATGGTGAAGGGCGTCGTCAGCAGAGCGAATTTTTTCACCTGTTCATAACTGGCCAATTCATGTTGGATCTCGCGGACACGATAAGTAAACAGCGACAGAATCTGTTCATTTTTCAGCAAACTCTCGCGATTGAGATAATCGATGTGGTGTGCCTGCGCATACTCACTCAGCGCATTAAAGTCCGGCACAATAAGCGCGGAAACAAAGTGCTTAGCATCTGCGATCACTGCCGCCTGTTCGATATAGCGATCCTGAACCAGCGTGCCTTCAATACGCTGCGGCGCGATATATTTCCCACCCGAGGTTTTCATCAGGTCTTTTAAACGCTCAGTAACAAACAGATTTCCCCGTTCATCCTTTTTTCCCGCATCGCCGGTTTTGAACCAGCCATCGTCGGTGAAGCTGGCAGCCGTCTCTTGCGGTTTATTGAAATAGCCGCGAAAAAGCGTCGGCCCGCGTACCTGAATTTCGTTTTCCTCACCGATACGCACTTCAACCAGCGGTAATGCGGTGCCGACCGAACCAAACAGAAACTCCTTCTCCTCCCAGCAGGTCACCGTGGCGCATGTTTCGGTCAGCCCGTAGCCATATTTGATTTTCAGGCCGATGGATTCAAAAAACAGGATCACGTTATCGTCGAGGCTGGCGCCTGCCGCCGGCAGAAAGCGCAGATTGCCGCCCAGCAAACCGCGCAACTTGCTGAGCACCAGTTTGTCAGCCAGGGCATAGCGGCGTTTTTGCCACCACGAAAGCGCAGTACCCTGTCTTTCGCATAAAAATTTCTCGCGCCCGCTAGCCATAGCCCAGTGGAACAATTTCTTTTTGGTATATCCGGAGTGAGCAACTTTCTGATTAATCGCGCTGAAGACTTTTTCATAAAAACGCGGAACCGCACACATCACCGTTGGCTTAACCGCCTGCAGCGCATCACGGACCAGATCGGTTTCCCGCAGATAGACGTTCTGTGCCCCACAATGCATGACGAAAAAGCTCCAGGCGCGTTCGAAAACGTGCGCCAGCGGCAGGAAGCACAGGGAGACATCGCTGTCTGACAGCGCAAGGCGCTGTTCATGTTGCTGGAGCTGCGTGGCAATGCTCCGGTAATCGAGCATCACGCCCTTAGGCTCTCCGGTGGTGCCCGAGGTATAAATGAGGGTAAAGAGATCTTCCAGACGGCACTGCGCCACGCGCGCCAGTAATAGCTCGTTCAGGGAAGCGGCTGGCTCTTCCTGTGAATGCACGTGGCGGGCAAGGGTGACACCGCGCAGATCAACGTCGGCATCGAGCACCAAAATATGTTGTAACTGCGGGCAGAATTCACGCAACTGCACGGCTGCATCAAACTGCGTCTGGCCGAGAATAAACAGCGTGCGGATACCGGCGTCATTCAAAACATAGGCTGACTGTGCAGCTGTATTGGTGGCATAAATCGGCACAGTGATGGCGCGAAGTTGCAAAATAGCCATATCGGCCAGCGTCCACGCCATTCCATTGCTGCCGCAAATCGCGACGCGTTCCTGAGTTTCAATGCCCAACTGCAATAAAAGACGGGACAGATGATCAACTTTATGGCCAGCTTCTTGCCAGGTAAGCGACGTTTCCCGGTCTGCTGACCATTCACGGAAAGCGATATTGTCAGGCCGCGAGGAGAGCTGCTCACGAAAACGGGTAACGAGATGATAGTCAGAGAAAGTCATGTTCATAGCCTGCCAGCCTGTGAGGAAAAGAAGAGCCACCAGACACCATAAACCCAAAGGTTTATTTGCATTTGCTCACCATTTTTAACATTTTGCGTAGTCTACCGAGTCTGTAAAGACTGGCAAATCAAAATATGATTCAGGAAAAACGAGGAAAACGATAAAAGGAAAGCATGAAGGGGAAAGTTTAAAAAAATGCACCTGCGCGGAAATGGCGAAAATGGTCACACTTCCACGCAGGATAAAAAACCAGATAGTGCCATTCAGGCAGCTAAAATCACTTATCCACCGGACTTATCATGATTAGAGCGTTTCCGCCTGTTCGAGCAGAGACTTCATCCACATATTCCCTTTATCTTTGCTGGCGGATTCATGCCAGGTGAGATAACAAGGTAATTGATTGCTCATCCAGGGCATCGGAATGATATTCAGATTTAACATTCCGGCATGCGATTGGGCCAGCCAGCGTGGAACCAGAGCCACCATATGCGTTCTGGAGACGATATTCATCACACTGTTTAAATCTGTACCCTGATAGCCGATTAACGGTTTTCCGGTAGAAGAGTCATAATATGGCAGGCTAAACGAGTAATGACTTCCATTCATCACAACGGCATGCTGCTCATTAAGATATTTCTCATCTGACATGTGCGGACTAATTCTTGGATGATGCTGTGCGGCGACTAATACAAGCTCATCCGTAAAGAGAGGTTGATTGCAAAAACCGGGTCTTTCGAAGCGACGATAACTAATAACAAACTCCACATCCTGATAACGTAACTGATGTTCAATATTTTCTGAAATTAACGTTTGAAAATTAACGGTTACAAAAGATGATTTCGTTTCCAATGAATTAAGAATATTCGCAGTAAGACGAAGATCTAAAGGACTGCATATAGCAATATTAAACTGTCGCAAACTTGTTTGATCGTCAAAACCAGCGCCAGGAAGCTCATTCATTACAATTTGCAATGCCTGCCTTACGGGGCCGAACAGTTGTCTGGCACGCGTCGTAGGCTGAATGCCCCGGCCACTGCGCACGAACAAATCATCATTAAACATGACTTTTAAACGTGAAACTGCGTTGCTGACGGCGGGCTGCGACATTCCTAACATTTGCGATGCTCGGGTAATATTTTGTAATTGCATGACCGCGTCAAATACAGTCAATAAGTTAAGATCGACATTACGCAGATGTCCGGCAGCGGTCGTTAGCTCTGGTTGAATATCAACTAAATTTCCCGTCATTGTTCCCTCCAATGGAATATTCTTAGTGTTTAGCCTGACTAAAATGATAATTAGATTTTTTTGTGTAACATTCCAATGACAAAACACCAACTCAACGATGTAGTTATCTAAAAATACACCCTTCATCATCCTTAATGCGAGGCTGAGAAAATTAGTGATAGGTGAAATGTATCTTTTTCTTAATGCAAGTGCCTGTAGCTAATGATATAGAACTACAAAATACTTCTCTAAACAACATATGAAAATGAAATGATTAATTAAGCATGAATAAACACTTCTCAACTCAATGATTTTACTAATTTATTTTCAATGCGATTGAAAAAATAGTCCTAAATTAGACAATTTATTTTTTGCCAATGACAAAAAACCGGGAAATTTGATTAATTCAGATGAACAGTGTTACACAGCACATTACACCAAATGAGACTCACTCTCATACTCTGTAAGTCTCGTCGTTTTATCTTCAGAACAGTTGACATGAAAGGCGCATTCACGTATCAATTTAGCCAACGGTTTAAATAACCTCGATTTTATTATCCCAATTTAAGAGAAGCTGAAATCCATGTTAATGATCACTCGTCTATCAGGCCTACTACTCAACGCAGAAAATTTGCGCGGTAAGCCAGTGGCCGAAAATCAGAACTGATTCCCTCTTCCACAGACACTAAACCCGCGCCGATGCGCGGGTTTTTTTTTACCTCCACGGCGTGAAAGTACAGCAGACAAGGAATCTATACCCATGAGCCAACAAGTCATTATTTTCGATACCACGCTGCGTGATGGTGAACAAGCATTACAGGCCAGCCTGAGCGTTAAAGAGAAGCTGCAAATAGCCATCGCGCTGGAGAGAATGGGCGTTGACGTTATGGAAGTCGGTTTCCCGGTCTCATCTCCGGGCGATTTTGAATCCGTTCAAACCATTGCCCGCCAAATTAAAAATAGCCGCGTCTGCGGTCTGGCACGCTGTGTAGACGGCGATATTGATGCCGCAGCAGAGGCTTTGCGCGTTGCCGAAGCTTTCCGTATCCACGTGTTCCTGGCTACGTCCACATTACACATTGAATCCAAACTGAAGCGTTCGTTTGACCAAGTGCTGGATATGGCGATTCACTCAGTCAAACGCGCCCGCAATTATACCAATGATGTTGAGTTCTCTTGCGAAGATGCCGGCCGCACCCCGCTGGATAACCTGTGCCGCGTCGTCGAGGCCGCAATTAAAGCAGGCGCAACGACGATTAACATTCCTGACACCGTCGGTTACACCACGCCGACCCAGTTTGGGGGCATTATTACCAACCTGTACGAGCGCGTGCCAAACATTGATAAAGCGATTATCTCCGTTCACTGCCACGACGATTTGGGCATGGCGGTAGGTAACTCCATCGCCGCGATCCAGGCCGGTGCCCGTCAGGTTGAAGGCACATTGAACGGCATTGGTGAGCGCGCAGGTAACACCGCGCTGGAAGAAGTGATCATGGCAATCCGCACCCGTTCCGAATACATGAACGTTCACACCAACATCAATCATAAAGAGATCTACCGCACCAGCCAGATTGTCAGCCAAATCACCAACATGCCGATTCCGGGTAATAAAGCGATTGTAGGCTCGAATGCGTTCGCTCACTCCTCCGGTATTCATCAAGATGGTGTGCTGAAAAATCGCGAAAACTACGAAATCATGACCCCGGAATCCATCGGCCTGAACCAGATTCAGCTGAACCTGACTTCCCGCTCCGGCCGCGCTGCCGTGAAGCACCGTATGGAAGAGATGGGCTACAAAGAATCTGACTATAATATGGATCACCTGTACACCGCGTTTTTGAAACTGGCCGATAAGAAAGGCCAGGTCTTTGACTACGATCTGGAAGCGCTGGTGTTCATTAATAAACAGCAGGAAGAGCCAGAATTTTACCGCCTGGACAACTTCAGCGTGCAATCCGGCTCCAACATCACAGCAACGGCGTCAGTCAATTTGGCCAGCGGGGATGAAGTGAAAACCGAAGCCGCGACCGGCAACGGTCCGGTTGACGCCGTCTATCAGGCCATCAACCGCATCACCGGCTATCAAATTGAGCTGGTCAAATATCAGCTCACTGCCAAAGGCCACGGCCGCGACGCATTAGGTCAGGTTGATATCGTTGTTTCATTTAATGGTCGTCGCTTCCACGGCGTCGGTCTGGCGACGGACATTGTTGAATCCTCCGCCAAGGCAATGGTCCACGTATTGAACAGCATCTGGCGCAGCAAGCAGGTAGAAATCGAAAAACAGCGCCTGCAAACCGAAAAACAAAACAATCAGGAAACGGTGTGAACATGAGCAAGACCCATCATATTGCCGTCTTACCCGGCGACGGCATCGGCCCGGAAGTTATGCAGCAGGCTTATAAAGTACTGGACGCTGTGCGTCAGCGTTTTGGCCTGAAAATCTCTACCAGCGAATACGATGTGGGTGGCGCAGCCATCGACAAACACGGCAGCCCGTTGCCACCCGCTACCGTTGCCGGTTGTGAGCAAGCTGATGCCATTCTGTTCGGCTCGGTCGGTGGCCCGAAATGGGAACATCTGCCGCCCAACGATCAGCCAGAGCGCGGCGCATTATTACCACTGCGTAAACACTTTAAGTTGTTCAGCAACCTGCGCCCTGCCCGTCTGTATCAGGGTCTGGAGGAGTTCTGTCCGCTGCGTGCCGATATCGCCGCCAAAGGCTTCGATATTCTGTGCGTGCGCGAACTGACCGGCGGGATCTACTTTGGTCAGCCAAAAGGTCGTGAAGGTCAGGGGATGCATGAGAAAGCCTTCGACACTGAGATCTATTACCGTTTTGAAATTGAACGCATCGCCCGCATCGCGTTTGAATCAGCGCGTAAACGCCGCAGCAAAGTGACGTCGATTGATAAGGCAAATGTCCTGCAAACCTCCATCATGTGGCGCGAAGTTGTTAACGAAATCGCTAAAGACTACCCGGATGTCAGCCTGAGCCACATGTACATCGACAACGCCACCATGCAGTTGATCAAAGACCCGTCGCAGTTTGACGTGTTGCTGTGCTCTAACCTGTTCGGCGATATTCTGTCTGACGAGTGCGCGATGATCACAGGCTCCATGGGCATGTTGCCGTCAGCCAGCATGAACGAGCAGGCGTTTGGTCTGTTCGAACCGGCGGGCGGTTCAGCACCGGATATTGCCGGTAAAAACATCGCTAACCCGATTGCACAAATTCTGTCTGCCGCACTGTTACTGCGTTACAGCCTCGGCGCTGACGAAGCAGCAGATGCCATCGAGCAAGCAGTAAACAAAGCATTGGAAGCCGGACACCGTACGGGCGATCTGGCAAACAGTAACAACGCAATTGGCACCAACGAAATGGGCGACATTATTGCCCGCTTCGTGGCCGAAGGGGCATAACATGGCGAAGACTTTATATCAGAAACTGTTTGACGCGCACGTCGTCTACGAAGCGCAAAACGAAACACCGTTGCTGTACATTGACCGTCATCTGGTACACGAAGTGACCTCACCGCAGGCATTTGACGGCCTGCGCGCCATGGGCCGTCAAGTGCGCCAGCCGGGCAAAACGTTTGCCACCATGGACCACAACGTCTCCACGCAAACCAAAGATATTAATGCCAGCGGCGAAATGGCCCGCATTCAGATGCAGGAGCTGATCAAGAACTGTGCGGAGTTCGGCGTACAACTGTATGACCTGAACCACCCATTCCAGGGCATCGTTCACGTTATCGGTCCAGAACAAGGCATGACCTTGCCGGGCATGACTATCGTCTGCGGTGACTCGCATACCGCGACGCACGGCGCCTTTGGCTCATTGGCGTTCGGTATCGGCACATCAGAAGTGGAACATGTTCTGGCGACGCAAACCCTGAAACAGGGCCGCGCCAGAACCATGAAAATTGAAGTCACCGGCGATGCCCCTGCGGGTATTACCGCGAAAGACATCGTGCTGGCGATCATCGGAAAAACTGGCAGCGCAGGCGGTACCGGCCACGTAGTGGAATTCTGCGGTAAAGCGATTGAAGCCCTGAGCATGGAAGGTCGCATGACCCTGTGCAATATGGCGATTGAAATGGGTGCCAAAGCCGGTCTGGTTGCCGCCGACGACACCACATTCGCTTACCTGAAGGGCCGCCAGTTTGCACCGAAAGGTCAGGACTGGGATGAAGCCGTTGCCTACTGGAAAACCCTGAAGACTGACAGCGATGCTAAATTTGACGCCACAGTCACCCTGGATGCCGCCGATATCGCGCCGCAGGTGACCTGGGGGACTAACCCTGGGCAGGTGATGGCCGTGAATCAGGTGATCCCTAATCCATCCTCGTTCAGTGATCCGGTTGAACGTGCGTCAGCCGAAAAAGCACTGGCCTATATGGATCTGCAACCGGGCATCAAACTGACCGATGTGGCTATCGACAAAGTGTTTATCGGTTCTTGTACCAACTCACGTATTGAAGATTTACGCGCTGCTGCGGCTATCGCTAAAGGCCGTAAAGTGGCTAATGGCGTGCAGGCGATTGTGGTTCCAGGCTCTGGCCCGGTGAAAGCGCAGGCAGAAGAAGAAGGTCTGGATAAGATCTTTATCGAAGCCGGTTTCGAATGGCGTCTGCCGGGCTGCTCTATGTGTCTGGCGATGAACAATGACCGTTTAGAGCCAGGCGAGCGTTGTGCATCCACCAGTAACCGTAACTTCGAAGGCCGTCAGGGCCGCGGCGGCCGCACGCATCTGGTCAGCCCTGCAATGGCAGCCGCAGCAGCGGTGACTGGCCGTTTCGCTGATATTCGTGAACTGAACTGAGGAAAACACCATGGCTAAATTTACCCAACACATTGGTCTGGTGGTTCCGCTGGATGCGGCTAACGTCGATACAGACGCCATTATTCCTAAGCAGTTTTTACAGAAAGTCACCCGCACAGGTTTTGGTCAGCACTTGTTCAACGACTGGCGTTTCCTTGATGATGCCGGTCAGAAACCTAACCCGGATTTCGTGCTGAACAAGCCGCGTTATAAAGGTGCAAGTATTCTGCTGGCGCGTGAAAACTTTGGCTGTGGTTCTTCGCGTGAACATGCGCCGTGGGCCCTGACCGACTACGGTTTCCACGCAGTGATAGCACCCAGCTTCGCCGATATCTTCTACGGTAACTCGTTTAACAACCAGTTGCTGCCCATCACCCTGAGTGATGCGCAAATTGAAGAGTTGTTCAAACTGGTCGAAGCCAATGAAGGGATAACCTTCGTGGTGGATCTGGAAAACCAGACAGTGCAGGCGGGTGATAAAAGTTATCCGTTTGAGATCGACAGCTTCCGCCGCCACTGCATGATTAACGGTCTCGACAGCATCGGCCTGACGTTGCAGCACGAAGCGAATATCTCAACCTATGAGAACAAACAGCCGTCATTCATGAACTGATTGTTGGATTGTCAGTATAAAAAACCCGCGTAAATCGCGGGTTTTTATTATTCGTCAAATATCACTTCAGAAAGAGAGATCGCAAGACTATCAGACGTCTTTCACTCTCCACATCAGGCCGAAGGCCACCAGCGACAAAAGCGTGATGACCCAGTAAACCGGTGCGTGTCCGAAATTTTCTACTATTGCGCCCTGCAATAGCCCCGCACAGATTACCCCCGTGGAAATGCTGTTGGTAAAAAGCGTCGTCGCAGAGCCTGCGCGTCCGGGCATAAGGTCCTGAAAGTAGAGCATCCCGATACCAGCAATGATGCCGATAAATATGGCGTTGAACAGTTGCAGTAACATCAGCGCAGCTTTTGATTCGAAGGCCACCAGCCCGGCATAAAATACGACACCACTGGCAACGGCAAATAACATTAACCGGCGTTTACCCCAGCGTTTGACCAGATAACCCGCCAGCAGCATTGCGGGGATTTCAATCCCCGCAGCCGTGCCCATCAGCAGACCCGCCAGACCTTCAGGCAGTCCTAAATCACGCGTGATGTACAACGGCATGTCGATCACATACATGATGTTGCAGGTCCACATTAGCAACGAGGCAAGAAACAGCAGCCGGACATCCCGGTTTCGCCATGCGCTGACCGGCACCACCACTTTGTCGACCGGTTGCTCTGCACGTGGCACCGAGGGCAGGAACAACCAAATCATGGCGATACTGGCGACATACACCCCGGCGGCACACAGATACATCAGCGCGAAACCGTATTTCAATGCCAGCATAAATGA
Organism: Ewingella sp. C233; assembly: GCF_055407225.1. Classification (NCBI taxonomy): domain Bacteria; kingdom Pseudomonadati; phylum Pseudomonadota; class Gammaproteobacteria; order Enterobacterales; family Yersiniaceae; genus Ewingella; species Ewingella sp. C233. The sequence goes on from NZ_JBUZRI010000002.1 coordinate 223,574, forward strand.
CAGCGGCGGGCCAAGCACCCAAGCCAGCGACAGCATGGCGCGCATCATCGAGCTGAACATCACCACTTCGCTCGATGAGCGGTCCGCATGTTCACGCGCCAGAGCAAACAATTGGGGCATAGCCGCATTGGCGAGAGCCGCAAGCAAAACACCGACGGTGATCAGCACCAAATAGTCACGACTAAAGGCAAACACCAGACTGTTGCCCACGGCCATCAGGATGCACACCAACAGCAGCTTACGGCGGTCACCTTTGTTATCGGAACGGTTCGCCAGCAGAAAACTGACAGCAATCCCGGCGATGGCATTTACCGTATAGAACAGGCCAACCCACATCGGTCGCACGTTAACTTCATTGGTCAGAAACAGGCTAAGCGTTGGCGCCTGCAGCGCGCCCGCAATCCCGCAGAGTAAGGAAACCAATAAGAAAGTGGCGTACACCGAATTAACGCGACGTTTAAGCATGACCCATCCCTGATAAACCGAAGGCAAAAAAATAATACTGCCCAGTGTAGACATCTTTGCTGCAGATGCCGGAAAAATATGCAGCCATAGTGTACCTGAATCAGTGAGTTCTACAGCAGAGAGGTTGACATAAGTTGGAATAGGGATCGAAAAATAAAACAAAAAAACCAGTGAGTTACCTCACTGGCTGGTGACATTACACCATTACTCAGAAAATCTTTTCCACCGCTTCAGAGAGAGTATCCCCCCGGAACCGGCTTCATAAATGTTGGCGATATTGCTCGTCGTTCATCTCTTCAATATCCCACTGCATCAGCCCTGACAGGGTGTCGAGGCGATACTCCTGAGGCACCCAGGACAACCATTCCGTGTGCGTTTTCACCGCTCTTTTTTGAGCAATCGCTAGAAAGTAACGCTGGTAAAAGCTCCGGATTAAGACTCGTTTCATGGTGCCTCCCGTTCTGCATCGCTGCTTTGTTGCTAAACAGTATCGGGGTAATATGAGGAAAGATAAATTGATGAAAATCAGGCAAGGAGTTCCTCTTTTATGTCATCGCCCCGTTTGCAACAACAGTTCATCAGGTTATGGCAGAGCTGCCACGGTGATGAAACCGAAACCACCTTGCAGGCGCTTTCCGAGGTGATGAACTGCTCGCGTCGCCATATGCGATCACTGCTTTCAACGATGCAGCAGGAAGGGTGGTTACAGTGGCAGGCAGAGGCAGGCAGGGGAAAGCGATCCACATTGACCTTTCTTTATACGGGGCTGGCACTCCAGCAACAGCGGGCTAATGAGCTGTTGGAAGAGGATAAAATTGACCAACTGGTACAGCTGGTTGGTGATAAGAAAGCCGTACGTCAGATGCTGATTTCTCAGTTGGGCCGCAGTTTCCGTCAGGGTAAACATATTCTGCGCGTTCTCTACTACCGCCCGCTGTTTAACCTTCAGCCCGGCACCATGCTACGTCGTTCGGAAACTCATCTGGCCCGGCAGATCTTCAGCGGCCTGACGCGCGTAAATGAGGATAATGGGGAACTTGAGGGCGATTTAGCCCATCATTGGCAACAAATCAGCCCGCTACACTGGCGCTTTTATTTACGCCCGGCCATTCATTTCCACCACGGACGTGAACTGGATATGGCTGACATCATCACCACCTTTACCCGCCTGCGCGCCCATCCGCTGTTTAGCCATTTTTCGTCGGTGCAATCTCCTACCGCGAACGTTGTCGACATTCACCTGAGATCGGCTGACAAATGGCTTCCCTGGTTGCTGGGAAACGTTCACGCCATGATTTTGCCGCAGGAGTGGGAATCTCTGCCTGACTTTGCCCGTCATCCGGTCGGCACCGGCCCTTATGCCGTAGTGCGTAATCAGAAAACTCAGTTACGCATTCGCGCCTTTGATGAATATTTCGGCTACCGCGCGCTGATCGATGAAGTAAATATTTGGGTCTTGCCTGAATTAACCGAAGACCTTGTCCATTCTGGCGTGCAGTTACAGGCCGATGAATCCGGTAACAGTGAGCTGGAGAGCCGGCTGGAAGAAGGATGCTATTTCCTGCTGTATGACCAGCGCTCAGCGGTGGGCAGTGACGAAGAGAGCCGTTTATGGTTAAGCGAACTGTTAAGTCCGATCGCCCTGCTCCATGCTGCCGAACCGGTTTATCAGCGTTACTGGTCACCTGCGTTTGGCCTTTTACCGCGCTGGCACCATAAGCAGGCTCACCACAAACTGAGTAAACCGGCCAATCTGCACCAATTGACGCTGACATACTACAGCGAGCACTCCGAACATCTTGCGATACGCGACGCCATCCGTCCCCTGCTGGCCGCAGAAGGTGTAGAACTCAATACGCAGGTCGTCGACTACGCCAGCTGGCATAAGGGCGACGCAAAAACCGACCTGTGGCTCGGCAGTGCGAACTTCACCCTGCCGCTGGAATTTTCGCTGTTTGCGACATTGTTCGAACTGCCATTAGCCAGCTGTTGCATGGGCGAAGATCTGCGCAACGATGCCGCACTGTGGCGGGAAGGAAAACTCACGATGGCCGAGTGGGGGCAAAAACTGGTGGCCAATAACCATCTTCATCCGCTGTTTCATCACTGGCTGGTTCTGCAGGGTCAGCGCAGTATGCGCGGCGTGCGCATGAACACGCTGGGCTGGTTTGACTTCAAATCGGCCTGGTTCGCGCCGCCTGACAGTTAATCGGACTATCGCATTGCAGCGTTAATCTCTAGAATGACAACCGTTCTCAACGGGGTGCCTGAAGTTTATTCTTTTGAAAGAATTAACTCGATCTTAAACGCCGCGAGCAGCGTTCAGCTGGGTAGGACAGCGCACAGAAAGCGGAGCGTACACAGAGTACGCGAGCATTTCGAGCACTGCCCGCCCCGAGTTCAACGCCTGCGCAGCAAGTTTAAGGGGCTGAGATAGACCCGTCGAACCTGATCCGGTTAACCCCGGCGGAGGGATTTGAGACTGCGCGTTGCTCACTCAAAATCCTTTGCCCCTTTATTTTTTGGAGCGCAAAGTTGAAAAAATTACTGCCCCTTCTGTTGTTATTGTCAGCACCGGTCTTCGCTGCCAAACCGATCCTCACCGTCTATACCTATGACTCTTTTGCCGCTGACTGGGGCCCCGGTCCGGCTATCAAAAAAGCCTTCGAAGCTGACTGCGGCTGCGAACTGAAATATGTCGCCCTCGAAGATGGCGTGTCGTTGCTCAACCGTCTGCGGATGGAAGGTAAAAACAGTCAGGCCGATGTCGTAGTCGGGCTGGATAACAACCTGCTGCTGGCCGCAGAACAAACCGGTTTATTCGCTAAAGCACCCGCCATCGAGGCCAAACTCGATATTCCCGGCGGCTGGAAAAATGAGACTTTCGTGCCTTACGACTACGGCTATTTTGCCTTTGTGTACGACAAAAATAAGCTGAAGAATCCGCCAAAAAGTCTGGAAGAGCTGGTTAACAGTCCGGAAAACTGGAAAGTGATCTATGAAGATCCGCGCACCAGTACACCGGGTCTGGGCCTGCTGTTATGGATGCAAAAAATCTACGGTGACAAAGCCCCTGAAGCCTGGGCGAAACTGGCGAAGAAAACCGTCACGGTGTCCAAAGGCTGGAGCGAAGCCTACGGCCTGTTCCTGAAAGGGGAAAGTGATCTGGTTCTGAGCTACACCACCTCTCCGGCGTATCACATTATCGAAGAGAAGAAGGATAACTACGCCGCCGCTAACTTCAGCGAAGGGCACTACATGCAGGTGGAAGTCGCGGGCCAGCTGGCGGCCAGCAAGCAACCGGAATTGGCGACGACATTCATTAAGTTCGTCACGACCGCAGGGTTCCAGCAGACGATCCCAACCGGCAACTGGATGTATCCGGTGGTGAAGGAAAATCTGCCGGCGGCCTTTAGCCAACTGAACGTTCCGGCCGTTTCGCTACAGTACACCGCCAAAGAAGTCGCCGATCACCGCAGTGAATGGATCCGGGCATGGCAAACCGCCGTCAGCCGTTAATCCCTCACTGGTTGTGGCCGGGCCTGGTCGCTGCGCTCTGTATTCTCGCGGTGGCTATGCTGGCGCTGGGTTCACTGTGGCGTCATGCGCCACAGATGACCGGCCCGTCGCTGTGGCGTGATGCTTACCTCTGGCATGTGATCCGCTTTACCTTCTGGCAGGCGCTGCTCTCAGCGTTGTTCTCGGTACTGCCCGCCATTCTGCTGGCCCGGGCTCTGTTTCGGCGGCGCTTCCCGGGGCGGCAGATTTTGCTGCGTCTGTGCGCCATGACGCTGGTGTTGCCCGTTCTGGTGGCAGTGTTTGGTATTCTTAGCGTGTATGGCCGGCAGGGCTGGCTGGCCCAGCTGTGCGGCTGGTTCGGCGTTAATTACACCTTCTCGCCTTATGGGCTTAAAGGCATTTTGCTCGCGCATACTTTCTTTAATATGCCGCTGGCGGCCCGGCTGTTGCTGCAATCACTGGATAATATCGCCACCGAACAGCGCCAGTTGGCGGCTCAGCTCGGTATGAATGCCTGGCAGCAGTTCCGCTTTGTCGAATGGCCTGCGCTGCGACGCCAGATCCTTCCCGCGGCGGCACTGATTTTTATGCTGTGCTTTGCCAGCTTTGCCACCGTGCTGTCGCTGGGCGGCGGCCCGCAGGCTACCACCATCGAGCTCGCGATTTATCAGGCATTGAGTTACGACTATGACTTAGCGCGTGCCGCCACGCTGGCGCTGATTCAGCTGGTGTGTTGTCTTGGCTTAGTGGTACTCAGTCAGCAGCTTAGCCGCGCGGTGCCAGTCGGTCATACGCACGCTCTGACGTGGCGCAACCCCGATGATTCACGTGTGAGGAAGCTTTTTGACGCAGTGCTGATTGGCTTCGCGCTGTTGCTGATTCTGCCCCCGCTGCTGGCGGTGATTGCCGACGGTGCCAACCAGGCTGTGTTCAGCGTGTTGCGGCAGCCCGCGCTGTGGCAGGCACTGTGGACGTCAGTACGGATCGCCGCAGGCAGCGGTTTGCTGTGCGTCATTCTGACCATGATGTTGCTGTGGAGCAGCCGTGAACTGCGCCTGCGTCAGCGCGATGGCTGGGCGCAGGCCATGGATATCAGCGGTATGCTGATCCTCGCCATGCCGGGCATTGTGCTGGCCACCGGCTTCTTTTTACTGCTGAGTGATACTTTCGGCCTACCTCAGTCGCCCTGGGCGCTGGTGATATTAACCAACGCGCTGATGGCGGTGCCTTACGCGCTGAAAGTGCTGGATAACCCGATGCGGGATGTAGCAGAACGTTATAATCCGCTGTGCCTGTCGCTCGATATGCATGGCTGGCAACGGTTGCGTTGGGTTGAACTGAGCAACCTGAAACGCCCGCTGGCTCAGGCGCTCGCTTTTGCCTGCGTACTTTCGCTGGGAGATTTTGGCGTCATTGCCCTGTTCGGCAATGAAAATTTCCGCACCCTGCCTTTTTATCTTTATCAGCAGATTGGTTCTTACCGCAGTCAGGATGGCGCCGTGACTGCGCTGCTGTTGCTGTTGCTCTGTTTCCTGCTGTTTACCCTGATCGAACGTTTACCGGGCCGCCATGCTGACGCTAAATAAACTGACCTATCTCTATGACCATCTGCCGATGCGCTTTGATTTACAGATTGAAGCGGGCGAACGTGTCGCTATCCTCGGGCCAAGTGGTGCAGGAAAAAGCACGCTGCTGAGTCTGGTGGCGGGTTTTCTGGCTCCTACCAGCGGGCATATCACGCTAAACGCGGAAGATCACAGCCACACCCCTCCGGCAAAACGTCCGGTATCGATGCTGTTTCAGGAGAACAATCTGTTCTCGCACCTGACGGTGCGCCAGAACATGGGGCTCGGGCTTCATCCGGGGCTTAAACTGACGTCAGCGCAGCAGTTAGCATTGCAGGATATCGCCCGCAGGGTCGGGCTGGAGGAGTGTTTAGACCGGTTGCCGTCGCAGCTTTCGGGCGGGCAGCGTCAGCGGGTGGCGCTGGCGCGCTGTCTGTTGCGCAGCCAGCCAGTTTTACTGCTCGATGAGCCCTTCTCCGCGCTGGATCCTGCACTGCGCAGTGAAATGCTGAATCTGCTGGATAAAGTCTGCCGCGAACAAAACCTGACACTGCTGATGGTGTCACACAATCTGGATGATGCGGCGCGCGTGGCGAAGAGAACATTACTGATTGTCGATGGCCGAATTTACTATGACGGCCCGACTCAAGCGCTGGTAGAAGGCAGCGCAGCAGAAGCCAAAGTCTTGGGCATTCCTCTGCGCTGAAACCGGGTAAAAAGACGAGGTTAGCGGGTGATCACTTCCCACAGCAGATGCCCGTAAACCGGCATCAGCGGTTGCTTACTCAGCATCACAAAACTGACCACGGTGGCGGCAACGCTGAGAATACACACCCAGCGCAGACGCGGTAACGGCAGCCAGCGGGACATCGCATCATCGCTGTTTTTTGCCGACCGGACCCAGCGCCACACCAGCCAGGCACTCAGCCACAGCAGGCTGACGGAACCGAGCAGCAACCATTTGAACAGGTTACTGTTGTGCCCCGCCGGAATATCAATCGCCACACCCGCCAGGATCCCCGGTAAAAAATAGACCGGCGGCCAGAAGATGCAGCCGACAATATTGGGTGGAGCAAACTTATAGGGCGGTAAATTCAGCATACCTGCCACCAGGGGCACCAGTGGTCGCGTCGGCCCGATGAAACGCCCGAGAATAACGGTCGCAAAACTGTGGCGATCGAGGGCGTGCCCTGTTTTATCGAGAAGGGCCTGATAGCGTTGCAGGAATTTCCAGCTGTGCAGCGGCCCTTTGAATTTCCGCCCGATAAAGTATGACACCCAGTCGCCGCAGAAGCACCCCAGCCCGGCAGCCAGCCAGGCTTCATACAAACCTACTTGTCCGCTGCCAATCAGCGTACCCAGCGTGGCCATCATGACGGTACCCGGTAAGATCAGCCCGACCAGCGCAAGTGATTCAAAAAAGGCCACCACGGCGACGATGATCAGGGCGATTCCCACTGACTGCGCGACGAGATGTTGTAAATAAGCTTCCATAAAGTCCCAGAGTTAAGTACTTCGTGCATCGTTTACTATGACAAGTCAGTCAAGCGGTTGAATTGTCAGTGCACGACCAGAGTGAGTCAACCGCCTAATTGTATGCATATTTGCCGCAAAAGGGGCAAAAGCACAGCCGATGGACAAAGACTGTATAAATAACCATACTCTGTCTTAGCAGAATTTTTCTCTTTTACTTTGCCCGATGAGGCGCTTATCAAGACCCGAACCACCAACGCATCCTCCGCCAATGCTCCCCGACAGGGTTTTGTATTGACCCGTCACTGGCGTGATACACCGCGCGGCACGGAGGTGGAACTGTGGCTGGCGACAGACGACGGTCCGCAGAAGGTACGCTTGCCTTCACAAGAGTCGGTCGCGTTTTTGCCCTTAATCCAGCGGGCTCAGGTTGAGCGGGCACTAACCGGAGAAAAAGGATACAGCCTGCGGGAGTTACCGCTGCTGGATTTCCACTCCCGTCCTGTTCTCGGGCTCTATTGCCCGCAGCATCGTCAACTCATGCGTATGGAAAAACTGCTGAAAGAAGCGGGTGTCAGCGTCTACGAGGCGGATATCCGCCCACCGGAACGTTTTATGATGGAGCGCTATATCACAGCACCGGTCTGGTTTTGTGGGACGCCAGGTGCGGATAACCTGCTACTCAATACCCGCATGAAACCTGCTGAAGCTTACCGCCCTTCGCTAAAGTTGTGCTCACTGGATATCGAAACCAGCGGCAACGGCGAACTTTACTGCATCGGCCTTGAAGGCTGCGGCCAGCGCCATGTTTATATGCTCGGGCCGCCCAACGGTGACCCGCAGACTCCACGGGATTTCATCCTCGAATATGTCGACAGCCGTCCGATGCTGATTCAAAAGCTCAATCAGTGGCTGGCCGACTTTGACCCCGACGCCATTATTGGCTGGAACGTGGTGCAGTTTGATCTGCGTGTGCTGCAAAAACACGCCGAGCGTTACAACATTCCTCTGCGCTTCGGGCGCGGCGGCGGTGAATTAGAGTGGCGTGAGCATGGCTTCAAGCAGGGGCATTTTTTTGCTGCCGCCGCCGGTCGGCTGATCATTGATGGTATTGAAGCACTGAAAACAGCCTTCTGGAACTTCCCTTCGTTCAGTCTGGAAAACGTCTCGCAAACATTGCTGGGTGAAGGGAAAGCCAGCGACAGCCCTTATCAGCGGCTTGAGGAGATCGAACAACGTTTCCGGGAAGACAAGCCCGCTTTGGCCCACTACAACTTGAAAGATTGTGAACTGGTGACACGGATATTTGCCAAAACAGAACTGATGCCGTTCCTGCTTGAGCGCGCTTCGGTCACTGGTCTGGCCGTTGACCGCAGTGGCGGGTCGGTGGCGGCATTTACCCATCTTTATTTACCGCGCATGCACCGCGTCGGGTATGTGGCACCCAATCTGGGCGAACGCCCGGAAGAGATGAGCCCCGGTGGTTTTGTGATGGACTCGCGCCCGGGCCTTTATGATTCAGTATTAGTACTGGATTACAAAAGCCTCTATCCGTCGATCATTCGCACCTTTTTGATTGATCCGGTCGGCCTGGTGGCCGGGTTACAACAGCCAGACGACGCGCATTCTGTGCCGGGTTATCGTGAGGCGCGGTTCTCTCGTCTTAAACATTGCCTGCCGGAAATTGTGCGGCAAATCTGGCTGGGGCGTGAAAGTGCCAAGCAGCAGAAGAATAAGCCGCTGTCACAGGCGCTGAAAATCATCATGAACGCCTTTTATGGCGTGCTGGGCTCCAGCGGCTGTCGGTTCTTCGACCCAAGACTGGCCTCCTCCATCACACTGCGCGGCCACGACATTATGCGCCAGACCCGCGAGCTGATTGAGGCCGAAGGTTATCAGGTGATTTACGGCGATACCGACTCCACCTTCGTCTGGCTCAACCGGGCGCAGTCGGAAGATGAGGCCAGTGCCATTGGCCGCAAACTGGTGGAACAGGTGAATGCCTGGTGGAAAGTGCATTTACAGCAGGAGTATGGTCTGGAGAGTGCGCTGGAATTGGAGTTCGAAACACATTTCAAACGCTTTCTGATGCCAACCATTCGCGGCTCAGAGCAGGGCAGCAAAAAGCGCTATGCCGGGCTGGTTAACGGTTTGGACGGCGAACACATTATTTATAAAGGCCTGGAGACGGTCCGTACCGACTGGACACCGCTGGCGCAGGTTTTTCAGCAGGAACTTTACCAACGCATATTCCACAATCAAGATTATCAGGATTATGTCCGCGACTACGTGGCGAAGACGCTTAGCGGCGAATTCGACAGTCAGTTGATCTACCGCAAGCGCCTGCGCCGTAAACTCAGTGAGTACGAGCGCAACGTTCCGCCGCATGTCCGGGCAGCACGACTGGCCGATGACTATAACGCGCAACAGGGTCGTGCGAAACAGTATCAAAACGGCGGCTGGATAAGCTACGTGATGACCACTGCCGGGCCCGAGCCCCTGGAGAATCTGCATTCGCCGATCGATTACGATCACTACATCGAACGCCAGCTCGAGCCGGTGGCCGACGGCATTCTGCCCTTCCTTCACGACGACTTTGCTACACTTATTAACGGTCAGATGGGATTATTCTAGGTAAAAGGAGGGGCAGCAGTGATTCACAGGTGACGAACCGCTTACCTTCCATTACCATAGCGCCCTTTCCCAATTCTGATTCATCCTCACACAGTAAATCACTCCGCGCCTGCTGGCGGAGAAAGAAGACTATTGCCCGAGAAGCATCAGAGGCATAGCAAGCATTGCGCAGTCGCCTTCGCAGTTGCCATATTTAGAGCTAACAACACAGAGAGAGATTATGCCGTTTACATTGGGTCAACGCTGGATAAGCGATACGGAAAGCGAATTAGGTTTAGGCACTGTCGTCGCGATTGATACGCGCATGGTGACCCTGCTTTTCCCCGCCACCGGTGAAAACCGCCTGTATGCCCGTAATGATTCCCCAATCACCCGCGTGATGTTTAATACCGGGGATACCATCAGTTGCCACGAAGGCTGGCAGTTACTGGTTGAAGAGGTCATTGAGGACAGAGGGCTATTGACCTATGTGGGCACCCGCACGGACACCGAAGAGACCGGCGTTTCGATGCGCGAAGTGTTGCTCGACAGCAAACTGACGTTCAGCAAACCGCAGGACCGCCTGTTTGCCGGCCAGATTGACCGTATGGACCGCTTTGCCTTGCGTTTTCGCGCGCGTAAATATCAGCGTGAGCAGTTTCGTCTGGAGTTCGGCGGCCTGCGCGGCATGCGCGCCAGCCTGATCCCTCACCAGTTGCACATTGCCTACGAAGTCGGTCAGCGCCACGCGCCTCGCGTACTGTTAGCCGATGAAGTCGGTCTGGGTAAAACCATCGAAGCTGGCATGATCATCCATCAGCAGCTTCTGTCAGGCCGCGCCGAGCGCGTGCTGATCGTGGTGCCTGAAACGCTGCAACATCAGTGGCTGGTCGAGATGCTGCGCCGCTTCAATCTGCGTTTCTCCCTGTTTGATGACGACCGCTACGCGGAATCGCTGCACGACGCCACGAACCCGTTTGAAACTGAGCAACTGGTTATCTGCTCCCTCGACTTCGTGCGCCGCAATAAGTCCCGTCTGGAACAGCTCGCTGACGCCGAATGGGACATGCTGGTCGTCGACGAAGCACACCATCTTGTGTGGAGCGAAGATGCCCCAAGCCGCGAATATCAGGTGATCGAACAGCTCTCCCAGCAGATCCCAAGCGTGCTGTTACTGACCGCAACACCGGAGCAACTTGGCCAGCAGAGCCATTTTGCCCGTCTGCGCCTGCTCGATCCGGATCGTTTCCACGATTACGAAGAGTTTATTCACGAACAGCAGCAATATCAGCCGGTGGCCGATGCGGTCACCCTGCTCATCAATAAAGAGCCGCTGACTCAGGAAGCGCTGACGCTGCTCGGCGAAAGTGTCGGCAATGCCGATACCGATGCCCTGCTGAAAGCGGCTAACAACGGTAACGAAGCCGCCGCCAAACAGCTGGTCGCCATGCTGATGGACCGCCACGGCACCAGCCGCGTGCTGTTCCGTAACACCCGTAACGGTGTGAAAGGCTTCCCAGATCGTCATCTGCATGCGGTAAAATTGCCGCTGCCGACCCAGTATCAGACGGCAATCAAAGTCTCCGGCATCATGGGCGCGAAGAAAACCATGGAAGCCCGCGCGTTAGACATGCTGTATCCGGAGCAAATTTATCAGGAATTCGAAGGTGACAACGCAACCTGGTGGAACTTCGACCCGCGTGTTGAATGGCTGCTCGGTTACCTGACCAGCAACCGCGATGAGAAGGTGCTGGTGATTTGTGCCAAAGCCGCCACGGCGCTGCAACTGGAGCAGGTTCTGCGTGAGCGCGAAGCCATCCGCGCGGCGGTATTCCACGAAGGTCTGTCTATTATCGAGCGTGATCGTGCGGCGGCCTATTTTGCCTCGCAGGAAGATGGCGCGCAGGTGCTGCTCTGTTCTGAAATCGGCTCTGAAGGGCGTAACTTCCAGTTCGCCAGCAAGATGGTAATGTTCGATCTGCCGTTTAACCCTGATCTGCTCGAGCAGCGTATCGGGCGTCTGGACCGAATTGGCCAGCTCAATAACATCGACATCATGGTGCCTTACCTTGAGCAGACTGCGCAGGCGGTACTGGTGCGCTGGTTTAACGAAGGGCTGGATGCTTTCGAACATACCTGCCCGACCGGACGGACCATTTATGACAGCGCCTACGAGCAGCTGATTGCTTTCCTCGCTACGCCAAACGAGCAGGAAGGTCTGGACGCGTTTATTATTGAATGCCGCAGCAAACATGATGCGCTGAAGGTAGAGCTGGAAAACGGCCGTGACCGCCTGCTGGAGATGCACTCCAACGGTGGCGAAGCCGCGCAGCATTTGGCGAAAGAGATTGGCGAACAAGATAACGACGTCAATCTGGTGAACTTCGCCCTGAACCTGTTTGATATTGTGGGTATCAATCAGGAAGATCGCAGCGATAACCTGATCGTGCTGACCCCCTCTGATCACATGTTGGTACCTGACTTCCCAGGTCTGCCGGAAGATGGCTGTACAGTGACGTTCAACCGTGAGCAGGCGCTGTCCCGCGAAGATACTCAGTTCATCAGTTGGGAACACCCGATTGTGCGCAATGGTTTGGATCTCATTCTCTCCGGCGATACCGGCAGCTGTGCGGTTTCCATTCTGAAGAATAAAGCGTTGCCGGTCGGCACGCTGCTGGCAGAGCTGATTTACGTAGTGGAGTGTCAGGCGCCGAAACATCTGCAACTGACCCGATTCCTGCCACCTACGCCGGTGCGTATGTTGATTGACAGCAAAGGCACCAATCTGGCGGCGCAGGTCGAGTTTGAGAGCTTTAACCGACAGCTCAATGCCATTAACCGTCATAACTCCAGCAAACTGGTGAATGCAGTCCAGGCTGACGTGCATACCATGCTGCAACGGGCTGAACCGCAGATCGCCGACGAAGCCCGCGTGCTGATTGAAGCAGCCAAAGTCGAAGCGGACATTCAGCTCAGCAAGGAGCTGGCGCGTCTGAAAGCGCTGAAAGAGGTTAACCCAAACATTCGTGATGACGAGCTGGAAGCGGTAGAATCAAACCGTACGCAGGTTCTGGCTAATCTGAATGACGCAAGCTGGCGTCTGGACGCTATTCGTCTGGTCGTCGTCAGCCATCAGTAATGTCAGCACAGAGGCAGGATTTTCCTGCCTCTCTTTTATCACTTTGATGACAACAGACTCGTGAAATCCGCTATGAGCGAAAACCAGCCCGCCCCCGATCAGTCGTCCAATACCCGGCCGTCCAATACCCGCCCACTGGAGGATTACCATCCGTCAACCGATCCCTGGTTGCAGGTATTGTTTCAAGATGAACACATCATGGTGGTCAATAAGCCCAGCGGATTGCTGTCGGTGCCGGGTAAAGCGGCGGAACATCTGGACAGCCTAATGACCCGCATTCAGCGCGATTTTCCTGAGGCAGAGTCGGTCCATCGTCTGGATATGTCCACCAGCGGCGTGATGGTCACCGCGCTCACCAAGGAAGCAGAGCGCGAACTTAAGCGCCAGTTTCGCGAGCGTGAAACCAAAAAAGTGTACATCGCGCGGGTGTGGGGACACATGGCGGAAGATTACGGCATTATCGATTTGCCGCTAATTTGCGACTATCCGAACCGGCCAAAACAGAAGGTGTGTCACGAAAGCGGTAAAAAAGCACTGACGCAGTATGAAGTGATGTCATGGGACGACGACGGCACCACGCGGGTCAAACTCCGGCCGATCACCGGGCGTTCCCATCAGTTGCGCGTGCACTTGCTGGCACTCGGGCATCCGATTCTGGGTGATAAGTTTTATGCGCCGCACGACGCGCTGGTGATGGTCCCGCGCCTGCAACTGCATGCACAGGAGCTGTCATTTTATCATCCGATCACCGACGCGCCCCTGGTATTTAACTGCGAGCCAGACTTTTAAATTCATTTTCGGAAAAGTCGCAACCAGAAAAAAGGCGCTGAATTCAGCGCCTTTTCTATCTTCAATCTGAAAAAAAGTTATTTGAAGCCCTTCTCTTTTTTAATCAGATCATATGCCGCCTGAATTGACTGCGCTTTTTCTTTAGCCATTTCCATCATTTCTGGTGGTAAACCTTTCGCCACCAGTTTATCCGGGTGATGTTCACTCATCAATTTGCGGTAAGCGCGTTTGATGGTAGTGCCATCATCGGACGGGTTAACGCCCAGCACTTTACAGGCATCAGCCAGCGTCGGACCTTGCTGCGCCTGGCGGTAACCGCCCTGCGAATACTGGCCCTGCGGCCCACCGCCAAACTGTTGCCCGCCCTCCATCATGCTAAGGAACTGGTCAAACTGCTGGCGCGAAATGCCCAGCTCTTCCGCGATGACATACAACACCTGACGCTCATTGGGATGCAACGAGCCATCAGCAAACGCGGCCTGGATTTGAATTTCCAAAAAAGTCCGGATTAGATCAAAACGGCCAAAGCAGATACCCCGCAATTCACGCATTTTTTCGCGCAACGGATAGCTCGCTTCTTTACCGATTTGAAACGCACGCTGCGCCGCATTACGGTTCTCACCGTGCAGTTGCATACGGTCCATATAGAGGCTTGCAATCTGAATGTCGGCTTCGGTTACTCTCCCTTTTGATTTAGTTAAATGCCCCATCACCTCAAAGGTGGTGCGGAAAAAAAGTGTTTGTCTCGTCTGCTGATCGGCAAAATAACCGCGACTCTTAACCGAGCGCGCTTTGTCGAACATATGCCCAACCAGCAGTCCTATTACGATTCCCCAGAACCCCACACCGGACATTAAGCCCAGCATAAGACCGAGCAGCTTTCCCCAATACTGCATATACTCCTCAATTCACCATGGCGTCGTCGAAAAATTGCTTTATCATAACCGGCATTTACCGTTGTGCCTAACGGCGACAACGTTTACCGGTTGGATTTAACACTAGCGCAACGATGACGAGTGATATAGTCTCTGACCGTTTGCCGGCATGATGCCTCTGATGACGGAACACCATTTTACGTATGAAAAACAGACGTCTGAAAACACGCTTCCCCACGCTGCTGGCCACCACTATTTGGACGGCCCTGTACAGCCATGGGGCTTTCGCCGATCTCACTGCGCAATGTATGCTCGGCGTTCCTACCTATGATAAACCGCTGGTCACGGGTGATCCGAATAAACTCCCGGTCCATATTCAAGCCGATCAGGCCACAGGAAACTATCCGGATAACGCCCTGTTCAGCGGGAAAGTTAACGTCGAGCAGGGAAATGCTTCCCTGGATGCCGACCAGGTTCAGCTGAATCAGATCGCGACCCCTGGGCAAGCCACGCCAACACGCACTGTTACCGCGACAGGCAACGTTAAATATAACGATAATCAGATCAAACTGAATGGGCCGAAAGGCTTCTCAAACCTGACAACCAAAGATACCGACGTAGAAAATGGCGAATATCAGATGGTAGGACGTCAAGGCCGTGGCGTTGCAGATAAAATGAAGCAACGCGACGATAACCGTTACACCATTCTCGATAACGGCACGTTCACTTCCTGCCTGCCCGGTGATAATAGCTGGAGCGTCGTTGGCTCGCAGATCATCGAAGACCGTCAGGAAGAAGTCGCTGAAATCTGGAACGCCCGTTTCCACATTGGGCCGGTGCCGGTGTTCTACAGCCCTTATATGCAGTTACCGATTGGTGATAAGCGTCGCTCCGGCTTCCTGATCCCCAACGCTAACTACAGCAGCAATAATGGTTTCGGTGTCACCGTTCCGTATTACTGGAACATTGCGCCAAACTACGATGCGACCATCACCCCGAATTACATGAGTAACCGTGGCCTGCAATTGCAGAACGAATTCCGTTATCTGACCGTGGCGGGTGCCGGTATGATGGAATTTGATTACCTTGGTGACGATAAGAAAATCGACGACCAATACGTCAAAGATCAAGGCCGTACCAGTGATCAGACTAAGCGCTGGATGTACTACTGGCGCCATGCTGGTGTTATTGATCAGGTCTGGCGTTTAAATGTCGACTATACCAAGGTCAGTGATCCATATTACTTCAATGATTTTGACTCAAAATATGGCTCGACGACTGATGGCTATGCCGCGCAAAAGTTCAGCGTCGGTTACGCCAATGAAAACTGGGATGCGACTTTAGCCAGTAAACAGTTCCAAATATTCAACGGCTATGACACCGGTAACGTCTACCGTGCCATGCCGCAGTTTGACGTCAATTATTATAAAAATGATCTCGGCCCGTTTGATCTTCATGTCTACAGTCAGGTGGCGAAGTTTACCAATGTAAATCCAGATATGCCCGAAGCAGTACGAATGCACTTCGAGCCAACGCTAAATCTGCCATTGAGCAACAGCCTGGGTAGTCTGGATAATGAAGTCAAGCTGATGGCGACGCACTATCAGCAGGACATTCCTGATGGTTATTATACAAATACGTACCAGCCGAATACCAATCTGAAATCATCAGTTAACCGGACCATGCCGGAGTTCAAAAGTGACGGCAAAATGGTGTTTGAACGCACCATGGACTGGGATCAGGGTTTAACCCAGACGCTCGAGCCGCGGGCACAATACCTTTACATCCCTTACCGTGACCAGAGTTCAATCAATACCTATGACTCAACATTATTGCAGTCAGACTATACCGGTCTGTTCCGCGATAAGAGCTACAGCGGGCTGGACCGCATCGCTTCCGCCAATCAGGTGGCCAGCGGCCTGACAACGCGTATTTATGATGACGGTCTGGTTGAGCGTTTCAACGCCTCTCTCGGGCAGATCTATTACTTTACGCCACCGCGTACCGGTGACCAAAACAGCGTTTTGGACAAAAATGATGATACCGGCAGCCTGGTGTGGGCCGGGGATTCCTATTATAAAATCAACGATTTCTGGGGCATTCGTGGCGGTGCACAGTATGATACCCGTCTGGACGCTCTAGCGCTCGGCGATGCCGTACTGGAATATCGTGCTGATTCAGAGAGAATGGTGCAGTTGAGCTACCGTTATGCCAGCCCGGAGTATATTCAGGCGACCTTGCCTCAGGTGACAAACCCTGGGTATCAACAGGGGATATCGCAGATCGGCGGGATTGCCAGCTGGCCTATCGCTGACCGTTGGGCGATTGTCGGCGCTTACTATTACGATACCAAAGCACAGCAACCGGCCGATCAGTTGTTGGGCTTGCAGTACAATACCTGCTGCTGGGCGGTTAACTTCGGTTACGAACGTAAGATCACCACCTTTAACCAAACATCATCGCAGAGTGTTTACGACAACAAGATTTCATTCAATATTGAACTTCGTGGCCTGAGCAACAATCATAGCCTCGGGACCAATGAAATGTTGGCCAGCGGCATACTGCCTTATCAACGTGCTTTCTAAGCCCGACGATATGTTGAACTCAGTGAACTTGCATCCGCAATTGCGGATTAAACAAATGGAAAAAGTATGAAGAACTGGAGAACACTTCTCCTCGGCGTAACGCTTTGTGCCAGCACCGCGTTCGCAGCCCCTCAAGAGGTTGATAAAGTGGCCGCCGTGGTTGATAACGGCGTGGTCCTGGAAAGCGATGTCACGAGTCTGATGCAGTCCGTGAAACAACAGGCGAAAGAGGCTAATCAGCAATTGCCCGATGACGCTACGCTGCGCCATCAGATCCTCGATCGTCTGATCATGGATAACATCCAGCTGCAGATGGCCACTAAAATGGGCATCAAGCTGACAGATGAAGATGTAGACAAAGCTATCGCAGGCATTGCCGCTCAGAATAAACTGACGGTTGATCAACTGCGTAGCCGTCTGGCCTATGACGGTCTGAACTACAACACTTACCGTGCGCAGATTCGCAAAGAGATGATGATTAGCGAAGTGCGTAACAGCGAAGTCCGCCGTCGCGTTACTGTGCTTCCTCAGGAAGTGGATACGCTGGCGAAACAGGTCGGCGCACAAAACGGTGGCAGTGCAGAATTCAATCTCAGCCACATCCTGTTGCCTCTGCCGGAAAACCCAACGCAGGATCAGGTAGATACCGCTGAAGCCCTGGCCAAAAAAGTGGTCGGTGAGCTCAACAACGGCGCTGATTTTGGCAAAATGGCAGTCACTTACTCTGCGGACTCACAGGCGCTGAAAGGCGGCAATATGGGTTGGGGTAAACTTCAGGAACTGCCTTCCCTGTTTGCTCAGGCTCTTGGCTCTGCGCAGAAAGGTCAGATCATCGGCCCTATCCGCTCCGGTGTCGGTTTCCATATTCTGAAAGTGAACGACATCCGTGGCGACAACAAAACTGTCTCGGTGACCGAAGTCCATGCGCGGCATATCTTGCTGAAACCCTCCGTAGTGATGACTGACGAGCAGGCGAAAGCCAAACTGGAACAAGTTGCTGCGGATATCCGCAGTGGTAAAGCCAACTTTGCTGACGAAGCCAAACAGCTTTCTCAGGATCCAGGTTCAGCCAATCAGGGCGGCGATTTAGGTTGGGCTTCTCCTGACATGTATGATCCCGCGTTTCGTGACGCCTTGCTTAACCTGAAAAAAGGTCAGCTCAGTGCGCCGGTTCACTCCTCCTTCGGCTGGCACCTGATTGAAGTGCTCGATACCCGCCAGGTCGATAAAACTGACGCAGCGCAGAAAGAACGGGCATACCGGATGTTGTTCAACCGTAAATTCTCGGAAGAAGCACAGACCTGGATGCAGGAACAGCGTGCTAATGCGTACGTGAAAATTATGGACGGGAATGGAAAATAATACTTCCGTGACGAAATCTGTGGTCATCACCCCCGGCGAGCCAGCCGGGGTTGGGCCGGATTTGGTATTGGCACTGGCGCAGCAGGCGTGGCCTGTTGAGTTAGTCGTCTGTGCTGATCCGGCTTTGTTACTTGAGCGGGCCCGTGTCCTGGGACTGAATATTCAGCTGCATCACTACCAGCCAGGCACCACGCCGCAGCCTCAGGCTGCGGGGACTCTGACTGTGTTGCCCGTTAAAACGGCCGTCTCAGTGACACCAGGTCAGCTGAATGTTGCCAACAGCGCCTACGTAGTAGAAACGCTGGCGCGTGCCTGTGACGGTGCCATTAACGGCGAATTTTCAGCACTGGTGACCGGCCCGGTACAAAAAAGCATTATCAATGACGCAGGTATTCCGTTTATTGGACATACCGAGTTTTTTGCCGATCGCAGCCACTGCGATCGTGTAGTGATGATGCTGGCAACTGAAGAGTTACGTGTTGCGCTAGCGACCACACATCTGGCCCTGTCAGCGGTACCTGCGGCGATAACCCGTGAGTGTCTGCGTGAGGTGCTCACTATTTTGCATCATGATTTGAAAACCAAATTCGGCATCAGTGATCCACAAATTTATGTCTGTGGCCTCAATCCGCACGCGGGTGAAGGCGGTCACATGGGGCATGAAGAGATTGATATCATCATTCCTGCTCTGGAAGAACTGCGCCAGCAAGGCATGAGCCTCATCGGCCCGCTGCCTGCAGATACCCTTTTCCAGCCAAAATATCTGCAACACGCTGACGCCGTATTATCGATGTATCACGATCAGGGCCTTCCGGTGCTAAAATATCAGGGATTCGGTCGCGCAGTGAATATCACACTCGGCCTGCCCTTTATCCGGACCTCCGTTGATCACGGCACCGCCCTTGAACTTGCTGCTACCGGCACCGCCGATGCAGGCAGTTTCAAGACAGCAATAAATCTCGCCATTCGCATGGCAAACACCAGTAATGATAAATAACTACAATGAATAATCGTGTACATCAGGGCCACTTTGCCCGTAAACGCTTTGGGCAAAACTTCTTAACCGATCAATTTGTTATCGACAGCATTGTATCGGCCATTCACCCTATGCCGGGTCAGGCGGTCGTTGAGATCGGTCCCGGTCTGGCAGCCTTGACTGAACCGGTAGCTTCACGTCTGGACAGCATGACGGTCATCGAACTTGACCGTGATTTAGCGGCACGTCTGGAAACCAACCCGAAGATGCTCGGCAAACTGCGGGTCATTCAGTCCGACGCCATGAAAGTCGATTTCGGCGAACTTTCCCGCGAACTGGGCCAGCCTCTGCGCGTGTTCGGCAATCTGCCGTATAACATCTCCACGCCGTTGATGTTCCATCTGTTCCTTTATACAAATGCCATCAGCGACATGCATTTTATGTTGCAGAAAGAAGTGGTTAACCGTCTGGTTGCCGGTCCTAACAGTAAAGCATTTGGCCGTCTGACCGTCATGGCGCAGTACTACTGCAACATTATTCCGGTACTTGAAGTGCCGCCGGAATCCTTTACTCCGGCCCCAAAAGTTGACTCCGCTGTGGTACGTTTGATCCCGCATGCGAACATCCCGTATCCGGTAGATGACATCCGTATTTTGAGCCGCCTGACGACAGACGCGTTCAACCAGCGCCGTAAAACAGTTCGTAACAGCCTTGGCCACCTGTTCACGCCAGAGCAGATGACCGAGTTAGGTCTGGATTTGCAGATGCGTGCAGAAAACATCTCTGTTGAGCAATACTGCAAACTGGCTAACTGGTTATCGACCCGGCCTAAAAAGTCGGAATAACCCTCCCTGAGGAGTAACGATATGCTTGATTCACCCCGCGTCAGTATTCAGGTGCAAAGTATCTACATAGAATCACAGTCGATACCGGAAGAAGAGCGTTATGTCTTCGCCTACACCATTACCATTCGCAATCTGGGGCGTTTCAACGTGCAGTTGCTCCGCCGTTACTGGTTGATAACCAACAGTAACGCAAAACAGACTGAAGTTCAGGGTGAAGGTGTCGTGGGCCAACAGCCCCTGATTCTGCCCGGTAATGAATTTCACTACACCAGCGGTGCTGTGCTTGAAACACCGCTGGGTACAATGGAAGGTCATTACGAAATGGTTGCAGAGAACGGTGAAACGTTCCGCGTACCCATCCCTGTTTTTCGCCTCGCGATCCCAACGCTGATAAATTAACCCTCATGTCGACATATCTTATTGGTGACGTTCACGGCTGTATCGATGAACTCAAAGCGCTATTGGCTCAGGCAGATTTTGATCCGCAGCAAGACTGTTTATGGCTGACGGGTGATTTAGTCGCACGCGGCCCGGACTCACTCGAAGTCCTGCGTTATGTGAGTAGTTTGGGCGATTCCGTGCGTATGGTGCTGGGGAATCACGACCTGCACCTGCTGGCTATTTATGCCGGTATCAGCTTCAACAAGCCTAAAGATCGCCTCAAGCCTCTGCTTGAAGCGGAAGATGCCGATGAGCTGATCAACTGGCTGAGACGCCAGCCAGTGCTGCAAGTGGATGACGAACTCAAACTGGTGATGGCTCACGCCGGAATAACACCGCAATGGGATCTGGAAACCGCGCAGCTTTGCGCACGCGAAGTGGAAGCGGTGTTGAGCAGCGATACCTACCCGCTATTTCTGGACGCCATGTATGGTGATATGCCGAATAACTGGTCGCCAGAACTGAGCGGCCTGGCCAGACTGCGGTTTAGCACCAATGCCTTCACCCGCATGCGCTACTGCTTCCCGAACGGTCAGCTGGATATGATTTGCAAGGACACGCCGGACAATGCTCCGCGGCCACTTAAGCCGTGGTTTGATCTGGAAAGCCCGATCCTCGAAGCGGGTTACAGCATCGCTTTCGGCCATTGGGCATCACTTGAAGGTAAAGGCGCGCCCAAAGGTATTTACGCACTGGATACCGGCTGCTGCTGGGGGGGGGCTCTGACGATGATCCGTTGGGAAGATAAAACCTGGTTTACCCAGCCTTCCAGCCGGCACAGCGAGAAAGAGCAGGCTCAGACTCCTGCGGCATCCTGACCAGGGTCTTACCGCGCTGAAAATACAAAAGGCACCTTTTCAGGTGCCTTTTTGCTGAGCTCTGCCGGGGAATCAACCGCGGTTGCGATCCAAAATCTCGAAGCAGTAGCCGTGCGAGTTCTGTGCATCAGCATCATGAAATTCGCTGAACGTGCTTTCCCACTGGTCAGGTTCGTAGTCAGGAAATTGTGTGTCCCCTTCGACTTCGGCATCAATGTGCGTCAGGTATAAACGGTCTGCACGGTCCAGAAACTGTTCATAAACGCGCCCGCCACCCATCACCATCACTTCCTCAACGTCGCCCGCAGCAGCAACCGCAGCGTCAACGGAGTTCACCCAGGTCACGCCGTCGTGAGTTCCCGGATTGGAACTGATAACAATGTTCAAACGGCCAGGTAAAGGACGCCCAATAGATTCGAACGTTTTACGTCCCATGATGACCGGTTTGTTCAGCGTGTTACGCTTAAACCAAGCCAGGTCAGCCGGTAAATGCCAAGGCATGGCGTTTTCCATGCCAATAACGCGATCCGTCGCCAGTGCGGCGATCAGGCTGATAATCATTGTGAAGCCCTGTGTAGAAGAGGTAATTAAACGTGACTGGAAAAAGTGCTGCCACTATACGGAAAGCCCCTCAAGCCGTCGATAGGGATAATCACACAGCGCGCAGATATAAGAGGGCTCTTAGCATTGTGCGGTTTATCCTTATTAAAGTTTCAAAAATAACTGAGAATGCACGATATAACAGATGGATATTTGCCATAAGGCGAGATATCAGCCTGAGGGAATAACTCCCTATTAGGCCTTGTACAGTGCGGCTTACACGCTGGGGCGTTTACGGTACAGCCATAGCCCGGGAAGTGATAAACCGATTGAAAGCGCACCGACGATAAAGCTGGCTTTCAAAAAATTAGTGATGACACTGGCCATCAGCACTTCGCTGTAGCCCAGATGTGAAATCTCCACGACAGAGATCATGGCGGTGTATGCTGAAATACCAGGGAACATCGGGATCACTGCGGCGACGGTAAAGACTTTGGGATGTGCCAGCAGCCAGCGCGACCAGTGGATGCCAATGACTCCCACCAGTATAGCCGCCAGTAATGAAGCCCATTCAATATTGAACCCGGCGTACATCATCATCATACGGGAACCGTGCCCCAGCGCACCCAGCAAGGCGCAGTAACGCAGCGCGCGTGGTGGCACATTGAACACCATGGCAAAGCCGAGTGCAGGGACTGCCGCCAGCAGCATATCCTGAATCAGCGCCCACATCAGACTCATTTCCATCCCTGTAATCCCCACAATGACATTGCCATCACCACGCCAATACAAGTCGCCAGCGTCAGTAAACTGGCCATCGCCCAGCGCGCCAAACCGGTATTAATATGGCCTTTAAACATATCCGCCACCGCATTAATCAGTGGGAATCCGGGAACCAGCAGTAACACACTGGCCGCCATCGCCACGGAAGAGGCATGGCTGAACCAGAACAGTTTGAGCAATAAACCAGAAATAGAGGTGGCGACAAATGCAGTACAGCAGAAGTTGAGCAGCGGGTGTGTCTGGCAAATGGTCAGGGTTTGCCGCACCGCCATTGCAACACCGCTGGCGAACAGAGTAACCAGACATGCATCCCAGTCGCCGCCGTTGAGCTTGCAGAAGCAGGCACAGGAGAGCGCCACCATCAGAATCATCAACCAGCGCGGATAACGTAACGACTTGATATTTTTCAGCCGTTTTGCCACCAGCGAGCTGTCGAGCAGGTGATGCTCGGCCATGATCACAATATGCTGCACTTCGGTCACCACATGCATATTGATCCCCCGGTCGGTATTTTTGCGGGTCGAGGTCTGACAGTAGCCGTGACTGATCGTACTCAACACCACGGCATTGGCGGAAATCGAACTGTCAACACTGTCCATGCCCAGCGCCATACCGAGACGTGCCGACAGCTGTTCTACCAGCATACTCTCCGCACCGTGCTGCAATAGCATCACGGCACATTCAATGCAAAGACGGGTTATTTCACGCTGATCACTGGCGGCGGGGCTTTCTGTAATCGATACTTGCATAGCGTCCAGAGCCTCAATTAAACAAGCTGCAAATAAATCCGGGAAGTGTGGTTCGTAACAGTCAGGATTGGCGTATCATGCCGCCTTATTTCGTTCTGAACATTGACGACGGTTACTTTCATGCTTGAAACCTCCTTGTTTGTTGCCAGCATTGCCTTTCTGGGTATGCTCTCCCCCGGCCCGGATTTCTTTTTGGTGATCAAAAACGCCGCACGCTATCCGCGCATGGCCGCCCTGACCACTTCGCTTGGCGTGATTTGCGGTGTGATCACCCACATGTCTTATTGCGTCGCCGGTCTTGCCGTGGTGATCACCACCACTCCCTGGTTATTTGACCTGCTGAAATACGTCGGCGCGGTGTACCTGATTTGGGTCGGTATTCAGGCTCTGTTCTCACGGACCAACAGCAAGATGAATCTGGATGGGCTGGAGCAGAAACCCGTTAAGCTGCGCACCGCCTTTGTGCAGGGCTATCTGTGTAATCTGCTGAATCCAAAGGCGACACTGTTCTTTCTGGCGATGTTCACGCAGGTCTTACAGGTTAACTCCAGTCTCGGTGAGAAACTGTGGTACGCGTCGATCATTGTCGGTCTGTCGGTGATCTGGTGGCCGCTGCTGGCTCTGTTGATCCAGAGTGCTCCCGTGCGTCGTGGCCTGGCAAAAGCGCAGAAAATTATCGATAAACTGCTCGGTGGCGTGCTGATTGGTTTAGGGATCAAAGTCGCACTGAGCTGATCAGTCACTTTCCTCCCATGTCGTTGCATAAAAAACGGGCGGTGCTTTCGCTACCGCCCGCCAAACTTTCTTCCCTTGCCTGCTTACCCCTTAGCTTCAATAACCTCCTTTTCCGGGGCTTTGCCGTCAATACTGCCACGCCAGCCTTTCTGCTGACTTGAAGCCAGACGCTCCTGATCCTGTCCAATAGCAGCACTGAGCATATCTTTGGCCCGTTGCATACTGGCGATGCGGAACTCCGTGTCTTCGTAATTCTCGAGCGTGGATTCAAGCATTTTCAGGTTGTAGTGGCGGAACAGATCGGCTTTTTCTCGCGCCTCGTAAGCATCCAGCCCCAGATGTTCCAGCGTTTCGCGCCCCACGCGTAATGACCCTTCAAACACTTCACGCTCGGGCGCCTCCACGCCTAACTGACGCAGTTGATACCAGTGATCAACATCGCGGGCGCGGGCGATAATTTTCAGATGAGGGAAATGCTCCTTCGCCAGTACGGTCAGTTGCAGGTTCGCATCGACATCATCGATGGCATTGATCAGCACTTTTGCGTTAGCGGCTCCGGCGGATTCGAGCAAATCGACCCGGGTGGCGTCACCGTAGAACACTTTGGTGCCAAATTTACGCAGGGTTTCGATATGGTCCGGATCGTGGTCGAGTACCACGGTATGCACATTATTCGCCAGCAACAGACGGCCTGCTATCTGACCAAAGCGCCCGAACCCGGCAATGATCACCGAGGCATTCTCATCATCAATGGTGTCCTGCGGGCGGTCATCCTTCGGCTTATTCCGTTCAAGTCGCGCAGCCAGCACCAGCAACAACGGCGTGATCGCCATGGACAGCGCAACCGCCAGCGTCAGCGCTTTCGCCCACTCAACGGGCAACACGCCCGCCATTTGGGCGGCGCTGAAAATCACAAAAGCAAACTCACTGCCCTGCCCGATTAATATGGCAAACAGCCCGCGCTGTTTTTTGGGCACCCCGAGCCAGGGCGCAACAAGCCAGAGCAGCGCCGCCTTTAGCGCCATGAAACCGGCCAGCAATGTGGCAATCAACAATGGGTGATGAATCAGCGTGCCGAAGTCGATAGACATACCCACGCCGATAAAGAACAGGCCCAACAGTAAACCTTTAAACGGCTGGATATCGCTTTCCAGTGCATGACGATATTCAGAACTCGCCAACATCACCCCCGCCAGAAACGCGCCCATCGCCATCGACAGACCGGCCATTTCGAGCAAGATACCAAAACCAAACACCAGAAACAGCGCGACGGCGCTGAACACTTCGCGCATACCCGAGCGCGCGACAAAGTGCAGCAAAGGCCGGGTCACATAGCGGCCGAGCAAAATAACGGCGACCAGCGCCCCGACCACTTTCGCAGCAGACAGACCAAAACTCTCCAGTGTCGTGGCTTCGCCGGTACTGGCCAGCAAGGGGATCATCGCGACCAGCGGGATCGCGGCGATATCCTGAAACAGCAATACTGCAAAGGCGCTGCGCCCGATAGGCGACGGCGTCAGGCTGCGCTCGCTCATAGCCTGCATCGCGATGGCCGTTGAAGAGAGCCCCAGAGTCAGGCCAATCAGCAGCGCGACTTTCCAGTCGAGCCCCAGCAGATAACAAAACAGGCTGAGTAACAGTCCGCAGCCCGCCATCTGCAGGCTACCGCCACCAAACACCGAGGTGCGCAACGTCCATAAGCGTTTAGGATCCAGCTCCAGGCCGATGATGAATAACATCAGCACCACGCCGATTTCAGCAAAGGTCAGAATCGATTCCGCGTCAGAAACCAGCTTCAGCCCCCACGGGCCGATAATACAACCCGCGATCAAATAGCCGAGCACAGAACCCAGTCCCAGCCGGACGGCAATCGGCACAAAAAGCGCTGCGGAGCCGAGGTAAATCAGCCCCTCAATCATCAGATTATGGTTGTCCAATTTTCACCTCCGGCGCGCAGCCCTCTTTGAGGCTCAGGCAGGCGGAGAGCCGCCGGTAATACTCTTCGCCAGCCGCTTTCAATGCCACTTCATCGCAGATGAAGGTGTTGTGAACCGCAAAGTACGGCAACCAGTTCATGCCACAATAGACGGCGGTAGCCTGCAACGGCTGCGCCAGTACGTCGAAATCAGGATGGTCACCCAGTTCGAAATGATGTTCGCTGCCTCCCGTGGTGACTGCCCACAGACAGTGCTTCCCCTTCAGCGCATTACCTTCATGACCGTAAGCCCAGCCGTGTTCCAGAACCTTGTCTATCCACAATTTCAGCAACGGCGGCAAACTGTACCACTGGATAGGATGTTGAAAGACCACCATATCCGCACGTTCAACCGCAGCCTGCTCGGCGTTGATATCGATATTAAAATCGGGGTAAAGGTCATACAGGGAGCGGACTTCGACGTTGGGCAAGTCTTGCACTGCCGACAGCAAACGCTGGTTAGCCCGTGAGTGTCGCGGATAAGGATGGGCGTAAATGATCAGTATCATGCAAGTCTCTTAGTTTATTTTGCTTACTTTCAGCATACGCAATTTTCTGCTTTCAGGAAGAAAGCCTGACGTATAAAAAAGAAAAGGCGCAGCTTTCGCCGCGCCTTTCGTGTACCGGTTATTCTATCAGCCTTTGATTTTCGCGTGCATTTCCTGCACGGAGATCACCTGCTCTGTCGGGTCAGAAGACAACGCCATCGCGGTGGCAAAGCCGCCGTTCAGGGTGGTGTCATAATGCACCTTGTATTGCAGGGCACTGCGGCGGATCAGTTTTGAATCCTCAATCGCCTGACGTCCGGCGGTGGTATTGACGATATAAACGTATTCACCGTTTTTGATGCGGTCCTGAATGTGCGGGCGGCCTTCATGCACCTTGTTCACCAGACGCGGATTTATCCCCGCCTCACCCAGCACCACGGCAGTGCCGTGTGTTGCATCCAGCTCGAAACCGCGTTTAAGCAGTTTGGCCGCTAAATCCACCACGCGGGCTTTGTCGCCATCGCGAACCGATAACAACGCGCGACCGGCTTTCTTCATACCAGAGTTACTACCCAGTTGTGCTTTGGCAAAGGCTTCGGCGAAGGTACGGCCGACGCCCATCACTTCCCCGGTAGAGCGCATTTCTGGCCCTAAGATAGGGTCAACGCCTGGGAATTTGTTGAACGGCAGCACCACTTCTTTCACAGAGTAATACGGTGGGATCACCTCTTCGGTAATGCCCTGCTGCGCCAGTGTTTGACCGGCCATGACGCGGGCCGCCACTTTCGCCAAAGGTACGCCCGTCGCTTTAGAAACAAACGGCACGGTACGCGCGGCACGCGGGTTAACTTCAATCAGGTAGACTTCGTTGTTTTTCACCGCAAACTGCACGTTCATCAGGCCGCGAACGCAGAGTTCAAATGCCAGTTTCTCAACCTGCTGGCGCATCACATCCTGAATTTCCTTGCTCAGCGTGTAGCACGGCAGGGAACAGGCGGAGTCACCGGAGTGAACGCCCGCTTGCTCGATGTGCTCCATGATGCCGCCAATCAGTACGCGTTCACCGTCGCAGATAGCATCGACGTCAACTTCAACGGCATCATCAAGGAAACGGTCCAGCAGCACTGGCGCATCGTTGGAAACGCTGACGGCATTCTGGAAGTAACGGCGCAGGTCGATTTCGTCATACACGATTTCCATCGCGCGGCCACCCAGTACATAGGACGGACGCACCACCAGCGGATAACCCAGACCAGCCGCTTTCTCAACGGCTTGTTCAATGGTCGACACGGTGGCGTTAGCCGGTTGTTTCAGGCCCAGACGGTGAACCGCCTGCTGGAAACGTTCACGGTCTTCGGCACGGTCAATGGCGTCCGGGCTGGTACCAATGATAGGCACACCCGCAGCTTCCAGTTCACGGGCTAGTTTCAACGGAGTCTGACCGCCGTACTGCACGATCACACCTTCAGGCTGCTCGATGCGTACGATTTCCAGCACATCTTCCAGCGTCACAGATTCGAAGTACAGACGGTCTGACGTGTCGTAGTCGGTAGAGACAGTTTCAGGGTTACAGTTAACCATGATGGTTTCGTAACCGTCTTCACGCAGCGCCAGTGAGGCGTGTACGCAGCAGTAGTCAAACTCAATGCCCTGACCGATACGGTTTGGACCGCCGCCCAGCACCATGATTTTCGGCTTGTCATTGGTCGGATTAGATTCGCACTCTTCTTCATAGGTCGAATACATATAGGCGGTATCGGTTGAGAATTCCGCTGCGCAGGTATCCACACGCTTGTAGACCGGGTGAAGATTATATTTGTGGCGCAGTTTACGCACTTCGCCTTCGGACACACCCACCAGCGTGGCCAAACGCAGATCAGCAAAGCCTTTGCGTTTGAGCATGCGCAGGTATTCCGGCGTCAGGATATTGAAGCCGCCTTCAGCCACTTCATTTTCCAGTTTGACCAGCTCTTCAATCTGCACCAGGAACCAGCGGTCCACGTTGGTCAGGTTAAAGATGCCGTCAACGGACAGTCCGGCACGGAAAGCATCGGCGATGTACCAGATACGCTCGGCACCGGCTTCTTTCAGCTCACGGCGAATTTTGGTCAGCGCTTCAGGGTCATCAAGGCTGACTTTCGGGTCAAAACCGCTGGCGCCCACTTCCAGACCGCGCAGTGCTTTTTGCAGGGATTCCTGCTGCGTGCGGCCAATTGCCATCACTTCACCGACGGATTTCATCTGCGTGGTCAGGCGGTCATTAGCACCGGCAAATTTTTCGAAGTTGAAGCGAGGAATTTTAGTCACAACGTAGTCGATGGACGGTTCGAACGAGGCCGGGGTTTTGCCGCCGGTGATGTCGTTCATCAGCTCATCAAGGGTATAACCCACTGCCAGCTTGGCCGCCACTTTAGCAATCGGGAAACCGGTCGCTTTCGAGGCCAGCGCAGAAGAACGTGATACGCGCGGGTTCATCTCGATAACAATCAGACGGCCATTTTTCGGGTTGACCGAGAACTGCACGTTGGAGCCACCGGTTTCTACGCCGATTTCACGCAGTACCGCCATCGAGGCGTTACGCATGATTTGGTACTCTTTGTCGGTCAGGGTCTGCGCCGGTGCGACTGTGATTGAGTCACCGGTATGAATGCCCATGGCGTCGAAGTTTTCAATCGAGCAGACGATGATGCAGTTGTCGTTTTTATCACGCACCACTTCCATCTCGTACTCTTTCCAGCCAATCAGCGACTCATCAATCAGCAGCTCTTTGGTTGGTGAGAGATCCAGGCCGCGTTCGCAAATTTCTTCAAACTCTTCGCGGTTATACGCTATACCACCGCCAGTACCGCCCATGGTGAATGAAGGACGGATAATGCACGGGAAGCCTACGTCAGCGGCGATAACCAGCGCTTCTTCCATGGTATGCGCGATGCCTGAACGTGCGGTATCGAGACCAATTTTCTTCATCGCAATGTCAAAACGACGGCGGTCTTCTGCTTTATCGATAGCATCGGCTGTGGCACCAATCATGGTCACGCCGAACTCTTCCAGCACACCCTGACGTTCCAGTTCCAGCGCACAGTTCAGTGCAGTCTGGCCGCCCATGGTGGGCAGCACGGCGTCCGGACGCTCTTTCTCAATAATCTTGCGCACCACTTCCCAGGTAATCGGTTCGATGTAAGTCGCGTCGGCCATTTCCGGGTCAGTCATGATGGTGGCCGGGTTGGAGTTGACCAGAATGACGCGGTAGCCCTCTTCACGCAGGGCTTTACAGGCCTGGGCACCGGAATAGTCAAACTCACAGGCCTGACCGATAACAATCGGGCCAGCGCCGAGGATCAGGATGCTTTTTATGTCTGTACGTTTTGGCATGTTGTTATTGCTCCTGACTTATTTGCCCGTAAGAGTGGCGTTAGAACGGTATTGCTCAATCAGTTCGATAAAGTGATCAAACAGTGGCGCCGCATCGTGCGGACCAGGGCTGGCTTCAGGGTGGCCCTGAAAGCTGAACGCCGGTTTGTCTGTGCGGTGGATGCCCTGAACTGTATGGTCGAACAGTGATTTGTGCGTCACGCGCAGATTGGCAGGCAGATTAGTTTCATCGACCGCAAAGCCGTGGTTCTGTGCGGTGATCATCACCACATTATTATCGAGATCTTTAACCGGATGGTTGCCGCCGTGATGGCCGAGCTTCATCTTCAGGGTTTTCGCACCGCTCGCCAGCGCCAGTAACTGGTGGCCGAGGCAGATACCAAATACCGGAATATCGGTTTCAAGGAAGGCTTTGATCGCATCGATGGCGTAGTCGCAAGGCTCCGGGTCGCCCGGTCCGTTGGAGAGGAAGATACCATCCGGATTGAGCTTGAGTACGTCAGCAGCAGGCGTTTGCGCCGGAACCACCGTCAGGCGGCAGCCGCGATCCACCAGCATGCGCAGGATATTACGCTTGGCGCCGTAGTCATAAGCCACCACGTGGAATGGCAGTTCTTCTTCTTTCTTCGCTTCCGGCAACTCACCTTCGAGCGTCCAACTGCCTTGCTGCCAGCTGTAAGATTCTGCGGTGGTCACTTCTTTCGCCAGATCCATCCCTTTCAGGCCAGGGAACGCTTTAGCTTTTTGCAGCGCCAGAGCGGCGTCTACGCTATCACCGGCAATAATGCAGCCGTTCTGTGCGCCTTTTTCACGCAGCACGCGGGTCAGTTTGCGGGTATCAATATCAGCGATAGCAACAATGTTGTGGCGTTTGAGGTAATCCGAGAGGTTTTCTGTACTACGGTAGTTGCTGGCAATAAGAGGTAAATCGCGAATAACCAGGCCCTGAGCGTGTACTGCGGAGGATTCTTCATCAGCGGCGTTAGTGCCGACATTGCCGATATGGGGATAAGTGAGGGTGACGATCTGGCGGGAATAGGAGGGATCAGTAAGGATTTCTTGATAACCGGTCATCGACGTATTAAAGACCACTTCCCCCACTGCCGTACCTTCAGCCCCGATGGCCCGACCGTGGAATTGGGTTCCGTCTTCCAGAACCAATAGCGCTGACTTTATCAAAGCATCCTCCAGGAATAATCAATCATATTATTTGCATATTAATTCAGATTAACCGATCTAAATCAATGCAAAAATCATCCCCTAAGACAATTTTCGGCAAATTGGGCGCATTCTAATGATGGCAGTCAGCTTTGTCTACCAAAAGCACCATTATTTCTGTCTATTTTGCTGAGCTCAGTGAAAACCATGCCCTACTGCCATAAAAGAGCGACCTATCTGCACATAGTAACCGTTTGCGAGGCGTTTTATCTGAGAACCCGAGAAAAAAAGGAATTGTTGAACATGCCGAGGTGTGGAGTGGGTGTTTTATAACCATAATGGTCAGAAAAATAGAGGGAAACAACAACTATTACAGACTTCGATTAATAAAATCCACCAAGCCAATATAAAAACAAAAAAAAGAAAAGGGCAATCAAGGAATCGCCCTTGTATCAAAACACTATGACCAAAACAACCACATCACAATGGTTTAGAAAAACTATAAATCATCCAGTCCAAGGACATCTTTCATGTCATAAAGGCCTTTTTTCTGTGATGAGAGCCAAACAGCCGCTTTTACTGCGCCATTTGCGAAAGTCATCCGGCTGGAAGCCTTGTGGGTTATCTCAACCCGCTCGCCAATATCAGCAAACATCACGGTATGTTCACCCACGATGTCACCGGCTCTGACAGTCGCGAAACCAATAGATTTCGGATCACGCTCACCGGTATAGCCTTCGCGGACATAAACCGCGCATTCTTTCAGATCACGCCCCAGCGCACCGGCGATGGCTTCCCCCATTGCCAGTGCCGTGCCCGATGGCGCATCCACTTTATGGCGATGGTGAGCTTCAATGATTTCGATATCGGTATAGTCGCCCATCACTTTGGCGGCTTTTTCTAAAAGTTTGAGGACAACATTCACGCCCACGCTAAAGTTCGCCGCAAAAACCACCGGAACAGCGGTTGCTGCCTGTACAATTGCAGCCTTACCGGCATCATCAAAGCCCGTAGTGCCGATAACGATAGCTTTCTGATGTTTCTGACAAAACTCGAGGTAGGCCAGCGTCCCTTCCGGACGGGTGAAATCGATCAGAATATCGAAATCATCCACTACATCTTCCAGACTGTCACTCACCTTCACATTTAACCGGCCCACACCCGCCATCTCACCGGCGTCGGTACCCACCAGGGAAGAACCTTTGCGCTGAATCGCCGCGCCAAGCACCACACCTTCAGCCTGTGATACAGCCTGAATCAACTGCCGGCCCATGCGACCACCCGCGCCCGCAATTGCCATGCGGATATCAGCGTTACTCATAATCTCTCTCTTAATCGATATGTTCTGCCTTGAAGCAGATTCAGGTTAACGACCCCACAGCAACGGGGCCAGCAAAATTGCCGCATAATTAGAAAATTATGATACAGGTCGGTTAACATCAGTAAAATACATCGCCATTTTGGTTACTTATACTGCAACTTTATGTTAATGGATAGCCGAGCCGGCTTCTGACCGCATTTCGAATAATCATGCAAAAATGTGCATAAAAATCATCTGGCGCAGTGCCGTCCACTCTTTTGTTTTACCGGCTCAATAGTACGTCCTTTACCTCTGCCTTTACTACCTGCCTGCCTCGCCAGTGAGATTACCGGGCATAATTTGGCGATAAAATCGACGCCCACCTCTTTTCTCCGATCTTTATCATTATTTCCGCTTTGTACATGCGAAATCTATCTTGATTAAATTAATGAATGTGATAATAAATAGCTCGCTAATTTTAACCTGCGAAAGTTAATTTTTAGCCAGCTTCATGGCGAAAGCGATGGTGCGTCTGACACCCTTACCATGATGTAAGGGAATAATAAGAAATCCGGCCAGAACGAATTGGCGCAAAACCCACTTTTTTGTTTTGAGCAACGTTTTGGCACAGGGAGTTTTACATGAAATCTAAATTGAACAGGTTCACACAAGGGGCTGCTGCCAGCCTCATCCTCGGCTGTACGGCCTTTGCTTCACATGCCGAAATCACTCTGATTAAACAAGATCCCAAGCCAGACGATTTACTCAGCCGCCTGAATTTCCAGGTCGGCGGCAGTATTCGTCCACAGTGGCAATTCCAAAATGGCGTCAAAAACTACAAAACCAACGGTTTTGATGGTGGTACGCGTTTCCGTTTCTCCAGTGATTACTATCTGTTTGATGACATCAGCTGGATCAACTATTACGAGCTAGGTGTCAATGTTCCGGCAATTACTGGCTGGGATAACCACTATGCTGACGGCGCACATAACACCACTCGCCGTATGCTCTACACCGGACTGAAAAGCAAAACCTACGGTCAGTTGACTTTCGGCCAGCAAAACAGCATCTACTATGATGTGGTCGGTGCGAAAACAGATATCTGGGATTACGATATGCTCGCCCAGGCACCCGGCAATGGTGTAAACGGTGACTACGACGGTTCTTACCGTTCACGTAAAATGCTGAAATATAAAAACACCTTCGGCAATACCGATGTGTACGCGTCTTATCTGTTCTCAGATAACGATCTGCTGACCGGCAAAAATAGTCTGCGTTACAAACGTAATAGCGGCGGTTCTGTCGGTGTGGATTATCACATCACCAAAGATCTGACCTGGGGTACTGCGTACAACTACACCGACGCAACAATGAAAAACCCGAATGATAATACGTCCACTGACTACAACCAGAGCATCATTGGTACAGCTCTGAGTTGGAAACCGGGCAACTGGACTGCATCATTCGGCGGCGGTTACTACCACGACTTCCTGACCACCAGTCTGAAAAATGACGATGATTTCTTCGCCGGTGATGCGTACGGTCTGGAATACTTCCTGGGTTATGCTTTCCCAATCGATCAGTTTGCAGTGAAAACCATTCAGCCATACTTCATGGGTGACCGTTTGACCTATGTCACTGGCCGTGATTATCAGCGTATCGATAATGGCTTGGGTATTTCCTTCCAGCTCGATTACGGCTTCCGCGTTGATTACGAACACGTGTTCACTTCATCAACCGATAACCTCGGTGACATGAACCTGATCCGTTTGAGATACGATTTCTAAGCCTTAACGACTGACTTTCAGAGGCCGTTTTCTGTGCATTTTTATAGAAAGCGGCCTTTTTTTAGCATTATTTTTACATCCATTCTCCTATCCTCTCCGACTAAAGCCAGACTAGACTGACTATCAGCAACTGATTCAGCGTTAACCGCTTGCAGGAGAACTACGCATGTCCGCATTTTTACGTTCTGCTTTCACCGCCATTGATGATTATCGTGCAGATTTAGGTGAAACCCCGGTCTGGTGCCAGCGCACGCAGTCGTTGCTGTGGGTCGATATTCTTAATATGAAATTACTGCGCTACTGGCCCTCTCAGCAGAAAACCGAAACGCGTAAACTGCCGACCCTCACCAGTGCTGTGCTGCTGACAGAATCGATGAACCGTTTTTTGCTGGTCTCACAGGACGGGTTACATCTTTACGATTACGCCTTCAGCAAAACAGAAAAACTGTGTGATTACGTCGGTGCAGACGGCACCCGTCCCAATGAAGCCGCCATCGCGCCGGACGGTTCGCTGTGGTTTGGTACGATGGACCTCAAAGAAGCGCAGACGATCGGCGCGTGGTATCGCTATGAAATGGGCGATGAAAAACCTGTGCTGATGATGGATAACATTGGGATCACCAATACTCTGGCGTGGCACGAAGGGAAGGTCTGGTTTGCTGACAGCATGAAGAAACGTTTTTATTCGGCGAATGCACGGCGCATCAATCCGCTGAAGATCTCCTGCTTTTCTTCCGGAAATAAAACACCTGACGGTTCAGCCGTCTCTCAGGACGGTTTTCTGATCACCGCCTGCTGGGGTGGAAACTGTTTATTGCGCCAGCAAATCAATCAGGGGGAGTTGCTGACGCTCGATACCCTTCCTGTTCCGGTGACGCAACCCAGCTGCTGCACGTTCGGCGGCCCTGATATGAGTGAACTGTTTATCACTTCAGCCCGCAAAGGCCTGACGTCACCCGGCGAATTAGACGGAGCCGTGCTGCATGTCCAGACCGCTACCGTCGGCACTCCGCAGAATCTGTTCCGCCTGTAAATGGCCTTTAGGTCACTATAGCCGCGCTGCCCCGCAGGATTCCCGGATCACCAGCGAGGGCGGCAATATGATCCGTTTTGGTGGTTCATCATTTCCCTGAATCCGGCTAAACAGTAACTCACCGGCCTTGCGCCCAATTTCACGCGCAGCGACGGAAACCGTCGTCAGGGCAGGCTGTACCAGCGAGGCTTCCGAAATATCGTCAAAACCCACCAATGCAAAATCCCGCCCAATCACTTTGTCTTTTTGCCGCAACGCGAGCATCACGCCTAACGCCACAATGTCCTGATAGCACACTGCAGCGGTGATCTGCGGAAAGGCGGCGAGTAATTCATTGCACGCGTGAGCTCCGGAGCTTTGCGTGGCTTCACAACTGACAATCCATTCGCTGCGCACAGGGATATGATTTTCCAGCAATTTACTGCTGTACCCGCCGAGGCGCTGCGCGCGCGTGGATGACCCCTCATGCCCGCCGATAAACGCAATGTGGCGATGCCCCTGATTGAGCAGATGTTGGGTCGCGAGCTGAATACCCAGAAAGTTATCGGTGCCGACATAATCAAACCCGCTGTCAGCCGGAGGGCGGACTGCCATGATCACCGGGATCTGCCGGCGCTTAAGGCTTTCATAAAACAGCGCAGGCGTTTGCTTGGCCGCGCACATCACCATGCCGCTGGCGCTGTTTTGCATAAGGGAATCCACAAAGCGTTGCTGCCGCTCCGCCGACTCTGCCGTATTCGCCAGAAACAGCATCATCTGATGGCGTTCCATCTCATCACTTAGCCCGGCGGTCATCTCGGCATAGAAAGGGTTGGTGATGTCATGCAACAGCAATCCCACTTGATTACTGCTGCGGTTACGCAGGTTGGCTGCCGTCTGGTTGTAGACGTACCCCAGTTGCTCAAGCGCTGCCAGCACGCGTTTACGGGTCGGCTCCGAGATGCGCCCCTGGTTGCGTAATACCAGTGATACCGTTGCAGTCGATACATGAGCGTGGGCGGCGACATCCGCCAGAGTAATGGTAGCCATCAGATTCTCCAGAGTCATTCGCTTCAAGATAAATCGATTAACCAGAAATTGTGTAAAAATCCACTTATTTTCGTGAGCGCACTCACATCAGGGCACGTATATAGCCGTTTTTATCCTCTTTTATGAAGTTAATCGCATTAAGCAGTCTGGTGCAATTTACGGTTAATCGATTAATCTTTGTGTCAGAAATGATGAAAAATACAACACCAAAGGGAAAGCAGGCCATGTCATTACCAACACGTTCCACCTCGTACGATAAATCCCCAGAGATTTGCGTTAAAGGTTATGACCATGCTGCATGGCAAGGCTGGGAGGCAATCTGCTGCACGCTTTTGCAGCAGATTGCCAACCGCTCACCGGCCAGCACGGTACTGGTGATCGACTGCTATCCGGGGGTCGATCTGGCGGAGTTACGTCATGAGCTGATTGAAAAACTCCCAGCCTCTCTGCTGGTCGACGCATCACAGGCGAAGCGGTCTGAAACTGATGTACACGCACTGATCCAACGCAACCTGACCGACGATCGCGTCTTTGGCGTGATGTCCTGCCATCAGCTGAACGAGTTTTTCCATGAGGAAAAAATCCGTACGTTGCAGGCACAAATCCGCGCTGCAGAAGGCCTAACGGTGGTATTTGGCCCCGGTGCAGCGCTCATCACACGCGGTGACATTCTGGTATATGCCGATATGGCTCGCTGGCAGATACAGCAGCGCTTCCGCCGCGGCGAGCTGGGTAACTGGGGAGTGGATAACGTCAGTGAAGATCTGCTCCGCCGCTACAAACGCGCCTTTTTCGTCGAGTGGCGGGTGTTTGATCGACACAAAACACCGCTGCTGAAATGTGCCGATTTCATTCTCGACACAAACCAGTCACAGCATCCTGTACTGATCACCGGCGGGGCTTTTCACGCCGGATTGCAACAGGCTACGACCCAACCTTTTCGCGTGGTGCCGTTTTTCGACCCCGGCGTATGGGGCGGCCAGTGGATGAAACACCGCTTTGATCTCGACCCGGAAGCCCCGAACTACGCATGGTGTTTTGATTGCGTGCCCGAGGAAAACAGCCTGCTAATGCGGTTCGGCAACGTTCGGGTTGAGATCCCCTCTCAGGACTTAGTCCTGCTCTACCCTCAGCCTCTGTTAGGCGAAAAAGTTCACGCCCGCTTTGGCGCTGAATTCCCGATTCGCTTTGATTTTCTCGATACCATTGGCGGTCAGAATCTCAGCTGTCAGGTTCACCCGCTGACCGAATATATTCAGCAAACCTTCGGGATGCACTACACCCAGGATGAGAGCTATTACATTCTCGCCGCCGAGCCCGATGCACAGGTTTATCTGGGCACCCGGACAGGGATTCAACCTCAGGAGATGATGCAGGATTTAGCCGCCGCTCAGCGCGGTGAAAAAGCCTTTGATGATGAGAAATTTATCAACCGCTTCCCTGCCAAAACACACGATCACTTTCTCATCCCAGCAGGAACCATTCACTGTTCGGGTTCAGGCACCATGGTGCTGGAGATCAGCGCCACACCTTATATCTTCACCTTCAAGCTATGGGACTGGGGCCGTCTGGGCCTCGATGGCCTCCCCCGCCCGGTGCATCTTGAGCATGGCGAACAGGTTATTGACTGGGCTCGGGATACTGAGTGGGTAGAGTCACATCTGATTAACCGAGTTGAGCCTCTGTGCGGCGGCGATGGCTGGCGTGAAGAGCGCACAGGCTTACATGAACGTGAGTTTATTGAGACCCGCCGCCATTGGTTCAGTCAGGCCGTTGACCATGATACTGAAGGACGGGTGAATGTGCTCAATCTGGTTGAGGGTGAAGAGGCCGTCGTAGAGAGTCCTGATAACCGCTTTGCCCCGTTCACGGTGCATTACGCGGAAACCTTTATTGTTCCCGCCGCCGTGGGGAAATACCGCATTCGTCCCGTTAACGGGCAAGGTAAAACATTGGCCACGCTCAAAGCCTGGGTAAGGGGTTAACCATGATTCATATTCTGTTAGCCACCCACGGGAAGTTCGCCGAAGGGCTGCTGGACAGCGCGCAAATGGTCTATGGCAAGCTGGCTCAAACCACGTTTGTCAGCCTGCGTGATGAAGACGGTATTGACGCATTCAGGCTGGAGTTCGCTCTGGAAATCAAAAAGCAGAGCGCGTCTGCCGACGGTATTCTGGTGCTGTGCGACATGCAGTCCGGCACGCCATTTAATATCGCCTGTTGCCATTCATTCTCTGCCGATGCTCTGAAACCCGTCGCCGTGATTTGCGGCGTCAACTTCCCCATGTTGCTGATGAGCATGGATTTTCTGGATGAAACCGATGTGCATTTCGTCGCCCAAACGCTGATCGCACAAGCGGCAGAATCCATGATCTATGCCCGGCCGCCACAGGCAAAACCTGACGAAGAATTTTAAGGAGTCATCATGGCACTATCCTTTGTACGCATTGACGATCGGGTTATTCATGGGCAGTTGGTCACGCGCTGGGCCAAAGAGTTGCCCTGCGACGGCATCGTGGCTATTGATGATGATGTCGCCGCCGATCCCCTGCTCTCTTCGGTGATGAAAGGCGCGGTTTCTGACACTAAAGTTTGGCTTTTTGACGTAGCAACAGCGATCACCAAATTGCCCAAGGTGATCGCGAGCGAAAAGCGCTATTTCGTCATAGGAAAATCGCCTGTGACCTTACGGCGTCTGATTGAGGCGGGAATCGACCTCACCAATCTCAATCAAAAAATCAACGTAGGACCAATGAGTTCACGCAGTCATACCGTGGTGATTGGCCCTAATCAGTCGGTGAACGCAGAAGAAATTGATGCCTTTAATTTTCTCAGCAATCTCGGATATCGGATTGAATTTCGGTTAGTGCCGGATGGCAGCTTTTATCAGTGGCAAGATGCTCAAAAAAAACTCAATTAAAAGAGGCAACTTATGTGGTTTGAAGCAACGCTTATCGGGATACTTTGTTATCTCGGCGCACTCAGCACCCCCTGGTTACTGGGGCTGACCGGCGGCTGGTACACCATAACCCGTCCGTTAGTTTCGGGCATGTTAGTGGGGTTTATTCTCGGGGATGTCACGACCGGCATCATCATCGGCGTTGCCGTGCAGGCCGTGTATATCGCCATGGTGACACCCGGCGGCTCTATGCCTTCGGATCTCAACTTCGTCGCATTTCCCGCCATTGCGCTGGGAATTTTATCCGGAAAAGGGACCGACGTCGCCGTTGCGCTGGCGGCCACCATCGGCATAGCGGGCACGATTTTATTCAACGTTATGATGGTGCTGAACTCGTACTGGAACCACCGCGCTGATGTCTCTTTAGAAAAAGGCGATGAACGCGGCGTCTACTTCAACAGCGCTATTGGCCCGCAAATTACTAACTTCCTGCTGAGATTTATCCCTACATTTATCGCCGTGTTTTTCGGCGCGCAGTACATCAGCGCCTTCATGGATAGCCTGCCTGAAATCATTATCAAGACCATGAGCGTGGTCGGCGGCATTTTGCCTGCGGTAGGTATTGCGATTCTGCTCAAGCAGATCATCAAAAGCTATACGCTGTGGATCTACTTTTTGGTCGGTTTTATCTGCATCGTCTTTTTGCATCTGAACATGGTGGCACTGGTTATCGTCGGTGCGCTGCTCTCTTTGATTCACTACAACTACAAGCCTGAGCCGGTCAGCGCATCTGCTTCACCGACGCCCACTGATGACGAGGATGAATTCTGATGAATACCACACCGGTTTCACTCGATAAGAAAGATCTGCGCCGTTGTTGGCGGGCATGGATGATGTACAACCTTTCCTCGATGAGTTTTGAGCGTCTGGAGTCCTTCGGTTTTTGTCTCGGGATGATGCCCGCCATCAAAAAGCTGTACAGCGATCCTAAACAACGCATTGAAGCCATGCGCCGCCACGCTTCCTTTTACAATACCGAGCCACAAATCGGCGCTATCGTAAACGGGATGGCCGTCGGGCTTGAGGAGAAAAAGGCGAATGGCGAACCTATCGATGGTGAAGCGATTAACACGCTGAAAGTGGGGCTGATGGGGCCCATCGCCGGGATTGGGGACTCGATGATCCCAGGCATGCTTATCCCTATTTTACTCAGTATCGGGATGGCGCTGGCGGCGGGAGGCAGTATTATCGGGCCGCTGTTTTACATCATTTCCTTTAACGCCATTATGATCTGCGGCTCTTACTGGCTGTTCATGAAAGGCTACCGCATGGGATCGGGGTCTGTCGAAGTGCTGGTGAGCAGCAAATCGACCAAGCTGCGCGAGGCGCTTTCACTACTGGGCGTATTTGTGATGGGCGGCGTGGCGGCGAGTTATGTAAAACTCGGGACCGGGTTAGAGTTCGTCACTAAAGATGGCGTGAATATCCACGTTCAGCAGATGCTCGACGGAATCTTCCCTCAGCTCATGCCTTTATTAGTCGTGATTGGCGTTTGGTACTTTATGGCAAAGCGGGGCTTGTCGCCGGTAAAAGCGATGGTCAGTCTGCTGGTGCTGGCGGCGCTTGGCGTGGCCTCCGGGGTATTGGGTTAGGTTCAAGTCAGCGCTGGTCAGAATGCAAAATGGGCGGCTCAATCAGTCGCCCATTTTGATGGTGATGCCACAGGGCTAAGGCACAAAATTCACCCATTTATCGGCCACACTGCCGGGGTCAGAAATAAACTGTAAGCGCGCGGGATCCTCTTCAAACTGGCGATACAAAGGCTCCGCGGTAATACCAAATTCAACATAGTGTCTTGGCTGCGTTGCATACAGCCGCGCCGGGGAGTAGTGAGCGTTTTGCTGCCACGTAATGTGGTCGCCTTGCAGTAACGGATACCAGGCCAGCCCTTTCCGCTCGCGCACCGCGTCGTATTCGAATCCGTATTCACGATCGCACCACGCGGCAAAGGTCAGCGGGGTATGAGGGTCAGCAGAAATAGTGGCATGCGCCCAGCCCGGTGGAACCAGAACTTTGTCACCCGGCCCGGCGTGGATCGCAAAGCATCGGCCGGGATCCTGTTCAACGTATTCCTGCATATAAATCACTGCCTTGCCTTGCCAGATTTCATACAGTTCCGGCGGCGACCAGCCGCTGTGCTGGCTGATACGATGAACGTGCCCCTGGCTGCGTACCGGCTCATCCCCCAGACGCCCCGACGCATAGGTCACCACGCCAAACAGCAACATACGGGTTTGAAGCACCTGATGGTGAATATGGCGGGCGACGTCCATGGCAATCGCATAGACCTGTTCCGGCCCGTCACACTGAGGATCGCGCAGCGATGGACGTATTTGATCCAGCGTGCGGATCTCCGGAACCGGCCCGGTCACGTCCTGATGGTAAACAAATCCCATCGGCTGGCGGGTAATGCTCAATGGCAGCCCAAAATCACGCACGGAGGAATCAGACACGCGCAGCCTCCAGAGAGACTTTGCCTTCGCGATCATAAACGCGCAGGCTGAAGCCATCAGGTTGTAGAACCTCGTAATCATGCCCCGCTACGACCGGCCATACGGCTAAAGCAGAGAGAATTTCAGCACCGGTATTCACCAGACGGTGAGCGGTATAAGAAGGGATATGGTGAACGCTGCCGGCGAAAACCTGTTCGGCATACGCGGGACCGTTCTCAGGCTGTAGCAACAAGATGCCATGACCGCGCAGACCGAAATAGAATTCAGCCTGCTCACGACGCTGATGAAAATGCCCGCGCGTCATAAAAAACTCGTCACCCACTTTGCCCGGCATCAGATGCGTCGTGCCGCTATGCAACTCGCCCTCCTGCTGTGGTGACACCAGCATTTCAACCTGATACACCTTGAGGTCATCAGGTAAAGCCTGACGTGCGGACTCATCACGAAATACGCCGGAAAGATCGCTGATGCAGGTTGATTTACGCTGGACATTCGGCGCATCGAAGCACCCGGTCAGCAGGTCAACCTGCGGGGGTACGCAAGGATTAATACTCATCTGTAGACTCCGCCCAAGGAAAAACAGACCCGTTCAGTATAGGCGGTTAATCGATTAATCTCTACGCGTTAAGATCAAAAATGGGATGCCGGTTAAGGACATCCCATTGAATAAAACAGACACGGCTGAGAAACGACTAATCGATCTGTTTGATGTCTACCCGCAGCTCTTTCGGCACTTCGAACACGATATTTTCCTCGCGTCCTTCCATGTTAATCACCTCAGCGCAGCCAAAGGCTTTCAGCTTATTGATCACGTCCTGCACCAGAATATCCGGAGCGGAAGCGCCAGCGGTTAAACCAATGCGTTTCGCATCTTTAAGCCAGGCTTCCTGAATATCAGCTGCCGAGTCAATCAGATAGGAAGGCACGCCAACCCGTTGCGCCAGTTCAGCCAGCCGGTTGGAATTCGAGGAGTTTTTCGAGCCAACCACCAGCACGATATCAGCATCATCGGCCAGATTACGTACCGCTTCCTGACGGTTAGTCGT
Source organism: Ewingella sp. C233 (assembly GCF_055407225.1). Classification (NCBI taxonomy): domain Bacteria; kingdom Pseudomonadati; phylum Pseudomonadota; class Gammaproteobacteria; order Enterobacterales; family Yersiniaceae; genus Ewingella; species Ewingella sp. C233. The sequence continues at coordinate 266,446 of NZ_JBUZRI010000002.1, forward strand.
CGCGTAACAGATGTCATCTTTGCGCGGGCCGATAATCTTTGGAAAACGATCGCGCAGCGCATCGATCACCTCAGAAGTATCATCGACAGACAGCGTCGTCTGGGTCATAAAGCACAGGTTATTTTCATCCTTAACCTGCAATTTATACACATCCGCAGGCGACTCAACCAGGTACATACCTCCTTGCGGATTGCTGTACTGGCCCATCGTCCCTTCCACTTCCGGATGCCCAGCATGACCAATCAGAATCGCTTCTGTGCCCTTACGGCTGGCACGCGCCACCTCCATATGGACTTTGGTCACCAGCGGACACGTCGCGTCAAATAACATCGTCAGGTCACGCGCTTTGGCTTCTGCACGCACCGCCTGAGAAACACCGTGTGCGGAGAAAATCAGGATCGAACCATCAGGCACTTCATTGATTTGCTCGATAAAAATCGCACCGCGCTGACGCAAGCTGTCCACCACGTAGCGGTTATGTACCACTTCGTGACGTACATAGATCGGTGCGCCGTAAAGTTCGAGCGCCCGTTCGACAATGCTGATCGCACGATCGACGCCTGCACAGAATCCTCGCGGATTAGCCAGCAGTATTTGCATGCTTCTCCTCCCGTTGTGGATCGATCTCCAGCACTTCGATATCAAAATCGATATGCTGGCCCGCCAGCGGATGGTTGAAATCAACGGTGATCGAATCTTCAGTCACGTCACGGACCACACCGGGCATTTCGCTGCCGTCACGGGTGGTAAATAACATGATAGTACCGGCATCGGGGATGCCGGTTTCCTGAAAATCACGACGGGAAAAATACTGCACCAAATCCGGGCTTTTCGAACCGAAAGCCGATTCAGGTGCCAGAGTAAAGGCGTGCTTATCACCCACCTTCAGCCCCAACAGCTCGTTTTCCAGCGCGTCAGACAGGCTGCTATCGCCAAGACGAAACAGCGCAGGTTTGCCGTTGGCACGGGTAGACTCAGCCGTTGAGCCATCTTCTAGCTTCAACGTAAAGTGCACCAATACCGCGCTGTCGTGTTTCACCTGTTCAGACATGGTTCTCTTATCCTTTACTTTTCGCAGCTGTATTCGGTTTGGCTAAGAAGCCTTCCAATACCACCAATACCGCGCCGACACAGATAAAGCTGTCGGCCAGATTGAAGATCGGGTAATGCCAGTCATTGACGTAAAAATCGATAAAGTCGATGACAAAACCGTGCACCATGCGATCAAACAGATTGCCAAGCGCACCGCCGATAATCATGGCGAAAGCGATATTGGTCAAACGCTGCTTGCCACTGTTGCGATACATCAGCACCAGCAGGATCACGACGATCACCAGGGCAATCAAGGCAAAGAACCAACGCTGCCAGCCGCCTTTGTCCGCCAGAAAACTGAACGCTGCGCCAGGGTTATGCGCATAGGTCAGATTAAAGAACGGAATCAGCGGCATGGATTCGCCGAGTTGAAAATGGCCCATCACCAGGAATTTGCTGCCAAGGTCCAGGATAACAACCACTACCGCCAGCCAAAGCCAGCGGATTCCGGTGGAACAGAGAGGTTTAGTCATTATGCAAACTTGCGCTCTTCGCCGTCGCCGGCAATGTTAGTCACACAACGGCCACAGATTTCGCTGTGTTCCGCGTTCTGGCCGACGTCAGTGGTGTAATGCCAGCAGCGCGGACATTTATCACCTTCGGCTTTTTCCAAACCAATCTTCAGACCTTTAAGCAATTCGCTGGCCTGTGCAGTGTCATCTGCTTCGGCCAGTGACGCCACGCGGGCACCGGACGTCAGCAGAACAAAGCGCAGTTCGTTGCCAAGAGATAGCAGATCAGCCGCGAGAGCGTCATCAGCAAACAGCGTCACGGAGGCTTCAAGCGACCCACCCAGACGTTTATCTGCACGTGCCTGTTCGATCACTTTGTTCACTTCGCCGCGCACTTTCAGCAGCTCATCCCAGAAAACATCGTTCATCGATTCATCAGCCGCCAGACCAAATAGGCCGTCGTACCACTCTTCGGTGAAGACAAACTTCTCGCGCGAACCCGGCAGGAACGCCCAGATCTCGTCCGCAGTAAAGGACATGATCGGTGCCATCCAGCGTACCAGCGCTTCAGAAATATGGTAAAGCGCGGTCTGACAGCTGCGGCGGGCGACGCTGTCGCTTTTCGCGGTGTACTGACGGTCTTTAATGATATCGAGATAGAACGAGCCCATTTCAACCGAACAGAACTGCATCAGACGCTGTACCACACCGTGGAAATCATAACGCTCGTAAGCGGCAATGATCTCTTCCTGTGCAGCCTGCGCACGGCCAACGGCCCAGCGATCCAACACCACCATCTCTTCCGGTTTTACACAATGCAATGCCGGGTCGAAACCATTGAGGTTCGACAGCAGGAAGCGCGCGGTATTACGGATACGGCGGTATGAATCGGCCGCACGTTTGAGGATCTCATCTGACACGGCGATTTCGCCGGTATAGTCCGTTGAAGCTACCCACAGACGCAGAATGTCGCCACCGAGTTTGTTCATCACGTCCTGAGGCGCAATGGTATTGCCGATAGATTTAGACATTTTGCGGCCCTGACCATCGACGGTGAAACCGTGAGTCAGAACCTGTTTGTATGGCGCTTTGCCTTTCATGGCGGTCGAGATCATCAGAGATGACATGAACCAGCCGCGATGCTGGTCAGAGCCTTCCAGATACAGATCGGCGTCATGACCGTTAAATTCAGGACGCACACCCACTACCGATGAGCTGGTTGAACCTGAGTCAAACCAGACGTCCAGCGTGTCAGGCACTTTTACGTAATCCGCAGCGTCAGCGCCCAGGATATCGGCAGGGTTTAAGTCCCACCACGCCTGAATGCCATCAACTTCTACACGTTTGGCAACCTCTTCCATCAGCTCAAGCGTACGCGGGTGCAGCTGCTCTGTGTCTTTGTGAACGAACAGCGACATCGGCACGCCCCAGGTACGCTGACGGGAAATACACCAGTCGGGACGGTTCGCGACCATGTTTTCGATACGTGCCTGGCCCCACTCGGGGATCCACTGCACGCCTTTGATCTCTTCGAGCGATTTCGCACGCAGGCCTTTCTGATCCATGCTGACAAACCACTGCGGCGTAGCGCGGAAGATGATCGGCGTTTTATGACGCCAGCAGCACGGATAGCTGTGAGTGATTTTCTCAACGTGCAGCAAAGCGCCTTTTTCACGCAGCAGGTCGACAATCAGATCATTCGCTTTAAAGACGAATTTGCCGTCCAGCGTCGGGTAAGTACCCGGCAGGTAGCAGCCGTTCGGCCCAACTGGGTTAGCGACTTCAAGACCGTATTTCTGGCCGATAACGAAGTCATCCGGGCCGTGACCCGGCGCGGTATGAACGGCACCGGTACCGGCATCAAGCGTTACGTGGTCGCCAAGAATGGCCGGCACGTCAAAGCCAAGGAACGGGTGATTGAAGCGCAGCAGCTCAAGATCGGCTCCTTTGCATTCGCCCAACACTTTCCACTGTGCAATAGCGGCACGTTTCATCACGCTTTCAACCAGATCGGTTGCCAGGATCAGACACTGGCCGTCGATCTGCACCAGCTGATAAGAGAACTCAGCGTTCAGGGAGATCGCACGGTTAGCTGGCATAGTCCACGGCGTCGTGGTCCAGATAACCAGAGAAACCGGGCCTTCGAACGCGCTGGCACCAAACTTCGCTGCCACTCCCGCAGGGTCTACCGCATGAAAGGTGACGTCGATGGATGGCGACGTTTTGTCGTAATATTCGACTTCAGCTTCGGCCAGAGATGAACCGCAATCGGTACACCAGTGCACAGGTTTAGCACCTTTATGCAGATGACCGTTGCCAATGATTTTACCGAGCGCACGGATAATGTTGGCTTCAGTCTTGAAGTCCATAGTCAGGTACGGGTGATCCCAGTCGCCCAACACCCCAAGGCGGATAAAGTCTTGTTTCTGGCCTTCAACCTGCTCAGCGGCGTATTTACGGCAAGCTGCGCGGAATTCCGACGCCGTGACTTTCTCGCCCGGCTTACCGATCAGCTGTTCAACTTTCAGTTCAATCGGCAGACCATGACAATCCCAGCCCGGGATATAAGGCGAGTCAAAACCGGCCATGCCTTTGGACTTAATAATAATGTCTTTGAGAATTTTGTTAACTGAGTGACCAATATGAATGCTGCCGTTCGCATACGGAGGGCCGTCATGCAAAATAAAGGATTTCTTACCCTTTTTGGCTGCTCGAATAATCCCGTACAGATCCTGCTCATACCAGTTCTTCAGCATGTCAGGTTCACGCTTGGCCAAATCGCCACGCATCGGGAACCCTGTTTCCGGCAAGTTCAGGGTGTTCTTATAGTCACTCATTAGATTCTCGGTTCCGTTTTTTTGGCTGGATACCAGGCTCGTGGTTTGCACCCCTTTGCCTGTCATAAATAGTTAGCGTGGTAGTAACCCAAAGAATGTCCGGGCCGTCACCTCATCGCTCGCGATTTGTTGCTTTAACGCATCAAGCGAGGCAAACCGCTGTTCATTGCGCAATTTTGCGCGCAGCACCACGTCAATGTGGCGCCCATATAAATCCATTGTTGTGTCGAGCAGGTGGACTTCCAACTGCTTGCGGACACCGCCGACTGTCGGACGTATGCCAATGTTGGCAATTCCAGGCAGAGGCCCTGCGCCCAAACCTAACACGTCCACAGCATAGACGCCCCTGACGGGTGAGACCACGCGCTTCAACGGCACGTTGGCCGTTGGGAAGCCGATGGTGCGGCCAAGCTTATCGCCGTGTACCACGCGTCCTGAAATACTGAACGGGTGGCCGAGCAGGTTTGCGGCCAGTTGCAGGTCGTCATCGCGTAAGGCATCGCGGATCGCCGTGCTGCTAATGCGATTCCCGCCATCACGAAATGTCTGAGTGCTGATGACGTCAAACCCATATTCGGCCCCGGCTTTTTGCAAAAGCGGGAAATCGCCCAGACGCCCTGCGCCAAAACGAAAATCATCACCGACGGTCAGAAACTTGACGCCCAGCTTTTCAACCAGCAATTGCGAGACAAAAGCCTGAGCACTGTTGGCGGCAAAGCGGGGATCGAAACGCACGCAGAGCAGATAATCCACGCCGCATTCCGCCAGATATTTGGCTTTATCCCGTAAACTGGTCAGCCGCGCAGGTGCTTTATCACCGGCAAACAGCTCCAGCGGTTGCGGTTCAAAAATCATCACCATAACCGGTAAGCTCAGCCTCTGCCCTTCCAGCTTGAGCTGTTCTATCAATGCCTGATGACCGCGATGTACGCCGTCAAAATTGCCAATAGTAAGAACACAGCCATGATGGCGTGCCCGAATATTGTGTATCCCGCGAATTAGCTCCATAGCTGGCTCAAATCCATAGCTGACGCATAACGGTGGAAATCGGCGGATTATACCTTGTACAGCCTTCAAGGTTAACCAGCGATTCACCGGATCACCGCATTCTCTTTGCCATACGGCAGATCTGGCGGCTCAAAGGGGAGCGTGCCGAGGAAAATATTTCATTCTTCTCAGGGAAAGCGTGACTTTTCGTCGAAACAAAGCCTTAATGCCCCCGTTGGCTGAATTACCACTCTCCTCTCGAATTTTCTTGCGAAAGGCTGTATTCCAAGGTGGGAAGCTGTTAAAATCCTGCGCCATCACAACGTAACAAGCGTCGCTTGAAGTTTGAACTCCGTTTAAACAGAGAAACGCCGCTTATTTGCACAAATCCGTTGACAAAAGAAGACCGAAAAGGCATATTCCTCGGCCTTTGAATTGTTCATCAATAGAAAAATATTTGGGAGTTGGCCTTGGCTAATATCAAATCAGCTAAGAAACGCGCCGTACAGTCAGAAAAACGTCGTCAGCATAACGCGAGCCGCCGTTCAATGATGCGTACCTTTATCAAGAAGGTACACACGGCTATTGCAGCAGGCGACAAAGCTGCTGCACAAAATGCATTTAACGAAATGCAACCAATTGTGGACCGTCAGTCTTGCAAAGGCCTGATCCACAAGAACAAAGCAGCTCGTCATAAGTCAAACCTTACGGCGGCAATCAACGCAATGCAATAATCGCATTACGTTGTCTGCTTGATAAAAAAACCGGCTTCTGCCGGTTTTTTTATGTCTGTAATTTGAATACTCCCGCCGGTCAGTTCCCGAACAGGACCGTGAAATCAGTGTGACAAACGCGCTGCACCGAGGGGTGCTGAATCATTCTCTCTGCAAAAATGACGTAATACTCCTCCATCAGCCCGTCTACCTGCCCGACCTCTACAATGCCTTCATCCAAAAACACTTCGGCGGAGTAGAATGAAGGGGCCACAAAAATAGCGTTATGGTTTCTCGCAAATGCTTTCATCAGCGCTGCATCATCAAACTCACCTAAAATCTGTACCTTCAGGCCCTGAATGTTGAACCAGTTGAGCAGCTTACGCCCCAACATAGAACGTCTGCCGGGGATCAGTAACGGACGCTTTTCAAGACAGGCCGGAAAAGCCTCCTCTCCCGCAGGTTCCCGGCAATAAAAACTAATAGGGCTTTCTCCCAGCTTCACTGAGAACAACCCTTCCTGCTGCGTGGAATCCACCGGGCAATCGGACAAAATCATATCCAGCTTATGCTGGCTGAGTTGTTCCAGCAGCATCTCATGCGTGGACTCAAAACAGCGCAGGTGAATGCTTTCATTATCCGCTACCGCGGCATCCAGCACCCGGCTGACCAGCCTTTTAGAGAGCGCATCCGCCACTCCCACATCAAACAGCAGGCTGGACTCCTTTCGGTAGTTAACAATGTCCAGCATCTCTTGGCTCATCGTGAACATTTTGTCAGCATAGCGGAATACCAGTTGCCCGAGTTCTGAAGGCACCAGCCCGCGACCCTGCCGCTTAAAAAGCTTACCTCCCATGCGGTCTTCTAGCGATTTTATCTGCCCGGTGATGGTTTGCGGCGTCAGAAATAATGCCTCTGCCGCCCCCACCACCGAACCGGTCTTACATACCTGCCAGAAATAATACAGATGATTAAAATTAATATGTGACATACCTGCCCCTCCCTGTCGCTCTACGCTCACACATGGCAGCGCGCCCTGTCTTTACTCACCCTGATGGCGCATTTTTTTCGGTAATAGCTTGTTAAGTAATACATAGCCGATGACCGCAGACAGCGTTGAACCCAGCAAAATGCCGATTTTCGCGTAGGTCATCAAAGCAGGATCGGCTTTCACAAATGCCAGTGAACCGATGAAAATCGACATCGTGAATCCGATACCACACAGCACTGATACTGCAGCAATCTGCTTAAAGTTAATGCCGTGCGGTAAACGTGCAATTCCCATTTTTACGGCAATGCCGCTAAAGAGCATGATTCCGATAGGCTTACCCAGCAGGAGACCGGCGGCAATACCCATCGGAAGCAGGGAGAATACGCCTTCTGCCGAGACCCCCTGCAGCGAGACGCCCGCGTTCGCAAAGGCAAACAGAGGCAGAATCAGCCAGGCAACATACGGGTGGATGCCATGTTCGAGCCTGCGGGCTGGCGACACTTTTTGTTTAGTGTTTAATGGGATAAAGAATCCGAGGATCACTCCGGCCAGCGTGGCATGAATACCGGACTTCAGCACACAGACCCACAACACCATACCCACCAGCAAATAAGGCGTTAATTTTCCTACACCACGCCAGTTCATCCATGCCAGAACCGCGATTGACAACGCAGCCAGACCCAATGCCATTATGGAGACATCATGGCTGTAGAACAGGGCGATGATCACAATAGCGCCCAGATCATCGATAATCGCCAACGCCAGTAAGAATACTTTCAGGCCAGTTGGAACACGTGAGCCAAGCAATGCCATAACGCCGAGTGCAAACGCAATATCCGTCGCTGCCGGGATGGCCCACCCCTGACGAACCACCTCGTCAGAACCGTTAAAGAGCAGGTAAATCAGCGCGGGTGCCACCATGCCGCCGATAGCTGCTATCGCAGGGAACAACGCCTGCTCGCGGTTTGCCAGCGCCCCTTCGCGGAGCTCGCGCTTCACTTCCAGACCGATCATCAAGAAGAAGACTGCCATTAACCCGTCGTTAATCCAGAGCAGCAAAGGCTTATCAATCAGCAGGTCTGAAATACGCAGCGTCACTGGCACATTTAAAAATGAGTGATACAGCGTCTGCAATGGCGTGTTTGCCATCACCAACGCCACGATAGCTGCAACGATCAGGACAATACCGCCTGCAGCCTCCATTCGTAAAAACTGACGGATAATATTCGACACTCTAACTCTCCTGTTAAGCATGATGGGCAGACTGTAGTCCGCACAGATGGCAACATGATACCGTTCATTATGATTCGGAAAAAATCGATTATTACTCTTTTATCATTCGGTTTTTACGAGCCATTCAAACCCTATCTTCTAACATGACCGTGATTGCCTGGCCGACAAAAACAAAAAATCCCCGTCGCTAAACAGCAGACGGGGATTGAAGAGCTTCGGCTTCTGCCTGAGGCAGTATGCCAATTAGCGGGTCAAATCATCGAAAAACTTTTTCACGCCATCTAAAAAGCTTTTAGAGCGCGGGCTGTTTTTCTCGCCTGACGCACCGCCAAAACTCTCTTCTAAATCACGCAGCAGCTGTTTTTGCTTTTCGTTGAGGCTGACTGGAGTCTCGACCACAACGCGGCAAAGCAGGTCACCCTGAGCGCCGCCGCGAACTGACTTAACGCCGCGTCCGCGCATACGGAACAGTTTGCCGGTCTGCGTTTCCGCAGGCACTTTCAGTTTGACGCGACCGTCAAGCGTTGGCACTTCAATTTCGCCACCGAGGGCTGCCATTGCAAAGTTGATAGGAACTTCGCAATAAAGATTATTGCCTTCACGCTCAAAGATTTTGTGCGCTTTGACCTGAACCTGAACGTACAGATCGCCCGCTGGTGCGCCATGTTCACCGGCCTCACCTTCGCCTTCAAGACGAATACGGTCGCCAGTATCAACGCCGGCAGGGATCTTCACTGACAGCGTTTTAGAACGTTCTACGCGACCATGACCGTGACATTTGTTGCACGGATCTTTGATAACTTTGCCGCGGCCCTGACAGGTAGGACACGCCTGCTGCACCGTAAAGAAGCCCTGACGCATCTGTACCTGGCCTGCGCCATGGCAGGTTGAACAGGTAACCGGCGAGCTTCCGGCTTTAGCACCGCTGCCGTGGCAAACATCACATTCGGCAAGCGTTGGAATGCGGATCTCTTTGGTGACACCACGAACGGCCTCTTCCAGAGTCAGATCCATATTGTAGCGCAGATCGGAACCCCGGCTGGCGCGCTGACGGCGGCCACCACCGAAGATGTCGCCAAAGACGTCACCAAAGATGTCGCTGAAATCTGCACCGCCGCCACCGCCATACCCACCACCGCCGCCCATCCCACCTTGTTCAAAAGCAGCATGACCGTATTGGTCGTAAGCGGCACGTTTCTGCGCATCGGTCAGAATTTCGTACGCTTCTTTGATCTCTTTAAATTTGGTTTCGGAGTCTTTATCACCCTGGTTACGGTCAGGGTGATGCTTCATCGCCAGGCGTTTATACGCCTTTTTGATTTCGCGCTCATCGGCCGTTTTAGAAACGCCCAGGAGCTCGTAATAATCTTGCTTCGCCATACTTTTTCCTGCCCTCAACATGCGTGCACGGGCGCAGAGTTTCCTCGACGCCCGTGCTGGTTTTCAGTAATAGACTCTTACTGTGCCCGCTTAAGGGCGATTATTTCTTGTCTTTAACTTCTTCGAATTCAGCGTCAACAACGTCGTCATCTTTCTTCGCGCTGTCGTCGCCGCCTTCAGTCTGGCCTTGCTGCTGAGCAATCTCGGCTAACTTACCGGACACCTGAACCAGGGCCTGAAGTTTCGCTTCGATCTCTGCTTTATCTTCGCCTTTAATCACTGCTTCCAGTGCTTTCAGAGCGTCGTCGATAGCAGTTTTGTCTTCAGCAGGCAGTTTATCGCCAGCTTCTTCTAACTGTTTACGCGTGCTGTGGACCAGATGATCCGCCTGGTTACGAGTCTGAACCAGCTCTTCGAACTTGCGATCCGACTCAGCATTGGCTTCTGCATCGTTTACCATTTTCTGGATCTCTTCTTCGGTCAGACCAGAAGAAGCTTTGATGGTAATTTTCTGCTCACGACCGGTGTTTTTGTCTTTAGCAGAAACGTGCAAGATACCATCAGCATCCAGGTCGAAGGTGACTTCGATCTGCGCCATACCGCGTGGTGCAGCCTGAATACCATCCAGGTTGAACTGACCCAGCGATTTGTTATCCACACAACGTTTACGCTCACCCTGCACAACGTGGATGGTTACCGCAGACTGGTTGTCTTCAGCGGTAGAGAACACCTGGCTGTGCTTAGTCGGGATGGTGGTGTTCTTGGTGATCAACGGAGTCATCACGCCGCCCATGGTTTCGATACCCAGAGACAGTGGAGTCACATCCAACAACAGAACATCTTTAACATCACCAGACAACACGCCGCCCTGAACCGCAGCACCGATAGCCACTGCTTCATCCGGGTTCACGTCTTTACGTGGTTCTTTACCAAAGAATTCAGCGACTTTCTTCTGAACCATTGGCATACGGGTCTGACCACCGACCAGGATCACGTCCTGAATATCGGACACAGACAGGCCAGCATCTTTCAGAGCCACTTTCAGCGGATCAATACAACGGTTAACCAAATCTTCAACCAGTGACTCAAGTTTTGCGCGAGTCACTTTGATGTTCATGTGTTTTGGACCTGTCGCATCAGCAGTGATGTACGGCAGGTTGACGTCAGTCTGCTGAGCAGAAGAGAGTTCGATTTTCGCTTTCTCTGCCGCTTCTTTCAGACGCTGCATCGCCAGCGGATCATTACGCAGATCCATACCCTGGTCTTTCTTGAACTCTTCAACCAGGTAGTTGATCAGGCGGCTGTCGAAGTCTTCACCACCGAGGTGAGTATCACCATTGGTTGCCAGAACTTCGAAGGTTTTTTCTCCATCAACTTCGTCAATTTCGATAATAGAGATATCGAAAGTACCACCACCGAGGTCGTATACCGCGATAGTGCGGTTGCCGACTTCACGATCCAGACCATAGGCCAGAGCTGCAGCGGTTGGTTCGTTGATGATACGTTTTACTTCCAGACCTGCGATACGGCCGGCGTCTTTGGTTGCCTGACGCTGAGCATCGTTGAAGTATGCAGGTACCGTGATAACCGCTTCAGTTACTGGTTCGCCCAGATAGTCTTCTGCCGTTTTCTTCATTTTCTTCAGCACTTCAGCAGAGATCTGCGGAGGAGCAATTTTCTGGCCCTTCACGTCGATCCATGCATCGCCGTTGTCAGCGCCCACGATCTGGTAAGGCATGATGCCTTTATCGCGCTGTACTTCTTCGTCCTGGAAGCGACGGCCAATCAGGCGCTTAATCGCAAACAGGGTGTTCTGCGGGTTGGTTACGGCCTGGCGTTTCGCCGGTGAACCTACCAAGATTTCGCCATCAGCTGCATAAGCAATGATGGAAGGAGTGGTGCGGTCGCCTTCGGCGTTCTCCAGCACACGTGCAGTAGTACCATCCATGATTGCTACACAAGAGTTGGTGGTACCCAGGTCGATCCCAATAATTCTACCCATTTCAAACGCCTCCACTAAAAATTCATAATCGGTCAGGTTGCTACTGTATATGCGGACGTTTTCTTTGATTTCAACTGTCCGATATCGCTGTTTTACCGGCGGTAACAACTGCGGTTGAGAATAAGATGGGGCCATGCGAGCCAGCATCAAGGGGTTCGATGAAAAAAAATCTTCAACTGCGGTTACGCCAGATCATTGTTTACTCGCCAACACCTCCTTATGATGCTGCGCGCTTCTGACGATATGTGGACTTTTTAGCCCGTTCGCAAGCGGTTATAGCCCTGTTATTTATTCACAACACTTATAGTTCAGAGGACATATGCAAAGCAAAATGATGGCTAATCCAGGCCCATTGGGTTTGATGGGTTTTGGCATGACCACTATCTTATTGAATTTACACAATGCAGGCTTCTTCCCGCTGACCGCGGTGATCGTCAGCATGGGGATTTTCTACGGCGGCCTGATTCAAATTCTGGCCGGTGTGATGGAGTTTAAAAAGGGCAATACGTTTGGCACGACGGCTTTTACTTCTTATGGCGCATTCTGGCTGAGCCTGGTCGGTATTCTGGTGTTGCCGCGCATGGGTCTTGCCGATGCAAGCAGTGAAAGTTTCCTCGGTGCCTATCTTGGCTTCTGGGGCATTTTCACGTTGTTCATGTTTTTTGGCACACTCAGGGCAAACCGTGGTTTGCAAGTCGTTTTTGGCAGCCTGACCATTTTATTTGCCCTCTTGTGCTATGGAAATATGACCGGCAACAGCACCGTCCTGCATATCGCGGGCTGGGAAGGCATCTTCTGCGGTGCCAGCGCTATTTATCTGGCAATGGCCGAAGTGCTGAACGAGCAATATGGCCGCACAGTCTTACCGATTGGTGTTATGAAAAACGCGTAACGCGCTTTTCATACATCATGCATAAAAAAAACCCCGCAGTTTTCGATGCGGGGCTTTTTTTTAAAAAACGATTACTGACCGGAGATCACCCGTTCAGTAAATTCAGGCTTTGTTTTGCTTTCATTGTTTAAATCACGGCTGAGATAAATGCCGGTCAGCAAACCAATCACTGACAACGCAAGAACGTAATACGCAGGCGCCATCGGCGTAATGCGCATAATAAGGGTCACGAACACAGGCGTGAGGCCGCCGAAAATGGCATAGGCTACGTTATAAGAGAAGGAAATTCCCGTGAAGCGCACTTCTGCCGGGAAAGCCCTGACCAATACATAAGGGACAGCGCCCACGACGCCCACGCTGAAACCGGCAAGGGTATACATCAGCATCAGCTTAGAAGGGTCCGCTGCAACTACGTGGTAGAACGACCACGTACAAACACCAAGGAACAGGCTACCAATAATAAACGTCTTGCTGGCACCCAGCCGGTCAACAATCCACCCTGCCGCCACACAGCCAAAAGTCAGCGCAATCGTCGCCAGACAGTTAGCCTGCAATGCCTGAGCCGCCGGAATACCCAGCTGTTTTTGCAAATAGGTCGGGGTCATGAGGATCACCACCACGATCCCGGCAGAAAGCAGCCAGGTCATGATCATCGACACCACGATCTCTTTTTTATGATTCACTACCACGGATTTCAGCGGCATTTCTTCCGCCAGTGCTTTATGCGCCTTCATCTCGAGGAAGATTGGCGTTTCCTGTAACCAGCGGCGCAGATACATCGCGAACAGACCAAAGATCCCACCGAGGAAGAACGGAATACGCCAGCCGTAATCACGCATGATGGCAGGAGAGAGCGTACTGTTGAGTAGCGTCGCGACAAGAGAACCGAGCAGAATACCCGCCGTCAGTCCCGCCGTCAGCGTGCCGCAGGCAAAACCGATACGGTTACGCGGCACATGTTCGGCCACAAACACCCATGCACCGGGGACTTCACCACCAATCGCCGCACCCTGCAAAACGCGCATCAGCAGCAGCAGCAAGGGGGCAGCAATACCAATTGAAGCGTAGGTCGGCAGCATACCCATCGCCAGTGTAGGCAGCGCCATAAGTAAAATACTCAAGCTGAACATGCGCTTGCGGCCAACCAGGTCACCGAAGTGCGCCATAATAATGCCACCCAGCGGACGTGCCAGATAACCGGCGGCAAAAATACCGAAGGTTTGCACCTGTCGCAGCCAGTCAGGCATATCTGCCGGGAAGAAGAGGTCACCAATGACGGCAGCGAAGAAGACAAAAATAATGAAATCGTAGAATTCGAGCGCGCCGCCCAGGGCAGCAAGGGATAGGGTTTTAAAATCTTGCCGGTTCAGCCGGCGATTATTCGCGTGTTGCATAAGATACCGTGTAGCACCAGAGTAGAGATAAAAAGGCTTAAGCCGCTTTTTGTAAAGTAAACATTACTATAGCGGCAAACGCTTTTCACACCACAACGGCTGAATCTTATGTCAGAAATAGCCTAACTTTAGTTTTTTGTATCGCGACGGGCACTCTTGGGGCGAAAAGCTGCTACCACGTCATCGTGGGTTTCGACGTACGGACCATCAAGCAACTGGATACAATAAGGCACGCTGGCAAAAATACCGGACACAATCACCTTACCCTCCCCGTCTTTCAGACCTTCCAGCGTTTCCTGAATCGCTTTCGGCTGACCCGGCAGATTCAAAATCAGCGCCTGCTTGCGGATAACCCCCACCTGACGCGACAAAATAGCGGTAGGTACGAAGTGCAGGCTGATTTGGCGCATCTGTTCGCCAAACCCCGGCATTTCGCGATCGGCAATAGCCAGTGTGGCGTCCGGCGTTACGTCACGGCGCGCAGGGCCGGTTCCACCGGTTGTCAGCACCAGATGACAACCACTTTCATCCACCAGCTCGCAGAGGGCCTGTTCGATTAACGGCTGCTCGTCCGGGATCAGTTTTTTATCCAGCGTAAAAGGCGTGCTAAGCGCTTTTTCCAGCCAGGCTTCAAGCGCAGGAATGCCCTGATCCTGATAGACCCCGTTCGAGGCGCGGTCAGATACCGATACCAAACCAATTCGTAATTTATCCATGCCCATTCTCCACAACGTTCTTCGCCGCGCTTTATGTTGCAAAGCGGGCGGCGCAGCCACAGTGCCGCGCAGTTACGGCTAAGTATATCGGTAAGCGCCGCGCGAATTTCATCTCGGCATGAAATTTTCTAAATAACGCGCATAAAAAAGGCGGCCATGGCCGCCTTCGTGAATTCCGGGTTGCTGATATTACAGCAGGTCAGAAATCATTTTTTCCAGTTTATTCTGGTCGATCGCAAAATTACGGATACCTTCCGCCAGTTTGTCGATACCCATTGGATCCTGGTTATGGTCCCAGTAGAACTGAGCTTCAGTCAAACGCTCTGGGCGTGCTTTGGTTTCGCCGGTGTAAGACAGCTTACGCTCCAGCGGACCTTCACTTTCAGCCAGCTGTTTCAGCAAATCGGGACCGATAGTCAGACGGTCACAACCGGCCAGCTCAATGATCTCTTCAATATTACGGAAGCTTGCGCCCATCACCACGGTCTCATAACCGTGCTGTTTGTAGTATTCGTAGATTTCAGTCACAGAAACTACGCCTGGATCTTCATGCGGAGCGAACTCTTTTTTGTCGCCGTGGGCTTTATACCAGTCGAGAATACGGCCAACAAACGGAGAGATCAGATAAGCACCGGCTTCAGCACAAGCACGTGCCTGAGCGAAGGAGAACAGCAATGTCAGGTTACAGTTGATGCCTTCTTTTTCCAGTATCTCTGCCGCGCAGATACCCTGCCAGGTGGATGCCAGTTTGATCAAGATACGGTCATTGCTGATACCGGCATCGTTATACAATTTGATCAGACGGTGGGCTTTTGCCACGCTGGCTTTGGTGTCATAGGACAGACGTGCATCAACTTCGGTAGAAATACGGCCCGGCACAAGCTTGAGGATCTCAAGGCCAATGTTCACCGCCAGCTTATCAGCGGTATCAATGATCTGCTGCTCACGATCGCTGCTTTGATCTTTAGCCCAGGCAATCGCTTCGTCGATCAGTTTGCGGTACTCAGGAATTTGCGCTGCTTTAAGGATCAGAGACGGGTTAGTGGTGGCATCTTGCGGCTGGTACAGTTTAATTGCCGCGATATCCCCGGTGTCTGCAACAACTTTGGTCAGTTGGCGTAGGGAGGTCAGTTTATCGGTCATTTGGCATATCTCATCGTTTGTACATTATCGTTGAGGCATTTTCATGCCTTGCCTTTGTCTGATGATAACATGCAAAAAGCCACGTGCAAGGCAGATATAGCGCCTCGATACCCGCAATTTATAAAGTGTTTTCCCTAAGCAAAATCCGAATTTTTCAGCCAAAATGACAGTGTCGCTTGTGACATAAAAACGCTATGTTAAGCGGCTCAACCCTCTGGCTGACTGGATTTTCAATGCTGTCAGTGCCGGGCCTGGATTTCAAAAGATTGACCACCAAGGGTATTCAATGACCGAAATGCTCGATTTTTTCGACAATATCCTCTGGGGATCGATTCTGATCTATTTGCTGCTCGGTACCGGTATTTACTTCAGTCTGCGTACTCGCTTCATTCAGCTCCGCCAGTTCGGGCATATTTTCTCCTCCAGCCTGTTGAAGACCTCATCCGATACCCGCGGAATCTCCACTTTCCAGGCACTGTGTATCAGTCTGGCGGCGCGTATTGGTACAGGGAATCTGGCCGGCGTTGCCCTCGCACTCTCCGCTGGCGGGCCCGGTGCGATTTTTTGGATGTGGGCGATTGCGCTGATTGGCATGGCGACGGCGTTATTCGAAAACACCCTCGCCCAGCTCTATAAAAATCATGATACGCAAGGGCGTTTTCGCGGAGGGCCTGCCGATTACATGACCAGGGGATTGGGAATGCGCTGGATGGGCGTCTTTTTCTCTATATTACTGGTGCTGTCGTTTGGCTTGATTTTCAACGCACTGCAGGCAAACGCCATTGCGCAGGCAGCGGCCGTGAGCTTCAATGCCGATGAGCATGTCATTCTTGCGGTATTGCTGGTGCTGACCGCCGCCACGGTATTTGGCGGCCTCAAAACGTTTTCGCTTATTTCACAATGGCTTGTACCGCTGATGGTGGTGGCGTGGTTGCTCCTCGCTGTCTGGGTCATCGCGCATAATATTGAGCGTTTACCGCAGGTATTTGTGCTGATATTTAAAAGTGCTTTTGGCTGGCAGGAAGCAGCCTCTGGCGCCGTGGGTTATGGCATCATGCAGGCATTGACGCAGGGCGTGCAGCGCGGCCTATTCTCCAATGAAGCAGGCATGGGCTCGTCGCCCAACGCCGCAGCGCTGGCGGCGCCTATACCTTCTCATCCTGCGGCAGTAGGGTTTTCGCAGATGCTAGGCATCTTTATCGATACCATTGTCATTTGTACCGCCACGGCACTGATCATCCTCTCATCCGGTTTACTCGATGCACCGGACCAGAAACTGGAGGGCATCGCGCTGTTGCAGGCCGCTGTTTCTTCGGCGACCGGTGCCCCAGGCCATCTTCTCGTCGCTGCCTTTGTTTTTGTTTTTGCCTTTTCTTCTATCGCCGCGAATTATGTCTACGCCGAAAATAACCTGATGTTTCTGCACAGCGGTGAGCACGCAAAACTGTTCGTTTTCCGTTTGCTGGTGCTCGCCATGGTGGCCTTTGGCTGTCTGGCGGAACTGCCTCTGGTGTGGAAAATGGCCGACATTGCCATGGCATTGATGACCATCACCAATCTAACCGCGCTGTTGCTGCTCTCCGACGTCGCCATGAAGGTCATCAAAGACTACGAAAGACAGAGAAAAATGGGGAAAACGCCGGTGTTTAATCCGGATCATTTCCCTGAAATCCGCCAGCAGCTTAAGCCCGGTATTTGGCAGAAACGCCCCTCTCAGCCAGAAAACTAAGTGTTACCTATTGTAGAAATTTGCCCGGCGGACGCCTCATGGCAACTTTTACCCCCGGTTACAGGCCATTTTTTGCTACAGTACTTTCCTACTCACCGCTAAAAGTGAACCGACACCCGACCACACGGATTCGACTATGCTGACCATTATTTCACCTGCAAAAACGCTGGATTACGAAAGCCCGTTGGCGACCCAGCGCTTCACCCAGCCCGAATTACTGGATAAATCAAGTCAGTTAATTCGTATTGCACGCAAACTGACACCCGCGCAAATCTCCAGTCTGATGAGCATCAGCGATAAACTCGCACTGCTCAACGCCGAGCGCTTCAATGACTGGCAACCGGATTTTTCCCCGGACAATGCCCGTCAGGCGATTCTGGCCTTTAAAGGCGATGTGTATACGGGTTTGCAGGCCGAAGATTTCAGCGAGAAAGATTTCGACTTCGCGCAAAACCACCTGCGGATGCTCTCAGGGCTGTACGGTCTGCTGCGCCCGCTGGATCTGATGATGCCCTACAGGCTGGAAATGGGGATCCGTCTGCCCAATACGGAAGGCACTACTCTCTATGCTTTCTGGGGAGACCTGCTCACTGAGAAGCTTAACGCGCTACTTAAAGATCAAGCCGATAAGGTGCTGATCAATCTGGCTTCTGACGAATATTTCAAAGCGGTTAAACCGGCAAAACTTGACGGTGAAATCATCAAGCCGGTATTCCTCGATCAAAAGAACGGCAACTACAAAGTCATCAGCTTCTACGCGAAAAAAGCGCGCGGCCTGATGAGCCGTTTCATCATAAAAGAGCGTCTGACTAAAGCCAGCCAGTTGCAGAATTTTACCCTTGAAGGCTATACGTATGACGCTTCCCGCTCACAGGGCAACGAGCTGGTATTTACCCGCGCCGAGCAATAATGGCTTCCTCCCGGCATAAAAAAAGCCCCCGGCGTTAAACGCGGGGGCTTTTGACTTTCTGCGCTGTTACAACCCACGCATTATTTTGGCAATGCCATCAGGAAAGCCCGCATGTCGCTGAAATCAGCGGGCAGATTGTGCGACAGCAATGGCAGGTCTGCGCGATCGGCCAGCTCTTTTGGCAGAGAGAGTTCCTGACCCAAAATCGCTTCGACGCTTTCTTTAAACTTCGCCGGATGCGCAGTACCGATGAACAAGCCGAATTCGCCCGGCTTCAATTGGTCACGCAGCACACGGTAAGCGATGGCGGCATGTGGCTCGGAGATATAACCAATGTCTGCCAGTTCGCGCATTGCGTCTTCAGTCGTGTCATCACTGACCGCGCCGAAGCCCAGATCTTTCAACTGCCAGGTTTTACGACGATATAACTCTTCGACGCGCGGCCAGTTGTTCGGCTGGCTGACATCCATGGCGTTGGACAAGGTCGCGACAGTTTTTTTCGGATCCCATTCGCCATTATCCAGATAACGCGGCACGGTATCATTGGCGTTGGTTGCCGCGATGAAGCGCTTGACCGGCAGGCCAAGGGACTTCGCCAGTAAACCGGCGGTCAGGTCGCCAAAATTACCGCTTGGTACGGAGATCACCAACTGGTTGCGCGCTTCCTGTGGCAACTGCGCCACCGCTTCGAAGTAGTAGCAGATTTGTGCCAGCAGGCGGCTGATATTGATGGAGTTCGCCGAGTTCAGCTTCAGCTCATGCTTAAGTTCTTCATCGTCAAACGCCTGCTTCACCAGCGCCTGGCACTGATCGAAGTCACCGTCTATAGCGATGGTATGAATGTTGTCGCCCAGCGTACAGAACAGTTTTTCCTGTAACGGGCTGATTTTACCGCGCGGATAGAGGATAACCACACGCACATTTCTCATGCCGTGGAAGGCGTGTGCGACAGCGGCGCCGGTATCACCGGAAGTGGCGGTCAGGATAGTCACCGGCTGATCGCCTGAAACCTGCGTCAGAACCTGCGCCATAAAGCGGCCGCCAAAGTCCTTGAAAGCCAGCGTTGGGCCGTGGAATAGCTCCAGGCAAGCAATGTCCTCCTCGACTTTCGCGACGGGTGCAGGGAACGCAAAAGCGTTCTTCACCCGCTGATACAGCTCGTCTTCAGGGATTTCGTCGCCGATAAACGCAGAGAGAATGCGGCTGCTGCGGGTAACAAAATCCTGCTCCAGCAAACCGTCGATGTCACTCAGTGCAAACTCAGGCAATTCGAGCGGAAAGAACAGCCCCTGCTGTTTGCCTAAACCCTGCTTTACGGCCTGAGCAAAGCTGACCTGCTCGTTATGATCCTTCAGGTTGTACAGTTTCATCATTTATCCCAATAGTCTCGCGCCTGCGGTATCCAGGCGACAAATATGAACAAAGCCTTCATCATTTTGCAGGTAGTGATTCTGCAACCAATCGGCCATACGTTTGGCGGTCTCGCTGTCGTTGCACACGGCAAACAGCGTCGGGCCGGAGCCGGAAATACCACAGGCCAGCGCACCAATCTCTTCGGCAGCGCTGCGGGCTTGCGCAAAGCCCGGTAACAGGCGGGTGCGGTAAGGTTCGGCGATAACATCTTTCATCAGTTTAGCGGCAAGCGCGGGCTGTTGCGTATGGCAGGCGTGAATGAAGCCCGCCAAATAACGCCCGTGGCTGATGCAATCCTGTCGGCGATACTGCGCCGGCAAAATTGCGCGGGCCTCCGCCGTAGAGACTTTGATGCCCGGATAAGCCATCACCCACAACCAGTCATCAAAGCTTGGGACGTTCTGACTGATTATATCCAGCTCTTCCAGCATCAGCTGAATGCCGCCGAGATAACAGGGAGCGACGTTATCAAAATGGACGCTGCCGGAAATACGCCCTTCCAATTCGCCCATCAGCGCCAACATGGTATTTTCGTCCAGTGGCTTACCGCAAAATTCATTCATCGCCATCAGACCGGCTACCACGGAACAGGCGCTGGAGCCCAGCCCGGAGCCAATCGGCATATTTTTTTCCAGCGTCATGGCGACCGGCACTTCTTTGCCGATCTCCTGACAGAAACGCTGCCAGCACTGGTAAACAATGTTGTCTTCCATGCGGTCCGGCAACTTGGAGACGAAGCGCCCTTCACTTTTCAGGCTGAACTCTGTGGCGGCTTCTACGCTGACGCAATCACCTAACAGTGAACCGTCAACCGGCGAAACTGCGGCGCCCAGCACGTCAAAACCTACGCTGACGTTGCCAATCGAGGCAGGGGCATACACCTTAACCATATTAAACTCCTAACTTCCATGACAACGTGCGCAAAAGATCGGCAAAAACGCCGGCGGCGGTAACATCATTACCCGCGCCATAGCCGCGTAAAACCATAGGTAAAGGCTGATAATAGCGGCTGTAAAACGCCAGCGCATTCTCACCGTTTTTCACTTTATACAGCGGATCGTTGCCGTCAACGGCGTCTATTTTCACCGTACAGCGCCCCTCTTCGATAGCGCCAACATAACGCAATACTTTGCCCTGCGCCGTGGCATCCGCCACGCGACGGGAGAAATCAGCATCGAGTTGCGGCAAGCGCGCCACAAAATCACTCACGCTGCCCCCGGAATTGAAGGATACCGGCAGAACAGACTCCACTTCAATGTCACAAAGTTCAAGTTTGTATCCGGCTTCACGGGCGAGGATCAACAACTTGCGCGCCACGTCCATGCCGGAAAGATCATCACGCGGGTCCGGCTCGGTGTAGCCCATATCACGCGCCTGCAACGTTGCCTCAGAGAGCGACATACCTTCGTCCAACTTGCCGAAAATGTAGGACAGCGAACCGGACAGAATACCGGAGAAACGCACCAGCTCATCACCGGCATTCAGCAGGTTTTGCAGGTTTTCAATCACCGGCAGACCCGCGCCCACGTTGGTGTCATAGAGGAACTTGCGACGCGAGCCTTCCGCTGCTTTACGCAGCTGGTAGTAATAGTTCATTGAGGAAGTGTTGGCTTTCTTATTCGGCGTCACAACGTGGAAACCATCTGCCAGGAAATCAGCGTACTGATCGGCCACTTCCTGACTTGAGGTACAGTCAACAATCACCGGGTTCAGCAGGTGATACTCCTTCACCAGACGGATCAGGCGTCCCAGATTAAACGGCTCTTTGGCCGCGCCTAACTCTTCGCGCCAGTTTTCCAGTGATATACCGTGCACATTGGTCAGCATCGCGCGGGAGTTGGCGATACCGCAGACGCGCAAATCAATATGCTTGGCCTTCAGCCACGCTTGCTGGCGTTGAACCTGATCGATTAACGCCCCCCCCACGCCGCCGACACCAATCAGGAACACTTCGATCACCTGATCGGTATTGAACAGCATCTGGTGGCTGACGCGCACGCCGGTGGTGGCGTCGTCATTATTAACGACGACCGAAATAGAACGCTCGGAAGAACCCTGAGCAATCGCCACAATATTAATATTTGCGCGGGCCAGCGCAGAGAAGAACTTGGCAGAGATACCGCGCAGCGTGCGCATACCGTCACCGACCACTGAAATGACGGCCAGTTTCTCCATCACGTCCAGCGGCTCCAGCAGGCCATCTTTCAGCTCAAGATAGAATTCATCTTCCAGCGCTTTACGTGCACGCGCCAGTTCACCCTGCGGTACACAGAAACTGATGCTGTATTCAGACGAGGACTGGGTGATGAGGACAACTGAGATGCCTGAGCGCGACATGACCGCGAACACGCGGGCCGCCATGCCCACCATGCCTTTCATACCAGGGCCGGAGACGTTAACCATCGCCATGTTATTGAGATTAGTGATGCCTTTAACCGGTGTATTATCGCCAAGGCTTTCACTGCCGATCAGCGTACCGGGAGCCTGCGGATTAGTGGTGTTTTTAATCAGACAAGGGATCTGGAACTGGGCGATGGGCAGAATAGTGCGCGGATGCAGAACTTTAGCACCGAAGTACGAGAGTTCCATCGCTTCCTGATAAGACATAGATTTCAGCAGACGGGCATCCGGCACAATGCGCGGGTCACAGGTATAAACCCCATCGACGTCAGTCCAGATTTCACAACAGTCAGCCCGCAGACAGGCGGCCAGCACGGCAGCAGAGTAGTCGGAACCGTTACGGCCCAGCACCACGAGTTCGCCTTTGTCATTGCCCGCGGTGAAACCAGCCATCAGTACGATGTGATCTGCCGGGATCGCACTGGCGGAGATACGCAATGTGGATTCGTTGATATCCACGGTGGATTCCAGGTAGCTGCCCTGTGCCAGCAGTTTTTCTACCGGATTAATCACACTGACACCAAAACCTTTCGCCACAAACAACGCTTCCATTATCGCGATGGAGAGTTTTTCCCCGCGACAGATAATGGAGGCATTCACGCTGTCCGGGCACTGCCCCAACAGGTTAATGCCGTGCAGCAGCTGTTTAAGCTGAGCAAACTCCTGCTCAACAAAGGCTTTCACTTTCGGCAAATTAAAGCCCGGCTGTGCCAGCGCGAGACCCGCCAGCAACTCGGAGAAAATGCGCTCCGCATCATTCAAGATGGGCTGGATTTCCTGACCGGCGACGGTGCGTTCAATCATCGCGACCAGGTGGTTGGTAATTTTGGCAGGCGCGGATAACACCGTGGCAACCTGTCCCTGACGTGCATTGCTTTCCATGATCTCCGCGACGCGCATGAAGCGTTCCGCGTTTGCTACTGAGGTGCCGCCAAATTTCAACACTCGCATTTCTGTTGCTCTCCTAAAGCTTTTTTCGTAAATGGAAATTCTGTAGAAAGTCGGTAAAAAAAAAGCCCGCACTGGTTAGGTGCGGGCTTTTTCTGTTTTTCCTGTACGCGTCAGCCCGCCCCGTAACCTGTGGTTTCGGTGGTGGTAATAATTGTTGTATTCAGGCTGATGATTCGCATTTTATCTTCTGTCTGTTGTTGTGTTTTTTACGCTGTCTAACCCTATTAGCTAAAGCATCAAGCAGGACAAGTCAATTTTTTTCTGTTTTCGCGCGAAGTATCAGAACAAGTGGCAAACAGATTATTCTCTGCCTAAACGGCGAAATCCAGTGAAATTATCAGACAAAATCCACCATGACAGAGTATACAACCACGCCATCAGACGAACGCCTCAGATCACTTTGCCAGCTTTTTTTCGATATCATGCAGCAATGTGTGCAGCATTGCGGCATCTCGCTGCTGTAAAACCCCCAACCTCTGATGCAGCCAGTCGCTTAATTTTTGGTCATCTCCGGCATCTACAGCGACCAGTAAACGGTCAATACGCGAACGGAGTGCGGCGAGTTGACCCGCCTCTGCGTGGACCGGCACGTCGGCGACAACCCGATTCAACGACGCAAGCTGGTAACAGAATACCATCACTGCCTGCCCGAGATTGAGTGAAGGGTAATCTGCCGCCATAGGCACACCAGTAAGAATATCCGCCAGCGCCAGCTCTTCATTGGTCAGTCCGGAATCTTCACGGCCAAACACCAGCGCAGCGTTATTGACCCACGTACGCTTCTCTTCCAGTTGACCGAGCAGTTCCACCGGTGTGCAGTAGTAGTGAAAACGCGCCCGGCTGCGGGCGGTGGTAGCCACAGTGAAATCAATGTCCGTCAATGCTTCTTCCAGCGTATTGAAATGAAGCGCATTTTGCAGGATTTCATTGGAACCATGCGCAACCCAGCCCGCTTCGGGCTGTCTGTGAGCCTGGCTGCCTACGATACGTAATGATGCAAATCCCATGGTTTTCATTGCCCGCGCAGCAGCACCAACATTCTCAGGCCGCGCCGGGGAAACCAAAATAATATGAAGTTGCATGAACCCTCTTTGAATATGTCAGAACATTATCTTTCGTAGATTCTAAATGAGGTTTCTAAATTGCAGAAATGCAGCGAAGAGACGCTCAGTCATTCACATAAACTTAACAGTATCGATAATCGTTTGCGGTAGTTTATAGGAAAAAAGGATTAACAGGCATAAATGAGACCAAACTAAGCGGGACAATCAATATACACCAATTAAACCTTATTAATCATATTGATATTAAAGATGGTTTAACCTAATTCTATTAATTGGAAAGCAATTTAATCTAACCTGCTGAATCGTGTTCAAAAATGCATGAAATGTGACTTAACCGTGCATTCTTATAAGTGTTTTTCACTAAACTGTTACCGTGCTACAATTGAATTTGATATATGTCAACAAAGCGTAGTTTTGTTGGGTGGTAATATCGGCACTCGCTGTTATATTGCTGTTAATAGGGTTAGTATTAGCGCCGATTCGATGCCCCTTTTGGAAGACAAAAAGTGGACTTCCTTACCAAGCTGGCGACAACGTCGGCGTTGAAAGAAAGCGCATCAGTAACGCATTTACGTACTTTAGTCATGTAACGAGTGAGATAGCCTCTCGGCTGTCAAGATTCATCGGGATAACAAGGACTTCTGTACTCCTATTTTCAATTTGTTGGCAATCTTAGGTAGCAAACATGCAGACTCCTCACATTCTGATCGTCGAAGACGAGTTAGTGACACGTAATACGTTAAAAAGCATTTTCGAAGCGGAAGGCTACATGGTACATGAAGCTAACGATGGTGCGGAAATGCATCAGATTCTGTCCGAAAATGACATTAATCTGGTGATCATGGACATCAACCTGCCAGGCAAAAATGGCCTGCTGCTTGCGCGTGAACTCCGTGAACAAGCCAGCGTTGCCCTGATGTTCCTGACCGGTCGCGATAATGAAGTCGACAAAATTTTGGGTCTGGAGATTGGCGCTGATGATTACATCACCAAACCATTCAACCCGCGTGAACTGACTATCCGTGCACGCAATCTGTTATCCCGCACGATGAATCTGGGTACCACTGGTGAAGAACGTCGCCTGGTCGAAAGCTACAAATTCAACGGTTGGGAACTGGACATTAATAGCCGTTCGCTAGTGAGCCCTACCGGCGAGCAGTACAAGTTACCGCGCAGTGAATTCCGCGCCATGCTGCACTTCTGTGAAAATCCGGGCAAGATCCAGACCCGTGGTGATTTGCTCAAGAAGATGACCGGCCGTGAACTCAAGCCCCATGACCGTACCGTGGACGTGACCATCCGCCGCATCCGTAAGCATTTTGAAGCAACACCAGATACGCCTGAAATCATCGCCACCATTCATGGCGAAGGCTACCGTTTCTGTGGTGACTTAGAAGAGTAAGCAGCCGGGTTGCCAACCTTTCTGCAGCAATAACTTTTTGGCAGCAAACAATAGACACGAAAAGGCCAGCATCTGCTGGCCTTTGTTATTTCTGTCTGCCGGACCTCTTCGCTTACTGAGGTTCCGGGTGACCCCACGGGATAATCGGCACGGCGCTCAAGGCGTTCTTCGGCGATCCATCCACGACTTTATCCGAGTAGCTGAGGTAGATAAGCGCATTGCGCTTTTCATCAAAGAAACGGACTACCTGCAACTTCTTAAACACCAGCGAGGTTCGTTTCTGGAAAACGACCGTCCCTTTGTCTTTCCCTTGTTTTATTTTATCGCTTAGCTCGATGGGCCCTACCTGCTGACAGGAGATGGCAGCGTCGGAGGTATCTTCCGCCAGACCCAGCCCGCCTTTTATTCCACCGGTTTTAGCACGGCTGATATAACAGGTTACATTTTTAATGTCTGGATCATCAAAGGCTTCTACCACAATTTTATGGTCGGGTCCGAAAAGTTTGAACACCGTATCGACCGATCCAACCTGCTCAGCATGTGCTGCCTGACCACAAACAAAAAACAGGCCAAGTACAAAAATACAACATTTTTTCATCAAGTTACTCCACGTCAGCGAACCGACGGCGATGGTAATAAGAACGGGTAAAAGAAAGCCTCTGCTCACAAATTCGTCATGTAATACTCAGTAACATTCGTGAATAGCACATATAGCCAAAAAATTCTTAAGAAGTTTTAAGCTCAGAAAGTTGCTATTATGCGGCGTCATCATTCTGTGCATTTATCTTAGTTCAACGAGGACGATCTATGGATCAAGCAGGAATCATTCGTGATCTTCTCAGCTGGTTAGAAACACATTTAGACCAGCCGTTATCACTCGACAACGTTGCAGCAAAAGCCGGTTATTCTAAATGGCACCTGCAGCGTATGTTTAAAGATGTCACGGGTAACGCGATTGGTGCTTATATCCGTGCTCGCCGACTGTCAAAGGCCGCCGTCGCATTGCGACTGACCAGCCGCCCAATTTTAGATATCGCGCTGCAATATCGTTTTGATTCTCAGCAGACGTTTACCCGTGCCTTCAAAAAACAGTTCGCACAGACTCCGGCCCTGTACCGCCGCTCTGAAGACTGGCACTCCTTCGGGATTTGCCCACCAATACGTCTTGGTGCCTTCATTCTGCCACAGCCTGAGTTTATGTCGCTGCCTGAACAGCATTTGATTGGTATTACGCAAAGCTATTCCTGCACCCTGGAACAAATTACGACTTACCGTAATGAAATGCGCCTGCACTTCTGGCGTCAGTATATTGGCGAAGCAAAAACGCTGCCGCCGGTGCTGTACGGATTGCATCACTCCCGTCCAAGTCAGGAAAAAGACGACGAGCAGGAAGTGTTGTATACCACGGCCATTGAACCCAACCACTTGCCAGAGAACGTGGAAGGTCAGCCAATTGTCGTGCAGGAAGGGGAATATGCCATGTTCCACTACAAAGGCTCACCGGAACTGCTGCAGGAATTTATCCTGACGCTGTACGGAACCTGTCTGCCATCGTTGAAAATGACGCGCAGAAAGGGACAAGATATCGAACGTTTCTATACCAGGAACAAGGTGCCGAGCGCGACACCACCGACTGAAATAGAATGTGATTACCTTATCCCTATCCGTCGCTAATTCACCGACGCAAAGCGGCTGTAATTAACGTTGCAGCTCATCTAACGCGGGCTGATCAAGATGTGAAATATCGCCCGCTGTTTCGACTATCCAGCCCGACGCCAGCCACGCGCTTTCCTGATGGTCAACCCGTGAGATTGAGCAGTTACGCAAACGCAAACGGCGCTCAGCGTAAGGTGCCAGCCCGAGGATCGTGCTGATCAGACAACCCAGCGCAATACCGTGACTCACCAGCAAAGGCTTACTGCCAGCCGGCAAATCAAGACAGCTATCCAGCGCTGAACGCATACGTTCGGCCAGTTCCGTCATGCTTTCACCCTGTGGAATGCGTCCATCAGGAGTGCCATCAACCATCTGTTTACGCCAGGCTTCTTCGGCGGCGCTCAGTGCATCAAGATCGCGCTCTTCCAGCACGCCCATATGCAGCTCACGCAGACGGGGTTCAACCTTCACCTCGCAGCCGCAGACATCAGCAATAATCTGCGCCGTGGCGCGTGTACGACCGAGATCGCTGGCAATCACATGCGTGATGCCTTCATGGCGAACGCGCTGCGCCACCTGTTGCGCCTGAAAGATGCCTTTTGCCGTCAGCGGGCTATCAGACTGGCCCTGGATCTTACGTGCTGCGTTCCATTCGGTTTCGCCATGACGGACGAGATATACCTGTAACATGAGTGTTTTCCGTTATACTGCGTGAAATTTGCTAAAGGATGCTAAAACTCTATGTATCACGTTGTCGCTGCAACCACTAACCCGGCAAAGATCAAAGCCATTGCAATGGCCTTTGAGGACATTTTCGGCGCTGATGCATTCCGTATCGAAGGCGTTGACGTCGACAGTGGCGTTCCCAATCAACCCATCGGCAGCAGCGAGACCCGTACTGGCGCAAGACACCGAGTTATCGGTGCGCGGCAGGTGCGTCCTGAAGCGGACTTCTGGGTCGGCGTAGAGGCCGGTATCGAAGACAACATGACCTTCGCCTGGATGGTGATTGAAAACATGCACCAGCGCGGCGAATCTCGATCTGCCAGCCTGATGCTGCCTGAAATTATATTACAAGAGATCAATCAAGGCAGTGAATTGGGCGATGAAATGGAGAAATTGACCGGAATTAACGATGTGAAACGCAAAGGCGGGGCTATCGGGATATTTACTGCCGGTAAACTGAGCCGTACCAGCGTCTATCATCAGGCTTTGGTTCTGGCGCTGGCGCCCTTTCACAACCCTGTCTATCAGGCCCGTGCCCAAACGCACTAACGTCAATCCTAGACGTTTTCGCTGGTATCCTCAGAGCCTAACAATTGCGTACCGAGCCATGATTTCAGTCCGGCGGGTGCGCTTTTCAAACCATTCGACCCCCGGGTTATCGTCGCGATTCCGGCACCCAGCTGATTTTTCAACTCACGCTGACTCAGCTCGCCACGCATCAATTCCTGAATGATCCTCACCCTCGTTCCTAATGCTGCACGCTCATCGGGTGTCAACAGCAACTGCAACAGATCCTGATGCAAATTTTCAGCAAAAGCTTGCTGTAGCAGCGCCATAAAGCACTGCCAGTCCTCATTGCCTTGTTGGGAAAGAGCGGGGTCGGTTAACAACGTTTGGGTCATGTCATGGCTACCATACTATTGAACTAGTACGGCAGCATAACATAAGTACTAATAATCAGTAACGCCTCTGCCATTCGGCATCGGTCAGCACTTTCGCGGGCTGATGCAGGAAGTAGCGATAAAATGCATCGTAGGCCAGCACGTTTTTAACATAGCGCCGCGTTTCTGAGAAAGGGATACTTTCGACGAAAGCCACGGCATCGATACGCCCACCGCTGTTACCCAGCCAGGTATTAACCCTTGACGGACCGGCGTTGTAAGCCGCGCTCGACAGAATCCGGTTGCGGCCAAACTGCTGGTAAACGTACTCCAGATAGTGGGTACCGACAGTGATGTTCATCTGTGGATCCAGCAGCTGCGCCGGGTTGCTGTAACCGGGAATACCAAACATCTGCACCGTATGCTGCGCCGTCGCAGGCATCACCTGCATCAGCCCCGCAGCGCCAACCGGCGAACGGGCTTCCGGATTCCAGGCACTTTCCTGACGGGCAATCGCCATCGCATAACTCTGCGTGATACCTTTGTCGTTGGTGGCCTGACGGAATTCCGGTGACCAGGCCAGCGGGAATCGCTCTTCCAGATAATCCCACAGCTTACCGGCAATCGTGGCCTGTACGCTGAGATCGGCCCAATTCTGATTGAAAGCATAACGCGCCAGCGCGGTTTGTTGCTCTTTGCTTTGGCTCAGCACCAGATAAGTCCATTCGGTACGCGCCAGATTATCCATGTGCCAATACATCAGCTCACGAACGCGGGCAATTTCTGGCATTTTCGCCATGCTGGCATCAGGTTTAGTGGCAACCGATACCTGCATCGGATAGGCCACGCCCAGTTTTTGCGCCGCCGCCATCGGGTAGAATCCACGCCCCTGCATCAGCTTACGTAAAATCGTTTCGCCCTGAGCACGCTTACCCTGATCGATAAGCACCGAGGCTTCCCAGTAGCGCCATTCATCTTCCTGCTGCGCGTCATCCGGTAAGCGGTCCATCCACTGGCTCAGCCCCTTTTGATCGCCTGCAGCAAGCGCCATGCGGATCCGGCGCTCCACCAGCGCGGTAGAGTGGCTGCGCAGGATCACGCTGTCACGCCAGGTTGCCTGTTCCGCCATGGCATCGGGGCCCATCAGGCGCCAGGCTACCGTCTCTTCCAATTCCAGCCTGTCACTGTCACTCATCTTCTGTAAGCGGACCAATACCGGCAGCATGGAGCGGGCATTATCCAGATCATCGCGCGCGATGCGGGTAAAGGCAATGCTTACCGCATTGCGGGTGAAATCCGTCGGCCCGACGGTGCGGGCGAAGCTTTCAATCGTATTCGGATTGTTTTGCAGATCCAGCAGAGCGTCGCGCATGGTCTGGTAATCCGGCGGCAACTGTTTCGCGAGGAAACTCACCAGATTGGTATTACCCTCTTTCATCGCCAGCCCGATGCGCTGCAGGGTAGTCAGCGCGGTTTGATTGCCCGCCTGCTGCCACACGGTAAAGAGTTTGTCACAGGTGCCCGGCAGTGATTTGCCCGTCAGCCAGATGTCTTTTGCCGCATCCATAGCCATTTTCTGGTCGCCGGTCGTCCATTTGGCGTAGTAATAGTTACAGCGCGCGGCAACCGGTTTAGGCGCCTGCGGGCTGAATGACAGCAGTCCCGCCCAGTCCTGACGGTTTGCCAGTTCGTTGACAAAACGCGAAGGCAGTGAGCGCGCCGGCGGCAGCGTCGGATGCGCTTTGACGAAATCATTCACTTGTTGCGATGTCGCGACGCTCAGGTTCTGCGTCAGTTGGCGGTATTCGAGATAGGGATAAAGCGGATAGTCCTCAAGGGTTGGCATCAGTTGATTAACCACATCCATCTGGTTACTGTCCCAGGCCTGCTTGATTTGCATATAACGCTGACGCTGTCCGTCTAAAGAATCAGCTTTTACCGCACCGGATGCAGTTATCAACAATATGCCTGCTGCCAGAAAATGCCATTTGTCCACCTTGACCATACTTACCTTTATCCTCGCTGATTGTAGTGCTCACTGCCAGATGCTGCACGCAGCCGCGGCCCCACAAGGGACATACAGGCTACCCGCTATGCGTAGACACCTTCTACGCTAATCGATTCATTTTAAAATTTGAAGCCATCTCCCGACGGCATCACAAACTTTACACAGTGTGGTGCAATGTTCATGGAGATACCAGACGACAAACACCTTAAAGTTTTCGCTTACCTGCCCTTTTCCCATCAGGTTTCATTCAATTCGTCTCAGATAGCGTCCATTTTGTCCCAACAGGTTCATTCCCGGTTTACATCTTTTGTTCTGCGCTCTATATCTTTGCCCAAGGCATTTCCTGCAACCACGGCGTCTGCACACAGCATTTTCACCGGCGTGGCCTGCACTTTTAGTCAGGATCCCGCCTCATCGCACCAGGTTTGTTCACATACGAGGCTCTTCCTCCGTACTGTTTTCACGTCATGGATGACCGGAATCCACCGGAAGAGAATAGAGCCCATAAAAATAGGTAGATAAAAATGTCATCGCTCATAGTGGATAAGTGTCACTACACACAGCTGGCATTGCAGAGCCTTTTGCAAATTAATGGACTTAAAAAGAAAGATATTCTTTCACTTACGGAAATCGACCAACTGCAAGCAGCCTGCACTGACCGTTCTGCGGACCTCATCTTTATTAATGAAGACAGCTTTACCTTTGATCCCGTCATCGGTGAAGTATTGCGTGAGTTGATCAACCGCCATCCCGACACGCTGTTCTTCATCTTCATCTCCAAAGAAAACCTCAACTATCAAAACTATATTTCAATCCGCAGCAATATTATTATTCTGTCGAAGTCGATCAGCACCCAGCAGGTCTGCCGCCTGATTGAGCCTAATCTGCGGGTGAAAAAGGCCAGCACCACGTCAGACATTCCGGACTTAACGCCGGTGAGTCTGAGCCGTACCGAATCTCACATTCTGAAAATGTGGATGTCAGGCCACAACACCCTGCACATTTCCCAGCATCTCAATATCAAAGAGAAAACTGTCTCCTCGCACAAA
Source organism: Ewingella sp. C233 (assembly GCF_055407225.1). Lineage (NCBI taxonomy): Bacteria > Pseudomonadati > Pseudomonadota > Gammaproteobacteria > Enterobacterales > Yersiniaceae > Ewingella > Ewingella sp. C233. The sequence continues at coordinate 298,467 of NZ_JBUZRI010000002.1, forward strand.
GGCAACATCAAGCGCAAAGTCAAAACGCAGAATAAGCAGGCGATCTATCACGTCGTAAAGCTGGCAGATGCCCTGACATCGGGGGTGTTTGTTGGTAGCCTGCGCCCTTTTCGCCAAGCGATAACGTCAAACCGACTTGCCCTGACGCCAGTCTGAGCGGCCTTTTCGGCTGCAGTTAACATCAGCGATAGCCATATTCTTGGCATCCTGTGAGGTTGAAGGTTGGGAAGCGTAGCGAAACAGGCTAAACTTCGCAGTCGGAACACTTCTCAGTCATGCCGTTTTCAGGCGGGCTGATTTTAATCTGCCGCAGCGCCTGCCCTTTGCAGAAAGCGCGCGGCTCGCATAGAAAGAGGCTCAAAACAACGTGGCTCAATACGTATACTCAATGCATCGCCTCGGCAAAGTGGTCCCGCCGAAGCGTCATATTCTGAAAAATATCTCCCTCAGCTTCTTCCCGGGCGCCAAAATCGGCGTGTTAGGTCTGAACGGTTCAGGTAAATCCACGCTGTTGCGCATCATGGCTGGCGTCGATACCGATATCGAAGGCGAAGCACGCGCACAACCGGACCTGAAAATCGGCTATCTGCCGCAGGAACCACAGCTGAACATGGAACACACCGTCCGTGAGTCGGTAGAAGAAGCGGTTTCTGAAGTCGTTGGCGCGTTAAAACGTCTCGATGAGGTGTACACACTGTATGCCGATCCGGAAGCTGATTTCGATAAACTGGCCGCCGAACAAGGCAGGCTGGAAGAGATCATTCAGGCACATGACGGTCATAACCTGAACAGCCAGCTGGAACGCGCCGCCGATGCGCTGCGTCTGGCCGACTGGGATGCGAAAATCGCTACCCTGTCCGGTGGTGAACGTCGCCGTGTTGCGCTGTGCCGCCTGCTGCTGGAAAAACCGGACATGTTGCTGCTCGATGAACCCACCAACCACCTGGATGCAGAATCCGTGGGCTGGCTGGAACGCTTCCTGCACGACTTCGAAGGCACCGTTGTGGCCATTACCCATGACCGTTACTTCCTCGACAACGTCGCCGGTTGGATCCTCGAACTTGACCGCGGTGAAGGTATTCCGTGGGAAGGTAACTACTCCTCATGGCTGGAGCAGAAAGATCAGCGTCTGGCGCAGGAAGCTTCTTCTGAAGCGGCCCGTCGTAAGTCAATTGAGAAAGAGCTGGAGTGGGTTCGTCAGGGCGCGAAAGGCCGTCAGTCTAAAGGCAAAGCCCGTCTGGCACGCTTTGAAGAGCTGAACAGCACCGAATACCAGAAACGTAACGAAACCAACGAACTGTTTATTCCACCGGGCCCGCGCCTGGGGGATAAAGTCGTTGAAGTGAAGAACCTGTGCAAGTCATACGGTGACCGCGTTCTGATCGACGACCTCTCCTTCTCCGTACCGAAAGGAGCCATCGTCGGTATTATCGGGCCGAACGGCGCGGGTAAATCGACGCTGTTCCGCATGATGTCTGGTCAGGAAGCGCCAAACAGCGGCACGATTGAACTAGGCGACACCGTCAAACTGGCGTCTGTTGATCAGTTCCGTGATGCGATGGACAACAGCAAAACCGTGTGGGAAGAAGTCTCTGGCGGTCAGGATATCATGCGCGTTGGCACCACTGAAATGCCAAGCCGCGCCTACGTTGGCCGCTTCAACTTCAAAGGTGTTGATCAGGGCAAACGCGTCGGCGAGCTGTCCGGTGGTGAGCGTGGTCGTTTGCATCTGGCTAAGCTGCTGCAGGTTGGCGGGAACATGTTGCTGCTCGATGAACCGACCAACGACCTGGACATCGAAACCCTGCGCGCGCTGGAAAACGCCTTACTGGAGTTCCCGGGCTGCGCGATGGTCATTTCCCATGACCGTTGGTTCCTTGACCGTATCGCTACGCACATCCTCGATTATCAGGATGAAGGTAAAGTCGAATTCTTCGAAGGTAACTTCACTGAATACGAAGAGTACAAAAAACGGACTTTAGGTGCCGAAGCCCTGGAGCCTAAACGCATCAAGTACAAGAAGCTGATCAAGTAATCCTCTTCCTGTCTTAGCGCGATAAAATCATGAAGGCCCGGAAACGGGCCTTTTTTAATGCCCGTCGTTTACCCCACCAGCGCTTCGCTGTAACTCGTCGAAAAACCGTACTCATCCAGCATGAAATCAATAAAGCAGGCCAGCGCCGGTGAGTTCAGCTTACGGCTTGGGTAAACCAGATAGAGATCGTTGCCTTCAGCCTCCCACTCTGGCAGCACCCGCACCAACGTGCCCTGTGCCACTTCGTCATGACACAAGAATGCCGGCAGCAGCGTGATCCCGGCACCGGCCAGCGCGCACTCCCTCGCATAAAGCAGATTGTCGGTCGAATGTGCGCCGGACAACAGCCAGCGGTAGTAGGTTTCCCCGCGATGCAACACCCATTCCGCCCAGGCCCGGTGCGCAATACAGTGATGCAGGGCCAGCTGCTCTGGTAATTCAAGCGCCGGATGCTGCGCCAGATAGGCCGGTGAAGCCAGAAGATAGCGCGGACAGTGCCCCAGTTCGCGGCCAATCAGCGACGAATCCTGGGGTTTGCCGGTACGCAGCGCCAGATCAAACCCTTCCTGCACTAAGTCCACCATAGCATCCGACACCGAGACCTCGAGCGACACCTCAGGATAACGTTTCTGAAACTCAACGTTCATACGCGCCAGCAGCGTCGCCCCCAGCCCGGCTGGGCTGGTAATACGCAAACGGCCGCTCGGGTTATCACGCAAACGGCGGATCGCCAGTTCGGCCCGTTCGCTGGCCTGCATCATCTCCTGACAGTGGATCAGGTAGCGTTCACCGGCAAAGGTGAGATTGAGCTGGCGCGTGGTGCGGTTGAGCAGCCGCAGCCCGAGGGATTTCTCCAGCTGGCTGATACGCTGACTGACGCTCGATTTCGGTAAACCAGCACGGCTGGCCGCCGCGGTGAAACTGCCGCATTCCGCTACCAGCGCAAACAGCGCCATATCCTGCAACTGCTTAAACATAATTGTTCACCTCAGACGAACACTTTGTTATCTATTGTCCATCTTATCAGCTTGTCGCTGGAGGGCTAGACTGTCTGTATACCCAATGGAGGAATTCTTATGTCTGTTAAAGCTATCGCAGTGAACCCGAAAGACCCGGCCCATTTCATCGCCATCGATTTACCGCAGCCGGTTGCCAAAGAATTTGATCTACTGGTTGAAGTGAAAGCCGTGTCGATCAATCCGGTCGATACCAAAGTGCACAGCGGCGTGCAGAAAAGCGGTCTGGACGCGCCAAAAGTGCTGGGCTGGGATGCCAGCGGCATCGTCAAATCGGTCGGCAGCGCGGTGAAAAATTTCCAAGCGGGGGATGAAGTCTGGTACGCCGGGGATATCACCCGTTCAGGCAGCAATGCGACTGAACAACTGATCGACTCACGTATCGTGTCCGTCAAACCGAAAAGTCTGGACTGGGCGCAGGCCGCCGCCATGCCGCTGACCGCACTGACCGCCTGGGAAGCGCTGTTCGAACATCTGAAAATTCAGGATGCCTCTGCGGATAAAACCCTGTTGATCATCGGTGGTGCAGGCGGTGTCGGCTCACTGGCGATCCCCTTTGCCGCACAGCGCAGCAAAGTGAAAGTCATCGCCACGGCGTCACGTCCGGAATCGGCTCAATGGTGTCTGGATCGCGGCGCGGATCTCACCGTGAACTACAAAGATCTGAAAGGTGAACTGGCAAAACATGACATCAAACAGGTCGATTTCATTCTGTGTCTGAACGACACCGACGGTCATTGGGCAGCCATTACCGACCTGATCGCGCCGATGGGCCACATCTGCACTATCGTCGAAAATGAAAAACCGCTGGATATGAATACGCTGAAGTTGAAAAGCGCCGCGCTGCACTGGGAGCTGATGTACACCCGCAGTATGTTCAACACGCCGGATATCGCCGAGCAGGGTGAAATCCTTAAACAGGTTGCCGCGCTGGTAGACGAAGGAAAAGTGCAAACCACGCTGAGCGAAACCTTGCACGGTCTGAGTGTCGAAAGTATCGAAGCCGCCCATGCTAAAGTGCTCGACGGCCATATGCAGGGCAAAGTCGTCGTCGCGTTCTAATTTGTAAAAAGAAAAACCCCGTAACAGCGGTTACGGGGTGTATTTTTCCCTCTGGCAAATAACGACGCTTAAGGCTGTTCGTCAATCGCCTGCCAGCTGGCGTCGGGATCAAAACTGTCGATTTTGCGCGCCTGCGCATCCGTGTCATCGCCCATATCCTTTTGATAGACCACGCCCTTCTGATTGATCATAAAGCTGGTGATCCCGGTATGTCCGTAGGAAACCGGCCAGGCAATCAGCGCAAAACCTTTGGTCATCTGCCCGTTATCGATATAGCTGAGTGCGCCGCCGTCGGCATTTTTCCCTTGCTGCGTCAGGATTTTGTAATAGTAACCGTGATAATCAGAACCGGGCTGATCGTTGCCAAAGGCTGGTCCGAGCGGGCTTGGCGCTTCCCCTTCCTTCACTGGCCAGTAAAGACCATCGCGCTGACCTTCACTGCTGATCAATTTCTGCGCGTAATGTGGCGGGTCGCCGGCGGTTTGCCAGTACTGCTGCTGCGCATCGGTGTACGCCGTGACGGCCTGAATCGCGGACAACTCATTTCTACCGATGGCGCGGGTTTCAATCTCCGCCGCGCCCTTTTGCATGTCAAATGACCAGCCATCCGCGGTTTTCACCATCGGAATTGGCAGTTGCCAGTTTTCAGCCCCTACGTTCAGATGGGCGATATCTCCCTGCAATGTCAGGTTATGTGAGACTTTCCAGTCGCGTAAGAAACGTGTCACCGCATCAGGATCGACATCTTTTTCCGGCAGATAAACCTGCCAGTCATCGCCGAGCAATTTTTGCAACACTGCGTCATCATGCGCATCTACGGCTTTTACCAGCGCCTGAGCAGCCTGATCGGGGCTGCTGAAATAAAGCTGTGCAAAAGCACTCAGAGGCATCACCAGCAACCCCGCCGAGAACAGAATATGGGTCAATTTATTCATTACTTTTCCTCTTCGCACTAGCGACGATGCAAATGCACGGGCTCTGCGTTGGCAGGGCGTGAGCGCATAACATCATGCATTTGCTGACGGCTCTGATTGCCGCGCGCCTGTTGCTGCTGCCACGACGGCGAACGGCTGGAATTACCACTAAAAGCCGAACTGCGCGACGGATTCATATTATTGTTCGGATGCACATTTTGCATCTGCTGATGGCTGCGGTATTGCGCAGGCATCTGGCGGCTGGAACCGGAGTTCACCTGCGCGCGGTTGGCCAGATTATTGTTAGACGAAGGTACCGAACGCGGCGCGGTAGTTTGCGTACGCCCTTGATGGCTGTTCACCACTGACGCAGCCTGCTGGCGACGCTGCTCGGTAGTTTGTCCGGCTGCTGCACCGTCGAAGCCACGGTAATTATTGCGCTGAGCTGCCCGATTAAGCGCCTGGTTTTGCGTTGCGCCGCCGAGGTTAGCCGGATGATTTGGCGTACCCGCGTTAAAGGCAGGATTATGCTGCCAATGGGTATTCCCCGTGGTACCCGTATAGTTGGCTACGTTATTGTTACCTGACACCCGGTTGTAGTTATTGGTATTTACGTTGATGAAATTATTCTGCTGGCCACCGTGATGCCCATCGTCGTGATGGCCGTCGTCATGGTGATCATCGTCATGATGATGATCATCGTCCCAGTCAATATTACCGAAGATGGCGTAAGTGGCAGCCACACCGACGCCAAAACCGATGCCGGAAGCCACGCCATTCACAAACTGTGCACCCGGAGGAGGGGGTAAATATACCGGTGGATAGGCCGGCGTCGGCCAAGCACCGTACACCACATTCGGGTTATAACTCGGTACGTAAACCACTTGCGGATCGGCGGACTCAATAATGATGGTCTGCGGTGCGGCATTCACTACCGTCGTGCTGCTGTGCGCAGCCGGTTTAACCGTGACTTTTTGCTGAGCTGTGGTTTTCAGTGCCCCGCTCTTTTGGGCTATCTGGCGGAATTTCTGCACGCTGTCCATCAAGTCAGCCGGCTGGGTCAGGAATAAGTTACCCAAGTTTTGCACCCAGACAGGATCTTCCCCCATCAGGGACAGTAACTGCGGGAACGCCACCAGCGATTTCACGCTTGGGTCCCACGGCTCATTAGCCGCCGCTTTAACCGCTGCATCACCTTGCAGCTGTGGGTGGTCACGCGACCACTGGACAGCCTGAATAACATTGGTTGGATACGTCGACGCCATCAGCACCTGCGACAACAGGGCATCCGGATAAAGCGCCACGGGCGCAACCCATTGGTCGATTTGCGCCTGCGTGTAAGCCGGTGGCGCAGGTGTTGCCACCGCTGCGGGGACGACCACTGGCGCCACAGCTGTTGTGGCAGGTGCGGGTTGCGCACTAACCTGAGCAGGTACACTCTCAGCTTGCGAACTCACAGGGAACCAACCTTTGATAAAGAGGACACTGGCCAGCGCAAATGCACCCACACCGCAAACGACTGCCGTACCCCAGAACTTGAACGAAGAATTCATTCTGCTCACCTTAAAAAGCCCACCCCAGCAGGCACATCGGATAAGTATAATCCGCGAAATAACTCTGAACCGGCACACTCTATTTTTATTTTCAATGCAGGCTTTACGCATTAAATGCGCAATGAAATCCCCCTGAAACAGTTATTTCCTAACTCATTGAAGAAATTATATTAATTTTTAGAGAATGTTACATGCCGCATTAATTAATGTTTAATTTAAATGACGTTCAGTTTATTTCTTCAGCTTGAAAAGAGCGTTGTTGCTATTTTATCTGTGCGTTATTGATCACCATGCAAATAAAATGCCCCGACTCCGGAAAGTAGGGGCATTTAGGGTGATTCTATCCGCGGGCAAGCGGGGCGATCTCTTTTAGCGGGCGGTTTACCCGGCTGGTGTCGGCGTCCAGCATAGTCTGCACCAGCTCAACGCATTCGAGGAAACGCTGATCATAGTCCGACGATTCGACGCGGACATAGTTGACGCCATTTTCTTTCAGCATATCGATTAACAGGTTCTGGAATACCATGCGGTCAGTGGTGCTGCCGAGGCTGCGCAAACCATCGGCCACCCACGGCGTATTGTTTTCCAGCAGGATCACCAGATCAAAGCGATATTCATCCATCAGCGCCTGCACAAACGGATGCTCGCGGCCTTCATACTTCTTACAAAATGCCTGCGTGGTCAGAAAGTCGGTATCAATGAAGGCCACTTTATTGGCGTATTTAACAGCGAAATCAATGTACTGTGCTTGACCGAGCGCGATCTTATCGTAGTCGGAATATTGCAGAGCCATCTCATCGCCGCCAAGATGTGAGAAGACATAATCACGGCCATATTCCCAGGCACTCGTGGTGTTAAAAATATTGGCTAACTTATTGACCAGCGTGGATTTCCCGCTCGACTCGCCGCCCAATATTGCGACTGTACGCACAAAGAAAGGTTTTACTTCGGTTGGAATATAATCCCAGTAACGGAAAGGATCCTGACGGATTTGCGACCCGCTGATTTTCATAAATGAGCGTTTAGGATCGATGAGCACCGTGTCGATCCCCAGATGGGTGCGGTACTGCGGCGCATCATTTTCTTCGCTGGAGTAAATGGTATTCGGGTGGATCCCTTTCTTCTCCATAAACTCGGTGATACCGCGGCTCCAGACATCCCAACCATGCGGGTACGGCTCCATCCCCTCTTCATTGAACGAATGGATATGAATATTTTTCTGATATTTGAAGGTTTGCAGCAACCAGCGCAGGCGGTCGCTGACCGTTGGCTGTTGTGACATAGAACTGTTTTCAAACAGAGAGCGGTCGCGGGGTTCGTCGTAGCCCATGATCAGGTGCAGTTCATCAACCTGACTGCAGGCGCGCTGGATAAGATAGATGTGTCCGGTGTGCAGCGGGTAAAACTTACCAAACACCACGCCGATTTTTTTCTCGCGGCGGGGGAATTCGAGCTCTAAGAAACGGTGCAGCGCTTCCAGCTTCTGTGCACTCGGGCTTTTGATTTTCGCGTTGAGCAGCTGACTCAGGTAGCCTTTCGTCATGCCACTGGCATCGGCCACCTGCTGTAAGGTGTGTCCCTGTTGTTTAATGGCCGTCTTCAGATAATCGAACTGTGACATACCTTGCCCTCACCTTATGTTTAGTTTGCTAAACAAAAATAGCACAGCTCACGGCCAGAGCAACAGACTGACGTTGTTACAGATCGTCTAAGATCGACAGCGCATCGGCCAGTTTCTTCACGCCAAATACCTGCATTCCGGCGGGCAATTTCTTCGGCACGTTGGCATGAGGGACGATCGCACGCTTAAATCCGTGCTTGGCAGCTTCGGCAATGCGCTCCTGCCCGCTCGGTACAGGGCGAATTTCACCGGCCAGCCCCACTTCGCCAAATACCACCAGATCCTGCGGCAACGGACGATCCCGCAGGCTTGAGACCAGCGACAGCAACAACGCTAAGTCGGCACTGGTTTCGGTCACTTTCACGCCACCAACCACGTTGACGAACACATCCTGATCGGCCATTTGCAGCCCGCCGTGGCGGTGCAGCACGGCCAAAAGGATCGCCAGCCGGTTCTGCTCAAGTCCGACTGCCACGCGGCGCGGATTGCCCATCATCGAGTGATCCACCAGCGCCTGAATTTCGACCAGCAGTGGCCGCGTCCCTTCCCACAACACCATCACCGAACTGCCCGAGGTGATTTCGTCGCCCCGGCTGAGGAAAATGGCCGAAGGGTTGCTGACTTCGCGCAGGCCCTGTTCGGTCATCGCGAAAACGCCCAGCTCATTCACCGCACCGAAGCGGTTTTTATGGCTGCGCAGGGTACGGAAACGAGAATCGGCATCACCGTCAAGCATGACCGAGCAGTCAATGCAGTGCTCAAGGACTTTTGGTCCGGCGAGAGAACCGTCTTTAGTCACATGGCCGACCATGACAATCGCCACGCCGCGCGTCTTGGCGAAGCGCGTCAGGTAGGCAGCAGTTTCGCGCACCTGCGCCACCGTCCCCGGCGACGACTGGATGTCCGACATGTGCATCACCTGAATGGAGTCGATCACCATCAGCTTCGGCTTTTCCTGATCGGCAATCAGGCAGATCTGTTCGATACTGGTTTCAGACAGCATGTTCATATTGGCGGTGGGCAGCCCAAGCCGGTGCGCGCGCATCGCCACCTGTTGCAGCGACTCTTCGCCGGTGACGTACAGGGTTTTCATGTTTTCGCCGAGGTTGCACAGGATCTGCAACAGCAGCGTACTTTTACCTGCGCCGGGGTTACCGCCGATCAAAATCGCACTGCCCGGCACCACGCCGCCACCGAGTACGCGGTCAAACTCTTTGAAACCGGTGCTGAACCGCGGCATCTCATCGAGACTGATATCCGAGAGTTTTTGCACGCGGCTGACGCCAGTATCACCGGCATAGCCCGTAAGACGTTCGTTGCGGGCCACGGTCGGCGACGCCGACAAACGGATTTCAGTAATGGAGTTCCAGGCCTGACAGGCACTGCATTGCCCCTGCCAGCGCGGATAATCTGCGCCGCATTCATTACACACAAATGCCCGTTTTGCTGCTTTTGCCACAACTTACCTCTGGGTTTTATTCTTCGAAAAACAGCGCTACGCCAAACTGCCGCTCAGAATACACAGTACACCAATTAAGTCGGCGTGGCGGATGCACACTTCAGCCTGTTCGTAGACTTTAGGTTTAGCGTGATAAGCGATACCCATGCCGGCCACCGCCATCATTTTCAAATCATTGGCACCGTCACCAATCGCCACGGTCTGCTCTTTCGCGATACCCAATTTGTCTGCCAGCTTAAGCAAGGTATCGGCTTTATATTGCGCATCGACAATCGGGCCAATCACCCGGCCAGTCAGTTTGCCGTCACGCACTTCCAGTTCATTGGCCGCGACGTCAGTCAGGTTCAGCTTGTCACGCAGGTACTCGGCATAATAGGTAAAACCGCCTGAAGCGATCGCTACATGCCAACCCAGCTCTTGCAAGCGCGCCACCAGACGCGTCAGGCCCGGCATCAGCGGCAGGGTTTCGCGCACCTGCTGCAAAATACTGGCGTCGGCGTCTTTTAACGTCGCTACCCGCTGACGCAGGCTGGCGGCGAAATCCAGTTCACCGCGCATTGCCCTTTCAGTGACTTCCGCCACCTGCTCACCGACACCCGCCAGCTTGGCGATTTCATCGATGCATTCAATCTCAATCGCGGTAGAATCCATGTCCATCACCAGCAGGCCCGGCGTGCGCATGTGCGGCACTTTGCCAAGCTGGGTGACATCCAGCCCGAAGGACTCTGCCAACACTTCCACATCGGCGGTTAGAGAACCGGCCAGACGGATAACCTGATAGTCATCCACCGTCCAGGCGCTGACAATCACCAGTGCGCGGCCTAAGCGGCGCTGGAAGTGCGTAATGCTTGTTTTGTCGAGTTTCCTGCCATACAGCAACCAGCCGGTGTGCCCGGCGCGGTAGTCCAGCGGCATCACTTCATCGCCGCTAAGGGAAAGAGGAAGTCCCGGCCATTGGTGGATCTCCGCGGGAAGATCGCAATAGGTCAGACTGTTTGGCATGATTACTCCTGTCGGGCAGTTAGGCGTAGAAAAACAAGGATTGCATAAAATAATACCCAAAATCATTCGAGTTGCGTCAAGGCGGCAACTGAGTGAAACGCAGGAACATACATCAGTATGTGACTGGGTTTCGCGAAGGCAGACAACGCAGAAGCAGCTTGAAGGATGCAGGGTAAATGAGGCAACAAGCTACCCTATCGCCCGCGCTTCTGGCAACATTAAAGTCGTCGAAAATCTTAAGGAAACGGAATGGCAAAGGCCAAGCTAAAATTTCGCCTGCACCGCACGGTTATCGTTCTGATTTGCCTGGCTTTGTTGGTCGTGCTTATGCAAGGCGCGTCCTATTTTAGCCTCGGCCATCAGCTTGCGCGATCCCAGCAGGTGGAACAACTCGCCCAAACATTGGCGAAACAAGTGGCCTTTACGCTGGCTCCGTTGATGGACAGCGACAATGATGGCGCGGATATCGCGCAGATTTCTACTATTTTGAATCAACTTACCGATAACAGTCGCATTCTTGATGCCAGTGTTTATCAACTGGACGGTTCTCTGGTGGCGCACGCCGGTGAAAAAGTCCCGGTCAGAGACCGGCTGGCCCTCGACGGCAAACGTGCAGGCAGTTATTTCAACCACCAGATTGTCCAGCCGATTGAAGATAAAGATGGGCCGAGCGGTTTCCTGCGCCTTACGCTGGATACGCACGTACTGGCGACGGAATCCAAACAAGTAGATAACACCACCAACCTGCTACGCCTGATGATGCTGGCCGCACTTGGTGTCGGTATTATCCTCGCCCGCACGCTGTTGCAGGGCCGCCGCAGCCGCTGGCAACAGTCACCATTCCTGCTAACGGCCAGCAAACCGTTAAAGGAAGATGACGAGCCGGAAGAAGAAGCGGTTGATGAATTCGGCCCGCCGCCAACACTCAATATCACTGAACCTGACGCGGAAGCCGCTCCGGCCAAACCTGCCACAGAGGCACAAACCAAAGAAGCGGCTCAGGCGGCTTACCGCAGCCTGAAGCGCAGCCGTGAGAGAAGGGATTAAGCCAGCCGCTGGATATCAGCGGTAAGTCTTTGAACCTGGGCCAGCATGTTGCTGGCCAGCTGGCGAAACGCTTCGCTTATCATCGGGTCACTTGCCACGGTACGCCAAAAATCTGTCGCCCAGGGCTGCGCCCTCAGCCACTGTACTTTCGATACCAGCGGATCAATGACTATCGAAATCACCTGCCGCTTCATATTACCGCTTCTGTCGGGGGCGAAGCTCATCGGCAACATGTCGTAAACCGGTGATAAATTAAAGGCAAGTTTTCCGGGAATTACGGGGGGGTCGATAAAAGACAGATTGCCTTGGTGCATGTCTCCGTTTGCAATCAATTTTCCGAAAGCGTAAAGCTCTCCGATTCGCTCCAGCGTGACTTTAGATATCATTTTTTCTTTTTGCAGTTTTATCGCAATGGCGACCCAATTTCCGTTTACTCCGGCAAATTCGGCTGCAACGGCTTCCAGAGAGGCCAGTCCTTTACGCCCTCTTTCACCTACGCGGTCAAAGCGGTCGACCTGAAGAAAAACCTCGCCCTCGCGGCCAGTATAAATCTCTGCCCGCGCCGCCGGGATATTTGCATGCCGTAACACCGTTAATGCATGGGCTTCAGAACGAAGCAAATCGCCCCACCGCTGGGTATTCTCGTTGACATTTTTTGGTGAGAATTTCACTAAAACATGCGAAGCGGGACGATCCGGATGTTCAACATAGCCGCTGAATTTAGGTTGCTCCCCGCCCGCAGACGATCCCACTTCCTGCCCGGCCAGACTTTTGTCCGCCAGTTGTTCATAAGCCGAAATTTTGTTTTCCAGCCCAATAACCCTTTCAGGAGGCTTCAGCACCCATTTTTGATAAGCCCGTTGCCCGATAATCAGATTCCCAACCGTCTCATTTCCCTGCTGGGAAAGTGCAGTTAACGTTTGTGATTCGGTCCAGAGCTCAATATCCTCGGGCAAACCTAATGATTCACTGATATCACGTCCCCATACACGTCCCAAAAAACCCTGAGGCCGCATATCCGTGATGAACCAAGGTAAGCCATCAAACAATACGCACTGACCCTCACGGGTTTCCAGCGCGTAACTTTCTGCCGGCCATACTGAAAACAGCAGGCCAATTTCGGCCGCATGGCCGATTTCGTTAATCTGATAAAGAGAGAATTCACTTTGCCCTTCAACGTCACGTAGCAGCACGTATCGCGTTGATTTACCTCGGCCTATTTTTCTCACGTCATCTCGCTCTGCGACCCTTCTCGACAAGGTCGCCTGACTCACCCCGAGCCGGGAGATAATCTCTTTTGCTGTCAGGCTTCCATGACGGAGTAAATCGATAAGCTCATTCATAAGTGAATCGCTACTTGAATAGAAAAATGAATAGAAAGACGTAATTATTTATATAGTAATATTGCAGGACTGGCGAGGGAAAAACCTGAAAAAATAGAGATATAGCCCGTTACAGTTAACGATAGAAACACATCAAGTGCCTAAAACACGTAACAACTGACTGTTTTATGAATAGAAAAGATAAAAAATTGAATAGAAAACGGGGACTGTAAAAAGTCCCCGTTTTATGTTCCGCAAGAAAGCAAAGAACTTACTCTTTGTCGCCCAGCAGAACGGATTCCAGCGCGATCTCAACCATGTCGTTGAAAGTGGTCTGGCGTTCTTCAGCGGTGGTTTGTTCGTGGGTACGGATATGGTCAGAAACAGTACAAATAGTCAGCGCTTTCGCACCGAACTCTGCTGCCACGCCGTAGATACCGGCGGCTTCCATTTCCACGCCCAGAATGCCGTACTTTTCCATCACGTCGAACATTTGCGGATCCGGCGAGTAGAACAAGTCAGCAGAGAAGATGTTACCGACGCGGGCGTTGATGCCTTTCGCTTTGGCCGCATCAGAGGCGTTACGCACCATGTCGTAGTCGGCAATCGCCGCGTAGTCGTGGTCTTTGAAACGCATACGGTTCACTTTGGAATCCGTACAGGCGCCCATACCAATCACGATGTCACGCAGTTTGATGTCAGCACGCACAGCGCCACAAGAACCCACGCGAATGATCTTTTTCACGCCGAATTCGGTGATCAGTTCTTTGGCATAAATTGAGCAGGAAGGGATGCCCATACCGTGGCCCATTACAGAGATTCTACGGCCTTTGTAAGTACCGGTGAAGCCCAACATGCCACGCACATCGTTGACCTGTTTAACATCTTGCAGGAAAGTTTCAGCGATGTGTTTAGCGCGCAGCGGGTCGCCCGGCATCAGAACTACGTCAGCGAAGTCGCCCATTGCAGCATTAATGTGTGGAGTTGCCATCATTATCGTCCTTTAAATTCTTATTAAAAATCACTGAAATTAAACCCAATGGATTTCGAGTTGTAGCTAGGCGGCAAGCGCGTGAATCCCCAGGAGCTTAGACCACTAAGTGACTGGGGTGAAGGCGTGACGCCAACAACGCTACAACTTGAAAGACGCAGGGTTTAGAGCATTGACTTGCCGTAGTCCATCGGTGTCAGGTCGAAATACTTCGCGACGGTCTGACCGATATCCGCGAAAGTCTCTCGATGCCCCAGCGAACCCGGTTTCACTTTCGGGCCGTAGATTAACACCGGGATGTGCTCACGGGTGTGATCTGTGCCACGCCAGGTCGGGTCGCAACCGTGGTCAGCAGTGAAAATGATAATGTCATCTTCTTTCACCAGCTCCAGCAGTTCCGGCATCCGGCGGTCAAACAGCTCCAGCGCAGCAGCGTAGCCCGGCACGTCACGGCGGTGACCGTAGGATGAGTCGAAATCAACGAAGTTGGTGAAGACAATGGTTTTGTCGCCCGCTTCTTTCATTTCTTTGATGGTGGCATCGAACAGGGCGTCCAGACCGGTGGCTTTCACTTTTTTAGTAATACCAACCTGCGCATAGATATCCGCGATTTTACCGACAGAAACCACGTGGCCGTTTTTCTCTTCAACCAGTTTTTTCAGGATAGTCGGTGCCGGTGGCTCTACCGCTAAATCGTGACGGTTACCGGTACGTTCGAAGTGACCCGCTTTGTCGCCGATGAACGGGCGCGCAATTACGCGGCCAATGTTGTAGCCGCCTTTGGTCAGCTCTTCACGGGCGATTTCACACAGTTCATACAGACGCTCCAGCCCGAAAGTCTCTTCATGGCAGGCTATCTGGAATACAGAGTCAGCAGAGGTGTAGAAAATCGGCTTGCCGGTTTTCATGTGCTCTTCGCCAAGTTCGTCCAGTACGACGGTACCGGAAGAGTGGCAGTTACCGAGGTAACCCGGCAGATTGCCGCGTTCTACCAGGATGTCGAGCAGTTCCTGCGGGAAGCTGTTAGTAGTGTCGCTGAAGTAACCCCAGTCAAACAGCACAGGTACACCGGCAATTTCCCAGTGGCCTGACGGCGTGTCTTTACCGGAAGAGAGTTCACTGGCGTAAGCATAAGCGCCAGTGATTTCTGAGTTGCCGTCCATCCCCTCAGGGATTTTACCGGTGGACTCTTCTGCCGCTTTCGCCAGGCCCAGACGGGTAAGGTTAGGCAGATTCAGCGGACCCTGACGGCCTACGTTGGCCTCGCCACGGGCGCAGGCGGCAGCAATATGTCCCAGTGTGTCAGAACCTGCATCACCGAATTTTTCAGCATCTTCACTGGCACCAATACCAAATGAGTCCAATACCATGATAAACGTACGTTTCATCTTGCACTCCTACGCTTGGTTATTCGTTGCGTGCATCGGTCAGAGGCCGACACACTGATCATATTGATTTGGGGGCATCATGAATCTTTTTCAACCCCCTTTTCTTTTGTTTATTGAGGCAGAGTTAGTTGATGCGGCGGTAGACCACCGGCGTACTTTCCGGCGCTTTGTCACTCAGTATCACCGCGCTGCGCACTTCTTCAGCCGCCTGCTGCCACGCTTCTTCGCTGTTGGCGTGGATCATCGCCAGCGGCTGTTGGGTGTCGACTTTCTGGCCAAGCTGCGCCATGTGCGTCAACCCTACGCTGTAGTCGATAGCATCCGTTGCCCGACGACGACCGCCGCCCAGTGAGACCACCGCCATACCGAGCGCACGGGTATCCATTGCACTGACGATACCGGCTTTCTCGGAGTAAACCGGCTTGCTCAGTGTCGCCTGCGGCAGGTAGCTGTCGTAGCGTTCCATAAAGTCGGTCGGCCCTTTCTGCGCCGCAATCATACGGCCGAAGATTTCTGCCGCTTTGCCGTTGTCGAGAACAGCCTGCAACTGACGGCGGGCGTCGGCATCGTCTTTCGCCAGGTTGCCGGAAATTAGCATCTCGACGCACAGCGCCAGCGTCACTTCCAGCAGACGTGGATTACGGTATTCACCGGTCAGGAAGCGCACCGCTTCGCGCACTTCAACCGCGTTACCGGCGCTGGACGCCAGCACCTGGTTCATGTCGGTCAGCAGCGCGGTGGTTTTGCAACCCGCGCCGTTGGCAACATCAACGATGGCCTGTGCCAGATCCTGCGACAACTGATAGGTCGGCATGAATGCGCCGGAGCCGACTTTTACGTCCATCACTAACGCATCAAGGCCTTCAGCCAGTTTTTTGGCGAGGATAGAGGCGGTGATCAGCGGAATAGAGTCTACGGTCGCGGTAATGTCGCGGGTCGCGTAGAAGCGTTTATCCGCCGGAGCCAGCGAGCTGGTCTGGCCGATGATCGCCACGCCAACATCCTGAATGATGCTGCGGAAACGATTGTCGTCCGGGAAGATATCAAAGCCCGGAATGGCTTCCAGTTTGTCCAGCGTGCCGCCGGTATGGCCCAGGCCACGCCCGGAGATCATCGGCACATAACCGCCGCAGGCGGCGACCATCGGGCCAAGCATCAGGGAGGTCACATCACCCACGCCGCCGGTGGAATGTTTATCCACGATCGGGCCGTTGAGGTTAAGGCTTTTCCAGTTAAGGACCGTGCCGGAATCGCGCATCGCCATGGTCAGCGCCACGCGTTCTTTCATGTTCATGTCATTGAAGTAGATGGTCATCGCTAATGCGGCGATCTGACCTTCGGAAACCTGGCTATCACGAATACCATTGATGAAAAAGCGAATCTCTTCTTCGCTTAAAGGCTGTCCGTCACGTTTTTTACGAATAATTTCTTGGGCGAGAAACACGGAGTGCTCCTTTATGACTAGGCATGTAGGGGGAGTTACTGATGTTCTGTTGCTGTGGGTTCAGCAAGCTGAACCCACTCAGGCATTAACGATCAGTAGCTGCTGGTAGACTTTTGGTCAGCGTGGCCAAGCGTTGTCAGCAGGCTTGCCAACAGGCTTGAAGCACCGAAACGGAAGTGGCGCGCATCGGCCCATTCGCGGCCCAGCAGGCGGTCAGCCAGTGCCAGATATTGCGCGGCATCTTCAGCGGTTTTTACGCCACCGGCAGGTTTGAAGCCAACGTCTTTGCCCACACCCATTTCAGCGATGACGCTCATCATCAGCTCAGCGCTGTGCAGTGTGGCGTTTTCAGGCACTTTACCGGTTGAGGTTTTGATGAAATCAGCGCCTGCTTTGATAGCAATTTCGGATGCTTTGCGGATCAAGGAATCCTGTTTCAGTTCACCGGTTTCGATGATCACTTTCAGCAGTACGTTGGCTGCAGCACAGGCTTCTTTACACTGTTTAACCAGCTCGAAACCGACCTGATCATTACCGGCGATCAGCGCACGGTATGGAAACACCACGTCAACTTCATCTGCGCCATAGGCAATCGCAGCGCGGGTTTCAGCCACGGCAATATCGATATCATCGTTGCCATGTGGGAAGTTAGTGACGGTAGCGATACGGATGTCCAGCGTGCCCTGCTCGCGCAGTGCTTTACGGGCAACAGGAATGAAACGCGGATAAATGCAGATAGCAGCAGTGTTGCCGGCCGGGCTTTTTGCCTGATGACACAGTGCGATCACTTTTGCGTCAGTGTCGTCGTCATTCAGGGTCGTTAAGTCCATCAGGTTCAGCGCACGTTGTGCTGCGGCGGTTAAATCGGTCATAAAACTCTCCAACAATTTTCAATTCCAGCGACCAGCCAGAACTGAGCATACAGTCATGAATTCTTTACGAGCCTGAAGGCATCCACAGAATTCTGCACGGTTGGCGAGCGGACTTGGTTCCATGAAGATAGCGTGCGAAAACGGGATAAAACATTTTCGCTGGCAATTGAGATCCTTCTCACCGCGCTTGGATTGGCATCAGCCAATTCGTTGTGACTATTTGAACACGTCACATCAGGTTGCTGTGTGCAGTATTTCACACATTATGAAAACCCATTGCAACGTTACTTGGTGAAATGAGACCACCATCACACAACACCGGTTCTATGCTCAGAATTTGGCCTGAATAAAGAGTGTATACCCGTTTCATGACAACAGGAGACGAGCAGCTCACTCTGTGGCTACCGACCGGTAGTCACGAAATGAATGTTATAATAATAACATTCCCAAAGGAAGCAATAACGGAAAACAAACTTACAAATCGCCGTTCAGGGGATGAGCGAACAAGATAAATGTTATTTAAATAACAAAATAAATTTTACGCGGATGTGAGATAAGCGGAAGTAGTCAGACAGGCAGGGTAAAAACGCGGCGGGTGTTGTCGAGCAACGCCTCGGCAATCTGCTCCGGGGGTTCGCTGCGCAGCTCACACAGAACGTTAAAGACCGACTCTGCACGTTCCGGCCGGTTTGGCTGCCCCTGAAAACCTAGCAAAGGCATATCCGGCGCATCAGTTTCCAGTAGCAGAGAAGAGAGAGGAAGTTGCGCCATCACGTTGCGGGTTTTCTGCGCCCGCTCGTAGCTGATGGTACCGCCGACGCCGATCGCAAAACCCAGTTTCACAAACGCCAGTGCCTGCGACAGACTGCCGGCAAAACCATGAACCACACCCGTTGCCGGAAGCTGAGCCTGACGCAGCATCGCCGCGAGCTGATCGTGACTGCGGCGTGAATGCAGGATCACCGGCAGATTCTCCCGCTTCGCCAGCGCGAACTGCGCTTTCAGTAGCCGTTGCTGGCGTTCAAACTGCGGCTGCTCCAGATACAGATCCAGACCGATCTCCCCCACCGCCACCAGTTTGGTGTCCCGGTTGGAGAGCCATGAGTCGAGTAACTCAAGATCAGCATCTTTATGCTGAGCAACGTATATCGGGTGCAGCCCAAGTGCGGCAAAAATCTGCGGATGTTTTTTTGCCAGCTTCAGCACGCCCTGGAAACGGTCGGCAGTCACCGACGGGACGATTACCTGACACACACCGGCCGCCTCCGCCAGTTGCAGACTTTCCTTTTCAGCGCCGGTAAACGGAGGGAAATCGAAATGGCAGTGCGTATCGATCAGGTGAAAACTCACAGGTTTTCGCCTTCGTTATAGCTGCTCTCTTCATTGTGCGGCAATTCGTTGTGAGCGGCGTGTTGGATGTCATCATAAAATGCGCTGGCTGCCGGACGCACCATGCCGCCGTCAGCTACCATATCGGTGAGCACGGCAGGATCAAGAATGATCTGCCCGACACTGCTTACCGCAGCGGCGATCGGAATGATATTGTCCGGATTCGCCTCCGGGACCACCACGCGCTTCGGCCGGGTTTTACGCGGCGTGATAAAGGGCATTGGACGCTCGTTCTCACGGGGAATAAACCAGTGCGAGGCCGCCGACAGGAAATAGCGAGCGCAGCGGCGACCGAGGTGATAATCCTGATTCAGCGCCGGTAAACGGCTGCCCAACGCATGGCTGGCCAGCGGCTTCGGCGGGAAAATTTCAAAGATGCGCAGATCGCCCGGCGGGTTCTCGATGAACTGCTGAATGCGGTGATAGCTACTTTCGTGATGCTGCATCATGCGCACCAGCTGTTGCAGGCTGCTTTCGCTCAGCCACTGCTCCATGCGCTTCATCCACTGCGGCGTGTAGAACATCGCCGACGGTACGGTACGGATGACAACAATGGTATCCGCGCCACGTCGGTAAGCTTCTTCAACCGGAATAGCGTCGCTGATGCCGCCGTCCTGATAGCTGATACCGTCAAGATCCACACCCATGCGGTAGAAACCAGGAATGGCACTGGACGCTTTAATCACCGGCAGCCAGTTTTCGCGCGTCGGCGCAAAATAGTTAGCGGTGTAATCATCGCTGCGGCAGGCGCACATCAGGAATTCACGGCCATCGATCAACAGCTTTTCGGCTGAGTCCATTGCAAGCGGCATATTTTTGGAGGTTTCATCCACCAGCCAGTCGAGATCGATAAGGTGCCCGCCACGCACAAAGCGCAGGGGATTAAAGAAGTGAGGACTGGTGGTATAACGGGTGATAACGCGTCGCGCGTAACCCGGCTGGCCGCAAACAAAGGCCGAGAGATTTTGTGCACCCGCTGAAGTGCCGATAAACAAGTCAAACGGATTGAAACCCGCACGCTGAAATTCATCCAGCACGCCCGCGGTGAAAATCCCGCGTTGCCCCCCGCCTTCACAGACCAGCGCAATCTTGCCGGGTTTGTAAGGTTTGTACGCCAGCGGTTCAATATTGCCAAGCGTGACAGGTATTCTGTATCCCAACGCTTTCCCCTCAGTGAACAGGCCGCAAAATCTATGGGCCTCACCTCAGAGCATACCTTGTCTTTTTCAGTTCGGTGCTTTTCTAATAAAATACCGGAGATTAAATCGTTACTTTCTGTTAACCACATTCGGTTTAACAGTGTACGACCTAATCTCCGGCAGGAGTCTACTCAGTGTTTATTCTTTCCGTCGGAATGTCAGAGTCGTTTACGTCCGGTAAACAGGCTGATCAGGAACAGAATGATACCCACTACGAAGACGATTTTTGCAGCCCAGGCAGCTGTACCCGCCAGACCACCAAAACCAAGTGCCGCCGCGATTAACGCGATGATTAGAAATATAATGCCCCAACGAAACATAAGCTTCTCCTTACCCTATTTTAACTTTTGCCCAATCACATGGTGTACCCAATAATTCGGGCCTGAACCCGGTTTCTAACCTTTCTATTTGGCTTCTTAAAACCCGTTTTGGCCGGATAATAAAAATGCTTACCTCTTAAAGATAGCTGTAAAAATGAAAGTGGAAGAAAAACTGGCAACTTTCTCAGGACCTAAAGCCCCATGTGTTCTGTTTTATAGTGTGTTGATGCTGACTTCTTAAGAGCAGACTGCCCGCCCTGTAGCGGGCAATCTTTAGTGCAATTTCAACATTTTACTGTTTAACCGAAAAGCTTATGGTGCGACTTTCAGGTCATTTTTAACGCTTTTCACGCCGTCAACGGTCTTAGCAACGCTTTCTGCACGGTCAGACTGAGCCTGATCTTTTACAGAACCGGACAGCTGTACAACGCCGTCGGTAGTTTCAACTTTCACCATACGTGATGGGACGATATCGTCAGCCAGCAGTTTCGCTTTCACGGAAGTCGTGGTGGCGGTATCACCGGCATAACCTTTCACGGACTGATCTTTGCTGTCTTTGGTATGCAGTTTGTCGCTGACGGATTTCACCCCCTCAACTTTGGTTGCTACGGCAACAGCCTGCTCAGCTTCTGCCTGTGAACCGACAAAACCACTCAGCGTGACAACGCCGCTATCCGTTTTTACTGAGATATCGCTGCTTTTGATCGCTTTATCGTCGACCAAGGCGCTTTTCACTTTTGCTGTGATAGAGCTGTCGCCCATGTAGTTATCAACTTTCTTCATGGAACTATCGATTTTTGCACCTGCGCTATCAGTTGTGGTTGCAGCAAATGCACTACCGCTCATCACTGCGGTACCCAGAACAACAGCCATCATGGAATAGGCAAATTTAGAATTTTTCATCGATTTCTTCCTTTCAGTTTATAAGCCCTAATCGCGGGCTCTGTACGCCACATTCTTGGTGGCGCTTCTAACAAAATGTTTTGCTGAGTTTTAACTTAGTAGCAGAGTACTTCGTTTTATTCGGGCTTTTCATCGCCTTTCGATATAACTCTCTGCATCGTGACTTCAAAGCAGTGCTTTAAGCCACCGTTTCTTGAACACACATTTAATATAGTCAAGAATGCGCAAAACAGTAGGAAGATCATTGATTACAGGCCCGAATGCAGACAAGTCCTAAGAAATGTCGGTATTTTTGCTTGTTTTTCGGCCAAAATGCGGAGAGAACGTACAACAAAAATGTGACGGGTGATCGAAAATAAGGGAAATATGGATAAAAAAAGACGGCGCAGAGGCCGTCTTTAGGTGCAGATCTCGCAATTAAAGAGAAATTAATGCTCGCGGGTTTTGCGGAAAATTACTTCAGGATAACGCTCTGATGCCAGATTCAGGTTCACCATGGTCGGTGCGATATAGGTCAGGTTATCGCCACCATCCAGCGCCAGGTTCATCTCATTCTTACGCTTGAACTCTTCAAATTTCTTCACGTCACTGCATTCAACCCAGCGCGCCGTGCTGACGTTGACTGATTCGTAAATCGCTTCAACGTTATATTCACTCTTCAGACGCGCCACGACCACTTCAAACTGCAGCACACCCACCGCACCCACGATCAGATCGTTATTGGCGATTGGGCGGAATACCTGAACTGCGCCCTCTTCGGAAAGCTGGACCAGCCCTTTGAGCAGCTGTTTCTGTTTAAGCGGGTCACGCAGACGGATACGACGGAACATTTCTGGCGCGAAGTTCGGGATACCGGTGAACTTCATGTTCTCACCCTGAGTAAAGGTATCGCCGATCTGAATGGTGCCATGGTTATGCAGGCCGATAATATCGCCCGGATAAGCCTCTTCCACGTGCGAACGGTCGCCCGCCATAAAGGTCAGCGCATCAGAGATAACGACGTCTTTGCCGGTACGTACCTGACGCAGTTTCATGCCTTTTTCATATTTACCGGAAACCACACGCATAAATGCCACGCGGTCGCGGTGTTTCGGGTCCATATTAGCCTGAATTTTGAACACGAAACCGGTGAATTTCTCGTCGTCGGCTTTCACTTCACGCAGATCGGTTTTACGCGGCATCGGCGCAGGCGCCCACTCCACCAGACCGTCAAGCATGTGATCCACGCCGAAGTTACCCAGCGCAGTGCCGAAGAAGACCGGCGTTAAGTCGCCGCTGATAAAGGCTTCATGATCAAATTCATGCGAAGCGCCCTGCACCAGCTCCAGCTCTTCACGCAGCTGTTTAGCAAGATCCTCGCCCACAGCGATGTCGAGATCCGGGTTATTCAGCCCTTTAACAATACGCACTGCCTGAATGGTGCTGCCTTTACCTGTTTGGTACAGGTAGGTTTCGTCTTTATAAAGGTGATAAACGCCTTTAAACAGTTTGCCGCAACCGATAGGCCAGGTGATCGGTGAACAGGCTATTTTCAGCTCACGCTCCACTTCGTCCATCACTTCCATCGGGTCACGAATGTCGCGGTCGAGTTTGTTCATGAAGGTCAGGATCGGCGTATCGCGCAGACGGGTGACTTCCATCAGCTTACGGGTACGATCCTCGACGCCTTTCGCGGCATCGATCACCATCAGACAGCAGTCAACGGCCGTCAGCGTGCGGTAGGTATCTTCGGAGAAGTCTTCGTGTCCCGGGGTATCGAGCAGATTCACCAGGCACTGTTTATAAGGGAACTGCATCACCGAGGTGGTGATGGAAATCCCACGCTGCTTTTCCATTTCCATCCAGTCGGATTTCGCGTGGTTATTAGAACCACGGCCTTTTACCGTACCGGCAGTCTGAATGGCGTTGCCGAATAACAACACTTTTTCAGTAATGGTCGTTTTACCCGCATCGGGGTGAGAGATGATTGCAAAAGTGCGTCGAGAGGCTATTTCTGCGGCTAAACTCAGGTTACTCATTGTTTTTATCTCAACTATGTACAACGCTATGTACAAATTAAATTTTTCTCTTAGGCGGGGATTCTACATTGCAACGCGGTGAGGTGCTATCGATCAGGCTAAACCCTCACCGCTTTTCATATGAACGGAGTATCGTCAAACTCAGCCGTCGTCGTGTCATTAATCACGTGAGTCACCACAGCGAAAATCTGCGTTTCTTCCCCCTCCCAATCCCCGCCATCGATTAACGTCACTTCTTCAGGCTGATCTAGAGACGCCAGGCACAGGGTCGGGTGAAAGTGCATGCGGCGAAGCACAAACTCGCCACAAATCGCAGCCACTACTATGCTGCCCTCACAGGGTTTACGTGAAGCATCGAGAATCAGCATGGCGTCTTTTTTAATGCCAGCGCGCCAACTGGTTTCCCCCGCCCGCATCATGTACTGGCTCGGCTTGCCAAACCATTGGCATGCGTCGTTTGGGGTGATCTTATTGGCCGCATAGTCAGCCGCAGGAGATGGAAAACCCATATCAGCGGCCTCCGTTTGGGTTGTAGAGCATGAAGGTGCGTTGCTCACCCTCAATCTCGGAAACATCACGGAATGTGCTGACGTTTATCTCGATCCACTGGTTTGCCTCTTTCAGGCCCCAGCGCCAGTTCACCTTCTCCAATTCAGCAACAAAATCCACGGTACAGACCGTGCGGCGGCCCTTCTCGCTCATTTTGATTGCTGAATTGAATGCTGCGTCAATTTCGTATCTTCTACCCATAATCCACCGCCCACAAAGCACTGTTCATACATACAGTATAATCATGAGTTTTTTGGGTTGGGAAGCTCGATTTTGAAAACTACCGGTATACCGCTGATCAGGAAGGAAAGAAAGTTAAGCTGAGGGTTGATCAGGCCATTTGATATTGGGGGCATTGCTGGTATCGACAGCCTGAACGGCTTGGATGTATTTCATCCACAATGTTAGTTTTTCTTTGTCCGCGTCACTGATAATCCCAAGTAGAAGCTGCGTTTGTAGTATTTGAGTTGATTGGCTTGCGGTTGAAATAATTATTTGTTTCTGAGAGTCAGCTTGAGATATAGATTCCTGCTTCGTTGGTGTCGGTATTTCTGGCAACTTTGGAGAAATAAATAAACCATTTGAATAGGGCCACCCTATTTTACAATCCTCTCCATCGGGTATTTGAACGCTTTGAACATCCGGATCGAATTCAAAAACGCCCTCCCCATCCCAAAGTATAATATCTGTAACTTTGCCGTTTTTTATGAGCGCATACGAAGGCATGATTTATCCTTGTTGTTTAAATGAATTTAAATTAACTCTGGCTTAAATTATTAAATGAGTATTACCACTCAATAATTAATAACCCCGGAGCGCCATCCCCACCTCTCGCTCCTTGGTGAGCCGCATTTGTATTTCCTCCACCTGCACCACCACCACCCGCACCAAACCCCTGACCGGGCTGCCCAGCCAAAGGACTAGAATTCCCTCGAACAGTTGCGCCCGCTGCCCCAAATGGTGACTGCCCCCCCATTCCTCCATAAGCACCGCCACCCTCTACGCTTTGACTGTCGCCCCCCCAACCGCCGGTGATGGTTCCTGATAAGTTACCAGGCGATCCGCCAGAAGCTGAATTAGCAAGTGATTGCCCCACCGAGCCACCGCCGCCGCCAAGCAAGTTAACAATGGAACCCATGCTAGTTGTGCCTCCGGATCCGCCTGTCCCGCCTCCCGCTGCGCCACCAGTCCCGCCAGTCCCTATGGTTACGGTCAAAGTCTGACCCGGAGTAACGGTTAGAGGTTGGCGGATAACAAAGCCAGCACCTCCCCCACCACCTGAACCCGCGACAGTAGTGTTTATTGATGTCTGAGAACCACCACCGCCGCCACCGCCGCCGCAGCCAGAGACGTAGATTGTTGACACTCCAACGGGAACAGTAAATGAACCGCTCGAGGTAAACTGTTTCATTCCCTTATTTATCAAGCCAAGGTTGGCAATTGCAGCTTGTTGGGCGGTAACGCCCGCGTCTTTAATTTCCGATAGGCTTTTAGTCGTTTGGAGAAATGATTTCGCCCCATTCGAATTTAAAGCCACCACAAGATTATTTAAAATTGTGGTCGCGTCTCCATTATCAAGAACGTCATTCCCGCTTGAGTTTGCGATAAATTGCGCAAGAACGGACGACATTACAGTCGCCTGTCTTATGGATTTGTTAATTTGAGCGGAGGACGCTTTACCAGCTGTAAATCCAGATGAAATAGCAGGAAGCGCTATATAATCTGATTGACTGGTCACATTAGCATTAACGCCCGTAGCAAAAGATTTAAAATCGTTGGTTGGCATTATAGATTCATCTCCCATGCGCCGTTATCAAATCCGGCTATAAATTCATTTTCTAAGTCAAATCCAAAAAACAGATCGCCTATCGAAGGTGTAATAATCTCACCGGAGTAAACACCGGCCGTTTTTACGGTTAGATACCCTTGTCTAATTGCAGCAAGCAATTCTAGGGATACAGAATCTAGCCCGTCCTTTGCAAATGCCCAGAGAGAAATAGTCATATCCTGATTGTCGATAATTTGCATTTTCAGGCCTGAACCTTCTAATGCTGTATCGATAATTGCAGGCAATGACTCATTCGTCCCATCCCAATGGTTTATTGCAATTTTGGCTTTTAGAACAATACGGTAAACATCATCACTTAAGGTGGTAAACCCGGCGTCTGGGTCGAATGGCCCTTGCCAAACACCCTGATCGTATCCAAGCCCCTCCGTGTCGAAGGAAAAATAAATTCCTGAAATAGGCTGGCTCACAACACGCGTTCGACCAATCCACTGCCCAAGAATATCGAGCTGTACCCCGACTGCATTATCGATATCAAACGCACTAATCAGACTATTTATTGCGCCCGATGTATCAACAAATGGACGTGTTGTTAAATCAATGTGAGTGCGAAATTTCTCTTTGGTATAGTGATAGTTAGTTATTAGAGCGGTGTATTTACTCATCAGGTCACCGTTATGGCGATGTTCGAGACGTTACAAGACGCTACTTCACTGTAAGCTATGTTGATATTGGCAGCAGTCACGCCACTAGCAGACCGACCAATTTCTAGGCTGTGAATATCGTAATATCGACTATCCCCTCCGCTCACAACGCCGAGGTTTGCAGGGGAATACACGCGACTAAGGAGGACGGAAAGGCCAATTTCGAGATTGTTGATATAGTTGGCCACGGCCTGTGCTATTTCGTTACCGATCTGTGTCGTATAGCCGGTGAATGCTTTGATTTCGATAGCCACAAATACAGGAACTATGACTGGCCGGTTAAAACCTACGTTATGTGGATTACCGTATTTATCAGGCACAACAATGACAGTAGAACCATTCGGAGTTACGCCCTGCCCTTTTTTTCGGGCAATTGTTGTCGCGATATCCGTCGCATCCCCACCGTCTACCACGGCTGTCACTGAGTGAGGTGGCAGCCCATTAGAATCAACCGACCCGGTGTCGTTCTCATAAAGCTTATGCCGAAGAACGCCGTCAACATTCGCGATAGCACCATCGAGAGCTTCAAACGGGGTCACTGATGCCAAAGCTACGCTTTGAGCCTGCCGACGGCGTAATGCCGCATCGCTTTCAACGGGGTACCCAACGGTCGCAGTACTCGGGTTAGTTACCGATACCCAACCACGGGTCGGCGTTGCAATCTGTGTGACGGTGCCAGGCAGCGCGGCCACGGCGCCAGCAGTTGCGCATACTGCCGTCACAAGGGCTGTGCCATCAATACCTATGGTTACCAACGGCGGAAGCGTCCAAAGAATGTTATTGGTGTCTCGCGCAGAGCCGTTATTGATCACCAGGCCAATAGCACCGCCCAGCAGCAAATCAACCGTTGAGCTATTTGCGGGGTCACGTGAGATCCCGTTAATTTTTACGTTGCTAGACAACCCGTTGCCAATACCGGTTGCCGGGGAAAACGAGTTATAAACGGCTATGGCCGCATTGTTCGCATCATGGATACCTAACGCCAGTAGAGAAACCATCTGGCCATCTTTACTGTCTGGTTCGAGATAAGCGTCGGCTCCATAAATCTGCTGAAAATAGCCGGTGATAGTCGTGAGGATTGTCTGGTAATCAGGCGCGCTGATCCCCTGAGCTGTTACCGTCGCCGATAACCCCAGTGTGTCAAGATTGAGAGCCATTATGCCTCGCTTGTTACTGTGGCAGTCCCATAGATGGTATCAATAGTCGCCGCAAATGAGACGCGCCGCGTTTTGGTGTCTACGGTAGTGTCGAAGGAGATGATTGAGGCAACGCCCTGCGTCTCAAGAATGTGCTGGCGAATTGCCAGGTTGTAGACGTCGGGTGGCTGCTTGCCGAGAACTGACTGGATGTAAGGCGTTCCGGCTGTCGCATCAAGGAACCACTGGCCGCGCCAGAGATTAAACCGAGTTTTAACAGCCTGCGCCACTGCCTCTGGCGAGTTAACCAGAAAGGTGTTATCGCCCTGCCCGAACGTGTAATCGCCGCTATCGTCTTCGCGTCGATATCTCATGATGGTTTCCCCGTCTGGCCACCGCCCGTCTGAACGCCGCCGTGAACATGATTTTGTAGGCTCTTGCCGCCAGCGGTCACATCATTGGTTACGCTGATTGGCCCCAGCATCGTCGCGCCGCCGCCGCTAGCCCCTAATCCTTGGCTAAGCGTGCCGTTTATCGTCACAGCGCCGTTTAATACGATGGTCGGGGATGTGATTTCGGTACCGCCCTCCGCGCTGGCCTTCAGCTTACCGGGCGTTTTAACGGTAATGTCATGGCCTGCTGACACTTCAACGAACGCCGCCCCATCATCGGTACGCAGTTGCGCGCCGGTCATGCTGATGCCGCTGATTTTCTGCGCCTGCGACTGCGGGCCGACGAAGGCGAATGCATCTGATAAATCGTGCATGCGAGAATCAATCGGCTCCTGCACGCCACCGCTTTGCCACCAAAAATCGATGCAGCGGTCCGCGAAAATGACCAGGCACTCATCGCCAGCTTCTACAGGGAAAGTCAGCGTGACGCCGCCGCCGCGCTGGAACACAACCGGAACGTCAACCATCAGCGGCAAATCCAGCGAAACTGGGTTTCCGGCGCCGTCAGCATCTGCACCTTTCAGCGCCGGCTGAACAACGCACGTCACAGTGTCGGGGTCGAATGACTGAATGATGCCGGGCATCGCTACCCGCAGAGTGCTCATGATTTCTTTAGCCAGTGCGGTATCAAGGTGCTGCTCACTGCCGAGCTGGGAATTTAGCGGTACCGGCATACTTTTCTCCGGGAATAAAAAAACCCGCGCTCGGCGGGTCATTTAAAAACAAATGTGAGAACGGCACTGAATCACCGCTTGGTGACCACACCTCGAAGTGCAGCATCGCAGATGTTGCCGATGCTGTGTAACCGATCCAGCGAATACCAACCACTGCCGCCGCGATAAAGATGCTCAAGAGCATCCTCAAGGTCAGACCCGATTTTATCCAGAACAACCTTGATGTCGTCTTTGCTCAGGCTGGTATTCGTTTCATGGTCGCTGTCGTTGAACATTTCCCACTCCTAATACTAAATATTTGTGCCTGATACCAGTTTGCAATCTTCAGGGGATAATCCCCAAGCGGCGGCAGACTCTGGATAAAGGCATGCGTTCTTAATCCTTCTGAAGCCTAAGACGGCAAACTGATCGCCTTTATTTTTCATGAGTTGATCTTCATCACCACCTTCGCGGCGGGCATAGCCGGCTGCCTCGAAACGAGACGCTTTTGATATGGCAGTATGTATGGGTAAGTTATTGTCCAAGTCAGGATGGTTGTGGAAAAAATCCTGCATCGTTCCTGCTTGCAATACAAAAGGAAGTAACAATAAAGCAGCTAAAAAAAATTTCATGATTTCACCTTCACGCAGTCATACGTCCAGAACTCGCGCGGCTGGTTCATGTTGGTGCGGACGACTTCGACGTTGAGGATGGCTTTGTTGTCACGTTTGACATAGTCAATGCCCAAGTAACGACCTACCTTCGGATCCGGTAGCATCCATTGCATCATGACGTTGTTGTAATCGCCCTTTTGCTTCAAGAATGTCAGCTTTTGGGTCTCGGGCTTTTGACCGTTAATTCTGGACCAGCCATCGTCTGATTTGCTGGTCCCTAAGTGGAAGGGGCCACATTGAGAGTCAGCATAAGCCGTAGAAGCAAATAAAGAGGCGAATAGGAACGGCGCTAACTTTAAAAAATTCATCTCAATACACCTTATTGATTGTGCTATTAGATTGTAGATCAGCACTTCCTTTAGCGAGACAGAGCAGGTCCATATAAAAGGCTTGCCCGCGAGTGTCCCCAGTATAATTGATGCTGCCTACGATGTAATCACCGTCGGTATTAATCGATGCGGGCTGTGAGCCTGTAAGGCCGCCCACATAGAGGTTGCCGTCCGTTTCCGTTTCGCTCAACCGGCCACCAGTTCCCTGCGTGCCTGCAATCTGCTCATTGGACAGCGCCGCGCGATACACTGAGTGCTGATCGAGGCGTATCAGGCCGCCAAGCTTAATGTTTGGATTGATCAGGCAGCGAACGTTTACCCCCGCGCCCATTGTCTGCTGAGGCATGCCGATCAGCCCGGTATTCGCGTTTAAAACCACCGCCTCCTGAATGTACTTCGTTTGCGGCACCATGTTTACCTGGTTGTTTTCATACCACCAGTTGGCATCGCATTTTTGCGCAATGTCGTTCATCAGCACGCTGGTTGAACGAAAAATCACGCGGCCACGCGGGAAAACGGTGTCGGGCATTTCCGGCACGCTGCCGGTTTTGATGCCGTAGGGATCGAAGGACTTCATGCCGATTTCGAACAGGTCCGAATACTTCCAGCCTGCGGCAACTGTCGTTTTGACGCTGGCGTTAAGATGCCCCTCCCAGCTATCAAGGCACTGAAGCAACACCCACGAATCGGTGATGTTCTCTTTCCCGGCTATCGTAAATCGGATGTCGCCGTTAAAAATCAGTCCAATGTTTTTATCAGGATAGTTACCCTGAGCGTCCGGCTCTCCATCGTATCCGGCAATGACGCGAACCTTTTTAAACTCCTTCCCGGTAATTCGATTCTGCGTCTCCGGGGAAAGGTTGTAAATTTTGAAATTGCCGACAAAACCGTTAAAGATGGTGTTGGGCATTTTCTCAATTTCGAAGGTTACTTTCAGGTCCGACAGCGAGATTCCTTTGCCGTCATCGTCAAGAAGCTGCAACTCAAAGTGGCGCATCCAATTGAGACTCATACTCACTCCGTCAGAACGTATAAATGACTATTGATGCCGAGATCGGTTTTCGTTGGGTATTCCTGAGTCGCATCATCGCAGCCAACCACCAGCTTGAACCCAAGTGCGAGATGCCTGTATTGCTCGAGCAAATCGACCCCCGTCACCAAGGCGATGCCAGTGACAATGCCGACATCATTATTGTCCAGCAAATCCAACACCCAGCCCAAACCCTCACGCCATACCAGGCGCATGGTGAGCGTTAATCCGGCAAGGGTGGTGCTGAACGTTTGGTTGTCCGGGGACAGTGGAATTTCGTTAATATTCACTTACCCTCCGAAGATGCTACTCAGGATTGAGTTGTTGACCGGTTTTGGCGTTTTAACCCCAGAATTCTGCACAGGCGACGTGCTAACGCCATCCTTCATGTCGCCCTTGTCGGCAACGCTAATGGATTGTGTTCTGGTGATGATCACCTCCCTGAGCGTGAGCGTCGCCATCAAAACGTTTTCGCTGGTCTTATCCGTGGTGACATCCAAATTACGGATGAGCATGTTTTGGTATTGCCGTTTCCCGGTAACTACATCGAAGGGCTGCCGGCTGCGCTGCAGGTCGAGCAGGTTCTGATAAACCTCTTTTGGACTGAGTTCGAGAGAAAGGCCAATCGCAGTCGTGTTCAGAAAGCTCGGGTCAAGCAGCGAGCCGCCGCCAGAAAAACCCACTTCCATAACAACTTCTGAGGGCCGACGATAGGCATGGTCGGACACAAACCCAGCCCCTGAAGAGCTATCACCAGTATTGGTCGGAACCTCGACAGGATGCTCGGTGATTTCCAACGCATCAGAATGCTTTTCAGAAACCACAACGTCAGGAATGATGAGGCCGATCCGGCGTGAGCGCTGATGAAAAAGTACGGAAAGAATATCCATTAGCTCGGCCCTTTGTTCATTTGCTGAGTGGCCCTTGAGTTAACAGTCGACTGGCGCTGTCCTATCTCATTGGCAGTAGCGCGCGGGTCACTTGAACCGTAAACCGTGATATGCGTTTCTTGGTTCAGCGTGTTGCCCGGAAGATTGCTCATCACTTTAGGCACGTATTTACGCGTTTCCTGCGGTGCCAGAGCCATGCCGAACCGTTGTACGTTGCCGATCCCCCAGTTATATGACGCCAGCGTTTTTTCGAGATTTCCGCCGTTCATCTTCATTAGCTGAGAGAGATACTTGGCCGCCGCCTGTGCTGACTTCACTGGGTCAAAAACATCATTGCCAGAAAGCCCCATATCGCGCGCGGTACCGTCAACAAACTGGAATAGCCCCTTAGCGCGACCTGATTTGGTCATAGGGCCAACTGCGTTCGGGTTCCCGCTAGATTCTGTGATAGCGAGGCTTTTCAGCAGGCCTTCCGGTAGCTGATAAAGCCCCTCCAGCTTATTCAGGGTGGGTTCCAACAGATTGAGCAGCTTCGAGCCTTCCGCCGTAGCCTGCGGCCTGCGGACTGATTGCCCGTACTGATCCGCATCGCCGCCTTCACCGCGAATCCACCGGCCCACACTTCGTGGATCGAAACCGGTCTTATCTTTAATCCAGTCAGCAGTGTTATTGGCGCTATTAGTCACAGCTGGCAAGGCATCAGGCTGACCGCCCCCCTGATTAAGCAGCCTTTTCCCGATGCTGGCCGCCTGGCTCCAATTTCCATCTTTCAGCGCGTTGATGAGGTCGCCGATCATCGACATCATTTTGCCGAACTCGCCGAATTGCTTCGTCAAGTTCTCGACGTCGCCTTTTAGCGTCCAGTTGCTCAGGTTGATATTGAGCAGCTTTGCCACTTCAAGGCCAATGTCTTTAATGGACGTTTGCAGCTCCTTCATCGACTTAAGGGCAGCATCTATATCTGGCTTCCACTTTTCCCAATCGATCAGGCTTTTGCCGCCCTCTTTCCACGTTTTATAGTCGTCGTAGAGCAGCACTAGAGAACCAATTAACGCCGTGATCATGCCTATTGGCGACGTCAGGAAAGCGCTATTCAGCAGCTTCCACGCCACCAGCAATCCACCGAATGCAGCTATGAGTTTCTGCGTGCCGCCGTCGAGATTGTTAAACCACTGGCGAATATCACCGGCCGCCTGAATTAGCCGGAATACTACACGGCCAATGGCGTCAGCGAGCCAGAGGATACCTTTAACGCCTCGGGTGATGGTGTCTTCGATTTTCGGGAAGTTGTCGAGGATTTGCTTGCGCAGGTTGTCGATCGAACCCGCCAGGCCATCGGCCAGATTGGAGCCAATCTTGTCCCGCGCCATGCCCGCCACTGCGCTGAAATCACGCAGCGACGTCATGAAGCGGTTAGAGCTGACGGCTGCCTGATCGGCGTTAAAGCCAATCGCCTTTGCCATGGCTGAGTATTCAGCAGTGAAGCCGGTCAGCCCACGGCGCATAGCCATCAACGTATTTTCATCAATGCCGAGCATCTGCGCGTACTGATTAGCGCGGTAGTACGGCACTTTGCTGAGCTGCTGGCCGACGCCAGTGAACACGGCGGACATGTCGCGCATGTTGCCGCTGGCGTCGCGCGTCTGGACGCCGAGGCGGTTCAGGAAACCTTCAGCACCAGGGTTATTGCGAATAAAGCGCGAGAGGCTTTCTAACGAGCCTTGCGCCGCTGCCGCGTTCGAGCCGGTTTGCGACGCTGCATATCCAATTGCTTTGATGCCTTCTACCGTTGCGCCGGTGCGCTGGGATGCCCAATAAAGATCATCCAGACCAGAAGCAATCTTGGCCGTGAAGGCTGTCACCGTCAGCGCAGCACCCTCGACCACGGCAGCCATTTTAAAAACGTTCGCCGTTACGCCAGCAATGACGCTGTCGAACTTCTTTGCACCAGCATCATCGATTTGGAAACCGAGGCTGATCAGGAAGTCCTTAATAGTTTCAGCATCCATCGTTATCAGCTCTCCATTGTTCTATCAGCGCTTCGTTATCAGCGTCCAAATCGAGGCAGTCATTCATAAAGGCGATATCAGCGAGATCGACCGTGCCGTCCTTCAGGTTTGGGTAAGTGATGTACCCCGCCTTAACGGGGCGCATCAGCCAGTCCTCACCGCCGGGCAGCGCCTCAAGGGTTAATCCGCTGGAGCTTCCTCCGCTTCTTTCGCGGGGAGTCCTCGCAAAAAATTTCCCAGCGAATCACCCACGACGCGGCCAACGATTTGCAACATGTCGAGCATGTCCAGATCGTCAAATGCCAACTCACCACCGGCAAACACGGGCACCCAGCCTTTTTGATGTTTGCGTGACGCTACCGCCAGACAGGGGAAGATCACCGCGTTTGCATCTTCGTCGCTCAAGTCAGAGAGAGACTGGGCAATTTTTGGCAGCACCTTCTCCATGATGGTCGCCGCATCACCCTTCGCGGCCAGCCCTTTAATCGCCTGAAAATCTGAAAGCATGCCGGACAGTACCGGCAGCAATTTACGGGAGACCTTGAACTGGTCGAAGACACTCAGCTTAGCAATACGGTATTGCACGCCCTTAATTTCGAATTCCATCAATTAGAACTCCCCTAACAGTTGGTCAATCTTGCCACCGTCAAATACCCAAGCCACGGTCGTACCGACTTTTGCGTTGGCGAAATCTGGTTGTTTCTGGAAAGCCGCTGAGCGAATGGTCACTAAGTCACCGGACGCTGAGTTGCGAATGACAAAAACATTATTGCCCCAAAGCGCAGATGACTGGCTTTGCGCGTTATAGGCCAAAGACAGTTTTTTATTGACCGGGGAGGTTTTGAGCAGGGTAATGGTCACGGTCCCCGGCTTTCCGGCGTGCAAACTGTGCATGACTTCACCATCAGCGCCGATAGTCATGGTGTTCTTCGCTTCGACCATCGCAACGGTGATGCCCTCTTCGGCGTTTTGCGCACCGTAGCCCAAATCAATAATGCCGGTCGGGCCGGTCATGGATGCCGAGACATCCATAAAGGAATAAGCTGCCATTTTTTATCCTTATCGAACGACGTTGATCTGAACGTCAGCGAAGTGAACGGCGCCAGCAAGCTTGCACGCCACCTGAATGACCGGGGCTTTGCGCTTCTCGCGGTCAGCCTGCGCCTGCGTTGCCAGCGGGTTGGCGTAAACGTAATAACCTTTGGTCAGCGTATCGCCCGGACTGACTTGCCCAATCGGGCCGCCATTCCAGATGCCAGGCGCGACCAATCCGTTAGAAACTGCCTGATCCATCGACTGTTCAACGTTAGTCAGCAGGCGAGTGACCCCGGCTTCGGTCTGAGGAATTTTGGTGGTGCTGGTATAAAGCAGGTTAAACAGGTTGGTCTGGACGAAGTTTTGCAGCCAGTCGAGGCCATGACGCTCATCGAAGAAATCGCCATTGGACATCACCCCCTGCTGAATGATTGCCGTATCGTTCTGGTAGTAAACGAAGACGTTGGCATCCTTGGCATCGATGGCCTCTGCCTGTGAAACCGTCAGCGTTTCGTAGGTTACCGTCGGCTCCTGCTGGAATTTCAGCGTAATGGTGGTGTTGTTACCGTTGAAATTCACGGTAAACGCGCGACCGAACGCCGACAGCGCGGCGTATTTGCTGGACGACGAGTATTGACAGAACGTGCGGCCATAGCTCCCCGTCTTTAACTTCGAGGCCAGATCGGTCGTGGTAGCCGCTACCAGCGTATCCGGGTCTTGAGTCGTCACTGCAAAGATACGCGAAACACTGGCCGATTCGATGGCGGTCGCCACGGAAAGCACATCAGCATCCAGAAAAGCAGCTGAATCGGCGACGCCCAGCCCATACCAGTTGGTAAACTGCAAGACGGCGTTAACGGCTTGCAAAAGCGTCTCAGGCGCACCCGTTTCAGCAGAAGCGATCGTCTTCGCCCAACGGCCAACGTAAACCTGCGTCGGTGCGGGTTTCTGCGAGAAGAAGACGGTTGCCGCTTTGTATTCTTCGCTGGTGATACCGAAGTCGGTACCGATGTCCTCAGCGCTGGCGTACAGACGAATTCGCTCAGCAATTGGAATAACCTCGGATGAACCGAGGATCAGCAGAGCGCCAAAGTTACGCCCCGTTGCCGCCGTCGGCGACATGATGACGTCCACCTGGACGACATTAGAAACAGGTAAGCCCTGTGGCATGGTTTAATCTCCGAAGAATATGACTGGCGCTTCCACCAGCGTTTTGATGCCGTAGGTTCGAATAACTTTTCGGCGCAGTTGGATGCTGATGTCGTAGCGGCGAACCCACTGGTTATTGATGAGTTCAGGGAGGTTATAAATTCGGCCACACTGCTGGAACGTTAGGCCGGATTCATTTAGTTGGGCGTTATTTTGTGAAACGAGCAGTCCACTTCTGAAAAGAGTTGCGACAGACATTCCTTGCGGTCCATAGAAGCAACACAAAATCTCGATAGTTTCATGCGTCCATTGCTCCGCACTGTCTTCCAGTTGAACGTCAGCAGGACTGTCTCCATCAGGAATGGCGGTAATGCCAAATGCGCACCACGTCGTGCCGTTCGCAGGTATCTGGATTTGCGGATCGGTCCAGCGCGGAAAAACCACGCTCTTATCCATCCCAGTCACGCCGCGTATCCAGCGACTTATGAGGCGCTCAAGTTCTTCGTCATAGGCTGGCGCCGAACCTGTAGGGATGAGGTAACCGGCAGAAGTGCTGTCATTACTCACTCAACCACCTCCCGGCTCCATGAGTTCACAATGAGCCTGAACAAACCCCGCTCCGTAACGGGTGTAAGGGTCAACAAACGTCACCCGATACAGGCCGCCGTCATAGGCCACTAGGTCCGCGTCGAGATTTGGGCCGCCGTTACTGGCTTTAATCCCCTGCGTTAGCCTGAATTGCGTAACGATAAGGATCGCGCCGTTGATGTTCTGCCCGGCGGCCATGCGCTTGGCTTCCAGTGAACGGTCGATTGTCACCACGCCGGAAAATGGTATTGCCTGCTCTGTATTGGTCGGAAAGTTATCTTCATCCGTGGTTTGGGTTTGCCGTCGGCACACTAACGACGTATCCACGAAATCAGGGTCCAGCAGCACTTCAGAGACATCCAGAAAGGGCATTACTTACTCCTTACCACATACGTGATCGACCGAAGGAGATAGCCTCGGGCATAAAGCGGCTTATCGCCTGGTATGCCTTGAGCGCGTCGTCTCTCTTTGGTTTTGTCTGATAGGGGGTGAAGCTGGTCACCGGAGGAAATTACTGACTTAGCGCCGTCGCGGGCTATCTGTCCGGCGCTTTCGAGTTCTCGCATAGCCGCATCTGAATTTCCTTCCAGTGCGGCGATAGCGGCAGCCTTCAAGTGCGCGGTAGTGCGTGGTTTCGTATTGTCTATCCCCATTTCGAGGAACGGCCGAGGCGGGAGCGTGACGGTAGTGCCGCCAATTTGTATCGTCGCGCCGGTAGACTGTAGGTAGCCTATTTCCGCGTTATTGAGCTTTTCGCCATCTTCGCGAACCGCTTTTTCAGCGGGAATGCCCACCAGCACATCCGTCTTGCTCAGCTTTTTAAGCGAATCGAGGATAGATGATGCATTGTCGGCCCTGACCGTCAGCCCGCTTTTCATAGTTGACGCCCTCCGGCGCCGAACATGATTAACGTTTGATAAAACTCAGATCCGTAGCGCGAATTGTTCCAGAATCCTGCGTCCGGGTTTAACGTGGCGGACGTGTCATAACTCACGCTCACTTTATCGACCGACTTTGAGGTCTGAATACCGCTATTGCTTCCGCCAGCGCCGCCAACCGAAGAGGAGCGACTATCAGCAGCGTAGAGATACAGGTAATGCGCCACGAACAACTCAACCATGTACACAAACATTGAGCCGAGCCGATTCTGATCAAGCTGGATATCAGCAAGACCGAGACGGAACTGAATTTGTGCATCGGGAAACGTTGTCGTGCTGGCAAACTGGGGAAAGTCGTTACGGAACTGGGCTACGGTCGGGAGATTACTATTTTTTGGCTCCATCAGCTTTCTCCGTTAACGCCGTGATTTTCGCCGTCATGTCAGCAATCTGCTGATCTTTCTCTCCAATGAGGGTATTGCGTTCCAGCAAGCCCTCGGCGGCAGCGGTAACCTGCGCAGTGAGGTCATCATTCTTAGCCGTCAGGTCAGCAATCTGTGTCTTTAAACTGGTGATCTGCACTTCCAACTCGTCATCATCTGACGCCTCCGCTTTATCTACCGGCTCTGCGTGGCGCAGGGTGAACCAGTGATCGGCCACTTCGTTTTTAACGTTGTGAATACCCGACGTGAAGGTCGTTTTGGTGTAGTCAGGATTATTGAAAGTAAAAGGCGTATGTACGCGAATTTTCTTCATTGCAGAGTCCTTTAAGCCCCTTTCGGGGCTTGTCTGGTGGTCAGTTAAATGCCGTCGACATACAGCATGGTGTCGGTATAACGCAGCTCAACCGCGCCCACTTTGCTGTAGTAGGTCACCAACTGACGCAGGTCACGGTATTCCATCGGGGTACGCTGCAACGGCACCAACGGGAACTGCACGAATTTGCGGTCTTTGGTATAGAACATCATGCGGTTCGCATTCGTTACGCCGCCTGCCTCCAACCATTTGATAGGTTGGATGTCGAGAGGCTTACCATTTTGCTTATACGCGATGGTGTTCTCGTTCAGGTAATCCAGCAGTGAGCGGTTACCTGCGGAAGAAACAATAGTGCTCACCAGCAGCGCGTACTGATCGGGCGGCAGGCGCAGCGAGTCCGGCACAACGGCACGCCCGGTTTGCTTCCATGCGGTTGTCAGGCCATCATCGATAGAGGCGCGAATTTCGTCAGGGGTGCTGTTTGCCCACGTTTTGGTCGCGTTGATGGTTGTTACGCCTGCCTGGTTAAGCAAACCTTTCACCTTCAGGATATCGCTCCCCACGTACACCTGACGGTCAACGTTCAGTTGGTAAACCTGATTCATGGCTTCAAGTTTCTGAGAGTCAATCGGACGGCCCAACTGCAACGCAGACGCCAGCTCGAATACAGTCCACGAAAGCTGGCGCGACCACGGGGTAAGAGGCAGAGTTGTTTTGGTGATATCCAGATCAATACCGGCAATCACGTTGGTGCTGTTGCTGATCCACGATTCACCGTCGTTACCTACGGAGCTTGGCGCGGCGAAGCTGCTGTTGGAGAAACTGGACATCTCGTCAGCGATGGAAACGTCTTCACGCAGGTCAACGTCGCGGCTCCAGGTATAAGCGAGTAACGGCAGGTTCAGGGTTGGGTCGAAGCGCTCCAACTGGCCCAGCAGGAACGCACCGGAGTTATCGATGGTCTGTCGGTCGTAGGTGATCATAGTTTGTGCATTCCTTAAATATTGAAGGCGAGTTCAGCGATGCCGTTTGCATCGGTTGTGCCGAGAAAGCGTGCGTTAGTGATAAGCACGGTATTGGCCGGAGTGGCATCCGCTTGCGCCTCAAAACCACCGATAGGCTGCGTTGCGGTGCCAGCACCCACGCGAATGTAGACCGCCCCGTTATCAGCCACAGTCCCTGCATTCACCTTGACGGCAATGTATCCACGCACCAGCGCGTCGCCAGTGTGGTTATATGTGCCAGTCAGTTGGCGAGCCAAGTCGCTGTCAGAAGTGAACGGGAATGAACGAACACGGATGCCGTAAAGATCCGCGGCTTCATCACCGGCTGCCAGCGGAATAAATTTGCCGCCGACTTTTTTCCCGGCCAGACCGTCAGCGGTGAATGGATTTGAGGTGTCCATCACTACCGGCTCGACGGTAGAATGATTTGGGCGGGTGAGCGCCCCTGCGTAGCCAAAATCAGGCGTAAAGAGAATTGATTTACCGGTCATTATTTGGCCCCTTTCTTGTTGTTCCAGAAATCTTTATTGGTGTTATTCAGCGCTGCAACGTCCGTAGAATTGGCGTTTGCACTAAATGCAGCTAAACCTTGCAGGCCGTTGTTGCGGCTTTTAGCCAGCTCTGCCGCACCGTTAAAAATGCTGTCGACCGTCGCCATGTGGAGTTTGTCGAAGTCGGTATTCTTTCCGGCCAGCGGTTCGATCAGCTTGCGCCCGTCAGCTGTTTTAAATGCCGCATTAAGCACTTGGCGCTTGATGGTTCCCATTTTTGAGCCATCAGGCAGAGAGAAGCCCGGCATAATTAGCTCGGCACGAGAAAGCACGTCTTGCTGATAGCCAGCGTCGCCGGTCATCTTTTTCTCTTCCGTTTTTTCCTCTTCAGACTCGGCATCGCCGGTTGCCGAGGTGAGTTTTGCCACCAGCGCCTGAACAGTTGCTTCTAGCGCACTGAGGCGAGCGCCCAAGTCAGTTTCATCATCAGTCGTTTGACTGGATGGCTCGATGACCGGCGGCGCGGCGTCCGGGCCTTCGATTTTCACCACCACCGTAGGGATGGTGTCATCGTCGTCACCGGTTAGGTTCTCCGGCACGTTATCCATCAGCTCTTCGGTAGCCGCTGAATCTTTGGTTTTCACCGCCTTTTTGAGGCTGGCTAACCACTGCTTAGCTTTACTTGCCATACTTTTACTATCTCCAATAGAACAGCGAATACCGGCCCGACCGTTCGGAACAAGCGCGGTGTGATTACCTCTAATCTGGTACTGATTGGCTTTTCCCGGCGCGGTCTGCTCATATTCAGCGTCGTAGCCGCATGAGACCTGCCTTAGCCCGTCAAGAACCGCCTGAATGCCCATCTGGTCTTTGATAACCAAATCAGCCAGCACCAGATCTGCTTGCTCACCCTTTCCGCGACGGACGTTGGTAACGTGACCAATTGCCAGCTGTCGCCAGTTTTTTGGGTCAACAAACTTGATGTTTCCCTGCTCATCCTCTGGGTGGAGAATGACCACGCTCATGCCTTCGAAGGATGCTAGGGCTTCAGGGCTAAACACCTCTTCAGGCGTTCTCGTTACGACAATCTCCCCGTCAGCGTCAGGTTCAATTTCAGGCAAATCATCAGCGAGATAGACCTGCGTTCCCGTTCGGGCAATAGGGACGTCTTTACATAAAAGTGAGCCGTCCCCAATCTCGTAACGGTTCGGCCCAATTCGGGTCGTGAAGAAATATTTCATTGGTCACCTGCTGAATGGCGGGCATAAAAAAAGCCGCTCGACGGCGGCCTGTTATTTTCTTGGAGAGGGGATCTGAACCTCAGACCAACATTTGCAATTAGGCAAGCAGCCGGCGTGGCCGGTCATACCGTCGAGCGTGGGCGGGCTATGCCAGTAAACAAACTTATCCCTCATTTTTTTATGTGAAGGACGCGTTCCCGCTCCCTCGATGCGCCACCAATAGCCCTCAGAGCCAACCAAGACTGCCCGTGCTTCTGTAAGTGCGCCGGTGGCGCGCCCTATCTCCGTTCGCGCAATCATTCTGGCTCTGCTGGCTGCTACATCGCCGGACTGCATGATCATGCTGTACAGCTCATCAGGCCGCTCGCCATTGATCACAGCCTGTATTGCACGCCCCTGAATTTCCTTCACTCGACCGGCTGCCTCGAGTGGAAGCGAGCGCATCATCTGGACTTGGCGGTAAACGATGTCTTGGGCGACTTGCCCGACGGGCGTATTGCCTACCACATCACGCAGCCCCTCGGATATTTGTTGTGACACCGAGCGCCACTGATTCCACTCTTCGCTTTCGACTTGCATAAACATCTTCTGCGCGACCTGCGCAGACCAGTCATTGATAACGTGAGAGTACTCGAGGAGATGTCCTGCAACGGTGTCAGCGCTAGCCTGGGAACCATCGTAGGAGCCAGTTACGATTTCGTTTATTTGACTGACTATCCCCAGTAGGCTTTTCTGATACTGAATTTCTGAACGTCGGCGCAGGGCTGGCCTCAGATTCAGACTCCTCCCACTGCGACTTCGCATCGTCAATATCCTTGTCAGTGATGTTTGAGCCAATGCCTGTTACGCGTGACGTGTCACGCAGTTCAGCCATACCGGTGTGCGGTGGCATAATTCCGCTTTCTACTGCTTTGCTAATTGAGTTGACGGTGTTGGATGCCACAGTGGATCGGTCAATATCTGACATCTGCCAAAGCGGGTTGAATTCGAAATCAAAGTCTTCAGGCAGCGGTGTGCCGAATTCCGAACGGTGTAAAATCTCAAACAGGCGGCGAATGGGTTTACGTGTCCGGCGCTCCTGCTGAGAACCAACGTTGTCATAATAATTTGCCAGGTCAGCATCACCACCAGAGAATCCGGCTGGAGACTGACCAAATAGCCTGACAAGGGGGATGCCCGTCGCGCCAGATATCTGCTCACCAAACTGTGAAATGACATCCGAAAGGCCAGCAAACGAATAAGAGTGCGTCGCAAACTCATCGCTCTTATCCATGAGCGTCATGCCCTCAATGGACTGGAACAGTCGGATCATGTCTATGTGCTTCATAAGCGCGGCTTCGCGCTCTCCGCCAAAGCCCAATATTTCACGAAGCTTTTCGATGCTGTACGTGCGCAGATGGGCCTTATTAACGAGTTGGGCAGCACCAGTTGAAGCGCTATCAAATGCCATGATCCGGTCATACAAGCGCTCAACTACCGACATTCCCCAACCGTTCTCGGTATAGGCTTGCTGGTACGGCAGCCCGACGCCATCCATACGAATGAGACGGGTGTGGTGGATTTTCCACGCTGGTATACCGTTTTGCGCAGCCACAACCTGGTAAAACTTTGGCTTGCCGAGATCCGGCCCGAGCTGGTCGATAGTTTCGGTGATGGTCTGATTCAGCATCCAGCGATCAAGAACCAGAAGCCCCTTGAATTGATCGCGACCGATGGTTTCCATTCTCAGCGGCGTAGTCATGTCCTGACCGTCAATCATAATGACGCCCACCGCGCCACCGTAAAGCCGTGACCACTTAATGGTGTCACTTAGCGCATCCCAGAGGGATAACTCTTCCCAGCGTCCAGTCAGTCGGCTTTTAGCCTTGTGGTCCATCTGCGAAGTGATGCTTACGCCTTTGCGCGTCATGTCGTCTGCGATGGTGTCTACCGACGCACCAACAATCCACGATGAGCGGTAGGCAAACTCCAGTAGCACGCGGTTACGTGATGTGAAGTTAGGCGAGTACGTACCGTGGGCGCTAAGGTTTCCCGTCTGCAAGCCAAGGCGAGACATGAAGTTGTCGTAACCATCGATGGTCTGCTGCTTTGGCTTTGCCGACGGCTTTGCATTTGAGCGGTGTTTACGAGCCATTTTTACCTCTTGCCAGCAAGTCCCAGATATCCATAGCGGTTACTTCCATCGGCGCGTAAGCGATCATCACGCTATCGGCTAAGTTAGGGGATTTCGTTCCATCCGGTTTCTTATCGACGACGACCTTACCCACGCCATTGATGGAGTAGGTAGGTTGCGAAAGTTCAGAGATGAGCTTGCTGCGCTTCTCGATGGATCCGGAAATGGAAATGATTTCGTCAGGGTCATAGGCCATGCCTTCAACCACTGCACGGTATGTTTTCTGAAAACGCGTGCGGAGACTCCACCAGCTCTGCGCCTTAGCGTTCGCGAAGAAGTCCTTATTGAGCCGACCAGGCTGCCCGTCTTGGCTCGGTACCGCTTCATCGTCTGGATTGGACGGTGATCCGCTACCGCGAAAAGGCGTTGCCGTTATCTCTCGCTGCCGTTCGGCCTTGCGCTGTTCGTTAATCACGCGGGCATCGCCGCGCGCACCGGCACCCAGCCCGTCCGCGTCATAGCGGAATAGCTCGAGTCGCTCGGTATCGCAGAGCATGAATGCTTTTTGAACCGTTCCGAAGATGTCGTCGCCTTTGCCGGACCACTCTTCGACGTCCTCCAGCAGGAAGCCATGCCGCGTTGTGAATGCGTTGGTGTCCTTGCCTTCGTCGGCGATATCGAGTGCCCCCATGCGCTGGCCAGTTGGCTGAATGCCGAGCTTTTCATGCGCATCGATGGCGGCCTGAACCCAAGCGGACGGGATCAGCACGCCCTCAACAGACGCGTTGTAGTTGATGTCGATTTCCTGCGCGATGGTTACGGGGTCGAGATTTTCGACCTGCTTCGCATACCAGGCATCATCCTTGCGCGGGTCGTCGCGCCAGTGGAACGTGAAGACTTTGATTTTGCCGCCGTGGCGACGCTCCGCGAATGAGTTCGCCATGCCGTTCGGCGTGGACACGTCCTGACGGCAGTTTGTCGTCGCAGACAGTGAGGCATCGACCAAGTGTGGCCGCTCAAGAAACGCTGACTCATCAACGATGTAAAAGCTGGTACGGTCGCCACGGCCTATCCCGTCGCCCGCCTCGCCAGTCATGGCCGAATCGGTATCAGGGAACAGGATCCGCATGTGAGGCGCGTGCTGCTTGACGCTCCAGCCGCCACGAAACTCAGCGGGCAACAGCGATATGAAATTTCGCGCCTTGTCGAATAGCGATTTAGGCGAGCCGATTTTATCGACGTATTCCTCTTTACGAGAGCCGAAGCCAGCGAACACGCCGCGATTGAATAGGCAGAGCGATGAGGCCATGCCTACGGTTAGCCAAGACATGCCCATGTCGCGCGTTTTCTCGGTGATGCCCGGCTCAGCGTTGCGCCAGCGCTCAACGAACCACTGGATCCACTCTTCCTGTTTTGGGAACAGCAGGAACGGGATCCGGGCGGGCAAACCGCGCTCAACGTTGCGAGGGTCAACGGTCATGCCCCAATCGATGATGAACTGAGCGGGATTGTCTTTGTAGAAGGCCTTGAGAACCGGCAGTAATTGCGGGTCTTGGCGAATGCGCTGGAGCCTCTCCATCCGCCATTCAAAAACCTGCATGTAATCCGGTTCTTTGAAATTAAACGGGAATGGGATCGGCATATTTTCACCAATTTATTGATGTTCTGAAATATCTGTTACATATTGAAACTTATTTTAACGTGAGGAGTTCCCATGCAACTAGCAGTAGTGACAAGACTTTTAGAATTGACGAGAGACCATAATAATCAGATTAAAATCGCAGCAATTTATAGCTTAGGAGAAGGAGGTAGCCCAGTTTTAGCAACAATTACGCGCCTGTTAGAATTAACCCACGATCACAATAATGATGTCAAAGAAGCAGCAATTAAAGCACTTGGACGCATCAATCGCCCATCAGCTCATACAGCAAATTAAAATGTGTT
Source organism: Ewingella sp. C233 (assembly GCF_055407225.1). Lineage (NCBI taxonomy): Bacteria > Pseudomonadati > Pseudomonadota > Gammaproteobacteria > Enterobacterales > Yersiniaceae > Ewingella > Ewingella sp. C233. The sequence goes on from NZ_JBUZRI010000002.1 coordinate 343,433, forward strand.
AAGAGGCCGTGCTAGGTATGACGGCCTTACCCCATCATCTTACGATAGGCTTCTGCGGCTTCATCCGGCGTCAAATTGGCCGTCTGGATCGGGCCACCGTTCGGGCCGCTAATCTCTGTCTTCTTCGGCGCTTCCCAGCCTTGCAATTCAGCGAGCTGCTTAATCGCGGCTTTCGGGTCATGCAGCTTCATCTTCAAGCCATCTTTCCCAGCGGTCAGCTCCGATATGGCGGCAAGATGTTCCGGCTTCAATTCGTCCGAACCTTTGAACGACCAGGTTGATTGAGTTATCGGATGGCCGTCATCGTCTTCACCGACAATGTGCGTACCGAACGTGGCGAGGTCGGCAATCGACGTGCGCCCCATTACGGTCAGGCGCTCGAGCGCTTCCTGGTACGTCATCACGGCGTCGGAAACGGCTTCGTGCTGAACAGAGCGCAGGAACGCTGAAACGTTAACATTTGCATACATTCGCGAGGCGGCAGCCCTGAGCGCATCGCCCTTGGCCTTGCCTCCGGCCTTTTTGTAAGAATCAGTCTGGTTTTTGCCTTTGAGCAGATGAGTGACAAACTTTTTCTGCAGGGCTGTAAGGGCAGCGAAAAGCGCCTTTTGTTCATCGTTCAGCGTCATTTTCACTCCTTAAAACCTCCGTTAAATCATTATCAGGAGCGTCAGGAAAGGCGACGCCCCTTGTAATGCTCTATCGGGCTTAGAAATACTTGGCTTTCAGCGCAACCAGTTCGGCCTCAGCATCTTCGCCGAGAACGGCCAAGCCGTGCACCACGAAATTCACGAACTCATCATCGCGTGCTTTGAGCGCTTCCAGCGGAGATAATTTCGGTGTGTTGAGCTGAGCAACCTGCCCGTCTGCTCCAACGATATCTTGAGAGACCGCCGGCTGATTGGCATCAGGGATTGTTGAGGTGACAGGCGTGTGATTGAGTTGCAGGTCTTGCAGTGGTTCGGACATGGTTACTACCTCTGGTGTTTTGATTTCGGCGGCTGCCGATTTGAAATAGATGCTCTTAAGCCATGCGAGAAAGTGCTTAATCATTTCTGTCTGGCCTCTTCGTGCTGGCGAATGCCTGCGAGCTGGCTGTTAGCCTGGTCAATCAAGGTAAGCAGCGGGTCAATCCACAAAACCGCCTGGCAGTAAGTTATTCGGCGGGAGGTAGTGGCACTAACAGCGGCTGTAATAGGCTGGCTGGGATCGGGGTGCATTGCGCTGGCACGTAAACGGTCCGCGTAGTCGTACAGGCTGTTAGCAATGTCAGCAGGGATAGACAGAGCACAAGTCGGCTCGCTTTTGAGAATCGTTCGATATTCAATTTCACGCTCCTGACTCTTTCCCGTTATCTGCACGGCGTATTGTTGCGCGGCACCGGCTATCTGGTTTGAGCGCTGGAAGTTAAACGCCTGCGTGGCCACTGTCTGCGCCTGCAAGGCGTTATCGCTTTGCAGCTGGCTAACCTTGCCCTTCGCCTCTACAGAAACACCATAAAAATGGAAGGCCAGCGCCAGCAGCAAGCCCACCAGCGTAAGGATAATCAACGTTGCTATAACGGCAGCTTTATTAACCATCAAGCCCCCAGCATGTCAGCTCGCTCTCTTGGTCGCGGCGCTCGATCTGGCCGAAACAGTTATTCGCGCGGATGTTGCAGTCTTTGCCGCCATCCCGCACCCAGCGCTTTATCTCGGCGCATGCCCCGAGCAGGTCGCCAGCATTCAACTTGCTGTAGAACGTAGACGGGAAGCATTTACCGGGGCCGATGTTGTACGGGCAGAACGATGCAATTCCGGCAATTTGCGGGGCTGTCAGCGGCACTTGGACGTTCTTCTTAACCCACGCAATCGCCGCATCCTGCTCAATCTGGTTCACCTGGTCGCATTTTTGCGCGCTAAGGCGCATGCCCGGCGTTACTGGCTTGCCATCAACGCGCGTGGCGCCGCGGCAGATTGTCCAAATGCCTTTGCCGTCCTGATAGGAGTTGAGGCGATTGCCTTCTTTCTCATCGAGGAACTGGCTGAGTATCGCAGAGGCGCTAGCGCCAGAAATGATTAGAGCGATGACAGCCTTGCTGAGTTTGCTTTTAACTCCAGACGAAACGGCCATTACTCACCGCCTAGCGCGCGGGCTCGCCTGCGATCTTCTTTGATTTTGAAATAGAGGTTGGTCATATACGTCAGCACCGCAACGCTGATGCCTGCCAGCACGCCGATAGCATTCCACTGATCCGGACTAAATGTGTTTAACAGGCCGTTCAGGACGCTACCCGCCGATGCTCCGTATGCAACGCCAGTAGTTAATTTGTCCATTTTCATAGTCTCCCCCTCCGGGTTTCCGGTTGGGTGCGTAGTCGGTAGGTATTTAGCGCCGCAGTCGATTTGCGGGAATGGTGAGATAGTTGCTGATTGACTGTGCGCTAAAACGAGAAAAGGCCGCCAATTTGGCAGCCCTTATGAATTGAATAAAATCAGTAACACTGAGTGGTATAATCACTCAACAGTTTAATATTGGAGGTTTCAATGGATTCGAATCAAATAATTAACAAAGCAATTGAGGAAGCTAATCAGCTAAAAGACAAAGGAATAAAAGAATTAGATATCGATTTCACCATCAACTATCTTCAAAAAATTAAGATGCAGGCAAGCATTAGTCATGATTTTTCCCTAGAAAAGTTTAAAGCTGAGAATCAATTACATATTGAGACAATGAAGGTCAATGAGGCCATCAACCTCGAATCATTCAGATCAACCATCAACATAGGCATGAATGCCGCTAAAAGTTGCATGCTTATCAATGGTGGCGCTTCAATAGCGTTGCTTGCTTTTATAGGAAACATATGGCGAAAGGAATCAATGGATATTGCCGCACTGTTAGTATCAAAAGGACTACTAATTTTTTGTATTGGGGTAGCACTATCCGTTCTATGCTCAGGATTAACCTATCTAGCTCAATCAAATTACACGAGCAGCGATCTCGGCCGAAATGAGAAACTGCGAAAAATTGGAGGTAGATTTAACATTGCCGCCATTGCCGCAGGATTTTTCTCTCTGATAGCATTTGTTTTCGGTTCGTATCAGACATATTTATCAATGCATACGCAGTTTTCTGGAGCTTAATAAAGCAAAAGCCCCGGCGAATGCCGAGGCTTAAATGTGTTGTGGGTATTAATATCCCATCGTTAGGCGAAATCTATAACACTTTTGGCAACTTTGCAAGCATCGTGGATGCAAAATAACCGATAAACACCCATCAAGCGGCTATCGTGCTACCGCTTGTTATTTTCATAAACTGCCAGTCAGCGTGTGACTCTTCCGCATCGCAGTGGCTGATAAGCTGGTCATAAAAAGGTTTCCAGTTAAGAGACCATGTGCGCTGTGGTAAATCGGGAAACAGCGCATTAATGGCGCGATAAGTGCGCGAAGATGGTGATGCTTTCAGGCCGGTACCATGGCAGCGCGGGCAATCCCTTTCGCCAGGCTCGCTTATCTGCCCCTCAGCCTTGCCCATGAGTGCATAATCGCAAATCAATCCTCCGCCATTAGCGAGAGCAATGGGAGCCACTTTCCGGCGCCCTTTGCATTGAGGGCATCGCGCGTGAGGATCGTCAGCGGTGCGACAGTAAACATCAACTGCTTGCCCGCACATGATCAGCATGGCCTTCGCCATCTGCCGCCCTGCCACTTTCCCGATTGACTTCGGCGCTATCCGTAATGCCACAACAGCAAGAAGCTTGATTGCCTTCTCCCTACTCTCTTGGTCCTTCATGTGCTTGGCAAAGAACAGCGCAAACCCAAGCTCTGCTCGGGACTGGGCCATTCCCAGTGCAGCCATTACATCGGTACCTGTCAGCGCCGCAGATGCTGTCGCGCGAGATGAATCGCTAATCATCAGGCTTTTCGGGGAAAAATGTTTAACAGCTGCTTCAAGATTCATCTAATTTCTCCAATGATTATCTGACCGGATTCACCCCAAACCTTTGTTACTCGACCGTCCCAAATTCGGCAGTCGTCTTCGAAAATCGCATCGAGCAACGCTTTTTCCAGATTGTCTTTATCGGGCTTTTGCTGATGCGGTTTTCCCGCCATATCAGCCTTTTTCTTTTTGCTCCAACTGGCGGGCATCGGCAAAACAAACGTGACGTGCCAGCCGCACTCAGGCAGAGAAATTCCCTTGAGGCGCACCTCATCGCAAAACGCTCGGTACCCGAGCACTGGCGGGCGCTGCGCCCAGCGGTCACGCTGCGTCATGCGAGGCTTTGGGATGGGCGTTATCACGTATGTTTTCATCATGCTTCCTTTTTGCGTAGTCGCTGCTTAAGCCAGTTAGCGCCCATAGGGGCAACCACCAGGAGGCCGCCGGCGAATGCAACAAAGCCCACTACGGCAAAGAATCGAATCAACGTATCAAGCATTTAGGCCACCTGCTGATTTCTGAGTTGTTGGTATTCGCAGCGCGCCGGAATTGTCAGGGGAAAGCCTCGCTGGTGTGCCCATGCATCAACCTGTTCGAGGTACAGTGTCATTTCGCCGGTTTCCAGCAGCTTCGTGGATTTCACGTAGCGCGTTTCGCCCATCACGGTTATTGCCTTTGGCGGGCAGTACAGGTCTTTCAGGTATTCGTGCAGCTGCTCGGCAGTGAACTTTCCTTTTCCGGCCTTGGCCACTTGGCTGGCAATCTCGCCGTTCCATTTCCACAGCAGCGCGTTCTGGCTCAGCGAGCGCTTATCGCGCCATTCAACAATGCTGACGCGGTAGCGCTTACCAGACGCAACCAGCTCTTTGAGAACCGGCCAGAGCTGCGCTTTCGTGGTTTCATGCAGGCAGAAGTCATCCATCAGAGATCCCTCTTTGCGTAGGTGCGTTGTGACGCTGCAGGTTGCGGGCGAACTTTGCAGATTTCGGCGGCACGGACCTGGTCGGTCGGCATGAAGTGACCGTTTCGGAATTCTTGGTAAACGGTGCCGAGCATGCCGAATCGGTTCTTGGTCACGATGATTTCAGCAAATGGCGCAGCCGGGCTGTCCGGCTCGTAAACACCGTCGCGGTACAGCATGTAAATTCCGTCCGCGTCCTGCTCGATGGATCCGCCATCGCGCAGGTCTGAGTTGACCGGACGTTTCTGTCCCTTTGGTCGGCTCTCAACGTCGCGGTTGAGCTGGCTCAGCGAGATAACGGGCGTTTTCAGCTCTTTCGCCATCCGCTTCAGGCTGCCGGAGATGTGGGCGATAGCGAGATCGTTACGCTCAGCGCGCGGCTTTTTAATCAGGCCAAGGTAGTCGGCCATGATCAGCGACAGGTTCGGATGCTTGCGCTTGAGGCGCTCGGCAATGGCTCGAATTTGCTCGATAGTCAGGTTAGAGGCGTCGACAACCCACACCTGCAGGCCCTGCAGACGGCTAATGCCCATGGAGATCCGGCCCCAGTCCTCATCGTTCATGCGCGAAGGCTTGCGCAGAGAAGAAACCGGCATATTTGACGCGCCCGCCAACTGGCGCTCGATCACCTGCTGGGCGCTCATTTCCATCGAGAAAATCAGGACGCCGCGCGGCAGCTCTTCCTCGCCAATGCGAACCTTGCTCTCGGCGACGCCCTCGGCAACTTTCAGCGCAAACTCGGTTTTGCCCATGCCCGGACGTGCGGCCACCACGATAAAATCTTCGTTGTTCAGGCCGCCGGTGATTTCGTCCAGCTCGGCAATGCCCGTTTTCAACGTGTCGGACTCTTCGCCGTTCAACAGGCGTTGTTCAAGCAGCTCGCCATACGAGCCAAGCAGCTCATCGATGTGAACCGGCTGGATCTCATCGTGCGAGCGGTTGATGTTCATCACCTGGCTGACGAATTCCTGAATCGTGTCGATAGCGCGTTCGTGGTTGTTCGACGTGGTGATCTGGTCGTAATAGGTTTCCATCAGTTGCTGGAACTGGCGGATCTGCGAGAACTCGCCAACGATGCGCGCATAGCCCTTGAGGTTTGCCGCCGACGGGCATTTGCGCAGGGTTTCCATGACGTTCGCGAAGTGTTCATCACCCATGGCCTCGGCAACCATCAGGCCGTCGATCAGGCCGCGATTGTTCGCCTGGCGCTTAATCTCTTTGAACGTTTCACGGTAGAACGGCACGCTGAACGAATCAGCCTCGAGCGTAGCCAGCACATCGCTTGCGTCGGGGGTAAGACCGCTCAGCAACAGGCCGCCGATCACGCTTCCTTCGATTTCTTGATTGATCACAGAGTCCCCTCCTTCACGTTGCGAAGGGTTTCAGGCTTCATCAGGTAATCGAAATTAGCGCGCCAGCCGAGGCCGTCAGGGCCACCAAAGTGGAATTCCCGTGCATCGGTAAGGAATGCCTCGAAGTACGCTCTAAAGCCGTCTACGGTCTGTTTTGCGAGGTGGCATGCTAATTCGCGGATCGCCAGCTCACGGTCGCGGTAAAGCTCGGCTGGTGCCATGCGCCCGTCGGTTACCGCGTTGTAGGCATCAATGACCGCCTGGCAGTCGATATCAACGCAGGTTTTCTGCCAGGCTTCCGCGTCGGAAAGGTAACCGTCGAATCGATTGACGCGGCAGATATTCATCGGCTTGGCCACCGTGTTGTTACGGCGCTTCCATGTGCGCACTACCCAGCGAACTACCAACTGCAGGTCTTGCAGTGTGTAGGCGCGGCGGGACTTGGTTTCTGTCAGCAACACGGCGAAGGGTTCTGCAGAACGGCAACTGCCATCTGTCAGCTCGTTGTAATACTCCAGAGCCTGTTTTGCTTCTGCCAGAACTTGTTCTGAAAATTCCTTCCCGTTCTGCCCCTCGGGGGCTTTAGGGGGATCTGTTTTTACTGTCTTTGGAATAATGTCTTTGGTGTCCCCCTGTTTTGAGGGATAGCGCTCCCCTAAATTGAGGGATTTTTTATCCCCTGATTTGAGGGATAATCCCTCGTTTTGAGGGATAACCCACTGAGAGACATTTTTGTTAGGGCCAAACTGGCGCCCTTGCTGAAGAAGAACATTCATTTCAACCAGTTGTAGCTTTGCTTCGTTACAACGCTTCACAGGGAGACGCGCTATCTCAGAAATCTGAGAATCACTGATCCGGTCCATTTTTTTATTCCAGCCATAAGTCAGCCTTAAAACGGCCAGTAGCACTTTGAATTGGCGCTTGGTTAAATCCGCGCCTGCATATTCTTCCACGAGCATATTTGCCAGCCGGAAATACCCATCTTCGGTATCAGCCACGCGACGCTCCTCGCGCTCTTCTTTAGCGCGAAATTGAAGTATTTCAGCGGTGCTACTCATCTGCCTTTTCCTCATGCTGCGCCTGCACCTTGCGCCATTCGGCGGCAAAGCGTTGCTGGAAAGCTTTAGGCGCAGCGCCGATAGGATCGGCAGGCCGGACAAAGTCATAGCGGGTATATTCTCGGGGTTGCGCTGGGCGCTTGTTCTTGTGCATAATGGTTAAAACCTCAGTGGTTTTGAGAAGTGACGGCCGTACTGTTCCAGCAGTGCGGCTTTTTTTTGGCTTAATGAAACCATCCCCCACCTCAATTGAATCCTATTGGCTCAGGCCGCATGCGCTCAGCCTTCATACCTATTTCCGCCAGTGTCTCCATCGAGAACAGATAATCCCGGCGCACCAAGACAGCCTCGGGTGGCGCGAGCTGCAAACCGAGCGCTGCAAGTAACTTGCAGAACTGCTCAATGTGGCCAGCCTTCCAGCGACTCAACGTCGATTCGTCCATCCCAATTTCATCAGCGATAGGCTTTTGCCCATGCAGTTGAAGCTGGCGAAGAACTAGCTGTTCCATGTCACGCGGCTTGAGTTTTGGCAGCTCTGAATTGCGCGTTATTGCGTTTGTTTCCACTTATCATCTCCTTGTTAATTAGGGTTATGCGGCATTAGCTGTCTTCCGATGAACGGCACCACCTCTTGCCAGTTCAGGCCAGATCTTTTGCCAGTCGGTTGGGTGCAGGTTTTGCCGGCTCACCGCCCCCTGAGAGGCTGATTCGATGAGCACGCAAAGTGCGGCACCAAGTTCCTGATTTTTACTAATTGCTTTGCGTAGATAGCCGATGGAAGTTGCGCATTTCACTGCGAACTCTCTTTGCTGCTCTTGAGACAAGGCATTTAGAAAAATGCGTAGCTCTTCCATATTCATTCCTTAGGTAAGGGTTCAATGCGAAATATACCCGTGGGTAATCTTTTTGTCTATACCCACAGGTTATTTACCCATTGGTAATTTTAAGTACGATGTGCACATGACTAGAGAAGACAGAAAAATGATGTACGAAAATCGGCGGGTAAAACTTGCTGAGTACATAGATAGCTTGGGCGTGGGCGGCCAAAAAAAGGTCGCTGATGCCATTGGAAAAGATGCAAGCTACGTTTCGCGAATGCTCTACCCTGACGATAAAGCGGGGAGAAAGCGCATTGGTGAAGAGTCTGTTCTGCTTCTTGAAACCAAACTAAACCTTCCTCGAGGATGGTTTGATGGTATTGCTGAAACTCACACAACAATCCCAGATACGATCGAATATGCAGGCGCAGTACGATTGGGTGCTGTGCCTGTCATAGGCGAAGCAATATTGGGAGTTGATGGCATGATTGATATGGTTGAAGTCAGGGCTGGATGGCTTCAAATATATAGCCCTGATCGAGATGCATATGGGCTAAAGGTTAAAGGTGACAGCATGCACCCAAGAATTCAGTCTGGCGAGTTTGTGGTTATTGAGCCAAACACTCAAGTTCACTCTGGTGATGAGGTCTTTGTAAGGACAAGTGACGGCCATAACATGATTAAAATCATGACCAAAACCAGAGATGGAAATTACCAATTATCAAGCATAAATAACGACCACAAACCGATTACATTAGAAAGCCATCAGATCGATAAAATGCACTTCGTTTCAGCCATTGTTAAGGCAACACGTTATATGGACAATGACGAAATGCCTCCCCACCTCTAGCAATAACTCCTCTCAAATATAAAAAAGCGCCCATATGTGGCGCTTTTTTTATGCCTTTTTAAAAATAAATTACCTGAATTTTCAAAAACATTACCTGTAAATCGCAATTTTGTTTACCTTTGGGTATAGACATAAGTATTACCCGTAGGTATATTCACCTCATCGAAACGGCAGGACGCCAACTAAGCAGCACGCGATGAGGTGAGCGATGTAATCACTTCCGGCCCCGAGAGGGATCGACCGCAAATTAGCTCTTTAAGGGAGGAATGATTAAACACTGCCGCCGTCCGCATGAGGCGGCAGTCAATCAACAGTGGATTTCGGGATGGTGTGAATTGCAGCGTGAGAAAGCGCAACCGCGGGGATCAGCAGCGCGGCACGCCATCGCCTAAAACCACTTACTGGGAGTTAAGAGATGGATGCTTATGAAGAATATTTCGACAGTTTGAAAGAAGGTGAAGAGGCGATGAGCGAAGCGGAATACAACGAGTGCTTATCATCGCAAAGCAATGTTAAAGCTGCTCTTTATTCTTAAGGGCTCTCAACTCAAGCAACTTTAACTTCCTTTCTTCCAAGTCTTCTTTTGTGTCGGCCACTGCTACCACGATGTAATCGACCTCTGCCCCTTTAATGAAAACATTAATGTTCTTAATAACCATGTCAGACATCTTTTCGACGGCAAAACAGTCCTGAGATTCGCTGTGCAGCAGCACGAAAAAATCATCTTTAATTTCCATAGAGGTTTCCATGTACGAAGTGAAAAATTTAACCGTCCTATTTCTTGAAAACGACGATTTCCAGAATCCCAATCTTACGATCGGGGACGGAGCTTTAAAAGATGAAGTCGATAAGGCGTCACTTCATGCAGAGATCATCATTTACAAAAATGTCATGATCAAGAACCGTTACGGCAAAGCCGCAAAATTCCCGTTCACTCCTTCTCTGCCTCAGTAAAACAGCAGTAAAGCCCGGAGTACCGCAGCAGTTCGTTGGGCTTAAAAGTAAAGGCGGTGGATAGCTGGGCATCATCCCAGCACACAACGGCATGCCTACTCATTCCCTTACTCATTGTTCGTGCGTATCCGTGGATGCAGATGAGTGGGCATGGCCGTTGTGGTTCACGGTGATGTATAGGGTTCAACTCCCTGACGCGAAAGCGGGCCAGTGGTTGGCATAGTCTTAGCGATGGCAGTTCGAATCTGTCCGCCGCAACATCCATTCAACTTCATGCTGTCTGTTTGCCCTCGCGCCCCGAGGGCTTTTTTTTATCCATCGCAAAGAAGCCTGCCATTAGCCGCGGGCGTTTTGTCATGGGCCAAAAAGGAGCTGCTATGCAGATCATCCCCAAATTATCCAGAGAACGCCTCGCGGTTTTGCCGGTAGGTACGCCGCTGCGTATTGGCCGCCAGCTGGTGACCTTTACCGGCCGCAACGCTGGCGCCGTGTTCTACAGCGACCAGGCGGGCGTCGAGCAGTCATTCACTGAGCAGTTGGTCTGCTCGGTGGCAACCGAGGATGTCAGCGCGCAGATGTGCGACTACTGCGGCAAGTTCCGCGCGCCTGCTGATTTGAAAGTCATCCTCGTTGAGCTGTATCGAGGTTCGAAGTCTCACACGGTCTGCAAAGAGGGCTATTGCGCCTACATGTTGCAGATGCAGAAACGCACCAAGCCAGCGCCAACCGCGCGCGGCGCCAGAGGTAAAACATCATGGAAATGAACGCAGCAAAAAAAGCGCAGTACCGTCACAAGCTGACTGGCGAGGACGTCCGTATCTGGCAGCGCGATACATCAGGGCGCGGGGTGTTTATCGCCATTCTCTTGGCCTTGGCCGCCTGCGTCATGATGCTGGTGAATGCGCCATGGCAATGAGCAAAGACCCGAAGGTCACAGAAGACCTGATCCTTTCGCTGTGCATCGCACGCGGCATCACTTCCGCAGACCTTGAACGCCTTGCTCTGCGGCTTGCACATCTCGAAGCGTATTTAGACGCACAAACCGAAACGGTGAACCAGCATGACTACCTTTCGTGTCATTGATACCGAAACGACATCTTTAGAGGGCGAGGTTGTAGAGATCGCCAGCGTGGATATCGTAAACGGCCAAATCTGCAACCCTCTCAGCGACTTCGTAAAGCCCTCTGAGCGCATCAGCTTTGAAGCCATGGCCTTGCACCACATCACCGAGAAAATGGTCGCGGACGCCCCGCCGCTCAGCGCAGTGATTGATAAATACCTCGGCGCTGACCTCTACGTAGCGCACAACGCCTCATTCGACCGCGAGATGCTGCCGATGATTGTGGCGCCGTGGGTTTGCACTCTGAAATTGGCACGCAAGCTTTGGCCCGAAGAGCCGTCCCACGGCAACCAGTATCTTCGGTACCGGTTCGGCTTAGAGCCTAATGTGCCGGAAGGGCTGTATGCGCACCGCGCGCTTTATGACTGCTACGTCACGGCCATCACCCTGCTTTACATGAACAGCCTGGCGAAGTGGAAAATCTCCGAGATGCGGGATATCTCGAACAGCCCTTCTCTGCTGCACATCATGAAATTCGGTAAATACAAAAATCAGACCTTTGCTGATATCGCCGCGAAGGACTCGAGCTATTTCCGCTGGTGTTTATCAAATCTGGAACTCAATGAGGACCAGCAATTTACGATGCGCCACCACATGGGAGCGATGTTCTGATGGGTACTCCAGTACTAATCCTCGGCGACTCTGGCGCGGGCAAGTCCTACAGCCTGCGAAACTTTGATCCAGAAGAATGCCTGTTAATCCAATGCATCCCCAAGCTGCTGCCGTTTCGCTCGAAGGGCTGGCGCATCAACGGCCAGCCAGATGGCGATGGCGTGCCTCAGCGCGGGAACGTGTTCAGAACCGACGACTGGAACGACGTACAGGACAAAATCCAGCGCATGGTCCTATCGAAAACTCGGAAGGTGCTCATCATCGATGACTTTCAAGTCGTCATGCAGCACGAAAACATGATGCGCGCCTACCAGACTGGCTACACCAAATTCACTGAAATGGCGGATCACGTCTGGCGAATTATCACGGCGGCCACGCAGCTGCCTGACGACGTGCGCGTTTACTTTCTTGCTCACACCGAAGAGAGCGAAGGAAAAATCCGCATGAAGACCGCCGGGAAGATGCTCAACGAAAAGCTGACCCCGGAGGGCTATTTCTCCATCGTTCTGCGCGCCATTAAGAAGGACGGTAAACATGTCTTTCTGATCAAGGGTGACGATAACGACACTGCCAAGGCACCACCCGACTTATTCCCTGACCTGTCCGAAATGGACAATGACCTCAAAGCTGTGGACGTCGCGATCTGCGACTTCATGTCTGATTCCTTAGGAGCAACAATCTGATGCAACCAATGAGTTTTAAATTCGACGCAGAAGCGGCAAAAAAAGCCGGGACCATGGGTATTTCTGAAAACGGTGCCTATGAAGGTGTCATCACTTCGGCCATTTATACGTTCGGTAAAGATGGAAGCCAGTCTCAGGCGCTGGAAATCAGCCTCGATTCCAACGGGGCGAAAGCCAATTACCTGCGTATTAACTATCTGGGCAAAGATGGTGAACCGACGTTCGGCATGGGGTTGATTTCGGCTTTGATGTGGGCGGCAGGCATTAAAGAGGCAGCACCGGTTCAGGTTCAGGGGCCAGATGGTGCTGAATGGCACAACCAAGCGCTGCTCGGTAAATCAGTTGGCCTTGTATTACAAAAAACGCTCTATACGAAAAGTGACGGCAAAGACGGTTATCGTTTGGAAATCCGTCAGGCGTTCAAATGTGGTACTCGCAAAACCTACGCCGAGCACGCTGAAAATTCACCGGCTGAAGCTGTAGATAAAATGGTTTCCCTGCTCAAAGACCGTGACGAACGTGACCCGAACGCCGCCACCGGCCAGCGCACTACCAGCGGGCAGGCTCCATCCAATCCATACGCACAGCAGGCCAACCAGACCACAACCTCACGCTTGCAACAGGCAGCCAATAACCGCCAGAACCACGCTCCTCAGCAGCAGAATCCTGATTTCGACGACGACATCCCCTTCTGACCGAGCCGCCCGTCCGGGCGTAAGCGCTGGAAATGAAAAAATACGCTGACAACCACCAATGTAAAACGGCTGCGGAGGCCGTCGAGTACGCCCTCGCGCAGTTCGAAGGGTTGAAAGCAGGCAAGCCAGTCCGGCGTTTGGGCTGGCTTTACCTCGATACGCTCGACGAGATGGAGCGGCGGGCGGAACTCAGCCAGGTATCGGAAAAATCAGGCGGTGGCCAATGAACGGAGAGAAAGCGTATTGGGACGGCCGGCAGGTTACCTGCCGCTGCCCCGCTTATGATTTTCCGCACCGGTTCAGCGGCGGCCAGTGCAACGGTTTCCATATGGCAAAACACTGTTTCGACAACAGGCTGAGCTGCTCCAGCTGCAACTGCCTTCACGCTGGCGGGTGCGATGTGGTCAACGAAACTGAAAGCCCGGCTGAATGCCTGTACGTGCTCGACTTCTGCGCCGATTACCAAATCAAATTACCGCACTGACTCATCAAAAAGATGATCGATCATTTAATTTCGCTCAAATAACGAACAGACCGTTACGGCCTATTTTTGCAGGAAATCATCAATGAAAATTTACATTGCCGGGCCGATGACCGGCTTGCCGCAGTTCAACCGCCCAGCCTTCCTCCAAGCCGCACTTAATTTGTCATTCCAGAAACATACCCCGCTGAATCCAGCGATGCTGCCGGATGGTATGACCGAGGCCGATTATATGGCTATCGGCCTGGCCATGCTTCAGCGCGCTGAGGCAATTTACCTTCTGCCAGGCTGGCAACACAGCGCGGGCGCCAGAGCTGAGTATTCGCTTGCAGTTAAGTTGGGGCTGCACATTTTTGAAGAGGAACTGCGCGCTGGGAGGAAGGGATGATGATTGAAAAAACAAAAGACGGCGAAATCATAATTGGGCCAATCAATGATCCGCGACTCGCCCCCGGCATCAATCGCGTAAGAAGTGGCAGCACACAGAAGTTTGGTGACCGAATCGTTAAGGGCGGAAAACTTATTCAGGAGTGTGATTTCTCCCTGACTCCTCCAGAGAGCCATTTCTATGCGGTAGAAATTGATGGAACTTGGTTGTGGGTCAATGGTTGTGGTCACTGCAATAAGAACGGCGAAAAGATGTCTTACTGCGTTTGTGAAGAGCATAACCGCTGCCAAGGCTGCAACAAAAAAAGAGCAGATTGCACCGGTATTCCGCCACGAAACGAGCATGACCATGGCGGGGGAATGTGGGGCACTCGTGACGATTGTGGTGTCTGGGGTTGGACTTGTCATCCATGCCATGAGCGACAAGAGGCGATAACTCGCGAAGCCGCATTGTCCCGCATCGTTCCAGATGATGAGTTCGATGAAAATGACTACGAATACGAAGATGAGGCCAAGTGCCCTTACTGCAACGCACAGGTATGCACTGACGAATCTTATGATGCAGACGGCGAAGAGCTGGAATGTGATGAGTGTGGCCACGCGTTCACCCTTACTGCAAATCACAGCGTTACCTGGTCAACATCACGTATCGCGCCGGTGAAGGAGCAACCTCATGACTGAGACAACCGTTAAGCCAATTCTCGACATGTGCTGCGGCTCCCGCATGTTCTGGATCGATAAAAAGGATGACCGAGCCGTGTTCAGCGATAAGCGCAGCGAGAACCACACGCTGTGCGACGGTCGCAAGCTGGTCATCAATCCAGACGTGATAGCCGACTTCCGCGCCCTACCGTTCGCCGACAACAGCTTTGCTCAGGTTGTCTTCGACCCGCCGCACCTAGAGCGCGCTGGCGTGGAAGGCTGGATGCGCAAGAAGTATGGCGCGTTGGATAAATCAACGTGGCGCGAGGATATCAGCGCCGGGTTCCGCGAGGCGTTCAGGGTGTTGCGTCCACACGGCACGCTGGTTTTCAAATGGAACGAAACGCAGATTCCAGTTAGCCAGGTTATCGCGCTTACCGACCAGAAGCCGACCATCTGGCAGCGTACTGGCAAGGGCGACAAAACTCACTGGATTCTGTTCTTGAAGGAGGCTGTATGACTGAGACAACAGATATCAAGGCGCTGACCAATGAGCGCCTTCTAGAAATTAAGAGCATCCTCAGCGGATTTGAGGACGGCTATGACACGGTTGATGACAAAGAAAACTACGAGGCCATGCGTGGTGCTCAGTTGTTAATCGATGAGCTAATTTCACTGCGCGGCCAGCTCGAAGCAGAACGCTGGAATGTCGGCGTGCTAGAGGGTGTTATCGCTCGCAAGGAGTTTGATGCGCAGCAGGCAGAAATCTCCTCTCTCCGTGGAACGCAAGAGCCTGTGGCGTGGACAGACGCAGAAGAGCTGCGAGGCGTGGAAAAACAGGGTTGCGGATATCTGTTCAAGATAGACCCGGCAAACCCATATACCGACTCGCGACGTCAAATCATGCTATACCGCTGCCAGCCTAAGCCTGTAGTGGTTCTGCCGGATGGTTGGAAGCTTGTTCCGGCTGAGCCAACAAAAGATATGTTGAAAGCCGGATGCCAGTTCGCTTCTGAACACAACACCAATGGCTCATGGAGACAAATGCTTGCCGCCGCCCCCAGTCCAGCAACCGCTGGCATCGTCGTTAAGGATGGTGAGTGATATGGCGAAGTCAGCAGCAGAGCGCAAAGCCGCGCAGCGGGCGCGCCAAAGTGATGCCGGTGTGCAAAAGGTCGAGGTGGCGCTCGACTGCCAAGAGGTCGACATGCTTCGCGAGAACTGCGCACTGCGCCGCCCGGCGCGGGAGCCATACGACATGGACGAGTACATCACCATGCTGATACGCAAAGACAACGCCGAACTAAAGGCGCAGCTCGCAGAGCAAGCGAAGCGCAGTTGTAAGAAGTGCGGCGACGCGTTGCCTGGCGATAAACAGGGTTGCGCGTTCGTCGGTGAAGGTGCTTGCTGGCAGACTATGGGCTGGCATGAAACCAAGTTAAAGGCGTGACATGTCACACAGATATCAGCAAATAAAAATGGCCGCCTCTGAGCGGTTTTTTTTTCGCCCGGAGAAAGCAATGCGACACATCATTCGCGGCCAGCCGACGCCAGCAGAGCGTCGTGCAGCAGAGGCAGCCTTGCACTGCCACCAGCAGAAATATGGTGAATATGCCCGGCGCAAGAACAGCGAAACCTATCGCGTAGAAGTCGATCACCAAATCATTTCAGTCGAGGTGATGAACCGTAAAGCGTCATACGTGGACACGGTCATGAATCACCATCGCTCACTATCGAAAATTTGCGGGGTACCGGCCTGATGTATCAGCTCATTTATGCAGACCCGCCTTGGCGCTATGACAACGTGATCAGCAACGGCGCTGCGGGAAATCATTACAGCACCATGACCCTAACCGACTTAATGCGGCTGCCGGTCTGGTCCATCGCCGCTGAAAATGCCGTGCTGGCAATGTGGTACACCGGCACTCACAACGCCCAAGCCGTGAAGCTGGCCGAGGCGTGGGGCTTTCAGGTCCGCACAATGAAGGGCTTCACTTGGGTGAAGCTGAACCAGCTGGCCGAGCAGCATATCAACAAAGCGCTGGCCGCTGGGCAGGTGGAAGATTTTTATGACTTCCTCGAGCTGCTGAATACCCAAACGCGCATGAACGGCGGGAACTATACGCGCGCCAACAGTGAAGACCTGCTGATTGCCGTGCGCGGCACGGGATTAGAGCGGGCCAGCGCAAGCGTGAAGCAAGCCTTTTACTCCCCCCTCAGCGAGCATAGCGAAAAACCTGCTGAGGTGCGCTTTCGGCTTGAGCAGCTGTATGGCGACGTGACCCGCATTGAACTGTTCAGCCGCGGCGACGCGCCGGGCTGGCATCACTGGGGTAACGAGTGTCCATTCCCCGACGTGGAGCTGATGCCGGCAAGCTCTCGGCCACTGCCAAACTCTCGCATTTCGTTGGTCAAGGCACAGGCCGGACATTACCAGGCGGTTCCCCTTCCACCGCTCATCCCCATCCAGCGCCAGCATATCGAGGTGACGCTCGATATGGTTCAGCTTGCCGGCGTGAAGGTCAAGAAGCCGATATATCCCGAAAAGAAAGATGAATATCCCCCGCTTGGCGAGGCTTCCAGCTGCTCTGAGTGCGCGGTTGTTGGCCCTATGGGCTTGTGTGTCATCTGCGGCGAGCAGGAAGACGATATCGACTGGAATTTGATGATGAATAACGCGGGGAAGATGTCGTGATGAAGAATCCAAAGATCAGGCAGCAATTTATCGACGCCATGTTTACCGTGCATGGCCGTTGCGGCACGTTCCAAATCATGGACGTTTTCGGGGTGGCTATTGCCTGTGCCTCGCGAGATTTGCGCCAGTACGCCAAGGACAATAATCAGGTTGTGTTCAGCTATCCGCACGGTAGCTACTTGTGCCGCTTCAACTTCGAGCCGGTGCCAGATCTGCTGTCCGTCTCGCCTGACGTTTTCCTTCAAAGCCTGAGCGTCGTTTTTGGGGTTGCTGATCTATCAGTCGAGGCAAATATTAAGCCGCTGCCGAGAGGAATCAGCCATGAATGAACTACAGCAAATCTGGCTCGAGGCTTACCGCGGCTATCTCAACGCCGCGTCCCCGTTCGGCGAACAGAACACTTGCGAATACAAAGAAGCGCTCAATCATGCCGAGGCTGTTGTCGCCAGCCTAAAAGCTCTCAGCGAACCTAAATAATCACCCCCAAACACCAATTTGAAGCGAGGTATTTATGGACCAACAATTTTATATGAGCACTGAAGAGGTCGCTGCCTTCTTCGGCAAAAGCCAACAGACTATTTTGAACTGGAGAAAGAAAAAGCCAGCCTTCCCAGCTCCAGCCATCAAAAGCTGCCCTTTACAATATCGGAGATCGGATATTCTCAAGTATGCTGAGACTTCGCGTGAGTAAACTCGATAACGTTGCCTTCGCCATAAACGATCGTTTCTATTCTTGCCCACCACCGAGCGTATGCCTTGAGTTGCTCCTCAAGGTAATCGCTCTTGTCATAAACCTGCCATTCGCCAGGTAATTTGTGACCCATGATAATCTCAGCGACGTGCGGCTCGGTAAGGTCAGATAAGTTAGTTCGAGTCGTTCTTCGCAAGTCATGTATTGACCAGTGTTCCATTTCCACACCGAGTTTTTTTCTTGCGTACTGCATGATCCCGTATGGCAACGCAAGTGGCGCAGAACGCCCCATAACCGCCTTACTCCCCGAATTTGTAAACAGCCATTGTGAGCCGCTGTTATGCTTCATTGCTTCTTCTATCAGCTCTTGAGCAGCAGGAATAATTGCCCTGCGCAGCGGCCTTCCCGTCCTCACTCCCGTCTTATGGTTCTCTGCCGGAATCGTCCAAACCTTTTTTTCGAAATCAAAATCCCTCACCTTCGCGATCCGTAACTCCCCGCCGCGACAAGCAAACAACAGACATAGCTTCACGAATAACTGATTTTTCATCGTCATCCGGCCACCTTCCATTGCCTGCCAAATAATCTTTATTTCTTCGTTCGATAACGTCCGCTCACCGTCCTCAAACTCTATATTGAGATCCTTGGTCATTAACTCAGACAAGGGGGATGTCGTGACAAGTTGCCTTCTTACTGCCCATTTATGAGCCTGCTTAGCGTTAACTAAAATCCTTTCGCCGATACCCGGATACTTGTCAGCTAACTTTTCAAGAACAGTAAGCCAAACATGCAGGGTGGCCTGGTCATGTGGCAGATCGCCGATTTTTGGGAAAACATGAATCTCAAACGAACGCTTAATTTGCTCAGGGCTTTTCTTGTTTTTCTCGCAGTATCCGTCATACCAGATCATTACAACCTGCTTGACTGTTAAAGCGCCAATTGCGGTTTCACGCTCTGTGCGTTTAACAACTCGCGGGTTTCGGTTGTTTTCTATTTCTCCGCGCAATCTTATCGCAGCATCTCGGGCATCTTTCAGGGCCATGGCCGGATACGTTCCAATATCAACGCGCTCGGCTTTCCCGCCCCATTGATAACGAAACTGGAAGGTGATCTTCCCTTTCGTGGAGACGCGAACGGACAACCCATCACGGTCAGTCTTAACCAGAATTTTCTCCTGATCTTTGCCCAGCGTTGAGCGTAGCCATGTGTCTGAAAGCGCCATCGATCCCACCTTGGTTGTACATATTTTTTAAAGGTATGGTGGGAAGATTAAGATTTTGTACAGACTGTTGTACAGATTTTTGATGAGAAGACTTTAAATTACTTTGGTGTTCTTTTTCATGCCTTGGTGTTTTTTCGTTCTTAGGGGTTTCTGCGGCGGGATTTGGCGGGGATTTTCGGTAGGACTTTTTCAGGGTTTATTTGAGCTTAAACTACTTTGTAAAGGGACAATCATTTGGGTGAGAAATGATAGCGAAGGTACGACGCTTAGCCACTTCGAGGGCGAATTCACTTGGAGACATGTTTTTCACGTTTCTTCGGTTGGCCGCCCTGCCCCTGCTGTTTATTAAATTAAAAAGGGTTCATCACGTCAGAGGACGTCAGGCAAAGCGGTAATAAAAGTCATAGCCAGCTATTTTCACTGATTTAGCCGGGATGGGCAATCAAAGGTTTTGGGGCCGTCTGCGGTTTCAGCCCAGTATCAGCGCCATCATGATGGCGTCTTCGCGACCTTGTGCGGCGGGGTAGTAGTTGCGGCGGACAGAGACCTCATTGAAGCCGAGGCTTTCATAGAGCGCGATCGCGTTACTGTTGGACGCACGGACCTCAAGCCATAGTGTCACAATATCGCGTTTTTCGAGCTGGCTTATCACCTCTTCGAGCAGCGTGCGGCCTAGCCCCTGGCGCTGAAAGGCAGGGTCGATGGCGATATTAAACAGGGTCGCCTCGTCGAGAACTGTCTGGGTGATGGCGAAACCGGCCATCTGATCGCCCTGCATCACTTTCAGGTTGAGATAGCGCTCCCCCTGATTGCTGGCAAGGGTTTTTTCAGTCCATGGAAAAGCATGGCTGGCGTTCTCAATTTGGAAAGCGCGGGGTAAATCAGCGGGCGTCAGGATAGAAATGCTGTTCATTTTCACAAATCTGCTGCCAGAGCGCGCGTTTGGCGCCGGCGTTTTGATAAAGCTCGGACAGCGCCGGGCTGGATAACTGCGTGCCTTCGACCGCTAACGGTTCGTTGATGCCCAGTCGCCATGTGTTGCAGTGAGTGCCTTCAGGCAGCATCGTGACCTGTTCTGGTGTCAGGTGGTAAACCTGCTGAACCGCCAGTGCCAGGGTTCGCAGCACATCGGTGATCAAAGGGTCATCGCCAGCAGGTGGGACGTCGGCAACGATCAACAACCGCGTATTTTCCGGCAGGCTGACCGCCACTTCACCTTGTAAAACAGCCGGTTTGCGCAGCGTCCACTGCGTAATTCCCATCTGTTGTAACAGCCAGTCTCGTCTTGATGCCATGCCCATTCCTGTCTGTTGACGACCATCACTCTGAGGATTTGCGCCGGTTAATTCACACCGCTTATTTACGATAATGCCGCGCTATGCTAGCAAACACGTCGAACGTGCGCCAATAAACATCTATAATGCCGGGCTATATTCCTGAGGAGCCATAACCTGATGTCTGCATTAACCCCGGCAAGTGAAGTAATACTGCGCCACAGTGACGAATTTACAGGGCGCCGCGTGCTGTTTGCCGGTGACTTACAAGATGATTTACCCGCCAATTTCGCCGAAGAAACCGGGGCCGAAGAGGTCCGCGTTCACACAAACCAATACCACCACGCACAGATGCTCGGCGGCGCACTGCAAGATAACGTGCAGTTCAGCCTGCTGGCTGATGCCGAATTTATCGCGCCAAGTGACCTGCTGATCTACTACTGGCCTAAGAGCAAGCAGGAAGCCAAATTCCAGCTGTTCAATCTGCTGTCGCAGCTGCCGGTCGGTATTGATGTGTTCGTGGTCGGTGAAAACCGCTGCGGCGTTCGCAGCGCAGACACCGTGCTTGAAGAGATTTGTGAAGTGAGCAAAATCGACAGCGCACGCCGCTGCGGTTTGTATCACGGCCGCCTGGAGAAGCAACCTGAGTTTAACGCCGAAGAGTGGTGGGATACTTACATGGTTGAAGAAGTGACCATCAAAACCTTGCCGGGCGTATTCAGCCGTGAAGGTCTCGACAGTGGCAGCCTGCTGCTGATCAACAGCTTCGATCAGCCGGTGAAAGGCAAAGTGCTGGATATCGCCTGCGGGTCCGGCGTACTGGCAGCCGTACTGGCCACCTATTCACCGAAAATGAAAATCACCCTGAGCGACGTCAGCGCAGCGGCCATTGAAGCCAGCCGTGCGACGCTTGCCGCGAATGACCTGCAAGGTGAAGTGATCGCCAGCAACGTCTATTCCGATATCGCCGGGCGATTTGACATGATCATCTCCAACCCTCCGTTCCACGAAGGGCTGCAAACCAGCCTGCACGCTGCCGAGCAACTGATCCGCGGCGCGGCGAAGCACCTGAATGTCGGCGGCCATCTGCGCATCGTTGCCAACGCATTCCTGCCGTATGCCGCCCTGCTGGACGCCACCTTTGGCAGCCACGAAGTGCTGGCGCAGAATGCCCGCTTCAAGGTTTACCAGGCAACATTAGGCCGTACACCGCGCGACACCAAAAAGAAAAAGCGTTAATCAGGCGTCAGCATTCTCCCGCAGGATGCGCATCATTTCTGCGCCGTAGCGTTCACCCGCTGCGGCTTGGAAAGGGAATACCGCTTCAATCGCCGCGATTTCGGCTTCACTCAGGGAGACATCAAGCGCGGCGATGTTTTCCTCAAGATAACGACGACGCTTTGTGCCAGGGATCGGCACAATGTTCGGGCTGCGCGACAGTACCCACGCCAGCGCCAGTTGTGACGACTCAATCCCCTTCTCTTTCGCCAGTTCCCCAATTTTGTCTGCCAGTTGTAAATTCTTCACGAAATTCGCCCCCTGGAAGCGCGGGTTGTGACGGCGGAAATCGTCTGCGCCAAACGCATCCGGTGAACGGATAGCGCCGGTCAAAAAGCCGCGGCCCAACGGGCTGTAAGCCACAAAGGCAATACCCAGACGTTCGCAGGCCGGCAGAATTTCCGTTTCGACGTCACGTGTCCACAATGAGTATTCGCTTTGCAGTGCGCTGATCGGATGTACTTTCTGGGCGCGCTCAAGGTTACTGACCGATGTTTCGCTCATACCGAGATAACGGATCTTCCCTTCGCGCACCAGATCACCCATCGCGCCGATGGTTTCCTCAACCGGCACGGAAGGATCCGGACGGTGCTGGTAGTAAAGGTCAATAACGTCTGTACCGAGCCGTTTCAGGCTGCCCTCTACCGACTGGCGGATATAGTCGGGATGACCGTTGGTGCCACGGGCATGCGGGTTGGACGAGTCACGCACGATACCGAACTTAGTCGCCAGAAAGACCTTATCCCGGCGCCCTTTCAGCGCTTTCCCCAACAGATCTTCATTGGTATGCGGCCCGTAGACGTCCGCGGTATCGAGCATGGTGATACCCAGTTCAAGTGCGCGGTCGAGCGTTGCCAGCGACTCTTTTTCATCAGTTTCCGCGCCTGCGGCGGTGTAAAACTCACTCATCCCCATGCAACCAAGACCGATTGCCGAGACCAGAGGGCCATTTTTACCTAATTGACGCTGTTTCATGGGTTTATCCTTTAGCGAAACGAGAGGGGAACAGGAAATCACTACCAGATGAAGTGTGGTTGTTTGCTGCATAAAGATAAATCCATCAAAACATGCAACACTATTCGGAATTTACAAACAATCGGGGGGGAGGCGAGGAAATGGATCAGATACAGGCCATGCGCATTTTTATCCGGATCGCCGAACTGGAAAATTTCAGCCGGGCGGCGGAAGATCTCAATCTGCCGCGCGCCACCGTCAGCACCACGCTGAAAGCGCTGGAGCAGAGACTCGGTGTAAGGCTGTTTTTACGCACCACGCGGCAGGTAAAAATCACCGCCGAGGGTGAACTCTATTACCAACGCTGCCTGCAACTGCTGGCGGCGCTGGAGGAGGCCGATACGCTGTTTGCCAGTCAAAAAAATCAGCCCGCCGGCAGTGTGCGTATCGACATGCCACATTCACTGGCCAGAGAAATCGTTATCCCCAGGCTGGTGGAATTCAACGCCCGCTATCCGTTGATCACCCTGAAACTGAGCGCCAACGACAACGCGATAGACTTGCTCGATCAGGGCGTGGACTGCGTTTTACGGGCATGGACCTCAGAGGGCGACAATCTGCAATCGCGGCATATTGCAGACCTGCCGCAGATGACCTGTGCCTCCCCGGACTATCTACAACGCGAAGGAACACCGGAAACGCTGGCCGATCTGGTGACGCACAGTACCGTCGGCTACTTTTTCCGCCAGCACCGGCCGGAGTCCCAGTTGGAATTTGCCGACGGTACGCAGAAAAAAATTGTTTTTCTGCCCTGCTCACTGACCGTCAGCGGTGCCGATGCTTATGTCGCCGCGGGCAAAGCCGGATATGGACTGGTTCAGGCCTCGGGTCTGGTTATCACCGACGCACTGCAAAAGGGCGAACTGGTACAGGTGCTTCCCCATCTGCCCCCGCCGCCGATGCCGCTTTACATCATGTATCCCCCGGGACGGTTTCTGGCCCCCCGTGTGCGGGTGCTGCTCGACTGGCTTATCGATATATTCGCCGTCGAGGGCCTTAAACCAGCGTAAGCATTGAACAGGAAAGCAGCAATTGATGCACCGCACTGAGCTGAAGTGGCCTATTCATGTTGAATGTGCTGTTTTTTACACCAAACGTCCGTAATGGGGGAAATAAGTATTGACGCACGTGAGGAAATCTCTAGAATTCGGCCCGTAGTTGTATGACTCGCAGAGTAAATTCGAATGAATGCTTTGTTGAGAATGCGATGGTGGCGGAATTGGTAGACGCGCTAGCTTCAGGTGTTAGTGTCCTTTGGATGTGAGGGTTCGAGTCCCTCCCTTCGCACCAATACAACTACATAATGACGAAAGACCAGATTTATATTGCACGGCACGGTATGCGATGGTGGCGGAATTGGTAGACGCGCTAGCTTCAGGTGTTAGTGTCCTTTGGATGTGAGGGTTCGAGTCCCTCCCTTCGCACCACTCCGGTGATATAAATCAAAGCAGTAAAATCCCGTAAAGATAAAGAAGAAATCATCTGTGCGATGGTGGCGGAATTGGTAGACGCGCTAGCTTCAGGTGTTAGTGTCCTTTGGATGTGAGGGTTCGAGTCCCTCCCTTCGCACCACATGATTCTCTTCGATTATCGGCCCTTCCCTCAGCAAGTCTTCTTGCCTTTCAGGCACACAAAACCTCAAAAATAGACAAAACCGTTTCAGCATGTTCTCAATTTCTCAATCAGGACATCAATGCATCATTACAGTAAATTGAAATTGAGTGATAACGCCGCCAGCCCTCCGGCTACCGCGACAAACGACGGCAACAATACGTAATGACGTAAGGTTTTGTGCAGCAGCATCACCAGCGTAGCCAGCATCGCAATGACCACCAGCGTGCGCAACTGCTCCAGGGACATATCCGCCAACGCCAGAAAGGGCAGCAGCACACAGGGCAAAAGCACTCCCCATCCGCTGGTCAGTCTTTTCCCCAGAAACCAGGTCACTCCCCACATCCCACACGCTGTTACCATCGCTGCAATCATGATCTTGTGCCAATAATGATAATGAGAACCAATATCATATAACATTCTTTCTCATCACGCATCTTTTTAGCTGTCAACGCCCCCTTGGGGTGACACCCGCAGCCAAAAGTGGTAATTTTGTCGTCAGCTGTTTTAAATTAAATCCAATTAAAATAATTACATACTAGGATTATTAGCAGTCTTCACACATTAATACCCTCTCGGGCCTCCCAAATTCAGCAGGGCGCGATTGAATACAGGTGCTCCATCCTCATCTATTCAGAAGACCACCCGCTAATAGAGTGAATTTTTAATGATATCTCATTCCTATGATGAGTTGCTTAAAAGCAAACACCGTCTTTCGATGCTGTTATTCTTTTTTCTAAATAGTGCTTCTGCGCTATTTTCCATGTTGAACCCGACGTTGAAAACGTTAAAAACAACATTCCCTCTGGCAATGATCGGCGTATTTTGTGCTCTGGGATTAATATTCGCTTACTTCAACAAAAAAAATAACACATCCTATTTAAATACTTGCTCACTCATTGTGGGCTCTTTGTGGGCATGGCATATTTCCTTACGTTTTGAACAACTGGGTCATGCGGATAACAGCTTTCTGGTAGTCAGTCTACTCAGTATATTCTTTATCAGTGCCATTGCTTTATCGGATAATTTTCTGGCATTTTGCCTTCACGCAGCACCATCCTCTATTGCTGTCATTTTTTTAGACGATTTCACCCACACGGGAAAAATCCTGTTTACCGTCGCCCTGCCGCTGGTTGGCCTCTCCCTGCATCAGGTTATGCTCAGGCGCAGCGATGCTTTTACACGCAGAATGGTCGATAATTTATACAATGAAAGGGAGAAATTCAGCGATCTGAGTATGCTTGACCCGCTCACCGGACTCTATAACCGGCGTGGTTTGCAGAACAAACTGGATGTACTGCTCAGCCAGCCGCACGCCAGTCATTACGTTATGTTACTGGATATCGACCATTTCAAAGCCTATAACGATAACTATGGTCACAGCATGGGTGACCAGGCGCTCGTCAGGGTTTCTGCCGCGATACGTGACGCCGTCCGCTCGCGTGATGTGGTGGTCAGATACGGTGGTGAAGAGTTTCTGGTACTGATGTCAGACGTCAATCAGGAGTACGCCATTCTTATGGCTGACCGGATTCAAAATCAGGTACTCGGCCTGAATATTCCGCATCATTTTAACGCTCAGGTTTCGACGAATGTCACAGTTAGCGCGGGCCTATCGGCATTAGTTGACGGCGATTTCGCAACAGCCATTAGTGCCGCCGATCGCTCCCTTTACCTGGCAAAAAATAGCGGTCGCAATAAAATTTTCTATGCATGGGATCAGCTACCGGCAAAGCATGAGCAACAAATTGCACTGTAAGCGAAAGGGATATTACTATCAGTAGTGTTATTTCACATATAAACCGGACAGCCATTCCAAACAACTCAGAATATTATTATATCATTTGCTATATTAAACACTTCAGTTGCATAACCATGCAACTGCACTCTTATTTACCGAAAGATTGTTATGAACTCGACACAGTATTGAGCGTTGAATGTTACTAATAACGCGGTCTACTTCCTGATTTCAATCAATTTGAAATATATTTCCTGTTTTGTTATTTATCCTTTCCTATTTCACATTCTGTGAACTGTCTCACCGCCATCTTCTGATCAATGCCAGATGCCAATTCGCGATGGCACTCAGTGGAAGGTGACGCTCCGTCACGCTTCCTACACTACGCTCAATGACCGTCTTGTGTGCTTTATCCTGTAAGGCTCACGCTTAACGGCCAACGATAACCTACCTAAAAAGCCTCACTTATCAGTCAGGTACCCTACTCACATAAAGGTTAATTGTATGAGCAGTTCAATCATTCTTGGCATTATCTGGCATCTGGTTGGCGCGGCCAGTGCAGCCTGTTTTTATGCACCACTAAAGAAAGTGAAACACTGGTCATGGGAAACCATGTGGTCACTGGCCGGTCTGTTCTCATGGATCGTGCTGCCCTGGACGGTCAGCTTCATTCTGCTGCCTGACTTCTGGGCCTATTACGGCTCCTTCAGCGCCGCCACCCTGCTGCCGGTCTTTCTGTTTGGTGCGATGTGGGGTATCGGTAATATCAATTATGGCCTGACCATGCGCTATCTGGGCATGTCTCTCGGCATCGGCATTGCGATTGGGGTTACGCTGATCATCGGCACCCTGATGACG
Organism: Ewingella sp. C233; assembly: GCF_055407225.1. Lineage (NCBI taxonomy): Bacteria > Pseudomonadati > Pseudomonadota > Gammaproteobacteria > Enterobacterales > Yersiniaceae > Ewingella > Ewingella sp. C233. The sequence continues at coordinate 370,345 of NZ_JBUZRI010000002.1, forward strand.
CCGGTATTACAGGGTCGAGCCGCCTTACTGATGGGCACGCCGGGCGGAAGAATGACGCTGCTGGGCGTACTGGTTGCGGTAGTTGGTGTTGCGGTGGTCAGCTATGCCGGTTATCTGAAAGAAAAATCACTAGGAATCAAAGCCGAAGAATTCAACCTGAAAAAAGGGCTGATTCTGGCCGTCATGTGCGGCATTTTCTCCGCAGGCATGTCTTTTGCTATGAGCGCAGCCACGCCGATGCATGAAGCCGCCGCACAGTTGGGCCTTAACCCGCTGTATGTGGCGTTGCCGAGCTACGTGGTGATCATGGGCGGCGGGGCCATTGTTAACCTCGGCTTCTGCTTCATCCGTCTGGCCTCACGCCGCGAACTCTCTATTAAAGCGGATCTTTCTGTCGCCAAACCTTTACTGATCACTAACGCGTTGTTCGCCATTCTGGGCGGCGTGATGTGGTATCTGCAGTTCTTCTTTTACGCCTGGGGCCACGCCAGTATTCCGCCGGAATATGACTACATGAGCTGGATGCTGCACATGAGTTTCTATGTACTCTGTGGCGGTATCGTCGGCCTGTTGCTCAAGGAGTGGCTCGGCGTTGGCCGCAAACCGGTGGCGATTCTGACGCTGGGCTGTCTAATCATCATTCTGGCCGCCAACATTGTCGGCATGGGAATGGCGGCCTGACGGCGCCGCTGTTAACTGAGCGACGGGACAGGAATAATTGGATGAAGAATACCGGCAAACCGTTGCCGGTATTCACGCGGAGAAACACCGCAAGCGCGGTTGAACACCACGGAGAAGTAGTTGCTGTCATCAAAGCCGCATTCGGCCGCCACTTCACCAATCGTCTGGTGGCCGTAGCGCAGCAAACTCATGGCGCGGCACAGGCGCAACTGACGCAGATAATGTGTCACGCTCATGCCGGTATGCTGTTTAAACAGCGCCCGTAAGCCGCGTGAACTGACGCTGTGCTGCGCACAAAAACTGTCGAGATGAAAAGGGTCGGTGATGCTGGCACGCAATGCCATCATAAGTAAATCCAGCTGATGGGCGTCCGGCAGCACGCCGCTGTTGGGCGGATGACGGTAGCGCAGGAGCAGAAGCGCCAGCTGCATCAACAGAGCCTCACTGAGTTGTACCGACAGCGATTCCGACTTCATGCACTCGGTGGCCAGTTCATCGACTTTATCGCGCAGCGCCGACATGCCCAAAGAACTCAACCGCCAGTAACGCTGCTCCTGGCTAACCCCCGCTCCCGGCAACAGCTGCGCCCAGTCAGCGTAAAGGCCAAACCGGTCACGGCAATAAAGAATATTATCCAGCGCCAGCTCGTTAACCGACTCATAACTGTGACGGTCACTGGCGCTGATATAGAACAGGTCCCCGCAGGTGATCGGATATGGGACGTCATTCCAGATATGTAGGCCATTCCCGCGCCACACCACCACCAGCTCGTCAAAGTCGTGATCGTGACTGGGGAAATTAGCCTGCGGGTGGCGTTCGGCCACCATCACTGAATTTTTAGGGGTCAGGAAAAAATCATTTTTCATTAACTTCAGCGGCATAACGGTCCCCCAATCCCTTTCAAATCAGGGAATATAAAGGCATCGCCAACGTTACACCCGCCCCTGAGGGCAAAAATGGGCGTCAGCTAACGCAATTGATTGCGCATCAACTTTGGCGACACCGAAAACTCCCGGCGAAATTGTGTCGAGAAATGGTTGCTATCACTGAAACCGCAGGCGTAAGCAATATCAGTGATGCTCTGATCGCTGTGATGCAACCGACGCCGCGCTTCAAGTAACCGAAGACGATTGAGATAACGCTGCGGCGTCATGCCGGTGTGCTGTTTCACCTGACGGTGCAGCGTACGCAGCGCCAGAGAGAAGCGGTCGGCCGCCTCTGTCCAGTTCACTTCCTCACTGTAATGCTTCTGCAACCAAGCTAATAGCTGGTTAACTTTGTTTTCCGGCGCATCCCGCAATGGTGGCTGAAAACAGTCCTGATAGAGCAGGATCAGCAGATGCAGAAACTGACTTTCCGTGGCCGCTATCTGCTCAGCACCAACTCCGGCGGTCTGACGCTCCAGTACGGCGACGCACTGCAACACCTGTTGCAGGATGAAGGGGCTCAACTGCCAGTGAATTTTCTGCTGATAATGGTGTTCCTGCGGCAGAAACCTCCCGACGTCTTGCAGAAAACGAAAGGCCTGAGGTGAACGAAACAGCACGTTGGTCAGGCGCAAATTATCGACATTCTCAAACAGATGATGATCGCTGGCACGCACAAAGCAAACGGTGCCCGCCGTGAGGGTATAAGGGTTATCGTTGAAGATATGCACGCCGGATCCGTTCTCCACCAGCATGATCTCGTGAAAATCGTGGTAATGCTCCGGGAACGCCGCCTGGGGCATCCGGCGCTCGACCGTGACGGTCAGTTCAGGCGCGGCAAAATAGTCCTCACCAGTCAGTAACGTCATCGCTCACCTCCATTACGTGGGCAGAATTAAGAGTGTTCAGGGAATCACCCTATCCTGCGCGGTGCGCGATAACCTTGAAACCGTGGCACGGAAAACGGGTTCTGCCGTCATTTTTCAAAGATTTGACATCGGGTGAATGGAACTGCGGTCAGGATCACATCCTTTTGCAACGTACTGCATCCAGATAACTCACGCCGCAAACGGCCCTCTTTGCCGCATTTTGTGATCTGTCTCGCTGCTACCTTTTTCATGCTGCCAGCCCGACAGACAGCATGGCATTCAACGGAAGGTGACGGCAAAAGGCCTCCCCTACACTGCGATCATACCCAATAAGGAATGGCCGCTATGACACTCCACCATATTGCTGCAATCGACCTTGGCGCCTCAAGCGGACGCGTAATGCTGGCAACATTCAGGACTGAATGTGCCGGAGTGCCCCCGACGCTGACACTCAAAGAGATCCACCGCTTTCCCAATTGTCTGAAAACCATCGACGGCCACGATACCTGGGATCTGGACGCGCTGGAACAGCATATTCTGACCGGGCTGAACCGTCTGGATGAATCAGGGATCCCCGTCGACAGCATCGGCGTGGACACCTGGGGCGTGGATTTTGTCCTGCTCGACAAACAGGGGCAACGCGTCGGTCTGCCGATCGCCTATCGCGATAAACGCACCGACGGCGTGATGGCCGGCACCCTCCAAACACTTGGCAGTGAGGCGATTTACCGCACCACCGGCATTCAGTTTCTGCCTTTCAATACCCTGTACCAGTTGAAAGCGCTCACCAGCCAGCAACCGGAACTCACCGCTCAGGTCGACCACCTCCTGCTGATACCCGACTACATTCACTACCGTTTAACCGGGGTACTCAACTGGGAACATACCAATGCCAGCACCACGCAGATGGTCAATCTACTTACCGGCGACTGGGATGAAAACCTGTTGAAGCACATTGGTGTGCCGCGCCGCTGGTTAGGGAAACCGTCACAGCCGGGTAAAAAACTCGGCAACTGGACCACACCACGCGGCCATCAGGTGCCGGTGATCAGTGTCGCCACTCATGACACTGCCAGCGCCGTGGTTGCCGCACCTATGACCGGCAAACATTCTGCCTATCTCAGCTCAGGCACCTGGTCTCTGATGGGTATAGAAAGTCCGAAAGCTTTCACCCACGCCAGCGCCCTGCGGGCCAATTTCACCAATGAAGGTGGAATTAACGGCAGTGTGCGGGTGCTGAAAAACATCATGGGGCTGTGGTTGCTGCAACGCCTGTGCGATGAGCTGGCGGTGAAAGACTTACCCGCACTGATCACCGCCGCCGCCGCCCTGCCGCCGTTTATCAGCCTGATTAATCCCAACGACGCACGCTTTATCAACCCGCCATTGATGGCTGATGCCATTCGTGACGCCTGCCGTGAACAGAGTGAACCGGTGCCGCAAAGTGCAGCCGGGCTGGCGCGCTGCATCTTCGACAGTCTGGCGATGCTTTACCGCCAGACGGCACTGCAACTGGCTGAACTTCAGGGTGCCCCGCTGGATGAAATTCATATCGTTGGCGGCGGCAGTCAGAACGCCTTTCTTAACCAGCTCTGCGCCGATACCTGCCAGACGCCGGTCACCGCCGGGCCGGTTGAAGCATCGACCCTCGGCAATATCGGCTGCCAGTTGATGGCCCTGAATCTGGTCGAAAACGTCACGCTTTACCGGCAAATCCTTGCCGCCAATTTCCGGCAGCAGCGCTATCTGCCGCAACCCCAACCCGAACTTGCTATCCACTGGCGCCGTTTTCAGGCGCTGAGTCACGCCAATGAGGAGCTCACTGTATGACGTCATCTACTTCTATCGAAAGCGCATGGACACTCGCCAAAGAACGCTTTTCCCAGCTCGGTGTTGATGCCGAAGCCGCTATGAAAAAACTCGATACGCTACCCGTTTCCATCCACTGCTGGCAAGGTGATGACGTCGCGGGGTTTGAAAACCCGGAAGGCGCGCTGACCGGCGGGATCCAGGCCACCGGTAACTACCCCGGTAAAGCTAAAAATGCGCAGCAGCTGCGCGCCGATTTGGAGCAGGCGGTTTCGCTGATCCCTGGACCAAACCGACTGAATCTACACGCGATATATCTGGAGTCAGACACCCCGGTCGCCCGCAATCAAATCGAACCTAAACACTTCAGCCAGTGGGTCGAATGGGCGAAGAAAAACAAACTGGGGTTGGACTTTAACCCCTCCTGCTTCTCGCATCCGATGAGCGCAGACGGTTTTACGCTGTCGAGCGCTAACCCGGAGGTCCGCCAGTTCTGGATTGAACACTGTCAGGCCAGCCGCCGTGTTTCCGCCTCATTCGGTAAAGCACTGAATACGCCGTCGGTAATGAATATCTGGATCCCGGACGGTATGAAAGATCTCACCGTTGACCGGCTAGCACCACGTCAGCGCCTGATGAGCGCGCTGGATGAAGTGATGTCGGAGAAGCTCGATCCTCACCATCACATTGATGCCGTCGAAAGCAAACTGTTCGGCATCGGTTCAGAAAGTTACACGGTCGGCTCCAACGAGTTTTATCTCGGCTATGCCGCCAGCCGCCAGACCGCGCTCTGTCTGGATGCCGGCCACTTCCATCCGACGGAAGTCATTTCCGACAAAATCTCCAGCGCCATGCTGTTTGTACCGCGCCTGCTGCTGCACGTCAGCCGCCCGGTGCGCTGGGACAGCGACCACGTGGTGCTGCTCGACGACGAAACGCAGGCTATTGCCAACGAAATTGTACGTCACGACCTGTTCAACCGCGTACACATCGGCCTGGATTTCTTCGACGCCTCCATCAACCGCATTGCGGCCTGGGTGATAGGCACCCGCAACATGAAAAAAGCCCTGCTGCGCGCCCTGCTGGAACCGACTGACATGCTGAAAAAACTCGAAACCGACGGCGACTACACCGCGCGTCTGGCATTGCTGGAAGAGCAGAAATGCCTGCCGTGGCAGGCCGTGTGGGACATGTACTGCCAGCGCCACGACGTACCGGTCGGCGGCCAGTGGCTCGACAACGTCCGCCATTACGAAAAAACCGTACTCGCCAAACGCTGAGCTTCTCAACACTCTTTTCAAAGGCTTCTTTTACAGGCATCTCTTAAAGGTAAATAACGATGAAAACTTTACTCAACGCCTGGTTTGTCCAGGGCATGATCAAAGCCACCACCGACATGTGGCTGAAGGGCTGGGATGAGCGCAACGGCGGCAACGTCAGCCTGCGTCTGTTGCCGGAAGATATCGCGCCGTATCAGGCCGATTTCTACAGCGAACCACGCACCGTGGCGCTGACACAACCGGCACCGGAGCTGGCGAATCAGTATTTTATCGTCACCGGCTCCGGCAAGTTTTTCCGCAATGTGCAGCTGGCACCGGCCGAATCTCTGGTGATATTGCAGCTAAATAGTCAGGGCAACGGTTACCGCATTCTGTGGGGGCTCGCCGCAGGCGGCCTGCCGACATCGGAGCTGGCGGCGCATTTGCAATCGCACACCGTGCGCATGAACGTTACGCAGGGTCAGGACCGGGTGATCATGCACTGCCATGCCACCAATCTGATTGCTCTGACCTACGTGCTGGAACTGGATAACGCCTCATTTACCCGCCAGCTCTGGGAGTGCAGCACCGAATGTCTGGTGGTCTTCCCTGACGGTATCGGCATCGTGCCGTGGATGGTGCCGGGGACCGACGGCATTGGCGCGGCGACCGCCGATCAGATGCAACATCACAGCCTGGTGCTGTGGGCCTTCCACGGCATTTTTGGCAGCGGCCCTTCTCTGGATGATGCGTTTGGGCTCATCGACACCGCCGAGAAATCCGCAGAAATTCTGGTGAAGGTAATTTCGATGGGAGGCAAGAAGCAAACCATCTCAACCGAAGAGCTGATCGCCTTAGGGAAACGCTTTGAAGTCACACCTTTTGCTGCCGCGATGAACGCGTAAGCATCAGACTCTAAGAGGGATTTTAATCATGAGTTTTATGCTGGCTTTACCCAAAATCAGCCTTCACGGAACAGGGGCGATTGAAGACATGGTTGCCATGCTGGTGCAAAAAACGCCCGGTAAAGCGCTGGTCGTGACAGACAGACAACTGGTCGAACTTGGCCTGCTCGACGGCCTGTTCACCGCCCTGAAAAGCGCGGGCCTTCCCTATGCACTTTACAGTGGCGTGACGCCTAACCCGACATCGGAAGTGGTGGATGAGGGTTTCCGTTTATATCAGCAGCATCACTGTGACTATCTGATTGCTTTCGGCGGTGGCAGCCCGATTGATACCGCCAAGGGCATCAAAATCCTCACTGCCAATCCTGGCCCGGCCACCGCATACTCCGGCATTGGCAAAGTGAAAAAGCCGGGCGTGTTTTTAGTGGCGATCAACACCACCGCAGGTACCGCGGCCGAAATGACCAGCAACGCGGTGATCATCGACAGTCATCGTCACGTGAAAGAGGTGATCATCGACACCCACCTGATCCCGGATATCGCGGTGGACGATCCGTCGATCATGCTGGCGATCCCGCCTGACGTCACGGCGGCTACCGGCATGGATGCCCTGACCCACGCCATCGAAGCTTATGTCTCGGTTGGCGCGCATCCACTGACCGACCCGACTGCGCTGGCCGCCATCAGCACCATCACCGAATGGCTGCCACAGGCGGTGGCGAACGGCAAAAACCTCGAGGCTCGTGAGAAAATGGCGCAGGGGCAATATCTGGCAGGTATGGCGTTCAACAGTGCGGGGCTGGGTCTGGTCCACGCGCTGGCCCATCAGCCGGGCGCAACGCATAACCTGCCGCACGGTGTCTGCAATGCTGTCCTGCTGCCGGTCGTGGAGGCGTTTAACCGCCCAGCCTGCCCGCACCGCTTCGCCGACATTGCACGCGCAATGGGAGTGAAAACACATGGGATGAATGAGGAACAGGCCAGCCACGCCGCACTGGACGCCATCCGCATTCTGTCGCAGAAGGTCGGCATCCCATCAGGCTTTGCAGCACTGGGGATCAAAGAGAGTGATATCGAAGAGTGGCTGGACAAAGCCCTGGCCGACCCTTGTGCCGGTTGTAACCCGCGCACCGCCAGCCGCGAACAGGTACGCGAACTGTATCTGAGCGCGATGTGATCTTAAGTTTCCTCCCCTGCGAAGGGGAGGATTAAAACCGGAGAAACACCATGATCCGCAAGGCTTTTGTTATGCAGGTAAACCCGGACGCTCATGCGGAATATCAGCAGCGGCACTCGCCCATCTGGCCTGAATTGGCCGAGACGCTGAAAGCCCACGGGGCACACCACTACAGTATTTTTCTCGATGAAAAACGCAGTCTTTTGTTTGGTGTGGTTGAAATTGAATCAGAAGCGCGCTGGGACGCGGTGGCGCAGTCGGACGTCTGCCAACGATGGTGGAAGCATATGGCTGACGTCATGCCAGCCAATGCCGATAACAGCCCGATCAGTGACACCCTTAAGCCGGTTTTTTACCTCGACTGACCGGTTTTTTCTTCCCGCCCGGTTGAGTCACCGCAGGCGCGCCGGTAAAACGGGTGGCCGCCGGACGGGTGGTAAATTTCGGCGTACGGGAGATATACCCACGCCCGCGGTCGTCCGCATTTTCAGCCGGGATCAGACAGTCAGCCCGGCTGCCAATCAGATGTTTCAAACCGAGCGCATTCAGCCCCTCGCGGATCACCGGCCAGTTGGCCTGATCGTGATAGCGCAGCAGCGCTTTATGCAGGCGGCGCTGACGATCGCCTTTCGGCACCACCACGTCTTCACTTTTGTAATCCACCTTATTGAGCGGATTCTTGCCGCTGTAATACATGGTGGTGGCGCTGGCGAGCGGCGACGGATAAAAGTTCTGCACCTGATCCAACCGGAAGCGGTTCTCCTTCAGCCACAGCGCCAGATTGACCATATCCTCATCGCGCGTCCCCGGATGGGCCGAAATAAAGTACGGGATCAGATACTGCTTTTTCCCCGCCTGCTTCGAATAGTGATCAAACAATTTCTTGAAGCGATCATAGCTGCCCATGCCCGGTTTCATCATTTTCGATAGTGGTCCGGTTTCGGTATGTTCCGGAGCAATCTTCAGATAACCGCCGACGTGATGTTCTGCCAGTTCCTTGATATACAACGGATCCTGCACGGCCAGATCGTAACGAACCCCCGAGGCGATCAGGATCTTTTTGATGCCCTTCAGCGCACGGGTACGACGGTAAAGTTTGATGGTCGGCTCATGGTTAGTGTCCATGTGGCTACAGATATCCGGATAGACACAGGAAGCGCGGCGGCAGGTCTGCTCGGCGCGCGGTGACTGGCAGCGCAGCATATACATGTTGGCGGTCGGGCCGCCGAGATCGGAAATAATGCCGGTGAAGCCCGGCACGCGGTCGCGGATCTCTTCAATCTCTTTGACGATCGACTCTTCCGAGCGGCTCTGAATAATGCGCCCTTCGTGTTCAGTGATCGAACAGAATGAACAGCCGCCGTAGCAGCCACGCATGATATTGACCGAGAAGCGGATCATCTCATAAGCCGGAATACGCGCGCTGCCATAGGACGGATGCGGTACACGTTGGAACGGCAATGCAAACACCGAATCCATTTCATCGGTAGCGAGTGGGATCGCTGGCGGGTTGATCCACACATAGCGGTCGCCATGTTTCTGCATCAGTGCCCTTGCGCAACCGGGGTTGGTTTCATGATGCAAAATGCGCGACGCGTGGGCATACATCACTTTATCGTTTTTCACTTTCTCAAACGACGGCAGCAGCACGTAGGTTTTCTCCCACGGCTTGGGTTTTGGCGCACGAACGGTGACCGGCTGCGGGCCATCGGCTTCCGGCAATACTCCTTCGGAGCAGGGCAGATCTTCGCCGTAAGGATTCATAATAGGTTCGATGCGACCCGGTTTGTCGAGGCGGGTAGAATCCACGCCGCTCCAGCCGGTCAGCGCCACTTTGCGCATAATGGCGGTGTTACGCACATCGGTGATCTCAGCGATTTTCTCACCTGCAGCCAGGCGATGTGCCACTTCCACTAACGGACGTTCACCGTTGCCGTATATCAGCATGTCGGCTTTGGAATCCACCAGCACCGAACGGCGCACTGTGTCTGACCAGTAGTCATAATGCGCGATGCGCCGCAGGCTGGCCTCGATGCCGCCGAGCAGCACCGGCACGTCGTTAAAAGCTTCTTTGCAGCGCTGGGAATAAGCCACGGTGGCGCGGTCCGGCCTCTTGCCTTCCGCATTATCCGGCGTATAAGCGTCGTCATGACGGATCTTTCTGTCCGCCGTGTAGCGGTTGATCATCGAATCCATGTTGCCTGCCGTCACGCCAAAGAACAGGTTCGGCTTGCCGAGTTTCATGAAATCGTCTTTGTTGGTCCAGTCGGGCTGGGCGATGATCCCGACGCGGAACCCCTGCGCTTCCAGCATCCTGCCCACTATCGCCATGCCGAAGCTCGGATGATCGACATAGGCATCCCCGGTCACCACGATCACATCGCAACTGTCCCAGCCAAGTTGATCCATCTCGTCGCGCGACATCGGCAGAAAAGGCGCCGTGCCAAAGCATTCGGCCCAGTAAAGTGGGTAAGAAAACAGGTGACGATCGGGCTGGATCAGGCTGACAGACATAAGGTCTCTTCATTCGACTGCAAATAGTGGCCGCAAATTATACGGGGGCCATTTTGTGCATGCTGATAAGAGTGGCCTGAACTTGCGCCAGATCAATTTTGGCATTGCGGGCGTTGGGGTTATCGGGTAATGAATAAAAAACGGCCCGCCGGAAGACCGGACAGGCCGTATTAACCGTGTGATCTTTATTTAGCTAAGGCTTCGAAGACTTTTTCTACGGCCACCGCGCCAGGGTCTTTCACCCCTTTCAGGCTATTGCTGCTGAGATAGGACGAACGCCCCGCATTGGCTTTCTTCATGCTGGCCGTTTCTTTCGCGCCTTTGGCGGCGGCTTTAGCGGCCGCTTTGACGTCACCCTTTTTGCCCAGCGCTTCAAGTGCCGGTTGCAGGGCGTCGATCATCGTGCGATCCCCCAGATCTGCGCCACCGTAATGCTTCATGCGTTCGAGGCCAAACAGCAGCGCATCGGCGACCGGCTTGCCCTCTTCCACTTTCTGACCGGCTGCGGTGAAGAAGATCGACATCAGCACGCCACTGGAGCCGCCCATTACGGTCGCCAGGCGATCGCCCACCACAGTGAACAGCGCAGAGAGATCGTTAAGCGGCAGCTTTTTGCCTTTGTTCTGCTCCTGAATATCACGCGCACCGCTGGCAAATGTCGAACCGGTATCGCCGTCACCCACTTTGGCATCCAGCTTATTCAGCTCATCTTCCAGACCCGACAATGTCTGCGTGATGGTATCGACAATTTTGCCAACGCCTGCATTAGCCGAAGCTTTCACTTTTACCTTCTGGCTGATTTTTTTGGCTTTCTGCGTTGGCAGTTTTTCCAGTTTCACCAGTGGCTGCCAGCCCGAAGCTTCCACATCTGCCAGCAGCGCTTTTTCGAAATCATCGGTCAGGGCGATAGCCGAGAGCGAGAAGCCTTTCATATCCAGCGCGCTGACCAGCGCCGCCGGTCCAATCAGATAGCGGATAGATTTCCCTAGCGCCGAATGCACCAGCTCTTTAGTCAGCTGATTCATCTCCAGCGGAGAAACGCCGCCGAGGTTGTTGACCAGCACTGCCAGCTTGTCGGTTTTTTTAAACCCAGCCTGAAGTTTTTCCACCAGCGTGGCGATGACTTTTTCGCTGTTCTGGGTTTTTAGTTTTGAGATGCCCGGCTCGCCGTGAATCCCCAGCCCCAGTTCAACCTGACCGGCCGGAATGCGGCTCTCCTCCTCTTCTTCACCGCTGTCACCCGGCAGGCTGCAACCGGCCATCGCCACGCCGATACTCGCCGTGGCATCAATGGCTTTCTGCGCCGCGGCGGTTACCGCTTTCAGCGATTTCCCCTGCTGTGCCGCGTAACCGGCAATTTTATGAACCAGCACCGTGCCGGCAATACCGCGTGGCTGCTTGTTATCCGGTAGGGAGATGTCATCTGACACCATCACTAGATCGACTTTATAACCGAGGATTTTGGCTTTTTCCGCCGCGAGGCCGAAGTTAAGACGGTCGCCGGTGTAGTTTTTAACAATCAGCAGGCAGCCTGCTTCGCCGGTCACCGCCACGATGGCGTTGAGCACCGCATCCACGCTTGGCGAGGCAAATACGTCGCCGCAGACGGCGGCCGTCAGCATACCTTTACCGATAAAGCCGACATGTGCCGGTTCATGTCCTGAGCCGCCACCCGAAATCAGGGCGACCTTTTTCTTATCCCAGTCACTGCGCACCACGACACGGATGGCCGGATCGACGTCCAGCTTGGCTACGTTCTTGTAGGGGGAAGTGAGAATTGCGCCTTCGATGACATCGTTAATCAGATTCTTGCGGTCATTCATGAAAAATTTAGACATGCCGATTCGTCCCTTTAACTGTTTTAGATGTTGTCTGGTTTCAGAAAGTATCAGATTTAACATAGCACAGGGAGGAGGAGATTCAGGGCGAAGAAAGGCGGTTTCCCGCCTTTTAAGAAAGAGATGATGAAAGCAGAATTAATTACATGCGAGAACCTTGATAGCCAATCCTCCGCGTGAGGTTTCGCGGTATTTCGCATTCATATCTTTGCCGGTTTCGTACATGGTTTCGATGACTTTATCGAGGCAAACGCGCGGCTCGCTGGTGCGGCGCAGCGCCATGCGCGACGCATTCACCGCTTTCACGGCGGATATCGCGTTGCGCTCAATGCAGGGAACCTGCACCTGTCCAGCCAGCGGATCGCAGGTCAGCCCGAGATGATGCTCCATAGCAATTTCGGCTGCCATAAACACCTGCGCCGTGCTGCCGCCAAGCAGTTCAGTTAACCCTGCCGCCGCCATCGAACAGGCCACGCCGACTTCGCCCTGACAACCGACTTCCGCACCGGAGATCGACGCATTCATTTTGAACAACACGCCGACTGCGCCTGCCGCCAGGAAGAAGCGGCTGTAGGAATCGGGGCTGACCGGGCGGATAAATTGATCATAGTAGGTCAGCACCGCAGGAATGATGCCGCAGGCCCCGTTGGTTGGTGCAGTGACCACGCGGCCACCGGCAGCGTTTTCCTCGTTGACCGCCATAGCGTACATGTTGATCCAGTCAACCACGCCCATCGGATCGACGTTATTTTTGTCCTGCGTGACCAGAATACGACGCAGCGCAGCGGCACGGCGGTTGATTTTCATCGGCCCCGGCAGCAAACCTTCCGTATGAATACCCCGGGTGATGCCTTCGCTCATCACATTCCAGATTGCCGCAAAATGGTCAGCAATTTCAGCACGCGAATGCCCGGCCAGCTCGTTTTGCAGCATGACGCCCGACAGAGACAGACCGGTATCGTTACAATGTTGCTGCAAATCTTTGGCAGAATGGAACGGGAACGGCATGGTAATGGCGCTCTCTTCCTGCACACCAAACCGGCTGGCCTCGACAATAAAACCGCCACCGATGGAGTAATAAGTCTGGGTGTAAAGCAGGTTCTCGCCGTCAAAGGCGCTGACCGTCATGCCGTTTTCATGCAGCGGTAGGTTAGTGCTGTGGAAATTCATCCCGCCATCGGCCAGGAAATCCACCTCCCGCGCACCATTGGCCAGCATCAGACGGCCGGTGCTCTCCACCATACGAATAAAAGCAGGGATCGCATCAATATCCACGGAGTCCGGTAAATTCCCAGCTAACCCCATGATTATGGCGAGATCGGTATGATGCCCTTTGCCTGTTAAAGATAAAGAGCCGTAAATATCTACCACGACGCGGGTTGTATTATTTATATGGCCGAGGGAGATAAGTTCATCGCTGAATATTTTCCCGGCTTTCATTGGGCCGACAGTATGAGAACTGGAAGGGCCAATACCAATTTTGAAAATATCGAAGATGCTGATCACGTCTGACTCCATGACTAATAAGTGTCAATAAAGGGCCGGGCGAAAAAACGCCGGAGAATAAACAGTAAAGATAAGAATAGGAGTGGATGCTAAATATAGGAGAAAACATGAGCAGGTATTACCCTGCTCATGATGATTTATTTAATTCAGGCTTAGCCCATCAGCGTATAAACAATCGCAGACATCGCAATCAGGCCCATAATAACTACGAACACGTTACTGATGTGACCACTGTATTTTCTCATCGCCGGTACCTTGCGGATGGCATACATTGGCATCAGGAACAACAGCATCGCAATAACCGGGCCGCCGATATTTTCAATCATACCCAAAATGCTAGGGTTTAATGTCGCCACCAGCCAGGTAGTCAGTAACATGAAAATAGCGGTATAGCGGTTCAGCGTTGGCAGGGAAATATTTTTTCCTTTGCTGCGCAGTGACTTAATAACCATACCGTTAAAACCTTCACGGGCGCCCAGATAATGACCGAGGAAAGATTTGGTGATGGCAATAAAGGCGATAAATGGCGCGACATACGCAATCATTGGGTTAGAGAAGTGGTTCGCCAGATAAGACAGAATAGAGATGTTCTGGGTTTTCGCTTCCATCAGGTTTTCCGGAGACAGGCTGAGCACGCAGCTGAATACGAAGAACATCACGGTTAATACCATCATGATGTGGCTGTAAGCCAGGATGCGCGAACATTTTTTCTCAGCGTCTTCACCGTACTCTTTACGCTTGGCCACCGCGAAAGAAGAGATGATTGGCGAGTGGTTAAAGGAGAACACCATCACCGGGATCACCAGCCACAGGGTCATCAGCAGGCCACTGCCCACGCCGTTACCGGAAAGAGACACGTTCTGGAACACTGACATATTCCAGTTCGGGATGAGGTACAAGGCCAGCGCCATCAGTACCGCAACAAACGGGAACACCAGAATGCTCATGGCTTTAACGATCAGGTCCTGACCGAAATGCACGATTCCCATCAGGCCCAGAATCAGCACCAGAGAGAGTAAAGCCCGCGGTGGCGCGGTCCAGTGCATCTGGTGAGTAATAAAGCTTTCAACCGTGTTGGTGATCGCTACGCTATAAACCAGCAGGATAGGATAGATAGCAAAGAAATAAAGCAGAGTGATCAGCTTACCGGCGGAAATACCAAAATGCTCTTCGACTACTTCAGTAATATCTTCACCGGCATTTTTTCCTGATAATACAAAACGCGTCAAACCACGGTGCGCGAAGAATGTCATCGGGAATGCCAGAATGGCCATAATAATCAGTGGAATCAAACCGCCGATACCGGCATTAATAGGCAGGAAAAGTACGCCTGCACCAATTGCGGTACCGTACAGACCCAGCATCCACATGGTGTCTGTTTTACGCCAGCTCGTTGCCGAGCCCTGAACCTGCGTATCAATATGTGTGTTGTCCATAATCCCTCGGTATAGAAAAAATAAACTGCTATTTTAAATCAGTTTTTATGGCTCCGTTTTTGGCGCGGTATATGCCACCAACGTGCTCTTAAAAAACCAATCAAACGAATAAAACATATCATTAATGCCGGGATGATACCTATCAGCAGCATAAAAAGCTGTCATTTCGTGTGGGATTGAGATCAAAGTCACGATTAATAATCATCGCTCGATAATTCCGCTTAAGAATGGCGATTTATTAACATAATCGCGCACAGGGATTACCCATTAATGATCATTCAGTAACAATTTATATTTGTAGCCTACAACATATTTGCGAGGGTTATTTATACCAATTGTTTGTGAAATGACCGAAACGTATATAATTCACACAAACCATTGCGTCTGTTATTTGTTCGATTACGGATAATCCCTCTGAATTACTATTTATCCGAGTCCGGACAATAGCGGGGAACTCACCCTGTGATTGGCGAAAATTCGAGCAACCCTCTCCATGGAGATCGTCCTGCACCACATCACTCCCCCGCCCCTGCGAGCAGCATGTGGTTCGTTTATGCAGCAGAAGAGACATGTGTCTCAATTTTTATTAACCGGACAATGCCAAATGTTGTTAAAATTATTTTAGTAAGAAAATTCTTATTCCTTGTTCCCGGCGCTTTCAGCATTTTTTGAAACGTACTCTTTATTGTTTACCAAAGCGCGAGCCAACATATGGGAAAAAACCGACGCGGTTTCCATCACACAGGCCCCCTTCTTTTTGGCTGCTTTACGCTGGCTTCCCGGGCTCTCTTGGCCTTGAGTTTTATTAGCCTTGTCTTTCCTATGGCTTTATGGGCGAACAATCCTGACGTTACCGATAATAACGCGTCACCCGCCCGGCAGCAGGAAGTGGCAAAGACTGTCATGGGAATACTCAGTTACTCCCGCTGGCCAGCAAACTCCCAGCCTGATGCCATCCGGTTATGCGTTATTGCTCCCGTGAAATTTGCCGCCAATCTGGTACCGGGAAATAACAATCTGACCGGTAAAATACTGACGGTGCGTTATATCACTTCTGACAGTCCGGCATTAATTACCGAGTGCGACGCACTCTATTCCGGTAATACTTCGGCAGATCAACAACATTCCCTGCATAACCGGCTGGTAGGGCATCCGGTATTAACCATCAGCGAAAAAGATGATGACTGCGCACTGCTCAATGCGTTTTGCCTGGTCGTCGGTCCCGCACATGTTGGC
Source organism: Ewingella sp. C233 (assembly GCF_055407225.1). Classification (NCBI taxonomy): domain Bacteria; kingdom Pseudomonadati; phylum Pseudomonadota; class Gammaproteobacteria; order Enterobacterales; family Yersiniaceae; genus Ewingella; species Ewingella sp. C233. Next base: position 386,501 of record NZ_JBUZRI010000002.1, read on the forward strand.
TTCAAACTGAATCTGGACACTCTGGCCCGCAGCGGCGTCAGGGTGCATCCCAATGTTTTGCAGCTCGCCAGGGAAAAGGAGTAAATCATGGAACAACACCCCTCTGTTTCAGCCGACGATAATCCCGGCATGCGCCCGTCATTAAGCCGGGAACTGAACCGTATTCATGTGGTAGTCATTTTGATGGGGATGGGTCTGGCAGGATTTCTGCTGACCGTACTGGCCCTGATCGCCCTGCGCTCACACGCTGACTACAATTTGCACCTCACGGCGCGCGCCATCGGTTACACCACCGAGGCAGCCGTGGTGTTCAACGATAAACCGGCGGCGCGTGACGCCCTTGAGCTAATTGCCACCAACGAAGATTTCTATCAGGCAAAAATCCTGACCGCTGACGGCGAAGTGCTGGCCGACTGGCAGCGCCCGCAAAGCGGCACCTGGGATAAACTCGGCCAGATGGTCGGCCATCTGGCTTTCCCAAAACCGATCACTCTGCCCATCCTGCACGCCAACCAGCAGATCGGTACCGTGTGGCTGGCCGGTGACGGCGCCAGCCTCATCGGTTTCCTGCTCAAAGTGATCATCGGACTGCTGGCCAGCCTTCTGGTGACAGCAGTTCTGGCGTTTACGCTTTCGCGGCGCATGGTCAAACGGATTGTCGGCTCCTTGCAAAACATCACCGATGTGACGCATGCAGTCAGCGCCAACCGCACTTTTAATCTGCGCGTCCCTTCGGCGCCGATTGCCGAGCTGCATACTCTGAGCTGCGACTTCAACAGTCTGCTGACGGAGCTGGACGCCTGGCAGCATCACCTGAAAAACGAGCACGACTCCCTTGCTCACAAGGCGCGGCACGACAGCCTGACCGGCCTGCATAACCGGGCATTTTTCATCGATACGCTGAATCAGTGTTACAACCCGCTGCGCCCACAGACTTCGCTGGCGCTGCTGTTTATCGACGTCGATAACTTCAAGGAGATCAACGACAGCTTCGGCCACGCCGCAGGCGATAAAGTACTGATCGATATCGGCGAGCGTTTGGGAGCACATATTCAGGAGCACGATCTGCTGGCACGGCTTGGCGGTGATGAGTTTGCGGTATTACTGCAAATGCAGAATGCGGCGTTACCGGCGGCCAGCGTTGAAGAGATGGCGATCAGCGTAGCGCAGAGCATGGTGAAGGCGATGCAGGAACCGCTCACCCTGCCCGATGGCAGCACGCTGAACGTGTCGGTGAGTATTGGTATAGCTCTTACCCCCGCGCAGGCAGCCAATCCTCAAGAACTGCTCGAACGTGCCGATGAAGCGATGTATCGCTCCAAAAAATTCACCGGCAGCTGCTGGCATCTGGCAGAGCATGCGCCGTTAAACGCCATGGCGGACCCCCGCTAAAAACCCTGTAAAGAGGCAGACTTCCTTGAGAATAAATGATTCCGTAAAGACCTTACTCGCACCTTTCTTGATGCTTTTTTGCCTGATTGTGCTTGCAGGCTGCCAGGCAAAACCGCAGGGATTAACCCCGGAGCAGATTGCGGTGTTGAAAGAACAGGGATTCAGCCTGACCAGCGAAGGCTGGGAGCTAGGACTGAATGCCAAAGTGCTGTTCGGTAATAATCAGGACACCCTGTCGCCGCAGAGCCAGAAAACGGTAGAGACCCTCTCCCGCGAACTGGTGCGGGTCGGGCTGGTGAAGGTGAACCTCGACGGGTATACCGATGATTACGGCGATGATAAGTACAACGAAGATCTCTCCTTGCGCCGCGCCAATACCGTCGCCACCGCGTTTGCCAGCGCCGGAATGCCGCGCGCCAATATTCATACCCGTGGCATGGGTAAACTTAACCCAGTCGCCAGCAATAAAACCCAGGCAGGCCGCGCCGAGAACCGCCGCGTATCCGTGATTATTGTGGTGTAAAACTGCCCAACGCTTTTACAACAACTTCAGCAGATGCATCGCCGCTTTGCCGTTGTCATTGCGCCGCCACGCCAGCGCGACCTGCGTGGTGAGCGGCGGACCGGCAAGCGGCAGGCAGGTGACGTTCTCATCATCGATTTTTCCGAGTGACGCCGGCACCACCGCGTAACCAAAACCGGTCGCCACCATACTGATGGCCGAAGTCACCTGCGGCGATTGCTGGCCCAGTTTTGGGATAAACCCGGCGTCGTTGCAGGCGGCGATCACCGAGTCGTAGAGGCTCGGAGCCACCTCGCGCGGGAAAGTGATCAGCGTTTCATCTTTAAGCGCGGCAAGCGTAATGTCCTCGTGCTGCGCCAGCGGATGGGCAAACGGCAGCGCCACCACCATTTGCTCAAAATCAATCACCCGGCAGGCAAAATCCTTACTGCGCTCACACGGCAGACGGATAAATGCCACGTCGATAGCGCCGTCCGCCAGCGCGGTCATCAGCGCTGACATCTCCTTCTCCTGTGGCAATAACTCCATTCCCGGATAGCTGTTCCGAAAACGGTGCAGCAGCGCAAATACCTGCGGATTAAACGCCGTCGAACTCGCAAAGCCAATTCGCAACGTTCCGCTCACACCCCGCGCCACGCTGCGCGCGCGTTCCAGCGCGGCATCAGTCAGCTTCAGGATATTCACCGCGTCGTCGTACAGCGTTTTCCCCGCCTCGGTCAGCTCAATACTGCGTGTTAAACGCCGCAGCAGCGGTGCGCCTATTTCATGCTCAAGCCGCTGTATTTGCTGGCTTAGCGGCGGCTGAGAGATACCCAGTTGTTCGGCGGCACGGGTGAAATTCCCGGCTTCGGCCACCGCCACAAAATAACGCAGATGACGAAGTTCCATATCAAAAACGTCTCAAAGTGAACACCCCGTCATATTGGAACTCCCGGCTAAATAGAGTCAACCTTTAGTTAACAATGCTAATCATTCTCCTACGGAGCGACAACATGACAGCCCACAACCTTCACCGCCACGATGCCCACAGCAACTGCGACTGCGTGGCGGATATCACCCGCAGCGCCCTGCAATTTCAGCAGGATCACCCAGAGCGCGTGATTTATCAGTCGTCGATGATGAGCGCCCTGCTGAGCGGCGTGTACGAAGGCGACACCACCATGGCTGACCTGCTCGAACACGGTGACTTTGGCCTCGGCACGTTTAACCATCTCGACGGCGAGCTGATCGCTTTTAACAGCAACATCTTTCAGTTGCGCGGCGACGGCACCGCCCGCCGCGCCAGCCCGGAACAGAAGACCCCGTTCGCGGTGATGACATTCTTTAACCCGACTAATGAGTATCATCTCGATAAACCGCACAGCCGCGACGCTATCCATAAGATTATCGACAGCGTCATTGCCAGCAAAAACACCTTCTGCGCCCTGCGCATCGACGGCATGTTCAGCTGCGTGGAGACGCGCACCGTGCCGGAACAGCACCGCCCGTATAAGCCCATGCTGGAAGCCATTGAAGCGCAGCCGACATTCCATATCGAACACAGTGAAGGCGTGCTGATTGGCTTTCTCACCCCGGAATACATGCAGGGCATCAACGTGGCCGGATACCACGAGCACTTTATTAACCGCGAACGCAGCAGCGGCGGCCACGTGCTGGACTACCAGTTGGAGAGCGGCGTGCTGACCTTCGGCACCGTCGATAAATTACTGATCGACTTCCCGACCGACCGCGACTTTATGCAGGCCGATCTCAGCCCCGAAAATCTCGATGACGCTATCCGTTCTGTTGAAAGTTAATCGCCACTGAGCCAATGAAGGAGTGTGAACCATGAAAAATTCAGACAGCAGGAATACGTGGAACTGTGGCGCGGATCTGGTCGTTGCCCAGCTTGAACAACAGGGCGTGAAGCACGTCTTCGGCATTCCCGGTGCCAAAATTGACCGGATATTCGACTCGCTGGTCGACTCCTCCATTATCACCATTCCGGTGCGCCACGAAGCCAACGCGGCCTTTATGGCGGGCGCGGTGGGCCGCCTGACCGGCAAAGCGGGCGTGGCGCTGGTTACTTCCGGCCCCGGCTGCTCGAACCTGATCACCGGCGTCGCCACCGCCACCTCAGAAGGTGATCCGCTGGTCGCCATTGGCGGCGCGGTAAAACGCGCCGACCACGTCAAACAGGTGCACCAGACCATGGACACCGTCGCGATGTTCCGCCCGGTGACCAAGTTCGCCGCCGAAGTGACTTCGTCGTCTGCGCTGTCTGAAGTGCTGGCAAACGGTTTTCGCGCCGCCGAATTTGGCCGCCCTGGCGCGTCGTTTATCAGCCTGCCGATGGACATTATCAACGAACCGGCACAGGGCCGTTTGCTCAGCTCGCAGCCACCGACGCTTGGCAGCGCGCCACAGGACGCCATCCGTCAGGTGGCCGCTTGCCTGCAAAAAGCCAAAAATCCGGTGCTGCTGCTTGGCCTGATGGCCAGCCAGCCGCGTAATGCAGCAGCCATCCGCCGCTTACTCAATAAAAGCGATCTGCCGGTCACCAGTACCTATCAGGCGGCGGGCGTTATCGATCAGGCGCACTTCCACCGTTTTGCGGGCCGTGTCGGCCTGTTCAACAACCAGGCCGGTGACCGCCTGCTGCGCAATGCCGACTTAGTGATCACCGTCGGTTACAGCCCGGTCGAGTACGAACCGGCGCAGTGGAGCAACGGCCAGGCCGAGCTGGTGCACATCGACGTGGTTCCCGCCGAGACCGACAGCGATTACACACCTGATGTGGAACTGGTGGGTGACATCGCCGATACCGTCGATCTGCTGACCGAGCAGGTGCATCAGCATTTTGATCTCAGCCCGGCGACACGCTCTATCCTCGATGACCGCCGCCAGCAGCGCGAACTGCTGGATCAGAAAGGCCGCAGCCTGAGCCAGTTTGCGATCCATCCGCTGCGCCTGGTGCGCGCTATGCAGGACATCGTCAATAGTGACGTGACGCTGTGCGTGGACATGGGGAGTTTTCACATCTGGATCGCCCGCTATCTTTACAGCTTTCGTGCACGTCAGGTATTGATATCTAACGGCCAGCAGACCATGGGCGTAGCACTCCCGTGGGCTATTGGCGCAGCGCTGGTCGAACCCGGCCGCAAAGTGGTGTCTGTCTCCGGCGACGGCGGCTTTATGCAGTCCAGCATGGAGCTGGAAACCGCGGTACGTCTGGGCGTCAACCTGCTGCACATCATCTGGGTGGATGACTGCTACAACATGGTGGCGATTCAGGAACAGAAGAAATACCAGCGCACCTCCGGCGTAAAATTCGGCCCGATAGATTTCAAAGCCTATGCCGAATCCTTCGGTGCTAAAGGCTTCGCCGTGACCTCATCCGACTCCCTAGAAAGCACCCTGCGCACCGCCATGGACGTACAAGGCCCCGCCGTCGTCGCAGTGCCGGTGGATTACAGCGATAACGCGCTGCTGATGGGGCAGTTGAATATGGGGGAGATGTTTTAGGGGGGAATAATTAGATTGTTGGGAAGGCGCGAGGATTGCGCCCTTCTGCTATTCGGTAATAAAGATTTTATTCCGGTGATATTTTAGTTGGCAAATATCTGGCGAGTACTTGAGAGGAGAGCGGAGTTTCTTCCCTTCATAATTCGCGAAATTTTCAATGTAAGCAGCGCTTTTGAGTTTCTTAATTTGTGGAGAAAGCAGCATCTCGAGATCGTCATTAAAAGAGATCAAACCGCGATCAAAAGCTTTGTCATGCAAGCTCGATAAACATAAACCATTGCTCGGATTTAAACGATGTTCAACAGCATGACTCCACGGAAGGATATGGCTTGCGACTAATAGAGCAGGCTCTTCAAGCCCGGTTAGACAACAGCGATATTCATAGGCTTCAAGGACATTTTTGCGGAACAATTGCTGATCGACACGGGCCTTAACGATTGTCGTTCTCTCCCTACCACTATAGTCAGGAGCTTCACTGTCTCGCATCTCCAAAACTAGTGGCTCGAGTTTTTCCATCGCTTGTTCGCATTGCACTTCGAAAGTAGCCGTATTCTCTGCCATTTCCCACCATATGGCGCGATCAGCGTTAGACGCACCTTTTAGGCCCGTGCGCCCAGATTCAATAATAAAGGGGTCGAGACTGGCAAAGTTAACCAATTTCATGGCAAGTGCAGAAGAGGTGCGACCAATCAGATTCGCGTAGTGAATAATGTCGGGATTTTTTGAATGTAGTCTTCCGAAAGGAATTTGACTGTAAAGGGTGAAAGCGACGAGAAGTTGATCACGCGTCCAATGGTTTACACCAGCCATCTGCTTGTTATCCTGAGAGTATGAGTTCGGCTTATCGATTCTACTCACTTTGCTGGCGTAAACACAAAAGACAAAATTGTAGTGGCATAGTGAATTTGGCCACCTAAATAGAGGTGATATCATCACCTCATAGTCAAAACAGGTGACATTATGACCGGACGTAACAGACGCAATTTTAGCCCCGAGTTTCGCCTCGAAGCTGCCCAGCTTGTACTCGATCAGCACTACACCGTTGCCGCCGCTGCCACTGCGATGAATGTCGGCAAATCCACGATGGACAAATGGGTTCGACAATTGAAAGAAGAGCGAGCGGGAAAATCACCCGTAGCGTCACCCATGACACCTGAGCAGATTGAGATACGTGAGTTGAAGAAAAGACTTCAACGCGTTGAAATGGAGAGGGATATATTAAAAAAGGCTACTGTAGATTCAACTTGTCAACGCAACACCCTTTTCAAAAACCTGTTTTGGCGTCTTAAATTTCAATGTTTTCCTCGGCCTGTTGTTTAATTGCTCTGCGACATGGTCTAGGTCTTCTTGTGAATGTTGAGCCAGACAGGTCTTTTTAGGGAAGTATTGCCGAATAAGGCCATTAGTGTTCTCGTTGGTACCTCGTTGCCATGGGCTTTGTGGGTCACAGAAATAAACTAGCGTGCCTGTTTCAGCCGTAAAATCAGCGTGTTTGGCAAGCTCCATACCGCGGTCCCAGGTCAATGATTGCCCAAGCTTGAAGGGCATTTCTTTAAATTTCTCTATCAAAACTTGATTCACTGAAGTGGCGTCTTTTCCCTTCAATTTCAGCAGGATGGTATAGCGCGATTTCCTATCAACGAGAGTAGCAATATGCGTATTTTTTGTTCCTGAGACTAAATCCCCTTCCCAGTGGCCAACAGAACGACGATTGTCGATATGCTTCGAACGCTCATGGATAGAAATACCATTGACGATGTTAATCGTCCCGCGCTCACCCTTACGAGAGTGGCGTTTTCCATGACGTAGACTGTGAGAACGGCGCAGGTGCTTTACCAGCAGATGATGTAAGGCGTTCCTGGTGCGAAAATACAGAGTTTTATAAATCGTCTCTGCTGATATTTGCATCGATTTTCGGCGATACACTGTATTTTTAAGCCATCCGGATATTTGTTCAGGAGACCATTTGAGTTCCAGTTTTTCCAAAACAAAATCCCTTAATTCCAGATTCTTCTCCAGCAAGCAGGGCTTCGGCCTTTTGGCCATTCGGTTCGCCCGGTTATTCGCATCCACCGCTTTGTAATAGCGTCTGCCACGGTTACGTTGAATCTCTCTTGAGATCGTAGAAGGCGAGCGATTTAGAGAATGCGCAATAGCTCTGATACTTTTTTTGGCAGAGAGTCCGACGCGTATTTCTTCCCGTTCAGATAACGTCAAATGTGATGAAGCGCGTTTGCGCACGTTGGGCTTCATGCCACCGGAGTCTCTTAAAATAGTGAAAATGGTGCCAGGCTTAGAATCCAGGGTTTTAGCAATGTCACTGAAGCCGATACCGTTCTTCCATGAGTCGAAAACAAACTCTTTTTCTACTGCCGTAAATGTACGCTTCATTCAATAATCCTCCGCTACCCCATGTTTTAGCATGGATGTTGCATTGATCAATTGAATCTACAGCGGCTTTTTTTAGTATGTCTCTCTCGTCAGTAACCCGCTTCAGTTCTTTCTGAAGTCGCCGGATCTCAGACTGGGCATCGGACTGCATTTTAGTGGTTGATGAATCAGGGCCATACTTTTTTACCCAGGCATAGAGGCTGTGCGTGGTGATATCAAGACGGGTGGCGACGCTTGCGATGGAATGGCCGCGATCAACAACCTGTTTGACCGCTTCAATTTTGAACTCTTCGGGATAACGTTTACCGCTCATGGGCACCTCTCTTTTAAGTCATCTTAAATGACTCTGAGGTGTCTGTTAAACCCGTGGCGATTCATGAATTGACACTGCATGCACCTCACTAGCCCAGACTCGAAAACCTTGCCGCTAGCAAGGAGTCCTTATCAAACGTACAATCAAAACCCTAAAATAGCCCTTTTCGAAAAAAGAATTGCTTTTAACAGGACTCATAGTGAATAAACAACAGCTTGCGGCAAAAATCTGGGAATCCGCCAACCAGATGCGTTCTAAAATTGAAGCCAACGAATACAAAGATTACATACTCGGTTTCATCTTCTACAAGTACCTCAGCGACCAGCTGGTGCAGTTTGTCACCAAACAGGGTATGACGCCCGAAGATATCAAAGCCCTCAATGAAGAAGACGCCAACACCGTTAAATACGTGCAAGATAACTTGGGCTACTTTATTGCCTACGACAATCTATTTTCTACATGGATTGATCCAAAATCCGAATTTGATGAATCTAACGTGCGTGATGCGCTCTCAGCCTTTAGCCGTTTGATTTCACCAAATTACAAAAAACTGTTTGAAGGCATTTTTACCACCTTAGAAACAGGTTTAAGCAAGCTGGGTGAAAGTGCTGGCAAACGCACCAAAGCCATCAGTGACTTACTACACCTGATCAAAAGCATCCCTATGAATAGTAATCAAGGGTATGACGTACTGGGCTACATTTACGAATACCTGATTGAAAAATTTGCCGCCAATGCGGGTAAAAAAGCCGGTGAGTTTTACACGCCTCATGAAGTCTCGGTGCTCATGTCGAACATCATCGCCCATGAGTTAAAACACAAAGATACTATAAAAATTTACGACCCCACTTCCGGCTCTGGTTCGTTGCTGATCAATATCGGTGAGGCGGTCGAGAAATACGCTAAAAACAAAGACAGCATCACCTATTTTGCCCAAGAGCTAAAAGCCAACACCTACAACCTAACCCGTATGAACCTCATCATGCGCGGTATCAAAGCCAGCAACATTAAAACCCGTAATGGCGATACCTTAGAAGACGATTGGCCATATTTTGATGACAGCGATCCTCAAGGTTCGTACTACGCCTTACATGTCGATGCCGTGGTGTCCAACCCGCCTTACTCACAAAACTGGGACCCAAGCTTTAAAGACAGCGATCCACGCTATTCACGTTTTGGCCTGGCACCTAAAACTAAAGCCGATTTTGCTTTTTTGCTGCATGACCTCTACCACCTTAAACCCGATGGCATTATGGCTATTGTACTGCCCCATGGTGTCTTGTTCCGTGGCGGTGAAGAAGGTCAAATTCGCAAGCAACTCATTGAGCAGAATCATATTGATACTGTTATCGGTTTACCGGCCAATATCTTTTTTGGCACCGGCATTCCAACGGTGATTTTAGTACTCAAACAAAAACGCCAAAACACCGATGTATTAGTGGTCGATGCCTCCAAACACTTTATTAAAGAAGGCAAAAGCAACAAACTGCAAGCCAGTGATATCAAGCGCATTACTGATGCGGTGATTAACCGTGAAAGTATCGACAAGTTCTCGCAACTGGTGAGCAAACAAACCCTGGTCGACAACGGCTACAACCTCAATATACCGCGCTATGTGGATTCATCTGCAGCGGCACAAAGTTGGGATTTACACGCCACCATGCTCGGTGGCATCCCCAACAGCGAAATTGCCGAGCTAGACAATTTTTGGCAAGCTTTCCCACAATTGCACGATACTCTGTTTACGCCAAAATCCGCCGCTTACAGTGAGCTGGCCATTGCCAAACAAGGCGTCAACACCAGCATTAGTGGGCACCCGCAAGTGTTGGCGTTTATCAGTGCCTACAACCAAGCCTTTAATGGCTTTGATGACCACCTCAACGCCCAATTAATACAAAACTGGGAAAGCGTAAAGCGTAACCAACAAGAGCCGATATTAAGTACCGAGCTATTTACTCGCTTAGCCCCCATTGCCTTAATCGACAAATACCAGGCTTACCAATTTCTAAACAACCAATGGCAACTCATCAGCGCCGATTTAGAAATGATGCAAACCGAAGGCTTTGCCACCACTAAACAAGTTGATCCCAATATTGTTATAAAGAAGAAAAATGGCCAAGACACTGAAGTGCAAGACGGCTGGAAAGGCCACATACTGCCCTTTGATTTAGTGCAACAAACTTACTTAAGTGATGACTTACAGGCTCTGGCAACTAAAGAAACCCGTCTGGCTGAAATCGCCAGCCTGCTTGAAGAAATTTTAGAGTCACTGACCGAAGAAGAAAAAGAACAAGATACGGTCAAAGAAAGCAAAGACGGCTTTGCCAATACTGAATTAGGCAAAGCCGCCAAAGCGTTCTTGAAAGAACAAAAAGACAGCAAAGTTAAATTTGCTGAAGAAAGCTATGAAGCTAAAATCATTCGTGCGAACAAATTAATCGATGAAGAAAAAGCCCTGAAAAAAACGGTCAAAGATGCCGCCACTGCCCTGCACTTAAAAACCAAAACGACCATCGAAACATTAACTGATGAACAGGTGAACAACCTGCTGCACTTTAAATGGATTGCGCCATTAAGCACCGAACTCGCGGCTATGCCAAACGCAGTGATAAGCCAACTCACTAGCCAAGTACAAGCCCTTGCCGACAAATACGCCGTCACCTATTCGCAAGTGGCGAATGAGATAAAAACCACAGAGCAAGAACTGGCAGATATGATGGACGAGCTCACAGGTAATGAGTTTGATATGCAGGGCCTGGCAGAACTCACCAGCTTATTGAAGGGTAAATAAGATGAGTGTGAATTACAAGGTGCCAGAAATTCGTATCAAAAATTTTAGTGAGAAGTGGTATGAGGTTGCTTTATCTAGGGTTATTGATATTCGAAGCGGAAAAGACTACAAACATTTAGGCAAAGGCAAAATACCTGTTTATGGAACAGGCGGCTATATGCTTAGTGTAGATGGTGCGTTGTCATATGATGAAGATGCAATCGGAATTGGTAGAAAAGGAACTATAGATAAACCTTGTATTTTACGTGCCCCCTTTTGGACAGTAGATACTCTTTTTTATGCAGTGCCTTTTCCAGGTTTCAATCTGGATTTTGTATTTTGTCTTTTTCAAAAAATTGAATGGAAAAAACATGATGAATCTACAGGAGTCCCAAGTCTATCGAAGATCGCAATTAATAATGTGCCAGTTTATGCAACGAAGGAATTAGAACAAACCGTCATTGGCTACTACTTCCAAAAACTCGATACGCTAATCAATCAACACCAAGAAAAGCATGACAAGCTCAGCAATATTAAAAAAGCCATGCTGGAAAATATGTTCCCGAAACAAGGCAAAACCATGCCCAAAATCCGCTTTAAAGGGTTTAGTGGGGAGTGGGATGAGATTGAATTAGGTGAAGAAGTCACTTTTATTAATGGGCGAGCTTACAGCCAAGAAGAGCTCCAAAATAAAGGTAAGTACAAGGTTTTAAGAGTTGGTAATTTTTATACCAACTCATCGTGGTACTACTCAGATATGGAGCTTGGTGATAAATATTACGCTGACTATGGCGACTTACTTTACACGTGGTCTGCAAGTTTTGGTCCTCATATCTGGAACGGGGATAAAGTTATTTATCATTACCATATTTGGAAGTTGGAACTTTCTGAAAACATTGAGAAGTTATTTCTTTTACACCTTCTCGATTATGACAGGGTAAAAATATTATCGGGCTCTAATGGTTCTACAATGATCCATATAACTAAATCAGCTATGGAAGCTAAAAAAGTATTTATTCCAAAAAAAGGCGAGCAAATAATCATTGGCAATTATTTCCAAAAACTCGACGCATTGATCAACCAGCACCAACAACAAATAACCAAACTCAATAACATCAAGCAGGCCTGCTTAAGTAAAATGTTTGTCTAACAGGGAGCGCCATCATGATTACCTTTAAAACCGAAGCGCAATTTGAGCAGGCCTTTATTGAAGTACTGACCCATAAAGGCTGGGAAACAGAGATACTCAAAAACAGAACCGAAGCGGATTTACTGCAAAACTGGGCAGACATTTTGTTTGAAAACAATCGCCAGCGGGATCGCTTAAACGATGTCCCGCTTACTGCGACTGAAATGCAGCAAATTATTGAGCAAATAAAAGAGCTTAAAACCCCGCTCAAGCTCAACGGCTTAATTAACGGCAAAACCGTGGCCATTAAGCGCGATAACCCAGCCGATACCTTGCATATGGGCAAAGAAGTCAGCTTAAAAATATACGATCGCCAAGAAATCGCCGCCGGACAAAGCCGTTACCAAATAGTGCAGCAGCCTAAATTTGAACGCGGTAGCCCTTTGCGTAATGACCGACGCGGCGATGTGCTGCTACTGATTAACGGTATGCCGGTGATTCATGTAGAGCTGAAGCGCAGTGGTATTCCGGTTAGCCAAGCAGTGAACCAAATTGAAAAATACAGCAAAGAGGGTGTATTTAGCGGCTTGCTTTCGCTTATCCAGGTCTATGTGGCAATGGAACCAAATGAGACAAAATACTTTGCCAACCCTGGGCTCGACGGCAAGTTTAACCCCGACTATCAATTCAACTGGGCCGATTTTAATAACGAACCCATGAACCACTGGAAAGACATCGCCTCTACCTTGCTTTCCATCCCTATGGCACACCAGTTGATTGGCTTTTATACCGTTGCCGACGATACTGACGGCGTGCTTAAGGTAATGCGCAGTTATCAGTATTACGCCGCCAATGCGATATCTGACAAAGTGGCCAAAACCAACTGGCAGCAACTGGGTAGCGCGGCCAATAACCCCGATCGCCTCGGGGGTTATGTGTGGCATACCACGGGTTCGGGTAAAACCATGACCAGCTTTAAATCGGCGCAGTTAATTGCACAATCCAAAGATGCCGATAAAGTGATTTTTTTAATGGACAGGATTGAGCTGGGCACTCAATCTCTCGCGGAATATCGCAATTTTGCTGGCGATGGCGAAGACGTTCAAGCCACCGAAAATACCCATGTACTGATTACCAAATTAAAAAGCACCGATCCCGCCGATACCTTAATTGTTAGCTCTATTCAAAAGATGAGTAATATTTTTGAAGCGCTAGATGAGGAAGGCGTGGCCACAAACTCCGCAGATATTGAAAAAATTCGCGCTAAACGTTTGGTGTTTATTGTCGATGAAGCCCACCGTTCAACCATGAGCGGCGGCAAAGATAACAAGTACGGAATGTTAATTACGGTCAAAAAGACCTTTCCTGCCGCGTTGTTTTTTGGTTTTACGGGTACACCAATCCATGATGAAAATCATGTCAACAACAACACCACCGCCGATGTTTTTGGCAACGAGTTACACCGTTACAGCATTGCCGATGGTATTCGTGACGGCAATGTTTTGGGTTTTGATCCTTACAAAATCGGTACCTTTAAAGATAAAGAGCTACGCCAACACATCGCCCTCGAACAGGCCAAAGCCGATTCGGTGGCGGACGCTATGTCGGTACCTGCAAAAAAACAAAAATTTAATTATTTTATGAATGATGTGCCTATGGCTGGCCATAAAGATGCAACAGGTAAGTATATCAATGGCATAGAAGATTATGTGCCAAAAGAGCAATATCTCACTGCAGCCCATCAAGAAAAGGTGGTAGAAGATATTCTAGCCGGGTGGGATGTGCTCAGCCAGGGCAATAAATTCCACGCCATTTTGGCCACGAACAGCATTGCCGAAGCCATTGACTATTACCGCCGTTTAAAAGCTGCCAAACCTGAACTTAAAATATCAGCCCTGTTTGATCCACACATTGATAACGACGGCAGTAGCGACCGTGGCCCTACTTTTAAAGGCGATGGTCTGGAAGAAATTATGGCCGACTATAACGCACGTTACGGCCAGGATTTTGATTTTGCCCGCCACGCGGCCTTTAAAAAAGATTTAGCGGCACGACTTGCCCATAAAAAACCTTACGAGCGCATTCATACCGAGCCTTCAAAGCAATTAGATTTACTGATTGTGGTGAATCAAATGCTCACTGGCTTTGACTCTAAATGGCTTAATACCTTGTATTTAGACAAGGTGATTAGATACCAAAACATTATTCAAGCGTTCTCACGTACCAATCGTTTATTTGGCCCCGACAAACCCCACGGCATTATCCGTTATTACCGCAATCCACACACCATGGAGCAGCACATTAACGCTGCGGTAAAACTCTATTCCGGCGACAAGCCTATCGGTCTCTTCGTAGATAAGTTAGAAAGCAATATTAAAGCCATGAATGAATTAGTGGTGGACATTACCAATCTGTTCGTCAGTGCGGGTGTTGAGAACTTTGAAAAACTGCCTGACGATATAGAAGCCTGTGCCCAATTCGCCAAATTATTTAACGCCTTTAGCCAGCACCTGGAAGCGGCTAAAGTGCAAGGTTTGCATTGGAAGCAGTCGGTCTATACCTCTACTGAAAATGATGTAAAGCATGAAGTAACGCTGACCATAGACGAACAAACTTACCTGAGCCTGGTTTTGCGCTATAAAGAGTTGGTAGGCAAAAGTGAAGGTGGTGGCGCAGGTGGCGGCGATGTGCCTTTTGATATCAGTGGCTATTTAACTGAAATAGATACCGGCAAAATCGATGCCGACTATATGAACAGCCGCTTTGATAAATTTTTAAAAGAGCTGAACCAACACCAAGACTCTGCGAGCATCGAAACCACATTAAATGAGCTGCATAAGTCATTTGCATCGCTCACCCAAAGTGAGCAAAAGTACGCCAAGCTCTTTTTACACGATTTGCAGCGCGGCGATGCGCAGTTAATTGAAGGCCATACTTTTAGAGACTACATCAACACCTACAAAGATAACGCTGAAAATGCGCAATTAAATGCCGTTGTTAATGCTCTTGGTTTAGATAAAGGGCTACTCATCGCATTAATGGCTGATAGTGTTAATGATAAGAATCTCAATGAGTTTGGTCGCTTCGACGCATTAAAAGATTCGGTAGATAAGGCAAATGCCAAGATCTATTTTGAAAAGCAAGACGGTGTAACCATACCTCTATTTAAGCTGAACATTCGCATTGATCAGTTTTTAAAGCAGTTTATTTTTGCACAAACGGATGATTTCTTAAGTGGTACAGATATTGTTGATGTAGTGACGTGATGGGTGTTCCTCCCTCAGCTTAAGTCATACCGCACTTATGCTGAGTATTCTTAATTTGTATTAACTCAGACCTGATCTGACAGTCACCGGTTATTTATACAGGTATCTGTCAGATTACATCTGGCTTAAATTATTCTCAGCCCAGATGCGCCTGCCTGACAACAAATGTTATTTTCCATCATGATTTTCTTTTAGTTTGATTAAAACGCAAAAAGCCCCCTGTCTTTTGAAAGAGGCTTTCATTGATATAAAAAATTATTCAATGAGATGCATTACCATTAATGACCAGTTATGGTTATTTGAATGGATTATTTACTTTTGCATAATCAAAAGGTGAGATAGTTTGCTGCCTGTTGGCATCCAAAAAATCCGCCCACCACTGCAGCATCAGTCTGCGCTCTCCCAAATGCTCCGCTTTATGAATGTAAGACGCACGCACGGAGTTACGCTCCTGATGGCTCATCTGCCGCTCTACTGCATCCTTCGACCATATCCCTGACTCAATTAACGAACTACATGCCATTGTTCTAAAACCGTGACCACAGACTTCAACTTTCGTGTCATAGCCCATAACTCGTAGTGCATTGTTAACCGTGTTCTCACTCATCGGTTTACGCGGATCATGGTCGCCAACGAAAATTAAATCGCGATTACCATTTAGTCGTTTTATTTTCTCAAGGACTGCAAGTGCCTGACGAGATAACGGTACCAGATGCGGCGTTCGCATCTTAGATCCACGGTGAGAATGCTTAACGCCTTCCAATTGTTCACGGTCAGCCGGTATCGTCCACATGGCTGTCTCGAAGTCGATCTCTGACCAACGTGCGAACCGCAGTTCACTAGAACGGATAAATACCAGCAGCGTCATCTCTATAGTTAAACGAGTGAGCGGTCTGCCGGTGTAGGTATCAATACGGTGAAGGAGTTCAGGAGTACGGCTAAGTTCTAAAGCGGGACGATGTTGCCGTTTTGCTGTAGCGACGGCTCCAGCCATTTCCTGCGCGGGATTATAATCGGTCAAACCGCTTTGAACGGCATAGCGCATGATTGCGGTGGTACGCTGCTGAAGACGTGAAGCAACCTCAAGACGCCCTGACTTCTCTACAGCTTTGATGGGTGCCAGCAAATCGCGGGTTTTAAGTTCGGCAATATTGAATTTACCGATGAAGGGGAAGAGGTTGTCCTCGAGGGTTTTCAAAACACGATTGCTATGATCCTTCGACCACTTTTTATTCGTAGCATGCCATTCAATCGCAACTTCTTTAAATGTTCGAGTTTCAGCTTGCTCGATCTTATCTGTTTTCTTTTTATCACTAGGGTCAATACCGTTCGCTAACTGCTTACGGGCTTCATCACGTCGCCCCCTGGCATCAGCAAGCGTTACTTCTGGGTATATACCCAGCGCCAGCATCTTCTCCTTACCATCAAAGCGATAACGTAAGCGCCAATACTTTGAACCGTTAGGATGAACCAGCAACACCATGCCATCGCCATCTGTGAGCTTATAAGCTTTCGTTTCAGGCTTGGCTGTACGAACCTTCACATCACTCAGAGCCATGTTGAATATCCTTTCAAAGGTTCTGTGTGGGTACAAATATTATCGAAGCGGGATATACCCACAATTGTACCCACATCAGTAAGTTGATGTAGATTGAATCAGGTTGACTTATGTTGACTGAAAAAGCGAGAGGAGCCTTGCGGGGACTGAATTTTAGACATAAAAAAAGACCTCAGTTGAGGTCTATTTACATACTAATGGTGCCGAAGGCCGGAATCGAACCGGCACGCCTTGCGGCGGTTGATTTTGAGTCAACTGCGTCTACCGATTTCGCCACTTCGGCACAGAAAGTAGTATGCGGAAAACGTGGGCATTATACCCAGCACAGCGAGTCACGCAATAGTTATCCTGATGGTGACGCGCTAAGTGTTGAAAAATTCCGCGTTTTGGCGTTTTTTGAGCCGGTGACTGTCAGTTTAGCGGGCTGAGGGGCCGCAAAAAGCCGTCGATCAGCGGGTCGCGTTGTTCGAACATGTTTACCAGCGCTTTCACCACTTCTCCACCCCGCTCATGGGACCATGCCAATGACAGCGGTGAACTTTGACGTTTATTGACCAGCGTGCGGGCCAGCAGTTCGCCGCTGTCGAGATACGGCTGGCACAACACTCTTGGCAGAAAGCCGATTCCCACACCGCGCAGGTGACATTGCAGTTTGGTTTGCATATCCGGCACTTTGATTTCGTTTTGCCCGCTCAGCAGCCAGGCCACCCGCTTGGTGATATTTATCGCCGTATCTTCTATGTTAACGGCGGGATAACCACGCAGCAGCTCTTCGGTCAGAACGCCTTCCTGCGCCGCCAGCGGATGCCCCGATGCCACCACGAATACCCATTCGACTTCGCCGAGTGCCATCACGCTGATGCTGTTCTCCAGCGACTCCCTCCCCGTTACGCCAATCGCCAGATGGCTGTCGCCGTTAAGCAGCGTGTCCCACACTCCCATATAAACCTGACGCGAAATATGAAACGTGGTGAACGGGTAACGCTGGTTGAGGTGCGCCAGCAACGTTGCCACACAGTGGCTATCATAGAGCAGGTTGTTAACCACGATATCAATGCGGCTCTCAACGCCCTGATTAATTTGCCGCAGTTCGCCCGGCATGGAGTCCAGCCAGCTCAGCCATTGCTTACAGCGCTCAAGCAAATACTCACCGGCGGGCGTCAGTACCACGCTGCGGGTCGTGCGCAGAAAAAGCTGCGTACCTATCCCCTCCTCCAGCATTTTTATCCGGTAGCTGATGGTCGCCGAGGTTTTATGCAGTGACTCGGCGGCACGGGAAAAGCTGCTGCACTCAGCAACTTTGACGAAAGAACGGATAGTCTCGTGGTCCAGCATGAGCAGTCCTGAATGAGGTAAGCGACGCTCTACTATGGCTTTTATTCGCTATAAAAGTCTCCTCATAGGCCTGACCTGAATCACAAAACGTGCACGACGCCGGTCTGAATGCGTAAAATCTGTGCGAAATTTGCTGTAAGGAAGAATAAGGTCGCCGGAATTAAAATCTGCGCCCTCACATTTTTCAAAAATAACGCAGGCGAAAAAGACGGTAACGTTATTCAACTCGCATTTAATTAATCCGGGTAAATATAAAATCAGGTTATGGATTGCAATGACTTGCAGCCCTAAGACTTTTCTTTATCACCCTGCATCATTAACAATGATGTAACAGCCGTCTGGCACCCACTTATACAACCGGTCTTAATAAATAAAATTGGATAATAAACCAGGGAGATAGGTATGGCCGTTACCGATACGATCAGCATTACAACCCGCCATGAAAAATCAAAGCTTTATCGAAAAATCGCATGGCGAATAATGCCTATTCTGTTAATAAGCTACGTGGTTGGCTATCTGGACCGCGTGGGGATCTCATTTTCAAAGTTTCAAATGATGCCGGATATTCTCCACGGCAATACAACGCTGGCGGAATCGGTATATGGGCTCGGTGCTGGCGTATTTTTTCTCGGGTATATCATCGCCGGCGTTCCCAGCAATATGGTTCTGAGTAAATATGGTGCCCGGAAAATTATCGCGTTATTGATGGTGATATGGGGCGTTATTTCCATGCTCGGCATATTTATCACGTCACCCACTCAGTTTTATATTGCCAGATTTTTCTTGGGTATTGCGGAGGCCGGGTTTTATCCGGGGGTTATTCTTTATTTGACGCTATGGTTCCCCTCCGGTCAGCGCGCGAAAATGACCGCGTTGTTCGTCTGCGGAATTCCCATCAGTAACATTATCGGCGGGCCGCTGTGCGGCTGGATCATCGAGCATATGAACGGTCTGCTGTCGCTCTCAGGCTGGCAGTGGCTGTTTTTTATCAGCGGGCCACGTGCGCTGCTTATCGCACTGGTGATTTTTTTCTTCCTCGACAACACCTATCAGAATGCTAAATGGCTGAGCGATGACGAGAAAGCGACGATTCGTGAAGATATGGAAAGCGCCAATCAGCAGCGTTTACTCAACTCTCAAATCGGAGAAATACGGCAGGAGTGGACGATGAAAACCATGCTGAAATCCTCCGCGTTCACCAAGATGTGGCTGATCTGTTTTTGCACGGTAATGGGCCAGGGCGGGCTGGCGTTCTGGGTGCCGACCATCATCAAAGACACGGGCGTAAAGTCGGTGTTTGACGTCGGGCTGCTGACGATGGTGCCGTACATGCTGGCGGTGGTGGCGATGCTGTTAGCCGCACGCAGTTCCGATAAACACCGCGAACGTCGCTGGCATATTGTGGTGCCATTTTGTATTGCAGCCGTGGCGCTGGTAAGCATCGGGCTGTTTCAGGATAACAAACCGGTGGTGATGTTCTCGCTATGCGTGGCCGTCGCGGCCAGTCTGGTACCGTCGCCGCTGTTCTGGAGCCTGCCGAATGCCATTTTTACCGGCACCTGTGCCGCTGCGGGTATCGCACTTATCAACTCCATCGCCAACATCGGCGGTTTTATCTCGCCTTACATTATCGGCCACTTCAAAAATGTGACGCACAGTAATCTGGCCGCCATGTGTGTGCTAGCCTCGATGATGATCCTCGGCGCGCTGATTACCCTGTCGGTGCCCGCAAGAATGGTCAATAAGTAGCGGCGAAGCGTAAAAAAAGGCCTGAGGATCGCACCCTCAGGCCTTATTCAATTTACCGATACGCTGTTACAGCTCTGCGTCGCGATGGCAATCTTTAGAGTATATGTAGCTGAAGACCTCACTCTGGCCGACGGCATAACCCGCCTGCGGGCAGTATGCGCCCATAAAGATGTAATCTCCTTTCTTCACCGGCACCCATTCGTTGTCGAGGTTATACATGCCCGCGCCACTGAGAATATAGGCGCCATGCTCCTGCACATGCGTCTCGATATAACCATGGCTGGCGCCCGGTTCGAACGAGAGGATGTGCATGTTCATATCAAATCCCAGCTCTTTTGGCAGGAAGTCCTGCAAAATCACGTCACTCATGCCTTCGTATTGAATGCGCTCAAGCTGGCTGGCATTGCCGCTGACCACATAGGCTTTGTGTCCGGCAACCGGCTGATATTTTCTTTTATACAAGAACAGTTTGCTGGTATGGCCTTCGCTGTTGTTGTCGAGAAACAGCGGCGTACCGGCCGGGCAATAGAGGTATCCCCCGGCCGTCAGAGAGAAAGACTGATCACCCGCGCCAGCGGAGACGCTGCCGTCAATCACATACACGAAGGTTTCAATATCGCTGCCGCCAAAACCCTGATGGTTTCTGCCGCCGTCGTGCATCGTCACGAGATAGTCGACAAAAGTCGCACCCAGTTTTGGCGAGGAGAGGATGGTGATATCGCAGTTTTCGAAGCCCGGTATAATGTTTTTTACCAGCCCGTCGGGTTCGATCAGCGCGTAGTTGTGGCGCTTGATAATAGAGCGCGAAGAGAGAATATCCGCCGGATAACCGGTCCGCTGATTGATGTAGCCCATGAGTTTCTCCTTAATCTTTTAAGACAATACGTTATGGCGTTGCCCGCATCAGGAAGCCGCAGGCAACATTTTTTTCAGAGGGAACCGGTCAGAGCCGGTGCAGGCCTGCTTTTCTGTTTCATCAGCACGTTGACGGTGAAGAACACCGCAGTGCCGATAACCAGAATCGCAGCCGAGATATAAAAGCCCATCACCTTGGAACCGGTGTGATCGGAAATCATGCCGGTGACCAGCGGCGCGATAACGGAAGAGGACATGCCGAAGAAGTTGAAAACGCCGAAGCTGGTGCCGTAGCCTTTTTTCGGCGCGTTATCTGCGACAAACGAAATCATGATGGGGTCGACCGCCAGCTTGCCGAGCAGGCCATAGAGGATGAGGCTTATCAGCAACATGGTTGAGTCCGGCGACAGCACGGTGCAGGTGAGCATCACCGCCGCGCAGATCTCAAGGAAGATAATCAGGCTGATTTTTTTGTTGCGAAAACGGTCTGACATGCGGCTGAAGAACAGCGCGCCCGGCACAGAGGCAAAGGCCACCAGCGCCGAGGAAAAACCAATCGCCACCCCCTGAAAACCACGTTCTTGTTGCAGGAACGACGGTAGCCAGGTGACGATCATGTAGTAGCCGTAACAGGTGGCGAAATACATGATGTAAGCCGAAATCATTCGTGCACTGAACAGGCCGCCGGGGTTGTCATTTGCCTCTTCGGCCACCGGGGCAGCTTTAGTCACCGTCGCCGCAGCCGGAGCCGGAGCCGGAGCCGCTTTTGGCGTACTTTTGATAACAAAGAAAAACACCAGCGTCATAATGATCAGCAGTGCGGTGATCATAAACAGCAGCAACTGCCAGTTCATACCGACACTTTTCACCAACAGGCTTGATGCGATAAGCCCAATCCCCATCCCCAGCGCCGAACCACTGTTGATGATTGCCGTGGACAGCCCACGTCTTTCCAGCGGAATATTTTCAGAAGAGAGGGAGTACGCCGAGCCGTAGTAAGACCCGCACCCCATCCCCGCCAGCAAACTGCCCGCATAAATCATATTGAGACTGGTGGCGTTACCGATAAGCAACGTCGCGATGATAAACAGACAGAAGCCGGGGATCAGCACCACTTTCTTGCCAAACTTATCGACCAGGATCCCGGCTGGGATCTGCATACCGGTATAGGCGAAGAAGTAGAAACTGGCGATAAGCCCCATCTGGGTGTCGGAGTGCGCGCCGATAGTCGCCTGAATCTCAGGAAAAATCGGCGTGAGGATGGTGCGGTAAATCCAGATCACCGCCCAGCCGAGGCACAGTACCACCACGATTTTTTTCCAGTACAGCGGATCACTCGCGGCATTTTTTTGTGTAGTCACAGTACTCATTGGGCACCTCCCGTCTCCTGATAGGCCAGTGCGTAAAGCACATGCGCCAGTGCGTTAACGCCTTCGTTCAGATCCGCCAGCGCGGTTTTCTCCGCCGGGTTGTGGCTGATACCGGCGATGCTCGGGACAAACAGCATGACGGTCGGCACGCGGGGGGCGAAAATCTGCGAGTCATGGCCTGCGCCGCTGTGCATCAGGCGGTAATTGAGCTTCTGGCCTTCGAAAATACCGGCGACCTGCCTGACCAGCGCCTTGTCCATCGGGATTGGCGGTTCATCCATCCACAGATTAATCTCTGCGGTGATGCCCATTTCGCCACTGATGCGCTGAATATCCGCTTCGAGTTCCTGTGTAAAACGCAACAACACGGCCTGATCGGTATGGCGGCAATCGAGCGTAAAATGCGTAAAGCCCGGCACCACGTTGACAGTGTTCGGTTTTGGCTCAACTTTGCCGAAGGTCAGCACCAGCGGATCGCCTTCGCGACGGGCTTTTTCAATCGACTCACAGCAGATACGGCTGAAAGCGTGCACGGTATCCCGGCGATAGCTCATCGGCGTGGTACCCGCGTGATTAGACTCACCTTGCAGACGAATATCATATCGGCGTTGGCCCACAATGCTGGTCACGACGCCGAGGGTTTTCCCTTCGGTCTCCAGCACTTTGCCCTGTTCGATATGCAGTTCAACAAAGGCTTTAATATCCTTGCGCACCGGTTCATCCGTTGGCCTGAAATCAAAACCTGCGTCGTGCATGGCGGCAACAAAACCGACGCCTTTCGCGTCCTGTACGTTGTGCATGTCGCCATTTTTAGCCAGACCAAACACATTTTTGCTGCCCCAGAAAACGAACGGGAAACGGCTCCCTTCCTCTTCAGCCATTGACAGTATTTCCAGCGTGCGCAGCGGTTGTCCGTACTTCTCTTTCAGGTAATTCACCGCGAGATAGGCCGCTTCGATACCAAACTGACCGTCAAGGTTGCCGCCGTTCACCACGGTATCAATGTGTGAACCGGACATAATCACGTCTTCAGGATAACGGCTACCCTCAAGGCGGGCCGAGAGATTACCGACCGCGTCAAAGCGCGTAATAAAACCCAATCCGGTTAACCGCGCTTTGAGCGCCTGCTGCGCGGCGACCCATTCCGGCGTATATAACAGACGCGTCATTCCGCCTGTCGGGTCAGCACCAAATTGCGAAAGCCATGCCGAGGACTCTTCTATCTGGCGTGAGAAATCATGCATATTCCTGTCCTTATTCAATTTCCCTATCAATGGCTGTTAACCATGGCGTGGATAAACAGAAAGAGAATGACGGGTCACACGCTTTATGCGGCCCGTCGTCATTACACATTATTTAATTAACTGGCGAAGGGATCTTTGTGATCGTACGAACGTAAATAGAGCGCATCGGAAATAAGGTAGTTATAAATTTCATCGACAATTTCAATGCCATTTATTTCGCTATCACGCTCGTTATTTTCGCTGTTCTGCCCCGGATACATAACCTGCTTAACACCCGGCGCAGGGGTAATACCATTTAAATCATGCATGACCTGCGTGATATTTTTGCGGAACCCTTCGACGCTGGTAAATGCGGCCGGATCAATCACGATATGCAGCTGGCCCAGATTGCGGCCTTCGGTCAGATCGTGATACATCGAGCTCACGTTACGACCAAACGGCAGGCCAAGCAGGATGCCTGACAGCACGTCCACCATCAGCATCAGGCCATACCCTTTCGGCCCGGCAATCGGCAGCAGACCGCTGACCGCAAACGGATCGGTGGTACGTTCACCAGCGGCATCAACCGCCCAGGTATCCGGAATTGTGGCATTGCGTGAGCGAGCGTCGAGCACTTTGCCCCACGCCTGCACGGTGGTCGCCATATCAAACGTGATCATTTTGCCGTCTTCGCCCGGTGCGGCGAAGGCGATAGGATTGGTGCCGTAATACACTTCTGCACCGCCGTAAGGGACAACCATCGGGTCAGACTGGCAAAGAGAAATTCCGATAAGCCCCTGTTTTGCCGCTTGTTGCACGAAATAGGACAAGGCACCGCTGTGGCCGATGCGGCGGATCCCCACCACTGCCACGCCGTTGTCTTTGGCAATGTCGATGGCGTGTTCCATGGCGATTTTCGCCGCGACCTGGCCCGAGCCATTGTCTCCGTCAAATACTGCACTGCACGGCCCGGTCTTCTCAAATTTGAATTCAGGGCGGTTATTCGTGCCCCCTTTGCTGATACGTTCTGAATAATATTCCACCCTGACTGCGCCGTGGGAATGCACGCCTCGGGCATCGGCATGGACTAAAACGTCGGCGACAATATCGGCCTGATCTTTCGGTAATCCGGCATTATTGATTTTTTTACTGATGAGCTCGTGAAGCTGTTCCCGGGTGACTTTCATAGATAATCCTTTTTGGTAACCACATACAGAACGTATTAATGGTCACAATCTATAACCCTGAAACATTAAAAATGTGATCGCTGGCATTGTTATTCTATTAGATTAAATTTTCATTCACTCGGGCGGTAATTATTAGAATTATTTTTATAAACCTCCGAACCATTACCTCACTATTTTAAATAAACATGCCCTGTTCATATGAATATTTCTAACAATGTGCGAAGTGTGATTAATCTCTCCTTGTGGACCGCCGGTAATTTGTAATTTCCAGCCAGCCGTTAATGAATTAAAAAGCACAAGGAAATAACCATGGTCCACGCTTTTATTAAGAAAGGGAGTTTTCAGGACTCGGTCAGCCTGATGCTGGTTTCCCGCAAGCTCAGTGAATTTCCCCAGGTTGACGAGACGTCAGTGATGATGGGCACGCCAGCCAATAAATCGCTGCTGGAAGCGACCGGCTTCTGGCACGACCTGTTTAACGACGCCACGCCGAACGACATTTGTGTTGCGATAAAAACCGACGCGGCCGACCCGTCCATCACTCAATTTATCAGCGATGCGCTGGAAGAAGCCCTCAAGGCCATCGCACAGGGCCAGCAGGGCGGCAAACGCCTGCCGGTGGCACGAAGCTGGCAAACCGCCTGCCATAAACTGCCGGACGCCAATCTGGTGCTGATCTCCATTGCCGGTGAATACGCGGCAGATCTGGCCGATCAGGCGCTCGACGCGGGCTGTAACGTGATGATGTTTTCCGACAACGTTTCGCTTGAACAAGAGGTAGCGCTGAAGAAAAAGGCCCAGGAAAAGCAGCTCATTGTCATGGGCCCTGACTGCGGCACCGCCAATATCGCGGGCGCACCGCTCGCTTTCGCCAATATTGCGCCAACGGGCGGAATTGGCATTATCGGCGCTTCAGGCACCGGTATTCAGGAGCTGACGTCTCAGATAACCCTGGCGGGACAAGGCATTTCCCACGCCATCGGGCTGGGCGGACGTGACCTGACGGCTGACATCGGTGGTATCAGCGCGCTGACCGCCCTTTCGATGCTGGAAAACGACAGCCAGACCCGTGTCATAGCCTTCGTGTCCAAACCGCCTGCCCAGTCGGTTCAGCGACAGGTAATGCAGGCGATGCAAAAAATCCCCAAACCGGTGGTCGCACTTTTCTTAGGCACAAAACCTGAGGTTCGCCAACAGGGCAATGTATGGCTCGCCAGCACGCTGGATGAGGCCGCCCGCCTCGCGGCCATGCTTGGCAATGTGCAGCAGCAGGTGGCGGAGCAGCCCGCCGTTCACGGCAAGAAAATTGCCGGTTATTATGCCGGAGGCACGCTGGCAGCCGAAGTCACCATGTTGCTGGCGGAACATTTGCACGTGGAAACCGACCGTCAGCATCACCACGGCACCATGCTCGACACTCACGGACACCGCATTATCGATATGGGTGATGACTTCTACACGCAGGGCAAACCGCACCCGATGATCGACCCGTCCACCCGCAATCAGGCGATCGCCAAACTGGCGCAACAACCTGAAGTCGGCATTTTGCTGATCGACGTGGTGATCGGTTTCGGCGCGCAGTCAGACCCGGCCACGTCGCTGGCAGAAGAGGTGCGTCGCGTAACAGCTTTACGTGGCAACGCCAGTCCGCTGGTCGTCATCGCCACCGTCACAGGCACCGAGCAAGACCCGCAGCAGCGCAGCCAGCAAATTGCCATGCTGAAATCTGCAGGCATTGTGGTGATGAACACCCTGCCCGAGGCCGTGCTGCTGGCCTATCAGCTCATCAGCCCGCCACCACTGGTGGCTAAACTCACGCCTTATCCGCTGCTGAAAGGTGTCTCGGTGATCAACGCCGGACTGCGCAGCTTCGCCACCGATTTGCAGACCAATCAGGTGCCGGTGGTGCATTACCAATGGGCACCGATCGCCGGTGGAAATCAACGTTTAGCCGCGATTTTGAAAAAATTGCACTGAGGGATCTTATGTACGCAACTATTGAACAGGCCAATATCGCCGTTATCGCCCGCATCAAAGAAGCCCGTCCGCACTGGTGCGACGTCAAACTGGCTAAAGAAGTGATCCCTGCGTTATTGCAGGGCCGCGCGTTACTGCATGCCGGGCCACCGGTTATCTGGGAAGACATGAGCGGGCCGGTTCGCGGCGCGTGTATCGGTTGCTGTCTTTTCGAGGGCTGGGCCGACACCGAACAGCAGGCATTGGCGCTGCTGGAACAAGGCGAAATCACATTTATCCCTTGCCACAGCGTGCGGGCCGTCGGGCCGATGGGCGGCATTACCTCAGCCAATATGCCGATGATCGTGGTGAAGGATCAGGTTCACGGCAATGATGCCTTCTGCAACATGAACGAAGGGATCGGCAAAGTAATGCGCTTTGGCGCATACGGCCCGGATGTTCAAACCCGTCTGTGCTGGATGCGCGACACGCTGGCTCCGGTGCTCAAGGACGTGCTGGCCGATGTGCCGGAAGGCATCGATCTTACCGCGCTGATGGCGCAGGCCATCACCATGGGGGATGAATTCCACCAGCGCAATATCGCCGCCTCCGCGCTGCTGATGCGCCAACTGGCACCGAAAATCGCCGGTCTGGACCGTCCGCAGGAAGAAAAAACCAGCGTGCTCTCTTTTCTGGCGATCACCGATCAGTTCTTCCTCAATCTGGCGATGGCCTACTGTAAAGCGGCCATGGACGCAGGCGCGGAAATCAAGCAAGGCACCATCGTCACCGCCATGACCCGTAACGGCAAAGACTTTGGCATCAAGATCAGCGGCATGGGAGACACCTGGTTCACTGCGCCGGTCAACACGCCTGAAGGGCTGTTCTTCTCTGGCTACAGTCAGGCGGACGCCAACCCGGATATCGGCGACAGCGCCATCACGGAAACCTTCGGCATTGGCGGTGCGGCCATGGTGGCTGCACCAGGCGTGACCCGTTTTGTCGGGGCAGCAGGTGGCATGGGGGCGGCGCTGGATGTCTCCGAAGAGATGGCTGAGATCTTCCTCGAGCGCAACATGATGCTGCAAATCCCAACCTGGGATTTTCAGGGGGCCTGTCTTGGTCTGGATGCCCGCCGTGTCGTGGAAACCGGCATCACACCGCTGATTAATACCGGCATCGCCCACCGTGATCCGGGCGTCGGGCAGATTGGTGCCGGAACAGTTCGCCCGCCTCTGGCCTGCTTCGAGAAAGCCATTGAAGCGCTGGCCGCTGAGCTTGGCATCAGCGAATAACGCTTAGCGTTATTCACACCACATTTGCCCGGCCTCTGCGCCGGGCAATCAGGAGCCTTTATGGTTTGTATTGTGATTTCATCCAGCCTTCATGCCACTCAGGACTTCGGGCCGTTACGCCGGGCCGGGCTCTTCAATAATGCGATGAATTTCCTGACGTCAGGCAATCAGTTACTGACCTTACATCGTGATGGTTACGGCTTAAGCCCGATGGGCTGGGTCATTGATGAAAGCGATTTTGACCTGATTGCCCGCCATCTTCATACGGCAGAGCCGCTGCGTTATGACGAACAGGGGGTGTGGTTTGATGCGCTACAACTGAAAAATAGCGGGCCGCGCCGCGCGCTAACCGTGCCACAGCAGGGTCAGGTGACCGCTCAACCGTTACGGCGAACGCTGTTTTGCTCCCCGGCAGAAACGGGTTTGTTTGGCCCTCTGGAACGGGTGATCGAGCAATCCGCCACCGGCGAACTTCTGGCTCTGCAACACGCGTTTGCAGACTGGTTGAAAGGAGCCCGCGTTGACTGGTCAGCCTTTATCGGTAAAGGGCCGGGGCTGACGCCGAGCAACGACGATACGCTGACGGGCATGTTGCTGGTTGCGTATACCGATAGCCGTGTTGACCCGGCGCGGCTGGCACCTTTTTTCGCCGCGAGTAAGCCTCTCGCCGGTTTAACAACACTGATAAGCCACCACTATCTGGCCTATGCACAGCAGGGCATTTTTGCCACACCGCTGCTGGATATTGCTGCGGGCCTGCTGGCTCCGCAAACCCTGCTGCCGGCGGTACAGCGCCTGCTCGGCGTCGGCCATACGTCGGGGGCAGATACGCTGCTCGGCGTCTGGCTGGCGACCCAAACCCTCAACCAGCAACAGGATCAGAGCGTCAGACTGCGCCCTGCGACCTCTTCATCTTTCTGACTTATTACTGACTTTTGAGAGCCGTAAATGGAAACTTTGGTTATCGCTTTAGGTGGGAATGCCCTGCTGCAACGCGGCGCGGTGCTTTCTGCCGAGAATCAATACAAGAGCATCGCGCTGATAGCGGAGGCTATCGGCGAGTTAGCGAAAAAATACCGTATCGCCATTGTCCACGGTAATGGCCCGCAGGTCGGGCTTCTGGCCCTGCAAAATCTGGCTTATCGTGATGTCCCGCCCTATCCGCTCGACATTCTGGTGGCCGAAACACAGGGCATGATTGGGTACATGATCGCTCAGCAGCTTTCGGCACACCATCCTGAGCAGCCGGTGTCCACGCTGCTCACCCGCATTCTGGTGGATGCCCAAGACGCGGCATTCAGCCAACCCAGCAAATTTATCGGGCCGGTTTACCCACCGGAAGAAAAACAGGCTTTGCAACAGCGTTACGGCTGGTCAATGAAGCAGGACGGCGAACACCTGCGCCGCGTTGTACCGTCGCCGGATCCGAAGAAAATCCTTGATATCGAAGCCATTAATACGCTGCTGGCGAAGAATCACATTGTGATTTGTAACGGCGGCGGCGGCATCCCGATGGTCAGCACTGAGCAAGGTTTACAGGGCGTAGAAGCGGTGATCGACAAAGACCTGGCCGCCGCCTTGCTGGCCGAAGCGCTGAATGCTGACCATCTGGTCATTCTCACCGACGCCGATGCGGTTTACAGCGGCTGGGGCACGCCATATCAGCGGGCGATCCGCGCCGCAACCCCACAGGAACTGACCCCGATGGCGGTGCAGGACGGCTCAATGGGGCCGAAGATCATCGCCGTCAGCCGCTTTGTTCAGCGCTCAGGAAAAGAAGCGCATATCGGCGCACTGAAAGATATTCAGGCCGTACTCACGGGTCAGGCAGGCACATTAATTCATCCCTGAAACGGGATTTCACACTGCGGCTTCGCAGAAGGAAAACACCATGGAAAATACCCAATCCGCCTCTCGGTTCCCCTATTGGATCCGTCTGGTCATTATTTTCTTTTTTGGCTGGGTGGTAATTTACGCGGGCCGCTCGGTGCTAAGCCCCTTAATGCCAATCATTCAGGACGAATACGGGCTGACGAAAACACAGCTTGGTACGATCAGCAGCCTGTTTTTCCTCGCTTACACCCTGTTGCAGGTTCCGGCGGGGCTGTTGGGTGACCGACTTGGTCACAAGAAAGTGCTGGTGACCGGTTTTATGTTGTTTGCGGTCTTTATTGCTTCCATCAGCATCACGCCCGGATTTCTGGGTTTCATCATTTTATGGATGATGACCGGTGCCGCACAAGGCGTGTATTACGGCCCGCAGTACGCCGTCTCCTCCAGCGCGATCCCTAAAAAGTGGCTAACGCTCGGCAGTGCGGTGATTGGCAGTGGCATGTCGTTTGGTATTGCGTTGGGTTATCAACTTTCCAGCATCTCGGTAAATCACTTTCATACCGGCTGGAAATTACCCTTTGTGATCATCGCCCTGCCGGTGTTGATCGTTGCGCTGTTAATGCTGTTTGTGATTCACCGCAGACCGCCATTGCCCGCAGGAAAGGCAGTGCAAAATGAAACCGGAGAACCCCCGTTTCGCTTTACCGATCTGCTGAAAAACCGCAATCTGGTGCTGGCCTACATCACTATTTTCTGCTCGATTTACGGCTTCTTTGTGATCATCTCCTGGCTGCCGTATTACCTGCAACAGGAGCGCGGTATGGATATGGCCCGCGCCAGTAACATCGCGTCGATTGTGCCGTGGATTTCTATCATCGGGACGCTGATTTTCAGCTACATGTCAGACAAACTGGGCCGCCGCAAACCGGTCGTGCTCTGCATGATGCCGCTGTCATTAGTGGCGCTGTTTGGCATCGTCTATTCCACATCAGAAACCATGCTTATCGCGGTGCTGATCCTCTACGGATTGATTGGAAAAATCAGCCTGAACCCGATTCTGGTGGCACTGGTCGCCGACAATGCCCCCAAACAGGCGCTCGGCACGGCCTTCAGTTTGTATAATTTCTTTGGCATGGCGGCGTCGATTTTCGCCCCTTATGTCACCGGCTTTATTGCCGACCGCACCGGTTCGCTTAACGCAGGTTTTTACTTTGCCGCCTTCATTACGCTAATAGGTATCAGCGCTATGCTGCTGGTCAGGGAAAAGCGGCCATATCAGGCCAACGCCTGAGGTCGGGGGGATTTCTTACAAGATTTTTTGCGTTTGCGCTCTTTTTTCTCATGCCGTTTAAGAAAGTTCGCATTAGTATACGAATCATCGAAGAATACTTTGCTTTGCTGATGGATACCGGTTTGTTGAAAAAATTCTCTCTTACGCTTCTGGCGATGGCTTTTGCCAGCGCGCCACTGTTGAGCCATGCGCAAAATGCGCGTCTGGCCTCGCAAGTTGTTGATGATTATGCCGAGCACATTTTCTATGGCAGCGGTGCCATGGGCATGGCGCTGGTCGTAGTCGATAATCAGCAGCAGGTGTTCCGCAGCTTTGGCGAAACCCGCCCCGGTTCGGATATCCGCCCGCGTGAAGACTCGGTGATCCGCATCGCTTCGCTGACCAAGCTTATTACCAGCGAAGTGCTGGTGAAGCTGTCGCAGCAAGGCACGGTGCGCATTAACGATCCGCTTCGCAAGTACTCCGGCGGCAACGTAGTGCCTTCTTACAGCGGCACCACGCCTATTACCCTGCTGAACCTGGCGACCCACACCAGCGGCCTGCCGCGTGAGCAGCCGGGCGGCGCACCCAATCGTCCCGTTTTTACCTGGCCGACCAAAAATGACCGCTGGACCTGGCTGCGGGTGGCGAAACTGACCACGCCACCGGGCGCCAAGGCGGCGTATTCAAATCTGGCGTTTGACCTGCTGTCTGACGCGCTCTCAAACGCGGCGCGCAAGCCTTACACCCAGTTGCTGAGTGAGCAAATCACCCAGCCGCTCGGCATGGTAGATACGACGCTGACGCCTAATGCCAGCCAATGTGCTCGTCTGATGAGCGGCCTGCGCCCAAGCCCCTGCCTGAACACCACGGCAGCGGCGGGCAGCGGCGGCATTTACTCTACCCCAGCCGACATGGCCCGCTGGATGCGTCAGTTCCTGCCTTCTGCCCTCGGTAAACGCAGTGCGACCGCTGAACTGGCGCAGAAGATGTATTACCAGCGTACCGATCTGGTGTCATTGAAAGGGATGGACGTGCCGGGCATGGCGGACTCTCTCGGGATGGGCTGGGTAACGATGGCCCCTACGCCACTGTTGCCGCGCATCATTCAGAAAACCGGCGGCGGAGGCGGGTTTATCACCTATGTGGCGATGGTACCGCAGCGCGGTATTGGCGTGTTCGTGGTGGTGACCCGCAGCGAGCTGACTAAGTTCAAGAACATGAGCGACGGCGTGAACGAACTGGTGGCTGAACTGGTTCGCAATAACGAAATCTGACGGCACCACAACACAATAAAAAAGGGCGCTCACGGGCGCCCTTCTGTTTATCTGTCACTTTCAAACTATCGTCATCGTTTTTTCAGCAGCAGGAAGATACTGATCACCAGGAACAGCGCGCTAGGCAGCAGCGCACCGAGCACCGGCGGAATGCTGTACACCAGGCTGAGTGGTCCGAAAATCTGATCCAGCACGTAGAACAGAAAACCAAAGCAAATCCCCGTCACCACGCGCACGCCCATAGGTACGCTGCGCAAAGGTCCGAAGATAAACGAGAGTGCCATCAGCATCATCACCGCAACCGACAGTGGCGAGAAGATTTTGCTCCACATGTTCAGCTGGTAACGCTTGGACTCCTGCCCGCTTTGTTTGAGGTATTTCACATAACTGCGCAGGCCGCTGATCGACAATGCGTCCGGATCGAGCGCCACTACGCCCAGTTTGTCTGGCGTCAGGTTGGTTTTCCAAACGCCTGTCAGGGTCTGAGACCCCGTGATTTGCTTAGGATCGGTCAGGATAGATTCATCCACCTGAGACAGTTTCCACACGCCATTCTCGAAGGCCGCTGAGGAAGCGTACCGCACGGATTGCAGTTTATTGGCATCATCGAAATGGTAGATGTTAACGCCGGTGATCTCGTTGTCACCTGCCACCCGCTCGATATAGATAAAGTCTTTACCGTCTTTGGCCCACAGGCCGCTCTGCGTGGAAAGCAGTGAACCGCCGTACATCTGCTGCGCACGGTAGTTACGCGCCATCTGCTCGCCCTGTGGTGCCACCCATTCACCAATCGCCATGGTCAGTAATACCAGCGGAATGGCGGTTTTCATCACGGAAGAGGCAATCTGCATACGGGTAAAACCCGACGCCTGCATGACCACCAGCTCACTGCGCGTAGCCAATGTGCCAAGGCCAAGCAGTGCGCCCAGCAGGGCCGCCATCGGGAAGAAAATCTCGACGTCTTTCGGCACGCTGAGCAAGGTATAAATACCAGCACCCGATGCGGAATAGGCACCCTGCCCGACCTTGCGCAACTGGTCGACGAACTTGATG
Source organism: Ewingella sp. C233 (assembly GCF_055407225.1). Taxonomy (NCBI): domain Bacteria; kingdom Pseudomonadati; phylum Pseudomonadota; class Gammaproteobacteria; order Enterobacterales; family Yersiniaceae; genus Ewingella; species Ewingella sp. C233. Next base: position 419,750 of record NZ_JBUZRI010000002.1, read on the forward strand.
ATGCCCGACAGCGACACCAGCATGAACAAGGTCATCATGATGGTATTGAAAATAGTGCGGCCGATATACCGGTCTAAAACTCCAAACATCAGGCAGCTCCTCTTAAACGCGCCCGGATTTTACGTACCGGCAGCGTGTCCCACATGTTAAGCATCATTGCTAACGCGAAGTAGGCCAGGTTGGTGACCCACATCCAGACCAGCGGGTCGAGCTTGCCTTTCGCGCCGTTAGACCGCAGCGAGCTTTGCAGCAGGAAGAAGATTAAGTAGAGCAATATAGCGGGTAGCATACTGAGAACACGGCCCTGACGCGGGTTCACCACGCTGAGCGGCACCACCAGCAGCGCCATAATAAAGACAGACACCACTAAGGTCAGACGCCAGTGGAACTCGGAACGGGCATCAGGCTCGTTGGACTGCCATAGCTGATGCATCGACATCTGGTCGGAATCGCTCTCATCTACCGCCACCGTCTGATGGCCAATCACCGCCAGATAGTTAGTGAAATCGGTAATGCGGAAGTCACGCAGCAGCGCGGTACCTTCGTAGCGGGTGCCCTGATCGAGAGTCACCATCTGGGAACCGTCCGGGCGCTGTTCCATATGGCCCTTATCGGCGATAACCACGGAAGGACGCTGGTTGCCGTTAGGCCGCAGTTGCGCCAAGAAGACGTTATGGAACTCTTTTCCCTTCACGCTGCCGACAAACAGCACCGCGTTACCGTTCTGTGCCTGCTGGAACTGGCCTTCAACCATGGCTGCCATGCTCGGGTTGGCCTTGGCCTCGGCCAGCACTTCGTCCTGATGTTTTGAAGACCAAGGGCTGACCCAGAACGCATTGATACCGGCAAAAACAGCGGTGATCAGCGCCAGACTGAGGGCAGCAAGGATTAGTGAACGTTTACCGAGTCCACAGGCATGCATGACCGTGATTTCACTGTCAGTGTAGAGCTTGCCTAACGTCATCAATAAGCCCAGAAACAGACTCAAAGGCAGGATGAGCTGCGCCATTTCCGGCACACCTAAGCCCAGCAGAGAAAGGACTAAATTTGTTGGGATATCGCCATCAACCGCCGCGCCCAGAACCCTGACCAACTTCTGACAAAAGAAGATTAACAGCAGGATAAAGAGGATTGCGATTTGGCTCTTGAAGGTTTCCCTAACCAGATATCTAATGATGATCACGCTTAATACGCCTGTGAAAACTTGTCTTTTTGCAGGAAAATCGATAGTTTCATCGCTAATCCGTCATTTATTCTCATCATATGGCAACCTTCACACTAAAATAGTATTAAAACACCGAGAATTGGGGTGTCCTATAGGAAGATACTTATAGCCGCCAAAATAAAAACTAACGCCGTTCAGGTTAACACAGGTCGTTAACACAGTGACGGGAGATGTCTCCGGCGATCCATTCTAGCCGCAGCCCCCGCCGTTGTCTTTAAGATTCAGGAGAGTGCATGGAGTTCAGCGTAAAAAGCGGTAGCCCGGAAAAACAACGCAGTGCCTGTATTGTAGTCGGCGTTTTTGAACCTCGCCGTCTGTCACCGATTGCCGAGCAGCTCGACAAAATCAGTGACGGTTACATCAGCGCTCTGCTTCGCCGCGGCGAACTTGAAGGCAAAGTAGGCCAGACCCTGTTGCTGCACCACGTTCCAAATATTCTTTCCGAACGCATCCTGCTTATCGGCTGCGGGAAAGAGCGTGAGCTCGATGAGCGCCAGTACAAGCAAGTGATTCAGAAAACCATCAATACCCTGAATGACACCGGTTCAATGGAAGCGGTCTGCTTCCTGACCGAGCTGCACGTTAAAGGCCGCAACACCTACTGGAAAGTGCGTCAGGCGGTTGAAACGTCCAAAGAGTCGCTTTACACCTTCGATCAGCTGAAAAGCAACAAAGTCGAACCTCGACGTCCGTTACGTAAAATGGTCTTCAACGTGCCAACGCGCCGTGAATTGACCAGTGGCGAACGTGCTATTCAGCACGGTCTCGCGGTCTCTGCCGGTATCAAAGCGGCGAAAGATCTCAGCAACATGCCGCCAAACATCTGTAACGCCGCCTATCTGGCCTCTCAGGCCCGTCAGTTGGCGGATGCTTTCAGCACTAATATCACCACCCGCGTCATCGGCGAACAGCAGATGAAAGAGCTGGGCATGAATGCCTATCTCGCCGTCGGTCAGGGTTCGAAGAACGAATCATTGATGTCGGTGATGGAATATAAGGGCAATCCTAACCCGGACGCTAAGCCTATCGTGCTTGTCGGCAAAGGTTTAACCTTCGATTCCGGCGGTATTTCCATTAAGCCTGCGGCTGATATGGACGAAATGAAGTACGACATGTGCGGTGCAGCCGCGGTCTACGGCGCAATGCGCGTGGTGGCTGAGCTGAATCTGCCGCTCAACGTGATTGGCGTGCTCGCGGGCTGTGAAAACATGCCTGGCGGCCAGGCGTTCCGTCCGGGCGACATTCTGACTACCATGTCCGGCCAGACCGTCGAAGTGCTCAATACCGATGCCGAAGGGCGTCTGGTGCTGTGTGATGCGCTGACCTACGTCGAGCGTTTCGATCCTGAGCTGGTGATTGACGTTGCCACGCTGACCGGCGCGTGCGTGATTGCCCTCGGCCATCACATCACCGGTTTGCTGTCGAACCACAATCCGCTGGCTCACGAACTGATCGGCGCGTCCGAGCAGTCCGGTGACCGCGCATGGCGTCTGCCGCTGGCTGATGAATATCAGGAGCAACTGGACTCGAACTTTGCGGACATGGCGAACATTGGTGGCCGTCCGGGTGGTGCTATCACCGCCGGTTGCTTCCTGTCGCGCTTTACCCGCAAATACAGCTGGGCGCATCTGGACATCGCCGGTACTGCATGGCGCTCAGGTAAAAACAAAGGCGCGACCGGTCGTCCTGTCGCACTGCTGGCACAGTTCCTGCTCAACCGCGCAGGTCTCGACGGCGACGATTAATCTATCCCAACCTCTAAACGATACCCAAAATCATTCGAGCTGTATCAAGGCGGCAACTGAATGAATCCCTGGGAGCTTACATCAAGTAAGTGACCAAGGTGAATGAAGGCAGCCAACGCAGAGACAGCTTGAAGGATGAAGGGGATCAGGCCGGTTAACTCCGGCCTGTTTCATTCTGCATAAATGCACTGGATAACTGATGAAACAAGCCACCTTTTTCCTTATCGATGCGCCCGACCCGGACGGAACCCTGACTTCTCACGAAGCGCTGGCCTGCCAGATTGCGGCCGAGCGTTGTCGTGCGGGGAAACGCGTTTTGCTGGCCTGTGAAGATCAGCAGCAGGCAGAGCGTCTGGATGAAGCCTTGTGGCAGCGTGATCCAAGCCAGTTTGTCCCGCACAATTTAGCCGGTGAAGGGCCGAAGTTCGGCGCGCCGGTTGAGCTTTGCTGGCCAGGAAAACGCGGTAATGCGCCGCGTGATTTACTGATAAGCCTGCTGCCTCAGTTTGCAGATTTTGCTACTGCTTTCCATGAAGTGGTAGACTTCGTTCCTTACGAAGATTCCCTTAAACAACTGGCGCGCGATCGCTACAAAGCCTATCGCAGCGTCGGTTTTACGTTGACCACGGCCACGACGCCGTCTGTCACTACATCGACCGACTAAAAAACGAAAGCGAAATGGATAAGACATATAACCCGCAAGACATCGAGCAGCCGCTTTACGAGCACTGGGAAGAACAGGGCTACTTCAAGCCACATGGTGATACCAGTAAAGAAAGCTTTGCCATCATGATCCCGCCGCCGAACGTCACCGGTAGCTTGCACATGGGTCACGCTTTCCAGCAAACCATCATGGACGCCATGATCCGCTATCAGCGTATGCAGGGTAAAAATACTCTGTGGCAGGCGGGGACAGACCACGCCGGTATCGCCACGCAGATGGTCGTTGAGCGCAAAATTGCCGCTGAAGAAGGCAAAACGCGTCACGACTATGGCCGCGACGCGTTTATCGAAAAGATCTGGGACTGGAAAGCGGAATCAGGCGGCACCATCACCCGCCAGATGCGCCGTCTGGGCGACTCCGTGGACTGGGAGCGTGAACGCTTCACCATGGATGAAGGCCTGTCCAACGCCGTGCGTGAAGTCTTCGTGCGTCTGTACAAAGAAGACCTGATTTACCGTGGCAAACGTCTGGTGAACTGGGATCCGAAACTGCGCACCGCGATCTCCGATCTCGAAGTGGAAAACCGCGAGTCCAAAGGTTCCATGTGGCACCTGCGTTATCCGCTGGCTGACGGCGCAAAAACCGCTGAAGGCAAAGATTATCTGGTGGTCGCCACCACCCGTCCGGAAACCGTGCTCGGTGATACCGGCGTGGCCGTTAACCCGGAAGATCCGCGTTACAAAGATCTGATCGGCAAAGAGATTATCCTGCCGCTGGTCGGCCGCCGCATTCCGATCCTCGGTGACGAACATGCCGACATGGAAAAAGGCACCGGCTGCGTGAAGATAACGCCAGCGCATGACTTTAACGACTATGAAGTCGGTAAACGTCACGGCCTGCCGATGATCAACATCCTGACTTTTGATGGCGATATCCGCGAAACCGCTGAAGTGTTCGACACCAACGGCGAAGAAAACGACGCGTGCAGCAACGATATTCCGGAGCAGTTCCGTGGCCTTGAGCGCTTCGCCGCGCGTAAAGCCGTGGTCGCCGCTTTCGACGAGATGGGCCTGCTGGAAGAGATCAAACCTCACGACCTGACCGTACCTTACGGCGACCGTGGCGGCGTGGTCATCGAACCCATGCTGACCGATCAATGGTACGTTCGCACTGCTCCGCTGGCGAAAGTTGCGGTGGAAGCTGTAGAAACGGGCGAGATTCAGTTCGTACCAAAACAGTACGAAAACATGTACTTCAGCTGGATGCGCGACATTCAGGACTGGTGTATTTCCCGTCAGCTTTGGTGGGGACACCGTATTCCAGCGTGGTATGACACCGAAGGCAACGTATTCGTCGGCCGCGACGAAGCGGAAGTGCGCAGCGAAAACAATCTGGGCGCAGACGTGGTTCTGACGCAGGACGAAGACGTGCTCGACACCTGGTTCTCGTCCGGTTTGTGGACCTTTTCCACGCTGGGCTGGCCAGAGCAGACGCCTGATCTCAAAGCTTTCCACCCTTCAAGCGTGGTCGTGAGCGGCTTCGACATCATCTTCTTCTGGATCGCACGCATGATCATGATGACCATGCACTTCGTGAAAGATGAAAACGGCAAACCGCAGGTTCCGTTCAACACCGTTTACATGACCGGTCTTATCCGCGACGACGAAGGGCAGAAAATGTCCAAGTCAAAAGGTAACGTCATCGATCCTCTGGATATGATCGACGGGATTTCGCTGGAAGATCTGCTGGAAAAACGTACCGGCAACATGATGCAGCCGCAGCTGGCGGAGAAAATTCGCAAGCGCACCGAGAAGCAGTTCCCGAACGGTATCGAACCGCATGGCACCGACGCCCTGCGCTTCACGCTGGCGGCACTGGCCTCTACCGGCCGTGACATCAACTGGGACATGAAGCGGCTTGAAGGCTACCGCAACTTCTGTAACAAGCTGTGGAACGCCAGCCGCTTCGTGCTGATGAACACAGAAGATCAGGATTGTGGCCTGAACGGCGGCGATCTCGAACTGTCACTGGCTGACCGCTGGATCCTCGCGGAATACAACCGTACGGTGAAAGCCTACCGCGACGCGATGGACACCTACCGCTTCGATCTGGCCGCCAGCATTCTGTATGAATTCACCTGGAATCAGTTCTGCGACTGGTATCTGGAACTCACTAAACCGGTCATGACTGGCGGCAGCGAAGCACAACTGCGCGGTACCCGTCATACGCTGGTCGAAGTGCTGGAGGGTCTGCTGCGTCTTGCGCACCCGATCATTCCGTTCATCACAGAAACCATCTGGCAGCGCGTGAAAACCCTGAAAGGCATTACGGCTGACACCATCATGCTGCAACCTTTCCCGGAATTTGACGCGGCAAAAGCAGACGAACTGGCACTGGCCGATCTCGAGTGGATCAAGCATGCGATCATCGCTATCCGTAACGTGCGCGCCGAGATGAACCTGTCTCCGGGCAAACCGCTGGAACTGCTGCTGCGTGGCGCAAGCGCTGAAGCACAGCGCCGCGTCGAGCAGAACCTGAACTTTATCTCCTCGCTGGCACGTTTGGAGTCCATCACCATTCTGCCTGCTGGCGACAAAGGCCCGGTTTCTGTCACCAAACTGGTGGAAGGCGCTGAGCTGCTGATCCCGATGGCCGGTCTGATTGATAAAGACGCCGAACTGGCGCGTCTGGACAAAGAGATGGCGAAACTGGATGGCGAGATTGCGGCTATCGAGGGCAAACTGTCGAACGAAGGTTTTGTGGCGCGTGCGCCAGAAGCCGTTGTCGCCAAAGAGCGCGACCGTCTGGCAGCCTGTGGCGAAGCCAAAATCAAGATTGCAGAACAGAAAGCGACTATCGCTGCGCTGTAAGGTGTAGTGCAAAGAAAGCCGTAACGAAAGGCCGCGAAAGCGGCCTTTTTTATTGCGCTGCCGCCTCGATATGTTCGATGCGCGACTGCATGGCCGGGTGCGTGCTCAGCCAGTCTGGCAGTCCGCTGCCCTGCTCATCTTTAGACTCCGCCACGAGCCGTCGGAACATGCCGGCCATCTGCGTCAGTGAACGCCCCTGATGTTTCATTTCGACAATCGCCCAGTCATCGGCCTCCTGCTCCATCCTGCGTGAAAACTGCAACTCGTTCGCCAGAGAAGCCGCCTGTAACAACGTGTCACCCACGCCGCTGACGTCGCCGGTCATCCACAGCAGGCTGAGCGAAACCAGCGAGGAACGCACCAGCATACGCATCGGATGCCGGTAAGCATGATGGGCCATTTCATGGAGCATCACCGCTGCCAGCGCGTCGCCGCCCGGCGCAAGCGCGACCAGCTTATCGCTAAGCACCAGCGTGCCGTCGGTCAGCATAAAAGCGTTGGCGACATCGGGGATGTTCATCAGTTTCAAAGTGACCGGCGTTCGGGCATCACGCAACGATTCAGGCAACACCTGCCGGAACAACACTTCGGTCCGCTTTTGCTGCGCCAAGGATAATTCCGTCGGTTTGAAATCGCTGGCCTGAAGTAACGTCATGGTATGACGACCCAGACTTTGTTCGACAGAGGTGGGTATGCGCAGCGCAATAGCATTGCTGGCCCACGGCAGTAAACCGTAGACGTAGAATACAATCAGCAGGCAGGTCACCAGCAGTGTAGCAATCACGCCGATTTTGTGACTTTCCATCCGGTGAACTAGACCGGGTTTGCGCCACTGCCGATACCAGTGGCGAAACGCCTTGTCATCGGCAGGCACAAAACGGCCGCCGTCAGGAAAAGTGAGAAACAGCGGAATGGTGCCAAGTGCACCGGACACTGCGATCTGAGACAAGGTGAACGTCTGCGTGACGTCCTGCGCAGTCAGCGCCAGGCATTGTTCATCGCCTAAAAAGAGACGGGCAGCCTCGCGAGCTGCCCGTCCGGGAGGCTGATAAAAGCCATCAAGCGTCATGCATTATATTCCGACGCCGAGATCAAACGCCTGCGCTACTTCTTCTGCCACTGCCGTATTGGCGGTGTCATGGTGCGCCTGCACGTTCAGCAGTGAGAGATCACCCTCAACCGCCGTACAGTTTGCGATGTAACGTGCGTAACGCACATGCGCCACCGGCGTCGCCAGACCCAGCGAGAAGATAACGATCAGCGAGTTGGTGAACAGCAGACCGAGATACGACAGGGTTTTCATCGATGAATGCAGCTGCACGTGGCCGTCAATTTTGGTCTGGTTAAAGACGTAATTACGGATTGCCACCACCTGATAACTGGCAACGATCAGCGCACCGACAAACAGAATCACCATCGACATAGAGAAGTTAAACAAATAACTCATCATGATGGCGTTAGTGGTGTCAGGGGAAATATCACCCAGCATGGCTATTTGATAAAGCGTGACAATGAATGAGCCCATTAACCAGAACGCCGCAGCCAGGAAAGGCACAAACATCAGCAGGCCAAGCAGGCTGTATTTAATGAAAGCCTTTTTCTTTAAGGCTGCCCGGAATGACGCATTGCCGAAGAACATATTATTCACGTACAAATCATGCTGCATGGTGCTGATAATGCCCTGCACCACCGCCACGCCTAATATCAGACCGACAACCACAATCAGCACGGCCAGCAGCATCACAGAGAGACTGCCGGTTTGCATGGCCACCATAACGATGATCGCCATCGGCAGATAGAGGGCCACCATCAGCAAAATCGGACACAGGTACATGGCCCAGTAAGCGCGGCCCACTTTGCAGTGATAGTTAAAACGCACGCCACGGAAGCTGGTCATAATGGCGTTATACCGCCAGCTGCGGATAATCACCCACGGCAGCAGCGCCAAAAATGCCAGTACAAACACCAGGGCTAATTGCGGCATGAGAGCCACCAGAATATAAAATACGATGATTCCGGCAACGACCAGCAGACGCCCTTTCAATATTTGCATCGGCTTCGCGTGGTAATCGAAACGATCGCCATTAATTTCTGTGTTACCCAGGAAATAACGACGACGCCTGACCGTCGCCCAGGCGGAGTAAATTCCTAACGTGATAATGGTCAGTAATGCGTTGACTAACCAAATCGCAAAATATTCTCCACCCTTGCCATGAAAACGAACTGGATGGTATGGCCCGTCAATTTTTTTATTATCAGACATTTTTTCTTTCGTCCTGAAAGCAATAAGAAGCCGTCTCGCTTAAAATAAGAGAGAGGATAAGTACCTAATGGAACGCTGAAGATTTAATCACGCACGTACACATTCAGGCAATGAGTTATTCACACTTTAGATGAAAAAGATTCTCATTACTCCACTAAAAACCTCAGGAAGTGCGTGCAGCGTTGCATCGGCGCGCCTTTAGATGGTATTAAGTCGGACTGATCCGTGTAACGCCAATACAAAACCGAGTGAGTAATATGTCTACCGCAACGCCCCTGAGTCTGCTGGTGCGCCCTATCCGTCCTGAAGATAATGCCGCCATTGCCAACGTGATCCGCCATGTGTCCGCTGAGTTCGGCCTGACTGCCGACAAGGGCTATACAGTGGCCGACCCCAATCTCGATCATTTATACGACATTTACAGCCAGCCACGCTGCGCCTATTGGGTCGTTGAGCTCGACGGACAGATCGCAGGCGGCGGTGGCGTAGCGCCTTTAAGCGGCGGAGAAGCAGATTTGTGCGAATTGCAGAAGATGTATTTTCTGCCTTCATTACGCGGCCAGGGTTTGGCCAAAAAACTGGCCTTGCAGGCGATGGAATTTGCCCGTACTCAGGCATTTGCGCGCTGCTATTTAGAAACAACCGCCAGCCTGACGCAGGCCATTGCTCTGTACGAGCGTCTGGGATTTGAGCATATCGATGGCGCACTCGGCAGTACCGGCCATACTGACTGTGAAGTCACTATGCTGAAATACCTCTAATTATCGGCTCGTTTAACCGCTGGCGCAGGAAGAAGAATGTTCACTTATAAAGAAATTTCGACGCTGAACGAACTGGAGTTGATGGTCTATAACACCATCATAAAAAATACGGATAAAGTGATGTATATGACTATCCGTGAACTCGCTGATGTCGCCGGAGTTTCTACTACCACCGTTTTGCGTTTCTGCAAAAAAATGAATTGTGACGGATATTCTGAATTCCGCATCCGTTTTAAACTACATCTTGAGCGCGATGAGATACCGCCGGTGTCATTTGGAATCAGCGAGATCATCAGTTATTTCAAAAGCATTAATAACCGTGAATTCGATGAACTATTAGATCTCGCCGCTGCGCAAATAGCGGCAACACGACGTATCATATTTGTTGGCATTGGCACTTCCGGCGCTCTGGGAAAATATAGCGCACGCTTCTTCTCCAATATCGGAAAATTCAGCACATATATTGACGATCCTTATTATCCGATTAACAGCGATATGTATCAGGATGCCATCGCGATTATTCTTTCTGTTTCCGGAGAAACCGAGGAAATTATCCGCATCGCCAGTCAGTTTAGCCTGCAAAACTGTAAAATTATCAGCCTGACTAACAGCGAGAGCTCCACGCTGGCACGCATGGCGGACCTCAACATCTCCTATCACATGCCACCCATCCTGCTTGAAGGCCACTATAATATTACGACACAGATCCCCGTTCTTTATATTATCGAAACAATTGGCAAAAAGTTACCGACGTTAATTACCTCCGGCATTGTTCCCCGCCCGAAATAAAACAGGGCGTTTTACACTTGTGACATCTACCAAATACCGTATTTTGTTATATCGTGACTTCATTTCTCCTTTTGTTACACTCCCGCCCGAAACCTAAAAAAATATTAATAATAATCTTACCTCTCAGTTCGAGTAATACACTGTACCTGGAGAATTATAATGGCGATTGATTACGCTCAGACTGCTCAAGCTATTTTGAAATACATCGGCGGCGATAATAATGTGATTAGCATCACACATTGCGCAACCCGATTACGTTTTATTTTAAAAGATAATAGCGTGGTCGAAAAAGAAGAATTAAAACGCGTCAAAGGCGTGATCACCGTTATTGAAGCCGGTGGCCAGATGCAGGTCGTGATCGGCAATCACGTGAGCGACGCATATAAGCAGGTGCTGAAACTGATTACCGTTGATGAAAATGCCCCGGTATCAGCGCCCAATGTCGGTATCGTCAGCCGCGTCATGGACGTCATCTCCAGCATTTTTACCCCCTTCCTTTATCAGCTCGCCGCCTGCGGTATTTTGCAGGGGATTATTTCTTTCCTCGCCGCAGTCGGGCTTATGGATGCCAACAGTGGCACCTACCGTATCCTTAACTTTGTTTCATGGACGGCATTTACCTTCCTGCCAGTGATGATCGCTTTCACCGCCGCGAAAAAATTCAACGTCAATCCTTTCACCGCGGTGATCACCGCCTGTGCGCTCATCAGCCCTGATTACATGAACATGCTGACGGCGTTCAAGATAACATCCATTAACTCAGCCGATCCGGCCATGCAGCAGTTGATGCGTGAAGCGGTGAATAACCCGGAAATTGCCCGCATCCTGACGGATGTCGTCGGCATTCCGATTGCCTCACCGACGCTCGATTTCCTCGGTATTCCTGTGAAATACCTGAGTTATACCGCTTCTGTTATCCCGGTCATTCTGATGGTCTGGGCGATGTCTTACATCGAACGTTTCTTCAATAAAGTGTTGCCAATCGTTATCCGTAACCTTTTCACGCCGATGTTTTGTATCGCGATTATGGTTCCGATGACGCTACTGGTCTTCGGCCCTGTTGGCAATCTGATTGGCGGCGCGATTGGTGGCGTTTATAACTATCTTTATCACCTCAGCCCGACGGTAGCCGGATTCGTCGTTGGTGCATTCTGGCAGCCGCTGGTTACGCTGGGCGTCCACTGGGGCATTACCCCCGTCACCGTCGGCAACTACGCGACTCTCGGCTATGACACCTTTACCGGTCTGCAGGCTTCAGCGGTCTTCGCGATGACCGGCAGCATGTTCGGCGTCTACCTGAAAACCCGCAGCCGCGAAATGAAAGGCATTTCTCTGTCCGCTGGCGTCACCGGTCTGTTCGGTATCACTGAACCCGCCATTTACGGTGTCGCCCTGCGTCTCAAAAAACCCTTCCTGTGCAGTTGCGTCGCGGGCGGTATCGGTGGTGCGATTGCCGGTTCCTTCAACGCGGTTTCATGGAGTTATTGCCTACCGGGCATTGCGGTTCTGCCGGTGTTCTTCAAAGAAGGCCACATGCCGCAGTTCCTCGGCTTCCTGCTGTCGATAAGCGTCGCGTTCGTACTCGCCGCTGTGTTCACCTATCTGGTGGGCTTCAACGATGAAGTAGAAGCAGCTCCGAAAGCCAGTGCAAAAAACCCAGAGACACCGGCACCACAGGCGCAGTTAAACCAGGTCTGAGTAACAGTATTTCAATGAGAGGGCGGACAGTTGTCCGCCCGTAGTGAGGGAGAATATGTATGAATAGTCAGCAATTACCGAAAGATTTCTTATGGGGCGGCGCCGTCGCGGCACATCAGGTCGAAGGCGGCTGGAATAAAGGCGGCAAAGGCGTGAGCATCGCCGATGTGCTGTCCGGCGGTTCGCACGGCGTGGATCGTGTGATGACCGATGGCGTGCTGGACGGTTACCGCTACCCAAACCATGAGGCGGTAGATTTCTATTCGCACTACAAGGAAGACATCGCGCTGTTCGCCGAGATGGGTTTCAAATGTTTCCGCACCTCGATCGCCTGGACGCGTATTTTCCCCAATGGTGATGAGTTGCAACCGAACGAAGCCGGCTTACAATTTTACGATGATATGTTCGATGAGCTGCTGAAGTATGGCATCGAACCGGTGATCACCCTGTCGCACTTCGAGATGCCCTATCATCTGGTGAAAGAGTATGGCGGCTGGAAAAACCGAAGAGTCGTCGATTTTTTTGTGAAATTCAGTGAAGTGGTGCTCGAGCGTTACAAGGGCAAAGTGAAGTACTGGATGACCTTTAACGAGATCAACAACCAGCGCAACTGGCAGTATCCGCTGTTTGGTTACTGCTGTTCCGGCGTGATATTTACCGAGCATGAAAACCCGGAAGAGACCATGTATCAGGTACTGCACCACCAGTTTGTGGCCAGCGCTAAAGTGGTAAAACTCGGTCACGCCATTAACCCTGACTTCCAGATTGGCTGCATGGTCGCCATGGTGCCACTCTATCCGTTTTCCTGTCACCCAGACGACGTGATGTACTCTGTGGAAGCCATGCGTGAGCGCTACCTGTTCGGCGACGTGCATATGCGCGGTTATTACCCGTCGTACATTTTGAATGAGTGGGAACGTCGCGGTTTTAACATCAAAATGGAAGAAGGTGATCTCGACGCTTTGCGCGAAGGCTGCGCCGACTATATGGGCCTGAGTTACTACATGAGCAACGCGGTATCTGCGCATAATCCAGGCGATGACAACGGCCTGTCTGGCTTTGCGGGCAGCGTACCCAATCCGCACGTTAAAGCCTCCGACTGGGGCTGGCAGATTGACCCTGTTGGTCTGCGTTACTCACTGAGCGTGCTGTATGAGCGTTATCAGAAACCGTTGTTCATTGTTGAAAACGGCTTCGGCGCCATCGACAAAGCAGCACCTGACGGAATGATCCATGATGAATACCGCATCGCCTATCTGAAAGCGCACATCGAACAGATGAAAAAAGCGGTGCTGGAAGACGGTGTGGATCTGATGGGCTATACCCCGTGGGGTTGTATCGACTGCGTGTCATTCACCACCGGCGAATACAGCAAACGCTATGGCTTCATCCACGTCGATAAAAACGATGATGGCACCGGCACGATGGCGCGGTCACGTAAGCAGAGTTTTGACTGGTATAAGAAGGTCATTGAAAGTAACGGGGAAGATATCTAAGCAAATATTGGCTGGGCTATTTTGCTTGCCATTTTGCGCCCGGGCAGTGCTCACAATCCTCACGTACTAAGTGTACGCTCCGGTTGTTGCGCGCTGGCCGGGCACAAACTGGCTGCGACAATTACGCCCTGAATAACCGTCTAAAAGGCGTTATCTAAAAGATTAATGACGTTTACCGTCATCATCTTCATCTAGGCCTTCTTCTTCTTCATCGCCTTCTTCGCCGTCTTCGCCGTCTTCGCCGTCTTCATCTTCGTCGTCGTCGTCGCCTTCGAAGTATGTACCCCAACCGTCGTAGTTGACGCCCTGAGCTTCGGCCAGGTTCATTAGCTGCTCAACCTGGGTGTCGATTTGTTCAGCATTCAGCGCAATTTCGCTGATCACGTCGCAGCACATCACGGTACTGCCATCTTCAACTTCCAGCTCTTCCGCGTCGGTCACTTCATAACCCAGTTTGAAAGCTTCGACCGCTGCTTTCTCCAGAACGTCGAAATTCTCTGAAGATAAGTGGTGTTCGATAGTGTAAAGCGCGTCAGGATCGCTGCCATCTTCCAGCAGTTCTTCGATGATTAAGCGGGTTTCTTCACGTTGTTCTTCCAGCAATTCACGATTTGCCATGCCTCAGTCCTCAATCAATGTGACGTATCTGGGCGCCATTTTCACACAGCCAAGGTTCTGCCTCCACTATAAATGACAAAGTTTTTACGCCGGGGTTGTAATTGCATATTCATACATATAAATTGAATTTATATTCACCATAAAATGCACAATACAATGCAAAAGCATCGGAGAGGAACATCATGAGTCTTTTGAGTAAACGTCATTTTCTCAGGTTACTGGATTTTACCCCGTCGGAAATTTTATCCCTTCTCAAACTCTCGGCTGAGCTTAAAGCTGCCAAGAAGAATGGCACGGAAAAAGCCCATCTGACGGGGAAAAACATCGCGCTCATCTTCGAAAAAGACTCGACCCGTACCCGATGCTCTTTCGAAGTTGCCGCTTATGATCAGGGTGCCAGAGTCACTTATCTCGGCCCGAGCGGCAGCCAGATCGGCCATAAAGAGTCGATGAAAGACACTGCACGCGTGCTGGGAAGAATGTATGACGGTATTCAGTATCGTGGTTTTGGCCAGGATAAGGCTGAAACGCTGGCTGAATTTTCCGGCGTGCCGGTCTGGAACGGCCTGACCAACGAATTTCACCCGACACAGCTGCTGGCCGACCTGCTGACCATGCAGGAGCAGTTACCGGGCCTCCCCCTTAAAGGCATGAAACTGGCCTATCTTGGCGACGCACGCAACAACATGGGCAACTCGCTGTTGGAAGCGGCGGCGTTGTGCGGTCTGGACTTACGCCTGGTCGCGCCGACGGCCTGCTGGCCGGATGCGGAGCTGGTTGAAACCTGCCAGCATCTGGCACGGGAGAACGGCGGTAACATCACCCTGACCGAAGATATTGCCAGCGGCGTGAAAGGGACCGACTTCCTTTACACCGACGTGTGGGTGTCGATGGGGGAGCCGAAAGAGACCTGGAAAGAACGCATCAGCTTACTGCGTGCTTATCAGGTTAACAGCGCCATGCTGGCGCTGACAGGCAACCCGCAGGTGAAATTCCTGCACTGCCTGCCCGCATTCCATGACGATCAGACCACGCTCGGCCGCCAGATGGCGCAGGAGTATGACCTGCACGGCGGCATGGAAGTCACCGACGAGGTGTTTGAATCCGCGAACAGCGTAGTATTTGATCAGGCTGAAAACCGCCTGCACACCATCAAAGCCGTGATGGTCGCCACGCTCGGTTCTGTTTGATTTTTCCACAGCCTGACGCAATCTTCAGCCCGCGTCAGGCCAGTTTTTCGCCCCACTTTTGCCCCGATGTTTTTACATAACATTGCAGTTTTTCCCTTCAGATGCGCGCCGGAAGGCCGATTTTTCAACTAACCTTTTAAGAAAGCACTCCTTCTTTTGCCGTCTTCAGGTGAAGGGGTAAGAAAAAAGGGCACCGTTATGAAATCTGTGAATTTGGAATACGTTCTGCGCCTGGAAAGTTTATTAAGCCGGATCTATCCCAGGGAACACATCGCCGACTTGCTGAAGAAAATCCTCCATCTGGCTGAGAAATGGAACTACGGCAAACACAGTACCGAGCAGTGGGTCGATGGCACTAACATCTACCTCATCACCTACGGCGATAACGTGACTCAGGGCGAACAGCCTCCGCTGGCAACACTTAACCACTTCGCGGACAAATACTTACGTGACATCATCAGTGATATTCACATCCTGCCGATGTACCCATACAGCTCAGATGACGGCTTCAGCGTGATTGATTACCGCCGCATCGACGAGAACCTCGGTGGCTGGCCCGATATCCACCAGCTCTCGACCCACTTCAACCTGATGTTTGACTGCGTGATCAACCACATCTCGCGCTCCAGCGACTGGATGAAAGGTTATCTGCATGACGAGCCGTACTACAAAGATTACTTTATCGACTCCAACCCGGCACTGGACTACAGCCGCGTAGTTCGCCCGCGCGCCTCGCCGCTGCTGACGCCCTTTATCAAAGCCGACGGCACCGAACTCTATCTGTGGACCACCTTCAGTGAAGATCAGGTGGATATCAACTTCAAGAATCCGCAGGTGTTGCTCGAAAGCATCGACGTGCTGTTGCAGTACGCCGCCAGCGGCGGGCAGTCGATTCGCCTTGATGCCATCGGCTACATCTGGAAGGAGGTCGGCACGCGCTCCATCCACATGCCACAGGCGCATAACATCATCAAAGTGTGGCGCACCATTCTGGATGAAGTGATCCCCGGTACGCGCTTGATCACCGAAACCAACGTGCCGCACCATGAAAACATCAGCTACTTTGGCGAAGGCGACGAAGCACACATGGTGTATCAGTTCCCGCTGCCACCGCTGACGCTGCACGCTTTTTTGCGCCAGGACACCACCACGCTTACCCAGTGGGCGCAAAGCCTGAATGCCGAAGCGCGCTACCCAAAAACGACCTATTTCAACTTCCTCGCCAGCCACGACGGTATCGGTCTGCGCCCGACGGAAACCTTCCTCGATGATGACGAACGCAAATACATGGCGCAGGAGACGCTGCGCAAAGAGGGCCGCGTCTCTTACAAAGACAATGGTGACGGTACGCATTCGCCGTATGAGCTGAATATTAATTTCCTCAGCGCACTGACTGAGCAGGAGGATGGCGTCGAACTCAAGGCGCGCAAATTCCTCGCCGCCCAGGCATTGCTGCTGTCGTTTATTGGCGTGCCGGCCATCTATATTCACAGCCTGCTGGGGAGTGAAAACGATCTCGATGGTATGCATCAGTCGGGGCTCAACCGCCGCATCAACCGTAAGAAACTCAAACTTGATGAACTGGAAGCGGAGCTGGAGAAAACCGACAGCCTGCGTGCCCTGGTGTTTAACGGCCTGAGTGATTTGATTAAACACCGCCGTGCGCACCCGGCGTTTTCACCGCAGGCGGGCCAGCGGGTATTTGATTTGGGGAAATCGCTGTTTGCGATGGAACGTTATGATCCGCAGACCGAAGACCGCATTACCTGTGTCTTCAATATCAGCGGCCAGTCTCAGGTAATGAAACTGGCCGTGGAAGGGAAAGATCTGATTGGTGGCGAAGCCTTTACCGGCCAGACGCGCTTACAGCCTTGGCAGGTGGTGTGGATTAAACACAAGCTGAAAGCCCCGGAACGGCTGGGCCGTCTGCGCCGCTGGCGGATGAAGATCTTTAAGCGTTAACCCGCATTTTAACCACCGCTTTGCGCACCATGCCTGGTTCGCCCACGGCGCACAGCGGTTTATGTACTTCGCCGGGGTAGAACACCACAAAGTCACCGGCGTGCATCACGATAGTTTTTTCCTGCTCACCGGCGGGTAAAAACGCGATGTCTTTGTCGGCCAGCCAGTCGGTATCGACTTTCCCGGCGGGCAGATTGCTGAACGTCATGCCTTCTGTACCACTGAGGACAATCTGGATATCCAGATACCGGGCATGAAACTCTGCCCGGCGCACAGACTGCGGCTCCGTGCTGTCATGGAAAACCATCACAAACATCTCTTCCCCACGCACTTCATGTTTACCTAAAGGGGTTTCAGCGGTGATGTTTTTCTTCACATATTCGATGGCGTCGCGCAGTGCTGCGGGCAGGTAAGGTACTAAATGCAGTTGATGAATATTTCCGGTTAACATGAACGTCCCTTGATATAAGTAAAATGAAATAGCATTTCAAAGTCGCACTATCATAAAGGAGTCCCCTGGCTGACTATGCGATCTGCGTAACATTTTCACCGGTACACCGGTTTTCGGCCAACCGTTTGCTTTCCCTGACCGGTTCGATTAAAACGGCAGCAAAAAAAGCGCCCCGTACCTCTTGCAGCCAGATTTTCTGCGCGTATAATGCGCGACAATTTGCCGGGAGAACCCATGAACATTCGACAGGTTTGCAGTGTACAAAAATACGCACAAAACGCCGTCCCAGAAGGCAGCCCGCTGCCGTTGTTCTTCCGTTGCATAACCGATCTGATGAAAGCCCCTTTTTAAAGGGGCTTTTTTTTGTCCAAAATTTGAGAATCGATAGTCCAAGCAGACAAGTAGAGGAGAGTGACAATGGCTAACCCGCTATACCAAAAACACATTATCTCAATCAACGATCTCAGCCGTGAAGAGCTGGAGCTGGTGCTCGACACCGCAGCCAGCCTGAAAGCCAATCCGCAGCCGGAACTGTTGAAACATAAAGTGATCGCCAGCTGTTTCTTTGAGGCCTCTACCCGCACACGCCTGTCGTTTGAAAGCTCAATGCACCGCCTCGGGGCTTCTGTGGTGGGTTTCGCTGATGGCTCGAATACGTCCCTTGGCAAAAAAGGTGAGACGCTGGCCGATACCATCTCGGTGATCAGCACCTACGTTGACGCCATCGTGATGCGCCACCCGCAGGAAGGTGCAGCGCGTCTGGCGACGGAGTTCTCGGGCGGTATTCCGGTGCTCAACGCCGGTGATGGTGCCAACCAGCACCCGACACAAACCCTGCTCGATCTGTTCACCATCCGTGAAACTCAGGGCCGCCTCGATAACATCAACATCGCCATGGTCGGTGACCTGAAATATGGCCGCACCGTTCACTCCCTGGCGCAGGCGCTGGCCAAATTTAAAGGCAACCGCTTCTACTTCATCGCTCCCGATGCGCTGGCTATGCCGGGCTACATCCTTTCCCTGCTCGAAGAGAAAGGTATTGAATACAGCCTGCATGAGAGCATCGATGACGTGGTGCCGGAACTGGATATTCTCTATATGACCCGCGTACAGAAAGAGCGTCTGGACCCGTCCGAGTACGCCAACGTCAAAGCCCAGTTTATTCTGCGCGCCGCCGATCTGGCCCAGGCTCAGCCACACCTGAAAGTGCTGCACCCGCTGCCGCGCGTGGATGAAATCACCACGGACGTCGATAAAACGCCATACGCCTGGTATTTCCAGCAGGCCGGCAACGGCATTTTTGCGCGCCAGGCCCTGCTGGCACTGGTTTTAAATGCCGATACCGCCCAATAAACTTGAGGAGAAAACAGTATGACTCACGACAATAAACTTCAGGTTGAAGCCATCAGATGCGGCACGGTGATTGACCATATTCCAGCCCAAATCGGCTTCAAATTACTGTCACTGTTTAAGCTGACCGAAACCGACCAGCGCATCACCATCGGCCTGAACCTGCCCTCCAATGAGCTGGGCCGTAAAGATTTGATCAAAATCGAGAATACGTTCCTGACCGAGCAGCAGGTTAACCAGCTGGCGGTCTACGCGCCAAACGCCACGGTTAACCGTATCGACGACTATGAAGTGGTGAAAAAACTCATGCCGACGCTGCCTGACCATATTGTAGGCGTACTCCGCTGCCCGAACAGCAACTGTATTAGCCGCTCCGAGCCCGTGGCATCGAGCTTTGCGGTGAAAAAGCGTCAGGGCGAAGTGCATCTTCAATGCAAATATTGTGAGAAAGAGTTTGAGCATCAGGTTGTGATGAATAACGACTGACGCGACAGGCGTAATGACTTTTGATGCGTGGCCTTTATACTGGCTCCCAGTTTTAAAATCCGACAACTCAAATCAGGAGACACTATGTCCCGCGAAATCAGCACTGAAAATGCACCAGCCGCCATCGGCCCTTATGTTCAGGGTGTGGATCTTGGCAGCATGATCATCACCTCCGGGCAGATCCCGGTGGATCCAAAAACCGGCACCGTAGCCGACGATATCGCCGCTCAGGCTCGCCAGTCACTGGAAAACGTCAAAGCGATCGTTGAAGCCGCCAACCTGAAAGTGTCAGACATCGTGAAAACCACCGTTTTCGTGAAAGATCTGAACGATTTCGCCACCGTTAACGCCACCTACGAAGCCTTCTTCACCGAGCACAATGCGCCGTTCCCTGCGCGTTCATGCGTTGAAGTTGCCCGTCTGCCAAAAGATGTGAAAATCGAAATCGAAGCCATCGCCGTACGTCGTTAATCGCGTCAGTGATGCACCAGACCAGCCTGCGGGCTGGTTTTTTTTGCCCTTTTTTCATGCAGTCCATCGCCTTCACGCCCCCGCACAGAGCAGACTTCCCCTTTTTACCCTGATTTTCCGCCGGTTTTGCACGATGGCACACTTTGTGCCTGATCCTTTGTGGATGAATAAATAAAACCTGAAGCCAGACCTGTCAATGAGGTGAATATGATCAACATCGACCTTTCCGATTCACCCTTTTTTGATGAAATGTTAATGGCGCAAGGGCAGCATCGCGGCCATTACCAGGCTTACTGGCAATGGTTACAGCAGGCCGATCAACAGGCCATCGAGCGCAAGAAAGAGGAAGCCGCGCTACTGTTCCATCGGGTGGGGATCACCTTTAATGTGTATGGCGAAGATGACGGGGCCGAACGGCTGATCCCTTTCGACAGCGTGCCGCGCATTATTCCTGCCAACGAGTGGAAGATGTTGGATCTGGGGATCCGCCAGCGCGTGCAGGCGCTGAATGCGTTTTTGCATGATATTTATCACGACCAGAAGATCCTCAAGGCCGGAATTGTTCCCGCTGAACAGGTGCTGGCGAATGACCAGTATCAGCCCTGCATGCAGGGTATTGACCTGCACCGCGACACCTACGCGCACATTGCCGGTACCGACATGGTGCGCGGCGGCGATGGCGAGTATTACGTCCTCGAGGACAACCTGCGTACGCCGTCGGGCGTCTCCTATATGCTGGAAAACCGCAAAATGATGATGCGGCTTTACCCGGAACTGTTCGCCGAACAGCGTATTGCGCCGGTTTCCCGCTACCCTTCCCATCTATTACAAACCCTGCGCGAAAGCACGCCGGTCAATGACCCTACCGTGGTTGTGCTGACACCGGGACGCTTTAACAGCGCCTATTTTGAGCACAGTTTCCTCGCTCAGCAGATGGGGGTCGAACTGGTCGAGAGCGTCGACTTGTACGTCAAAGATGGTGCGGTGTTTATGCGTACCACTTCAGGCCCGTGCAAGGTCGACGTGATTTACCGCCGACTCGATGACGCCTTCCTCGACCCGCTGGCCTTCCGCGCCGACTCTATGCTCGGCGTACCGGGGCTGCTGTCGGTCTATCGCGCTGGTGGCGTGGTATTAGCCAATGCTATTGGCACCGGCGTGGCCGATGACAAATCCATCTACCCTTATGTGCCGGAGATGATCCGCTTTTATCTGGCCGAAGATCCTATTCTCAATAACGTGCCCACCTGGCAATGCCGCGATGAAAAAGCCCTGTCGTTCGTGCTGGCTAATCTGGAAAAGATGGTGGTGAAAGAGGTTCACGGCGCAGGCGGTTACGGCATGCTGATCGGCCCGACCGCCAGCAAAGCGGAGATCGCCCGCTTCCGCGACCTGCTGAAAGCGCGCCCGGAAAACTACATTGCGCAAGAGACGCTGGCGCTCTCCACCTGCCCGACATTCGTTGGCAGCGGTCTGGCACCGCGTCACATTGACCTGCGGCCATTCGCACTGACCGGTGCGGAGATCCGCTTGGTTCCCGGCGGACTCACCCGCGTGGCGCTGGAGGAGGGATCACTGGTGGTCAACTCGTCGCAGGGCGGCGGGACCAAAGATACCTGGGTATTAGAGGATGAACGGGTTGAGCAAAACAGCGTGGAGGACGACCTATGTTAAGCAGAACCGCCAGCGAACTTTACTGGATGTCGCGTTATCTGGAACGCGCTGAGAACATTGCCCGCCTGCTCGATGTAACCAACAAGCTGTCGATGATGTCGATCCGCGACACCACGCAATTGCACGACGACCAGAATGACCTGATGGTACCGCTGATGCTAACCGGCACACAGACGCTGTTTAGCGAGCACTATCCGCAGGTCACTATGGGGAATCTGCTTAACTTTTTCGCGCTGGATAACATCAACCACAGCAGTATTTTCAGCTGTCTGCAGATGGCGTGGAATAACGCGCATGCGGTGCGCGGCAGTCTGTCGTCGGAAGTGTGGGAGAGTATTAACGCCTCGTGGATTGAGATGAAACTGATCCGCCGTCAGGGGGTGGCGTCCGTCGGTGCTGATGCTTTTTTCGACTGGGTCAAAGAGCGTTCACACCTGTTTCGTGGAGCAATGTTTGGCACCCTGCTGCGCAGCGATGCGCTGAATTTTATCCGGCTCGGCACCATGCTTGAACGCGCTGACAGCACTGCACGCTTGCTGGACGCCACTCACCAGCTGCTCGAAGCCGATAACGACCCGGTGCGCGAATATTACCGGATGGATACCCTGCTGCGCGCCGTCAGCGCCCGCGAGGCGTTCCATACACTGTACAAACAGCAGATCAGCCGCGAGTCGATTTCAGAACTGCTGATCCTGCGCCGCGAACTGCCGCGATCTCTGCTGGCTTGTGTGGAGATCATGGCCGAACAGCTTGAACTCATTGGCACCACCACCGGCAATTTGCCACGTCGTCTGGTGCATACCCTGCATGCTGAGCTGCGTTTCACCACGCTGGAAGAAATTCTGGCAGAAGGCCTGAGCGATTGGCTGACGCAATTCCTCGGCAAGACCAGCGCCATTGCAGAGAGCATCCATCAAACTTATCTGGAGGCACAATAATGAAACTGAACGTCAGTCATCAGACGCATTACACCTATGCGCAGCTGGTCAAACGCAGCACGCAATATCTGCGCCTGACCCCGCAGGATTCGAGCCATCAGAAGATTTTGTCCTGGGATTTAACCCTGCCGGAGTACGCTACCCGCACGCTTGATGCCTATGGAAACGTGCTGCACGTGCTGACGCTGGATCAGCCGCATCAGGCGATCACTATCGAGGCCAATGGCGTAGTGGAAATCGAAGATAACGTGGAAGACGACCATTGCGGGCATTTATCACCGCTGGTCTTTTTGCGCACCAGCCCGCTGACCCACGCCGACGGCGCAATCCGTGACTTTGCCAGCCGCTACTACCGTGCGCAGGCTCAGCACGAAAGTTTGTGCACGCTGATGGGCGAACTGCTGCTGAAAATGCCCTACAGCCCCGGCACCACCACGGTCAAAGACAGCGCGTCGCAGGCGTTTTCTGCACAACAAGGCGTCTGTCAGGATCATACCCATGTGTTTCTGGCCTGCTGCCGCAGCCTGAGCATTCCCGCACGCTACGTCAGCGGTTATCTCTACAGCGAGGACTCCACGCATGTCGCCATGCACGCGTGGGCTGAGGCCTGGCTGGACGGGCGCTGGCAGAGTTTCGACGTGACGAACAATACCAGCCAGCCCAATCAGCATTTGAAACTGGCTATTGGTATCGATTATCTTGATGCATGCCCGGTTCGCGGCATCCGGTTAGGCGGAGGATGCGAAGATATGCACACCGTCGCGGCGGTTCACATGCTCGATATCCCCCAACAATAGGAATTTTTTCTATGACTTACTGTGTGGCCATGCGCTTGTCCTCTGGCCTGGTTTTTGTCTCGGACTCGCGCACCAACGCCGGGGTGGATCACATCTCCACCTTCCGTAAACTGCATGTTTTTCATCAAAGCGATGAGCGGATGCTGGTGATTCAGAGTGCAGGGAATCTGGCGACCACACAGAGCATTATCAGCCTGCTGCACCGCCGCTGCCTGGACCCTGAGCGTGAGAATTTGCTTAACGTGGCGTCAATGTATGATGCCGCCAGCCTGCTTGGTGAGACGGTGCGTGAAGTGATTGCCCGCGATAGCGGCGCCAATCAGGGCGGGATGACGGATTTCAGCTGTAACCTGCTTCTTGGCGGCCAGATTCAGGGAGAAGGGTTACGACTGTTTCATGTTTACCCGCAGGGGAATTTCATTGAAGCGACGCATGACACGCCCTATTTTCAGGTGGGTGAAAGCAAGTACGGCAAGCCGATTATTGACCGCGTACTGACCTACAACACGCCGCTGGAACAGGCCATGCAGTGCGCGCTGATCTCGATGGACTCCACCCTGCGCAGTAACCTGTCGGTGGGTTTACCACTGGATGTGATGATCTATCCGACCGACAGCTACAGCAGCGCCCAGGAGCACCGCATCACAGAAGAACACCCCTATTTCGATATGATCCGCAAAGGCTGGGGCGAAGGTTTGCTGAGTATTTTCGGCCAGTTGCCGCCACTGAAACTGGATTAGGCATCCTGCCAGATCACCGTTTCTTCTCCACGGCGAACGGATCAATACCCTGTCGTTGCAGCTGGCGGAAACGCAGGATGTTGTAGCCGTTCATCAGCAGGAAACTGCCTTCAATCAGCGAACCGCCTATCGAACCAAGCCAGATATTGTGGATCACCCAGCAGCAGGTGGAGCACCACATAATGCATCGAGTCGTCAGGCCGCTGGTACGAAAAAGTGCCCAAGTACTGACGACAGTACCGACGACCGGCAACAACTCCATCAGGTGTTTAGCTTTGCCTATGCCGAAGATCAGCGTCAGGGCGATAAAGACCACCATCACCCACTGGTTGCGTGTTTTCAGGGAAATCAGGGTACGGACGGCGTTGAGCAAAGCGCTCATACCAGCCGGATTCGCTCCCATCAGGAGAAAGTGAACGCCGATAATGGCGCTGTAGGCAGAGAGTTGTTGTTTAAAACGGCGGTCATTGCGATTGAAGAACATCGTGATGCCGACAAAGAAAGCCAGCACGCCAACGCCCTGCGCAAACCAGAAATAGTGCGCGTTCCAGAAGTTACTCATGTGCGAAACAGTCATCATTGACATCATCATCCACAGTCCGTCAGGAGAAACTCTGCGGCGCTCCATCCACTGAAACGCCGCTTCACCTCGGGCTAACTATCAACTACTACAATGTGACTCCGCTTTTAAAAATCGCCAACTCGCGGAAATCATTCAGTTCGTTCTTCGACAGCTTACCGTCAGCGATACCCACAATCAGATCGACAAATTCGGTAAGCAAATCATCCATCGACACACCATGAATCAGCTTTCCGGCGTCAAAATCAATCCAATGCGGTTTTTTCGCCGCCAGTTCGCTGTTGGTCGCCAGTTTCACCGTCGGCACAAAACCGCCGTACGGCGTACCGCGCCCGGTGCTGAACAGCACCATGTGACAACCGGCTCCGGCCAGCGCGCTGGTCGCCACCGCGTCATTGCCCGGTGCGCTCAGCAGGTTCAGGCCGTGACGGGTAAGGCGCTCGCCGTACTTGAGTACATCCACCACGGGGCTTTGACCGGCTTTCTGAGTACAACCGAGGGATTTCTCCTCCAGTGTGGTGATCCCGCCCGCCTTGTTTCCCGGCGACGGATTCTCATAAATCGGTTGTTTATGTTCAATGAAATACTGCTTGAAATCGTTGACCATGTGGACGGTTTTGTCGAAGGTCGCTTCATCGCGGCAGCGGCTCATTAAGATGCGCTCAGCACCGAACATCTCTGGCACTTCGGTCAGCACGGAGGTGCCGCCGTTAGCGATCACATAGTCGGAAAAACGCCCGAGCAGCGGATTCGCCGTGATCCCCGACAGACCGTCAGACCCGCCACATTCGAGGCCAAACTTCAGCTCGCTGAGTTTTCCCGGTACCCGCTGGTCGTTACGCATGGCGGCGTAAAGCTCACGCAGACGTTCCAGCCCGGCTTCCACTTCGTCATCAAATTTTTGCAGGGTCATAAAGCGCACACGCTCGTCGTCCACGTCGCCCAGCGTGTCACGGAAAACATCCACCTGATTATTTTCACAACCCAGGCCAATCACCAGCACCGCGCCGGCATTCGGGTGGCGTACCATGTTTTGCAACATAGTGCGGGTATTGATGTGGTCATCACCCAGCTGTGAGCAACCGAACGGATGGGTAAACAGATAGACGCCGTCAGTGCCTTCCGCCTGATGGGTTTCTTTCAGAAAGCGTTGCTGAATCTGTTTCGCAATCCCGTTGACGCACCCGACCGTCGGGATCAGCCACAGTTCGTTGCGGATCCCCACCAGACCGTTTTTACGGCGATAAACCTGCACGTCCCGGTCGGCCATTTGCGGCGGAAGTTCGACGAATTCTGGCTGGTACTGATACTGGTCCAGATCGCTGAGATTGGTTTTGGCATTCTGCGAATGGATATGCTCGCCAATGGCGATATCCTTCAGCGTATGGCCGATAGGCAGGCCATATTTGACGATGTTCTGCCCGGCCGCGATAGTTTTTATCGCGAACTTATGACCACGCACCACTTCTTGCAGCAAAGTGACGCCTGCTTCCGTAGCCTCACCGGAGGCCAGATCCTGCAACGCGACGGCGACGTTATCTGCGGGATGAATCTGTATGATACTTTGCATAATCAACCTCTTAACTGTAAACCGCGAGGGCATCGCGCATGCCATGGTCCTGGATTGCCTGTAGCTGCTCTGTCACTTTTTCACCGAGCCCCGGCACGGTATTGAGGTCCGAACCCCAGTGCTGTTCATCAGCCAGAACGGTTTCCACCAGTTTGCTCAGGGGAAGCTCTTCGCGGCGCACCTCGCTCCACAACGTGGAAAACAGGCTCAGCCACGGCACGTCATCCTGCAACGGGAAGATTTCGCCGTTACGCTCACCGCGATAAAACGCCAGTAAAGCGGCCAGCGCAAACGTCAGACGCGGCGGCAACAGGCCGTTTTTCTGCTGGCTGGCCAGCAGCTGCGGCAAAATACGGGTACGGAATTTCGTCATGCCATTCAGGGCAATCGACAGCAACTGATGCTGAATGAACGGATTGCGGAAACGGCTTAACACCGCCTGCGCAAATGAGGTCAGCTCGTCTTGCGGCAAATTGAGCACCGGTGAGATCTCTTCAGCGATGATCAGTTCAACAAAGCGGCTGATTTGCGGGTCATTCATCGCTTCGCCTACGGTATTCAGCCCGGCGAGAAACGCCACCGGCACCAGCGCGGTATGCGCACCGTTGAGGATCGCCACTTTTCGTTCTTTGTAGGGCTTGATGTCATCGACCAGACGGATATTCAGCGGGAACTGGTCCAGACGCAGCTCCTGCGCCAGACTTTGCGGCCCCTGAATCACGAACAGATAGAAGTGCTCGGCGCTGTCAAAAAAGCTGTCCTGATAGCCCAGTTCTGCCTGAAGGCTCTCCACTTCGCTGCGCGGATAGCCGGTCACAATGCGGTCCACCAGCGTCGAACAGAAGGTGTTATGGCTGAGCAACCACTGTCTGAAGGCCGGCGCCAATGCCCACTCGGTGGCATAACGCAGTACCAGTTCCAACAGTTTTTCGCCGTTATAATCAATCAGCTCACACGGCAGCAGCACCCAGCCTTTGTCAGCAGCGCCGTCGAAATGTGTAAAGCGCTCGAATAATAAACGGGTGAGTTTGGCCGGGAAACTGGACGGTGGCGCATCGTCAAAACGGTCACCCTGCGCGTAGCTGATACCCGCTTCGGTAGTGTTCGAAAACACAAAACGTATATTCGGGTCACGGGCGAGTGCCAGATAGTCATCGAACCGGTGATAAATATTGATTTCGCGGTTAACCGAGCGGATGACGCGGGTGTCGCGTACACGCTCACCCTGCTCATTCAGGCCACTGATGATCGTGGTGTACAGGCCGTCCTGCTCATTGAGCGACGGCGGAAAGTCGCTGTCGATCGGGCGAACGATCACGATACCGGCATTCAGGTCGGTATGCTCATTCAGCAGGTCAATCTGCCAGTCGACAAAAGCACGCAGGAAATTGCCTTCGCCAAACTGGATAATTTTGTCGGGGAAATGGCGTCCGGGAAAGTCACGACGGTTTAACCTTGGCATCTCATACTCACCTTAAATTTACGCAAACGCCGGTCTTTGAGGGCGGTTTATGCCCATCACCGTCGTGTTCAGAAGAAAGAGTCGATCGGATAGGAATGCTGTTTTCATCACGCCGGGCGCGGCAGAAAGCACCCGGCGGGTCAGGCTCAGTTCAGCTCAATACCGAAATAATCTTTCGCATTATCAAAACAGATATTTTTGACCATGCTGCCGAGCAGGGCCATGTCGTTCGGCGCTTCGCCGTCTTCCACCCAGCGGCCAATCATCTGGCACAGGATGCGACGGAAATATTCATGACGCGTATACGACAGGAAGCTGCGGCTGTCAGTAAGCATCCCAACGAAGCGGCTCAGCAGGCCAAGATTAGCGAGCTGCGTCATCTGGCGCTGCATGCCATCTTTCTGATCGTTAAACCACCAGCCGGAACCAAACTGCATTTTCCCCGGCATCCCTTCACCCTGGAAGTTACCCACCATGGTGCCGATCACTTCGTTATCACGCGGATTCAGGCAGTAAAGAATGGTCTTCGGCAACCCACCGGCCAGCCCCTGCGCACCGAGCAGTTTTGACAGCGGTTCAGCCAGCGGCTGGTCGTTGATCGAGTCAAAACCTACGTCGGCGCCAATCAGCTGGAACATGCGGGTGTTGTTATTACGCAGCGCACCAATGTGATACTGCTGCACCCATTCACGGCGTTGATATTCAGAAGCCAGATACAGCAACACGCCAGTTTTGAACTGGGCGATTTCGTCTTTGTTTGGCATCGTGCCGCTCAGGCGACGGGATAAAATACCATCCAGCGTCGCGTCGTCCGCTTCGCCATACACCACCACATCCAGCGCATGGTCAGAGACTTTGCAGCCGTGCGCCGCAAAGTGATCCAGACGCTTATTCAGTGCATCGCGCAGATCGCTGAAGCGGGTAATGGACACATCGGCGGCCACTTCCAGTTTCTTCATGTAATCAGTGAAGCTATCGGCTTCAATATTAAACGCCTTATCCGGGCGCCAGCTCGGCAGCACTTTGACGTCAAAACTGCCGTCCTGTGCCACAGCCTTATGGTGTTCAAGGGAGTCGATCGGGTCATCGGTCGTACCGACCATTTTCACGTTCATCTGCTTCATGATACCGCGCGCGCTGAAGCTTTTTTGGGCCAGCAATTCATTGCCACGCTCCCAAATTTCCGACGCTGTCGTCGGTGACAGCAATTTGCCGGTAATACCAAACGGGCGGCGGAGTTCCAAATGCGTCCAGATATAGAGCGGGTTACCGATGGTGTGAGGAACGGTGGCGGCCCAGGCATCAAACTTTTCACGATCAGTGGCATCGCCGGTACACATACGTTCCGGTACACCGTTGGTGCGCATCGCACGCCATTTGTAGTGATCGCCTTTCAGCCAGATGTCATACAGATTTTTAAACTGGTAGTCCTGCGCGATCTGTTCAGGCGGCAGGTGACAGTGGTAGTCAAAAATCGGCTGGTCTTTCGCGTAGTCATGATACAGGCGACGTGCGACTTCAGTGTCGAGCAGGAAATCTTCAGTTAAAAACTGCGCCATCTTAGGTTCCTCACCTTGAGTTCAATTCTGAGTTATCTCTCAATGGTGCGAAGTTATCACACCAATTATAGTCATCGTCCAGCACTATTTAATGGAAAGAACAGGCCGAATATTGTTAGCCCGATCACATAAAAATCGTTATCACATTGAATTTAATGATATTCGTCAAATTTCTGTGCTGCTAACTATTATCCACACATTCTAAATGTGGTTTTGTGATGTCATTCAAATTTTAAATCTGTATGACAAGTTATCTTTAGCTCGCCCGAACAAGAGCATCAGTGACGACCTGCCACATCACTGACGCTTTTGTCCGGGACATGGGGATAACAAAAACAGGGTAGTCAAATAACGTACTCATCAGCAGCACAACCAGAAGCCCGCCCTACGCGGCGTGCTCAGTGTGCCGCGGCCGCCAACGCGCAGCCAATACCGGATTATTTACTGGGAGAGAGTTAAATGGGTAAGATCAAAGGGTTACGCTGGTACATGATCGCACTGGTCACAGTCGGTACTGTATTAGGCTATTTAACACGTAACGCCATAGCCGCTGCGGCACCAACGCTGATGAGCCAACTCCACATCAGCACACAGCAATATTCCTATATTATTGCCGCCTATTCCGCCTGCTATACCATTATGCAGCCGGTTGCCGGTTATGTGCTGGACGTTCTGGGAACCAAAGTCGGTTATGCCATGTTCGCCGTCATGTGGGCCATCTTCTGTATGGCGACCGCGCTGGCAAGCAGCTGGGGTGGCCTGGCCATTGCCCGCGGTGCCGTCGGCATGGCAGAAGCTGCGATGATCCCTGCGGGCCTGAAAGCCACCAGCGAATGGTTCCCGGCCAAAGAACGTTCTATTGCCGTGGGCTACTTTAACGTCGGGTCTTCTATCGGCGGGATGATTGCGCCACCGTTGGTTGTCTGGTGCATCATTATGCACAGTTGGCAACTCGCCTTCGTCATTACCGGCGCCCTGAGCATGATCTGGGCTGTCTGCTGGTTAGTCTTCTATAAACATCCGAAAGATCAGAAGAAACTCAGCGAACCTGAACGTGAATATATTCTTGGTGGTCAGGAAGCTCAGCACCAAACCAGCAATGCGAAGAAGATGTCTGCCTGGCAAATCCTGCGTAACCGTCAGTTCTGGGGCATCGCGTTGCCGCGCTTCCTGGCAGAACCGGCCTGGGGCACATTCAACGCCTGGATCCCACTGTTTATGTTTAAAGCCTACGGCTTTGACCTGAAACACATCGCGATGTTCGCCTGGATGCCAATGCTTTTCGCTGACCTCGGTTGTATCGTCGGCGGCTATCTGCCACCGCTGTTCCAGAAATATTTCAAAGTAAACCTGATCGTTTCGCGCAAACTGGTGGTGACCATGGGCGCCGTCCTGATGATAGGCCCCGGCATGATTGGTCTGTTCGCCAGCCCTTATGCGGCAATTGCCCTGCTGTGCGTGGGTGGTTTTGCGCACCAGTCGCTCTCTGGCGCGTTGATCACGCTCTCTTCCGACGTATTTGGACGTAACGAAGTCGCCACAGCCAACGGACTCACCGGCATGGCCGCATGGACTGCCAGTACCCTGTTTGCTCTGGTGGTCGGTGCACTGGCTGACACACTGGGCTTCAGCCCGCTGTTTGCTGCACTGTCAGTGTTTGATCTGTTGGGTGCCATTGTTATCTGGACCGTTCTGCAAAACCGCTCAGCGGTCGAGCCTGACCCCCAGCCTCTGCACACCGCGAAAGCCTGACAACAAGGTTTAGCCCGGGAAACAGTCCGGGCTTTTTCGTTTTAACAGCCCGGTTATGTCCTGCAGACAGATGTTCGACGGTGCAACCGGCCTGCGTTCCTCGTATACTGGTATAACAAGTTTCACCCCGGCAGGCGATTGACCTTCCTCACTCAACGAGCCTTCCCGCTTGCGTTTATATCAATGAAGAGCAAAACCATGGAACCCACTGAAACCAGACGTCTGTACCAACAACTGGCAGCCACGCTCAAGGAGAGAATTGAGGGCGGCGTTTACCCCGTCGGTGAGAAATTACCGGCCGAACGCCTGATTTCAGAGGAGATGAACGTTAGCCGCACCGTGGTGCGTGAAGCCATCATCATGCTGGAAGTGGAAGGTTATGTTGAAGTACGTAAAGGGTCTGGCATTCATGTGATGTCCAACCAGCAAAAGCATCTGGTCGTAACCGACAATGGCCTGGAATTTGGCGCCGCAGGTCCGTTTGAACTGTTACAAGCGCGCCAGTTGATTGAGAGCAATATTGCCGAATTTGCCGCCACACAGGTCACGAAGCAGGACATCATGCGCCTGATGGAAATTCAGGAACAGGCACGTCTGGAAGACCGCTTTCGCGATTCCGAATGGGACCTTAAGTTTCACATTCAGGTGGCGCAGTCCACCCAGAACAGCGCGATGGCGAGTATCGTCGAGAAGATGTGGAGCCAGCGCCGTCAAAATCCTTACTGGCGAAAATTGCATGAGCATATTGATGCGAAGTCGATCGAAAGCTGGTGCGAAGATCATGACCAGATCCTCAAGGCGTTGATCCGTCGCGATCCGCACGCGGCCAAACTGGCGATGTGGCAACACCTCGAAAATACCAAGCAGATGCTGTTTCGCGCCACCAGCGACGATTTTGAGTTTAACGTTGACCGCTATCTCTACTCCGAAAATCCGGTCGTGCATCTCGACGCGCCGACATTGAATGTCACGTCGCTGCTGAACAACAAATAGTCCCTCTGTTTGCGGCAGGCCGTTTTCTGCGGTCTGCTGTCCCCGCGTTAAGATCTTCTTCTGTCCCGGTTAATTCCTTCGCCCACAGTGAACGTTTCCAAATAAAAGTTTTCTGAAATAAGAGTTTCTTAAAAAACGAATTCCAGACACACCTGTCAGCCACTGTCGAGTTGTGTCAGCGAGTGTAAAAGCGCGGCCCGCTGGGCGTTGCGAACTTATATCATTCGGTTTTAACAGGTATATTTACCTGTCTCAAACAGGGTAGTTTTGTTACAGTTACTGGACTTTTCTTACCGTGAGCGCCATGGAAAGGCGTACTTATCGGTCGGGTTATTTCGCGCTGAGCCGTGGCGCTCCGCACTAACTCCGGCGGGTTAACTGAAAATTATGGAGTTCCGCTAAAGTACATGGAAATCATTAGTTCGCTCATCGATGCCCTCTGGCAACAAGATTACGAAACTCTGGCCAACCCTTCGCTGGTCTGGGCCCTCTATATTATTTTGTTTCTGATTATATTTCTGGAAAATGGTCTGCTTCCGGCCGCTTTTCTTCCCGGTGACAGCCTGCTGATTTTAGTCGGCGTGCTGATCGCAAAAGATGCGATGAATTTCCCGCTCACTGTTTTCCTGCTCACCACCGCGGCCAGTCTCGGTTGCTGGCTGAGTTATATTCAGGGGAAATGGCTGGGGAACACCCGAATAGTTCAGGGCTGGCTGGCCCATCTTCCCGTGCAGTATCACGAACGCGCCCACAACCTCTTCCATAAACATGGTCTTTCGGCCCTGCTAGTTGGCCGTTTTCTGGCGTTTGTTCGCACACTGCTGCCAACAATCGCCGGGTTGTCGGGACTGAACAATATGCGCTTCCAGTTCTTTAACTGGGTGAGCGGTCTGCTGTGGGTGTTGATTCTGACGACGCTCGGCTACTTCCTCGGTAAAACGCCACTTTTCCTGAAGTACGAAGATCAGTTGATGAATTGCCTGATGCTGCTCCCACTGGTCTTGCTGGTCGGCGGTTTAGGAGGATCGTTGCTGCTGCTATGGCGTAAAAAGCAGGCTGACCGCCAGAATAAAGGCAATAAAGCACCATGAAAATGCCGCGCTTCCAACGCCAGGCAGTGTGGCCAACGCTCTTTTTAATGCTGCTGCTGATAGCGGCCGCAGCGGGCTTCACTTTATCGCGGATGCCGCAAAGCAACATTACCTTGCAGATACGCCCCGCGCGTACCGGGCTTGCTTTACCAGACGGTTTCTTCGTCTATCAAAGCCTTAACGAGCGCGGTATCCGTATTAAAAGTATTACGCCATTGCAGGACGGGCTGATTGTCCAGTTGGACTCCCGTGAGCAGCGCCAACTGGCTGAACGCGCCTTGCAGGATATCCTGCCGGTAGGGTTCTCTATCAAGTTGTGCGAACCGCCTAAATCCCCGCTGTGGGTGCAGAAATTCGCGGGCGAGCAGCTCAAAATCGGCTGACCCCGATCCGGTTTCAGATTCCTCCTTTAAGCACATCTATTTTTAGCTGTTATAATTCCTTCTGAAATATCGAAAAAACGTATGCGTCACGCAACGCAAGACGTCCCAGGAAGAAACGTTCTGCGTTTCACAATGATTAAGGAAGCTCTCTCATGAAATTGCGTTTATCTGTTCTGCTCGCTTTACCCGTTCTCGCCTTATCCAGCGCCGCTTTTGCTGCTCCGCAACCTGAGAGTTGTGTGACCAAGCAGCAGGAAATCCAAACTCAGCTCGATTATGCTCATCAGCATAATAATAAAAATCAGATCAATGGCTTACAAAAAGCCCTGAGCGAAAGCAAAGCACATTGTACCGATGCCGATCTAAAAGCTGACAATGCCAAACGCGTCGCTGAAAAAGAGAACAAAGTTCAGGAACGTGAACAGGAGTTGAAAGAAGCTCAGGCTACGGGTGATCATGAAAAAATCGCCAAAAAACAGAAAAAACTGGACGAAGCCCAGTCTGAATTACGGGAAGCACAGGGCAAATAATCCCCTGCATGACTGTCCATTTTTACCGGTACATAGCGGATTTTCGTTGGGTTTTTATGACCTTTCTGAGTGGTTATCAGCGCATTCGCAGTTGCACTCAGCCAAATATCCGCTATGTTAAAAGTTCGCATCAGTTAACGTATGGAGTGACTTACACATGGCTAATAACACCACATCAGAACATCTGCGCGCAGAACTTAAATCATTGGCAGATACCCTGGAAGAAGTACTTCACACTTCTACTGACAAGCCAAAAGCGGAACTCGACAAGCTGCGCGGTAAAGCAGAAAGCCTGCTGAAAGATACCCGTTCACGCCTGAGTGATACCGGCGACAAACTGGCTCATCATTCAAAAGAGATCGCTGGCCGTGCCGACGATTACGTTCATGACAAACCCTGGACTGGCGTTGGTATTGGTGCTGCCGTCGGCGTCGTGATTGGCGTTCTGTTAGCCCGCCGCTAATTATGGCTGATCACTTAAAAACGCCGCCACAGGGACCGGGCAAAGGGATCCTCGATACCGCTTCACGCATCGTCACCGTACTGGTGGGGATTGTTGAAACGCGTGTCAGGCTGGCTGTTATTGAGCTGGAGGAGGAAAAGGCCAATATTTTCCAACTCCTGCTGATGGCAGGCATCACCCTGATTTTCACTGCATTCGGTTTAATGAGCCTTCTGGTCGTGCTGTTTTGGGCGATCGATCCGGCTTACCGTTTGATGGCGATGGGAACCACGACCGGGGTGCTGTTATTCCTGGCGGTGGTTTTCGGTTTATGGACGCTATCCAAAGCGAAACGTTCAACGTTATTGAGCATGACGCGCAAACAGCTGGATATTGACCGTATATTGCTGGAAAAGGATGACGAATGAGTACGCCTGACCGCGTTATCGAAAAGGTAAAACTGCTGCGTAAGATTGATCGTCAACGTGCCGAACTGGCTGTGGGCAGCGTCGAGTGGCTTGAAGCCACAGCAAAAGTGGATCGCGGCTGGGTGAAGTTGATTGATATGCGCAAGTATCTGGTGCTTGGCTCCAGCGTACTGGCCATTTATGGCATTCGCCACCCGAGCAGTGTGGTTCGCTGGTCGCGACGGGCGTTTGGCATCTGGGGTACGGTGCAGCTTTTTCGCCGTAATTTTATGAAGCTTTAATCTTCATATCCCGCTGAAAATAAACACATAACCAGGCTCTTTTCGCCTCTGAAAAGCAGCCAACTAAAGAGGCCAGGCTGAGTTATTCAGTCTGGCCTCTTTCTTTATGTTCCTGGCTACCCATTCAATTTATTTGATGTTAATAGACAGTTTTACTTGCTAACAACCTCACAACTTTCGACTTATTATCTCGCCATCAACCTGACGCGGTAACGCAAGGGGATAATACCCGAACGTACCGTTAATATATTTTCGCCCATTTGGGCGACACTTTCCCGGAGTCGAAGATGAACAAGGTAAATAACACAGTCCTGCTGATTGCACGTATTTTGATGCCAATTCTTTTTATCGTTGCAGGCTGGGGCAAAATTAATGGCTACACCGCCACTGCCGGTTATATGACCTCAATGGGCGTACCTAGCTTCTTCTTGCCACTGACTATTCTGCTGGAATTTGGTGGCGGTCTGGCGATTCTGTTCGGCTTCCTGACCCGTACTACTGCGATCATCACCGCTGTGTTTACCGTTCTGACCGCGCTTATCTTCCACACTGATTTCGCTGTCCCAGTAAACCAGATGATGTTCATGAAAAACCTGTCCATCGCCGGTGGTTTCCTGGCCCTGTTCGTGGCTGGCCCGGGCGCATTCAGCATCGACCGTTTGATCAAGAAAAACTGGTAATCCCCGCACCGGGATATACCGCTATACTGAATAAGATTGTGGGCGATGTGATTATTCACCTCGCCTTTTTTATTTCCTAAAGATCACCGGAATGAAAGGTAAAATCATGGGACAACTGGTTGACGGTATCTGGCAAGACATCTGGTATGACACCAAATCTACCGGCGGACACTTTAAACGCACGGAGTCGCAGTTTCGTAACTGGATAACACCCGACGGTGAAGCGGGCCCGCACGGTAAGGGCGGTTTTGCCGCTGCGAAAGACCGTTATCATCTGTACGTGTCGCTGGCCTGTCCGTGGGCACACCGTACGCTAGTGATGCGCACGCTAAAGGGGCTGGAAAAAATCATTCCCGTCTCCGTTGTTCATCCCCTGATGCTAGAAAACGGCTGGACTTTCGGCACTGATTTCCCCGCGGCTACCGGTGATGATCTCTACCACCTCAATTTTGCCTACGAGATTTATCTGCGCGCGCAGAAGGATTACACCGGGCGCGTGACGGTGCCGATTTTGTGGGATAAGCAACAGCAAACCATCGTCAGCAATGAATCCGCCGATATCCTTCGTATGTTTAACAGCGCATTTGATGCGCAGGGCGCACTGGCCGGAGATTATTACCCGGAGAAACAGCGTGAAGTGATTGATGAAGTGAACGCGTGGGTTTATCCGCAGATTAACAACGGCGTCTATAAGGCCGGTTTTGCCACCAGCCAGGACGCTTATGATGAAGCGGTAAATAGCGTCTTTGCGGCTCTGGACAAGGCCGAAGCGATTCTGGAGAAACAGCGTTATCTGACCGGCAATCAGCTTACCGAAGCCGATTTACGCCTGTGGACTACGCTGGTGAGATTTGACCCGGTGTATGTCACGCATTTTAAATGCGATCGTCACCGCATCAGCGATTATCCGAACCTGTACGGCTTCCTGCGTGACATCTACCAGATGCCGGGCATCGCTGAAACCGTGGATTTCGCGCATATCCGCAACCACTATTACCGCAGCCATGCGACCATCAATCCCTTCGGCATTATCTCAACCGGGCCAGCGCAGGATCTTGATGTCGCACACGGGCGTGACGTAAGGTTTGCCTGAATCTGCGCCTTCCCTTTTCACGAGGGGAAGGCGCAGAGGGAGCGTGGGTGGCGCTGCTCAGAGAATTATTTCACTTCCCGCGTCGCCAGCAGTTTCACAATTTCACGCAGGAACCAGGCTTTCGCCTCGCCCATGCTGTCGCGACGCCACGCCATAATAATATCCGACTCGCGGTTGTATTCCGCACTGACTACCCGCAGACGCCCTTCGGCGATATCCTGCTCGACCAACGGATAGGGCATCGTCGCGACGCCTAATCCTGCCAGCAGCGCTTTACGCTTTTCTTCAATAGTGCTGACGGTGAGACGTTGTTGCTTGTCGAGAAGCTGTACAGTGATCACCGGCCGCTCGCGGGCGGTGTCCGCCACGGCAATGCCGCGGTATTTGACCCGGCTGACCTCGGAGAGAGGTTCGGCTTCCAGATGAATAGGATGATCCGGGGCCGCCACGTAAACGCTGACCAGCTTATAGAGTTTGCGGCTATTGATTTCTGACGAAGACCGAAAGTGCATATCAGGCGCGATGACGATATCGGCGCGGCCCTGCTCCAGACGCTCCCAGGCACCGGCTAGCACTTCGGTGATCAACGAAACCTGAGTATTGGCTTTCAGCGCCAGTTTTTCGATCAACGGGAAAAGCTGCGTGGCGGGCGCCAGCGCTTCACAAACGATGGTGATCTGGGTTTCCCAGCCGCGCGCCAGTGCTTCAGCATCGACGGTGAGTTTGTCGGCCGCTTCGAGCAGAACCCGGCCGCGTTCCAGCAACATGCGCCCCACATTGGTGAATTTTGTCCGATGACCTGAGCGGTCAAACAGCACCACGTCGAGCTCCTCTTCCAGCTTCTGCATAGTGTAGCTCAATGCAGAAGGCACACGGCCCAGCTCGTCTGCCGCCGCCGCGAAACTGCCACGACGGTCAATGGCATCCATAACCCGTAATGCTTCAAGCGTTAGTGCGCGATCCTTAGCCATGCGTTTCTCTGTCAGGAATTTTGAATATGCCGACCAGATTAACTGGCTAACAATCGTGCGTCCAGACGCTTACCATTTATCCATCGATTATTTTAATGAGCCAGACCGCCATGATTAAGAGCAGAACAGCAAAAGAGTGCGGCACAGCTGACTTTGGTTGGTTGAAGGCGCGCTATACCTTTTCGTTCGGACACTATTTTGATCCGAAATTAATGGGCTATGCCTCTCTGCGGGTGCTCAACCAGGAAGTGCTGGCGCCGGGTGCCAGCTTCCAGCCGCGTACCTATCCGCGTGTGGATATTTTGAATTTAGTATTGCAGGGTGACGCGGAGTACCGCGACAGCGAAGGCCACAGCGTTCGCGTAAAGGCCGGTGAGGCTGCGCTGCTTTCTACCCAGGTCAATGTCAGCTATAGCGAGCACAATCTCAGCGCAACGCAGCCGCTGACCCGGATGCAGCTGTGGCTCGACGCCTGCCCGGAGCATGAAAATCCGTTGATTCAGCAAATGAACGTCGGCAACGCGCCGCACCTTTTGCTGGCATCGCCGGACGGTGAAGACGGC
Organism: Ewingella sp. C233; assembly: GCF_055407225.1. NCBI lineage: Bacteria > Pseudomonadati > Pseudomonadota > Gammaproteobacteria > Enterobacterales > Yersiniaceae > Ewingella > Ewingella sp. C233. The sequence continues at coordinate 458,316 of NZ_JBUZRI010000002.1, forward strand.
AGCCTGCAATTGCGACAGCAGGTGTGGATCCATCATCTGGATCTCCCCGCCGGTGAGCAAATAACCTTGCCGCTGCGCGGCCCTCGCGCCTATTTACAATCAATCCATGGGCAGATCAACGCGCTCGGGGAGGAAAGTCAGGAGATGCAGAGGCTGGTGTGTGGCGACGGGGCGTTCATCCACCTCGAACCGCAGATCACGATCACTGCCAGTACGCCGTTACGGGCATTGCTGATTGATTTGCCGGTGTAAAAGGTTAGAGAAAACGCGGTTCCCAGAAATGATAAAACCCCGTGTAACTTGCGTTACACGGGGTTTCTTTATAGAGGGAGTTGACCGTTAAGCCGGGTTCTGTCGTGGACAATCATTCCTCTAGGCCAGCAATCGCTCACTGGCTCAAGCAGCCTACCCGGGTTCAGTACGGGCCGTACCATGTGAACCCCTATTTGGCCTTGCTCCGGGTGGAGTTTACCATGCCACGGACTGTTGCCAGCCGCGCGGTGCGCTCTTACCGCACCCTTTCACCCTTACCTGATCCCACTTGCGTGGGCCATCGGCGGTTTGCTCTCTGTTGCACTTGTCGTAAGCTCACGCTTCCCAGGCGTTACCTGGCACCCTGCCCTATGGAGCCCGGACTTTCCTCCCCTTCATCTGTCTCCCCCGAAAGGGACGGCAACGAAGCGGCGATTGTCTGGTCAACTCCGCGGCGGATAATAGGGCATTACTCCCTACTTGTCACCCTCTTGCTGGTCGAGTGCGTATTTATACAACGCATTTTTCTTCACATTATGGATTTCAGCCGCCAGCGCTGCGGCCTTTTTCAGCGGCAACTCTTTTTGCAGCAGCGCAAGCGTACGTAATGCTTCGGCAGGCAGCACTTCGGTATCCACTTTGTGACCTTCAACAATCAGCACCATTTCGCCACGCTTACGGGTTTCATCCTCCAGCACCCAAGCCAGCAATGCGCCGACCCCGTCACCGCGAATATTTTCCCAGGTTTTCGTCAGCTCCCGGGCAAGAACGACGTAGCGATCTGGCCCCCAGACTTCGACCATATCCTGCAGGCTGTCGAGTAAACGGTGGGTGGATTCGTAGAAAATCAGCGTGCGCGGCTCTTCAATCAGTGCCTGAAGGGTATCTTTTCGTGATTTCGTTTTTGCGGGAAGAAAGCCTTCGTAACAGAAGCGATCAGAGGGTAAACCGGCCGCGCAAAGTGCGGTGATCGCCGCACAGGCACCGGGTAATGGCACCACGCGCACACCGGCTTCGCGGCAGCGGCGAACCAGGTGATAACCGGGGTCATTGATCAGCGGCGTCCCGGCATCAGAAACCAGCGCAATACTCTGACCTTCCTGAAGTTTTGATAATAAATGCTCGGCTTTTTGCTGCTCATTATGGTCATGTAAAGGATACATTTTGGCGCTGATACCAAAATGATGCAGCAGTAATCCGGTATGGCGGGTGTCCTCCGCGGCAATCAAATCGACGCTGTTCAGCACGGCCAACGCACGTTGGGTAATGTCCCCTAAATTGCCGATCGGAGTCGGTACGATGTAGAGCGTTGATGCAGAAATATCTGCTTGATCGTGTTGATTCATTGTTTCATCCGGATTGCCGATTTAATATTGAGCATCTTGAAAAAAACATCACTGGAAACTGAATGCCTTCCTCAACTACTTTTCGTACCCGCACGGGACGTTTAATCCCTGCCGTTATCGTGGCGATACTTCTCGCCAGTTGTTCGAGCCAGGCTCCGCAGACGCCGACTGAAACCGCTCAGTCCAAGGCGACCGGCAGCTCAGACTATTATCTGCAGCAGGCACAGCAAAGCGGTGATGATACCAAGGCTGACTGGCAATTACTTGCAGTTCGTGCCCTGCTGCGCGAAGGCAAAGTGCCACAGGCCGCCAGCCAGCTGGCACAATTGCCGCAGAAACTGAGCGCAGCACAAACTCAGGAGCAGCAACTGGTCAGCGCCGAAGTTCAGGTTGCCCAGCAAAATTATCAGGCTGCCGCGACCACACTCAGCAAAATTGATCCCTCCAACCTGACTGACGCGCAGAAAGCCCGTTTCTATCAGGCACAAATTGACGCCAGCCAGGGCCGTACCAGCCTCGGCCTGCTGCGCGCTTATATTGCTCAGGAGCCGCTGCTGCAAGGTAAACCGCATCAGGACAATATCGATGCGACCTGGAGTGCGCTGACGCAAATGACGCCGCAGGATGTGAGCGGAATTGCCATCAATGCCGATGAGAATACCCTGCAAGGCTGGCTGGATCTGCTCAGCGTCTGGCAGAGTAATAAACAAGATCCTGACCTGCTTAAAGCCGGTATCAAAGACTGGCAGCGCCGTTATCCGGTCAATCCGGCGGCGAAAACCTTGCCAACACAGCTCAACGGCGTGCTCAGCTTCCAGCCCTCTTCTACTGAGAAAATCGCCCTGTTCCTGCCGATGAGCGGTGCCGCACAAGTTTACGGTAACGCAATTCAGCAAGGTTTCAATGCGGCAATGAACGGCTTGCCTGGACCGGCTGCACCACAGCAGGCGCCGGTAGATCCTAACGCCGCGACACCGCAAACCGACCCGAACGCTGCCGTCAGCCCGTCGGCTGCGGATACCACAGCAGCACAAGGCACGCCAACGCAGGCTCAACCGGCCGCACCCGCAGCGCCGGCAGTGAGCGCCACACCGGCTAATCCTCATGCGCAGGTGAAAGTCTACGACACCTCCACACAGCCGCTGGCCGCCTTGCTGACTCAGGCGCAGCAAGACGGTGCCACCATCGTGGTGGGACCGCTGCTCAAAGATAAAGTGACAGAGCTGGGTTCTACTCCGACGCCATTGAACGTTCTGGCCCTGAATCAGCCAGAAACTGAGAAAAACAGTCCTAATATCTGTTACTTTGCGCTCTCGCCGGAAGATGAAGCGCAGGATGCAGCCCGTCATATGTGGGCTCAGCATCGCCAGATGCCATTACTGTTAGTACCTCGCGGTAGCTTCGGTGACCGTATCGCTCAGGCTTTTGCCGATGAATGGCAAAAACAGGGCGGGCAAACCGTGCTTAAACAGGGTCTGGGCTCCTATTCTGAACTGAAATCGACGATCCGCAGCGGTATCCGCCTGACGGGTACGCCAGTTTCCAGCAGTGCGCAAACGGCCGCGCCGGCTCAGCAGGGTGTGACCATCGGCGGGATCACCATCCCGGCACCACCAAGCGATGATCAAATCACGCAGGCCACCAGCGGTGGCGTTTCCGGCAATGTGGATTCGGTTTATATCGTTGCCACGCAGGATGAACTGACGCTTATCAAGCCAATGATTGATCTGGCCGTCAGTGGCCGTAACAAACCTGCCGTTTACGCCAGTTCGCGCAGTTATCAAGCCGGTGCCGGTCCGGATTACCGTCTGGAAATGGAAGGCGTGCAGTTCAGCGACATTCCGCTGCTGGCAGGTAACAACCCGCAATTGATGCAGCAAGCAACCAGTCAGTTCAAAAATGACTATTCGCTGGTGCGTCTGTATGCCATGGGAATCGATGCATGGGATCTGGCTAACCACTTCTCGCAAATTCGTCAGATCCCCGGCTTCCAGGTTTCAGGAACCACCGGTCAGCTGAGCGCCAACGAGAATTGTGTGATCCATCGCAAACTGCCGTGGCTGCAATACCGTCAGGGTTCGCTGGTGCCGGTTTCTTCTTAAGGTTTCCGGCCTAAGACAACACTGAAAGTTTCGCTCAGGCATCGGAATTGCCGCCATTAACACGTACAAGGATGTACTGATGTTTAAAAAATTACCGACGGCCCGCGAGTGTGGTGCAGACTATGAAGCGTTCGCCCGCCGCTATCTTGAGAAAGCAGGGCTGATTTTCGTCGCCGCCAACGTGGCGTGCCGACGGGGTGAAATTGACCTGATCATGCGCGATCGGCAAACCTGGGTGTTTGTTGAGGTCCGCTACCGTCGTAATGCCTTGTTTGGGGGCGCAGCGGCCAGCGTAACGCATCAAAAACAGAAGCGGCTGTTGCAAGCCGCCTCTTTCTGGCTTGCAGATAGAAACGCAAGCTTTGACACATCATCTTGCCGTTTTGATGTTTTAGCCATCACGGGTAGCCAGATAGAATGGCTGTCGGATGCATTCAATGCGGATTGAGATCGTTTTGAGACTGACGGACTGCCCGACCGAGCAGCCGACATTTTACTGACTGGACTAAATCACGTGCTGGATAGAATCAAAGCCTGCTTTACTGAAAGTATTCAAACCCAGATTGCCGCTGCTGAAGCGCTGCCCGATGCCATTTCCCGTGCTGCGATGACGCTGGTCCAATCGCTGCTCAATGGCAATAAGATCCTCTGTTGCGGTAACGGTACGTCGGCTGCCAATGCCCAGCATTTTTCAGCCAGTCTGATTAACCGTTTTGAAACTGACCGGCCAAGCCTGCCAGCTATCTCGCTTTGTGCGGATAATATTGTGCTGACCGCCATTGCCAACGATCGTCTGCACGAAGAGATTTACGCCAAGCAGGTTCGCGCACTGGGCCAGGCGGGCGACGTTTTACTGGCGATTTCCACCCGCGGTAATAGCCGTGATATCGTCAAAGCCGTTGAAGCAGCGGTGACCCGTGATATGACCATCGTCGCGCTGACAGGTTATGACGGCGGTGAGTTGGCCGGTTTGCTGGGGCCTCACGATGTTGAGATTCGTATTCCGTCCCATCGCAGCGCACGTATTCAGGAAATGCATATGCTCACAGTGAATTGTCTCTGTGACCTGATTGATAACACGCTGTTCCCACACCAGGACGATTAAGGAGTTCCAATGAAGGCAAGTCCTCTGTTTGCAGTACTGTTAAGCGCCCTTCTGTTACAAGGCTGCGTGGCCGCTGCCGTTGTTGGCGTCGCCGGCGTGGCAACCAAGACCACCACCGATCCGCGCTCCGTGGGTACACAGGTGGATGACGGTACGCTGGAAGCGCGGGTAAGCAACGCGATCAGCAAAGATAAACAATTAAAAGATGAAGCCCGTATTGTCGCCACCGCCTACCAGGGAAAAGTCCTGTTAACCGGTCAGACCCCAACACCTGATATGGCCGCTCGCGCCAAACAGATCACCATGGGTGTCGAAGGTGCAAACGAAGTTTATAACGAGATCCGCACTGGTAAACCTGTCAGCATGGGAACCGCGTCAATGGATACCTGGATCACCACCAAGGTGCGTTCACAAATCCTGACCAGCGATACGGTAAAATCTTCCAACGTGAAAGTGACGACCGAAAACGGCGAAGTGTTCCTGCTGGGACTGGTAACGCCTGAAGAGGGCAAATCAGCGGCAAGTATTGCCGCCGGTGTCAGTGGCGTGAAACACGTCACCACGGCGTTCACTTACGTGAAGTAAGCGTTAGCCATCAAGATCGTAAAAAGGGCCTGGCATTGGATGCTGCGCCCTTTTTTTATGCCATGAGACAGGCAGGACTAACGCAGTTTGTGTTCTGCGAGGAAGTTATCGCCACCTAGCTGGCTCATCTGGCGCAATATCCACTGCTGACGACGCAGCACGTAAGCCGAAGGTGCATTGACTTTAAACAGGTGCGGATTAGGTAACACCGCCGCCAGCAGTGCGGCCTGAGACGCGGTCAGCTTACTGGCTGGTTTATGGAAAAAGTGCTGGGCAGCCTGCTCGACGCCAAAAACACCGTCGCCGAACTCCACAATGTTCAGATAAACCGTGAGGATTCGACGTTTACTCCACACCGTCTCAATACCGACTGTGAGCCCGGCCTCCAATCCTTTGCGTACCCAACTGCGCCCATCCCAGAGGAACAGGTTTTTGGCGGTCTGCTGAGAAAGCGTCGAAGCGCCACGAATACGCCCATCGTCTTTATCACTTTTTTCCAGCACCGACTGAATGGCGTCCACATCAAAACCCCAGTGCTCGGGGAATTTTTGATCTTCCGCTGCCATGACTGCTAGCGCCATTGGCGGTGATATTTCACTCATCGGTACCCAGTCCGAATGGGCGACGTAGCTGAAATCGCCACTCAGCCAGGCGGAAATTTGGCGCTCCACCATCACGGCGGAGAATGGCACCGGGAGAAAAGAGAACAACAAAATTCCCGCCACCCATAAGCCAAGGAACAGTATTACCAGGCGCTTCAGCCATTTTATCGGAGCCCTGAACAGGGCCATTCCTGACGATTTACTCATTTAATCCATTCCATGACACATCTGACCAGCTTATCAATTCCCACGGCTGCTTCACCGTCGGATTCCTCCGACAACAAGCCCGGAGTGCTAACAATTTTCATTTCGAGATTGACGACAATATCATCTGCCGGACACGAAACATGTTCAGCCCCAATCTCATCAAGGAGTTCCGCGCGATCAACATCCGTACCCAAAGTGACCCGTACGTCGGCATCCGTAAGTTTAGGGGCCAGTATCGCCGCCTGACTAATGAAGCCCAATGGTTTGCGCTGCTTATGTATTTCCTGCGCTAAGGTAAGCAGTTCTTTATCAATAGTGTAATCGTTTCCATCGATCTCCAGTGTCGTTAAGCGCCGGATCGCGCCAAATCCACCGGGGAAAATCAGCGCGCTGAGGTCCTCAGGAACCGATTCCTTAAGTGAAATAATTTCACTTAAGGAGAAAATCGATGTTTCTGTTGTACAAAGAACCCTTTCACTTTCACAGGATAAAAATAAACTTTTTATTACAGCAGGTTGAACGTCGCTCATTGTAATACACTGGTTTTTTATACCGTACTTTTTCAGAGTCAGAAGGACTAAAAATGCCTCCTGAAACTCCGTTTTATCGGCAAAATCCTCACCACAGAGCAACACGCCGACAGGCTTCATTTGTATTCTCCAAAAATTCCTGCAATAAAGGCTTGAAGTTTTGTATAGACAAAGACTAATCTACATCACAGTTTTTAATGAATCTTGTAACAGTTACGCTTATATTTGTTATGTTGATTCCTACAAGATGTATTAGACTTATCGGCAGAATTACCAAAACCTGCGAAACCAGAACCCTTAAAATTATCGCGGGTTAACGATTTCCCTGGTGTTGGCGCAGTATTCGCGCACCCCGGCCTCGGCTGGGGTTATTTTTTTTCAGCGTTTGCTGTCCATTCGCGTAAAGTTTGCACATCGTTGCGCCACTCCAGTTTCAGCTCATCAATCCATTCCTGAACGTTGTCCCACCATGCCGGCAACGTTGGCGTCTGAATTTGTTGCGCCAGCTGTTGCAGATGTTTCAACCCCACTGACCCCGCCGCCCCTTTGATCTTATGACCTTCCTCAGCGATACCCGTCTGATCGCGGGCGATCATGTTGGAATCCAGAACAGCCAGATAATCCGGCATCATTTTTTCAAACATATCGGCACTCTGATAAATCAGGCCCGGCCCGACCAGCTCCATGTATTGTTCAAGCATGGTGATATCCAGCAGTGATTCTTGCGTTTGGGTGGTCACAGAAGGCTCCTCAGTTGAAACAGTGTCAGGTTGGTGATCCCAGAATTGTTGAATCATGGCGGTCAGCGCAGAAACAGACAGCGGCTTACTCAGCACGTCGTCCATGCCTGCGTCGAGATACTCTTTCTTATCCTTGAGCACGTTGGCGGTGAGCGCCACCAGCGGTGGAAGATGCTGCCCGGCGTAGTCCTGGCGCAATTTGCGGGCAATATCCAGACCGGTCATATCTGGCAGCTGGATATCCAGCAGCACCAGATCAAACTCGTCCGGGTCGAACATCGCCAGCGCGTCATGGCCGTTCATCGCGACTTCCACGCTGTTGCCCAGTTTCTCCAGCACCGAGCGTGCCACGATCACGTTCAGTTCAATGTCTTCCACCAGCAGCACGTTCAGCGCAGGTAAAGGTAGCGCTTCCTCTTCATCCTTTTCGCTGAGAGGCTCGTCCGGCGTCGGCGCATTGACCGTCAGGGTGAAGCACGAACCTTTGCCCTGATCACTGCACACCGTAATGTCACCGCCCATGCTCTGCGCCAGGCGTTTGGAAACCGCCAGTCCAATACCCGTGCCGGTCGCAGGCTTGCCACCGTTCTGATCTTTCACCTGGTAATACATGGCGAAGATTTTATCCTGCTCATCTTTCGGAATGCCCATTCCGGAATCCTGCACGTCGAAGCGCAGCAATTCGCCACCGTCATGATGAACACGCACGACGATTTCGCCTTCACGCGTAAATTTCACCGCGTTACCAATCAGGTTCCACAGGATCTGCCGCAGGCGGGTGCCATCGGTGATGATGCTATGCGGCAGTGGCAAGTCCGGCTGCATCACAAATTTTAGCCCTTTAGGCTGGGCCAGCAAACCGGAGAGGTTCTCCAGGTCGGAGAGGAAACCGGTGAAATCGACCGTCTGGTTATCAAGATGGACTTTGCGGCGTTCAAGTTTGTCCATTTCAATGATGTCATTGAAGATGTTGCCGAGCGTGATCGCGCTGACGTGAATAGTTTTCAGGTAATTGTGCTGCTCGGCGTTCAGGTCGGTATCAAGCAAAATACGGCTAAGGCCGACAATGCCGTTAAGCGGCGTACGTAGCTCGTGACTGATTGTTGAGATAAAGGTGGTCTTTTCCCTGCTGGCGTTCTCCAGCGCGTCCTGATAGCGCTTACGCTCGGTAATATCGCGCCCGAAGCCCATCAGGCCGTGGCGTTTACCGATGCGGTCATAAAACGGCACTTTACGCAGTTCGAAACAGGCTTTGCGGCCATCGGGATAGACTAGCCACTGTTCATACGTCAGGGAAACGTTATGGCGGAACACTTTCTCATCAGTTTCTATCACCTTCTCGGCGATATCCGGGCTGTAGACATCGTCCGGCGTCAGCCCAATCAATTGTTTCTCGCTTTTGCCGGTCAGCAGTTCCATGGCTCGGTTACAGCCTGAGAATTCTTTGTCTTCGTTACGGTAGTACACCAGATCCGGCGAGGCATCGAGGAAAGAACGCAGCAAAGCTGATTGCTGGCTGAGTTCGATTTGCGCCTGCTCACGATGGTGCATTTCAAGTTTAAGTTTATCGACCACCGCCAGACGGGCTTCTTCAGCCTTAATACGGTCGGCAATCTCCTGATTGAGCTGCGTGATATTGTCTTTGAGCTGCTGGTTCAGCTCGAGATCGCGATGGCGCATCTCTTCAAGCTTGTCCACCAGCCGCGACAAACGCTGACGGGACTCTTCGAGCTGTTCCACGACAACCGAAAGAAAATAGACTGCCCAGGGCGTTATCAGCAAACCAAAGAATATCGAGCGAACCACGTCGATGCTGTCGACCTGCCCGCGCAACAACATGGTGACGGCCATCTGGACAATCATCGCCAGCACGACCAGCGCGGAAGCCAGCAGCAGTGAAAAACGTACCAGTCCCAACTTGACCATCAGGTCAACGTAATACTGGGCTAAAACCCGGATTTGCTTCATAACGATTCCCTAAAGACGAAGACGTTCGAATCATACCGCATTTACACGCTCAGATAAGCCCGGGATGCGCCTGCGGGTAGCGTCGGGTATCAACAATGTGAACCGCGTTATGCACTGCACCGTTGAGGGGCCTGCCATAGTGCATCGGGGCTTAAATACGTGCAGATATTGACTAATAACCGGCGGGATATTATTAATATTGCCCGGCGTCAATCAGCCAGGTCCTTAATCTTCTCAGGCTTTACGCCACTCCCTGTCAAAACGCCCCTCATGCCGCGCATTGCAAGTGAGAATAACTATTCATTATTACTGCAAATAAAGTCACTTCATGTGGTATGAATAATTCTTATTATTGCGGCCCTCTTAGTACATTATTACTGTCTGGTTAAAAACAGTCACAAAGCACATGCGGTGGCGATTTCTCAGTATAAAACACTACGATAATGACCACTGCCAGCACGGTGCACAGTTAGCCCCCAGTCAGGACAGTGAGACAGCTCACACTTCGGGGAACAAACCTTATTGAAGTCATGGGTTAAAAAATGGCTATAAATACAAATAAATCATACTCATAGATAGGTTTTACGCCTTTTTGTTATAACTTAAATCCGTATTTGACCTGCTTGTGCTTTCTCGCTAAGTTGGAAGTCCGCTGGAAGCAATCTCGACGGGTGTACCACTCGTCATATTTATGCAGTAATTGAAGACTCCCTCATTAAAACAAGTCAACCACCACTTGTGAGAACCGTCACGAGGGGCCTTTGACCGGGAAACTCAGGCATTCAACGCACCGCAAGAGTGCGCGAAAATGTGAGCCCTCCCTGTCTAAAAGCCCCCTCGCAACAGGTGTGAGAGTCTCGCAGAGCCTGGGGAGGTTCACGAATATGTTGTACGATAAATCCCTTGAGAGGGACAACTGTGGTTTCGGCCTGATCGCCCACATAGAAGGCGAACCTAGCCATAAGGTCGTGCGTACAGCGATTCACGCACTGGCCCGTATGCAACACCGTGGGGCTATACTTGCCGATGGTAAGACTGGCGACGGTTGTGGCCTGCTTTTGCAGAAACCTGACCGCTTCTTCCGCATGGTTGCCGAAGAGCGTGGCTGGCGTCTGGCGAAGAATTACGCCGTGGGCATGATATTCCTCAGCAAAGATGAAGAAGAAGCTGCTGCGAGCCGCCGCATTGTCGAGGAAGAACTGCAAAACGAAACGCTGTCCGTGGTTGGCTGGCGTGACGTGCCGACGAACCCTGACGTTCTCGGTGAAATTGCTCTCTCCTCCCTGCCCCGCATCGAACAAATTTTTGTTAACGCGCCCGCCGGCTGGCGTCCGCGTGATATGGAACGCCGCCTGTATATGGCGCGCCGCCGTATTGAAAAACGTATTACCGACAAAGACTTCTACGTCTGCAGCTTCTCCAACGTGGTGACGATCTATAAAGGCTTGTGTATGCCAGCCGATCTGCCGCGTTTCTATCTGGATCTGGCGGATCTGCGTCTGGAATCGGCCATTTGCCTGTTCCACCAGCGCTTCTCCACCAACACCGTGCCGCGCTGGCCACTGGCTCAGCCGTTTCGCTATCTGGCGCACAATGGCGAAATCAACACCATTGCCGGTAACCGCCAGTGGGCTCGTGCCCGTGGGTATAAATTCAAAACGCCTCTGATCCCCGATCTGCAAGATGCGGCACCGTTCGTGAACGAAACTGGCTCAGACTCCAGCTCACTCGACAACATGCTGGAACTGTTCCTGGCCGGTGGTATGGATTTGCTGCGCGCCATGCGTTTACTGGTGCCGCCAGCCTGGCAGCAGAACCCGGATATGGATAACGACCTGCGAGCCTTCTTCGACTTTAACTCCATGCACATGGAGCCGTGGGACGGTCCTGCCGGTATCGTGATGTCAGATGGCCGCTACGCCGCCTGTAACCTCGATCGTAACGGTCTGCGCCCTGCGCGTTATGTCATCACCAAAGACAAGCTGATCACCTGCGCGTCGGAAGTCGGTATCTGGGATTACCAGCCGGATGAAGTGGTCGAAAAAGGCCGCGTCGGACCGGGTGAACTGATGGTTATCGATACCCGCAGCGGTAAGATTCACCACTCCGCAGAAACCGATAACGACCTGAAAGGTCGCCATCCATATAAAGAGTGGATGGAGAAAAACGTTCAGCGTCTGGTGCCGTTCGAAGATCTCTCTGACGATCAGGTCGGCAGCCGTGAGCTGGACGATACCCAGCTCGAAACCTTCCAGAAGCAGTTCGGCTACAGCAGCGAAGAGCTGGACCAGATCCTGCGAGTTCTGGGTGAAAACGGTCAGGAAGCCGTCGGTTCTATGGGTGACGATACCCCATTCGCCGTGCTTTCCAGCCGTCCGCGCATTATCTATGACTACTTCCGTCAGCAGTTTGCGCAGGTGACCAACCCGCCTATCGATCCGCTGCGTGAAGCCCACGTGATGTCTTTGGCGACCAGCATTGGTCGCGAGATGAACGTGTTCTGCGAAGCCGAAGGTCAGGCGCACCGCTTAAGCTTTAAATCGCCCATTCTGTTGTGGTCTGACTTCAAACAGCTCACCACGCTGGATAGCAAATACTATCGCGCTGACACGCTGGACCTGACTTATGATCCGGCCGAGCAGGATATGGAAGCGTTCGTTGCCAAACTGTGCGACGAAGGCGAGCAAAAGGTCCGCGACGGTGCCGTATTGCTGGTGCTGTCTGACCGCAACATCGCGCCAAACCGTTTACCGCTGCCGGCCCCGATGGCGGTCGGTGCGCTGCAACGCCGTCTGGTTGAGAAAAACCTGCGCTGCGATGCCAACATTATTGTCGAAACCGCCAGTGCCCGTGACCCGCACCACTTCGCTGTGCTGCTGGGATTTGGTGCCACTGCCGTTTACCCGTATCTGGCCTACGAAACACTGGCCAAGCTGGTCGATACTCAGGTTATCGACAAGAAATACCGTGAAGTGATGCTGAACTACCGTAACGGCATCAACAAAGGCCTCTACAAAATCATGTCCAAAATGGGCATTTCGACCGTGGCCTCCTACCGTTGTTCTCAGCTGTTTGAAGCAGTTGGCCTGCATAAAGAACTGTGCAACACCTGCTTCCATGGCGTGGTCAGTCGTATCGGTGGCGCAAGCTACAACGACTTCGAGCAGGATCTGTTAAACCTCTCCAAACGCGCCTGGCTCAAACGTAAGACGCTGGATCAGGGTGGCTTGCTGAAATTCGTCTACGGCGGCGAATACCATGCTTACAACCCGGATGTGGTCAACACGCTGCAAGCGGCGGTGAAAAGCGGCGAATACAGCGACTATCAGGTTTATGCCAAACTGGTCAACGAACGTCCGGTAGCCGCACTGCGCGATTTGCTGCAGATCACCCCGAAAGGTCAGCCGATCCCGGTGGATCAGGTGGAACCGGCTGAAGGCCTGTTTACCCGTTTCGATACCGCGGCGATGTCCATCGGGGCTCTCAGCCCGGAAGCGCATGAGTCTCTGGCAGAAGCGATGAACAGTATCGGCGGACGTTCTAACTCAGGCGAAGGCGGCGAAGATCCGGCGCGCTATGGCACCAATAAAGTGTCGCGTATCAAGCAGGTGGCTTCCGGCCGTTTCGGCGTAACCCCGGCGTATCTGGTGAATGCTGACGTTATTCAGATCAAAGTCGCTCAGGGTGCGAAACCGGGCGAAGGGGGCCAGTTACCCGGCGACAAAGTGACGCCGTACATCGCGAAACTGCGTTATTCCGTGCCGGGTGTAACCTTGATTTCCCCGCCACCGCACCACGATATTTATTCCATTGAAGATCTGGCTCAGCTGATTTTTGACCTGAAACAGGTCAACCCGAAAGCCATGATCTCGGTGAAACTGGTTTCTGAACCGGGCGTAGGCACCATTGCCACCGGCGTGGCGAAAGCCTATGCCGATCTCATCACCATCGCCGGTTACGACGGCGGTACCGGTGCGAGTCCGCTGTCATCGGTGAAATATGCGGGTAGTCCGTGGGAGCTTGGTCTGGTGGAAACCCAGCAGGCACTGGTAGCAAATGGTTTGCGTCACAAAATCCGTCTGCAAGTGGATGGCGGCCTGAAAACCGGCGCCGACATCATTAAGGCGGCGATTTTGGGTGCAGAAAGCTTCGGCTTTGGTACCGGCCCGATGGTCGCGCTCGGGTGTAAATACCTGCGAATTTGCCACCTGAACAACTGCGCAACGGGCGTGGCAACTCAGGATGACAAACTTCGCCGCAATCATTACCACGGCCTGCCAGAACGTGTAGTGAACTACTTCAAGTTCATCACTCAGGAGACCCGTGAAATCATGGCCGAACTGGGCGTCAGCCAGCTGGTTGACCTGATTGGCCGTACTGACCTGCTGTTAGAACTGGATGGCTTCACCGCCAAGCAAAACAAGCTCGACCTTTCTGCGCTGCTGGCGACTGCCACGCCGCATCCGGGTAAAGCAGTCTACTGCACCGAGAACAATCCACCGTTCGATAAAGGCCAGTTGAATAAAGACATTCTGGATCAGGCAGCACCGCATATTGATTCGAAACAGAGCAAATCGTTCTTCTTCGATATCCGTAACACGGACCGCTCCGTCGGCGCTCTGCTGTCCGGTGCTATCGCTGAGAAACACGGCGATCAGGGCATGGCAGCCGATCCGGTACGCATCAACTTCAACGGTACCGCAGGCCAGAGCTTCGGCGTCTGGAATGCCGGTGGCGTAGACCTGATGCTGACCGGCGACGCCAATGACTACGTGGGCAAAGGCATGGCCGGTGGCCGCATTGCGATTCGTCCGCCAATCGGCTCAGCCTTCCGCAGCCACGAAGCCAGTATCATTGGTAACACCTGTCTGTATGGTGCCACCGGCGGCAAGCTGTTTGCAGCAGGCCGTGCGGGTGAGCGTTTCGCGGTGCGTAACTCCGGTGCTATCACCGTGGTAGAAGGCATCGGCGACAACGGTTGTGAATACATGACCGGCGGCATCGTCTGCGTAATGGGCCGCACCGGCGTCAACTTCGGCGCAGGTATGACCGGGGGCTTCGCCTACGTTCTCGACGAAGACGGCGAATTCCGCAAACGCGTTAACCCGGAACTGGTTGAAGTGCTCGACGTAGAAGAGCTGGCCATCCATGAGGAGCATCTGCGCGGTTTGATCACCGAACACGTACAGCTGACCGCATCGACCCGTGGTGAAGAGATTTTGGCGAACTGGCCGCAATGGGCACCGAAATTTGCCCTGGTAAAACCGAAGTCCAGTGATGTCAAAGCATTGTTGGGTCACCGTAGTCGTTCCGCAGCTGAGCTGCGGGTACAAGCGCAGTAAGAGGTCAAAATGAGTCAAAACGTTTATCAATTTATCGACTTACAGCGCGTTGATCCGCCGAAAAAACCGTTGAAGATCCGTAAAATTGAATTTGTCGAAATTTACGAGCCGTTTTCAGCCACACAGGCGGCATCACAGGCAGATCGCTGTATCTCCTGTGGTAATCCGTATTGCGAATGGAAATGTCCGGTCCATAATTACATTCCGAACTGGTTGAAGCTGGCAAATGAAGGCCGCATTATGGAAGCGGCCGATCTCGCGCATCAGACCAACAGTCTGCCGGAAGTCTGCGGGCGCGTTTGCCCGCAGGATCGCCTATGTGAAGGTTCCTGCACCCTGAACGATGAGTTCGGTGCGGTCACCATCGGTAATATCGAGCGCTACATCAGTGACAAAGCCATTGAGATGGGCTGGCGTCCGGATATGTCGCACGTCCATCCTACTGGCAAGCGAGTGGCCATCATTGGCGCTGGCCCCGCAGGTCTGGCTTGTGCTGACGTACTGACCCGTAACGGCGTCAAAGCAGTAGTTTACGATCGTCACCCTGAGATCGGCGGCCTGCTGACCTTCGGGATACCGGCCTTTAAGCTGGAAAAATCAGTGATGACCAAGCGTCGCGAGATCTTCAGCGAGATGGGGATCGAATTCCAGCTCAATATTGAAGTCGGTAAAGACATCACCATCGACGCACTGATGGCGGAATACGACGCTGTGTTCCTCGGCGTAGGGACTTATCAGTCTATGCGCGGCGGTCTGGAGAATGAAGATTCACCAGGCGTCTACGATGCGCTGCCGTTCCTGATTGCCAATACTAAACAGCTGATGGGCTACGAAGACAGCCCTGAAGAGCCGTATACCACGATGGAGAAGAAACGTGTTGTGGTACTTGGTGGTGGTGATACCGCGATGGACTGCGTGCGTACTTCCATTCGTCAGGGCGCCACACATGTTACCTGTGCCTATCGCCGTGATGAAGAGAACATGCCGGGTTCACGCCGTGAAGTGAAAAATGCCCGCGAGGAAGGCGTTGATTTCAAATTCAACCTGCAGCCGCTGAGCATTGAACTGAACAGTTCTGGCCGCGTCAGCGGCGTGAGAATGGCACGTACCGAACTGGGCGCACCGGATGCACAGGGCCGTCGCCGGGCTGAGATTGTTGCAGGTTCCGAGCACGTGATGGAAGCCGATGCCGTCGTGATGGCGTTTGGTTTCCGCCCGCATAAAATGGAGTGGCTGGCCGCGCACGATGTGGAGCTGGACACCCAGGGCCGCATTCTGGCACCGGAAGGCAGCGATAACGCTTTCCAAACCAGCAACCCGAAAATCTTCGCCGGTGGCGATGCAGTTCGCGGTTCAGACTTGGTGGTGACCGCCATCGCTGAAGGCCGTAAAGCCGCAGAAGGTATCATGGGCTACCTCGAAGTCTGATGAAGCCCTGCTTTGAAAAAGGCCGCTCAAGCGGCCTTTTTTATTAGTAGAAAATCTTAGCGCTCCTTCTTTTTTAGCAATAAAAAACCCCGCATCAAGATGCGGGGTTTATGTCGTTTCTGTTGTGCGAAAAGCTTATTTCACAACACGCAACGATGGGCGTCCACCTCGTGGCGGCGTTGGCGGTTCATCATCCGGGTTTTCATCAGCAACGTCGGGCAAGTCACCATCAATGACCGACATCGTCGGTGCAGAGACTGGATCTTTGTTATCGTCGTCGTTGTGCCCTTCGAATGCCCCTTCTGACTCATAAGCCGCTTCAGGCTCGAACATCGTTCCGGCGCCATTCTCACGGGCATAAATGGCCAGTACCGCAGCGATAGGAACGAACACGTTACGCGGAACACCACCAAAACGGGCGTTAAAGCGAACGTCATCGTTACCGAGTTCAAGATTACCAACAGCGCGAGGCGCAACGTTCAGGACAATCTGACCATCACGGGCAAATTCCATCGGTACCATCACGCCGGGCATTGTTACGTCAACCACCAGGTGCGGCGTCAGCTGGTTGTCGAGCAACCATTCATAGAACGCACGCAGCAGGTACGGACGGCGCGGAGACATGTCGGTCATCTCCATGCCTTAGCCCCGGGTATGCAAACGCATTTCGCGCTCGGATTCAGTCATGGAAGCCAGGAAAGAATCACGCTCGAATACACGTGTCATGTAGCCTTTCAGCTCTTTAGAACCGGTACCCGACAGCTCAATGCCCAGTTCCGGCAAACGCCATAACAGCGGTGCCAGATAGCAGTCAACCAGACTGAACTCTTCGCTTTTGAAGTAAGGCATGTAGGAGAAGATTGGCGCAATCGCCAGCAGCTCTTCACGCAGTTGCTTACGTGCAGCATCCGCTTCCTGTGCCGTACCCTGCTCAACCAAACGCAACAGTGAGTACCAGTCGTTTTCAATGCGATGCATCATCAGACGGCTTTCACCACGGGCAACCGGGTAAACGGGCATTAATGGAGGATGTGGGAACCGCTCATCAAGATATTCCATGATGATGCGTGATTCAAACAACGTCAGCTCACGATCGACCAGCGTTGGAACGGTGCGATAGGGGTTGAGGTCAATAAGATCCTGCGGCAGGTGATCCATATCAACCTGCTCAATCTCGACACTGACACCTTTTTCGGCCAGTACGATACGTACCTGATGGCTAAAAATGTCGGTCGGGCCGGAAAACAGCGTCATTACCGAACGTTTGTTGGCAGCGACAGCCATGAAAACCTCCAAGTTTATCTAGAATAATCTGCGAATAGCCAACTGTCAGGCTGCTATCCTGAACAATCATCTTTACTGCCAGCCAGCAGTTTCGTCCCGTGGTTTCGCCCCTCGTTTCATCAACAGGCGTTGGCAAGGTAAACCCGGCCAGGAAGCGCGGCAACAGTCACTGCCCGATGAACAGGCACAAAAGTGTGTGATAGTTTACCAGATTTTGGCCAGTCTGTGGGGACGGCGTAAGTGATTTCGTGGGGAAATGTGTATCAGGCAACGATTTGCTGGAGACTATGCCATCTCGCGGGCATAAAAAAACCCGGTGTAGCACCGGGTTTTTGGCGTTGTTCTTTGTGTCGAAACACTGCACTGCCGGAGCAGTAAAGAATTAACGCTTGGAGAACTGAGGACGACGACGTGCTTTACGCAGGCCGACTTTCTTACGTTCAACTTTACGAGCATCACGAGTAACGAAACCTGCTTTACGCAGTTCGCCACGCAGACTTTCGTCATATTCCATCAGTGCACGAGTAATACCGTGACGGATAGCACCAGCTTGACCAGAGATACCACCACCTTTAACAGTGATGTACAGGTCAAATTTAGAAACCATGTCGACCAGTTCCAGAGGTTGACGAACTACCATGCGGGCAGTTTCACGACCAAAGTACTGTTCCAGGCTACGCTGGTTAATTACGATGTTACCACTGCCCGGCTTGATAAAAACGCGAGCGGCGGAGCTTTTGCGGCGACCAGTGCCGTAGTATTGATTTTCAGCCATTGCCTATAATCCCGATTAAATGTCAAGAACTTGCGGTTGCTGTGCCGCATGAGTGTGCTCGTTACCCGCGTAAACTTTCAGTTTACGGTACATTGCACGACCCAGCGGGCCCTTCGGCAGCATGCCTTTAACCGCGAGCTCGATGACACGCTCTGGACGGCGAGCAATCATCTCTTCAAAGGTCGCTTGTTTGATACCACCGATGTGGCCGGTGTGATGGTAATAAATCTTGTCATTACGCTTGTTGCCAGTAACAGCAACTTTTTCTGCGTTCAGAACGATGATGTAATCACCAGTATCAACGTGCGGAGTGTATTCCGCTTTATGCTTGCCACGCAGACGGCTGGCCAGTTCAGTGGCCAGGCGACCTAAGGTCTTGCCCGTTGCGTCAACTACGAACCAGTCACGTTGTACTGTTTCCGGCTTAGCTGTAAAAGTTTTCATTAAAAGCTTACCCAATTAAAGTTACACGTTGGCGAACACCCAAACGCTTACTTGTTTATAAAATAAGTATTGGAGGTTCACACGACCATCAGTCCAGCAAACCTACCCCTTCGAATAGCCATTGCCGGCACTATGAAGTTTCGGGAAAAAAACTTCGTTGTAACGTGGGGTCGCAGGATTATAGAGAAGTCACCCGCAAAGATCGAACCCTTTTTTGACTAAAGCGCAGATTTCGCATCATTCCATTTAGTCTTTCGGGGGTAAGTCACCCGCTCAGTTTTTGCCACAGCACAATTTGCAGGTCAAGGCAGATGCGGCAACCTGAGATACTCCTCGCTTTGCATCTCCTGTAAACGCGACAGACAGCGCTGGTATTCAAATTTTAGC
The DNA here is from genome assembly GCF_055407225.1 of Ewingella sp. C233. NCBI lineage: Bacteria > Pseudomonadati > Pseudomonadota > Gammaproteobacteria > Enterobacterales > Yersiniaceae > Ewingella > Ewingella sp. C233. Next base: position 477,413 of record NZ_JBUZRI010000002.1, read on the forward strand.
CGTTCACCCTGATAAATTTCATACATCGGCGTTTCTGCTGAAATAACTAGTTTGACGTGGCGCTCATAAAATTCATCGACCAGCGCCAGAAACCGACGGGCGGCGTTTTCATCTTTCAGCCCCATCACCGGGACATTATGCAACAGAACGCTGTGGTAAATCTTCGACAGCGCAATGTAGTCCAGCTGGCTGCGCGCCTCTTCACACAAAGTATGAAATTCCACGGCCAGTACGCCGTCGCCAGAGGCAATCGCCTGCAAGGGACGGTGATTGACCTGCAACAACGGGTGGGCTTCGCCTTTCTGTCCTGCCAGCTTGTCGAACATATGCTGCATCACGACCGCGGTTTCAGGTTGTAAAGGCGCCAGCCACAGATTGGCCTGCGTTAACGTGCGCAGACGATAATCAATACCTGCGTCGACGTTCATCACGTCGCAATACTCTTTAATCAGATCGATAGCAGGTATGAAACGCGCACGTTGTAGCCCGTTGCGATAAAGATTGTCCGGCGGAATATTGGAGGTTGCAATCAGCGTGATACCGCGCGCAAACAGCGCCTGCAACAACGTTGCCAGCAGCATGGCGTCGGTGATATCGGAAACAAAAAACTCATCAAAACAGAGCACATCGGTTTCGGTCTTGAAGCTGTCAGCGATGATTTCCAGCGGATTCTCCTGCCCCTGTAATTCCGTCAGCTGCTGATGTACCCGCAGCATGAAACGGTGGAAATGCAGTCGCAGCTTTCTGTCACCGGGCAGCGTCTGGAAAAAAAGATCCATCAGCCAGGTCTTGCCCCGTCCGACACCGCCCCACATATATAAGCCCTGTGCAGGCCGCAGGGTCAGTTTCACGCTGCTTTTACCAAACAGCCGTCCCAGTAGCCCGGAAGAGGACGTTGTTTTCGCAGCGGGCGGGTTATTCAGCGCATGATAAATCCCCTCCAGCCGGGTCACGGCCTGCAGCTGAATGTCATCCGGCTGGAACTCTCCGGCAGCTAATGCGCTCTTATATAAGGTCAGTGGTGTCGTGGGTTGCATGTTGATCAACGTCCCTGAGAAAATATTTTTCAGTATTTCACGGCGGTTACCCGCAGATTTAGCACCTGTTCGCCGCTTTTACCGCCCGTATGCTCGTGAAAAAATCGCTTTGCGACAGTGAATGTCAGCTCAGGATTCCACTCGGGCGAAGTAAACGGTTATAGTGGACTGATACAGGTGGAAAACGTAGGTAGAATTTACGTTAAAACCATTGCATGAAAAAGCCCTGCGGAAAAACGAAGTCAAAATAGGAGTCATTATGACCTGGGAGTATGCGCTCATTGGATTAGTGGTCGGTATCGCAGTTGGTGCGGTGGCGATGCGCTTTGGCAATCGTAAATTACGCGATCAGCAAGTGATGCAAAACGAGCTGGACAGAAGCAAGGCGGAGCTGGACGAATATCGTCAGGAGCTGACGGGGCACTTTGCCCGCAGCGCAGAGCTACTGGACAACATGGCCACCGACTACCGCCAGCTGTATCAGCACATGGCGAAAAGCTCCAACAACCTGCTGCCCGATATGCCGGAACAGGATAACCCGTTCAATTACCGTTTGACCGGTTCTGAGGCTGATAACGATCAGGCACCGGTAGAAATGCCGCGCGACTATTCCGACGGTGCCTCAGGCCTGCTGCGTGGTCAACGTACAGGTCGTAAATAAACGATGGGAATTACCCGTGGCGATGTTCATCGTCACGGGTCAGCCCAAGACGTGCAGGTTTACCGACGTCGCTCCTCTACAGACTGACTCTTCCTAAATACCCAACGCAGACTATCGTTCATAGTCCATAACAGACAGCGAGAGTGTTATCCTGATGAAGAAAAAGTCTTTTTTGCTCAGCGTATTAGCGATAAGTCTCGGCTTAACCTTCGCTTCTGTTCCTGCCGCGAATGCCGGTATTCCGATTGCCGTGGGTGGCCAGCCGTTACCGAGCCTGGCGCCTATGCTGGAAAAAGTCCTGCCCGCCGTTGTTAGCGTACAGGTATCCGGCACGCAGCCGCCAAGCAGTGATGTGCCACCTGAATTCAAATTCTTCTTCGGGCCTCAGGCGCCTTCCGAAGATCAGGGCGGTCAGGCCTTTGAAGGTCTGGGTTCTGGCGTGATCATTGATGCCGCCAAAGGCTATGTGCTGACCAACAATCACGTGGTCAATAACGCCGATAAAATTACCGTACAGATCAACGATGGCCGCGAGTACTCAGCCAAACTGATAGGTAAAGATGACCAGTCTGATATCGCCTTAATTCAAATCATCGATGGCAAAAACCTGACGCAAATTGCGATGGCCGACTCCGATACCCTGCGAGTGGGTGATTTTGCCGTCGCCGTGGGCAACCCATTCGGCCTCGGCCAAACGGCCACCTCCGGCATTATCTCAGCGCTCGGGCGCAGCGGTCTGAACCTCGAAGGGCTGGAGAACTTTATCCAGACCGACGCCTCGATTAACCGTGGTAACTCCGGCGGCGCACTGCTGAACCTGAAGGGTGAACTGATTGGTATCAATACTGCCATTCTCTCCTCGCAGGGCGGCAGCATCGGTATTGGCTTTGCCATTCCGGTGAATATGGCGAAAAACCTGAGTGAGCAGTTGATCCAATACGGTGAAATTAAGCGTGGTCTGCTGGGTATTCGCGGGACGGAAATGACGCCTGAACTGGCCAAAGCCTTCAAGCTCGACAGTCAGCGTGGGGCATTCGTAAACGAAGTCCTGCCTGATTCAGCCGCCTCGAAAGCGGGCATTAAATCAGGTGATATTCTGGTGACGCTCCAGGGCAAACCGCTGAGCAGCTTTGCTGAACTGCGCGCCAAAGTGGGCACTGCCGGTCCTGGCGTGACGATGCAGATTGGTCTGTTGCGCGAAGGCCAATCGATGACCGTGAATGTCACGCTGGATAAAAGCCCGACGATAGAAACCAGCATCGATAAGCTTAATCCGGCGTTGCAGGGCGTTACGCTGAGCGATCTCGATTCGAAAACCGCGAAAGGGATCCGCGTTGATGACGTGAAAAAGGACTCCCCTGCCGATCAAATTGGCTTGCAGAAAGATGACGTGATCGTCGGCGTTAACCGTGAAAGTGTCGATAATCTGGCGGCGTTCAGGAAGATCCTGGAAACCAAACCTGCCCTGATCGCTCTGAGCGTTCAGCGTAAAGGCCAAAATATCTATTTGTTGATGCCTTAAAACCGCCGTTAATGCCGTAAACCTCTGAAAATCGGACGTAGCCCGTGCTGCGTCCGATTAACTCATGCTATCCTTCTGAAATATTCCACCCACCATTCCAGACACTTATGCTTGTTAAGTTATTGCGATCTGCCGTTATTGGATTGATTGTTGCCGGTATTTTACTGGCCGCAGTACCCATGTTGCGCAAAAATATTGCCCAGCCATTGTTCGATCACAACTTTAGCGAAAACAATGAACAGCCTGTCAGCTTTAACGAAGGCGTACGTCATGCTGCCCCTGCCGTAGTGAATGTCTATAACCGTAATATGGGCACCAACTCGCAAAGTGAGTTACAGATCCGCACGCTGGGTTCGGGCGTGATCATGAACGATAAGGGCTACATTCTCACCAACAAGCATGTGATCAATAACGCCGATCAGGTCATTGTTGCCTTGCAGGACGGACGGGTATCTGAAGCCTTGTTAGTCGGTTCAGACAGTCTGACCGATCTGGCCGTGTTGAAAATCGATGCCGGTAACCTGCCGGTCATTCCGATTAACACCAAACGCGTTCCCCGTGTAGGCGACCTCGTGATGGCTATCGGTAACCCTTATAATCTTGGGCAGACAGTAACTCAGGGCATCATCAGCGCCACGGGCCGTATCGGCCTGAGCCCTTCCGGGCGTCAGAACTTCCTGCAAACCGATGCCTCGATTAATCAGGGCAACTCGGGGGGCGCATTGGTAAACAGCCTTGGCGAACTGGTAGGAATTAATACACTCTCCTTTGACCAAAGTAATGATGGCGCTACGCCGGAAGGCATTGGGTTCGCCATACCGACCGCACTTGCCATGAAAGTCATGGGGAAATTGATCCGCGATGGCAGGGTTATCCGCGGTTATATCGGTATTGGTGGGCGTGAAGTATCACCGCTGCATGGCCCGGCAAGCGGTCTGGACAGGATGCAGGGGATCATTGTTAACGAAGTGACGCCGAACGGGCCAGCCGCCAATGCCGGTATGGTCGTCACCGATGTAATTGTCAGCGTGAACGGTAAACCGGCGATATCAGCCATTGAGACGATGGATCAGGTCGCTGAAATCCGCCCTGGTACGGTCATTCCGGTAGAGATTATGCGTAACGGCAAGAAACTCACGCTGCAGGTCACCATTCAGGAATACCCGTCACACTGATTGCACGCAGGCCGTGAAAACGTAAAAAAGCCGGATGGGTTTCCCCTTCCGGCTTTTTATTTATCCCACAGATGGCAGAATTAAAAGACGATCACTCGCCTTTAAAACGCTCAATCTTCGCACCCAGCTGACGCAGTTTATCCTCGATACGCTCATAGCCGCGGTCGATATGATAAATACGGTCAACGATGGTGACGCCTTCAGCGATACACCCCGCCAGAACCAGGCTGGCAGAGGCGCGTAAATCGGTCGCCATCACCTGCGCGCCGGAAAGCTGCTCAACACCATGACAAATCAGGGTGCTGCCTTCAATCTCGGCGTGAGCGCCCATACGGATAAGCTCAGGAATATGCATGAAGCGGTTTTCGAAGATGGTTTCGGTGATAACACCGGTGCCTTCGGCGACCAGATTCAGAAGGCTGAACTGCGCCTGCATATCGGTTGGGAAACCAGGATGCGGTGCAGTGCGGAAGGTCACGGCTTTCGCACGTTTGCCATGCATATCAAGGCTGATCCAGTCTTCGCCCACTTCGATATCCGCACCCGCTTCACGCAGTTTCGCTAACACCGCATCCAGTGTGTCAGGACGCGTATCACGGCAAACCACTTTGCCACCGGAGATGGCAGCAGCGACCAGGAAAGTCCCGGTTTCGATGCGATCAGGTACTACGCGATACACACCGCCACCCAGACGTTTAACGCCTTCGATGGTGATTTTGTCGGTGCCTGCGCCGGTGATTTTCGCACCCAGCGTATTAAGGAAACCGGCGGTATCCGTGATTTCCGGCTCACGCGCGGCGTTCTCGATAATCGTGGTGCCTTCTGCCAGAGTCGCCGCACACATGATGGTCACCGTTGCGCCAACGCTGACTTTATCCATCACAATATGCGCACCCTGCAAACGGCCATCGACGGAAGCTTTGACGTAACCTTCTTCCAGAACGATTTTCGCGCCCAGCTGCTCAAGACCCGAAATGTGCAGATCAACCGGACGTGCGCCGATAGCGCAACCGCCTGGCAGTGAAACCTGGCCCTGACCAAAACGAGCCACCAACGGGCCAAGCGCCCAGATAGAGGCACGCATGGTTTTCACCAAATCGTAAGGCGCGCAAAACTCGTTAACTTCGCTGGCGTCCACAAAGACCGAACCATTACGTTCGATTTTGGTGCCGAGCTGGCCAAGTAATTTCAGCGTGGTGTCGATATCTTTCAGATGGGGAACGTTCTGCAACTCAACTGGCTCTTCGGCCAGCAGTGCAGCAAACAAGATAGGAAGTGCGGCATTTTTAGCGCCGGAGATAGACACTTCGCCACTCAGACGAGTGCCACCTTGTACACGAAATTTATCCATTATGACGGCTCTCTTAATTTCAAATACTGAATTCAAATATGTGCTGCTGGCAGGGGGGAGCCTGCCGCCTTAAAAACCGTTCAGTTTGCGGTCACGCTGCCACTCTTCAGGGGTATAGGCCTTGATAGAGAGTGCATGAATGCGATTGTCTGCGATGTATTCCATCAAAGGGGCATACACGGTTTGTTGTTTTTTCACACGGCTCATGCCGTCGAATAATGCGCCCACCACGATGGCCTGGAAGTGGCTGCCGTCACCCGTGACGTGGGCTTCATCTAATGCCAATGTGTTCATCAGCACGTCTTTAATTTCGTTAGTGTCCATAGGAATCGATTCTTCTGAAGAGATCATAACAGCCGAACATCTTATAGGGATCCGGCCAACTCTTAAACCACGAAAAAGCCCCTGTGCGTGAGTTTTGCACAGGGGCTTATCTGTCTAATACCGGCGATTGCAGAAACCTTGCGCTAACTTGCGGTTACTGCTGCCTTATTTTTCCGCGCGTCACACCGTGCTGCTAATTAACAGGGATAATATCCTGCAAATTATAGAGCGCAATAAGTGTGCTCAAACGATCGGTGATCCCAGTAAGCGCCAGTGTACCGCCATCCTGCTCAACCTGTTCACGCAGATGAACCAGCATGGCAAGCCCAGCGGAATCGACGCGCTCCAGCCCGGCGACATCAATCACGTCAATCTGGCTCATCAGGGTGCGGCGCTGATTCCACAGCGAGAGTAACGTTTCGCGATCCAGCTCACCACGCAAAATCAGGCGCGGCGGCTGATGCTCCCAGCTCAGTGCGCCCTTCATCATTTTTGATCCAGCGTGATTGGTTGTGCAGCGGCTTGTTTCAGACGCTCAGTCAGACCATCGATACCTTTCTGACGCAAGATGTCTGCCCATTCGTTCTGTTTGGTGGAAATCATGCTCACGCCTTCGGCAATCATGTCATAAGCCTGCCATTCACCGGTTTTGGTGTTTTTACGCCATTGGAAATCAAGGCGAACTGGCGGACGGCCATTCGGGTCAACGATAGTGACACGGATAGCAATAATGTCCTGATTCGCATAAGGCTGCTCAGGTTGCACGTTATAAGTCTGGTTGTTATACAACGCCAGTGCCTGACCATAAGCCTGCTGCAGGTAGTCACCGAAAGCGCTGAAGTACGCTTCGCGCTGCGCCGGTGTCGCATCTTTGTAGTAACGGCCCAGCACCAGCGCACCAGCGTATTTGATCTGCACAAACGGCAGCAGCTCTTCACGCACGATCACACGCAGGTAGTTGGGATCCTGCTTGATTTTTGGCTGCTCTGTTTTCAGACGGGTAAAGGTGTTCTTCGCCGCTTCATTCATCATGCTGTATGGATTAGTCTTGTCTACCGCGGCATGCGCCAGCGGGGCCATGACCACCAGCAGGGTGGCTAAAATGATACGTTTAAACATGCAATATTCCTCTTTTAAACTCTGCTCGTGAAAAGTGCTTAATGACTGGTTGCCGCGGGCTGTGGCGCTACCGCTGCATCCGGGGCCGCCTGAGCATCGCCCGCATTAGCTTCCGTTTTATCTTTATCGCCGCCGCTCTTGTACAGGAACTGACCAATCAGATCTTCCAGCACCAGCGCAGATTTGGTGTCCTGAATCGAGCCGCCATCCTTGAGGATGGTGGTTCCCATATCAGGATCTTCAAAACCGATATTCAACGCCAGGAATTGCTCACCCAGCAGGCCGGAAGTACGGATAGCCAGCGTACTGGTGCTTGGGATTTGGTTATATTTTTGCTCAATATCCATCTCCACTTTTGGCGAATAATTTTTGTCCAGTGTGATCGCGCTGACGCGCCCGACGACAACACCGCCGACTTTGACCGGAGAGCCGGCTTTCAGACCACCAATATTGTCGAAGGTGGCAGAAATACGGTAAGTCGGTTCCGAGCCAATCGAACGGATATCCGCGACTTTGAGGCAAAGAAATAATACGGCACACAGGGCGATGATCAAAAACGCGCCAACCCAGATTTCACTCTTTTTCGTTTGCATTGATTAATTCCCAAACATCAGTGCTGTCAGCACAAAATCTAATCCCAGCACCGCCAGAGACGAATGCACCACGGTACGGGTCGTTGCCCGGCTGATCCCTTCTGAAGTTGGGATAGCGTCATAACCGTTGAACAGGGCAATCCATGTCACGGTAATGGCAAAAACTACACTTTTAATCAGGCAGTTAAGTAAGTCATGGCGCCACTCTACCGCACTTTGCATGGCAGACCAGAAGAATCCGCTGTCGATGCCTTTCCAGTCCACCCCCACCAGCGATCCACCCCAGATACCCACGGCCACAAAAATCGCCGTCAGTAATGGCATGGAGATCACCCCAGCCCAGAAACGGGGTGCCACAACGCGGCGTAGCGGGTCGATGGCCATCATCTCCAGACTGGAAATCTGCTCAGTGGCTTTCATCAACCCGATCTCTGCGGTCAGTGCAGAACCGGCGCGGCCCGCGAACAGCAGCGCGGTAACCACAGGACCCAGCTCACGCAGCAGAGAGAGTGCCACCATCATGCCAAGGCTGGCTTCCGCACTGTAGGTTGTCAGCACAATATACCCTTGCAGACCCAGCACCATACCGATGAACAGCCCTGACACCAGGATGATCAACAGCGACAGCACACCCACGCTGTAAAGCTGTTTAAGCAACAGCGGCCACTGTTTGGCAAACTGCGGCTTGCCGACCAGCGCCCGGAATAACATCAGTCCGGCGCGGCCAAACGAAGTGCAGGTTTGAATGCCACGGCGACCTGTAGAGGCTAATGCCTTAATTAACATTGATATACAACTCCATCATCCAAGCAGCTCGGCTTTATAATCACCAGCCGGGAAGCGGAAAGGCACCGGTCCATCGGCGATACCGTCGAGAAACTGGCGAACGCGGGGATCAGGATTATTTTGTAGCGCCTCGGGCGTGCCTTCAGCAATTACATGCTGAGCCGCCACAATATAAGCATAGTCAGCGATGCTCAGAACTTCAGGAACATCATGTGACACAACAATACAGGTGACGCCCAGAGCATGGTTAAGCTCATCAATCAGCTTCACCAGTACGCCCATCGTAATCGGATCCTGACCCACGAAAGGCTCATCAAACATAATCAGTTCCGGATCGAGCGCAATAGCACGCGCCAGCGCGACACGGCGGGCCATACCACCTGAAAGTTCGGCTGGCATCAGTTCACCGGCACCGCGCAAGCCAACGGCTTCCAGTTTCATGGTCACCGTGCTGCGCAGCAGTTCTTCCGGCAGTTTACTGTGTTCGCGTAGCGGAAAGGCGACATTCTCGAACACATTCAGGTCAGTAAATAATGCACCGGACTGAAACAACATGCTCATTTTCTTGCGCGACTCGTACAGCTTACTGCGCGATAAGGCGGGAATGTTCTCCCCGTCGAACCAAATTTCGCCGCTGTCCGGCGCCAGCTGCCCGCCGATCAGGCGCAGCAAGGTCGTTTTACCGATCCCGGATGGGCCCATGATGGCTGTGACTTTGCCGCGTGGCACCGTCATATTTATCTCTTCGAAAATGGGACGATCGCCGCGCGTGAAACTCATGCCCTTGATCTCAACCAGATTCGATTGGCTCTGACTCATTCAGTTTATCCCTTCGGATTGTTTCAGCTTACGATACCCCTGATGTTAGGGGCATCGGCGCGTAACTCTGGTATTTTTACAAAAACTTACCGCGTTTACGTCACCAAAATTGCCATTGTTTTACTTTTCTGCCCCAGATGGTCAAAAACAGTGAACAACACTATTAAAACAAACGCAGTATTCGTCTAACATACAGCAGCTTTGGCTGGCTGTTTTAGGACACAATAAAGCCCTTGTTCATTTTTTGACGACCTTTTGCTCGGCTGTTCAGGCAACGAACCTCGCATTATACCTAATTAAAGGATTTTTCATGCTTCTCGCTATCGTACTCATGGTTGTCGGCCTATTACTCTTAGTTTATGCCGCCGATCGATTAGTGTACGGAGCAGCCGTTCTTGCCCGCTCGTTGGGGATCCCCCCGCTCATCATTGGTATGACCGTCGTCGGTGTTGGTATTTCCCTGCCGGAGTTGGTGGTCTCAACCACCGCCGCCATTAACGATCAAATGGATTTAGCCGTCGGCAACGCGATCGGTTCAAATATCATTAATATTCTTCTGATTTTGGGCGGCGCGGCCCTGATTCATCCAATTTCCGTCGGTTCTGATATCCTGAGGCGAGAACTCCCTTTATTGTTACTGGTCACGGTGCTATGCGGTTTTCTGCTCAGCGACGGCGAACTGAGCCGTCTGGACGGTGTTCTGCTCCTGGCCAGCGCCGCGATTTTCGTCATTTTGATGATTAAAATCGCCCGGGCGGCGGAAAAGCAGGGTCTGGACACGCTGACCTACGAGCAGATGGCAGAACTTCCGCAAGACAGCAGCAACACCGTTGCCTTCCTGTGGCTGGCGCTGGCGTTCATTATTATGCCGCTGGCGTCGAGCATGATCGTCGATAATACCACGGTCATTGCGCGCTATTTTGGGGTCAGTGAACTGATTATCGGTTTAACGGTTGTGGCTATCGGCACCAGCCTGCCAGAAATGGCGACCTTTATTGCGGGTTCCGTGAAAGGTGAGGATGATATTGCACTGGGTAATATCATCGGCGCCAATATTTTTAACACCTGCCTGGTGCTGGGATTACCGGCACTGGTTGCTCCGGGTTCGTTCAGCCCGGAAGCGTTTCACCGCGACTACTGGGTGATGCTGGCGGTGAGCGTGGTACTGACCGGACTGTGCCTGATGCGTAAACACCGCATCGGTCACCTGGCCGGCGCCCTGTTATTATGTGGCTTTATCGCTTATCTGGCGTTGCTGTACTTTGTACCTGGCAGCGTTGAGTTTTAAACCCCATCAGGAAGAGATCATGGGAAATTTCGAGCAAGAAGGAAGATTTGACTTCCAGTCTGCAGGAAAGGCCGTACTCAAGACCGAACGTGAGGGACTGGACCAACTCGACCAGTACATCAACGACGACTTTACCCGCGCATGTGAAAAGATGTTCGCTTGCGTCGGTAAAATAGTGGTGATGGGCATGGGCAAGTCAGGTCACGTCGGCCGCAAAATGGCGGCAACGTTTGCCAGCACTGGCACCCCTGCATTCTTTGTTCATCCGGGCGAAGCCAGTCATGGCGATCTGGGTATGGTGTCCAAACAAGACATCGTGATCCTGATTTCCAACTCGGGTGAATCACACGAAATACTGGCGCTGATCCCGGTATTAAAACGTTTGTCGATCACCATGATTTGCTTGACAGCCAACCCGGAAAGTTCAATGGGGAAAGCGGCCGATGTGCATATATGCGTCCGCGTTCCACAGGAAGCCTGCCCGCTCGGGCTGGCCCCGACGACCAGTACCACCGCCGTAATGGTGATGGGTGACGCGCTGGCTGTGGCACTTTTGCAGGCACGCGGTTTTACTGCCGAAGATTTTGCCCTGTCACATCCGGGCGGAGCACTGGGTCGCAAGCTTCTGCTGCGGGTCAGCGATATCATGCATACCGGTGCCGAAATCCCGCACGTCAGCCGCGACGCGTCACTGCGCGATGCCCTGCTGGAGATCACTCGTAAAAATATGGGGATGACGGTCATTTGCAATGACCTCATGAAGATCGAAGGCATCTTCACCGACGGTGATTTACGCCGCATCTTCGACATGGGTGTCAATATCAACGAAGCAGCCATTGCTGACGTCATGACCACCGGCGGCGTTCGCGTTCGTCCGACACTGCTGGCCGTTGATGCCCTGAACCTGATGCAGGATCGCCACATTACCTGCGTCATGGTTGCCGATGGCGACCAGTTGTTGGGTGTGGTACATATGCACGACATGCTGCGCGCTGGCGTAGTTTAATTGAGGAATGTCCCGAATGAGTAATAGCGCAGCCACGGTGGATACCTGCTATGGTCCGGTCAGTGCTCACGTGCTGGAACGGGCAAAAGCTATCCGCCTGCTGATTTGTGACGTGGACGGCGTCATGTCTGATGGCCTGATTTATATGGGAAATCAGGGCGAGGAGCTGAAAAGCTTCAACGTTCGAGACGGTTACGGTATCCGCTGCCTGCTGACCTCCGATATTGAGGTCGCCATCATTACCGGCAGGAGCGCGAAGCTGCTGGAAGACCGCGCTAATACGCTGGGTATTCGCCACCTGTATCAGGGGCAATCGGATAAGCTTTTGGCCTTCCGCGAACTGTTAGATACACTGTCTTTAGAGGCCAGCCAGGTCGCCTATATTGGTGATGACCTGATTGACTGGCCAGTGATGGCCGAAGTTGGCCTGTCGGTTGCCGTACAAGACGCGCATCCGATACTGCTGCCCAAAGCGCATTATGTGACGCATATCCCCGGCGGACGCGGCGCAGTGCGCGAATTATGCGACCTGATTCTGCTGGCGCAGGGCAAGCTGGAGGACGCCAAGGGGCTGTCGATATGAATAAACCAAAGCTATGGGTAACCATCCTGCTGGCCCTCGTGGCATTAGCACTAATTGGCTGGTCTCTTTCTGACTCGGATGATCCGGCACCGTCTGCGACTAACGATCAGGACCCAACGTATCAGAGCCAGCACACGATCACCGTGGTGTATAACCCGCTCGGCAGTCTGAATTACAAGCTGGTCTCCGAAGAGGTCAAATATTACACTACCGATCAACTGACCTGGTTTACCAAGCCCGTGATGACCATGTACGACAAAGACAAAATTCCTGTCTGGACCGTACGCTCGGATCGCGCCAAGATGACCAATGACAAAATGCTCTATTTGTACGGGCACGTTCAGGTGGACAGCCTGACGCCGGATACGTCGCAGTTGCAGCGTATCGTAACGGACAACGCTTCAGTTAACCTGGTCACACAGGACGTGGCTTCAGATGATGAAGTAACGCTTTACGGCACAGGCTTTACATCTAACGGCATGAAAATGCGTGGAAATCTGCGTAATAAAACCGCAGAGCTGATCGAAAAGGTAAATACCACTTATGAAATTCCAAGCAAAAAATAAAATCCGTAATTTCCTGATCACCAGCACACTGCTTGCCGTCAGCATTCCGGCGTTTGCGCTGAAAGATGACACCACCAAGCCGATCACCATCAACTCGGTTAATCAGGCGCTGGACGTCAACACGAACACCGCCACGTTTACCGGTAACGTGATCGTCAATCAGGGCTCGATTCAGGTTAAAGCCGATAAAGTCGTGGTTATCCGACCTAAAGGTGAGTCTGGCAAGGAAGTGGTAGAAGGTTACGGTAACCCGGTGACTTTCTATCAGATGCAGGACAACGGCAAACCTATCAGCGGCCATGCATCGAAAGTGCGTTATGAAGTTGCCACTGACCTCGTGACTCTGACCGGTAATGCCTACCTGGAACAGCAAGACAGCAATGTGAAGGGTGACCGCATTACTTATCTGGTGCAAAAACAGCAGATGGAAGCCTTCAGCGACAGCAAAGGCGGCCGCGTGACCACCGTTCTGGTTCCTGCACAGTTGCAGGACAAAAATCAACCGGCCGCTAATACCACGACCAACCAGACGAAAAAGAGTAAGTGATAATTTATGGCAACGTTAATCGCAGAAAATTTGGCTAAGGCCTACAAAGGCCGCAAAGTGGTTGAAGATGTCAGCCTGGCGGTCAACTCAGGCGAAATCGTCGGGTTGTTAGGTCCAAACGGTGCGGGTAAAACCACCACCTTTTACATGGTCGTGGGCATTGTCCAGCGCGATGCGGGCCGTATTATCGTTGACGATGAAGACATCAGCCTGCTGCCGCTGCATACACGCGCACGCCGTGGAATCGGTTATCTGCCGCAGGAAGCGTCGATCTTCCGCCGTCTCAGCGTCTTCAACAACCTGATGGCCGTACTCGAGATCCGCGAAGATCTGACGAAAGATCAGCGCAATGATAGAGCAAACGAACTGATGGAAGAGTTCCATATCTCCCATCTGCGCGACAACCTCGGGCAATCCTTGTCCGGGGGTGAACGCCGCCGCGTCGAGATCGCCCGTGCACTGGCGGCCAATCCGAAGTTTATTCTGCTGGATGAGCCCTTTGCCGGCGTTGACCCGATTTCAGTTATTGATATCAAGAAGATCATTGAGCATCTGCGTGACAGCGGCCTTGGCGTGCTGATCACCGACCACAACGTGCGTGAAACGCTCGATGTGTGTGAACGTGCTTATATCGTCAGTCAGGGCAAACTCATCGCTCACGGCACACCGACTGAGATTCTGGCGGATGAACAAGTGAAACGTGTCTATCTCGGTGAAGAGTTCCGCCTGTAAATCACGCCATAAGAGTTCAGGACGTAAAGCCAAGATATGAAGCAAGGTTTGCAGCTCAGATTCAGCCAGCAATTGGCCATGACCCCTCAGTTACAACAGGCTATCCGCCTGCTGCAGCTGTCGACGCTTGAACTCCAGCAGGAGATCCAACTGGCGCTGGAAAGCAATCCGCTGTTAGAGCAAACCGACCTGCATGAAGAGATCGACTCCGTAGAAACCCCAGATAGCGAAGGCCTTGATACCCGCGAAGCTCTTGAGCAGAAAGACATGCCCGAAGAGTTGCCGCTGGACGCCACCTGGGACGAGATTTATACCGCCGGTACGCCTTCCGGTACCGGTAACGATTACAGCGACGATGAGCTGCCAGTTTATCAGGGCGAAACCACCCAGACGCTTCAGGATTACCTGATGTGGCAGGTTGAACTAACGCCTTTCACTGATACCGATGCGGCAATCGCCACCTCGATTGTTGATGCCGTGGATGACACCGGCTATCTCACCGTGTCGCTGGAAGATATCCTGGAAAGCATGGGTGACGAAGACGTCACCATGGAAGAAGTGGAAGCCGTACTTAAACGCGTTCAGCGTTTTGACCCGGTGGGCGTGGCGGCAAAAGACTTGCGTGACTGTCTGCTGATCCAGCTTTCTCAATACGTTCCAGAAACCGCTTTTCTGATCGAAGCTAAACTGATTGTCAGCGAACATCTGGATCTGCTGGCGAATCATGATTTCCGCGCACTGATGCGATCAACCCGGCTAAAAGAAGATACACTCAAAGGAGCGATGCAGTTGATCCAGTCCTTGGATCCGCGCCCCGGACAGTCGATCAACACCGGTGAATCTGAATACGTGATCCCGGACGTGCTGGTCCGTAAAGTGTCAGGAGTCTGGACGGTGGAACTCAACTCCGACAGTATTCCACGTTTGAAGATCAACCAGCAGTACGCCGCAATGGGCAGTTCAGCCCGCAGCGACAGCGACGGCCAGTTCATTCGCAGCAATTTGCAGGAAGCAAAATGGCTGATAAAAAGTCTGGAAAGCCGTAACGAAACCCTGTTGAAAGTGACCCGCTGCATCGTCGAACAGCAGCAGGCTTTTTTTGAATCAGGCGAAGAGTTTATGAAACCGATGGTTCTGGCAGATATCGCCGGAGCCGTCGAAATGCACGAATCGACGATTTCACGCGTGACCACGCAGAAGTTTTTGCACAGTCCTCGTGGCATTTTCGAGCTGAAATATTTCTTCTCCAGCCATGTCAGTACTGACAGCGGCGGTGAGGCATCGTCGACGGCTATCCGGGCGCTGGTGAGGAAATTGATCGCGGCGGAAAACCCCGTCAAACCGTTAAGTGACAGCAAGTTAGCTACCCTGCTTTCCGATCAGGGGATCATGGTGGCCCGTCGTACCGTTGCCAAATACCGAGAGTCTTTGTCCATCCCGCCCTCAAACCAGCGTAAACAGTTAGTTTGACCTCAACAGAGAAGGAAGACATTATGCAGCTCAACATTACCGGACATCACGTCGAAATCACGGAAGCCATGAGAGAATTCGTTTCGTCGAAATTTGCCAAACTTGAGCAATATTTCGATCGAATTAATCAGGTATATGTGGTGCTGAGCGTTGAAAAAGTGCAGAAAGTGGCTGAGGCCACACTGCATGTGAATGGAGGCGAGTTGCACGCCACCTCGGAACATCAGGATATGTATGCGGCCATCGACGGCCTGGTTGATAAACTGGCACGCCAGCTCAATAAGCATAAAGATAAACTGAAACAGCACTGACACTCACCTAACCTCTCGCATGAAAAACCTTGAGAGCATCGGCTCGTGACCTTCGGGAAACGAGCCGAACTGTCATTTAGGGCGAAAGAGCATTGAGAGTGAAAGAGCGCTAAAGTGAAGATGAAATGATTAACGATACAGCTATGCAGTTAACGTCAGTCCTTAACGCCGAATGCACGAAAAGCGGCGTTCACTGCGCCAGTAAAAAACGCGCGCTGGAAATCATCAGCGAACTTGCCGCCAAGCAGCTTAATCTGGCCCCGCAGGTGATTTTCGACGCCATTCTTACCCGCGAAAGAATGGGCAGTACCGGGATTGGCGCAGGCATTGCCATTCCGCACGGAAAACTGGAAGAGGACACGCTGCGCGCTGTCGGCGTATTCATTCAGCTGGAACAGCCTATCGCCTTCGATGCTATTGACAATCAGCCGGTTGATCTGCTTTTTGCCTTACTGGTCCCTGCTGATCAATGTAAGACCCACTTACACACCTTGTCTTTAGTCGCTAAAAAGCTGGCTGACAAAACTGTGTGTCGTCGTCTGCGTGGTGCACAAAGCGACGAAGAACTGTTCCAGATCATGACCGAAAGTGAATAATAGAAAGATCGGAAGTACTAACTGTTGATGTTCAGCCGGTGCCCTTTTGTACCGGCAAGATTTTGCCAATGATGGTTCCCGGTTAGCTTGCCGGGGAAGTGAATTCTGAACACTGAATTGCAGGGGAGTGACAACATGGTGCTGATGATTGTCAGCGGCCGTTCCGGTTCCGGGAAGTCGGTTGCTTTGCGGGCACTGGAAGATATGGGTTTTTATTGTGTGGACAACTTGCCGGTGGTCTTACTGCCCCAGCTTGCCCAGACCCTCGCCGACCGCAACACGTCTGCCGCCGTCAGTATCGACGTGCGTAACATGCCGGAAAACCCGGAGATTTTCGACCACGCGATGTCACAGTTGCCGGAGAGTTTTTCACCGCAACTGTTGTTCCTCGATGCCGATCGCAATACGTTGATCCGCCGTTATAGCGACACCCGTCGTCTACACCCTCTTTCCAATAAAAATCTCTCGCTCGAAAGCGCCATTGACGAAGAGGCCGATCTGCTCGAACCTTTGCGTTCATCGGCAGATCTCATCATCGACACCTCAGAAATGTCAGTGCATGAACTGGCCGAAATGCTGCGCGCCCGCCTGCTCGGTAAACGTGAGCGCGAGCTGACGATGGTGTTTGAGTCATTCGGCTTTAAGCATGGTATTCCAATCGATGCTGATTACGTGTTTGACGTGCGCTTCCTGCCTAACCCGCACTGGGACCCTAAGCTGCGCCCGATGACCGGCCTGGATAAACCCGTGGCGGCTTTCCTTGACCGCCACACCGAAGTGCACAACTTCATTTACCAGACCCGCAGCTACCTCGAACAGTGGCTGCCGATGCTGGAAACCAATAACCGCAGTTATCTGACCGTCGCCATCGGCTGTACGGGCGGTAAACACCGCTCGGTGTATGTCGCAGAACAGCTGGCCGACTACTTCCGTTCCCGCGGGAAGAACGTGCAGTCCCGCCATCGCACGCTGGAAAAACGTAAATCATGACGGTAAAGCAAACGGTAGAGATCAAAAACCGGCTGGGGATGCATGCCCGTCCGGCGATGAAATTGTTTGAGCTGGTACAGAGCTTTGAGTCAGAAGTGATGCTGCGTAACGACGCAGGCATTGAAGCGGAAGCCAGCAGCGTGATTGCGCTGCTGATGCTCGACTCTCCGAAAGGCCAGAAAATCGAAATCGAAGCCACCGGCCCTGATGAAGCCGAAGCACTGAGCGCCGTGGTGAACCTGATCAATTCCGGTTTTGACGAAGACTAATCTTCATACACTCATCCCCTAAATCATTCGGTGTGCATCAAGGCGGCAACTGAGTGAATCCCCCGGAGCTGACACCAGTAAGTGATCGGGGTGAGTAAAGGCAGCCAACGCAGGGAAAGCTTGAAGGATGACGGGGATGGCTAGATTCTGCTGAGGCAATCTATGGCTATGGCCTTAAAACTTTCGAAGTTAGAACTGCTCAGCAAACGGCTCATCGACCGTTCCCGCACAAAAGTCACAAACAGATCGTAAATCGCCATCGCCTCTTCGTAATCCGCCTTGCTGATCGCCAGCAGGAAGATCACGTGCGCCGTTTCTCCCTCTCCCCACACAATACCCTGCGGGGACAACAGCGTGATCACCACGGTTTTCTTCGCTAACAGCCCCAGAGAGTGCGGCAGGGCGATGCCCTCACCCAGCATGGTCGAGACAATCTCTTCCCGCTCCACCACTGACGGGTAGAACTCGGCGTCAACATAGCCCTCCTCTTCCAGCTGGGTGCAGACCTTATGGAACAGCTGAGCCTGAGTCATCGGTTCGTTGATGATCATAAAATGTTTTTCGTCGAAGAACTTCTCCAGCATGTAAGGGCGCGTGCGATCCACTAACACCAGTTTGCCCAGCTGCTCCATCTGATATTCGGTTGGGAAAGGCGACAGC
This sequence comes from Ewingella sp. C233, assembly GCF_055407225.1. NCBI lineage: Bacteria > Pseudomonadati > Pseudomonadota > Gammaproteobacteria > Enterobacterales > Yersiniaceae > Ewingella > Ewingella sp. C233. Next base: position 495,818 of record NZ_JBUZRI010000002.1, read on the forward strand.
ACGACCACCGGCTTATTTTTTTCAGTAATACGCGCATTGGAGATAATAAAATCTTCGTCGATATATCCGAGCTTCTCGTAGTCGCGCAAAGAGACCACCTGCGTGACCACCAGCTGCGGATATTTACGGCTGATCTGCGCCTGGATCATGCGGATCGTAGAGTTGCCGGTATCGCACACCAGCATCACCTGCGGATGTCGCTGGTAACCGATGTTGTAATGCCGCTCCAGGCCCACGCCAATGTGCAGCACCAGAAAACCAATCTCGTTCTCACTCAGTGAATACGGCGTGTATTTACCCCAGCTGGAGACGGCCGCCAGGGTCACGTCGTAAGCCATCGGATAGTGCTGCTTGATGTTGCCGAGCAGGGGGTTGGGAATATTGATCTGGTATTTGACGCGGGTGATCATGGTTTTGATGTGCGTCAGCAGATCAGCGCGAAGCTGCTTATCACCTTGTAAATCATAGTTATAATGCGCATTAATGTACGAGAGAATGTAATCCACCAGCGATTCATCATCGTCGGCATTAATGTCAGTCGGCAAAATGTTCTGAACCCGCCGCGCCGCAATATTGACCCGCAAATAGGCCTCTTCCGCCGCCGGGATCTCTTTCCCCACCAGCGATTTCAGCTCTGCCGCCAGACGCACAGACACCTGCCGCACGGCCGGATCGCCCTCTTCTGCGTCGAAATCAGTCAACGGATAGCCCCCGGTAATACGCTTGATAGCCACCGCGCAGTAAAGGATCAGGTACTGTTCACCTTCGTCAGTCAGCTGGATCGATGACTGGGCCAGCAGCTGATGCATAAAATCAGTCAGCGGCGCCAGCGCCTCACGCTCCAGACTTTCGGTTTTCAGCAGCGGATTGGTCTGCTCTTCGCCATCCAGTTGGAACAGTAAATCGGTCAGGCAGGCGCGGATAGCCAGCTCAGCGCCGAACAACTTCATGCCATAACGCGGCTTGGTTTCAATACTCAGGTGATAGCGCGCCAGGTGCTCCCTGACCTCAGCCATATCATTTTGCAGGGTTCCCCGGCTGACAAACCATTCATCGGCCAGATCTTCCAGCTTGAGTGAAAAAGCTGAGGTCAAAAAGCGTATTAGCAGGTAATTCACCCGCTCAGGGGCGGTACGGGGGGTCGGGCTGATGCGGCGGTTATTGGTCTGTTGCAGGACGCTGAACAGCGCCGGATCGTCAATTTTAAGCTGATATCCGCTGCCACGGTTGTGTACGAAAGAGGCGCCGTACTGCTCCATGATTTCATTAAGTGCCGTAATATCCGCACGCACTGTGCGCGTCGAAACATCCAGCCGTTTCGCCAGCTCATCCTGCGGCAGCGTTTCGGCCTGTAGCGCATCAAATAAATGGGCTAATCGTTGATAGGGAAATCTCACCATAATCCTTCCAGTCAGTGGTTAGCGTAGAACATCAATTTTCAGAGCGCGTTAAATAACAAGGCGGGATGACAAAAAACGTCACCCCGCACCGGTTATTCACACTGAGTCACTTCAGTGTCTGACATCTCAGGGAACAATCACCATTTGCGACGGGCTGCCCACTGACGTGTATTCATCAACAAAAGTCAGTTTACCGCTGCTGGCGGAAACATTGAATCTTGTGATGTTATCGCTTCGTTGATTCATTGCGTAAATGTATTTTCCATCCGGCGAGAAGTTTATGGTCCGAGGATAGTCGCCACGGGTCCAGACCTCTTCACCAAAGGTCATCGCGCCTTCGCCAGTGACGTTGATCTGCGCAATGCTGTTGTGCAGACGGTTTGCCACGTACAGATGGCGCCCGTCTTTGCTCAGCACGATCCCTGCGGCAAAGTTAGTACCTTTGAAGTTAGCCGGTAATGACGACAATACATGCAGCTGCGTCAGCGTGCCTTTGGCGCTGTCAAAGCGATAGCTGGTCAGCGTCGAGGCTTCTTCGTTGATCAGGAAGACCACTTTACCGTTGGGATGGAACACGAAATGACGCGGACCGGCGCCCGGTGATGACGCGCTGATGAAAGCCGGCTCGTTAGGCGTCAGTTTCCCGTTATCCAGTTTCCACTGATAAATGCGGTCCAGACCAAGATCGGTAGAGAAGGCAAACTTGCCGCTCGGATCAGTGGCAATCATGTGCGCATGGGGGCCGTTATGGTCACTGGCGGCAAAACTGCCTTCGGCAGCGGCCTGAGGTTTAGCGGCCCCGGCCGGACCGGAATCCTGCTGATGATCGCTGGCCTCACCCAACTTTCCGCTGGCATCTACCGGGAAAGTCGCCACCACTCCGCTGATGTAGTTTGCCACCAGCAGATGATCGCCTTTTGGCGTCAGCGACAGGTAAACCGGGCCTCCGCCCTGTGAATCTACCTGATTAATCAGCGTCAGGCTGCCGTCCTGCGGGTTAATTTCATAGGCCGCAATTGCACCGTTTTTCCCGCCGTTGTAGTTATCGATTTCATTGCCGATAAACAACGTTTTGCCATCATGGCTCGCAACCATCTGGGCCTGATTCGGCAACTGGCTGGCCAGCACGCGGTCGGTCAGCGCGCCGGTTTTACTGTCAAATTTAAAGCGGTAAACGCCTTCACCATTAGGATTATAGGTGCCGACGTAGGCGTAATGTTGGGTTTGCGTCATGGCCTTTTCTGCTGCGTAAAGCGGTGTGGCAGACATCGCCAGCATCGCGGATGTTAAACCTGAAATCAGTAACCAGTTTCTCATACATTTCCTCAATCTAAAGGGATTGCCAGACAAACGCGGGAGTCCTGCGCCCCCCGTAACAGGGAAAGGCGCAGGGTGTTTAACAGCGCAGACAGCTCACAGCGCGGAAGGAAATGCGGTTTGTGAACCTTAACCAATCAGCTTTTTAACGCTAGCCAGCAGGGTTCTGACGTCGTCAGGGCGAGTGTTGCCGCTGGCACTGTCGATAATCGAGCTATAGACGTGCGGGATGATTTTGCTCACACCTGCTTCCAGCGCGATTTCCATAATCGGCTCGAAGTTTTCCAGGTCGATTCCGCCAGTCGGTTCCAGCCAGAAGTCATGCTCCGCACAGGCGCGGGCCACAGCGGCGAACTCATCGCGGGTTTTGAGGCCGCCCATCGGGAAGTATTTGACCGAGCTGCCGCCCATGTCTTTTAGCAACGCAATAGCAGTTTCTACCGGCACAATCGCGTCAGCGGCGCCAGAACTCAACGGCCCGGTGTTAATTTTCACCCAGCCCACTCTGCCGGTTGGCGAGATCAGGCCGTTTACGACGCTCTCATTCTGGCCAAGCAACGCACGGCTGGTACCCACGCCGGTGAAAACCTGATTCACATGCTGTGGCTGAACCTGCTGGGAGATCTTGCTGACCATCAACGACTGGCGCGGGTCGCCGGCACCCAGGCCGACAGACAACGCGTTTTCAATCAGCGCGGCGTACTCTTTCATGTCCGCCACGGCGCTCGCCACATCGGCATAATTTTTTGACAGTACGCCAACCAGTACGTGGCCCTCAGCGGCTTCATAGATGTCACGGGCATTGTCTTTGGAACCGGCCAGCACATTCAGGCACACGCGGTCACGGTAGAAATTCGGGGTCAGTTTCATGCTTTTTCTCCGCTGAAAAGTTGTTTGAAACGCGCGGCGACAATGGCGAGCTGCGGCGGCGTTACGCTGCGCACGTCTACTTCAATCTTGCCTTCGTTGGCCCGGTATCCACGGAAATAAATGGCGATATCGCCATTTTTCATCGCCTCGACAATGGCTTTGGTTTTCCAGCCCAGCACCGTTTCATCGAAGGTTATCTCGGTGCGCGCAATGTCGCGCCCGGCACTGTCCCACACCACACGGCCAGTAACGCCGTTGATTTGATTCAGGCTATCAATGAATGGCGTCATCTTGCCGACCATCTCCTGACCGGTGGTTTTCGGCAGGGTAACGTAGCTTTCAATCGCCTGCGTCAGGCCGAGGATGCCCTCTTTGCCGACTTTCATCGCGCGGCCAATGCCGTTGGACTGCAACTTCACCCATTCGACAACCTGCTGTTTACCGAGCACAAGACCGCTGGTCGGCCCTTCAATGGCTTTTGCACCGCTGTAAATCACCAGATCGGCGCCCATTTTGTAATAACAGGTCAGATCCTCTTCGGCTGCCGCATCCACAATCAGTGGCACATTGTGTTCACGCGCTACGGCTGCGGCTTCTTCAACAGACAGAATGCTTTTCTGCACGGAGTGGTGCGATTTGATGTACAGAATAGCTGCCGTACGCGGCGTAATGCAGGCGGCGAGCTGCGCTGGCGAGCATTCGTTGGCATATCCGGCTTCGACCACTTTCCCGCCGCCCAACATGACCATGGTGCCTACCGGCGCGCCGAAGTTAACGTTGTGACCTTTCGGCAGCACGATATCGTGAGGCACTTCCAGCGGCGCGGCGTGCAGGTTTTCCAGCAACCACGCGTTATCTTTGACGATCACGGCTGCAACAGACTGCGCCATACCGGACGATGCGCAGGAAACCACCACCGCATTCTCGACGCCCAGCAATTTCGCGATGTACGCACCGGTTTTATTGACCACATCCTTCATCTCGAAGAAGTGATTCAGGCCAGTATTTACTACGTCAGCCACTTCCGGGCGCGGGGTTGAAACCCCCAGAATCGTCATGCGGCCGGAGGCGTTAATGACCTGCTTAAGACCGTATTTCTCGTACAGCGACTGTTCAGACTTCGAAGACATGATTTGATTTCCCTTCATCAGTTAATAAGGTAACGCCCGCTACCACGGCGGCCAGTGGCACCAGAAGCTGATCACCGGTGACTGACTGACCTTCAGAGTCGACGAACACCTTAGGCGCATGTTGAATGTTAAACAGCGTCAGGTCGGCGTCAGCGCCAACCTCAAGGCGTCCTTTGGACGGCAGGCGGAGCGCATCGGCCACGTTACAGGTGACGCATTCGATCACCTGTTCAAGCGAAAGGCCGACGGTAAAGAATTTGGACATCACGGTCGCGAGGCTGTGTACCGGCCCGGTGACGCGGTTGCGGCAGTAGATATCAGAGCTGATGGTGTGCGGCACGATACCCTGTGCAATCGCCAGTCGGGCCACTTCAAAACTGAAGCTGGCGCTGCCGTGACCGACGTCGAGCAACACACCGCGGCTGAGCGCGCGTTTGACCGAGTCACGCAGTACGCCCTCTGGCGACAAAATTCGGTTCGGTTTGCCGTTATAGCAGTGGGTGATGATGTCGCCCGAGGTCAGCAAATCGGTAATTTCATCCAGATCCGGCGGGTTGTTGCCAATGTGTACCATCAGCGGCAGATCGTTATTTTCCTGCTGGATCTCTTTGGCGCGCACCAGCGGTTTAATGCCGTTTTTGCCCACCACGCTGCTGCTCATGCGCGCTTTGATGCCAATAATAAAATCAGGATTGCGGGCAATGGCGTCGCGCACTGCCGCTTTGTCAATCTGGTTCATATCGGCCAGTTCGTTTTGCGTCACAATGCCGGTACGAGCAATATTCAAAAAGGCGAGGACATTAGTTTTGGCCTCGCGGGTCAGCTGGTAGAAATCATCGACGTCGTTAGCGCCGGTGCTGCCTGCATCTACCACGGTGGTGACGCCGCTCGCGACGCCGATAAGATCGGGTTCGTCATGATAAATCGGCGATTTGATGTAGCAGTGAACGTGGGAGTCAATCCACCCGGCGCTGGCGTAAACCTTACCGTGCAGGTCGAGAATTTGTGTGGCGGTCGCGCCGCTGTCGAGCTGGCCGGTGGCGGCAATTTTACCGTCGCGGATGGCAATATCGGTCAGGCTGCCGTCGGGGCATTTTGCCTGGCGGATTATCAGATCATACATACGCTTTTCTCCGTACTCTTTTCTCAGTGGCACCAGACGCCAGAAAGAGTTCCTGACGTCTGATTTAACTGCTTATTGACTGCTGTTCTTACAGGGCTACCGGGTAAATCGCACCAAGGATCATCGCACCAAGAATGGCACCGCCAGTGATCGGTTTCTGCCAGATATAGAACCCCAGCGCACCGAGCAGCGAACCCAAACCGATTGGAATGGAGGCCGCCATTGCAGACAGGATAATCAATGGGCCAAGGAAGCGGCCTGAGGCGTTACCGGCCCCCATCATCACGTCTGCACCGTAGGTGGAATTACTCTGGTTGATAGTAAATTTTCGCGCCAGAATAATGATGTAACCCACTGCCAGGCCCAGAATCAGACCGGTAGCCAGTGATGCCGCAAAGTTCGCTACCGGGAAGATGATCCCGGCACCCAGCAGCATGGCGGGAACGCCAAGGCCAATGCCGGTCTGGATGGCGCCACCGATATCGAGAATACCGACCAGTGAACCTTCGATAATGCGGGCAAACAGGAAGCTGGCGCCGAAGGCCGCAACGGCCCCGTAAACGCCGGTATCCATGCCGGCACGCAGCATTGCGACAAACGCCACTTCGTTAAAAGCACCGATGCCATACAGGTAATACATGTGCGTCCCGGCAAACACCCCGGAGGAGAGTAACCCAACAAAAATCGGGAACGACCACTCGGCGTACCAGAAATTACTTTTGGCTTGTTCTTCCATTGTCATAAGCTCCAGTTCAATTTATTCGCGAACTTACTTGCCGCTAAGAGAGTTGTGAATGCCGTTCAACCATGTCGGGACGTCCAGCATGAAAGATTGCAGTAATTTCACATCGAAGCCGCGGAAGAACCCGCTGAGCACGAACAGCGCGATAATAGCCCCCATCATCACTCGCGTGACATGGTTCCAGCCGCCCTCTTCTACGCCTTTACCGATCAGGATACCCAGCACCAGACCTGGTACGGCGTTGCCCATGATCATCTGCGCCAGACCGCCAAAAATGGTGGCCCAGAAACCGGAGCGACGTCCTGCGTCAATCGCCGCCAGCCAGAAAATCACGGGCATCACGGTGTTAACCAACAGGTTGGCAGCCGGCACCAACACTTTCACGGCCGTAACTTGCAGCGATGCAGGTACAGCGGACGCGGTGGTATTGAGGAAAGTGACGACAATCATACCGATAACAGCACCGGCGATGGCCATCTTGCGCGGGTCATGCAGGGTTTCAGCGACGTTACGGTTTTTAAACATTAACGCGGCCGCAGCCCAGTGAGGAATGATGCGGTGGTCTACGTCTTGTGTGAACGAGCCTGCTGCGACAGAAGAGGCCCAGGCGTTGAAGAAGAAGCCTAAACCGAACGAGAAATGCGAAGCCGGATCGCCTTCACAGGAATTTAATTCCCCAAGAGTACGAAAAGCCCCCATCCCTTGCACGTTTGGTGCGTGGAACATACGTGCAGCACCTGCACCTACGCCCACACCCACCAATCCGCCGATAATAAGCGACTTAAATAAAATAATTAAAAACATCAGTATATCCTTGTCATTTATAGCTAACGTTTTTGAGCCTGTTGATTAGGTAACGATCCCCAATGCGACAGGCACTTATTTAGTGACAAAAACTACCTGGTCAGTATTTATTGCCGTCATGTTGACGGTAATGTCTAACGCCACGTAATAACTTTTTCTCTCCCTGGCCAGAAAAAAGAAGAGGAATTTTTCTCTTTTTACCGTTTCCTCAGCCGTAATTACCTTGACGTCCTGCGGTTCAATACGCAGCAAGATATTTTGCGTCGATTTAAGAACGGTTCGCTGAACCTGACTGAGTGCAGCAGAAAAGGCGGCAGCCTTATTTTCGCCTTTTCCTTCAACCCGCACCGTAGTGGTTAATTGTTGCTTCATTACGGTTGGCCGAATTTCTTGATATAAGCTTCAACTAAACGTTGCCCAAGTTCTTCTTTATCCATAAATCCGAAACCTAATACATTACAGCCTTCATTAATTGCGGTGACGCCTTCATCCACAGAGCGCATACCGTATTTGGCTTTATATCCATATTTTGTTTGCGCGGTAATTGCGCCTGCGCCGCCACTGCCACAGAAGGAGATGCCAAAGGTGGCATTTTCTGCTTTCATCACGTCGCCTAGTTTCATGTCAGCTGCAACGCCCGGTACAACAACGGCACGGCCACCTGCGGCTTCAACACCGGCTGCAACTTTCTGGCCTTTACCCAAACGGTCGCCGATAACAACAGTAATTTGTCCCATGATCTCTTTCTCCAGATGTTTTATGAAAACTGATAGTTATGCCGATAAATAATTATGAATTATTGTCTTTCGCGACTTCGAAATGCACCGAGAGTAAATACGCTTCCTCAATCGGTAAATTTCCAAACAGGCCAACCACCTGTTCCGCCATTCGTATAGAATCCGCAGATATTTCGTCAAACAGCTCTTTATCAACTTCAGGTAATGGCTCGCCGGTAATAGAACGTAATACCATCGCCTTAACATGTGAGGTCAACATCTGCTGCTGGACATCATTGGTGTAGATATTTTCGGCGTTTAACATGGCCTGAATATCTTTTAGCACTTTCTCTGTGGTTGCTTCTGCGTCTTCCAAACCAATTTGCCCTGCCGTATTAACAGATGCGGTTCCGTTATTCACTGGCGGTTACCTCTCCTTGCCGTGCAATGCCTAAAAAGCCGTTTATTTCGTCTGTCTTTACCCTAACCGCAAGGGGATTTCCTGTGTAGCCGTTTTTTTTCCAGTTCGAAGTGGAAATGTCATGGCCTAAGCGGATCACATTCTCAAAACTGAGATTAATCTGGAGATAACACTGCTTAGCCAGCAGCGATTCAGGGTATTGCACTGGTAATAGGATTTTTAGCAGCACCGAATGAATTGTCTGGCTCTTCCCTTTTCGTCTATCAACGCCTAGTATCAAGGTATAGAAGATGAAAACACCAACACCCCTGCGCTGATGCGCGGGGGTGTTGCTTTTTGACAACCGGCAACCGTGCCGATCCCTACGTCATCCACACAGCTGACGAGATAGAAGGATATAGGAAAAATGCTATGAGCAAACCGACCCTGACCATCAATGAGCTTGATGCAGAACGTTTAGACACCCTCCTGGCGCAGGCGGCGTATGCCAACAGCCCGGTTGCAGAGGCACTGAACGAAGAACTGGATCGCGCTGAAATCCTGCCGCCGCAGGACATGCCTGTCGACGTCGTGACGATGAACAGTAAGGTACGCTTCACGGAAGGCAAAGAAGGCGAAGAACATATCCGCACGTTGGTCTATCCGGCGGCGCTGAAAGACACTAATGAACAATTGTCAGTGATGGCTCCGCTCGGTGCGGCACTGCTCGGCCTGCGCGTCGGCAGCACCATTACGTGGACCATGCCTAACGGCAAAGAGAGTGAAATTCACGTGCTGGAGTTATTGTTCCAGCCAGAGGCCAGCGGCGAATTACGCCGTTAACAGGCCAGATATGACAAGGGCTCAGCATGCTGAGCCCTTACTATTGAAACTATCAAAAACCGTTACTTGAACTTCTTATGGTTCTCGTTGCGGGTCGCTTTAAACCCTTCGGCTTCTTTCTTCGCTTCATCCAGCTTGCCGGCTTTCGCCAGTTCCGACGCTTTATCGATCTGACCGATTAAGGTATCCAGACCTTTGTGGTAATCCTGCATCTGCAGGCTGTTGGCATCCTGACCTTTCAGTTTTGGCGGCGTGGATTTTTTAGCATCCTCAGCAGCCGCTTTCATATTAGAAAGACCTGCGGTGAAATCGTTGGCGTTATCTGCTTTGAGCACCTTGCCATAGTTATCGGCAATGGTGTCCATATCCGAAGCTAAATCTGCCGCCAGTGCGACCGTGCTGCTGCCTAACATTGCTACCACTGCTAAAGCCATCAGTTGTTTACGCATATACGTTCTCGCTTGTTTTAAGTCTTATTGGATAAAACGACATTACTTATAGGGCTTATTAAAAATAAGCGGTGAGGGAGCAAAGTGGCATTACTTTTTTGTAAAGAATTGACGCAGCGACCGGGCAGCCGCTGCGTGGAGGGAAACAGAGGGAGTTATTCGCCAGCGATTTTCATCTGAGGAAGCAGAACAGAACCGCACTGGATGTTGCTGCGGGTTTCAATATCGCTACCAATACTGACCATATTGCGCCACATATCCTTCAGGTTACCGGCGATAGTGATCTCGCTGACCGGATACTGAATTTCGCCGTTTTCGACCCAAAAACCGGCCGCACCGCGTGAATAGTCGCCGGTCACACCGCTGACTCCCTGGCCCATCAGCTCGGTCACGACCAAACCTTTGTCCATCTTGCGCAGCATGGCGGCGAAATCATCGCCCTGACCGGCAATGCGCCAGTTGTGAATACCGCCCGCATGGCCGGTGGTTTGCAGACCCAGCTTACGCGCTGAATAACAGGTCATCAGCCAGTTCTGCAACACGCCATCTTTGACGATATCGCGACGCTCAGTACGCACGCCTTCGCTGTCAAACGGCGTAGAGGCCAGTCCCTGCAACAGATGCGGATGTTCTTCGATGGTCAGCCATTCCGGCAAAATCTGTTCGCCAAGACTGTCGAGCAAGAAAGAAGATTTACGGTAAATGCTGCCGCCACTTATCGCCCCGACCAGATGGCCGAACAGGCCGGTCGCCACTTCGGCAGCGAACAGCACCGGTGCATGGCGGGTGGTCAGTTTACGTGGGGAGAGGCGCGACAGCGTGCGGCGGGCGCACTCGGCACCGACCCACTCTGGGTTGGCCAAATCACTCATACTGCGGGCGATAGTGTAGGCGTAATCGCGCTCCATATCGCCGTCATGCTCGGCAATCACCGAGGCAGAAATCGAGTGGCGGGTGGAACAGTAGCTTTGCAGCATACCGTGACTGTTACCAAACACGCGGATACCGTAATGGCTGTTAAAGCTGCCACCTTCGCTGTTGGTAATGCGCTTATCCGCCGCCAGGGCTGCCTGCTCGGCACGCGCTGCCAGTTCGATGCCGCGATCGGCGTCGAGCTCGGTCGGGTGGAACAAGTCAAGATCCGGAGCTTCAAACGCCAGCATCTCGCGGTCGGCCACACCGGCAAAGGGATCCGGTGAGGTGAAACGGGCGATGTCCAGCGCGGCCTGCACGGTGCGTGAAATCGCATCGGCGCTGAGGTCGGTCGACGACGCGCTGCCTTTACGGTTCTGATAATAAACGGTAATACCCAGCGCACCGTCGCTGTTGAACTCAACATTTTCGACGTCGCCAAAGCGGGTGCTGATACCAATACCGGTGGTTTTACTGACCGCCACTTCAGCCGCATCTGAACCTGCTTTCGCCAATTCCAGAGCCTGAGCGACGGCCTGTTCCAGTGTCTTACGCTGTTCTGCAACTTGATTGACTACGTTCATCAGCTTCATCACTTATGAGAATAAAGGAATGTTATTGCCATTGAGTCTAACAGAGAGTCAGGTGAATTTCGCACTCAGACCGGCTGGATCCGGCTTAATCTGCAACAGAACGTGGAGGTATTAAACATAACCATGCATAATGCCGCCATGCAATAAAGCACAATCAAGCTGACAGGAATATCCCGACGGGTATTCCCGGGAAAGAGAAAGCGCCCCATGATAAAGAAAATAGACGACTGGTCCGATGATGTTCCTGAAAATGAGAACGAAGAAGATGATGAGATCATCTGGGTCAGCAAAAGTGAAATTAAGCGTGACGCCGAAGCCCTGAAAGATCTGGGTCAGGAGATGGTCGATTTGGGCAAGAACTCGCTCGACAAACTGCCGCTCGACGAAGACCTGCGTGCCGCAATCGATCTGGCTCAGAAGATCAAAAAAGAGGGCCGCCGCCGTCAGATGCAGCTGATCGGTAAAATGCTGCGCTCGCGCGACGTGGAGCCTATTACCACCGCGCTCGACAAGCTGAAAAACCGTCACAACCAGCAGGTGTCGTTGTTCCATAAACTGGAAGTGCTGCGTGACCGCCTGGTTGAAGAAGGGGATGACGTCATTCCTGCCGTTTTAGATCTCTATCCGGACGCCGATCGCCAGCAGTTACGTGCCCTGATCCGCAACGCCCAAAAAGAGAAGGCGACCAATAAACCGCCTAAATCTTACCGCCAGATTTTCCAGTACCTGCGCGAACTGGCCGAAGCCAAAGATATGTGATCCGCTGATTTCAGCGAATAAAAAAGCCACCGTAATTCTATTACGGTGGCTTTTGTTTTTGTGGCTACTCAGGCTTTGTGTTTATGCCCGGCTGGTTTTTCCAGCACGTTGAAACGCAACCCACCGTCCAGCTCCTCTTCCGCCTCTTCGAACAGCAAAATCAGCGCACCGAAGCGCCGTTTGCGCCCGGCGGACAGGTTGGCAAAATCTATTTCCACCGGCAATGTAATGCCACCGGTGACCTCATCCCAAAGTGCATCCAGATTGGCACCAAAGCTTTCGCTCAACCCAAACTGACGTGCAAACTCGCCATAAAAGGTGGCTAAATCCGGGATGTGATTAAAATCGAAGACCACTTTATTCATCGAATTCACTCCACCCGAACAAATTGTCTGTAGTGATTGCGGCTGACATAAATCAGACCATCACTGGCGAAAAGTACCCGGTCTGCGCCACGGCGGCCACAGTGGTAATTAATATCAGCCTCACGCCATACGCGCTTATAAGCGCTGGGTAGGCGCCCTTCACGGTTGGAAAAACGATCGCCGCCAATCGCTTTGCCCGGCAGCACCTGGCAGAGATTTCCCGCACGGGCATCCCATCCTGCGTCGCGCGCCTCTCTCTTAGTGACATAATAATCAGGCAGACGATGATTCTGCCGCAAGTAGTTGACCACTGTTTGTTCCGAAGTCAGTGCCGCCAGTGTATCACTGGTTTGTTTCGCCAGCGCGACAGCGGGGAACTGCCCCACCAGCATTCCCAAACACAACATCAGCCAGAGGCTACGTAAACGCTGCCCTATCATTCGATTCATCGTCATCCTGTTAATTGGCCATTCGCCCGTATTTTACAAGTTACCCAAGTGCAGCGTTTTCACCTGCAAATACTCTTCCAGCCCTAATACTGAACCCTCACGGCCAAGGCCGGACTCTTTTACGCCACCAAATGGCGCCACTTCCGTAGAGAGCGCACATTCGTTAATACCAATCATGCCGCTTTCAATGGCGTCTGCCACACGGAATACACGTTGCAGATTCTGGGTATAGAAATAGGCCGCCAGACCAAATGGCGTGGCGTTGGCGCGCCGGATGACTTCCTCTTCGGTTTTAAAACGGAAACAGGCCGCCAGCGGGCCGAAAGTCTCTTCTTCAGCCACTTTCATGTTGTCGTTGGCGCCAGCAATGACTGTTGGCTGGAAGAAATTACCCCCGAGAAGATGACGCTGACCGCCCGCCACCAGACGTCCGCCTTTTTCGAGCGCGTCTTTGACGTGATCTTCTACTTTCTCCAGCCCTTTGCTGTCAATCAGCGGGCCGACGACGACGCCCTCATCCATACCGTTACCGACTTTCAGCTTACTCACTTCTTCAGCCAGACGCGTGACGAACAGGTCATAGATGCCGTCCTGCACATAAATCCGGTTGATGCAGACACAAACCTGCCCGCTGTTGCGGAATTTACAGGTGACCGCGCCTTTGACTGCGGCTTCCAGATCGGCATCATCAAACACAATGTACGGTGCGTTGCCGCCCAATTCCATCGACACTTTTTTCATGGTATCGGCACTGTTGCGCACCAACGTTTTACCCACTTCAGTCGAACCGGTAAAGGAAATTTTACGCACTGCGGAACTTGCCATAATGGCGTCGCTGATGGCGTGTGTATCACCGGCAACGCCGTTGATCACGCCCGCAGGCACGCCCGCTAGATGGGCCAGTTCAAGTAAGGCAAACGCCGACAGCGGTGTGTTATTGGCCGGTTTAATCAGCCCGGTACAGCCCGCCGCCAGCGCCGGACCCAATTTGCGGGTCAGCATCGCCAGCGGGAAATTCCACGGCGTGATAGCCGCAACAACGCCGACAGGTTCACGGGTCGCGAAAATGCGCGAGCCCCCTTTCACCGGCGGAATAATCTCGCCATTGGCACGCTTGGCTTCTTCACTAAACCATTGCAAGAAGCTGGCGGCGTAATCGACTTCGCCCAGTGCTTCCTTCAGTGGCTTACCCTGCTCTGCCACCATCAGCTCGCCGAGAAACTGTTTGTTTTCGATCATCAGCTCATACCAGCGGTGCAAAATTTCGGAACGCGCTTTGGCCGTGGTTTTACGCCAGGCGGGGAACGCTTCGCTGGCGGCCTTGATCGCCGCTTCCGTTTCCGCTTTACCCGCTTTGGCCACTTTCGCCACCACATCACCGGTAGCCGGGTTCAGTACATCAAACGTTTCTTTGGCTTCCTGCCATTTTCCGCCCGCGAAAAAGCCGGTTTTGAACAGTTTATGGGAAGTGAGTTTCTGTTGATTGGCTGACATAAGGATATTGTCTCCTGCAAATACCGCCGTCCTGAAACAACGACATAAGAATGTAAGTTTGGATATTCAATCTATTAAGTATAGCGGCTAATAACGGCGGCGATGGCCGCACCGCACGTCATGCTTATGATGTCAGACACAAAAAAGCCGGTGCTGTTGAAGGCACCGGCCCATTTTGCGGCTCCTGGCTCTCAGGCAAGGAACGAATGCTGGTATTTGTGCAGCATCTCCGCCAGTCGTTTTACCGGCTCGGTGACTTTCCGCGGGGCGTCATATTCCACCAGTTTTTGCTGGTACTCGTTCAGTTCCGACAGCAGCCGCTGGTAATAGTACGTGCGCTTGCCTTCTCCCGAAGAGACCACGTGGTCGGCGGTATTACGGATGCGTTTATGGAACGCTGACAGCTCTTCGCTGGCCGGAATTTCCGCCATTTTCATCCGCTGATGGGCGATGATCAACATCAGCGCCAGACGATATTTACCGATGTCATTCGGGAACATCACCAGCAGTTGGTTGAGCTGATGATAGAGAGCGGGCAGATGGTTTTCGCGGCGGCGATACGCCTTGGTGGTCAGCGCCGATACCGCACTGCTCATAAAGCGATTGAGTAAGGTGCGGCCGGTTCTCTCACGGGATTTATCACGGATCAGCAGTAACACCACCAGCGCGATAATGGTACCAATCGCCTGCCCGGTTGCATTATCGAGAAACGCCGTAACGTTGAATTTCATCGGGTTACTGAGCACCAGCACGTTAATAGTCCCGGCCAGTAAACCCAGCATCCCCAGGCGCCGTTTCTGCACTTCGATGCCGACAAAGAAAGTAAACAAACCAAGACACAAGCAGAGCAGGAACAGGCTTTGCTGGGTCGCGGGCATGATCAACATAAAGTAGATGGAACCGACCGGGATCGCCAGCAGCATCCCGACGATAAAGTCGAGGGCCATCCCTTTCGGATTCGGGGTACGCATGGCCAGCGACGTCACTACCGCGATGATCACCACGCAGCCGCTGCCGGAGGTCCAGCCGGTCCACAGCCATAACAGGCAACCGGAGGCGGTGGCAACAAAGGTACGCAGACCGTTAATCATGGCGTGATGGCGTTCGGCTGAGGCCGGTTTCACCACCACTTCGCTGCTAAGCACGTTGCTTTCCACGCTGCTGATACTGCTGTTGGTATGAATACCTTTTAGCAACATGAGTGCCCGCGTCCCCGCGCCGATCCAACTGCTGACAGTCAGCAGAATATCGTCGCCGCGCGTTGAGGAGATTGCCTGACGCAGCTGTTTTATGCGCCGGTGAACGTCAACCACCGTTTCTGCCGGTTCAGCAAACAGGGCCTTCACTTCGGGCGTGATGCGATCCGGTGAGTTTTGCAGGATAAGATACGTTTCACATGCCTGTGTGATCATGCTGAGTGAGGTGCTGTGCAGGGCTTTCAGCCGCTGATTACAACGCTGCCAGCGGGAAGACTCCATCATCAGGCTGCTGCGCATACCGTTCAGCGCCGTGGTGCTTTTAATCAGGTTACTCCACGACTTATCGATATCTTCCTTTTCACCGCGATTGATACAAATGCGCATCAGTGCGAACTGATCGAGCAGCAGCTGGCTGACCGCACGGTCGATATCTTTTTTGATGGAACGTGGTGAAAACAGCAGATCAGCCACGATAGCGCAGCAGATACCCAGCACGATCTCACTGCAACGCTCGACGGCAAATTGCGGGGTTTGAAGCGGAGAGGCCGCGGAGGTGACGACGATAATCAGCGCGGTATAACCTGCAAGCCCGAGCGCGTAGGAATTTTCGACGCGCACCAGAGAAGACCACCAAGTACAGACTCCGGCCCACATACAGCATAAAAGCAGCATGACCACCGGCGCACGCGCCGTGGCAATCACGATCACCACTGCCGCGATACAACCTAAAAACGTCCCAATCACACGCAGAAAACCACGATGACGGATGGCACCGGCAAACGGCTCGCCACCGGCGGCCATAGCCGGGCCCGAGGCCACAATGGCTGCCGTCATGGCAGACCAGCGCGGGGTCTCCAGCTGCAAATAGAAACCGAGCACCAGCGCGCCGAGGATCGCAAACGTCAGCTTAAAAGCAAATCTGACGCGCGGGATGAATTGGTTATTCATCGTGCCTTAACCGAACTCACGTAAGCGATGCAGCAATCTGGCAAACGGGGACTGATGTTCTGGTTGTCTGTCGCGCTCACCTGTGATCACCACGGTCGCCGTGGTACCCGCCGGGTACGGATGCTGCTGGTCGGCATCATCAAGCACAATTTTTACCGGAACACGCTGCGCCAAACGCACCCACTCGAGGTTGCTGTCAATAGTCGCCAGACCATTGGTGGCCGCAGAAGAGGAGCTGTTGGTAACTGCCGCCGCGACGCTGTCTACGGTGCCGTGCATGATGCGGTTGCTGCCGAGCGGCGTGATTTCAGCGCGGTCACCCTTTTTCAGGCCAGACAGTTTGGTCTCTTCCAGATAGGCCAGAATATAGAATGTGTTTTTCTTCACCAGCGCGACAGCCGTCGAGCCACGGTTGATATAGTTGCCGGGATGCACGTTAAGGTTGGTCACCCAGCCGTCAGCAGGGGCCGTCACTACAGTGCGCTGGAGATCCAGCACCGCCAGATCGCGCGCGGCCTGAGACTTAGCCAGCTGATGCTGCGCGGTCTGCAAGACGTTATTCGCCTGATCAATCTCTTCCTGAGACATGGCCTGCACGCCCAATTTTACACGGCGGCCCGCTTCACGTTTTTTCTCGGCAGCCAGTGCCTGATAGTAAGCCACGTCAGCCGTGGCCTCATCAAGCGCCTGCTGGTAGCGCGGCTGGTCGATTTTGAACAGAATCTGGCCTTTTTTCACCAGCTGGTTGTCAACGATGGGCACATCGGTGACCAGCCCGGTGACGTCAGGCGCGATGGAAACCACGTCAGCGGTGAATTTGGCATCACGGGTCCAGGGTGATTCAGTATAGAACGCCCACGCCCGGAAGATCGCGATGCAAGCAAGGACGACAAGGATTAACGTTATTGCGTAACGTATTATTTTTATAGAAAAGTTTTTCACGACACCCTCAGATGAAGAAGCAGGAAATCAGATAGAACAAACAGCAATACAGTGCTGTGTTAAATAACGCCGGATGCCAGACAAAGTCATAAATCCCGGTAGGTTGTAATAACCGTCGCAGCAGGAAAAACACTACCAGCGCCAGCAGGATTTCAAAAAACACCGGAGGAAACGACAATCCGAAAATCACCATTACCGGAAGCAAACTCATGCATAATTCCTTAATTAAGCGCAGCGGGAAACTGCCCCTCGCTACATCCGCGCATTATTCATTATTTTAGACAATACCGCCTCTTTCTGAGAGCCAGAATTTAGTAAAGAGACCATGGATTTGCCAGGGAAGTGTGCGAAGGTAAGCAGAGATACCGCCAGTCAATGCCGAACCTGAGATTTTTCACCCAGGGCGGTATATTAGCGTGCTTATTATCAAGTTATCAACATTCTGTGATCACAATCACTTTTAAGCCAGAGTTAACAATGGACCGATTAAAACGCATGTCGATTTACGCTCAGGTGGTGGAAAGCGGCTCTTTTACCGCAGCCGCCCGTCGCCTAGATATGAGCGTTTCCGCCATCAGCCAGACGATATCGAAACTGGAAAATGAGTTACAAGTCAAACTGTTAAACCGCAGCACCCGCAGTCTTGGGTTGACGGAAGCTGGCAAAATTTATTATCAGGGTTGCCTGAAAATGCTGCAGGACGTGCGCGAAGTGCATGAGCAATTATATGCCTTCAACAACACGCCCACCGGCACATTGCGCATCGGCAGCTCATCAACAATGGCACAAAACGTATTAGCCGCGATGACCGCTGAGATGCTCGTGGAATATCCGGGGTTGAAAGTTAACCTGGTTACCGGTATTCCCGCACCGGATCTGATTGCCGATGGCCTCGACGTGGTGATCCGCGTTGGTGCGCTTCAGGATTCCAGTTTGTTCTCCAAACGGCTGGGCTCGATGCCAATGGTCGTCTGCGCGGCGCGCAGCTATCTGAGCCAGCACGGCACACCGGAGAAACCGGCCGATATGGTTAACTTCTCATGGCTTGAATATAGTGTACGGCCCGACAGCGATTTTGAGTTAATCGCCCCCGAAGGTATTACCACACGTATTTCGCCTCAGGGACGTTTCGTCACTAATGACGCGCAAACCATGATCCGCTGGCTAAAGGCCGGAGTGGGCATCGCTTATGTGCCGCTAATGTGGATCATTGATGAAATTCATGCCGGCAACGTAGAGATTCTGTTCAGTAACTATCAGTCTGACCCGCGCCCGGTCTACGCGCTGTATACCGAAAAAGACAAAATGCCGCTGAAAGTGCAGGTTTGCATTAACTATCTGACCGAGTATTTCAAACAAGTGGGCAAGGTGTATCAGGGATACCGGCAGGGAAAGACGGGGCAGAACGCGTCGAAATAAAAACGGGAACCCGAAGGTTCCCGCTATAACCGCATAGAAAGTCGCAATTACGCGCTGCCACCCACGGTAATATTGTCGAGTTTCAGCGTCGGCTGGCCGACACCGACCGGCAGGCTCTGGCCTTCTTTACCGCAAACGCCAACGCCTTTATCCAGCGCGAGGTCGTTACCGACCATAGAGATCTGCTGCATGGCTTCAATACCGGAACCAATCAGCGTCGCGCCTTTCACCGGTTTGGTGATACGACCTTTTTCGATCAGATACGCTTCTGTGGTTGAGAAGACGAATTTGCCGGAGGTGATGTCCACCTGCCCACCGCCAAAGTTCGGCGCATACAGACCGTATTCTACGCTGCTGATAATTTCTTCCGGAGTGGATTTCCCCGCCAGCATGTAGGTGTTGGTCATGCGCGGCATCGGCAGGTGCGCATAAGATTCACGGCGGCCGTTGCCGGTTGGCGGAACGCCCATCAGACGCGCATTCAGTTTGTCCTGCATATAACCTTTCAGCACACCGTTTTCGATCAGCACATTGTACTGGCCAGGGACGCCTTCATCGTCAATCGCCAGCGATCCGCGACGTCCGGGCATAGTACCGTCATCGACCACGGTGCAAAGCTCGGACGCCACTAACTGGCCCATCTGACCGCTGAACATTGAGGTGCCGCGACGGTTAAAATCGCCTTCCAGACCGTGACCGACCGCTTCATGTAGCAGCACGCCTGGCCAGCCCGCGCCCAGCACGACGGGCATTCCACCCGCCGGGGCTGCGACGGCATTCAGATTAAGCAACGCCATGCGAACGGCATCACGCGCGTAAGCTTCGGCACGTACTTCGCCATCCACGGTTTCTAGGAAGTAGTCGTAACCAAAACGACCGCCGCCGCCGCTGGAGCCACGCTCACGGCGGCCATCATCTTCCACCAGCACGCTCACCGACAACCTTACCAGCGGGCGGATATCCGCTGCCAGCGTGCCGTCAGTGGCGGCTACCAGTACACTTTCATACACGCCGGTGATGCTGGCGCTAACTTCCTGAACTCGCTTGTCAGCAGCGCGCGCCACACGATCAACGCGGTGCAGCAGGTCAATTTTGGCTTCACGCGACAGACTTTGCAGCGGATCGAGGATTGGATAGAGAGACTGATAAGCAATTTCGCCCAAGGTGTGGACTTTGCCATTACCCTGCTCACGCACAATACTGCGCGCCGCAGCGGCACTTTGATTCAGGGCATTCAGGGTGATTTGGTCGGCATAAGCAAAACCCGTTTTCTCACCGCTGACGGCACGCACGCCCACGCCCTGATCGATATTGTAAGAGCCATCTTTGATGATGCTGTCTTCAATCACCCAGGCTTCGTGGAAACTGGATTGAAAAAAGAGATCGGCATAGTCGAGACGGCGTTCAGCCAGCTGACCTAACACTGCAAACAGGTCTTGATGACTCAGATTATTGGCGGTTAGTAACCGCTCACTGACTAAGGCCAGACTCATAGATTTTTCACTCTCTTTGGGGATGAATTAACCCGACCGGAAGATAACTCATTCACAGCCAGACCATGCCATCGTAACACGGGTTATAGGTAGCCTAACACAGCTGCGCAATTAGGGAGCAGCGGCCGCAGCAGGCTCCTTCGCAGGTCTTGGCTGGCGCAGAACCTCATTAATTCTTGGTTCGGCGATAGTGCCGTCGATGTGATAACGGATCAGTGAAATTTTATTCCATAACGGCGCCAGTACTTTACTGGCTGCAAAGACCGCTGCTCCGACAATCGGGTTGATGACAAACGCCGTCGCGACGCCCACGGTGGCTGAAATTTCAGGCGCGATCACCGCTTCCAGATTCAGACGCTGATTCACCAGATCCACACTGCCCGACATGGCAATATCCGCCGCCAGGCCGTCAACCAGCAGGTCATCGGTATGAACGACGCCATCTTTAATCCACGCCGTGGATTTGATCGAGTCAAAATAGAAGCCTTTGCCGAAGGTGTCGCTGAAGTCCAGTTGCAGTTTGCGCATCAGAGCGTCGAAGCTCACCAGACGCAACAGCTGCCCGGCACGTCCACCGCCGAGGTTAACAATTTCACCTTTGCCGAGATCGGTTTTCATCGTGCCATTAAATGTTTTCAGATCTGGCTTCCACGGCACGGATTTCCAGTGCAGATCAAAATCGATATTAAATGGCGCACCGCGCAGCGGCGTAGTCACACCGAAGAACGACGTAGCAGCTTCAATATCCTTGCCGGAGAGTTTGCCTTTCAGACCGGTACTTTCTCCGGGGCCGTTCTGCTTCCAGTCGCCCTGCACATCTAGACGCACAACACCGGTGTCGATAAGTCCGTTGCGCAGCGACAGCTGATCGCCGTCTGGCGTGATGTCCGCATTGACGCGGCGGAAGCTCTGCCCGAGGAACCAGCAGGCCTCGCAACGCAGCTGTAATGCAGGCCATCCGGAGAAGGAGATCTTGTTTTCAGTAAAAGGATTCTGCGAGGATTTACCGCCGCTGGCCGCGTCAGCGACGCTCCACTGCGGGTTGAAATAAAGGTAATGAATATCAGCTTTCCACGGGCCACGATCATTCATCATGAGTGTCCCGTCGATCTCTTTTCCCTTCGCCATCACGCTCATCCCGTTGTCGGTCTGAGTCGAGCGAATCAGGAGGTCGTTCCAGACCTGGCCGCCCAGCGTCAATTGCGGCGTAGTCAGAGAGATCTCATGCGGGAAGCTGAACGCTGGTGCGCTCTCTTTGCCTGACCCTTTACTGTTGCCGCTGGTTGCGCCATCGGGTGATATCAGGGCCAGCCAGCTTTCGCCATCGAGTGCAGGTAGATTTAGCGTCAGGCTGCTGGTCTGCGGCAGTGGCGGCGTCTTCGAGGTATTCATCTGCCACGCTGCGCGATCGAGTTTCAATTGCTTGCCCAACAGCCAGCGGCTGTTAAAGCGGTCCTTTCCGTCCAGAACGCCGGTAAGATCGAAACTTTTCAGCCCGCCCTTCACGTTGACATTCAGCGGCAAATTGCGACCAGCTTTTTTATCCAGCGGGCTAGGTAAGTGACTGCTCACATTCTTCAGATCGGTACTAACGGTTACGCTGTAATTCGGTTCGCCTTTGTGCGGCAGGGAGATATTTACCGTGCCTTTCCATGGTGCACTGCCGCTGATTTTGCTGGCGGCGACGGCAGGTATACCGGTGATTTTGGCCAGTTGCCAGTCGCCTGCTAAGCCGACGTTAATGGTGTAATCGTCGGGCAGTTCATGGGTGTTGAACTGCGTCGTCAGCGGCTGACCGAACCAGCTGCCAGTGAGCTGATTGCTTTGCAAATTGCCGTTGTCATAGCTGAACTGGCCGCTGAGGTGTTCGATAGTACTGTTCAGTGGTTTGATAAACAGGCTGTTATTGTTGAGGCTGACGCCGCCCGTGGCACGCACCATCTGGCCGTCAAGAGGAATGTCCAGATGTAAGCGACCACTCACATCGCCGCCAATCTGTAGCTCTTCAAGGGCCGCGCCCAGAGAGCCTTTTAACGGAGTATCCATAAAGTAGGCGCCAATGTCTTTGCCCGCCCCTTTGATCTCCGAATCAATGATCAGTTTTTCATTCAGATAGTCCGGAATATTAGCGACGACGTTATTGCCATCGACTTTACCCAATTTGGTATGGGCCGCTTTCATAAACAGGCCATCATTGAGAAAGTCGAGGTCAATATCCAGATTGGTCAGTGCCGGCCACTCCGGCTCGAACTGGAATGTCGAATGACGCAGCGGCACCCAGACTTGGAATTGCCCTTCGTTCTTTTTGAACGGGAAATCGTGCGGATTACCGTTAAACGTCAGCGTGGCGTTGTCCACCTGCCCGCCCTGAATCGCTCCGGAGAGGTAATCCACCAAATGTTTGCCCATCAGGGTTTCCGGGAAGTAGCGCCACGCCTGACCGGCGTCATACAGACGGATACCCGTCAGGATGTTCAGCCATGGCTGACCCTTAGCAGGCTGGTCATAGTGGAAATCGCCGTGCGCCCACAGCGCGTTGGCTTTGACATCTACGTCTTTGGCCCAAAGTCCCCACCCATCCTGGTTGTAGCTCCAGTTGAATGTCCCCTGCGCAGAACTCACTTCAAGCGGCGCACGGAACATTTCACCGTACGGCAGCTCGCTGTCTTGCAAATTCACCGTCAACTGCCCGCGCTGCACGCTGCCTTTTAATGCGCCGCTGAAATGGTTGATGCCCGGCAGCAATTTCCAGCGCTGCCAGGTGACATCGTGCCATGTGGCATCAAATCGGGTGTGATCGGGCTGTTTGAGCGGAATATCGAGCGCCAGCGTATCAACCATTCCTTTCGGTTGCAGATCCTGCCAGCGTTCAAGCAGTTCCGGCGTCAGAAAGGAGAAGGTCGGAATAATCGGCCCGAGGCGTTCAAGCTGCAGCTGTGTGCCGCGCAGACGGAGTTCATCTCCCTGCGATGCCCCGAGGAACCCGGTATTTTCGGGTAAATAAAGCGCACTCAGGGTGCCTTTAGGCCACGCCTGTCCGTCTGTTTTCAGGTTGATTTGTTGGGTGCTGACCTGCCAGCCGTTGCCCTGACGGTTACCGTGAAGCGTCATGTTATCAACATCCAGCCGGTGCTCCTGGCCTTCACTTCTCCAGGTCGCCGCCCCTTTTTTCACCCAGGCATCACCGGCATAAATATCGCCATCGCGTACCGTCAGCCAGGCCGCCAGGCTGAAGTCCGCACTTTCCAGACCGGTGTTGCTGCGTAACCAGCGGCTGAACCACGGCTTCATGTCGATATCGTCAGCCTGCAGGTATATTTTGCCGTTATTGAGCAGGCCGTTGTTGTCGTTAAGATCCATACGCAACTGCACGACGCCGTGCTGGCCGTTAAAACTCGACAGGCTGACGAAGCCCTCAGCGCGATGGCGGTTGTGAGTGTTCAGCCAGGTCAATTGGGGAATAGAGATGTCGGCTCGCGAACCGGAAGGCGTCAGGAAAGAAATATGGCTGTCACGCAGATCGAAATGGTCAACCTGCTTGAGGAAAATATCGCTAATGCGGTTGGCTTCGAAGCCTTTGCTGTCCTGAGAATTTCCGCCAAACGTGGCGTTGGTATCCAGATCAAGGTTGTAGAAGGTCAGGTCGCGGAACTGCCAACGGAAATGCAGCAGGGACTGCCAGACGTCGAGCGCCAGCGTCACGCGCTCCACTTTAACGGAGGAGTCAGACAGGCTCACGCTGAGTTTTTTCAGCTCCAGCGTCGGCCCGTAGGTTTGCCAGCTGCCGCTGATTTGATCCAAGGTGATAGGCACGCCGGTAACCGACTGCACCTTATCAACCAACTGCTCCTGAAAGCGATGGAGTTGAGGTAAAGCCAGACGCAAACCACTGATCGCCAGCGCAACGATCACGACAATCGTTGCGCACGTGGTTAACACTATTCCGGGCAGTCGCCTCACACACCTCTCCTTGTCTTCCATTCTGCGCGGTTTTTTACCTGCTCAGACTGCAATGGAAATCACTCCCGCTACTGTTTCACACCCTACCCGCGAAGCAGTAACCGGCATTACATCATCACCACGTCGAACTGTTCCTGGTTGTACAACGGCTCAACCTGAACTTTAACCTGTTTACCGACGAAGATTTCCACTTCGGCCAGCGCGTGTGACTCTTCACTTTTCAACGCTTCACCCACAGCGGCAGAGGCATATACCAGGAAACGGTCAGCGTCATAGGCGTGATGAACCCGCACGATTTCGCGGAGTATTTCGTAGCAGACGGTTTCGACCGTTTTCACCGTGCCACGACCGTGACAGGTCGGGCAATCACTGCACAGCACATGCTCAACGCTTTCGCGGGTGCGTTTACGCGTCATTTCCACCAAGCCCAGCGCAGAGAAACCGTGAATACCGGTTTTCACGCGGTCTTTGGACAGCGCCTGCTCGAGCGAGTGCAACACGCGGCGGCGGTGCTCTTCATTGGACATATCAATAAAGTCGATGATGATGATGCCGCCAAGGTTACGCAAACGCAGCTGGCGCGCGATGGCCTGAGTGGCTTCGGTATTGGTATTGAAGATAGTCTCTTCAAGATTACGATGACCGACGAACGCACCGGTGTTGATATCCACGGTGGTCATGGCTTCAGTCTGATCGATAATCAGATAACCGCCTGACTTGAGTTCGACTTTACGTTCCAGCGCACGCTGGATTTCGTTCTCAACATCAAACAGGTCAAAAATAGGCTGCTTGCCGCTGTAGTGTTCAAGCTTGGCGGTCATTTCCGGAATGTACTCACTGGTGAACTCCACCAGCAATTCATAGGTCAGACGCGAGTCAACACGAATACGGTCCAGTGCTTCGCCTGCAAAATCGCGCAGCACGCGGTGCGCCAGTGCCAGTTCGCCATACAGCTTGCACTTAGTTTTATTGCGACGTTTGCGTTCCATAACTTTGGTCCACAAACGTTTGAGGAATGCTGCGTCTTGTTTCAGCTCTTCTTCGCCAACGCCCTCAGCGGCGGTACGGATAATGTAGCCGCCGTGCTCATCACAATATTCCGAGACGATTTTTTTCAGGCGTTCGCGTTCCGCTTCGCTTTCGATACGTTGGGAAACGCCCACGTGCGACGCACCCGGCATGAAAACCAGATAACGCGAAGGCAGCGTGATGTCAGTGGTCAGGCGCGCGCCTTTGGTGCCGAGCGGATCTTTCACCACCTGCACCATCAGATCCTGGCCCTGATGCACCAGCTCGACGATGTCTCGCACGTTGAAGTTTTTCTGCTCATCACGGGCCACGCATTCGGTGTGTGGCATGATGTCTGAGGCGTGTAAAAAGGCCGCTTTCTCTAAGCCAATATCTACAAAGGCCGCCTGCATACCGGGAAGTACCCGGCTAACGCGCCCTTTGTAAATATTGCCTGCAATACCGCGCTTGGCTTCACGCTCGATGTGGATCTCTTGCAAAATGCCACCGTCAATGTAAGCCACCCGGGTTTCCGACGGGGTAACATTGACCAGTAATTCAGCTGTCATGCTTTCTCCTAAGCTCGCGTAATGCAACAAAGTCACCGTACAACTCCTGAGTTTCCACCAGAGGAAGCCCCATGACTGCATAGTAACTGCCGCGAATTTCACGGACGAAACAACCGCCCTTTCCCTGAATTCCGTATGCGCCCGCTTTATCCATGGGCTCTCCGCTCAGAATATAGTGCTGAATATCCTCCGCGGATAGTGAGCGGAAGGTGACATCAGTCACAACCAGCGTACTGCGATAAGTATTTCGGTCTGCCAGGGCTACCGCGGTCATCACTTGATGCTGACGACCGGAGAGCGAAGCAAGCATTTGAGCTGCTTCGGTTTCATCACGCGGCTTCTCAAGCACTTTGCCATCAAGGACCACAATGGTATCTGCACCCAGCACAGGGAGATCCTGCGGTGCCACTTTCACACCGGCCTGCGCTTTATCACAGGCGAGCCGCACGACGTAATCGGCAGGCGCTTCGCCTGGCTGCTGTTCTTCTGCAACATCCGTCACCAGACGCTCAAACGCATATTCAAGAACAGCCAATAACTCACGACGACGTGGAGAACCGGAAGCCAGATAAAGTGCGGTCATCATTTCCTCATTGAACAGCAAACTGACGGCGGATTTTACGCATCAGCAGGAAAAGCCATGGCCACAGAATCCCGTCTACCACGCTGCTCCAGAAAACTTCAGGGCGGAACGAAACGTTAACCACCAAAAACTCGGCCCAGAAAACCATCACATCCACAGCAAGCGAGATCAGCATGACAATTAATGCCTGCTGCCAGAGCGCCATATTGCGGAAAAGCTGGAATTTAAACGCCACCAGATACGCGGTCATCGCCAGCGCCAACGCGCGTACACCCAGTGTAGAACCCAGGATAAGATCCATCACGAATCCAACGATAAAACCTGACCCCACGTTAACCCGGTGCGGCAGCGCCATCACCCAGTAAATCAGGATCAGCATCAGCCACGAGGGGCGAAACATGTAGATCTCTTGGGGCCATGGCATCACCTGCAATAACATGGCTATCAGAAAGGATAGCCAAATTATCCAACGCCCGTGGCTCCGGTAGCGATTCATTGCGTGCTCCCGGCAGCAGGCCGTGGCGACACAGGCGTAGTGACGGTTCCCGTAGCAGGTTGCGGCACCGGTGCAGGTGGGCCCATGTCACCCGGAGGTGGCAGAACCTGCGGCATCATTTGCATCAGGCGTTCGTTGGCAACGCGATGAACTTCATCAGGTGGCAGCGGCTTATCCCCGTTGCGGTCCGAACCCCACAGCAGCAACAGATAACGTAAACGTTGCAGACCGGCCGTCGGACGCGCCTGAATCACCGTGTAGGCACGCTGGTTATCGACTTTCACCGAGGAGACCACCGCAACCGGATACCCTTCAGGGAAGCGACCACCCAGACCGGAGGTGACCAACACATCACCTACGCGAATATCAGTGTTGCTTGGCAAATGTTCTAGCTGGAGATCGTCGGTGCAGCCGCTACCGGCGGCAATGACGCGGATGTCGTTACGCAAGACCTGAATCGGCAAGGCATGTGAGGCATCGCAAATCAGCAAGACGCGGCTGGTCAGGGCACCCACGGCGACCACCTGACCCACAACGCCTTTATCACTGATCACCGGCTGGCCAACATAGACACCGTTCTGGTTCCCCTTGTCGATAACCACCTGATCACTGTAAGGGTCATTGCTGGTCGAGAGCACTTGCGCCACCATCTTGTGCTCATCCTGACGCAGCGGTGAACCAAGGAGTTCACGTAAACGGGCGTTTTCCTGCTTGAATTGACCCAGCAGCATCAGATCGCTGTTTTTAAGTAGCAGTTCCTGACGCAATGCACGGTTTTCGAGTTCAAGGGACTGGCGGGTCGCAAACGTCGTGGAGACCTGATCCAAGAATTCACGCGGGGCATTCGACAAAAAATAGAAAGGGCTGACGGCAGTGTCCATATAGGTACGGATCTTAACGAACGCACCTATTTTACTGTCGGCAAAAATCAGGACGATGGCCGTGAGAATAGCCAAAAAAAGTCGCAGCTGCAGGGAAGGCCCCCTGCTAAAAATCGGCTTCATAAAATATGCGAGTTCCTCGGCAACAAAAGGTATCAGCCAATCGAAGTGAAAGATAACCCTGACAGGAAAGCAGCAAGCGAATGAGGTCGTGCACACCCTGACTGAATAATTACTTATCCAGTCAGTTCAGTGCTCGACCCCAATTTGACACTGCATACTTTCACGCAGCAGGTTTCACCAGACTGACAGCTACCTTTGCGGGCAAGACCAATCTTCGCTAAATAGAGTCTTTGCTATAACGAGCTTCGCTGAAACTCTAACGTTTTCGCTCAGACTACTCTTCGCTGAATAAGTCGCCGCCGTGCATGTCGATCATTTCCAACGCTTTACCACCGCCGCGGGCAACGCAGGTCAGCGGATCTTCTGCAACGATCACCGGAATACCGGTCTCTTCCATCAACAGGCGATCGAGGTTACGCAGCAATGCGCCACCGCCGGTCAGAACCATACCGCGCTCAGAGATATCAGAAGCGAGTTCTGGTGGACACTGTTCCAGAGCAACCATCACCGCGCTAACGATGCCGGTAAGAGGCTCTTGCAGCGCTTCCAGAATTTCGTTGGAATTCAGGGTAAAGCCACGTGGGACGCCTTCAGCCAGGTTACGGCCACGCACTTCGATCTCGTGGACTTCATCACCTGGATAAGCAGAACCGATACCGTGCTTGATACGTTCAGCCGTAGCCTCACCAATCAGTGAACCATAGTTACGGCGCACATAATTAATGATGGCTTCGTCGAAGCGGTCACCACCAATACGTACAGAAGAAGAGTAGACCACGCCGTTGAGCGAGATAACCGCCACTTCTGTAGTACCACCGCCGATATCTACAACCATGGAACCTGTTGCTTCGGAAACAGGTAAACCTGCACCGATCGCCGCAGCCATTGGTTCTTCAATCAGGAACACTTCACGGGCACCCGCACCTTGTGCAGATTCACGGATGGCGCGACGTTCTACTTGCGTAGCGCCGACCGGCACGCAGACTAGCACGCGCGGACTTGGGCGCATGAAGCTGTTGCTGTGAACCTGTTTGATGAAGTGCTGCAGCATTTTTTCGGTCACGAAGAAGTCAGCGATAACGCCGTCTTTCATCGGGCGAATAGCCGCGATATTGCCGGGAGTACGACCCAACATCTGTTTAGCATCATGGCCGACAGCCGCAACGCTTTTAGGTGAACCAGCACGATCCTGACGAATAGCCACAACTGATGGCTCATTCAGCACGATGCCTTGTCCTTTTACATAGATGAGGGTATTGGCGGTACCCAGGTCGATGGACAAGTCGTTGGAAAACATGCCACGAAATTTCTTAAACATAACGAAAGGATAATCCTGCTAGCTGGGGGCGGAAAATAAAATCCGCCTACTTTACCAACCACGCGAAGCAGCGACAAGGCGTAAAAACGTCCTGCTTCGGTGAAATTGTCCACGATGTCGGCGACTTAACCTGCAGTTACTCTGACTGCAAAACATGCTGCATTCAATTTCCGAATCCCAGACTCAGATATTTTGATTGCAGATCTTTTGCAGGAATAAACAAAAGCACCAACACCGCACATGAATTCTTGCACTTACACCGGGATCCCCTGCAACAGCAAGCTGTTTGAGACATAACACAAGCTTTCCATAACAAGAACCGGTTAAAGGCTGGGCCATTCTACGTTAAATATTCCCATTACGGTCAGTTTAAACACCACCGTTGTGTGAATATTTTTTGCTAACGGGATCGACAGCCTGCGGGCCGGCAAAAAAATCCCCCTGACCGCCGTGAATGCCTTTTTCAACCAGCATCGCCCACTCTTCTTTAGTGCGAACACCGGAAGCGTATACCTTGGCCTGCGTTCCTTCGCACGCACCGATCAGGCTTTGCACAAACAGTTGATTTTCCACCCTCTTATCAATATCGCGTACCAGGCCGGGGTGAAGCTTAACCCGTTCGACCTGGAAGATTTTCAGATAAGAGGTACTGACAACTGTTAATCCGGCCTGTGAAACAGCCAGACGGCACCCCATTCCCTGCAGCAAACGAATAGCAGGGCGCAGGCGGTCAATATGTTGACAGAGATGTGCCTCCGCAAGTTCAATCAGAATCCGACTGCGCTCTCTTTTTGCACACTGCAGTAGCGTATCACGCAACCAGCGGATAAAAGAGCGCTGCAATAATGAATCAACCGTCAGGTGAAATGCCAACGTTTCGTCCGGCCAGCGGCTCAGTAACGGAATAATCTGAGAAAGCATCCGCCGGTCGTAGCTTTGCGACATTCCAAATTGCATCACCAGCGGAATAAACTCTGCCGCCAGCAACTCCTGTTCCCCATCAAAAATACGCCGCTGTACTTCACGGTGGTCCAGTTGCCCTTCCGTGGTAAAGGCCGGTTTCTGATAGAGGCGCGGACCGCCGCGCGCTAAGGTGTTTTCCAGCAGCGTGCGCCATTTAACACTCCCGCGCCCTTTCTCCGGCACTTTTCTGTCGTAAATCAGCCAGCTGTTGCTGCCCTGGAACGCCGCATTGCGGGTGGCCTGTTCGGCATAGTCCATCACCTCTTCAGGTAGCTGGCCGAAACGGTAGGTGCTGATACCTATATATAGCAGCGCGTCGCGGTCGATATTATTGGTCGTCGGCAACGCGCCGAGCGCATTGACTAACTGGGCCGCCATCACTTCCGCCTCTTTCAGTGTCCGGTGTGGCAGCAACACGGCGAAATCTGTATGGAAGTAGCGGGCCAGCAGCGCGTCGGAATAGCGCATCACAAAAGTAGAGAGAAGATTGACCATCGCCGAGCGCATTTCATCGACGGGGCGCTGTCCGTGCGTATCACGCAGGGTATCGAAATCAGGCAAACGCAGCAGCATAACTATACCGTGTGTGCCCTCCTCTTCTAACTGGGTTGCCAGTTGGTTGTCGAAAAACAGCCGGTTGCTCAGTCCGGTTTGTGAGTCCTGCTGAGCGAATGCGCGGATAAGAGTATCAACGCGGCTGCGCTGCTCACGGGCTTCACTGAGATCAGCCAGCAGTATATCAATTGCCCCGCTGGCGAAAGGAGGCCACTCGGTGATATCCCCACGGGTCAACTCATCGCGTTCGCCACGTAAAATACGTGATGCCCGCTCTTCCAGCTTCTCCAGCCCGGCGGTTTCTGCACGCAGCCAGCGGAAGCTGAGCAATACCGCGATGATCATCAACACGATTGCCACGCTGATAGTAAAGGTGGAACGCAACGACCGGGTATAAGTGCCGATAGGATCAACATAGACAATTTGCATCGACATTGACGGGTGCTGCAGCAGAGGCAAGGTCATCGTGACGTAATCGGGGTAACTGTCTCTCCACGCGCTGTGCAGATCCGGCGTTTCGCGGTAGGAATAAAGTGGGGTTTTGTGTTCAAAGATCGTCACTTCAGAGACGTCGAGCATCCGCATTGCCATCGGCATCCAGCGTTCCGCAGGCTGCGGGGAGTTCGAAAGAAGTGATTGATCGTAGATGGTCGCCAGCGCGCGTAAATGTTGTTCGGTATTTTGCTTATTCAAATAGACAAAGCTGAAGGTCACACCCAGCAACATCAACAACATTGCCAGTGCAACCAACATGGAAATGAGTGCCGCCAGTCTGTTAGTAAATCGCATCCCTGTGCCTTACCCGTTACTGTGGAAATGAATGTGGCCATCCCCGGCAAGAGCCTTTCACCGCAGGACGCCATTGAAAGGCCGCTACTATAAAACATAAGCGGCACAAGGCCGGTAACGTTTTATGCGGATCTGTGAATAAGATTCGGTTCATCAGCGGCATCGTTGTCTCATGTCAGCCCGGAAGGCGTAAGTTGCGTTATATTCATAGCATAGCAACTGAATAATCAATCAATTCAGAATTCTTATGGAGATGAGTAATGCGAGCAATTTTGTTAGAACAGAATGACGGTAAAACAGTCGCGGCCGTCGGCCAGATCAGCACAGAACAACTGCCGGCAGGCGATGTGGTAGTCGATGTTGACTGGTCCAGCCTGAATTATAAAGACGCTATGGCGATCACCGGCACGGGTAAAATTATCCGTCAGTTCCCGATGGTGCCGGGAATTGACTTCGCCGGGCGCGTCAGTAGCAGCCAGGATAAACGCTACGGCATCGGGCAACAGGTGGTCCTTACTGGCTGGGGTGTAGGCGAAACGCATTGGGGCGGTCTGGCGGAGCAGGCACGCGTTAAAGGTGACTGGTTGGTGGCCTTACCGGAAGGGCTTGATGCACGCCATGCCATGATCATTGGTACTGCCGGTTTTACGGCCATGCTCTGCGTGATGGCACTGGAAGAAGGCGGCGTACTGCCTGACAGCGGCGAGGTCATCGTCAGCGGCGCCAGCGGCGGTGTCGGCAGCACAGCGGTCACCCTGCTGGCGACGCTGGGTTACAACGTCGTCGCCATCAGCGGTCGCGCCAGCAATACCGATTATCTGACGCAGCTCGGCGCCAAACGGGTGCTGAGCCGTGAGGAGTTTAGTAAAGAAGGCCGTGCGCTGGATAAACAACTGTGGGCAGGGGCTATCGACACCGTCGGTGATCAGACCCTGGCGACGCTGCTGTCGCAAACGGTGTATGGCGGTACCGTCGCGGCCTGCGGCCTGGCGGGCGGCTATCAACTGCCTACCACCGTGATGCCTTTTATCTTGCGAAATGTGCGTCTGCAAGGCGTTGATTCGGTGATGTGTCCGCTGCACCGCCGCATGGACGCGTGGGAACGTTTGGCACAAACTTTACCGGCGTCATTCTATGAACAGGCCGCCACGGAAATCAGCCTCGAAAACGTACCTGAAACGGCGGCGGGCATCATGGCAAACACCGTCACTGGCCGAACACTGGTGAAAGTCCGCGAATAACACTGTCATAAAGTATCAGGGCATCCCTCGTGGTGCCCTTTATAAGACGCTTTTTACCTTCTCTGAAATTTCGTATTTTCCACGCCTCCCTCGCTAAATCGACGTTTACCCGCCATTCTTTAGTCATATCCATCAATAACGATAATGATTCAACACTACCGGAGCAGGTCATGAACAAACTTCGCAAACTGACCGAGGCGGATGTCACGCCGGAAAGCATTTTCCATGACCGCCGCAAAGTGTTGCAGGCTCTGGGGATCAGCGCCGCGGCGCTGGCGCTGCCACAGAACGCGAAAGCCGATGTGCTTTCTTGGTTCAAAGGTAATGATCGACCAAAAGCCCCGTCGGGTAAACCGCTCGACTTCACCAAACCGGCGGCTTATCAAAATGATTTACCGCTGACACCGGAAGACAAAGTTACCGGCTACAACAACTTTTATGAATTTGGGCTGGATAAAGCCGATCCGGCCGCCAATGCCGGTCAATTAGTTACCTCACCGTGGAAAATCGTCATTGATGGTGAGGTCGGTAAACCGATCACACTGGATATGGATGACATCATAAAACGCTTCCCGCTCGAACAACGCATCTACCGTATGCGCTGCGTCGAAGCCTGGTCGATGGTAGTGCCGTGGATTGGCTTCCAGTTAAGCAACATTATTAAGCTGGCTGAACCGAACAGTAATGCGCGGTTTGTAGCCTTTAAAACGCTGTATGACCCGGAACATATGCCGGGCCAAAAAGACCGTTTCATCGGCGGCGGACTGGATTATCCCTACGTCGAAGGTTTACGCCTTGATGAAGCGATGAACCCGCTGACCATGCTGACCGTCGGCGTCTATGGCAAAGCGCTGCCGCCGCAAAACGGCGCGCCAATCCGGCTGACCGTTCCCTGGAAATACGGTTTTAAAGGGATTAAATCCATCGTCAACATCAGCCTGACCCGCAACCAGCCGCCAACGACTTGGAATCAGATTGCCACCAATGAATACGGTTTTTATGCCAACGTGAACCCGCACGTAGACCACCCGCGCTGGTCACAGGCGACCGAACGCTTTATCGGATCTGGCGGTATTCTGGACGTAAAACGCCAGCCAACGTTGCTGTTTAATGGTTATGGCGAAGAGGTGGCATCGATGTACCGCGGGCTGGATCTGCGCACAAACTATTAATGAACACAGTAAGTTGATTCTCCGGGCAAACGGATAAGGGAACCCCTATGCGGCGTTTAAGCCTGACACAAATTAAGTGGTTGAAGGTGGCCATCCATCTGGCCGCTTTTTTGCCTTTCCTGTGGCTATTATTATCGATTAATCAGGGCTGGTTCAGTGCCGATCCCGCCAAAGACATTCAGCATTTTACCGGCAGGATGACGCTGAAATTACTGCTGGCCACCCTGCTTATCACACCGGTGGCGCGTTACGGCAAGCAGCCGCTGCTGATTCGTGTGCGCCGTCTGGTGGGTTTATGGTGTTTTGCCTGGGGAACCTTGCATCTGCTGAGTTACTCCTTCCTTGAACTCGGCATAAGCAATCTTACGCTGCTTGGCAGCGAGCTGATTTCGCGGCCTTATCTTACGCTCGGCATTATCAGTTGGATCATTCTGCTCGCGCTGGCCTGTACGTCAACAATGTGGTCTCAGCGTAAATTAGGTGGAAAGTGGCAAACGCTGCATAATTTCATTTATGTTGTCGCCATTCTGGCGCCGATTCACTATCTTTGGTCGGTGAAGATTCTGTCGCCACAACCCATCATCTATGCCGTAATTGCTGCGATATTGTTGACATTACGCTACAAAAAATTCCGTCAGTGGTTGCGATAAGCCGCGGAACTTTTCTGTGTTCTACCCCTCAAAAAACCATAGTAAAAACCCTCAGTTGAAGTCTGAGGGTTGATTATCTTCGCTGATAAGACCAGTATTTAGCTGCGAATTGCCACGATATCATTATAATGCCCGACCTCATGCTGAACAGCCGGGTTGATTTGCCGCGAAAAAGGTGACAAATCGGTGACATCAGGGTATTTTCTACAATCTTTGTCTAATTGCCGGAGATAGGCTCACAATGGCGGATAAGTTTGACATTTTGCTACTCAACGGTCCTAACCTGAATTTGTTAGGAACGCGTGAGCCTGAAACCTACGGAAGCACCACGCTCAACGATATTGTTAAAGGTTTAGAACAGCAGGCCGCAGCAGCAAATGTTGCGCTCAGCCATCTGCAATCCAACGCAGAGCATCTCCTGATCGATAGAATCCATCAGGCACGCGGAAACACCGATTTTATTTTGATCAATCCCGCAGCCTTTACCCATACCAGCGTGGCGCTGCGCGATGCGTTACTCGCAGTGCAGATCCCATTTATTGAGATCCACCTGTCAAATGTACACGCCCGCGAATCCTTCCGGCACCACTCCTATCTTTCCGATATCGCAGTGGGCGTTATCTGCGGACTTGGCGCAGATGGCTACCATTTTGCTTTACAGGCAGCGGTTAATCGCTTGTCTAAAACCCATTAATTTCTACGCAACAAGAGTACGGAATCACACCCATGGATATTCGTAAAATCAAAAAACTGATCGAACTGGTTGAAGAATCAGGCATTTCTGAACTGGAAATTTCTGAAGGCGAAGAATCAGTGCGCATCAGCCGTGCAGCTCCTGCACCGGCTTATCCTATGATGCAGCAGGCTTACGCCATGCCAATGCAACAGCAACCAGGTTTGGCTGCTGCAGTAGCACCGGCAGCGGCACCTGTTGAAGCGGCTCCGGCTGCGATCAGCGGGCATATCGTCCGTTCACCGATGGTGGGTACTTTCTACCGCACGCCAAGCCCGGACGCGAAAGCCTTCGTGGAAGTCGGCCAGAAAGTTAACGCAGGTGACACCCTGTGCATCGTTGAAGCAATGAAAATGATGAACCAAATTGAAGCAGACAAATCTGGCGTGGTTAAAGCCATTCTGGTGGAAAGCGGCCAGCCGGTTGAATTCGACGAGCCGCTGGTCGTCATCGAATAACGAGGCGTACCATGTTAGATAAAATTGTTATCGCGAACCGCGGTGAGATTGCGTTACGTATTTTGCGTGCCTGTAAAGAATTGGGCATCAAAACCGTCGCGGTCCACTCCACCGCTGACCGCGACCTGAAGCACGTACTGCTGGCAGACGAAACCGTCTGTATCGGCCCTGCCCCTTCAGTAAAAAGCTATCTGAACATCCCGGCTATCATCTCTGCGGCTGAAATCACTGGCGCGGTGGCTATCCACCCTGGCTACGGTTTCTTGTCCGAGAATGCCGATTTCGCAGAACAGGTTGAACGCTCAGGCTTCATCTTTATCGGTCCGAAAGCAGAAACGATTCGCCTGATGGGCGACAAAGTTTCTGCCATCAGTGCGATGAAAAAAGCAGGCGTCCCTTGCGTACCTGGTTCTGACGGCCCACTGGGCGACGACATGGACCTAAACCGTGCTCATGCGAAACGCATTGGCTATCCGGTGATCATCAAAGCCTCTGGTGGCGGCGGTGGTCGTGGTATGCGTGTTGTGCGTCAAGATAAAGATCTGGAACAGTCCATCACCATGACCCGTGCGGAAGCCAAAGCGGCTTTCAACAACGACATGGTTTACATGGAAAAGTACCTGGAAAACCCACGCCATATCGAAATTCAGATTTTGGCCGACGGTCAGGGCAACGCGATCTATCTGGCTGAACGTGACTGCTCAATGCAGCGTCGTCACCAGAAAGTCGTCGAAGAAGCACCAGCACCGGGCATCACGCCTGAACTGCGTCGCTACATCGGCGAGCGTTGTGCCAAAGCCTGCGTAGACATTAACTACCGCGGCGCGGGTACTTTCGAGTTCCTGTATGAAAACGGCGAGTTCTATTTCATCGAAATGAACACCCGTATTCAGGTTGAGCATCCGGTTACCGAGATGATCACCGGCGTTGACTTGATCAAAGAGCAGCTGCGTATTGCTGCCGGTCAGCCGCTGTCGATCAAACAGGATGAAGTACGCATTCAGGGCCATGCGGTCGAATGTCGTATCAATGCTGAAGACCCGAATACCTTCCTGCCAAGCCCAGGCAAGATCACCCGTTTCCATGCTCCTGGTGGTTTCGGTGTGCGCTGGGAATCGCATATTTACGCAGGCTATACCGTGCCTCCGTACTACGATTCCATGATTGGTAAACTCATCACTTACGGTGAAAGCCGTGATGTGGCGATTGCCCGCATGAAAAACGCACTGGCAGAATTGATCATCGATGGCATCAAAACCAACATTGATCTGCAAATGCGTATCATGACCGACGAAAACTTCCAGCACGGTGGCACCAACATCCACTATCTGGAAAAGAAACTCGGATTGCAGGAAACCTAAGAACGTACCCTTGCGTACTCTCTTACCAAGGCCGGATATTCCGGCCTTTTTTTCGTTTGGGACTTTAAACAATGAAGACTCAGAAAATGGATAAGCGCTTTTTACAGGCGAACAGGGAAGCCCGCTGGGCGTTTGGTTTGACGCTGGCATACTTGCTGGCGTGGTGTCTGGCGGCTTATATACCAGATGATAAACAAGGCATTACGGGTCTTCCGCACTGGTTTGAAATGGCCTGTTTGCTGGTTCCGCTGATTTTTGTATTCCTGAGCTGGTTGATGGTCCGGGTGATTTACCGCGATATTCCGCTGGAGGACAACCATGCAGACTGAAGTCTTATTGCCGCTGATCGCCTATCTGCTGCTGGTGTTCGGGCTGTCGGTCTATGCCTACACCCGCCGTCAGTCCGGGAGCTTCCTCACCGAGTACTTCCTCGGTAACCGCTCGATGGGCGGCTTCGTTTTAGCCATGACCCTGACTGCCACCTATATCAGCGCCAGTTCATTTATCGGCGGGCCGGGTGCAGCGTATAAATTTGGCCTTGGCTGGGTGCTGCTGGCGATGATCCAGTTGCCTGCCGTGTGGCTGTCACTGGGTATTCTCGGCAAGAAGTTCGCCATTCTGGCCAGACGCTACAACGCCGTGACGCTCAACGACATGCTCTATGCGCGCTATAAAAGCCGTCTGCTGGTGTGGCTGGCGAGTTTCAGCCTGCTGGTGGCGTTTCTTGGTGCCATGACCGTACAGTTCATCGGCGGTGCGCGCCTGTTGGAAACGGCGGCGGGGATTCCTTATGACACCGGCCTGTTGATTTTCGGGGTGAGTATCGCACTATACACCTCGTTTGGTGGCTTCCGTGCCAGCGTGCTCAACGACGCCATGCAGGGTCTGGTCATGTTACTCGGCACGATTTTGCTGCTGGTGGCCGTGATCCATGCGGCGGGCGGCCTGCACAGTGCGGTGGATAAACTGCAACAGATCGACCCCAAACTGCTCTCCGTGACCGGTGCCGGTGACGTGCTGTCACTGCCGTTTATGGCGTCGTTCTGGGTGCTGGTGTGCTTTGGCGTGATTGGTCTGCCGCATACCGCCGTGCGCTGTATCTCCTATAAAGACAGCAAAGCGGTTCACCGCGGCATCGTGCTTGGTACGCTGGTGGTGGCGATTTTGATGTTTGGTATGCATCTGTCAGGGGCTCTGGGCCGGGCTATTTTGCCGGATCTGAAAATCCCTGATCAGGTTATCCCGACACTGATGATCACTGTTTTGCCACCCTACGCCGCAGGGATCTTCCTGGCCGCACCGATGGCGGCAATTATGTCCACCATCAACGCCCAACTGTTGCAGTCATCGGCAACTATCGTTAAAGATCTCTACCTCGGCGTTCGCCCGGAAGAGATAACTAATGAGAAGCGCCTGAAGCGTTTCTCCAGCTGGGCGACTTTCGTGCTCGGTCTGCTGGTGTTGCTGGCCGCGTGGCGTCCACCTGAGATGATTATCTGGCTCAATTTGCTGGCCTTCGGCGGGCTGGAAGCGGTGTTCCTGTGGCCGCTGGTACTCGGGCTTTATTGGGAACGCGCCAACGCAGCAGGCGCGCTCAGCTCAATGATTGTTGGTGCGGTTTGTTATACCCTGCTTGCCAGTTTCGACCTGCATCTCGCGGGTCTGCACCCGATTGTACCGTCGCTGTTGCTCAGCCTGATGGCCTTTTACATCGGCAATAAGTTTGGCGACAGATGGGCTGAACCCGCGCTGAAGCCGTCCTGAGGGACGGCTCCATTTTTACCGCATGCTAAGAAGAGAATTGCTATGCCCTGGATCCAACTGAAAATTAACACCACCGGTAACGACGCGGAAACGCTCAGCGACGCACTTATCGAAAGTGGTGCCGTGTCTGTGACATTCCTGGACACCCATGACAACCCGGTATTTGAACCGCTACCGGGCGAAACTCTGTTATGGGGCGATACCGATGCCATAGGCCTGTATGACGCCGAAACCGATATGGTCGCTGTCGTCGCCATGCTGGAAAACGAACCGCTGCTGGGTAAAGGTTTCGCGCATAAAATTGAACAGTTAGAAGATAAAGACTGGGAGCGCGAGTGGATGGATAACTTCCACCCGATGCGTTTCGGTCAGCGCCTGTGGATTTGCCCGAGCTGGCGCGACGTGCCGGACCCGACGGCCGTCAACGTGATGCTCGACCCCGGTCTGGCATTTGGTACGGGAACGCACCCGACCACGGCGATGTGTCTGGAATGGCTCGACGGTTTAGATCTCGAAGGAAAAACCGTGATCGACTTCGGTTGCGGCTCCGGCATTCTGGCGATTGCCGCGCTGAAGCTGGGTGCGGCGCAGGCTATCGGGATCGATATCGATCCGCAGGCCATTCTGGCCAGCCGCGACAATGCGCAACGTAACGGCGTATCAGAGCGCCTGTCGCTTTATCTGCCAAAAGACCAGCCTGACAATCTTTTGGCCGACGTGGTGGTTGCCAACATCCTTGCTGGCCCGCTGCGTGAGCTGGCACCGCTTATCAGCGTATTACCGTTCACCGGTGGCCATCTTGGCCTGTCGGGTATCTTGGCCAGCCAGGCACAGGGCGTAGCAGATGCTTATGAAGCGCTGTTTGAGCTCGACCCGATTGCCGAAAAAGAAGAGTGGTGCCGTATTACCGGCATTAAAAAAGGCTAAGACTTTCCGCCCGTTTTGCCAGCTTGTAGCAGAACGGGCGGTTTCATTAATTCCTAATATCCCCCGCAATACCTTCCCGCTATACTTCTTCGCGGCTAAAAAGCCACATAAATACAATGGTTACTTTAACTACTGGCGTTGAAAGGGAAATTTCATGAAAGCTAAATTACTGGCGGTCATTCTGGCTGCATTCTGTTCTCAGGCGATGGCGCAAGAAGTGACCCATTGGTCCTATGAAGGGGAAGGAGCGCCGCAAAACTGGTCGAAACTTAACCCGGATTTTATGCTGTGTGAAAAAGGCAAAAACCAGTCACCCGTAGATATTCATGGCGCGCTTAAAACACACGCCCAGCCGCTGAATATCAGCTATAAACTGGCGCCAGACAGCATCATCAATAACGGCCACAGCATTCAGGTGAATGTGAAAGAAGGCGATGTATTGACGCTCGATGGTGAGAAATTCGTTCTGCAACAATTCCACTTCCACTCGCCAAGCGAAAATACTCTCAATGGGAAGTCCTACCCGCTGGAAGCCCATTTCGTGCATATGGATGCCGATGGCGAAATCGCCGTGGTGGCCGTGATGTTCGAAACCGGCAAGTCAAACCCGGAGCTGGAGAAGATCTGGCAACATATCCCTGCGCAGGCCGGCCAGACAGCCGCGTTAACCGAAAAGGTTGACCTGAATGGCCTGTTGCCTAAAGACCTCACCCACTACCGTTTCAGTGGCTCTCTGACCACGCCGCCCTGCACTGAAGGTGTACGCTGGTTAGTGGTAAAACAACCGATGACGGTGACTGTGCAACAACTGAACGCGTTTACGTCCGTTATGCACCATGCAAATAACCGTCCGGTGCAAAAACTCGATGGCCGGGTGATTGTCAGCGAATAATTCCTGCTTTAAACGGCGCTTTCGCTTTATTGAGAAGCGCCGCTTCCCTTCCCCCGTTTATCCCGCACACACTTTGTTATTGATTATTACTCCGGATGACTCACTTTTTAACCAAACCAAGACCTGTATCACAGAAAATTTGCGGTTATTGCTACTTAAAACAACAATTCTAACCTTAGATTCTACTGGCTTAGCGGGCATATACAGCGAGTTTTAAGGAATTTTCGCCAGCGCGCAATTTAATCAATTAACTCTAATTCACTGTTAAATATAAATAAAAGCAACTAATGGCGTTTAAATGCTTTTCTAAGAATGGATTTAGTCGGTTATTGGTTAAAGTTTGGCCTTTCATCTCACACCAAAAATGCGTAATATACGCGCCCTTGCGGACATCAGTATGGTCATTCTAAGTCTATGCGCATCGGACACCACCAGCTTACAAATTGCCTGATTGCGGCCCCAATGGCCGGTATAACAGACCGACCGTTTCGTGCCTTATGTCATGCGATGGGTGCTGGGATGGCTGTATCCGAAATGCTCTCTTCCAATCCGGAAGTGTGGCGGACGGACAAGTCAAGATTGCGCATGGTGCATAACGATGAACCGGGTATCCGAGCCGTGCAAATTGCCGGTTGTGATCCCGAAGATATGGCGGCTGCCGCCCGAATTAATGTGGCGAGCGGTGCGCAGATCATTGACATCAATATGGGTTGCCCGGCCAAGAAAGTGAACCGCAAACTGGCAGGATCTGCCTTGTTGCAGTATCCGGATTTGGTCAAACAGATCCTCTCTGCCGTTGTGAATGCGGTAGATGTGCCAGTCACGTTGAAAATTCGTACTGGTTGGGCACCGGAACACCGTAACTGTGTACAAATTGCCCAATTGGCTGAAGACTGTGGAATTCAGGCCCTGACAATTCATGGCCGAACCCGTGCCTGTCTCTTCAATGGAGAGGCGGAGTACGACAGTATTCGGACAGTTAAGCAGAGTGTTTCCATTCCGATTATCGCGAATGGCGACATAACTGACCCGCATAAAGCCAGGGCAGTACTCGACTACACCGGAGCTGATGCTCTGATGATTGGACGTGCTGCTCAGGGGAGACCCTGGATCTTCCGGGAAATCCAGCATTATCTGGACACAGGGGAACTGTTACCACCGCCACCAATTGGGGAGGTTCAGCACTTGTTGTTAGGGCATATACGGGAATTGCACGACTTTTATGGTCAAGGCAAAGGATTCCGTATCGCCCGTAAGCACGTTTCTTGGTATCTCCATGAACATGCCCCGAATGACCAGTTTCGGCGCTCCTTCAACGCCATAGAGGATGCCAGCGAACAGCTGGAGGCGTTGGAAGCATATTTCGAAAATCTTGCGTAACAAAAAAGAGCTGACAGAACTATGTTCGAACAACGCGTGAATTCTGATGTACTGACCGTTTCTACCGTTAATTCTCAGGATCAGGTTACCCAAAAGCCCCTGCGTGACTCGGTAAAACAAGCACTTAAGGGCTATTTTGCTCAATTAAACGGTCAGGACGTCAATGACCTGTATGAGTTGGTATTGGCTGAAGTTGAACAGCCACTGTTAGACATGGTGATGCAGTACACCCGTGGCAACCAGACTCGTGCGGCCCTGATGATGGGTATCAACCGCGGTACGCTGCGTAAGAAATTGAAAAAATACGGCATGAACTGATACTAGTCATTACTGTGTTGATAAAAGGCGCTTTTCCGCAAGGGGAGCGCCTTTTTTGTTGGTCAATTTCTAAGGCAAAAGCCCGAATCAAAAAGCAGGTGAGAATAAATTGCTCAAAACCTAACCCAGATCAACCGGAATGAGAATAATTCCACCTTCTATTCCGTGAATACGTCATAACCTAAGAGGACAAAAAAACACCTCTGGGGTACTCCTATGTTGCACAAAACTATCACCCGTTTTAACGCGGCTCTGCATAAACCGGATCTGGCTAGCCTGCTGTTACGCCTGACCTTCGGTCTGCTGATATTTCATGGCTGGCATAAACTGCATGGCGGCATCGGCGGCATTCAGGCCATGCTGGCGGCTCATGGCATTCCGGGATTTGTTGGGTACGGCGTACTGGTGGGTGAATGCATCGCGCCCATCATGATCATTCTCGGTATTTTCACCCGCCCCGCCGCGCTGGTTGCCGCCGTCACTATGTTGGTGGCCTGGTTGCTGGTTGGCATCGGGCATACGTTTGAACTGACGTCGACAGGCGCATGGGCCATTGAGGATATCGTCTATTACTTCATGGTGGCGGTTGTTATTGCGCTACTGGGTTGCGGACGTTATTCCGTCATGAAGAATCCGTTATACCGCTAATTCTGCCGGAAATACGCCTTCTTCGGCAGGCGTATTTCCTTTTGCAAAAAAGCATTTCGCATGCGAAAAGTTGTGTAAATTTCACTCAACAGCGTTAGCTAAGCCCCTCTTTATCAATGCTTTTAAAAGATGTTCAAAAATAGACATTAAATAGTGAGGTTATCGGACGATCCCCCACTCCGGATTGTCATTGGAGCGTGATATACTTCACATCAAGAGTCGTTCTCGCCCCGCTCATCGCCTACGGAAAGTCATTAGCAATGCGATCCCGCCTTTTAGAGTAAAGATTGCGTCAAGTCCGGTGTCGTTCAAAACATTTACCCGCAGACGTTGTCCAAATCTTTGACATACAATCCGTATCGCTGTTGAGCTTTCTCTTTATGCGGTACCTCAGAATCTTAAATACCGATGATTGAGCTTATATGACATCACCGTCCCGCTTTCGCGCATCATTCTTGCATCCCCGTTACTGGCTGACATGGTTCGGTCTGGGCGTTCTTTTCCTGCTTGTGCAACTGCCTTATCCCGTGCTTTATCGCCTCGGTAACTGGCTGGGCCGCACCTCAATGCGTTTTCTGAAACGTCGTGTGTCTATCACCCGCCGTAATCTTGAGCTGTGTTTCCCTAACCTCAATGAAGCGCAGATTGAACACCGCATCGTCAGCAATTTTGAATCTCTGGGTATGGGTTTACTGGAAACCGGTATGGCCTGGTTCTGGTCGGATACGCGGGTGAAACGCTGGTTTGATGTCAGCGGGCTGAATAACCTCAAAAGAGCTCAGCAGGACAACAAAGGCGTACTCGTCATTGGTATTCACTTTATGTCACTGGAACTGGGTGGCCGTGCAATGGGCCTGTGCCAGCCAATGATGGCGATGTACCGCCCTCACAACAATAAAGCGATGGAATTTGTCCAGACCTGGGGCCGGATGCGTTCCAACAAAGCCATGCTCGATCGCAAAGATCTGCGCGGTATGGTTCATGCGCTGAAAAAAGGGGAAGCCGTCTGGTTTGCCCCCGATCAGGACTACGGCCCGCGCGGCAGCGTGTTCGCACCGCTGTTTGCGGTTGATCAGGCCGCGACCACCAGCGGGACTTACATGCTGGCGCGTCTGGCAAAACCTGCGCTGGTCACCGTCGTGTTGATCCGTAAAGAGAAAGCCAAAGGCTATGATCTGGTGATCCAGCCCGCCCTGAAAGATTACCCAATCGACGATGAAATGGCGGCTGCGGCTTACATGAACCGCGTCGTCGAAAAAGAGATCATGCGTGCGCCCGACCAGTATCTCTGGCTGCATCGCCGCTTCAAAACACGCCCGGACGGTGCCCCGTCGCTCTATCTGTAATCAATTGATGATCAAATGAAAAAGCCTGACCAAAACGTCGGGCTTTTTTATGTCCGCGATGCAGCAGCACCGCATCATCGAAATCCTTCATGGTCCGATGAAAATTATTCTCACGACGCTGACTTAACTTTTCTATAACATCTGCTTTTACCTGCCCAGGAGAGAAGTGATGAGTAAGCAAATCCGTCTGGCGTTGGTCGGGGATCACAACCCCGCTATCCTTGCCCACCAGGCTATTCCGCTCGCAATAAACCTTGCTGCACAAGAGTTTGACCTTGATATCCATACCCTCTGGCTTGCCACCGAAACCCTTGATGACGCTCTGCCATTAAACGATTTCGATGCCTTCTGGTGTGTACCGGGTAGCCCTTATATCTCGACC
This sequence comes from Ewingella sp. C233, assembly GCF_055407225.1. NCBI lineage: Bacteria > Pseudomonadati > Pseudomonadota > Gammaproteobacteria > Enterobacterales > Yersiniaceae > Ewingella > Ewingella sp. C233. Next base: position 540,702 of record NZ_JBUZRI010000002.1, read on the forward strand.
GAAGGGGCGCTGAGCGCCATCCGTTTTGCCCGCGAAAATCACAAACCTTTCCTCGGTACCTGTGGCGGATTCCAGCACACAATCATCGAGTATGCCCGCAACGTTATGGACTGGCAGGACGCGGGCCACGGCGAAACGGATACCGAAGGGCGTCTGGTCATTGCGCCACTGGCCTGTGAAATGGTGGAGAAAAAAGCGGGGATCCGGCTGGTTGCCGACAGCATTCCCGCACGCTCCTACGGCACTTTAGAGGTAGAAGAGGGTTATCACTGCCGCTATGGCATCAACCCTGAGTTTCAGGCGGCACTGGAAGCGCAACCGCTGCGCATGGTCGGCCACGATCACGCCGGTGAGATCCGTGCCGTAGAACTCCCCGGTCATCCGTTCTTTGTTGCCACACTGTTCCAGCCAGAACGCGCGGCGCTGAAAGGTCAGCTTCCCCCGCTGGTAGCTGCATTGATTCAGGCCGCAATAAAAACACAATAAAACGATGTCCACTCTCAGACCGCCCGGCCTGAGAGTTTTTAGATCTCCCCACAGTTAACCATCACCTAACGATGCAATAACATTCACATTACATAACCCACATTGAGATCCAGTTCCAAATAGTGAAATAAGCCGCACCGCTTTATTGCAGCCATATTGACCACGCACCGGATTGGGGCAATAAATCCTGTAGCGCCTATCAATGTTACTGTGCAATACCCTTCCGGTACTTGATTGATGAGCGTTTTACATGTTGGCACTCCCCTTGCAATAACCCGTGCAGAGGGCAATGCCCCATAAACAGACAGGGTGCTCCATGCACTCATACAATAATAATTTTCGGTTTTGTCTCACAGGACGATTTATGAAAAAAATACTGCTCTCAACACTGATTGCCGCAGCGAGTTTTGCCACTTTGGCTGGTCAGGCACATGCAGGCACAACGCTGGATGCTGTGAAGAAGAAAGGATTTGTCCAATGTGGGATCAGCGATGGTTTACCTGGTTTCTCTTACGCTGACTCAAAAGGGAAATTTACCGGCATCGACGTTGATGTTTGCCGTGCTATCGCCGCGGCCGTTTTTGGTGATGCAGAAAAAGTAAAATACACCCCGCTTACCGCGAAAGAGCGCTTCACCGCGCTGCAATCGGGCGAAGTGGATATCCTGTCACGTAACACCACCTGGACCTCCTCTCGCGACGCAGGCATGGGCATGATCTTCGCTGGCGTGAACTACTACGACGGCATCGGCTTCCTGACGCACAAGAAAGCCGATCTCAAAAGCGCGAAAGAGCTCGATGGCGCCACCGTATGTATTCAGGCAGGGACGGATACCGAACTGAACGTCGCCGACTACTTCAAAGCCAACAAAATGACCTATACACCGGTCACCTTCGACCGCTCCGATGAAAGTGCCAAGGCGCTGGACTCCGGGCGTTGCGACACCCTCGCCTCTGACCAGTCTCAGCTCTATGCACTGCGCATTAAACTCGGTAAGCCGGATGACTTCATCGTGTTGCCGGAAGTGATCTCCAAAGAGCCTCTGGGACCGGTGGTTCGCCGTGGGGATGAAGACTGGCTGGAAGTCGTGCGCTGGTCGTTGTACGCCATGCTGAATGCCGAAGAGATGGGCGTGACCTCGCAAAACGTTGAGCAGTTGGCTGCTAACCCTACCACGCCGGACATGAGCAACCTGCTGGGTAAAACCGGTAAATATGGTGAAGATCTGAAGCTTCCTAACGACTGGGTAGTGAAAATCGTTAAACAAGTCGGTAACTACGGCGAAAGCTTCGACCGCAACGTGGGCGCGGGCAGCGAATTGAAAATTAAACGTGGTCAGAATGCTCTCTGGAATCAGGGCGGGATTCAATACGCACCACCTGTCCGCTAAATACCCCTTTTTACTGACGTAGATGAAATAAGTAAATGTTTAAGGTTTTGATGCACCGGCCGTTCCCCGGTGCATCACTTCCAGATGAAAGATTGCAAAAGGCCATTTCCTATGTCGCAACGCCCAACCGCAAAAAGGTCGTTCTCGCTTACCAATCCGGCGGTCCGTGCCTGGCTTTACCAAATTTTGGCGGTGGTGTTGCTGGTTGCCTGTCTGGGCTACCTCCTGCACAACACCATTACCAACCTGACCACACGGGGCATCACCTCGGGCTTTGATTTCCTCAGCAGAGGTGCCGGTTTCGGCATCATCCAGCATCTTATCGACTATCAGGAGGGTGACACCTACGCACGCGTTTTCGTTATCGGCCTGCTCAACACATTATTGGTTTCAGCGCTGTGTATCGTGTTTGCCTCGATACTCGGCTTTATCATCGGCCTCGGACGGTTGTCGGATAACTGGCTGATCCGTAAAGTCTCCACCGTTTACATCGAGATTTTCCGCAACATCCCACCGCTGTTGCAGATCTTCTTCTGGTATTTCGCCGTCCTGCGCAACCTGCCGGGCCCGCGTCAAAGCCTTGAAGCTTTCGGCGTGGCATTCGTCAGCAACCGCGGGCTCTATCTGCCGTCACCTGAACTGGCGTCCGGCAGCCTGGCCAGCGGTATTGCCCTGCTGCTGGCAGTACTTGGCATTTGGGCCCTGCGCCGTTACAACCACTTCAGGCAGATCCATACCGGCCGAGTCTGGCGTCTCTGGCCCTGGGCGATTGCTATGCTGGTGGTTTTTCCGGCTCTGGCACATCTGTTCTTCGGTCCTGCGCTACACTGGGATATCCCAGCGCTACACGGCTTTAACTTCCGTGGCGGCATGGTGCTGATTCCTGAACTGGCCTCGCTGACGCTGGCGCTGTCGGTCTACACCTCTACGTTTATTGCTGAAGTGATTCGCTCCGGTATTCAGTCCGTTTCCCACGGTCAGCATGAGGCGGCCCGCTCGCTCGGCCTGCCCAATCCGGTCACGCTGCGACAGGTGATTTTGCCGCAGGCGATGCGGGTGATCATTCCACCGCTGACCAGCCAATATCTCAACATCGTTAAAAACTCCTCGCTGGCGGCTGCTATCGGTTACCCGGACATGGTGTCGCTGTTTGCCGGTACGGTGCTCAACCAGACCGGGCAGGCGATTGAAACCATTGCGATCACCATGTCGGTCTATCTGATCATCAGTCTGGCGATTTCGTTCTTAATGAACATCTACAATCGGCGTATCGCGCTGGTCGAACGTTAAGGGAAACGAATGACGATGAGCACACTTCCCCATCCTTTACGGGTTGCGAAGCCCGGTACGCCAGCCGGCACCGCCGTGCTGTGGGCGCGTAAAAATCTCTTCTCCAGCTGGTTTAACAGCCTGCTGACGATCTTCTGTTTATGGCTGCTGTGGGTGGTCATTCCTCCCCTGCTCAACTGGGTATTCTTGCAGGCGAACTGGGTGGGCACGACCCGCGCTGACTGCACCAAACAGGGTGCGTGTTGGGTATTTGTCCATGCCCGTTTCGGCCAGTTTATGTATGGTTTATACCCGTTTGAAGAACGCTGGCGCATCAACCTGACGCTCATCGTCGGGCTGCTGACGCTGATACCGATGTTTGTGCGCTCCATGCCGCGCCGCGGGCGGTACATCACTGCTTGGATCATTCTGTTCCCCGTCTTCACCTGGTTCATGTTGTATGGAGGATTCTTTGGCCTGCCGGTAGTGGAAACCCGCCAGTGGGGCGGCCTGACGCTGACGCTGATTATCGCCGCCGTTGGGATAGCCGGTGCGTTGCCGCTGGGTATTTTACTGGCCCTGGCGCGGCGCTCTCGCTTACCCATCGTGCGTGTGCTGTCGGTGATTTTCATTGAGTTCTGGCGCGGCGTACCGCTCATCACCGTGCTGTTTATGTCCTCAGTGATGTTGCCGCTGTTTATGCACGAAGGGACCAATATCGACAAACTGGTGCGTGCGCTGGTTGGGGTGATTCTCTTCCAGTCAGCCTACGTGGCGGAAGTGGTACGTGGTGGCTTACAGGCGTTGCCGAAAGGCCAGACGGAGGCCGCAGAATCACTGGCGCTCGGCTACTGGAGAACCCAGGGGCTGGTCATTTTGCCGCAGGCATTGAAGATGGTGATACCCGGTCTGGTGAACACCATTATCGCGCTGTTTAAGGACACCAGTCTGGTGATCATCATCGGTCTGTTTGACCTTTTCAGCAGCGTACAGCAAGCCACCGTCGATCCCGCATGGCTCGGTATGTCGACCGAAGGCTACGTCTTCGCCGCTGCCGTTTATTGGATTTTCTGTTTCAGCATGTCGCGTTATAGCCAACATTTGGAAAGACGCTTTCACACCGGACGTTCCGCACACTGAGGTAAATCATGAGCGACCATCAAGTCACCGCATCTAAAAAAATGATGATCACGCTGGAAGACGTGAATAAGTGGTACGGACAATTCCACGTATTGAAAAACATTAACCTGAGCGTGAAATCCGGCGAACGCATTGTGCTGTGCGGCCCGTCCGGCTCAGGGAAATCCACCACCATCCGCTGCATCAACCATCTGGAAGAGCACCAGCAGGGGCGCATCGTGGTGGACGGCACCGAACTCAATGATGACCTGCGCAACATCGAACGCGTGCGCACCGAAGTCGGCATGGTATTTCAGCATTTCAATCTGTTCCCACATCTGACGGTATTGCAGAACTGCACACTGGCGCCAAGCTGGGTACGAAAAATGCCGAAAAAAGAGGCCGAAGAGTTGGCTATGCATTATCTGAAGCGGGTTCGTATTGCTGAACATGCACACAAGTTCCCTGGCCAGCTTTCCGGCGGCCAGCAGCAGCGCGTCGCCATCGCCCGCTCGTTATGTATGAAGCCGAAAATCATGCTGTTCGATGAACCAACCTCAGCGCTGGATCCGGAGATGGTTAAAGAGGTGCTTGATACCATGATCGGTTTGGCCGAAGAAGGCATGACCATGTTGTGCGTAACGCATGAGATGGGATTTGCGCGCACGGTAGCCGACCGGGTGATCTTTATGGATCGCGGGGAGATCGTTGAGGAGGCGCCTCCGCTGGAGTTCTTTGCCGCGCCGAAGTCAGCGAGGACAAGGGAGTTTCTTTCGCAGGTTATCCATTAAACATGGCGATGTGCGGGCGCTTTTAAATTCCAAACCTTGGGATGGGCGTGTTTCAGGTACCGCTGTGATAGCCGCAAAATGCCGCCTCGACATTTTAGAAGATAAACACAGTCTGGATTTTGAATTTAGCAAAGCTTCGGCCACGTTGAAAACGACGTCGAGGGAGAGGCGCAAAAACGCGCGGGGGTTTGTGCGGGTTGGAGCCCGAACTGAGAGTACCGCGCAGCGGCGGAGTTTGCGGCTATCACAGCGGTACCTGAAACACGGCCATTGTGACCAGCGTAGCTACGGAAGCCTCATAAAAAGGCGCGGGATGTCCAGAAGGGCCGCGCCTACGGTCCTTCTGGGCGGGTGTGGGCAGCAGGCCCACGACCTTGACTTTAAGGCCGGTTTGGGTGGCAACCCAAGGTTTTGCGCTGTGGTCGCCTACCACATCAACGCCCCGATGGCCGGAGCCATAACCACCGTCACGACGCCTGCCAGCATCATCACTAAACTCGACACGACGCCCTCTTCGGCGCCCAATTCATAGGCCTTAGCCGTGCCTGCACCGTGAGAGGCCGCACCTAAACCTGCGCCTTTCGCCAGCCCGCTTTTCACTGCCAGCCTCAGAAATAAAATATCGCCGACCGCCATGCCGAAAACCCCCGTGATCACCACAAATAGCGCGACCAAATCCGGTTGTCCACCCAGCTGTTTGGCCGCTGCCAGGGCGAAAGGCGTAGTGATGGAGCGCACCGCGAGACTGCGCTGGATCTCTTCCGGCAACGTCAGCATTCTGGCCAGCCAGACCGAACTGCTGACCGCCACAATAATGGCCGTCAGCACGCCAGCACTCAGCGACAACCAGTGGCGGCGGATGATCACCATGTTCTCGTAAACAGGGACGGCGAATGCGATGGTTGACGGACCCAGCAGCCACAGCAGCCAGTGGGTTTCACCGATGTAATCCTGATAGGAAACATGGGTCACTACCAGCAACCCCACCAGCACCACCGGCGTCAGAACCAGTGGCATAAACAGCAGTGTGCGCCGCTGGCGGTAGAGTTTTTTGTTGGCGAAATAGAGACCGAGCGTCACCAGAAAACAGACCATGCTGATAATAATATCAGTCACGGGATGCCTTCCTGGCGGCCAGCCTCTGTTCAAGCCGGTAGACACGATCAACCACCAGCGACGTCGCCCCAAGCGTCAGCAAAGTACTGATACCAATCACCAGAAAAATCTTCCAGCCTTCGACCATCAGTAACTGCGCATAATTCACCACAGCCACTACCGCGGGCACGAAGAACAACAGCATTTCGGCCAGCAGCCAGCGTGAACCGGCCTTCACCCATTTCAGTGGCAAGACGCGAAAAACAATCAGCAATAACAGCATCAGCATACCGACAATATTGGCCGGCAAAGGTAAATGCAGCAATGTAACCAGACGGTCAGCAATCAGGAACAGGAACGCATACAGCACCACCTGAACAGGCACCTGACAACGGTTCAACAGGGACGGCGCACGGGTGCGCAACGCCAACAACATGGGGATGACCTCGGAGGGTAAATAAAAAACAGGCTGAATTATACGTTGGCAGGAAACCTGTAAAGAAATGAATTAAAATCATCCAAATGATTCCAAAATGGAATACTCAATAATGGATGTCCGTACGTTACGTTATTTCGTCGAAGTGGTCCGGCAGCAGAGCTTTACACGGGCGGCGGAAAAACTGTTCGTCACCCAGCCGACCATCAGCAAAATGCTACGTCATCTGGAAGATGAGCTGGAGTGCACGCTGATTGTCCGTGAGGGACGACGCCTGCGCCTGACCGACAGCGGACAAGCGGTTTATCAGCGAGGCCTGAATATTCTCGAGGAGTTCCGCCAGCTCGAAGCCGAACTGGAAGACATTAATACAGTGAAACGCGGGCGGCTGCGTCTGGGCATCCCGCCGATGGTCGGTACGCAAATGGCGCCGCTGATCGGCGAATTCCGTCAGCAGTTTCCGGGCATTGAGTTAATCATCTCGGAGTTTGGCGGCCTGACGGTGCAGCAGGCCGTGATCTCCGGCGAGCTGGATCTGGCACTGACTGCCCTGCCTGCCGACGCCGTGCCCTCGATTGCATCGTTGCCGCTCTTCAGCCATCCGCTTTGCGTCGTGGTACCGCGTAATGAGAAGTGGCTCAACCGCACCCGGGTGTCGATAACCGAACTGGCTGAAGAAAGTATCCTGATTTATAACGAAGATTTTGCGCTTTACCGCATGCTGATGGAGGCGTTCATCACCCACGGATTTACGCCAAAAATCGCCGCCCGCAGCGGCCAGTGGGACTTCCTCGCTGCCATGGTCCAGACCGGTATGGGCATCGCGATTCTGCCCGAACCTATCTGCCAGCGGCTGGATAAAAACAGCCTGATGTGGATACCGCTCGATCCCGCCATGCCGTGGCAGTTAGGGCTTATCTGGCATCAGGGAAGTTATCTGTCGCACAGTGCGCAGGCGTGGATTTCACTTTGCCGGGCATACTGGCAGCAGGAAGGAGAGGAAGGCGCGCACACCTGATAGCATGCGCGCTGTCGTAGCAAAGAAATCAATGACAGAGGATCACACCTCTTTTTCGACCAGCAGGGCTTCGAGCAGGTCGAGGTCGTGCAGCAGTTTTTGCAGGGTTTCATTACTGATTTTCTGCGTCGCACGCAGATGATAAAGCTCACCACGCTCGGCCCGCAGAGCCGTCAGGCGGAAGCGGCGCTCAAGATTTTCCAACTTCAGTGCAGTTTCTATATCATCTTTATTGGCCGTTCGCCGCCGCAGCGTGCCGATCACCCTTGAGCTGATCTCCTTCAGCGTCTGCTCGTCGATATTCTCTTCGGCATCTGCCGCCAGACGCTCCTCCATTTTATGCAGGCTTTCGATCGCCACTTCGGCGGCAATCGACTTCGCCATTCGCTCCTCTTCACGATAGGTTGAACCGTCAGCGACGATGACCCCTTTGAGCAGGAACGGCAGGGCAATCACACCGGCGATCAATGAGAACAAGATCACGCCGGTTGCCAGAAATACCAGTTGGTAGCGCGACGGGAAGGCGGTGCCATCGGCCAGAAACAGCGGAATAGACAGTACACCGGCCAGCGTTATCGCCCCGCGCACACCGGCGAAAGAAGCTATCCATAATTCACGCGTACTGTAACTGCCAAACAGCAACGGTTTCTTTTTCAGGAAACGGTTACTGATATTTTTCATCACCCACAGCCAGACAAAGCGTAACAACAACAACGCAAAGTAGATGATGCCGACGTCAGCAAACAGGTGCCAGGTGACGATAGATGAGTCGTGAGTGGCCTGATCGAGCGAGTTCTTCAGGATCCCTGGCAGTTGCAGGCCAAGCATAATGAACACCATGCCGTTGAACACGAACTCAAGCATCGCCCAGACACTGTTGGCCCGCAGGCGCATCGCCAGCGGAGCGTTACGGATAATGCCGGACTGGCTGATGGTCATACCGGCCGCCACGGCGGCCAGAATGCCCGACACACCAATATGTTCGGCAATCAGATATGAAGCAAACGGCAGCAGCAGCAGAAAGACAATTTGCGTCGCCGGATCATCCCCGCTCCAGCGGCTCATAATGCGCAGCGATTTACTGTACAACCAGGTCACCGCCACACCGGCCATCAGGCCACCGATGGCGACTTTGAGGAATTCAACCGACGCACCGCCGACGGTAAAGATCATGGTGCCCATCGCCACGGCGATGGCAAATTTCAGCGACACCAGACCCGACGCATCATTCATCAGCGCCTCACCTTCCAGCACGCCCATGATCGATTTAGGAATACGCCCTTTACCGACAATCCCGCCGAGCGCCACGGCATCGGTCGGCGACAGCACCGCCGCCAGCGCGAAGGCCGCCACCAACGGAATACCCGGCACCATCATATAAATCAGGTAGCCGATACCCACAACGGTGAGAAGAACCAGCACCAGCGCCAGCCCAAGAATTTCGCGTCCGTGGTGTAAAAACTCACGGGTCGGGGTTTTCCAGCCATCGGCAAACAGCAACGGTGGAATAAACAGCACTAAAAACAGCTCAGGGTCGAAATCGACGTGCAGACCAAAACTCGGCCAGGCCAACAATGCCCCGACCGCGATCTGCATCAGAGGGAGTGGAATTTGAAACGGCAACATTCTGGTCACGACACCGGAGAGCGACACCACCAGAATCAGAATCAGAATGGTAAAGAAGATTTCCATGCTTTCCTTAGACTCTTATTTTTATGATTTCAATCAGACGGGGTCTGACACATACAGGGGAATAGTAGATCAAAAAAGAGGAATTTTTAAATCAGACAGTGCTCAAACGCTTTTAACGCCAACATCTCCACCGACTTGCCGGTGACATTTTGAACACGGCCGAAGCTTCTCTAAATTCAAAACCGAAAATTCAAAACCTGGTCTGTTTTGTCTTTTAAAAAAGTGTGGGTCGCATTCAAAAATGGCGCTGAACGAGAGGTGCAAACCCGCGTGTCTTTTTACGCGGGTTTGCACCCGAAGTGAAGGAACCGCAACGCGGCGGCATTTTGCGGCTATAACAACGGTGCCTGAAACACGGCCATTGTGACCCGCGCAGCTGCCGTTGTTCCATGAAAAAGCCCGGGAGTCCAGAGGGCGGCGGCGATTGGCCGCCCTCTGGTCGGCGCGGACCGACGCCCACGGTTTTGATTTTGATTTTAAAAAGGCGTGATATTTTTTCGCCCAAAAAAATCTTAAATGGCCCATCCACCTGCGTAAAACGCCACCAGCGCCACGGCAATAATCACCGTCCCGACATTCAGCTTGCGCCATTCGCCGGAGAAAATGCGGCCGATAACCAGCGAACTGAAGCCCAGCATAATACCCGTCACGATATTACAGGTGAGCACGATAAATACGGCGCACAGCAGGCCGGACATCGCATCCACGAAATCATCGAAATCCAGTTTAGTCACGTTGCTCAGCATCAGCAGGCCGACATACATCAGCGCCGGTGCCGTGGCGTAAGCCGGAACCAGATAAGAGAGCGGAGACAGGAACAGCATCAGCAGGAACAACACGCCGACGACGGTGGCCGTCAGACCGGTTTTACCGCCTGCCGCCGTACCCGCTGCGGATTCGATATAAACGGCCGCAGGCGCTGCGCCTACCAGACCGGCAAACATGCTGCTGATGGAATCAGAGGTCAGCGCTTTCCCACCGCTGATGATCTGACCGTTTTTATCCAGCAAATTAGCCTGACCGGCGACGGCACGGATGGTGCCTGTGGCATCAAATACCGCCGTCATGACCAGCGCCAGCACGCTTGGCAGCACCGCCATTTTCAGCGCGCCCATGATATCGAGATTAAACAGCACCGAGTGTCCGTTGGCATCAGACAGCGACGGCATGGCAAACAGCCCCTGATATTTCACCGCCGGATCAAAAATCAGACCGATAATAGAAATGGCGATAATCACCAGCAGAATACCGCCGGGAACGCGCAGTTTTTCCAGACCGAAAATCACGGCCAGACCCAGCAACGTCATGATCACCGGGAAGGAGGTAAATGCGCCCAGCGTAACCGGCAAACCATCAAGAGGGTTTTTGATCACCAGACCGACACCGTTAGCAGCAATGAGCAGCAGGAACAGGCCGATACCAATGCCGGTGCCATGCGCAACGCCCATCGGTAAATTGCGCAATATCCATGAGCGGATACCGGTCACCGAGATGATGGTAAACAGCACCCCCATCAGGAATACCGCACCCAGCGCCACAGGCACGCTGATATGTTGGCCCAGCACCAGACTGAAAGCGGTAAAGGCCGTCAGGGAAATCGCACAGCCAATGGCCAGCGGCAAATTCGCCCACAGCCCCATTAACAATGAACCGAAGCCCGCCACCAGACAGGTTGCAACAAACACAGCACTCGGAGAGAAACCGGCTTTACCCAACATGGCCGGGACAACAATAACGGAGTAAACCATCGCCAGAAAAGTCGTCAGACCGGCAATGATCTCCTGACGGACATTGCTGCCGCGTGCGGAAATTTTGAAATAAGCATCAAGCGAACCGGTGGGCGCGATATTGCCGCCCGCTTGGCTGTGTTGACTAGACATGTGTAACCCTCTGAAGTGTCTTGCTGAAAAGCCTGCGTGGTCATTACGAAACCGTTTCGTCACGTTCGCTTCCCTACCCGGTGAAATGTATGTCGAAAACAGGAAAGATCGACGCGCAAAACCAAGGCAAACGTTTAACTCTCATCGCGTAAGGCGGAAATAAAAACCACGGGTACTGCAAAGCAAACGATTATCCGGCCATTAACCCCCTCTTTTCAACTCCCGTTCACGACAAATTCGTCTTATTTGGTCATTTAAAAAGCATATCGACAGAGAATTTGCGCAAACCCTCTATTTTTAGCGATCTGCAAGTTAGAAACAGTCGCCTCAAATCCGCTACGGCGAAAAAACAGCCATTTCGGGCAGGTAAAATGCCATCAGCAATTGCGGTGGAGTTATAAAGAAAACGCGCAGGGGTTAAACGGTTAAAATAAATCAGACGGGGTGATCTCCGGCACAGCATTAATAATAGAGCAATGCCGGAGAAGGGGTAATAGGTTTCACTTATGCTTTGCGATTTTTGAATACCCTGGAATAAACCCCAGATCCAATAAAATATATTTCCCTGTATCACCCTTGCGGCGGTGAATTACGTCCCAATGTGGTACGGACCTCCCTGTTCGAGGGCTTTCTGGTAAGCCGGGCGCGCTTGCACCGTCGATAACCAGGTTTGTACATGAGGATATTTTTCCAGCCCGCCGCGCGCGACCATCGCTTCTATCGGAAAACTCATCTGAATATCTGCCGCACTGAAATCACTGCCCGCAAACCAGCGGTTATCGGTCAGGTGCTTTTCGAGATAAGCACCGTGAGTGGCGAGTTGTTTATCCAGATAGTTTTGCTGAACGCCTTTACCAATTGCCCCCGCAATCGGGCGGATCAGCCAGGGCATCGGCGGCTTGCCGAGACGGCCAAAAATCAGTTTCATCACCAGAATCGGCATCAATGACCCTTCAGCATAGTGCATCCAGTAGCGAAATTGCTGTCGGGCAAAGTGATCAGTTGGCTTAAGGCTGCCTTGAGCATCATAGGTTTCCTGCAGGTACTCGATAATCGCGCCCGACTCGGCGAGGGTCAGATCGTTATCCACCAGAACCGGGGATTTCCCCAGCGGATGCACTTTCTTTAACGAGGCAGGTGCCAGCATCGTTTTTTCATCCCGTTGATATCGCTGTATTTGATAGGGGACTTCCAGCTCTTCCAGCATCCAGAGAATTCTCTGCGAACGTGAATTATTCAAATGGTGGACGATGATCATACATTCTGCTCCCAACTGATTAGCCTGATTAATAGTTAACTATAGCCGATAGCGCCAAGCCCTGTATTTTAGGACAATAAAAACCCTGCAATAAATAAGCTTAATAAGCGTTATGCGCTCCGTTTCATTTATAACTCTGCGAAATTACTCTTAAGTAAATTTAATGCTAAACCGCTATTTCATTAGCGTTTAATATTTTTTAATGCCATCATCGCCGCGCTCAAATTAGCCGTTTTTGTGTGGAGTCTCTGCATGCTTTCCAGTAATTACAACGATGTCCTTATTCTGTTTTCCTTCATCGTTGCCATGCTCGCTTCTTATACCGCACTCGACATGGCTGGACGGGTGGCAACCACACAGGGAAAGGCATCACGTTTATGGCTGGCAGGCGGCGCGCTGTCGATGGGGATAGGCATCTGGTCGATGCACTTCATCGGTATGCTGGCCTTCAGTCTGCCTGTTTCAATGGGTTACGACCCGTTAATCACCCTGCTCTCCATGATCATTGCCATTATCTCTTCCGCCTTTGCCCTTTGGCTGGTTTGTCAGGAACACCTGCCAACCCAAAGCCTGGTGCTGGGTGCATTGTTGATGGGCGGCGGAATTGCGGCGATGCACTACACCGGCATGGCGGCGATGCGTATGATGCCCGCCATCAGTTATAGTGTTGGCTGGGTGGTGTTATCCGTGGTAGTGGCGATTGCTGCATCCGGCGCGGCACTGTGGATGGCATTTCATCTGCGCCAGCAGTCGCCTAACGTTAAAATGCTGCGGGTCGGCGCGGCGGTCCTGATGGGTACCGCGATTGTCGGCATGCACTACATCGGCATGGCAGCGGCCAATTTCCCTCACGACACCCACAGCATGGCGGCCTATTCCGGCGTGAATAATAACTGGCTGGCCCTGCTGGTGATTGTCGTCACGCTGGCGGTGCTGGCTATCACCCTGATTATTTCGGTGCTCGACGCCCGCCTGCAGGCGCGTACTTCAATTCTGGCCTCATCACTTGCGCAAGCTAACCGCGAGCTTACGCAGCTGGCGTTACACGATAACCTGACTAAATTGCCTAACCGCCTGTTGCTGGAAGATCGCCTGAGTCAGGCTTTTCAGAAATCCGGACGCGGTGACTCTTCATTTGCACTGCTGTTTCTCGACCTCGATGGTTTCAAGGCGGTCAACGACGCCTTCGGCCACCACGTTGGCGATCAACTGCTGGTCGCGGTTACTGAGAGAGTGCGTGAAGAAGTGCGAGCAGCAGATACCCTGGCGCGCCTTGGCGGTGACGAGTTTGTGCTGCTGATGGAAATCACAGAGCCCAATGACGCAGCGACGCTGGCCGACAAGCTGGTGCATCTGATCGCCAAACCTTTTCAGGTTTCGCGTTATGAGTTGCTGGTTTCCGTCAGTATCGGCATCGCGGTCTATCCGGGCGATGGCAACGATGAGCGCGAATTGATGCTCAATGCCGATGCCGCGATGTACCACACCAAAAATTCGGGCCGCAACGGCCACAGCTTCTTCCAGCCGTCGATGAATGCCAACGCGCAAGACCAGCTACAACTGCTCAACGATTTACGCCTGGCAGTCGAGCATGACGAACTGCGTTTGCAGTATCAGCCGAAATTTATCGCCCCGCATGGCCCGGTAACCGGTTTTGAAGCGCTGCTGCGCTGGGAGCGCCACGGCACCATGCTCAGCCCCGATGTTTTCCTGCCAATGGCGGAGAAAACCGGCCTGATTATTCCTATTGGCGAATGGGTGATTAACGAGGCCTGCCGCCAGTTGCGCATCTGGCATCTGGGCGGTCACAGCCACTGGACGGTGGCGGTGAATCTGTCCGCACTGCAGTTTGAGCAGGTTAATCTGGTCGACATGGTGATTGCCACCATACAACGCCATCAGATCCCGCCGCAAATGCTGACGCTGGAAGTGACCGAAACCACCGCGATGCGTGATCCCGACGCCAGCGTGGCGATCCTCGAACAGCTCACAAACTATGGCGTCAGGGCTTCTATTGATGATTTCGGCACCGGTTATTCCAGCCTGCTCTATCTCAAACGACTGCCTGCCAGTGAGTTGAAAATTGATGGCGCCTTCATCAATGACCTGATTGCCGGCAGCGAAGACGCCAGCATTGTGCAGGCCATTATTGCACTGGGCCAGACACTCAATTTGAAAGTAGTGGCCGAAGGGGTGGAAACCAGCCAACAGCAAGACTTTCTCACTGAGCTAGGGTGTGACACATTGCAGGGATATCTGCTGGGCCGCCCGATGACGCCGCAGCAAATTTCGGAACATCCGGAGTCGGATTGGGAAGCGAAGGTGGGGTGAGGGATAAGTCGCGTCTCATCGGGCGCTTTTTAAGGTCAAAACCGACTTATGTAATTTTTTTCTTTATGCGAAATAGAACCAGGCGGTTTCGATCAGCCCTTCTTTTATTTCAAATATGGCAACGCTTTCGATGGGGTGTTCGTTTAAGCCATGAATTTTTTCGTGGTCAAAGACTTTATTTCCCAATACGGAGCGTGAGATGAGCTCGGCGCGCAATGCCGGGTTATTGAAGCGATGATTGGCATAGAAGTCACGCAGTTGCTCTTTCCCGACCGTAGAAGGCTCGGTAGCAGGCATACGGTAACCTTTGAAAGTGTCGCTGAAACAGGCTACAAATTTGTCAAGATTGTGTTCGTTGTAAGCATAAAACTGTTGTTCTACTGGCGTTAATGGACTTGACATCCCGATCTCCAAATTGAATATAAATGTTGTTTTTATGAATTAAAATTCAATATGTAGTGATACCGTATTGTTGTCAACTGCGCGGTTTTAAATCCCATAACTTTCTCACCGTCGCCATCAATCCCGGTGTTCCTGTCGCAACGGACAGATCGCGGATACTTTCTGAGCCGAAGCTGACCACGGTTTCCAGCCCGGCTTCCTGACATAACACCGCACCGCCCGCGATATCCCACAACGTAGTACGCCGCTGCAAGTGGCCATCAGTAATGCCTTTCGCGGCGAACACCATGCCAATGGTGGTACAGCGGTAACATTGTACCGACCAGTCGGCGGCACGCAGTCCCTGATAAAACGCCGCAGCTTCATCGAGTTTATCGTCCGAGCTGTCACCCAGCGACACAATCTGCACATCGCCAAACCGGCTGTCACGCACGAAAGTCTGTCCGTTACGGAAAATCCCTTTGCCGCTTTCGGCAGAAAATTGTTCGTTGAGTACCGGCAACGCCACCACGCCAATCACCGGTTTGTTCTCTTCCACCAACCCGAGAGAAACACCCCACAGCGGCGAGCCGCGCAGGAAATTAGAGGTGCCGTCGATAGGGTCGATCACCCAGCACACCGCGTCGGTTAACGCACCGCCCAGCTCCTCACCTATGATGGCGTCCTGTGGAAAATGCTCCGCCAGCTGCGTGCGGATAAACTGTTCGACCGCCACATCAGCCTGCGAGACAAAATCCTGCACCTTTTTGCTGCTAACCTGAATCTCGTCGCGACGGTTAAAATACCCCAGCGCCAGTTCGGCAGCCTGCGCCGCAATCTGGCTGGCTTTCGCCAGACGCACGGACATGTCGTGGTTCATCATCCCTTTCCTCTATTTTAAAATCGGCGTAATGCAGTCTGTCACTGAAAGATATCATTGAAATGACAACGCATCAGAGACTTGCCAAAACAGGCTAAAAAGCTCTATATCTGTTAGTTAATTATTTGTTAAATACCCGTCCTTTTCAGCCCCGGAGATTGCCATGCCTGATGCCGCTCATCTTTTGCCATTTATGCTGATTGCTTTTGGGCTGGTGCTGACACCTGGGCCTAACATGATTTACCTGATCTCCCGCTCGCTGTGTCAGGGGCCGAAAGCTGGGCTAATCTCTCTTGGCGGCGTCGTGCTGGGCTTCCTGTTTTATATGGTTTTTGCAGCACTGGGTATTACGGCGTTACTCATGGCTGTGCCTTTTGCCTATGACACGCTGCGGGTGTGCGGTGCGGCTTACTTGCTGTACATGGCGTGGCAGGCCATCAAGCCCGGCGGGCACTCACCTTTTCAGGTCAAAGACTTACCCCATGACAGCCCGAAAAAATTATTCACTATGGGCCTGATCACTAACCTGCTAAACCCGAAAACTGCCGTACTTTATCTGTCACTGTTACCGCAATTTATCGTGCCTGAACAAGGGCATGTGCTGGTGCAATCATTGGTTCTGGGCACCACGCAAATCCTGATCAGTATGAGTATTAATGCCCTGATCGCGATTTGCGCCGGGTACATTGCTGTCTTCTTTGCGGGCCGCCCGCTGTGGATGCTGGTTCAGCGCTGGCTGATGGCGACGGTTCTCAGTGGTCTGGCTGTGCGTATGCTGGTTGAAGCGCGTAAGTAAGTTGCCGTTTCTGAAAACGGTTGGGTTTTGGTCATATTCTGACGAAGCGTATCGCTATATAATCCTCTGTACAACGAATCAGAGGATATTACCGTGCGCGCTTTTACTTCCGTATGTTTGCTCGGCCTTGCGCTGAGTTTGGCTCCCCTTTCATCATGGGCTTCCCGCCAGGTTACCGACCAGCTTGGCCGGCAGGTGACTATTCCCGATCACGTCGACCGCGTCGTTGTGTTACAGCATCAGACGCTGAACCTGCTGGTGCAGCTCGACGCGACCGACGAGATAGTCGGCGTGCTGAACAACTGGAAGAAACAGCTTGGCGACAGTTATGGCCGCCTTGCTCCCTCGCTGGAAACCAAAGCGCAGGTCGGTGACCTGACCAGCGTTAATCTGGAAAGTCTGGTGGCGCTGCATCCGCAGGTGGTGTTCGTCACCAACTATGCGCCGCAGGAGATGATTGACCAGATAAGCCAGACCGGTATTGCCGTCGTGGCGATTTCGCTGCGTGAAGATGCCAAAGATCAGGCCGGTAAACTCAACCCGACGCTGGAAAATGAAGACAAAGCCTACGACGAAGGGCTGAAAAATGGCATCAGGTTGATTGGCGACGTCGTGAACCGTCCAAAACAGGCGCAGGCATTGATCGACTATACTTTTGCTCAGCGTCAGTTAGTGAGCCAGCGTTTGAAAGACATTCCGGCTGACCAGCGTATCCGCACGTACATGGCCAATCCCGAGCTGACTACCTACGGCTCCGGCAAATATACCGGGCTGATGATGGCGCACGCAGGCGCGATGAACGTCGCCGCGGCGACGGTGAAAGGCTTCAAACAGGTCGCGATGGAACAGGTGATCGCCTGGGATCCGCAGGTGATCTTCGTGCAGGATCGTTATCCGGAAGTGGTGGACCAAATTAATCAGGATCCGCAATGGCAGGCGATCGACGCCGTGAAGAACCACCGCGTCTACCTGATGCCGGAATATGCCAAAGCCTGGGGCTATCCGATGCCGGAAGCACTGGCTATCGGTGAATTGTGGATGGCAAAGAAGCTTTATCCGCAAAAATTTACTGACATCGACATGCAAAAACAGGCCGACGAATATTATCAGCGTTTCTATCGTACCCATTATGTGGGTAAGTAAGAAATGATGCGTGCAGGGATGTAGCCTCAGCCCTGGCGCTACCAAATTGAGGCGAGGTTACGACAGGAGAGAGTTATGCCGAATCCAATAAAAGTGCTGGCCGCGGGGAGTTTACGTCGCGCGTGGGCACCTATCTGTGAGGCTTTTCAGGAAGAGACCGGCAACAAAGTCGTCACGGAGTTCGGTCCTGCCGGGCTGCTACGTGAACGTATCGAGCAGGGTGAAAAAGTGGATCTGTTCGCGTCAGCGAATACGGCACATCCGCTGACGCTGCAACAACACGGCAAGGCGCTGAGCGTCGAAACGTTCTGCGGCAACAGCCTGTGTGTGACAGCACGTAAAGGGCCGGAGCTGGAAACCCTCAACTGGCTGAGCGTACTGCTCGATCCGCGCTTTCGCCTCGCGACCTCGACGCCGCAAAGTGACCCTTCGGGTGACTACACCTGGCAGATGTTTGAGCTGATTGAGCGACGCCATCCGGATGCAGGGGCGGTTTTACGCAATAAAGCGTTGCGCCTGGTGGGCAGTGATAAGTCGGCAAAAGTACCGGAAGGGAAACTGGCTGCCGAGTGGCTGATTTGCAGCGGGCAAGCCGACGTGTTTATCGGCTATACCAGCTATGCCACCCTGCTGCGGGAAAATGATGCGCTGGAGGTGTTTAACATTCCGGCGGATTACAACGTGCGCGCCAACTATGCGCTGGCAACCTGCACGGAGAAAGCCAAACCGCTGGCTGAATTCATTCTTTCAGAAACCGGCCAGCATATTTTGCAGAACGCCGGTTTTTGCGGCCGTGATTCAGTGATGCGCGAGTAGGCCGGTTACGACCGTCAAATCAGTCGTTGAAATCACGTTCCTTCAGCGCACGCTGACGGTCGTAATATTCATCTTCGGCGGCGATGATCTCATCAAGCAGTGAATCCACGTCAGCTTTCGAGGTATCTTCAGCAAACTCGCCGGTTAGTACGCTTTCCGGCGTCAGTTTGCCATCTTCGTACAGTGCCCAGATCTCTTTGGCAAAACGCGTTTCCAACAGTTCTGGCGCAAACTGACCGTAGTAGTTGCGCATATTGTTCACGTCGCGCTCAAACATCGACTCGGCGTGGTTGTTGGCGGAAGCATCCACCGCCTGCGGCAAGTCGATGATCACCGGCCCGTTGGCATCCATCAGCACGTTAAATTCTGACAAATCCCCGTGCACGATACCGGCACACAGCATACGCACAATATTGCGCACCATCGTCTCGTGGTCGGCGACGGCCTCTTCAGGCGTCAGCATGACGTCACTCAGACGCGGCGCAACCAAACCTTCAGCATCGGTGATCAGTTCCATCAGTAACACGCCATCAAGGCAAATGTAGGGCTGTGGAACGCGCACACCGGCGTTGGCGAGACGGAACAGGGCATCGACCTCGGCGGTTTGCCAGGTCTCTTCCTGCTGCTTCTTGCCGAATTTCGAGCCTTTCTGCATCGCGCGGGCGCTGCGACTGTTACGGACCTTACGTCCTTCCTGATACTGCACCGCTTGCTTAAAACTACGCTGGGTGGCTTCTTTGTAAACCTTGGCGCAACGGATCTCTCCACCGCATAACACGGTGTAAACGTCGGCTTCTTTGCCGCTTTTTAGTCGACGGACCACATCGTCTATCAGGCCGTCATCCACCAGAGGTTGGATTCTATTTGGGATTTTCATGCAGCCTTGTACCTTATTTACGCGCGCGTGGGAATCACCAGCTTAATATTCCCTTCAGGGCCTTCGATGAAGCCATCTGATTTCATGCCGTTATCGGCATCCGTTACGCTTACTGTAACACTTCGCGCGCTCTCATTTTTCGTGCGCACCTGTTTATCCAACAGTTTATCTTAATGCACAAGCAGTGCCTACTTCCTGCGCAACGTGGCGCGATTTCTGGCATCCGAAACGGGTCTTACCAGGCCAGACTAACAAAAACTCTGGCAGGCAGACAAAACCGATTTGCACATCGCGCATTCCCATCCGCAGAAAACGGCACATTAAAGCCCTTAAATTATTCCTGAGCCTGCTAATTTAATGGGCATCAGGTCTGGCGCCATTTCTCTATAATTAAGGAATTCTCTTTATTACCAGATGTAAGTAAGTGGCTTATTTTATATTTATCCTCTCCTCCTGTAATAACCTGCGTTATTTATCACTGGATTTCGTTTAGCTCACGTTTATTTATCACCCGACTTGGTATACAAACGGTTTACGATGGCAGTGATACTGTGCCGGAACTTTCTCGTTACAGGTAATCGTTATGCCAAACATTTTAATTACTGGCGCATCAGGCTTTGTCGGCGGCGCCGTGGTTGAACATATTCTTCGCCAATCTGCCATGGATAATGTTCAATTACTTTTATTAGTCAGGGCAGACGATAAAGCGGCAGGACTCGGCCGAATCATTAATAACCTGAAGAAATTTGAGTTAAGTGAAAAACAACTTTCTTTGATCACCGAAGACTCTATTTTAGTCGGCGATCTTGCTGAACCAGAAAACTTTATTGAAGACCCGCGCCTTGAAAACGTTACACACGTGATCAACTGCGCCGCCATCGCTTCATTTGGCAACAACCCGGTCCTGTGGAAGGTCAACGTGGATGGCTCACTGGTCTTTGCCAAACGTATGGCGCAGGTAAAAAGTCTGCAACGCTTCGTACACGTCGGCACCGCCATGGCGTCAATGCCAGACAAAGACAGCGTTTTCTACGAAGATATGCCTGATAACTCGCACAATGAGGATCTGGTTCAGTACACCGCCTCCAAACGTGCCATTGAAAACCTGATCCGTCAGGAATGTCCGGACATGCCTTTTGTCGTTGCGCGCCCTTCAATCATTGTGGGTCATACTCAGTTCGGCTGTCGTCCATCCAGCAGTATTTTCTGGGTGTTCCTGATGGCAATAAAACTGAAAAAATTCACCTGTACTTTTGATGCCAACATCGATGTTATTCCGGTCGATTATTGCGCCATGGTGCTGGTTAATCTCTGTCTGAACGATGATATTCAGCACGATTTCTACCATATTTCATCCGGCGAAGAAATGTGTACCCCTTTCCATGAAATAGATACGTTTGTCGCCAAAGCGGGTAACACTAAAAAGATTATCGACGAATATAAACAGATAACATATCAGGATTTCACCGGCATCAGAAAACAGTTCAAAGATATTCTCGGTCCCTGCAATGATAAGATTATCTTACGTGCCATTAAATTATACGGCGGATTTGCTGAATTAAATGTCAAATTTGATAATCAGCGTTTAATGGATATGGGGATGCCAAAACCTGCGCCTTTCAGAAGTTATATTGATAAATGCGTGACCTCTACGCGCGGTCAGTCAATTTCGGAACTGATGATGGTAGATTTTAAATAATCTTCCTCAGAGAAAGAAAAATACGCAGAAATGACACGGCGCGGAAATTCACCTTTCCGCGCCGTTTTTTATGTTACGGAGTCCCGTTGCGGCCAAACAGACGAAAACCTTCGCGCTGGTTCAGTCTTTCATAATAAGCAGTGACCGCAGGCAACGCCGGGCGTGACATCGGCGTCATCGACCAGCGGTTGACCGATAGCCCAACCGGAATGTCAGCCAGCGTAAAATCATTTCCAAGTATGTAGTCGCCGCTGCGCTGTAACTGCGCTTCAATCATCTGCATATGCCGGTTCCAGTCGCTGACACCGGCCTTGATCAGAGTTTCGTCAGTATGCTGCGGGCTGTTCCGCGCCAGTGCAGGAAAGGCATAGCGCCACGAGTTATTCAGTTCGCCCGCCTGCCAGTCCATCCATTGTTCCGTCAGCGCGCGGGTTTGCGGAGTTGCCGACAGCAGATCGGTACGCCCTTCCCTGACGGCCAGATAACGGCAAATCACGTTGGATTCCCACAGTACAAAATCCCCGTCAATCAGCACAGGAACCATGGCATTCGGGTTAAGCGCCTTAAATTGCGGCGTATCCGTTGGCTGAAAACCCGCGCCAAAATCTTCACGCAGATAATCCAGCCCCAGTTCGTGGCAGGTCCACAGCACTTTGCGCACGTTTATCGACGACGCTTTTCCCAATATTTTCAGCATAAGCCCTCCTCACTAAAAGAAAAACTTCAGTTATGACTTCCGATATTAAAAGCGCGGTCCGCTGCGTTTGAAAATACGCGTCACGGCACCGTGATATAACGCGTCACTTTGTGCAACAAAGCCACATTTTTCGGCCAGCCGGACAGAGGCCTGATGCTGCGGATCAATAATGCAGCACAGCTGGCGGCCCAGATGAGCATCCGCCCATTCCAGCACCCGACGCGCGGCTTCAAAC
Source organism: Ewingella sp. C233 (assembly GCF_055407225.1). NCBI lineage: Bacteria > Pseudomonadati > Pseudomonadota > Gammaproteobacteria > Enterobacterales > Yersiniaceae > Ewingella > Ewingella sp. C233. Next base: position 562,991 of record NZ_JBUZRI010000002.1, read on the forward strand.
GCATACCCTTTGCCGTGAAAAGCAGGGGAAATCACCCAGCCCATTTCGGCCAGCCCGGCAAGCGAGGGGGAAATCTCCCGCTGATAATCTGCCAGGCCAATTTCGCCAACAAAGGTGCCCTCTTTTAGAGAAACAGCCCAATAACCAAATCCCATCAGCTGCCAATGGCCTGGATAGCGCAGCAGACGGCTCCAGCTGGCTTCGCGTGAGGATGGCGTGCCGCCGATATATTTCACCACGTCAGGATCGGCCCATTGCGTGGCAATGGCTTCGAAATCGTCCACGCGGTGGGCACGTAATATAAGGCGTTCGGTTTCTAAAACGGGGGCAGAGGTATGCATGGTTCATGCTCATTAACGATCAATGAATCATAAGCTAGCACTGAATAAAGACAGGGGGAATGAGGTTTTGATAGTGGGTTATTTTTGGCGCAGCGCCGTCGGGGTCATACCGCGCATGGCTTTAAAACGGTTGCTGAAATGGCTGGTTGAGCTGAAGCCGCACTCTAGGCCAATCGAGGTGATGTCCATCGCGCTATTCAATAATAGATTTTCGGCGTGAATCAGACGCGCATTCATCACATATTGGTGCGGTGCCAACCCCATACTTTGTTTGAACATGCGGGCAAAATGGAATTCACTCAGGGCGGCGATAGCAGCCAGTTCGGCCAGTAAAAGCGGCTGGGACAGATTTGTATGAATATACTCTTTAACCCGGTTAAGCACCGACGGAGACAACCCGCCGCGCACCGTCGGCAACGCCCATTGCAGCTGCGTGTAGTTCTTCGCCAGATGCGCCATCAGCAATGTAGCAGCACTGCTGAGCATCAGCTGATTGCTGTTCTCCTGCCACTGGCTACTGAGCAAAAACTGGCGATAGAGCAGCGTAATTTGCGGATCATCGGCAAATGTGCGCTCTTCCAGCTGAATACTGGCCGGGCTGCGCTCCCAGGTTTGTTCCACCAAATGCCGCAAATGTTGGTCACTGCAATACAGGTGTACAAACGAGAGGTCATCACGCACATCCCAGCTCGACATGCTGTTTTTCGGCATGATACAGAAACGGTCCGGGCCACCGCCGTTGCGCCAGCCCGCGCGCGTCTTGTGGTAGGTTTCATAGCCGTCGGCGACATACAAACTGAGCGTATGGTGATCAGGATTTTCCTGCGTCACGCAGTCATTTTTATTCGACCAGGCCGCGAGCTGAATGCCAGAGCCCAGCTCCACGCTGTCATGCAGCACAGCGTTGTGCTTCCTGAGCGTTTCGAAAGCCTGATATCCCTTGGTCATATCGCGCACCGTCTGAGTGAATAAAGAGCGCCAGTGTACCGTTTGAGTATGCCTTACAGCCAGATGTTGCTGCCCGGCAGGGCAAAAAAATGCGCAAGAATATGCAACCCGCAGCAAGGGGCTGAAAGCAGCGCTCGGGGATTTTAGGGATACTTCCCCCCAACCCGTTGTTTTCTATTACTGAGTAATGCCATGAACGCGCTGTTATATATTTCTGTGATCCTGATTTGGGGCACCACCTGGTTTGCCATTTACCTGCAACAGGGCGACGTGCCTGTCACAGTGTCTATTTTCTACCGCTTTCTGCTGGCAGCTATTATTATGCTGGTTGCGCTGCTGGCAACACGCCGCCTGCGACGCCTGCCGTTACGCGATCACCTGTTTTGCATTCTGCAGGGATGCTGCGTCTTCAGCTTCAACTTCTACTGCTTCTATCATGCTGCGGCCTATATCAATACCGGGCTGGAGTCGGTGATATTCTCGATGTCAGTGCTGTTTAACGCCGTCAACGGCATGCTGTTCTTTCGCCAGAAACTCAGCCCGACGTTTATTCCTGCCGCACTGCTTGGGCTGGTGGGGATCGTCACGCTGTTCTGGCACGACTTAACCGCGTCACAAATTGCGCCGGAGCTGCTCAAAGGCATCGGCCTGAGCCTACTCGGCACCTTCGGCTTCTCATTGGGCAATATGATCAGCACCCGCCACAAGCAACGCGGGCTGGACGTTTTCTCCACCAATACCTACGCCATGTTTTACGGTACGGCTATTATTGGCGCCCTGGCCCTCTCGCAGGGTGAATCCTTCGCCATCGACCTGACACCGCAATATCTCGGCTCACTGGTCTATCTGTCGGTCTTCGGATCCGTGCTGGCATTCGGGATTTACTTCAGTCTGGTCGGTCGTATCGGTGCCAGTCAGGCAGCGTACAGCACATTGTTGTTCCCGCTGGTGGCCCTGACCGTCTCAACCTTTGGCGAAGGCTATCAGTGGCACATTAATGCGGTATTGGGTCTGGGGATGATCCTGCTGGGTAATCTGGTGATGTTCGCCAGACCGCGCTGGCTGGAGATGTTTCGCAAATCCGAAAAGGCCCTGAACTGAGTCAGAATGCGGAGACAGGTAAAATTCAGCTAGACTTTACTGTCTGAACTGTTCATACCTGAGGGGCCGTGCATAACCGATAAGACACGCCCTCCTTCGCATTGATTAAGCACTCTTTTAAGGAAATTCCATGCCATTCGTTCGCGTTGATATGATTGAAGGTAAACCCGAAACTTTCCGCAAAGCTATCGGTGACGTGATTTATAACGCCATGAGAAGCCACCTGAATGTGCCGGAAAACGATCGTTTTATTGTCATCACCGAGCATACACCCGAGGAGATGATGATCTCCCCTGACTACCTCGGAATAGAGCGCACCCAGAACTGCATCGTGGTGCAGGTGACACTTAACACGGGCCGCACGCTGGAGATGAAGAAAGCCTTTTATCACGCCATTGCGTATGGCCTGCACGAACAAACCGGTATGCGGCTGGAAGACGTGTTTATCAGTCTGGTCGAAGTACCGAAAGAGAACTGGTCCTTCGGCAACGGTGAAGCGCAGTACGCCTGATGTGTTGTCTATGCGCAATAAAACCCGTCGTGAGCACGCAGGGTCTGGCCGTTCATCACTGCGCTTTCGGGTTAAAGTGATACGCCCTGCCGTTTCAACTGGTCGATATCTTGTAATGGCGGCGCACCAAACGAGCGGCGGTATTCACGGTTAAACTGCGACGGGCTTTCGTAACCCACCTGAAATGCCGCAGTAGCGGCGTCCATGTTTCCCGCCAGCAGCAAGCGCCGCGCTTCCAGCAGGCGGATCTGTTTCTGGTATTGCAGCGGGCTCATCACCGTCAGCGCTTTGAAACGGTGATGAAGATTGGATACGCTCATGCCGACCAGACTCGCCAGCTCATCCATCCGCAGTGGCCGGGAGAAATTCGCTTTAATCCACTGCACAGCTTCGCTCACCCCTTTGCCCTGATAATACGAAAGCAGATGGTGATAAAAAACGTCGCCTTTCGGGTCCGTGATCAGTCGGTAAAAGATCTCCTTTTTGACCAGCGCGCCCAGCGCCTGCAATTCCTGCGGGTTGTCCAGCATGGTAATAAGACGCAAAAAGGCATCCTGCAAATTCGCACCGGCCAGCGTGACGTAAGCCGCCGCGCCGGATCCGCCGGTGGCGGGTTGCGTCAGTTTCATGTCGATGATCAAATCCGCCATCTCCTGAATATTCAGATCGATGCGGATCCCCAGATAAGGTACTTCTGGCGAAGCCTGTGTGACTTGGCCAGAGATCGGCATATCGATGGCTGATAATACATAGCTGCCCGCGCCGTATTCAGTCACATCACGCCCGATCAGGATTTTTTTCAGCCCCTGCAACACCATACACATCGAAGGCTCGAGCATGCCTTTGTTCAGCTCAGTGGGCTGAGTGAAACGGATAAATGACAGCCACGGCAGCGGAGTTGAGACATAGTGATCGTCTTCATCGCGCGCGGCATAAAGCCCCAACACCCGCTGGCGTAAACGCGTGAGGACGGATGGATGTGCTGCGCCTGCGCTGTCTGGCTGTCGATTCATCGTCAGTTATTCATTTTCAATAGTGGCTTTTGGCTCAAGATACGCCTCCAGTCCGTAAGTACCAAATTCACGCCCAATACCTGACTGCTTAAAGCCGCCGAAAGGGACGCCCGGTTCATCGTACATCCCGTTGATAAACACGCGTCCGGCGACAATCTGTGACGCCACGGCGCGGGCTTTCTCCCGATCAGCAGAGCTGACATAGGCGTGCAGGCCATACACCGTATCGTTAGCCATCGTGATAGCTTCCTCCACCGTTTTATAGGTCAGTACAGAAATCACCGGCCCGAAGATCTCCTCGCGGGCAATGGTCATGTCCGGCGTTACGTTAACAAACACCGTCGGCCTGACGAAATAGCCGCTGCTCAGTCCCTCCGGCCGCCCTTCGCCGCCGCATAACAATTCCGCGCCTTCGGCGATGCCCTGGCGGATATAGTCCTGCACCCGCGCATACTGTCTGGCCGTGACCAGTGGGCCGATTTGCGTATCCCTTTGCGCCGGGTCACCCACTTTCACCTGTAATACGGCTTTTTTAAGCTGCTGTTTCACCTCTTCAAGACGGTTTTCTGGCACCAGCAGACGCGTACCGGCCAGACAGGCCTGCCCGCTGTTGAGCGTGCCAATGGTCAGCGCCAGCGGCATCGCTTTTCTGAGGTCAGCGTCGTCGAGGATCACATTAGGAGACTTGCCGCCCAATTCCAGCGTGACACGTTTCATCGTATCGACTGCACCCCGAGCGATAATTTTCCCCACCAGCGTTGAGCCGGTAAAAGAGATTTTGGCGATGTCAGGATGACGGGTGATTTCCGCCCCAACCACGTCGCCACGACCGGTAACAATGTTGAATACACCCGGCGGCAGGCCAGCGTCGTGCAGGCATTCGGTGAGAAGCTGCGTCTGCGCGGCGCTCAGTTCGCTCGGCTTAATCACCACCGTGCTTCCCGCGGCCAGTGCCGTCGCCATTTTGTTGCAGATAAAACCATAGTTGGCATTCCAGGGCGTGATAAGCCCGACCACGCCCAGCGGCTCCATCACCACTGTTGCCCGGCCAATCTGACGGACAAAATCGTACTCTTCCAGAATTTTGATGGTTTGCAGGAAGGCGTTTGATGCACGTGCCACGGTACCGTGTGACATCCATACCGGCCCGCCGTATTCGGCGATCATCACGGCTTCCAGCTCGTCAGCTCGCGCCAGTACGGCGTCGTGCAGTTGTTGCAAATACCGGATCCGCTGCACTTTGCTGGTTTTTGAGAAAGTGACGTAGGCCGCTTTCGCTGCCTCAATGGCACGCCGGGTGTCGATTTCATCCGCCAGCCTGACCTGCGAAACGATCAGCTCCGTCACCGGATTAATGAGATCCATCACTTCGCTGCCATGCGGCGTGACAAATTCGCCGTTAATGTAAATCTGGTCGATCTGTTTCATTGGGATAGATGACATGAATGACTCCGCTGCGGTCGCGCCGCTCAGTGAATGTCCATTCATAGTGGGGACTGGAGTGAAATCTGCGATAGACCAATACTGTACGAGGATTGCCTAATCCTGCTAAACGGGAGTAAGTTGAATGATTCCTGACTCAAAACCACACCAAGGGCAAAGGTGTCTATGACCTCTTCAACGGTTGCATTACATATTGGCAGTGAACAGACCGACGTTACCGTCCGCCAAGAGAACGGCGATGTGATAAAAGTGGTGCTGACGTTGGGTTCACAGCTGACATCACTGGGCTATTTTCGTCATACGCCACCGACGCCGGATGAGATGGAAAACGCGATCATGGCCGTCGAAGATGAGATCATGCGTGTCAGGCATGATATTCCCGCCAATGGCAAACTCAGCAGTGCCGACAATGATATCCGCGCTCTTGCCCGTCTGGCCGGTGTGGCAGAAAACGAAGATATGCTGCTGTCCGTCGACGCCGTCGAGCGCACATTCGACCGTTTGGCTCTGGTGATCAACGGACGTCCTGCCAGCTTCGAAGGTATCCCCGACGGCAACGACTTCGCCGCCACCCTGCTTATCCTGCGCGAATTTATGCACCATTTGCAGTTCGGGGAAATCGTGGTGAAAGGGGCTAAGTTCAAGATGTGAGCAATAGAATGCTGTCTCCATACGTTAAAAAGCCCCTTTCGGGGCTTTTTGTATTTGTGACATGGATGCCCGAAGGCGAACCATCAGAACGGGATATCGTCGTCGAAATCCATTGGTGGTTCATTGCTTTGCGCTGGCGCGTTGTTCTGCTGTGGAGCAGGACGTGATTGCTGGCCGCCGCTGAACTGGTTGCCGCCGCCTTGTGGCTGCTGAGGTTGACCCCAACCGCTCTGGCCGCCTTGTGAGTCCTGGCCGCCTGAAGCCTGACCACCGCCTGCTGGTGCGCCGCCGCCAGCACGGCCGCCGAGCATCTGCATGGTACCGCCAACGTTAACAACCACTTCAGTGGTGTATTTTTCAACGCCAGCCTGATCGGTCCATTTACGGGTCTGCAATGCGCCTTCGATATAAACCTGAGAGCCTTTACGCAAGTATTCGCCAGCCACTTCTGCCAGCTTACCGAACAGCACTACACGGTGCCATTCCGTTTTCTCTTTCTGCTCGCCGGTGGCTTTGTCACGCCAGCTTTCAGACGTCGCCAGAGTAATGTTGGCAACGGCGCCGCCGTTAGGCATGTAGCGGACTTCCGGGTCTTGACCCAGGTTACCGACGAGAATGACTTTGTTTACGCCTCTGCTGGCCATGTGGATTCTCCTGATGATGTATGTCGTGGTTGAAACCACAGTTTGGGGTGTGAGGGACTCACTTCGCGTCATTATAACCACAAAACGTCGCCTTCGTACCACGGATGTAAAACGTTGTGGCTTTCTTTCCAGATTGTTCAGCAAAGCATCCACTGTTACAACGAGTACTGGATATACATTCAGGTTTTGAGGTGGCATAGGCTGTGATTTGTGTCATAATTGCGCGTTACGTTCTTCTCTGTGCCCGATTCATTGACCGCAGCAATGTCAGTTTTACCGACGGTCACCGGCACGGTGAGCTATCAAGTTAATCCGGGAATGATGAATGGATAAGATCGAAGTTCGGGGCGCACGCACCCATAATCTCAAGAATATCAACCTGATTATCCCGCGCGACAAACTGATTGTTGTCACCGGCTTATCGGGTTCAGGCAAATCCTCACTGGCGTTTGATACCCTGTATGCAGAAGGCCAGCGCCGCTACGTTGAATCGCTGTCTGCCTATGCCCGTCAGTTTTTATCCTTAATGGAAAAACCAGACGTCGACCATATCGAAGGTCTCTCTCCGGCGATCTCTATTGAGCAGAAATCGACGTCGCACAACCCGCGTTCCACTGTCGGTACCATTACTGAGATCCACGACTACCTGCGCCTGCTGTTTGCCCGCGTGGGTGAGCCACGCTGCCCGGATCACAATGTGCCGCTGTCGGCGCAGACCGTTAGCCAGATGGTGGACAACGTACTCGCACAGCCTGAAGGCCAGCGCCTGATGCTGCTGGCGACCATCATCAAAGATCGTAAAGGTGAGCATACCAAGACGCTGGAAAATCTGGCGGCGCAGGGGTACATCCGTGCGCGTATTGATGGCGAAGTCTGCGATTTGTCCGATCCACCGAAGCTGGAGTTGCAGAAAAAACACACCATCGAAGTGGTCGTTGACCGTTTCAAAGTGCGCGAAGACATCGCACAGCGTCTGGCCGAGTCCTTTGAAACAGCACTCGAGCTTTCCGGCGGCACCGCCGTGGTCGCCGACATGGATGACCCGAAAGCCCCTGAAATGCTGTTCTCCGCCAACTTCGCCTGTCCGATTTGCGGCTACAGCATGAGCGAACTTGAACCACGTATGTTCTCGTTCAACAACCCCGCCGGTGCCTGCCCGACCTGTGACGGTCTGGGCGTGCAGCAGTTTTTCGACCCAGAACGCGTGGTGCAAAACCCAGAGCTGTCGCTGGCCGGTGGTGCAATCCGTGGCTGGGATCGCCGGAATTTCTACTATTTCCAAATGCTGCGCTCCCTCGGCGAGCACTATAAATTCGACGTGGAAGCGCCTTACAACGAACTGAACAGCGACGTGAAACACGCTATCCTGCAAGGTTCCGGCAAGGACACCATCGAGTTCAAATACATCAACGATCGCGGTGACACTTCGATTCGCCGTCACCCGTTTGAAGGCGTGCTGCACAACATGGAGCGCCGTTATAAAGAGACGGAATCGAGCGCCGTGCGTGAAGAGCTGTCGAAGTACATCAGCAACCGCTCCTGCTCTTCCTGTAAAGGCACGCGTCTGCGCGAAGAAGCGCGCAACGTGTTTGTTGAAGAGACCACGCTGCCGGAGATTTCGGATTACAGCATCGGTCACGCGCTGGACTTCTTCCGCAATATGAAGCTGACCGGCCAGCGTGCGCAGATCGCTGAAAAAGTAATGAAAGAGATCGGCGACCGCCTGAAGTTTCTGGTTAACGTCGGCCTGAATTACCTGTCGCTCTCCCGTTCGGCGGAAACCCTTTCCGGCGGTGAAGCACAGCGTATCCGTCTGGCAAGCCAGATTGGTGCCGGTCTGGTGGGCGTCATGTACGTGCTCGATGAACCGTCCATCGGTCTGCATCAGCGCGACAACGAACGCCTGCTGGAAACCCTGATTCACCTGAGGGATCTGGGTAACACGGTGATTGTGGTTGAGCATGACGAAGACGCCATCCGCGCCGCTGACCACGTGATTGATATCGGCCCCGGTGCCGGTGTGCACGGAGGAGAAGTGGTCGCAGAAGGCTCCGTTGAAGATATCATGGCGGTGCCTGAGTCGCTCACCGGTCAGTTCCTCAGTGGCAAACGCGAGATTGCCCTGCCGGAACAGCGCGTTCCGGCGGATCCGACCAAAGTATTGAAGCTTTCCGGTGCCAAGGGCAACAACCTGAAAGATGTCACGCTGACCCTGCCGGTTGGCCTGTTTACCTGTATCACCGGCGTGTCCGGCTCGGGTAAATCGACGCTGATTAACGACACCTTGTTCCCGCTGGCACAGCGCGAACTGAACGGCGCAACGCTGGCCGAAGCTGCCCCTTATCGTGAAATTGACGGTCTGGCGCATTTCGATAAAGTCATCGATATCGACCAGAGCCCGATTGGCCGTACGCCACGCTCCAACCCGGCGACCTACACCGGTATTTTCACACCGGTGCGCGAGCTGTTCGCCGGTGTGCCGGAATCGCGTGCGCGTGGCTACAACCCAGGGCGTTTCAGTTTTAACGTCAAGGGCGGGCGCTGCGAAGCCTGTCAGGGCGACGGCGTGATCAAAGTCGAGATGCACTTCCTGCCGGACATTTACGTGCCGTGCGATCAGTGCCGAGGCAAACGCTACAACCGCGAAACGCTGGAGATTAAATACAAGGGCAAGAGCATTCACGAAGTGCTGGAAATGACCATTGAAGAGGCCCGTGATTTCTTCGATGCCGTTCCTGCACTGGCGCGCAAGCTGCAAACCCTGATGGACGTCGGCCTGACTTATATCTGTCTTGGTCAGTCGGCGACCACGCTCTCTGGCGGTGAAGCGCAGCGTGTTAAACTGGCGCGTGAGCTGTCCAAGCGCGGCACCGGTCAGACGCTGTATATCCTTGACGAACCGACGACGGGCCTGCATTTTGCCGATATTCAGCAACTGCTGGCGGTCCTGCATCAGTTACGCGATCAGGGCAACACCATCGTGGTGATTGAGCATAATCTTGACGTGATTAAAACCGCAGACTGGATTGTCGATCTGGGGCCGGAAGGCGGCAGCGGCGGCGGTGAGATCCTGGTGTCCGGCACGCCGGAAACCGTGGCCGAGTGCAAAGAGTCGCACACCGCACGCTTCCTGAAACCTTTGCTTGAGCACCATAAGCAGAAGGCGAAGAAGTCAGCGTAATGTTTTGGTTTCTGCCATAAAAAACGCCACCTTCGGGTGGCGTTTTTGTTTGCCACTTACTTAAATAATTTCTGCACAAACTGGATATAAGCCGGACGCCACACATCCATCTCATGGCCCAGTCCAGGATAAGCCTGATAGTCGAATTTAACCTTTTTCTGCTCCAGCAGGATTTTCAGCCCCGCGACGTCTTTGCCGGTAACCTGATCGTTGTCCCCCACCGCGATGGTGAAGTTCTTCAGTTGTGCATTGATTTTGGCCGGATCTTCCAGACGTTTTGCCACCTGCTCATTGGGCACACTGGTGGTGCTGACACCGCTGAATGCGCCGAGCCAGCCGAACTTATCCAGATGCGTCATGCCGGAGACCAGCGTCTGATACCCCCCCTGTGACAGGCCAGCCAGCGCACGGCTGTCAGCATCGTCACGCACGCGAAACGTTTTCGACACCAGCGGAATAATGTCCTGCGTCAGCTCGCGGTCAGCCGCTTCCGCATTGGCTGGATAAAACGCTTTACGGCGGTTTTTCGGTACGAAATCTTCCGGTACTGCGCCTTGGGCGTCAGTTTCGGTATCGGGGATCACCACCAGCATCGGAGTGATTTTTTGCTCCGCCAGCAGGTTGTCCATGATTTGGGGAATACGGCCCTGATCCAGCGCCGAGCGGCCGGTATCGCCAAAACCATGATAAAAATAGAGCACCGGCAGCGGCTGAGACACATCGCTGTAGCCCGGCGGTGTCCAGACGTAGATCTGCCGTTCTGCATTCAGCGCATTGCTGTGGTACGTGATAGCACGCACTTCGCCGTGCGGTACCGCTTTAACATCCAGCACGCTGCCCGGTACCAGAATTTGGCTCGTATTCACCTGCCGTTGTGGTTTCGCCATGGCGCTGCCGGTATCAATCGAACGGAAACCATCAACGTTAAAGAAATATTCGTACAGATCGGGCTGCATCGCAGAAGAGGTAAAACTCCAGACGCCCTTGTCGTCTTTGGTCATCGCATGAGGAATATAGCTTTCCAGCGTGGCACCGGTGACCACATCCACCTGCTTTGCGCCAGGGGCAAACAACCGGAAAGTGATGGTTTTATCCGGGTTAACAGCAGTCAGAAACTGGTTAGCAATCTGCGCCGGGTCCTGTTGCACCGGCAGGCTTTGCACCGTGGCGGCCAGCAGCGGCAGAGGGGCAGATAACGACAGAATCAATAACGTGGCGCGGTTGAGCACAGAACGGTTCATTCCTTTCTCCTCAGTCAGACGGGTTGCGCATCAACCCTGCTCTTTTCTGATAATGGCGAATTATGCAGGATGAATCTGCGACAGCTGCCCCAATCTTTCGGCTGCAAAGTCCCAGAAGGTTCTGACTTTTCTCGGGATGCGTTGGATATTTTGCACCACCAGTTGCACGGGCATTGGCAGCGGCTCGGCGTCCGGCAGCAGCCTGAGCAGCGTTCCGGCGGCCAGGTCGTCTGCCACCTGATAGCTCAGCAGCCGCGCAATACCATGACCATTGCGCACCGCCAGCAGTTGCGATTCCACGTCGTTGAACAGTAAACGCGGTGAGACTTTCACCCGCAGACCATCCTCATTCGGGCCAAATCGCCATTCGTTGCGCGGAGATCTCAGGGTGCCGACGATAGTCTGATGCTGCGCCAGTTCCGCCGGTTGTTGCGGGCTACCATGCTGTTGAAGATAAGCCGGGCTGGCGACCAGCACACGGGTGACTTCACCCACTTTACGCGCCACTTTGCCGGAATCTTCCAGATGCCCGATGCGGAACGCAAGATCCAGACCTTCGTCGATCAGCTCCAGATTGCGGTCATTGAGCACCATCTCAATTTGCATATCCGGATGCAGCCGCAGGAATTCCATCACCAGTGGCGCGACATGTTTGCGGCCAAACTGTACCGGCGCCGTGACGCGCAAAAGTCCGCTAAGCTGGGTTTCCGTGGTGTCGAACAACGCTTCCTGATAATGGCCGATCAATACTTGCGCACGTTCTGCCAGCCGTGCACCGGCCTCGGTAGCAGCCAGACGCCGCGTGGTACGTTCAACCAGACGGGCGCCAAAACGTTGTTCGAGCGAAGCAATGGCGCGGGTAATAGCCGGTGCCGAACGCCCGGTCTGCCGCGCCGCTTCTGCCAGACTGCCATATTGCAAGACGGCGACGAAAATCTCTAACTCATCCAGACGATCCATAGATTCTTCCACAAGATGAAACAGTCAATTTCAATCTTTACGGATTCGCTTCGTTTGTTGCAAGAGTAATCTGTCCCTGTAGCCCACACAGGAGAAAAACCATGCCCCCCATTCAGCTCTATGGCACCCCGCTTTCCGGCCACTGCCACCGCGTTGTTTTATTGCTCAATATGCTGAACCTGCCATTTGAAGCCAAAGAGGCACCGGCCAGCGTGCGTCAAACCGCCGAATTCCAGCGGCTCAGCCGGATGGCACAAATTCCGGTGCTGGTCGATGGTGAGCTGGTGCTGACCGACAGCAACGCCATTCTGGTCTACCTGGCGAAGCGTTACGCGCCGGGCAGTCACTGGCTGCCGGAAGATGCCGTACAGGCCGCGCAGGTACAGCAGTGGCTGTCGAAAGCCGCCGGAGAGATCCGCTACGGTGTGGCGTCGGCGCGGATGGTCGTGCAGTTTAAAGCACCTGAAGATTATGCGGCATCGCTGGCGGTCGCGGGCCGCTTCCTGCCACACCTCGAGCAGCATCTCAGCCGACATGATTTTCTGGCGACCGGTCAGATAACCATTGCCGATCTGGCCTGTTGCAGCTATGTACGCACCGCACCGGAAGGCGGGATTTCTCTCGAGCCTTATCCGGCTATTCGCCAGTGGCTGGCACGTATTGCGGCACTGCCGGGATATCAGCCTCAGCCGGAGCTGCCGCTTCCCGCCGGGGCACTTTAGCGTCCTGACGCACCGGAGGCCGACATGAGCGACACGGTTTATCATCCTGATGTTTTTCACCCTGACGAACGACGCGCACAGGCGCTGGCACAGTTTGAGATCGCCAGCGCACCGATTCGTTCCGCCATGCCGCAGCAACACCGCGAATTTTTTGCCGGTTTGCCCTACGTGCTGGCGTCCACCGTTGATGAATACGGCTGGCCGGTAGCGACGCTGCTGACCGGCCCGCGCGGTTTTATCAGCTCGCCGGATACCACCCATTTACGCATTAACGCGCCACGCAGGCAGGACGATCCGGCGCTCGCGGCGATGCACAGCGGCAAAGAGATAGGCCTGCTGGGGATAGACTTTTCCAACCGGCGGCGTAACCGGGCCAATGGGAGGATCGGACGTATGGATAAGAACCGCATTGAGATCGCGGTCGATCAAAGCTTTGGGAATTGCCCGAAGTATATTCAGATGCGCGAACTGGTAGATTGCGCACAACCCGGCCCGCGGCCGGTCAGGGAAGATCTGGCCTCATTAGACGATGACGCGCGAACGCTCATCGGCAGCGCCGATACTTTTTTTGTCGCTACCCACGCCTATAGCGACACACCTCAGGGGGGATCGGATGTCTCGCACCGTGGCGGCCAACCGGGGTTTGTACGCCTGGACGGCAACCGGTTATGGATACCGGATTTCACGGGCAATAAGTTCATGAACACATTGGGAAATTTGCTGGCACAGCCGCGTGTCGCCCTGCTGTTTCCCGACTTTGACAGCGGCGATATTTTACATCTGCAAGGCACCACGGAGATCCTCTGGCAGCCAGACGTGCTCAATGGCCCGGCAGGCGCAGAGCGATACTGGAGCGTAGAGTTCACCCGCGCATGGCGCTTTCGCGAAGCCCTGCCGTGGCGTGGCCGTCATGTGCAGTATTCGCCTGCGACGCTGGCTACCGGAAGCTGGTGAGCGGCTAAACGCCTAGCCCGTGGCGCGCCGCTTCCGGCAGTGATGACACCACCAGCTGATAGGAGCTGTCGATCAGGTAATAGAACTGCGAGTCGGGCAATTCACCGTCGAGATAAATGGTATTCCAGTGCGCTTTGTTCAGGCGATCGCCTGGAATAATACAGCTGTGCTTGGCGCGCAGTTCGTCGGCAAGTTCCACGCTGGTTTTGAGTGAAATGGCCTCACGCCCGTTGCATTCGCACAACATCGCGAACATCACATCCGCCACTTTAATCTGGTTGGCGCTGCGCTGGTTATTCAGCGTATGGTCTGCGCCGGGCTTGGCCAGGCAGTATTCAAGCAGTTCCGTACTGGTCATATTTCAACGTCCCCTTGCAAGGTTGTGACGATCCGGCGCTCTCCGCCGTCGATCCGGTGCTCGCCCAGCCAGATACCTTGCCAGGTGCCTAACACCAGTTTGCCTGTCTATTCTGTTGCCCGTTAAGAATAGCAGTCAAAAAAAAGGCCGACATTGCTGTCGGCCTCGTTTACCTATCTTTTAATTCATTGGACGGCGGCAAATGCCTCGGCCACCTGTTTAACGTTGTAGTGATTCAGGCCTGCCATGCAGACACGGCCGCTGGCGATCAGGTACACGCCAAACTCTTCACGCAGACGATCGACCTGAGCGACGCTGAAACCGGTGTAGCTGAACATCCCGCGCTGTTGCAGCAGGTAGTCAAAATTACGGCCCGGCAGCGCAACTTTCAGGCTGTTCACCAGTGTCTGGCGCATTTCCAGAATACGTACACGCATACCCTCCACTTCGTCCAGCCATTGGGCTTTAAGATGCGCATCGCCTAACACTTTCGCCACTACCTGCGCACCGAAATTCGGCGGGCTGGAGTAGTTTCGGCGTACGGTGGCTTTCAGTTGGCCGAGCACGCGGCCCGCCGCTTCGCTGTTATCACAAACGACGGACAAACCACCAACTCGCTCACCGTACAGGGAGAAGATTTTAGAGAAGGAGTTGCTGACAAAGCAGGTCACGCCCGCCGCTGCCATAGCGCGGATCGCATAGGCATCGTCATCAATACCCGCGCCAAAGCCCTGGTAAGCAATGTCGAGGAACGGAATTAACTCGCGCTGTTTAGCGACTTCAATCACCTGATCCCACTGAGCTGGCGTCAGGTCAGAACCGGTCGGGTTGTGACAGCACGGATGCAGCAGCACGATGCTTTGCGCTGGCAAGGTTTTCAGGGTATCGAGCATCCCGGTGAAATTCACGCCCAGACTTTCAGGATTGAAATACGGATAAGTGTGAACCTTGAAACCCGCACCGCCAAAAATAGCCACGTGGTTTTCCCAGGTCGGATCACTCACCCACACGGCGGAGTTCGGGAAGTAGGTTTTCAGGAAATCAGCACCGACCTTCAGCGCGCCTGAACCACCGACGGTCTGAATAGTGGCAATGCGGCCTTGCTGTAGCGCCGGATGTTCCGCGCCGAATAACAGCGTCTGGATCGCGCTGCGGTAAGCCGGCAGGCCGTCCATCGGCAGGTAAACTGACGCAGTTTGCGGTTGCGCGTTCAGCTGGTTTTCAGCCGCTTCGACGGAGGCCAACTGCGGGATAATACCTTGCTCGTCGTAATACAGACCGATGCTCAGGTTAACCTTCTTTTCTCTTGGGTCGTTTTTGAAACTGTCCATCAGCGACAGGATCGGGTCACCGGCATAGGCATCGACATGTTGGAACACGGTATAAATCTCCTGGTTTAATTTCTGGATACCGCTCAAAAACTGGCGCGGGCGTTGTTCGGCGGGTGGTCAACATTACTTCACAGACTATCAAAGTTCGTTAAAAAAGATGACAACAATGTTGTGATTTTGCGAAGGCTTAATGCCCGTAAATATCACACCAACTTAGGCAGATTTTTCAATATACTGAGAAAACTATAAATAAAGGCGCATGACGCCTGCCCTGCTGACCGCTACCAAGGAAAATCCCCATGAAGAAAACGCTAATGACTCTGACGTTACTGGCTGCCGGCACACTGGCCGCTCACGCCGAAGGCACTCCCTCGCATTTGGATCGCGTGCTGCAAAAAGGGTCAATTAACGTCTGCACCACAGGTGACTACAAACCTTATACCTTTTTGAATAAAGAGGGGCAGTACGAAGGCATCGACATTGCGATGGCGCAATCCCTGGCGGCCAGCCTTGGCGTCAAGGTTAACTGGGTACCGACCACCTGGAAAACCATCATGGCAGATATGACGTCGAACAAGTGCGATATCGCGATGGGTGGGATCTCTGTGACTCTGGCACGCCAGCAGAAAGCCTGGTTCGCTAACACACTCGATCAGGACGGCAAAATTCCGCTGGTGCGCTGCGAAGATGTGCGTAAATACCAGACCGTTGCGCAGCTAAATTCACCGAAAGTGCGTCTGATAGAACCGGCGGGCGGCACCAACGAGGCGTTCGTTCACAGCCATCTGCCTGATGCCCAGCTGGCACTGCACGACAACGTGACGATTTTCCAGCAACTGGTGGATAACAAAGCCGACGTGATGATCACCGACGCCTCCGAGGCGCTGTTCCAGCAGAAACACTACCCGAAACTCTGTGCGGTAAACCCGAAGAAGCCGCTGCAATATGGCGAGAAAGCCTACATGCTGCCGCGTGATGATGTGAGCTGGAAGATGTATGTCGACCAGTGGCTGCACCTGAGTAAAACCACCGGCGATTATCAGAATCTGGTCAGCCAGTGGCTAGCCGTGAAGAAGTAAAATTATCTTCCCACAAACACACGGACAACGCGGGAACTCAGCTGAGTGATCAACTCATACTGGCTGATACCGGTCGCAGCAGAAACCTGTTCGACCGGTAGCCCTTCCCCCCAGAAGATCACTTCGTCTCCCACGGCATCACAGGCGTCGGGGCCTAAATCGACCGAAATCATGTCCATCGACACACGGCCGACGATTGGCACGATGCGGCCATTGACCAGCACCGGCGTACCGCTCGGGGCACTGCGCGGATAACCGTCGCCATAGCCCATCGCAATCACGCCCAGACGAGTGGCACGTTCACTTCTCCAGATACCACCGTAACCGACCGGCTCTTCGGCGGCATGGTCACGCACGGCAATCAGGCTGGATGTCAGTGTCATGGCGGGTTTTAGTCCGAAATGCGCGGCATCAGCATAATCCAGCGGTGAGACGCCGTATAAAATAATGCCTGGGCGAACCAGATCCCGATGCGAATCAGGCCACAACAAGACACCGCCCGACGCAGCGATAGACTTCAGCCCCGGTTTACTCTGGACAAATTGCTGGAAAACGCTCAGCTGGTTTGGCGTGGCGTCAGACTCCGGCTCATCGGCACGGGCAAAGTGGCTCATGATATTCACGGGCTGCTGCACATTTGGGCAGGCGCACAGACGCCTGTAAAACGCCTCCGCGTCAGTTGGGTGCACACCCAAACGGTGCATGCCGGTATCCAGTTTCATCCACACGTTAAGCGGCTTCGATAAGTTCGCTTCTTCAAGAGCAACCAGTTGTTCCAGGCTGTGTACCGCAGTGTCCAGACCCTGCGCCACCACCTGTAGCAAATCCTCGGCGCTGAAAAAACCCTCGAGCAACACAATCGGCTTCACCACGCCACCGGCACGCAGTTCAAGCGCTTCACTCAGACGGGCAACACCATAACAATCCGCATCCTGCAACGCGTGGGCCGCATCGAGCAGGCCGTGGCCGTAGGCATTCGCTTTCAGCACCGCCACCACACGACTTTGTGGCGCAAAATGCCGCACCCGTTGCAGATTATGTCGCAGAGCGCGGCAATCAATGACAGCCGTAGCCGCTTTCATTTTTATTCCTTTAAAGAGTTTTTAAAAATGTGGAATATGGCATAAAGACCCGTAAGCTAGCCACGCACGATCAGTCTTCATCATATTGAGGACCGCCATAATTATCGAAGCGCGAGAACTGACCATTAAACGTTAAGCGCACGGTACCGATTGGGCCGTTACGCTGTTTACCGAGGATGATCTGCGCGATGCCTTTTTCTTCACTGTTATCGTGATAAACCTCATCACGATAGATGAACATGATCAAGTCAGCATCCTGCTCGATGGAGCCAGATTCACGCAAGTCGGAGTTCACCGGGCGCTTATCGGCACGCTGCTCCAAGCTTCGGTTAAGCTGCGACAGCGCCACGACCGGCACCTGCAACTCTTTTGCCAGCGCTTTCAGTGAGCGGGAGATTTCGGCGATTTCCAGCGTACGGTTATCGGACAAGGCCGGCACGCGCATCAACTGGAGGTAGTCGATCATGATCAGGCTCAGGCCGCCGTGCTCACGGAAAATACGTCGCGCACGCGAACGCACTTCGGTTGGTGTCAGGCCGGAGGAGTCATCGATATACATGTTCCGTTTTTCCAGCAGAATCCCCATGGTGCTGGAAATACGCGCCCAGTCCTCGTCGTCGAGTTGGCCGGTACGGATTTTGGTCTGATCCACGCGCGACATTGATGCCAGCATACGCATCATGATCTGGTCGCCGGGCATTTCGAGGCTGAAGATCAGCACCGGTTTTTCCTGCATCATCGCGGCATTTTCACACAGGTTCATCGCGAAGGTGGTTTTACCCATCGACGGACGTGCGGCCACGATAATGAGGTCGGATTTTTGCAGGCCCGCCGTTTTTTTGTTGAGATCCGCATAGCCGGTATCTACCCCGGTCACGCCATCATGCGGACGCTGGAACAGCTCCTCGATGCGCGATACCGTCGTTTCAAGAATACGGTCGATGCTTTTCGGGCCTTCATCTTTACTGGCACGGCTTTCGGCAATCTGGAATACGCGGGATTCGGCCAGATCCAGCAGGTCTTCGCTGCTGCGACCCTGCGGGTCATACCCTGCATCGGCGATTTCGTTGGCGACGGAGATCATCTCACGTACTACCGCACGTTCACGCACGATATCCGCATAAGCACCGATGTTCGCCGCACTAGGCGTGTTTTTCGATAACTCTGCCAGATAGGCAAATCCACCGACCGAATCCAAATCCCCTTTCTGCTCCAGTGATTCAGAAAGCGTGATGAGATCGATGGGCTTGCTCATTTCCAGCAGGCGCTGCATTTCGGTGAAAATTAGGCGATGCGGACGGCTGAAGAAGTCATTACTGACCACGCGCTCCGCCACGTTATCCCAGCGTTCGTTGTCCAGCATCAGCCCACCCAGAACGGATTGCTCAGCTTCCAGCGAATGCGGCGGAAGCTTGAGGCCTTCCATCTGGCGATCGCGGTGTTCGTTCTGTTGAATGGTCGGTTTTTTTGCCATGTGTCGCTGAATTCCTGATCTAAGCGCCTGTTTTCAAAACAGGCTTTGGAAATGTGTTGTCAAAACGGGAAGCATAATGATGCGTCAGTATACGCAATTATATTTCGTTGTGATGCCTCATTTCCAATTGGTCTTAGCCGTTCGCCCTCTGCGCTGGATTGTCTCAATCAAATAGCCTAGGGTTATCCACAGACCTGATAACGAGGAAGTAAAATGGCTAAGCGCATTGAATTTTCCGCCACCGGCGGACCTGAAGTTTTGCAATATGTCGATTTTCATCCGCAGGACCCCGCAGCAGGCGAAGTGCAGGTTGAGAACAAAGCGATAGGGATCAATTATATCGATACCTATATGCGCAGTGGCCTGTATCCAACGGCCTCGTTACCGTCCGGATTAGGCACCGAAGCGGCCGGTGTCGTGAGCAAAATTGGCAGCAGCGTTACCGGCATTAAGGTCGGGGATCGCGTGGTGTATGCGCAGTCAGCACTGGGTGCGTACAGCGAGATTCACAACGTGCCGCAGGAGAAAATCGCGCTGTTGCCCGATGCTATCAGCTTTGAGCAGGCTGCTGCCTCGTTCCTCAAAGGTCTCACCGTCTATTATCTGCTGCGTCTGACGTACAGGGTGAAGGCCGGTGAAACTTTCCTGTTCCACGCCGCGGCTGGTGGTGTCGGGCTGATTGCCTGTCAGTGGGCCAAAGCACTGGGCGCGAATCTTATCGGGACCGTAGGTTCGGATGAGAAAGCCGAACGCGCCAAACACGCGGGTGCCTGGGCGACCATCAATTATCAGAAAGAAGATATCGTTACGCGCGTCAAAGCGCTGACCGCGGGTGAGAAAGTCGGGGTGGTGTACGATTCGGTCGGCAAAGATACCTTTGAGCGCTCCCTCGACAGCCTGAAACCACGCGGATTGCTGGTCAGTTTCGGCAACGCGTCTGGCCCGGTGAAAGATGTCGATCTGGCGATACTCAACAAGAAAGGCTCGCTGTTTGTGACCCGACCATCATTGAATGGCTACGTCACCACGCGTGAGGAGCTGAAAACTGCCAGCGATGAGCTGTTCTCGATGATCGCCAGCGGGGCTATTAAAGTGGACGTCAGCGAAGCGCAGAAATTCCCGCTTTCCGAAGCGAAGCGTGCTCACGAAACGCTGGAAAGCCGTTCGACCCAGGGTTCAAGCCTGCTGATACCGGGTCGCTAATCTGGTCAAAGTACAGACGCAAAAAGGGCCTCCACATAGATGGAAGCCCTTTTATGCTGTCTGTCTCAGACGACCTCTGATTCAAGACGGGTACTGCTGTAGGGTACTGCCAGGTCACTCCACGGACGATGTCGCTTAAGCAACTATTTTATGTCTCATGGATTTGATGAATTTTTTCGGTATGGCATTCATGTTGCCAGCAACGAAAATCAATCCTAGCAGCCCGTCATGTTAAAAAATATGATTAATAAAATTTCGGTGCACTTTAAGCCGTAAGCTGTGATCGATGCCACATAAGTAAAAGTTATATCTGCAACGATTACATATTAATGGGCATTCAGCCTGCTGATAATTCAAGAATTAGATCTTCAGGATTGTACTGCCCGGCTTTACGGCAAACGGCGGCCCTTATAACGCGGCAGCTCAGGCTTGTTGAAAGCACGGTAAATCCAGACGACGACGACGGCCAAAACCAGCCAAGGCAACATTTTTATAACAATTGCCAAAAAACCACCAAACATCATCAGCGCAAACGCCACTATCAGCGCGGCAATCATCCCCAGCAAAGAAATACCGGTCAACAACAACATAAAGAAAAAACCAAGCACAAAGAGAATTTCCAGCATCGCGTGCTCCTTACAAACAGCGAGAAAACAGAGTCAGCCTGACAAATGCCATCTGAGGTACAGAGGATATTACAAGAAACGTGCCAGAGTGGAGGGTTGCTTAACGCAATGAAAATATTGAATAATTGTCACCAGCCGCAAAATCACGCGGCTGGTGACATCGTCATTTAGACTAATTTTTAGTGAATTTAACCAAGAGCGATCAGACCTGGCTGAATACTTTCTGCGGCTGAGTCACGAGTTGCAATGCTTGCTCAACCACTTCCACGCCCGCGCCCGGTTTATGTGCATTTTCACTGAGGTGGCGACGCCACTGACGCGCGCCCGGTACGCTTTGGAAAATTCCCAGAATATGGCGGGTCATGTGCCCGAGATACGTACCTCGGGACAGTTCTGATTCGATGTACGGATACATGGCGCGGATAATGTCCGGCGCGGTGCGCAGCGACGTATCCATGCCGAACAGCTCACGATCCACGTTCAGCAACAGACCGGGATTCTGGTAGGCTTCGCGCCCGACCATCACGCCATCCATGTGTTGCAGATGCGTTTTGGCTTCTTCCAGCGTTTTGATACCGCCGTTAAGTGCCATCGTCAGGTGCGGGAAATCTTTTTTCAGCTGATAAACGCGCGGATAGTCCAGCGGTGGGATCTCTCGGTTCTCTTTCGGGCTGAGGCCCGACAGCCAGGCTTTGCGCGCATGAATGATAAAGGTATCGCAGCCGCCATTTTCTGAAACTTGTGAAACAAAATCGCAGAGGAACTCGTAACTGTCCTGCTCGTCAATGCCGATGCGGGTTTTGACGGTGACAGGAATCGACACCACATCACGCATCGCTTTCACGCAGTCTGCCACCAACGAGGCTTGCGCCATCAGGCAGGCACCGAACATGCCGTTTTGTACTCGGTCAGACGGACAGCCGACGTTCAGGTTGATCTCATCATAGCCGCGCTCTTCGGCGAGTTTGGCGCAGTGCGCCAAATCGGCCGGATTACTGCCGCCAAGCTGCAACGCCACCGGATGTTCGGCATCCCCAAAGCCCAGATAATCGCCCTTACCGTGAATGATGGCGCCGGTAGTGACCATCTCGGTATAAAGCAGCGTCTGGCCGGTCATCAGCCGGTGAAAATGGCGGCAATGACGATCGGTCCAGTCAAGCATCGGCGCGACTGAAAAGCGTTGGGCAGAGAATGGGGCTGAATAAGGTGTGGCGTTTTGAGTTTCTGACATCGACCTGAGATTCGCTGAAGGTGTTCGGGGCTCCCCGGCAAACACAGTAGGCTTCTACCGGAGGGTAATCGTGGATTATATCACAGAACAAAGATTCAGCATCCCGCCTCGTCCCCGCGGGTTTCAAGCGCCTTGCGCTCAAGCGCGAATATCAGATCATGGGTATCGGAAAGAGAAATGTCGAACAAGCGCTGGCAAAGATGTGCCAAACGATGACCCCTGTCACTGAAATGGCGCATAATTCGGCGATTACCCCGAAGCATGGTAAAATCCGCCTTGCTTGTTCAAAGCATTCAACCCAGCAGCGTATTCAGAGAACCTTTTATGACCCTGACTAACCCGGATCAACTCCTCTCGCAAGTTCTCGCTCAGGCGGAAAAACTTTGCCAGCAGCGCAATGTGCGCCTGACACCGCAGCGTCTTGAAGTGCTGCGTCTTATGACGCAACAACCCGGTGCCATCAGTGCTTACGACCTCCTGGATTTACTGCGCGTCAGCGAGCCTCAGGCTAAACCCCCTACGGTTTACCGGGCGCTGGATTTTTTGCTGGAACAGGGTTTTATTCATCGCGTAGAATCAGCCAACAGCTATGTTCTGTGCCACCACTTTGAAGAGCCAAGCCATACTTCTGCCCTGTTTATCTGTGACCGCTGCGGGCTGGTAACCGAGAAAACCACCGACGGCATCGAAGAACGTCTGGCAAAACTGGCAATAGATTCAGGATTTGAATTGCGCCACTCCGTTGTCGAAGCTCACGGATTGTGCGGAGAGTGTAAGGTGGTTGAACAGTGCGACAGCCATGAGCATTGCGAACACGATCATACTATCGTCACTAAAAAGCGTTAATGCATTCAGGGTTTCTGGTTATAGATTGGTAAGGTAGTACAGGGATAGTGCGGGAAAGAAGAATATTGCGGAGGGTAATCTTTTACTCAGCGTTGCAGCAAGGTCGGTACGTCCCTGTACCTTGCATCCTGAAAGCGTTTCCGGGTAGGAGCAGCGTATTTCTCAGGATGCATCATTGATGCGCAAGGGGGAGTTGCGACTTACCAATGATATTTGTTATCCGTTTCCCAGGACTTGAGTTCTTTCTCGGCTTCTTCTTTCTTGTAGCCGTAACGCTCCTGGATTTTACCTACCAGCTGATCACGTTTCCCTTCCACCACAGTCAGGTCATCGTCAGTCAGCTTGCCCCATTTTTCTTTCACTTTACCTTTAAACTGCTTCCAGTTACCTTCGGTTTGGTCCTTATTCATAACAAATTCTCCTATTACCTTGGGTTAGGTTGTCGTGTTTTCTTCAACACGGTAAGTGCTTACCACATGAATAAGAGTAGTTGAGAATTTGGTTTTTACTTCAGATAACAGCGATAATCGCCACTATTAGGATTATTCCAGAGTGGTAAATAGCGATAACCGCTAAAGATTTCACCCGCGGCGGAAAAGAAAATTTGTTTTACCGTCGCAGGTAATTTAGATCCAGTCACCGTTGCGGATAACGCCAACCGCAAGGCCTTCAATACTGAAACTCTGTTCACGCAGATCAACGACGATAGGTTCGAAGTCGCTGTTCTCAGGCAGAAGCTGAACTACGCTACCCTGTTTTTTCAGACGCTTAACCGTCACTTCATCATCAATACGAGCGACGACGACCTGACCATTACGCACATCCTGCGTTTTATGCACTGCCAGTAAATCACCGTCGAGGATACCGATATCACGCATCGACATACCGCTGACACGCAGCAGGAAATCGGCACTTGGTTTGAACATCGCGGGATCAACTTGGTAATGCCCTTCGATATGTTGCTGAGCTAGCAGAGGCTCACCGGCGGCCACACGGCCAATCAGTGGTAAACCTTCTTCCTCTTCCATCAGCAGGCGAATACCGCGTGATGCACCGGAAACAATCTCGATGACGCCTTTGCGTTGCAGTGCTTTAAGGTGCTCTTCCGCCGCATTAGGTGAGCGAAAACCCAAGCGCGTAGCAATCTCAGCACGAGTTGGTGGCATACCGGTGGTGGCGATGTGATCGCGAATGAGGTCGTAGACCTCTTGTTGTCTGACTGTTAAAGCTTTCATCCCGCCCCCTGATTGTTTATACAGTATTGCTGTGAGTATATACAGGTAACCCCTGAATGAAAACCTAAGAGTGAATAAAAACAGATGCTAAAGTAAAATATGGAATCTGTATTCCGCTTTAGAACCAATGCGACCAAAACACACTGACCCAGGTGAAAACTGCCAGTATAATTGTCAGCAGAACCGCCGCAGACCCGATGTCTTTTGCGCGGCCAGACAGGACGTGGAATTCAGGCCCAATACGGTCAATAGCACATTCAACCGCGCTATTTAATAATTCGACGATGACCACCAGCACCAGAACACCCACTAACAAGATGCGCTCAATGCTGGTCACATCGAGGAAAAAAGACAAAATGATGAAGGGCAACACGCCGATCACTTCCTGACGAAAAGCCGCCTCATTTTTCCACGCCGCACTCAGGCCTTTTAGGGAAAAACCAGCGGCTTTAACGATACGGGTAAGTCCGGTAGATTCATTTTTCATGTGTTTTTCGTCTTATCGGAAAGTGTGCGGCATTTTATACTTAAAAGCCCCCGGGTTGCAGCAAGCAAAGCGGCAGCCAGATAGGCCCAGAAAACACACAGAGTATCACCACAGACCACGAATCCAGTTTCTGGTATCCTTGCGGCGAATTGCTAACGAAGAGGCTTCACGTTTTTATGTCAGGTTGGCGTAGACTTTATTATACCTTATTGAATTTACCGCTAAAATTGCTGGTAAAGAGCAAGGTCATTCCGACAGATCCGGTTACCGAGTTGCGTTTAGATCCGACTCGCCCGATCCTGTACGTTTTGCCTTATCATTCGAAGACAGATTTACTGACCTTACGCACTCAGTGCCTGGCGCAGAATCTGCCGGATCCCCTTATTCCATTGGAAATCGACGGCGTACAGCTGCCGAGTCACGTTTTTATCGCTGAAGGGCCGCGTGTATTCACCTATTACACGCCGAAGCTTGAGTCGATAAAACTGTTCCACGACTATCTGGATTTACATCGCAACAACCCGCAATTAGACATTCAAATGCTACCGGTCTCGGTCATGTTTGGGCGTGCACCGGGTCGCGAAGGACAAGAAACGCCGCATCTGCGTGTGCTGAACGGCGTGCAGAAGTTCTTTGCTGTGTTGTGGCTGGGTCGTGACAGTTTCGTGCGCTTCTCCAATACCGTATCGCTGCGCTATATGGCAACCGAACACGGTACGGATAAAACCATCGCACAGAAACTGGCCCGCGTGGCGCGTATGCACTTCTCACGTCAGCGTTTAGCGGCCGTTGGCCCGCGTCTGCCGGTACGTCAGG
Organism: Ewingella sp. C233; assembly: GCF_055407225.1. Lineage (NCBI taxonomy): Bacteria > Pseudomonadati > Pseudomonadota > Gammaproteobacteria > Enterobacterales > Yersiniaceae > Ewingella > Ewingella sp. C233. The sequence goes on from NZ_JBUZRI010000002.1 coordinate 588,469, forward strand.
ACCTATTCAATAAGCTGCTGGCGTCCAAAGCGATTGAGAAGGCTGTCGAAGACGAAGCGCGCAGCAAAAAGATCTCCCACGAAAAGGCCCAGCAGAACGCAATTGCTCTGATGGAAGAGATCGCCGCTGATTTCTCCTATGAAGCCGTGCGCCTGTCAGATCGCGTATTAAGCTGGACGTGGAACCGCCTGTATAAAGGTATCAACGTCAATAATGCCGAACGTGTGCGCCAGTTGGCGCTGGATGGTCAGGAGATCGTGTATGTGCCCTGCCACCGCAGCCATATGGACTATTTACTGCTCTCTTACGTGCTTTATCATCAGGGTCTGGTTCCGCCACACATCGCCGCCGGTATCAATCTGAATTTCTGGCCAGCTGGCCCGATTTTCCGCCGATTGGGTGCGTTCTTTATCCGCCGCACCTTTAAGGGCAATAAACTTTATTCGACGGTATTCCGTGAATATCTCGGTGAACTGTTCACCCGCGGTTACTCGGTTGAGTACTTTGTTGAAGGTGGCCGTTCGCGCACCGGACGCTTGCTCGAACCGAAAACAGGCACATTGTCCATGACCATTCAGGCCATGCTGCGCGGGGGTTCACGCCCAATCACGCTGGTGCCGATTTACATCGGTTATGAGCATGTGATGGAAGTTGGCACCTATGCCAAAGAGCTGCGCGGCGCGACGAAAGAGAAAGAAAGTTTTATGCAGATGATCAACGGATTACGCAAACTGCGTAACCTTGGTCAGGGCTACGTTAACTTCGGCGAACCTCTGCCTCTCACGACGTATCTTAATCAAAATGTGCCGACCTGGCGCGAGTCTATCGACCCGATTGAAGCCCACCGTCCCAGCTGGCTGACGCCGACCGTGCAGGACATTGCGGATAAGATCATGGTGCGCATCAATAACTCTGCTGCAGCCAACGCCATGAACTTGTGCTGTACCGCGCTTCTGGCTTCACGTCAGCGTTCGCTGACTCGCGAGCAGTTGACCGAACAGCTCGACTGTTATCTGCAATTGCTGCGCAATGTGCCTTATACCGCAGATTCTACCGTGCCGAATCTGACAGCTGGCCAGCTTCTCGACCACGCGCTGAACATGAATAAGTTCGAAGTCGAGAAAGACAATATTGGTGACATCATCATTCTGCCGCGTGAGCAGGCAGTCCTGATGACCTATTACCGCAACAATATCCATCATCTTCTGGTGCTGCCGTCGCTGATTTCAAGCATCATCATGCACCACCGTACAGTTACCAGTGCCGAGCTACTTCGTCAGGTATCACTGATTTTCCCAATGATGAAAGCCGAACTTTTCATGCACTACAGCAAAGAAGAGCTGCCGACCGTGCTAGAAGTGCTGTGTGCAGAGCTTGCACGTCAAGGACTGATCAAGATCGATGGTGAAACGCTGGCGCTTAATCCTCTGCGTATCCGTCCGCTGCAACTGCTGGCAGCCGGTGTCCGGGAAACACTGCAACGCTACGCCATTACCCTCTCCTTATTGAGCAATAACCCAAGCATCAGCCGCGGTGCGCTGGAGAAAGAGAGCCGGATTATGGCTCAGCGTCTGTCGGTGCTGCACGGTATCAATGCGCCAGAGTTCTTCGACAAAGCAGTGTTCACTACGCTGGTCGGCACGCTGCGCGAAGAGGGTTATATCAATGATATCGGTGATGCCATCCCTGAACATACGCGTGAAATCTACACCATCCTCAGTGATTTAATGACCCCGGAAATCAAGCTGACGATCGAAAGCTCGGGTATGCCATCTGAGCTTCCGCAGCCATCCGTACCCCCCGCTGAGCCCAAAGTCGATGTGCGGGATACCGATCACTAACGAAGCCCACCCGCAGGCTAGCTGGCTTCGTTAAAGGTACGATCAAAAATGCCCGGTTCTCTGTATAAAGAACCGGGCATTTTTTTATAGCTATCAGGATGGCAGCAGCTTCAGAGATTGAAGTTCGACAGACTCATCAGAATGCCGAGGAACAGCACCAGCCCGACATAATTATTCTGGCGGAAGGCGAGGAAACAGGCATCGCGGTCGCGTTTAGCAGTAAGTTTATGCTGATGCGTAAACAGTGCCGCCGCCAGTAGTAACGACCAGTAGAACGGCGCGCTAAGCTGTGTCAGATACCCTACCGCCGCCATCAGTACCAGCATGGCTAATTGCAGAATACCGTTGATGAGATTGTCAAAACGCCCAAACAGGATTGCCGTCGACTTGATGCCGATTTTCAGGTCATCGTCGCGGTCAACCATGGCGTATTGCGTGTCGTAGGCCACAGTCCAGCAGATATTGGCTGCAAACAGCAACCAGCAGCTCAGCGGTACGGCTTCGCTCACCGCCGCGTAAGCCATTGGAATAGACCAACCAAAGGCGGCACCCAATACCACTTGTGGCAAATTACTCACCCGTTTGACGAACGGATAAATCCATGCCAGCGCTAACCCGGCCAGTGATAACAAGATTGTCATCCGGTTGAGGGTCAGTACCAGAAGGAAAGAGGCCAGCACCAGACTGACAAAAAGGATTTTGGCCTGTTTACTGCTGATAGCACCGCTTGGCAACGGGCGGTTGGCGGTGCGCTTAACGTGACCATCAAATTTACGGTCAGCGTAATCATTCACCACGCAACCGGCCGCACGCATACAGAATACGCCCAGCACGAAAACCAGCATAATTTTCAGCGATGGCATTCCGCCACCAGCCAGCCACAATGCCCACAACGTCGGCCACAGCAGCAGCAACGAACCAATAGGTTTATCAATGCGCATCAGGCGACAGTAATCCCGCCAGTGGCCCTGAGAAAGGCTAACAGACACCTTTTGCTCCCCTTGTTGATTAGCCTGACTCATCCCTTTTGCACCTTATTTTCGGGGCGATGTAGGGGGGATTCAGGCAGGAAAATTTCAGTCAGCAGCAGTGGCTTGTCAGAAAGACGCAAACGCGAACGGCGCGCCCACAGGTCGCCCTGCTCATGTTGCAGTTGACCGAGATGAATATAGTCGCGGGTCAGCGTATTGCCGCCAAAAAGATAACGACCCAGCGGCACCGTGCCCAAATCCACCAGCGCCAGATCCGGTCCGGTCAGTGTTTCTTCCGGGATCACCGTGCGGCCAAGCAGCCAGGGCTCGTCATCAGCAAACAGCACCACTTCACGTATCCAGTAACGCGCACTTTCCGGCAACTGCTCCGCCTCGCTTTCGCCCAATTCTTCACGAGTAACAAAACATTCACGCTTAGGTTGTACCGTGACGGTGACGCCCTGCTTTTCAAAACGGCGGGTCATGGAGCCCATTTCCATCAGCCAGTCGGCAACATCAGCGGGCACGTGCTGCGGATCGTCAAACCAGTGAATGGGTGGCTGTGCGGCGGAATGAGACTCAGACATTACGAACTCCGTGAAGGGGAAACATTGAGCTCCCCCTATTAATCATCAGCCTCGCATTCTAACGCAGAATGCGCCAGCGGCAATCGGCTTGCAGAGCGCATTTACTCGCGGCGCAGGCGCTCACCGTTAGCCAGAAACAGCGTGACCACCAGCACCAGAATCGCACAGGCGTAAACCAGCGTATCGTACGGGCTTTTGTGATCAACAATAATCAGACGAATAATGGCCGTTATACCGATGTAAATAAAGTATCGCAGCGGGAAGTGATAGCCCGAGGAAAAGTACTTTACAATCAGTGCGATAAACTCGAAATACAGGAAGTAAATCACGATACCTTCAATCAATAAATAGGAGGACGACTGATCATTATTGACAAACAACACCATGGCCAGATGATAAGTTTCCCGGCCCAAAAACAGCATCAGGATCGCCGCCAGTCCTAATAAAAACACGTTCAAAACCCGCTGCATGATGACGGCTATCATCGTTGCACGTTTAGATCCTGCCATGTGATCTACATCCCACTTTTGTTGTTAATCTCCGCAGAATACCACAGTGCCCGCAGAGAAAAAGTGACATTAAAAAAGGGCCAGCCCGTTAAGGCTAACCCTTATATTTTTGGCAATCTTTAACGTATGACTACGTTATCAGGCACGCCAGTTTTTGAAGCGATTAATCAGGCCGTTGGTGGAACTGTCGTGACCTTTCACATCTTCGCTGCCAGCAAGTTCTGGCAGGATGCGGTTTGCCAGTTGCTTACCTAATTCCACACCCCATTGGTCAAAGGTGTAAATGTTCAGGATAGCGCCCTGCGTAAAGATTTTGTGCTCGTACATCGCGATCAACGCACCCAGGCTGTACGGGGTAATTTCGCGCAGCAGGATGGAGTTGGTCGGACGGTTACCTTCAAACACTTTGAATGGCGCAACGTGTTTCACGTCTTCAGGTTTTTTACCTTGTTCCGCGAACTCTTTCTCTACCACATCCAGAGACTTACCAAAGGCCAGCGCTTCGGTCTGCGCAAAGAAGTTGGAGAGCAATTTGGCGTGGTGGTCGCTCAGCGGGTTATGGCTGACCGCAGGTGCGATAAAGTCACAAGGGATGATTTTAGTACCCTGGTGAATCAGCTGATAGAAAGCATGCTGGCCGTTGGTGCCTGGCTCGCCCCAGATGATCGGGCCAGTCTGGTAATCCACCGGGTTGCCGTTACGGTCAACGAACTTACCGTTGGATTCCATATTGCCCTGCTGGAAGTACGCAGCAAAACGGTGCATGTACTGGTCATATGGCAGGATAGCTTCGGTTTCAGTGCCGTAGAAATCGTTGTACCAGATACCGATCAGCGCCAGCAGAACGGGCAGGTTTTTCTCAGCCGGGGTTTCTGCGAAGTGCTTGTCCATTGCGTGAGCGCCGCTCAGCAACTGTTCAAAGTTTTCGAAGCCCACGGACAGAGCAATAGACAAGCCGATAGCTGACCACAGGGAGTAACGCCCGCCGACCCAGTCCCAGAACTCGAACATGTTGTCAGTGTCGATACCAAACTCACCCACTGCTTTGCCATTGGTAGACAGCGCAGCGAAGTGTTTCGCAACGTGCTTAGCATCGCCAGCCGTTTTCAGGAACCAGTCGCGCGCACTGTGGGCGTTGGTCATGGTTTCTTGCGTGGTGAAGGTTTTTGAAGCCACGAGGAACAGCGTGGTTTCCGGAGACAGATCTTTCAGCGTTTCGGCAATATGGGTGCCGTCAACGTTGGAAACAAAATGCATATTCAGGTGGTTTTTGTACGGACGCAGTGCTTCGGTCACCATGAACGGGCCGAGGTCTGAACCGCCGATACCGATGTTCACGATGTCAGTGATCGGTTTGCCGGTATAACCTTTCCAGTCGCCGCCGATAACACGTTCGGTAAAGCCTTTAATCTTCGCCAATACCGCATTCACTTCCGGCATCACGTCTTTGCCGTCTACCACGATCGGCGTGTTGCTGCGGTTACGCAGCGCAACGTGCAAAACAGCGCGGTCTTCGGTGCGGTTGATCTTCTCACCGGAGAACATCGATTTGATTGCGCCCTGAAGATCGGTCTCTTTCGCCAGCGCCTGCAGTTTGTTCAGAGTTTCAGTGGTGATGCGGTTTTTAGAGAAGTCCACCAGCATCTGGTCTTCAAAGGTTGCAGAGAACTTGGAGAAACGGTCGCCATCTTCAGCAAACAGATGACTAATCTGCACATCTTTCATCGTATCGAAATGCTGCTGCAGGGCTTGCCAGGCAGCGGTTTGAGTTGGATTGATATTTTTCATAGCAATGCTCTTAGGCTGAGAATAAATGTGACGTAACTGACTTGATTGTATCCCGTTATACTGGAGATGAGATGCCTTTTCTTGCGATAGGTCAGATCTGTGTATTCGCAATGACAGAAAACAATATTAGATGACAATTGCTCAAAATGTATCGATGCGGGCCGTCAGACCGTTGACAGGAGAGCGATAACCCGTTATTCCTAAGCACCTAACTCGCAGGCGCGCTAACGCGCGCTTTGTGAGCCAGAAGAGGCGCGTCGCCCAGGCAGTGTATCGGAGGAGCCGAAATCCTACGAAGATACATCAGGGGGAGCGGCGCCGAGGTCAGAGGCTTTCGGCAGGCTGAAGACCGACTACAGGGGCTGAATCCCCTGGGTTGTCACCGAGATACCTGTGAGGGTATCGGCAAGGTGGGGCGCTTCTGGGTGTATCGTAGTATCTCTACGCCTGCTCCCGTTTCCCGCTCTCCCCCTAGTGCCAATTCTTATGGAATAGATGGTCGTCGTTTATCGGCGCCCCTGACACGAGGTTTACCATGAATTACGCTGTATCCCGCAACGCCAATCGTCCTCCTTTGGGCACTACGGTCGTAGCCAAATTTGGCGGCACCAGCGTTGCGGACTTCGACGCCATGAACCGCAGCGCCGACGTCGTTCTCTCTAATCCCAATGTACGCCTGGTGGTCCTTTCTGCCTCGGCGGGCATTACTAATATTCTGGTTGAATTGGCTATAGACCAGGATACCGAACGCCGCAATTTCTTGCTCGACGAGATCCGCCGCATTCAGTCTGCCATTATCGACAAACTGATCAGACCGGAGGTGATCCGCGACGAAATTGGCCGCATGTTGGACAACATCAGTATGCTGTCAGAAGCGGCTAGCCTGGCCACGTCCACGGCGCTGACCGATGAACTGGTAAGCCACGGCGAACTGATGTCCACCCTGCTGTTTGTTGAGATCCTGCGCCAGCGCAATGTGCCGGTGGAGTGGTTCGACGTACGTAAAGTGATGCGCACCAACGACCGTTTTGGCCGCGCCGAACCGGACACCGATGCGCTGTCGGAACTGACGATTCAGCAATTGCAGCCACGTCTTGAGCAGGCGCTGGTGATCACGCAGGGCTTTATCGGTTGTGAAGGCAAAGGCCGTACCACCACGCTCGGCCGTGGCGGCAGCGATTATACCGCTGCTCTGCTGGCTGAAGCGCTGAGCGCTGCGCGGGTGGATATCTGGACCGACGTTCCGGGCATCTACACTACCGATCCCCGTGTGGTGCCGGACGCCAAACGTATCGACCGCATAGCTTTTGAAGAGGCGGCTGAAATGGCCACCTTCGGCGCAAAAGTGTTACACCCTGCCACACTGTTACCGGCCGTACGTCGCGGTATTCCGGTGTTTGTCGGCTCAAGTAAAGATCCGTCGGCAGGCGGTACGCTGGTGTGCAACACCACCGATAACCCGCCGCTGTTCCGCGCGCTCGCACTGCGCCGTAAACAGACGCTGGTCACGCTGCACAGCCTGAGCATGTTGCATTCACGCGGTTTCCTCGCCGAAGTGTTTGGCATTCTCGCGCGTCACAATATTTCGGTGGATTTAATCACCACATCCGAAGTGAGCATCGCGCTGACGCTCGATACCACCGGTTCAACCTCTTCTGATGACAGTCTGCTGACCACCTCATTGCTGACTGAGCTGTCGTCGCTGTGTCGTGTGGAAGTGGAAGAAAACCTCGCGCTGATTGCCATCATCGGCAACAAATTGTCGCAGGCCTGTGGTGTCGGTAAAGAAGTCTTTGGCGTGCTCGATCCATTCAATATTCGCATGATTTGCTACGGAGCAAGCAGCTATAACCTCTGCTTCCTGGTGCCGGGCAACGATGCCGATCAGGTCGTTAAAACGCTGCACCGCAATCTATTCGAATAAGAACGGGCGCGGTGCATTTCAATGCCGGGCCTTTGTGCCCGGCTTTTTTATGCTCCCGGTTTTATGCTACAACCAAAATGCTATGGCAAAGCTTTACCTGCAACATCACATAATTAAAAACAACAAAGACCAATAAGGGATCCTCACCATGTTAGCCAAAATAACCCGCCTGTTCCCGCTGTGGGCCGTGCTGCTGTCCGTGGCCGCCTACTACACACCGAGCACCTTTACGCCCATCGCCCCACACGTCGCGACATTGTTGATGCTTATCATGTTCGCGATGGGCGTCACACTGGAGTTCGGTGATTTCAAACGCGTGCTGTCACGCCCGGCACCGGTCGCTGCCGCCACGTTCCTGCACTATCTGATTATGCCGCTGGCGGCATGGGTGTTGGCGAAACTTTTTCACATGCCGGCAGATTTGTCGGCGGGGATGATTTTAGTCGGCAGCGTGGCGTCAGGCACCGCGTCTAACGTGATGATTTATCTAGCCAAAGGGGACGTCGCCCTGTCGGTGACGATTTCCGCTGTTTCCACGCTGGTCGGCGTTTTCGCCACCCCGCTGCTGACCCGCTTCTATGTCGATACCCACATTAAGGTCGACGTGGTGGGTATGCTGTTAAGCATTCTGCAAATCGTGGTGATCCCGATTTTTGCCGGTCTGGTGATTCACCATCTATTTACTAAAACCGTTAAACGCGTCGAGCCACTGCTACCCGCGTTCTCGATGATCTGTATTTTGGCCATCATCAGCGCCGTAGTTGCTGGAAGTCAGGGCTTTATCGGTTCCGTCGGTCTGGTGGTGATTGTGGCCGTGATCCTGCACAACGGCATTGGTTTGCTGAGCGGTTACTGGGGCGGAAAACTGTTTGGCTTCGATGAAACCACCTGCCGTACGCTGGCGATGGAAGTCGGTATGCAGAACTCAGGGCTGGCGGCAACGCTCGGCAAAATGTACTTCAGCCCGCTGGCCGCGTTGCCAGGCGCGCTCTTCTCAGTCTGGCACAACCTTTCTGGTTCGCTGCTGGCAGGCTACTGGTCAGGTAAGCCGGTTGAGAGCAAAGAGAAATAATTCAGCACGATAAAAATGAGAAAGGCGCCTCAGGCGCCTTTTTTATGGCTGTCAGGCCGGTTTTACCAAATCGACTTCATCGCGCTCATCGTCTTCTTGCGCGTCTTTATCCAGCACATTATAGGCCACGGCGCAGAACAGTGAGTTCAGGCGCTTCATATCCCCCAGCAGCCCTAAATGCAGCGAACTGGTTTCGATACTCTGCACGTTGTGCTGATGCAGGCGGTCAACGTGCGCGTGTGCATAACGGCGGTCGAGCAGACGGAAGCGGTGTTTGGAGCGGCGCAGGCGGCGCGCGCTGGTCAGATCGTTTGACAGAAATACCGACAGGCTCAGCCGCAGATTATCCACCAGTTTTTCATGCAGAGAGTCCAGCTCGGTCAGCCCTTCAGCCGAGAAGGCGCGGCGGGCCGCATGAGATTTCGCCGCAATATCGGCGGTCATGCGCTCGATAATGTCACCGGCCTGTTCGAGGTTCAGCGCCATTTCAATGATTTCGGCCCAGCGGCGCGAATCATCCTCGCCCAGCCCCTCTTTGTTGATCTGCGCCAGATACAGTTTGATCGCCGTATACAGTACATCAACGTCATCATCGAGGCGGCGGACTTCACGGTCCTGCGCCAGCTTGCCGTGCATCACTTCATGATTGAGGATCAGCATATGCTCGACCACGTCGCCCATACGCAGGGTTTCGCGGGCAGCATTGGCAAGCGCCAGCGTAGGGGTATCGATAGCGCTGACGTCTAAGTGCCGCGGACGCAGGCGCGGGTCATCTTCCGCCACGTCAGCAATCATCAGTTCGCAAACACGGGCCATCGGGCCAGACAGCGGCACCATCGCCAGACAGCGGATCAGGTTGTAGAACATGTGAAAATAGATCACCAGCTCTTCATCCGGAATACCGAGCCGTGCCAGCTGAACCGAAAGCGGGCCGATAAAGGGCAGCACAATCACACAGCCGATCAGTTTGAACAACACGCTGCCAAGCGCCACGCGACGCCCTGCCGCATTCTGTTTGCTGGCGTTGATCATCGCCAGCAGCCCGCTGCCGACGTTGGCACCAATCACCAGACACAGTGAGACTTTGAGGGAGATAACCCCGGTCGCTGCCAGCGTCGCGGTCAGCAATACGGCGGCCAGACTGGAGTAACTGACGATGGCAAACACCGCACCGGTCAGCGCATCAAGAATGACGTCGCCAGTCAGCGAAGAGAACAGCACTTTAACGCCGGAGGCCTGGGTGATTGGCGTAGCGGCTGCGACAATCAGCTCCAACGCCAGCAGAATCAGCCCGAGGCCAATCGCGACGCGGCCCATCTGGCCCGCACGAGTCTGTTTACGGCTAAGGAAGAAGGAGACGCCCGCAAAAATCAGTAACGGGGAGAGCCAGGAGAGATCAAAGGTCAGCACACGCGCCATCAGCGCTGTTCCGACGTCGGCCCCGAGAATGATCACCAGCGCTGGTGCCAATGCGACCAGTCCCTGAGAGACGAACGACGTCACCAGCAGCGCGGTAGCATTGCTGCTTTGCACCAAGGCGGTGACGCCAATCCCCGCGACAAACGCCAGCGGTTTTTTCTCAACGCTGCTGCTGAGAACACGGCGTAAATTGGCGCCAAAAACACGCATGATGCCGGTACGCACAATGTGCGTACCCCAGACGAGAAGTGAAACAGCGGACAACAAATGAAGAAGAGTTAACACTAAAGAACAGCTCCGTTAACGCCAGGCATAAACAGGCCATCCTGCCTGCCGGGCGTGTTGGTGCAGGATAGCGTCCGGATTGACTGCATAGGGCTTGCCAACCTGGGTCAGCAAGGGCAAATCATTATGAGAATCCGAATAAAAACTGGCGGTTTGCAGCTGTGAAATATCCTGATTAATCAGTTCCATCAGCCGCGTAACTTTACCCTCACGGTAAGTCATCACGCCTTGCGTTGTGCCGGTAAAAATCCCCTTTTCAATACCGACACCAATCGCCAAAGTTTCGTTAACGCCGAGATAACGGGCTATCGGCGCAACCAGATGCACACCCGAAGCGGAAATCACCACGGTGCGGTCGCCGCGTGCACGATGCCGCTCCAGACATTCACGTGCATCAGTATAGACGCGGGGAGCAATCACTTCCTGAATATAACGCTCAACCATCGCCGCGACGTCCAGTTCCGGGCGGCCCTTCAGCGGCGCCAGCGTGCAGGTCATGTACTCCTGCATGTCCATCTGACCCACAGCATATTGCTGCATCAGTTGGGCGTCGCGTTGCAGGAAAGCCTGCTCATCCGCCACCCATCCCTGCTTCACCATAAAGGCCGACCACAGGCTGGAACAGTCGCCATTAATCAGGGTTTCATCGAGATCAAACAGCGCCAGACTCATGCAACTTCCCGTAACGTAACAAGATCTAACTGTAGACCAATTTCGATGCCATCGGCGAGAAGAGAGGCCACAGACCGGTTTAATACATCCACCGACAGCTCAACATTATTCGCCAGAACGCGATAACGCACGACGTTGCCGAGCAGGCTGTGATGCAGGATTCGGGCAGAAATACCCTGTTCAGGTGGACATATTACAATCGATTCAGGGCGGATTGCCACCTGCCCGCCGTAGTGCTGTCCAGTCAGCGCCTGTGCATCGGTGGCGCTGAGCAGGTTATAACTGCCAATGAAACCAGCGGCAAAAGCATCAACCGGTTCAGTATACAGGGTTTCTGCATCAGCATTTTGAACGATTTTTCCTTTATTCATCAGCACAATGCGGTCTGACATCGTCAGCGCTTCCTCCTGATCGTGGGTGACAAAAATGGCCGTCAGGTTCATTTCGCGCTGAATCCGGCGGATTTGTTCACGCAGATGTTTACGGATCCGCGCATCCAGTGCAGACAGCGGTTCATCCAGCAGCAGCAGGCGCGGTTCGGTGACGAGGGAACGCGCCAGCGCCACGCGCTGACACTGACCACCGGAAAGCTGATGCGGGTAACGTTTGGAGTAATCATTCATTTCGACCAGCGCAAGGACGTCCCCAACCCGGCGGTGCACCTCACTGGATGAGGCTTTCTGCATTTTCAGACCGAACGCCACATTGCCTTCCACCGTCATATTAGGGAACAGCGCGTAACTCTGGAAAACCATACCAATACCGCGCTGCTGCGGGCTGAGCGGAACGATATCCTGCCCCTGCAAAATGATCTGACCGCTGTCGACAGTCGTCAGCCCGGCCAGACAACGCAACAACGTCGATTTTCCACAGCCACTCGGCCCCAGCAAGGTGACAAACTCACCCTCTCTGGCGCTGAAATCGATGTTATTGAAGATCTGTGTCTGACCGTAATGTTTATTGAGTTGCGTGACCTGTAAATAGGACATATCAGCTCTTTCCTTTATTCAGCACGTTAGCCACCCAGGTAAAGGCCAGGACAACCACGAAATAAGAGATAACCAGGGCGCTGGTGAAATGGCCGCTGCCGTTACGCATGTTGTAGAGATACACCTGCAAAGTTTCATAGCGGCTGCCGGCCAGCAGGTTAGCGAACACAAACTCGCCGATTAAAAAGGAAAACGAGAGCAGCACGGCAATGGTTCCGCCTTTGCGCAAATTCGGTAAGACCACCAGCAAAGCCGCTTTCCAGGTACTGGCTCCGAGCAGATGCGCGGCGTCCATCAGGTCGCGCAGATTGATCGCCTGCATATTGTTGGAGATAGCACGGTAGATAAACGGCAATGCGATGGTGAAATAACAGCCGATTAGGATCCACGGCGTACCGGTCATCGCCAGCGGCCCCGATGAATAGAGCGACATCAGGCCAACGGAGGAGACCACCGGAGGGACAGCGAATGGCAACAGGATCAGCACATTCATCAGCACATCAAGCCGAGGGAAGTAGTAAGCGATCACAAACATCAGCGGCAGAATCAGAACCAGAGACAGTAATAACGTACCGAAGCAGATCAGCAACGAATGCCCCAGCGCCACCAAAAAACGCGGGTCACTCCACAGAGCCCTCATCCATTTCAGGGTAAATCCGCTGGGGAAAATCGTGGCTCCCCACTCGTTCACCAGCGCATAAACCAGCGTGGCGGCAAGCGGCAACAGCAGGATGATCATCAGGATCCAGACAATCAGACGATGGTAAAGCCCTTCAGCGCGGGACATAGCACTCCTCCCGGCAATCAGCCCAATGTTCAGCGCACATTCAGGTAGCTCCTGCGTAACAACCACTGATGAATCAGGGTAATAAAGGCCATCAGTACTACCAGCAGCATCGCCAGCGCACTGCCCATGTTTGGATCAAGAGAGATATCTCCCGACACCAGTGCCGCAATCCGCACCGGCACGACGTTGAAGTTACCCGTAGTCAGCGCATATACCGTGGCATAAGCCCCCAGCGCATTAGCCAGCAGAATAACGAACGTCCCCATCAGCGCAGGAAACAGCACCGGCAGGCCAATATGGCGCCAATAGCGCCAGCGCCCGGCACCGAGCAGCGCCGCTGACTCACGCCAGTCTTCGCGCAGCGCGTCAAAGGCCGGATAGAGCAACAGCACGCCGAGGGGGATCTGAAAATAGGTGTAAAGCACAATCAGTCCGTCTTTCGAATAGAGATTGAAGCTGTCCATCAGACCGTATTTTTTCAGTATCAGCGTTAAACAGCCGTTCAGCCCGAGCAAAATCACAAAGGCGAATGCCAGCGGAACGCCCGCGAAATTACTGGTCATATTAGTAAAGGACATGACGAAGTCATGCAACTTTGTCGGGCCGAGCTGTCGAAGTGAGTAACTGCTCACTAACGCAATTAGCAAACCGTACAGACTCGACCAGATGGAGATGTCGAGCGAGAAACGCATGGCCTGTAAATAGAAATCCGACGTCAGAATATCGCTGTAGTTTCCCCAGCCCCAGGCTTCGTAGGTGTCACTGTAAAAACTGCTGACTGCCACCCAAACCAGCGGGGCCAGCTGAAAAGCGATAAAAAACACCGCAAACGGCAGCATGAATAATGCGGCTATCCACTTGGCTTTCATCGGCACTCCTCAAAAAGTGGCGTGGTTCAGGCCAGCAATTCCGCGCAGTGCGGTTTGTCGTGGGCGATATTCAGCAGCTGGCATACCGTGCCACAAAGCTCAGTTTGCAGCGGTCCGGCGTCTTGCAGACTGAAGGAGGAACCAAACACAAACAGCGGCACCTGGCGCTCTTCAGGCAGAATCCCGCCGTGGCTGCGGTCATCATTCATGCCATGATCAGCGGTGACGATCACCTGATAGCCGGCCGCCAGCCAGTCACCGAGGTAATGCGACAAGATACCGTCGGCCACCCTTGCTTTGTTGCGATACTGCGGTGTGGAAAGACCAAACTTATGGCCGGCATCATCGATATTCATCGGATGGATCAGCAGAAAATCCGGATCATGACGACGACGCAGGCTCTCGGCGTCATCAAACAGATGGGAGTCTGGGTAACCGTCATCGTAATAGAAGTGGCCGTACTGGATAGCCAGCGTTTCGTCGCTGGTATGACGGTCGCGCGGCGGGTCAAACGGTGTACGATTATACAACTCGCTGACCCAGTGGTATGCCGCAGCGGCAGTGATCAGGCCCGCATCGCGGGCATAATGAAAAATGCTGCGCTGCGTTGAGAGCCGGTCAACGTGGTTATGCACGATGCCACTCTCAACCGGCGTCACGCCGGTGAGAATGCACTCATACAGAGGGCGCGAGAGCGAAGGCAATGCGCATTCCAGTTGATACAAGCGGCCGCGTCCAGCAGCGCACTGTGCCTGTAAATATCCCATTGCATCACGGGCGACCTGAAAATTCAGTCCGTCCAGTACCACCAAAATGCTTTTCATCGACTCTTTTGCCTTTCTTGCTAAATTGCGACAGTTATTGCTGCATGTTGATCATGACGTTTTCCTGCCACAGACGCGGCAGCGTTTTTGCGCTCTTATCCCAGGCTGCAGTATCAGCAATCGGGTGAGCATTTTTGTATTCGCTGGATGGCAGCAGTTTGGCTTTCACGTCGTCGGGTAAGGTGATGTGATCGGCGCGAATCGGACGGGCATAACCGCGCGCCAGATTGATCTGACCGGCATCGGAGAAGATATATTCACGTGCCAGTTTTGCGGCGTTTGGATGTTTGGCGAATTTGTTGATGATTGTGGTGTAGCCGGAGGTGATGGTGCCATCGGAAGGAATGACTACATCAAAGCGGGTTTTGTCGATTTTGTCACGATAGCTCAGGCCGTTGAAATCCCAGACCACACCTACCTGCACTTCACCTTTTTCCAGAGAGGCAATCACCGGGTCAGTCAGGCTTAGACGCCCCGCTTTTGCCAGTTTGCCGAAGTATTCCAGACCAGGTTTCAGATTTTTTTCATCACCCCCCATAGCGTAGGTCGCGGCAAGTACGCCATTCGCTGCCTGAGCCGCCGTGCCAACGTCACCGATAGTCACTTTATAGTTGCCTTTCAGCAGATCGGCCCAGCTGTGCGGCTCATCTTTTACCTGCGATTTATCGATAATAAAGGCGATGGTTCCGGTGTAAGCGAGTGCCCACATACCGTCTTTATCTTTCGCCCAATCCGGTACCTGATCCCAGGTCGTCGGTTTGTAAGCCTGAGTGACGCCCTTCTGCACCGCTACCGGTCCGAATGCGGCACCCACATCGCCGATGTCGGCGCTGGCATTGTCTTTTTCGGCAAGGAATTTAGCGATTTCCTGCGCCGAGCTCATGTCAGTATCGCTGTGTTTCAGCGCGTATTTAGTGCTCAGGTCACTCCAGGTCCCTTTCCAGTTCGCCCAGTCATCAGGCATACCGACACTGTTTACGGTTCCTTCGGCTTGCGCCGCTTTCAGGAGTTCAGCAGGAGGCTCAGCAGCAAAAACGGCTGAGGTCGAAAGAACGAGCGCGCTGGTTAACACAGAAGCGAACAACTGTTTCATAACGAATGCTCCGGATGGTAGGGTGTGTGAGTACTGGTCTAGTCCAGCAAGAACCAAGCCAATCTAACGGTCTATTGTGATAATTATATTACAGTGCGAAAAACCAGCATTTTTAAGCTGAAGGCTGTTAACAAGCGCACACTAATTCAGCAAAAGATTGCTGTAATTGACGTAATGGTGCAAAAACGCACTGAAATGAGGCCAGAACCATGAGCGAAGCCTTAACCACCGTGGCTGTGATCTGCCTGAAACTGAGCGAAAAAATCGCCAATGGAGATTTTTCTGCCGAGGGCCGTCTTCCATCCGAGCGGCAATTGAGCGAGCAGTTTTCCACCACTCGCATTACGCTGCGCGAAGCGCTTAGCCAGCTCGAAGGACAGGGATTGATCTATCGCGAAGTGAGACGCGGCTGGTTTGTTTCTCCGCCACGTATTGTCTATAACCCGCTGCAACGCAGCCATTTTCATGCGATGGCCCGGGAACAGGGGCGCAGTGCCCGAACAGAGGTAATTGATGCGCAGGCGCTGAAGGCCAGTGACGCAGTGTGCGGGAAACTTTCACTACCGGCTGAAAGTGAGGTTTATTGCATCCGCCGCTTGCGTTACCTCGACGGCAGGCCGGTGCTGTATGTTGAGCATTACCTCAACCCGCAATTCTTTCCAAATATTCTGAGCGCCGATCTGACACAGTCGCTGACAGACCTCTACTCATCACAGTATGGCGTAAGCTACGGCCGGGTGCGTTTTGATATGGTGCCCACACGCCTGCCTGAGCAAGCTTCCTGCGCGCTGAAAGTCGCACCGGGTAGCCCGGCGCTGTTCATCACCCGAACTAACCGTGATCAGCACGACCGGGTGATTGACTGCGATCTGGAATATTGGCGCTATGACGCATTACATATTGATGTAGAAGTGAATTAAGCGCAGTGAAGCCAGACGGGGAAAGTGCCCGTTTTTCCACGGGCATTTATAGGTCAATCCGCGTCGTAGCCTAAGTTCGGTGCCAGCCAGCGTTCAACTTCAGAGACAGGCATATTTTTACGTGCCGCATAATCTTCTACCTGATCACGCTGGATTTGGGCCACGGCGAAATATTTGCTGTCAGGGTGGCTGAAGTACCAGCCGGAAACTGCGGCACCGGGCCACATCGCAAATGACTCGGTGAGTTGCATTCCGGTATTGGTTTCTGCATCCAGTAATTTCCAGATCTCACCTTTTTCG
This sequence comes from Ewingella sp. C233, assembly GCF_055407225.1. Classification (NCBI taxonomy): domain Bacteria; kingdom Pseudomonadati; phylum Pseudomonadota; class Gammaproteobacteria; order Enterobacterales; family Yersiniaceae; genus Ewingella; species Ewingella sp. C233. Next base: position 605,319 of record NZ_JBUZRI010000002.1, read on the forward strand.
GTGTGTTCCGGACAAGCTGGATAGCCGGGCGCAGGGCGAATACCCTGATAGTTTTCGCGGATCAGTTCGTCGTTACTCAGGTTTTCATTGGCGGCAAAACCCCAATACACCTTGCGCACACGTTCGTGCAGATATTCGGCGAAAGCTTCAGCTAGACGGTCCGACAGCGCTTTGACCATAATTTTGTTGTAGTCATCATGCTGTTTGTCATAAGCCTCGGCTAAGTCATCTTCCTCCAGCCCGCCGGTAACGGCAAACGCGCCCATATAATCTTTTTTCCCACTGGATTTCGGTGCCACAAAATCGGCCAGACAGTAGTTAGCGAAATCCGTCTTTTCAGTTTGCTGGCGCAGATGGTGGCTGACCACCAGCACTTCATCACGCCGCTCATCGCTATAGATTTCGATATCGTCACCGACACGGTTAGCAGGGAACAATCCGACGACACCGCGCGGGTTCAGCAATTTCTCCTCAGAGAGCTTATCGAGCAGATCGTTGGCATCCTTAAATACGCGCTTAGCCTCCTCACCGACCACTTCATCTTCCAGAATGCGCGGATATTTCCCGGCCAGTGCCCAGGTCATAAAGAATGGTGTCCAGTCGATGTAGTTGCGCAGCGTTTCAATACTGGCTTCCACTTTCTGCACACCCAGACGATGGGCAACCGGTGGCGTGTAGTTTTCCCAGTCAATACTGGTCGCATTTTCACGGGCGACTTCCAGACTGACCGGCGGAGTGCGTGGTTTCTTACGCGCATGTTGAATACGCACTGTCTCATACTCTTTACGGGTACGTTCGATAAAGGCATCACGCTGAGTATCCGAAAGTAGTGCAGAGACGACACCGACTGACCGTGAGGCGTTCTGGACATAGGTCGTGGAACCGCTGTAGTTCTGTTCGATCTTCACGGCCGTATGCGCCTTGGAGGTAGTGGCGCCACCAATCAGCAGCGGTATGGTGAAGCCGCGGCGCTGCATCTCTTTGGCAACGTTGACCATTTCGTCAAGTGACGGCGTGATCAATCCAGAAAGCCCGATAATATCGACCTTCTCTTCAATCGCAGTTTTAAGGATCTTATCGGTCGGAACCATCACGCCAAGATCGATAATTTCGTAGTTATTACACTGCAATACCACGCCCACGATGTTTTTACCGATGTCGTGTACGTCACCCTTTACCGTCGCCAGCAGAATCTTACCGTTGGTTTTCCCTTTCTCTTTGCTGGCTTCAATATAGGGTTCCAGATAGGCCACCGCTTGTTTCATCACGCGGGCCGACTTCACCACCTGCGGCAGGAACATTTTACCCTCGCCAAACAGGTCACCGACAACATTCATGCCGTCCATCAGCGGGCCTTCAATCACTTCTATCGGGCGCTCACAAAGCTGGCGTACTTCTTCAGTATCCAGCTCGATAAATTCGGTAATGCCTTTGACCAGAGAATATTGCAGGCGTTTGCGTACATCCCATCCACGCCATTCGGCCTGCTGTTTATTGGCTTCACCGTCATCTTTGGTACCACGGTATTTTTCAGCGATATCCAGCAGGCGCTCAGTGCCGTCGTCACGACGGTTGAGGATCACATCTTCAACCGCATCACGCAGTTCGGCAGAGAGATCGTCATAGATTGCCAACTGGCCCGCGTTAACGATGCCCATGTCCATTCCGCTGCGAATGGCGTGGTACAGGAACACTGCATGAATAGCTTCACGTACCGGATCGTTACCCCGGAAAGAGAAAGATACGTTGGAGACACCGCCGGAAATCAATGCATGTGGCAGCTCAGCTTTAATATCTGCGCAGGCTTCAATGAAATCCACCGCATAGTTGTTGTGCTCTTCAATACCGGTTGCTACGGCGAAAATATTGGGGTCGAAAATGATGTCTTCAGGCGGGAAATCCACCTCTTCCGTCAACAATTTGTAGGCGCGGCGACAAATTTCTATTTTGCGGGCGCGGGTATCAGCCTGACCGTCCTCGTCGAAAGCCATCACGACCATCGCGGCACCGTAGCGACGAACTTTACGTGCTTGTCTAAGAAAGACCTCTTCACCCTCTTTCATTGAAATCGAGTTAACGATGCCTTTGCCCTGAATGCATTTCAGCCCTTTTTCAATCACGTCCCATTTGGAGGAGTCGATCATGATAGGCACGCGGGCAATATCAGGCTCACCGGCAATCAGATGGAGGAAGCGCACCATGGCGGCCTCTGCATCCAGCATGCCTTCGTCCATGTTGATATCGATGATTTGCGCACCACTCTCAACCTGCTGACGGGCGACAGCCAGCGCTTCAATATATTTTTCTTCTTTGATCAGCCGCTTAAACCGGGCAGAACCGGTGACATTGGTACGTTCGCCTACGTTCACAAACAGGGTTTGCGCATCAATGGTTAATGGTTCAAGGCCGGCCAGGCGGCACGCTACAGGAATCTCCGGCAGGGCACGAGGGGGTACGCCCTCAACCGCTTTCACCATGGCGGCAATATGCGCAGGCGTTGTCCCACAGCAACCGCCGACAATGTTCAGGAAACCTGAGCGTGCCCACTCGCCGATGTGTTCTGCCATTTCTTTGGCTTCGAGATCGTACTCGCCAAAGGCATTAGGGAGGCCTGCGTTCGGGTGTGCGGTGACATAGCATTCTGCAATGCGTGACAGTTCAGCCACATATTGACGGAGTTCGTCTGGCCCCAGCGCACAGTTCAGGCCAAAGGTCAGCGGTTTTACATGACGTAATGAGTTGTAGAAGGCTTCGGTAGTTTGCCCTGAAAGCGTACGACCGGAGGCATCAGTGATGGTGCCGGAGATCATGACCGGTAACACGACCCCCATCGCTTCAAACTCGGTTTCTACGGCAAACGTTGCGGCTTTGGCATTCAGGGTATCAAAGACGGTTTCGATCATGATCAGATCAGCACCGCCTTCGATCAGGGCACGCGTTGATTCGCGGTAGGCTTCAACCAATTGATCAAAAGAGACATTCCGGTAGGCCGGATCGTTCACGTCCGGGGAGATCGACGCCGTACGGTTAGTTGGCCCAAGGACACCGGCGACATAACGCGGCTTGTCCGGTGTACGGGCAGTCCATTCATCAGCACAAATACGTGCCAGGCGAGCGGCTTCATAGTTAATTTCTGCCGACAGCGACTGCATGTGGTAATCCGCCATGGCAATGGTGGTGGAGTTGAAGGTATTGGTTTCGAGGATATCGGCACCAGCCTCAAGGTAGCCGTAATGGATCGCGGTGATCACTTCCGGCTTTGTCAGCACCAGAAGATCGTTATTGCCTTTGAGATCGCTTTCCCAATCGGCAAAACGTTCGCCACGGTAGTCCTCTTCTTCCAAACGATAGCTTTGGATCATGGTACCCATGCCGCCGTCCAGTACCAAAATGCGCTTTGCTAACTGCTTACGTAGCGCCTCAACTTGATTCGTCACTCTCACCTCTTCACCTGTCGCACACCACCGGCACACCCTAAGTACAAGCCGGAAATCATGGTCAACATCCTAGCATATCTTCCTTTGCTGAAAGCTCAGCCCAACGTGAGACTTTTTCAATTCAGGAATGCATCCCGCAGTCTGAATGCAACACATCGGATGAGCAGAAAGGCAGGTTGCGATCCATACTGTAAAAACGAAAATGAATTCCAAAATAACTTTAATTCGTCGCTAATTAGCGCATCTTACAAGGAAAAGGCCCATGGCAACGTCCGCTTCTACTCCGGCCAAACGCGTTAAGAAAACCAAAGCCGCTGCCGCATCGGGTAGCGCCGCCACCGGACAGGTGCAGTCCCTGACTCGGGGCCTGAAATTACTGGAGTACATTGCCGAGGCACAAGGCAGCGTCGCGCTGACCGACCTTGCTCAGCAGGCCGGTTTGCCCAACTCCACAACACACCGCCTGCTAAGCACCATGCAGCAGCAGGGATTTGTTCGTCAGGTAGGGGATTTAGGGTTATGGACTATTGGTTCACATGCTTTTGTCGTAGGCAGCAGCTTCCTGCAAAGCCGCAACCTGCTAGCAATGGTACATCCGATGCTGCGCCGTTTAATGGAGGAGTCTGGCGAAACGGTTAATCTGGCAGTGCTTGATCATAGCGATTATCAGGCGATCATCATCGATCAGGTGCAGTGCAACGCGCTGATGCGTATGTCTGCACCTATTGGTGGCAAGCTGCCGATGCATGCTTCAGGTGCGGGAAAAGCATTCCTTTCCACTTTGCCGGAAGAAAGGCTGGTAAAACTGCTGCATAAAATCGGCCTGCATAGCTATACGCCGCTGACACGCACGTCGCCGGTCAATCTGAAGCAGGAATTGGCCGAAACACGTAAACGGGGCTATGCCTTCGATGACGAAGAACATGCGCTGGGGCTTCGTTGTGTAGCAACCTGTATCTATGACGAACATAACGATGCCTATGCTGCGATCTCAATTTCAGGGCCGGTATCCCGAATAACGGATGACCGGGTAACTGAGCTAGGCGCTCTGGTTATTCATGCAGCAAAAGAGATCACCCAGGCGTATGGCGGGGGTAAACATTAAGGCTCGAGAATTATTCTGTCAGCGTTAAAAACGTCTCAGTGAGCTGGCGTTCATCATGCCGCTGGCTGAAACGTTGTCTGCGGCGGTAGGCATAAACATCCTCGATGTGGCCATCGATAATGCGCTTTTGCACCGCCTGCCAGTAACTGGCTTCAAACAGATCGCCATGCAGTTTCTCAAATAAAGGTTTCAGCCGTTTATCGCTGCATAGAAAATGGCGAAACTCTTCAGGGAAAACATCTTGCGCGGAGATGCTGTACCAAGGCTCGCTGGCCAGTTCATCTTCCGGATAACGCGGGGCAGGAATACGGCGGAAATTCACCTGCGTCATATAGCAAATTTCATCGTAGTCATAAAACACGACCCGCCCGTGGCGAGTGACACCGAAGTTTTTAAACAACATATCACCGGGGAAAATGTTAGCCGCAGCCAGTTGTTTTATCGCGTTGCCATATTCTTCAATCACGTCATGCAACTGCTGAGCACTGGCTTGCTCCAGATAAAGATTCAGCGGGGTCATTCGGCGTTCGATGTACAAGTGACGTAAAATAATATTGTCACCGACCTGTTCAATTTTGGCAGGAACTTCACGCATCAGTTCTTCCATCAGCGCTTCACTGATGTTCTTTTTCGCCAGCGTAAAATGCTCAAACTCCTGGGTATCCGCCATACGCCCCACCCGATCGTGATCTTTAACCAACTGATAACAAGCCATAACCTGAGCTTCCGTCACCTCTTTTTGTGGAGCGAAGCGATCTTTAATCACTTTAAAAACACGGTCGCTACCCGGTAGCGTGAAAACCAACATCACCATCCCTTTTACTCCGGGGGCGATAATAAACTGCTGATTATTTTGTGCCATAAAGCGCAGATGTTCACGGTAGCACTCCGTTTTTGCATGTTTCTGGCAACCTATGGCGCTGTAGAGCTCCGCGGTGGTTTTGCCAGGCAGAATTTCGCGCAGCCACTCCACTAATGCCCCCGGCTGAGGGGCATAAACCATAAAGTACGAACGGGCAAATCCGAATACGATACTGGCGTCATCACGATCAGTTAGACAGGCATCCACAAACAGCTGGCCACTGAGGCTGCGGTGAACCGGCAGAAGGAAAGGTAAGACCTGGCCGCCAAAGCGTATTTTCCCTACTAGCCAGGCCGCCTTGTTGCGATAAAACAGTTCGGTTGCAACGTCCAAAATGGCCGAAGAAATTTGCGCGTGCGGGACAACCGCTTGCAGGGCTTGAGCGATATAACTGGCATCCCGCTCACTGTCTTCCCATGCAAGCTGTATCGGCAAGTCTGCCAGTATCATCCTGATTAAATTGTGAAGATCACTCTGAGATTCGTACCGGCGAAAAAGCGGGCGGGGAAATACGCCGCGATAGCATTCAGGTTGTTCACTGAAAATGAACAGTTTTTCCGCCGTCAATTCACGATGTTTAAAAATGCGGCAGTAGACCGAATTGAAGAAGCTTTCGGCAATTTCTGCCCGGGGATATTCAGGTAATAGCTCACTGTAGGATTGTTTGACCGTCGCCAGAAAGGCAGCGTCATAGAAATGGGGGCCGGTGATACATTTTAGCTGTGCAACAACCAGCCCGACATGATGATCGTACAGATGGATTCGCTGTTTCATCGCCGCTTGCACTGCTGCCCACTCGGCTTGCTCAAACCGGTGCTGAGCACCCGAAGTGACTTCCAGAAAGCGACCATACTGGGCGTCAAATCCTTGCAAAATCGTCTGGGCAATCAACAGTTCAATACGCATAGGGGATGCTCCCAGTCAAAAGCAGGCCCGGAGTTATTCGGGCCTGCAAATGTTAAACGCCAAACTGCTGCTCTTCAGTAGACCCGGTTAACGCAGTGACGGATGAACGGCCACTCTGAATAATATTGGTCACTTTATCGAAATATCCGGTGCCAACTTCCTGCTGATGAGAGGCGAAGGTATAACCACGACCGATAGCGGCAAATTCGGGCTCCTGCACTTTTTCCACGTAATGCTTCATCCCTTCCCCCTGAGCATAGGCATACGCCAGATCGAACATGTTGAACCACATGCTGTGAATACCGGCCAGGGTAATAAACTGATACTGGTAACCCATTGCAGCCAGTTGGTCCTGAAAACTGGCGATGGTTTTATCATCGAGATTCTTTTTCCAGTTGAAGGATGGCGAGCAATTATAGGCCAGGAGTTTCCCCGGGAATTTAGCGTGGATTGCGTCAGCAAAACGCTGCGCTAATGCCAAATCCGGCGTGGAGGTTTCGCACCAGACAATATCGGCGTACGGTGCATACGCCAGTCCACGGCTGATTGCCTGCTCTATTCCGGCATGAGTACGGTAGAAACCTTCGTGCGTGCGTTCACCGGTGATAAACGCGCTGTCGTATGGGTCGCAGTCGGAGGTCAGTAAGTCAGCGGCGTCTGCATCGGTGCGTGCAACCAGCAGAGTCGGTACGCCCAGAACATCGGCCGCAAGGCGGGCGGAAACCAGTTTATGAATCGCTTCCTGAGTCGGCACCAGCACTTTTCCGCCCATGTGCCCGCACTTTTTCACCGCAGCAAGCTGGTCTTCAAAGTGCACCGCAGCGGCCCCGGCTTCAATCATCGATTTCATCAACTCAAATGCGTTGAGTACGCCACCGAATCCAGCCTCCGCATCCGCAACAATAGGCAGAAAATAGTCGGTGTAACCCGTCTGCCCCGGCTCGATATTATTTGACCATTGGATTTGGTCAGCCCGGCGGAAAGTATTATTAATGCGTGCCACGACTTCAGGAACCGAGTTCACCGGATAAAGGGATTGGTCCGGGTACATGCTGGACGCCGTATTGGCGTCTGCAGCCACCTGCCAGCCAGAAAGATAAATAGCTTCAATACCTGCTTTTGCCTGCTGTAACGCCTGTCCGCCGGTCAAAGCACCGAGGCAATTTACGTAACCTTTGCGCGCTGAGCCATGCAGCAAATTCCACAAACGGTTTGCGCCGTTCTGGGCCAGAGTACATTCCGGATTCACCGAGCCTCGCAGACTCACCACTTCGGCAGCACTGTATGGACGGGCGATCCCCTGCCAGCGTTGTTGTGACCAGGATTCTTCAAGTTGCTGAATTTGCTGAGTACGGGAGTTTTTCATGGCGCGGTTTCCTGTTCTTAATGTTATGGGGTTACTTTTGTAGGGTTGAACGTGATCAGGCCAATAAGGCATAGCCTGGCAGGGTGAGGAAATCGATCAGCTCTTCCTGTGTAGTAATGCGTTCCATCAGCGCGGCGGCTTCATCAAAACGTCCCGCACTGAAGCGCTGTTCGCCCAGTTCTTGTTGAATAACCTGCATCTCTTCACAAAGCATCTGGCGAAAGAGCGCTTTGGTTACCAATTGACCATTACTGAGCATTTTGCCGTGGTGGATCCACTGCCAGATCGAGGTACGGGAGATCTCAGCAGTCGCGGCATCTTCCATCAGACCGTAGATAGGTACGCAGCCGTTGCCGCAGATCCAGGCTTCGATGTATTGCACGGCGACGCGAATATTGGCACGCATCCCCTCTTCAGTTCGATCTCCCGGACAAGGTTCGAGTAATTGGCTGGCAGTTACAGGCGCATCAACCTGACGCGAGACGTCCAGCTGATTTTTACGGTCACCCAGTGCCTGATTGAAAACCTCCATGACGGTATCCGCGAGGCCAGGGTGGGCAATCCAGGTTCCATCATGACCATTCGCAGCTTCCAGCTCTTTGTCAGCTTTGACTTTATTGAGCACCCACTGGTTACGTTCAGTCTCTTTACTGGGAATAAATGCTGCCATTCCCCCCATCGCCAGAGCACCACGGCGATGACAGGTTTTGATCAGCAGGCGGGAATAAGCACTCAGGAAGGGTTGCGTCATCGTAACGGCCTGACGGTCAGGCAATACGCGGTCGGCGTGGTTTTTCAGGGTTTTGATGTAGCTGAAGATATAGTCCCAACGTCCGCAGTTCAGACCGACAATATGGTCACGCAGATGGTAGAGAATCTCGTCCATCTGAAAGACCGCAGGCAGAGTTTCAATAAGTACCGTAGCCTTGATTGTTCCCCGTGGAAGTTCCATATAATCTTCGGCAAAACTGAATACCTGACTCCACCATGCCCCCTCCTGATAGGACTGCATTTTAGGCAGGTAGAAATAAGGGCCGCTGCCTTTTGCCAACAGTGCGTGATGGTTATGGAAAAAATACATAGCAAAATCAAACAAGCCACCGGGGATAGGCTCTCCGTTCCATTGCACATGCTTTTCCGGTAAATGAAGACCACGCACGCGACATACCAATACGGCCGGATTCGGCTTTAGCTGGTAAATTTTGCCGGATTCATTGGTGTAACTGATCGTTCCATTGACCGCATCACACAGATTAATCTGCCCTTCGATGACTTTGTTCCAGTCCGGAGAGAGTGAATCCTCAAAGTCAGCCATAAATACCTTCACGTTGGCATTGAGAGCATTTATCACCATTTTTCTTTCTACCGGACCGGTGATCTCAACACGCCGGTCTTGTAAATCGTCTGGTATTCCACGAATAGTCCATGATCCACTTTTAATGGAATCCGTTTCTGAAATAAATTCAGGCAAAAAACCATCATCAATACGCTGCTGAACCATAACTCGTTCTTGCAAAAGCTTATTGCGTGAGCGGGAAAAATGACTGACCAGTTCAGTCAGAAAGTCGACCGCCTCCTCCGTTAATATCAGGGACTCCTTTTCCGTAAAGCGGCGCGTGAAGTCCAGTGCGGAGCGTGTTATCTGCTGATTCATCGGTATTCTCCTGATATATCTCTTATATCAGCCAGGAGAATCTATCTCCGGCTGTCTCATGTTCAGGCTTCTGATGGTCAAGATTGGGGGATCGTTTTAGCCAAGAGATCCTTATCTCAACTTCTGCTCTGTGAGACTTAAGCGTAATCAAGAAAATGATAAAATCAAAAACGATTTCCATTTTATTTTTAATACATTTTTTAATTACTATAAATCAATGAGATATATTTGAAATTATTTTTATAAAAATGAGATATGGTTTCATTTTTAAAAAACAAGGGCGGGTGTTGATAGGCAGTATTTGGGAAAGGCAGAGAGAAGAAGAGAAGGCAATTTTCAGACAGGTGATCCTGAAGATCCCCTGCCCGGTCAAACAGTTACTCGAGGGTTGGGTTCATCTGGCGCAGGTCAAATGGTGTTATCTGATAAACGTAGTAATTCAGCCAGTTGGTGAATAACAGGTGCCCATGGCTGCGCCATGCCGCCTTCGGCGAGAGATCAGGATTATCCTGAGGGAAGTAGTTGAACGGCATATCCGGTGAAAGCCCGGCGTCACGGTCACGCAGGTATTCGCCGGCAAGCGTTCCCGCATCATACTCGGGGTGCCCCGTGACAAACGCCATACGCTTGTCTTTGGTTGCAAATAAATAAGCACCAGCTCCTTCAGATTCCGCCAGAATATTAAGATCAGGATATTTACGCAGCTCTTCCACAGGAAAATCAGCATAGCGCGAATGAGGAGCTAAAAAGCTATCATCAAATCCGCGAGTCAATAATGCTAATGGCTGTAGCGTCTGATGAGGATAAACACCTGAGAGTTTGGTTTCGCGCGTCATTTTAGGCGTGCCATAAAGCACGTTCAATGCGGCCTGAACGGCCCAGCAAACAAATAACGTTGATGTCACATGCTCTTTAGCCCAATGGACCACACGTTCAATTTGTGGCCAATAGGCGACGTCGCAGAAATCTACCAGACCAAGTGGAGCACCGGTAACAATCAGGCCGTCAAAATTATCATTCTGGATATCTTCGAAATCACAGTAGAAGTTATCCAGATGTTCTGCCGGCGTGTTTTTCGATTCACGACTATCGATACGCAGCAGCTGTACATCAATTTGCAGCGGAGAATTGGAGAGTAGACGCAAAAACTGATTTTCCGTCTCGATCTTTTTTGGCATCAGATTCAGTACCAGTACCTTTAAAGGGCGAATTTCCTGTGTTTTTGCACGTGATGAGGTCATGACAAAGACATTTTCATTTTGCAGAAAATTCACGGCCGGTAACTCATCAGGAACCCGAATTGGCATAACAACTTCCCCACTACATCCGCTTATACGTTTAGACTTCTAGATGCCTGAAGATAACGTTTTTCAACCAGAATGTCGAGGCTCCATAGCTAAGGTGAAAAATCTTCAGCTTTATGGAATGTATTTAGATGTTTTTGTTCTGGATGGCTAGTGATAGTCGCTAAGCTGAGTGTGGGGATTTACCAAACTCCCCATAGCAAAAAACCCCAGTCTTTCGACTGAGGTTTTCCACTTATTTGATGCCTGGCAGTTGATGACCCACTTCGTGCCTCACCCTTCGGGCCGTTGCTTCGCAACGTTCAAAAGGCATAGCCTTTTGTCCTACTCTCTTCT
>NZ_JBUZRI010000003.1:0-514774 GCF_055407225.1 Ewingella sp. C233
TTGGTCACTCTTTAAGACTTGATATTTTTTTGCCACCGAGGTGGCTGATATCGTCTTGTGAGTGCCCACACAGATTGTCTGATAAATTGTTAAAGAGCAGTGAGTTACACGCTTTCGCTTGGCAACTCGAGGTGGCGTATATTACGCTTTCCTCATTCAGTGTCAACCGTTTATTTCATCCGGTTGCCGCTGTTTTAAATCTTTTCCGACCCGGCTACTTCGTGATGTTGTTCACGTTGTTCCCTGTCGATGGAGCGGCATTATAGGGGGCTGGGCCAGAATGGCAAGCGAATAAATACAGTTTTATTTCGTTTGCCTGTTTTTTACTCACAAAGCCTTATTTAGCGGCTTTTTTAATGAAAGAAGGCAGCTCGGCAAGGCTTGCGAGTACGCCATCGGCCAAAGCTTCACCTTCGGCAGTAACAGACTTACCGCTTTTCACCAATATCTTGTGACCCACGCCCGCAGCCCCAGCTGCCTGCATGTCTTCAATTTTATCGCCTACCATATAGGAAGCGGCCATATCGATGTTCAGTTCTTCTTTTGCAGTAAGGAACATACCTGGCATTGGCTTGCGACATTCACATACCTGAGTAAAAGCTTCTACCGTACCTTCAGGATGATGAGGGCAAAAATAGATGCCATCCAGATCCACACCACGATCGGCGAGAGACCAATCCATCCATTCAGTTAAGCGGAGAAATTGTGCTTCCGTAAATTTGCCACGCGCGATACCTGACTGGTTGGTCACCAATACTAAGGCAAAGCCCATTTCCTTTAATTGCAGGCAGGCTTCTATTGCACCTTCAATAAATTGGAAATCGTCGATTTCATGAACATACCCGTGATCAACATTAAGGGTACCGTCTCTATCTAGAAAAATTGCTGGAACAGTCTGTGCCACGTCTTGGCTCCTGATGGCGAGTTAATGTAGGTAGTATCGCATGTTTTAAGGCTGAGAGAGAATGCTATCCCAGTTGACTTAGACGTCTAGACGCCTTAGCATCCACGTCATACATATGGCTTATGCCATAGAGTCACTTTCATTGAGTCACGGTCCCAAAGATAGAATAAGAAGAATATGATTAAACTTTCTAACATCACCAAAGTGTTTCAGCAGGGTTCGCGCTCTATCGTCGCGCTCTCTGACGTGAGTCTTCACGTCCCTGCCGGGCAGATTTATGGCGTGATAGGTTCTTCCGGCGCAGGTAAAAGTACGCTGATCCGTTGTGTCAATTTGCTGGAGCGACCGACCGAAGGACAAGTCATCGTCGACGGCCAGGATTTAATGGCGTTTTCTGCAAAAGAGCTGACACGTGCACGCCGACAGATTGGCATGATTTTCCAACACTTTAACTTGCTCTCTTCCCGCACGGTGTTCGGTAATATCGCTTTGCCTTTGGAACTCGACAATCTCTCATCCGGAGCAATAAAAAAGCGTGTTGCTGAGTTGCTGAAGCTTGTTGGTCTGGAAGATAAGCATGACGCTTACCCAGCCAATCTTTCGGGCGGCCAAAAACAGCGCGTGGCGATCGCACGCGCTTTAGCCAGCAATCCAAAAGTTCTGCTTTGTGATGAAGCCACCAGCGCGCTGGATCCGGCAACAACTCGTTCTATTCTTGAATTACTGAAAGATATTAACCGGCGCCTGGGACTGACAATTTTATTGATCACCCACGAAATGGATGTCGTAAAACGCATTTGTGATCAGGTCGCGGTGATAAGCGACGGTCAATTGATTGAGAAAGATAAAGTCAGCGAAATGTTCTCGCATCCTAAAACGCCACTGGCTCAGCAGTTCATTCAATCCACATTGCATCTTGATATCCCCGATGACTATGCGGATCGGTTAATTGCTGAACCCAAGGCAGGCCGCGTGCCTTTATTGCGCCTGGAGTTCACGGGCCAATCGGTTGATGCACCGTTGTTGTCTGAAGTCGTTCGCCGCTTCAACATTAATAACAATATTATCAGCGCTCAGATGGATTACGCCGGTGGTGTCAAATTCGGCATTATGCTGACAGAGATGCATGGCGAAGAAGCCGCTACGCAGGCAGCCATTCAATTCCTGCATGAAAATCAAGTGAAAGTAGAGGTACTCGGTTATGTCTGAGGCAATGATGTGGTTAATGGGACGGGGCATCTGGGAAACCGTAATAATGACGCTGACCTCTGGTTTTTTCGGCTTTGTACTGGGTTTACCGTTCGGTGTGCTTTTATATGTCACCCGCCCAGACCAGATTGCGGAGAATAAAAAAGTTTACCGCGTAATGTCAGCGGTCGTGAATATTTTCCGCTCTATTCCGTTCATTATTTTGCTGGTATGGATGATTCCGTTCACCCGCCTGATTGTCGGTACCTCGATTGGTTTACAGGCTGCTATTGTTCCCTTAACCGTTGGCGCAGCACCTTTTATTGCCCGCATGGTTGAAAATGCGCTGTTGGAAATTCCAAGTGGTTTAGTCGAGTCGGCACGCGCAATGGGTGCAACACCGATGCAAATTATCCGCAAGGTACTCTTGCCAGAAGCATTACCGGGTTTGGTCAATGCCGCGACGATCACGCTGATCACGCTGGTAGGCTACTCGGCTATGGGCGGCGCAGTTGGCGCGGGCGGTTTAGGTCAGATCGGTTATCAGTACGGTTATATCGGTTATGACGCCACAGTAATGAATACTGTATTAGTCATGTTAGTGGTACTGGTTTACCTGATTCAGTTCTGTGGAGACCGCATCGTTAAAGCGGTAACCCATAAGTAAGGCAATAACGGCTGTACCTTAAACATTGCGATTAATTTATCTCCGCTTATAGAGGAAAGGATATGTCTACTAAATTTAAATCCATCGCGGTTGTCGGCGCGCTTCTGGGAACGCTGGCTCTGGTTGGATGCGGTCCTAAAGAACAAGATCCAAACCATATTAAAGTGGGTGTGATCGTGGGTTCTGAACAGCAGGTTGCTGAAGTGGCACAGAAAGTCGCTAAAGAGAAATATGGTCTGGATGTTGAGCTCGTCACCTTTAACGACTATGTTTTGCCGAACGAAGCACTGAGCAAAGGCGATATCGACCTTAACGCCTTCCAGCACAAGCCTTATCTGGATCAGCAAATCAAAGATCGTGGTTACAAACTGGTTTCTGTAGGCAACACGTTTGTCTACCCAATCGCTGGATACTCAAAGAAAATCAAATCGACTGATGAGCTGAAAGAAGGCGATCAGATTGCACTGCCGAATGACCCGACTAACCTGGGACGTTCTTTACTGCTGCTGCAAAAACAAGGTTTGATCAAATTGAAAGATGGCGTTGGCCTGCTGCCAACCGTTCTTGATGTGACTGAGAACCCTAAAAACCTGAAACTGGTTGAGCTGGAAGCACCACAGCTGCCACGTTCACTGGATGACAACAAGATTGCACTGGCGGTGATCAACACCACTTATGCAAGCCAGATTGGTCTGACCCCAGAGAAAGACGGTATCTTCGTGGAAGACAAAGATTCACCTTATGTGAACCTGCTGGTCGCGCGTGAAGATAACAAAGACGCTGAGAATGTTAAGAAATTCGTTCAGGCCTACCAGTCTGACGAAGTAAATGCAGCAGCGAATAAAATCTTCAACGGCGGTGCAGTGAAAGGCTGGTAAGTCTACTCACTTTATAAAAATAACAAGGCGGGCTTATGCCCGCCTTGTTATTTCATCAATACCTTGCTTCAATAACCCACATTCTTTCCCCCTAACATAGTAAAAAGCAGAGGATATACCATGCGTGCTTTACCTCTCTGTTTGTTAGCTCTCTTGCTAGCTGGATGTTCCGCGACTCAAAAAACGCAGCCACCCACTCCTGAACAGCCAACTCCGGTAGAAATTAAACCTGTAAAACCAAAACCCGTCGCTGTTCGTCCGGCACCGGTCAAGCTGTACAAAGATGCGGAAGCGCTGGTAGGAACACCGTTCCGTGACCTGGGTGAAGTATCAGGTGAATCCTGTCAGGCAGACACACAAGACGCGCCACCAAGTCTGGCAACGGCCCGCAAAAGAATGTTGACGCGCGCGTCTTACATGAAAGCCAATGCCGTATTGTTACACCAGTGTCAGATCCTCAGTGGCGTCCCCGGCTGCCATCAACAGGCCGTTTGTCAGGGCTCAGCGCTGAACGTTACCTTTAAATGACCTCATTTTCCTTCGCTCAAATAGGGACTATTCACTCTCCCTATAAAGAGAAGTTTGCTGTCCCCCGCCAGCCCGGCTTGATTGAAGACGGAGGGGGAGAGCTGCATCTGCACTCTCCTTACAACCAGCCTGAAGCAGTGCGCGGCCTTGAGGAGTTCAGCCATATCTGGGTGATGTTTATTTTTCACCAGACCATGGACGGCGGATGGCGCCCTACTGTGCGCCCTCCCCGCTTGGGCGGAAATATCCGGACTGGCGTATTCGCCACCCGTTCGACCTTCCGGCCAAATCCGCTGGGGATGTCATTGATCGAACTGAAGGGCATTCGTTGTCAGGGCCAGAGCGTTATTCTGGAGTTGGGCAGTCTTGATCTGGTCGATGGCACGCCGGTTGTGGACATCAAACCCTATCTGCCCTTTGCCGAAAGTCATCCTGAAGCCAGAGCAGGCTTTGCGCAATCTGCGCCACCAGCAGATATGGCCGTGGAATTTACTGCACAAGCCGAGCAGCAATTAGCGGCTAATGTGTCAAAGCATCCGAATTTGCGCCGTTTTATTACACAAGTTCTGGGTCAGGATCCCCGTCCCGCCTATCGTAAAGGCGAGGAATTAGAACGGGATTACGCGGTAAATCTGTTGGAATTCAATGTCCGCTGGCGCGTTGTCGGCGAGCAAAATCAGGTCTGGTCCCTCGACAAAAACTAATTTTCCATCCCTTCTCTTTTGACAGCCCTCAGTCGCTGGTAAACTAAGAAACTTTTCACGCTTTGGCTGCCCGATGGCAGCCCGATTGCAATTAGCAGTGCTAACGGAATCAACACAACATGCGTACAACTCAATATCTGCTCTCCACACTGAAAGAGACGCCAGCCGACGCCGAAGTGATCAGCCATCAGTTGATGCTTCGCGCCGGGATGATCCGCAAACTGGCATCAGGCCTGTATACCTGGCTGCCGACCGGTTTGCGCGTTCTGCGTAAAGTCGAAAACATCGTCCGCGAAGAGATGAACAACGCTTGCGCTATCGAAGTCTCCATGCCGGTGGTTCAACCCGCGGACTTATGGCAGGAGAGCGGCCGCTGGGAGCAGTATGGTCCGGAATTACTGCGTTTTGTGGATCGCGGCGAGCGCGCCTTTGTGCTTGGCCCAACGCATGAAGAAGTGATCACCGACCTGATCCGTGGCGAAATCAGCTCCTACAAACAGTTGCCGCTGAATTTCTTCCAGATCCAAACTAAATTCCGCGATGAAGTTCGTCCGCGTTTTGGTGTAATGCGCTCTCGTGAGTTCATCATGAAAGATGCCTATTCATTCCATACGACGCAGGAATCCTTACAGGAAACCTACGACGCCATGTATGCCGCTTACAGCAAGATCTTCAACCGCATGGGTCTGAATTTCCGCGCTGTTGATGCAGATACCGGCTCGATCGGCGGTAGCGCATCGCATGAATTCCAGGTATTAGCCTCAAGCGGTGAAGATGACATCATCTTCTCCACCGAATCTGACTACGCGGCGAACATTGAGAAAGCTGAAGCCGTAGCCCCAGCGACACCACGCGCGGCTGCCACTGAAGAACTGCGTCAGATTGCGACGCCAAATGCCAAGACGATTGCCGAACTGGTTGAACAATTCCAGGTACCGGTCGGCAAAACCGTTAAAACGCTGATGGTTCACGCCACCGAAGAGAGCGGTCACAAACTGATTGCCCTGCTGGTGCGTGGCGATCACGAGCTGAATGAAGTGAAAGCCGAAAAGCTGCCACACGTGGCTTCTCCACTGACCTTCGCGACCGAAGCCGAAATCCGCGCCATCGTTAACGCGGGTCCGGGTTCACTGGGTCCGGTGAATCTGCCGATGCCAATCGTTGCTGACCGTACAGTCGCCGTCATGAGTGATTTCAGTGCCGGTGCCAACATTGATGGTCAACATCATTTCGGCATCAACTGGGAGCGCGATTTGCCGTTGCCACAGGTTGCTGATATTCGTAACGTGGTTGAAGGTGATATCAGCCCGGATGGTCAGGGTACTCTGCTCATCAAACGCGGTATTGAAGTCGGACATATCTTCCAGCTGGGCACCAAGTATTCAGAAGCCATGAATGCCACAGTACAAGGCGAAGATGGACGTAACCAGCTGATGACAATGGGTTGTTACGGCATTGGCGTGAGCCGCGTAGTCGCCGCAGCGATTGAGCAGAATCACGATGATCGCGGTATTATCTGGCCAGACGCGATTGCACCTTTCCAGGTCGCTATCCTGCCGATGAACATGCACAAGTCATTCCGCGTGAAAGACGTCGCCGAAGAGCTTTATCAGACTCTGCGTGACAAAGGCATCGATGTGATCCTCGACGATCGCAAAGAGCGTCCGGGCGTGATGTTTGCGGATATGGAACTGATCGGTGTACCGCATCAGGTCGTGATTGGCGATCGTAACCTGGACGCGCAAGAGCTGGAATACAAAAACCGCCGTACCGGTGAAAAGTTGATGATCAAACAAAGCGATATTATTGAACATCTGCTGAGCCAGATCCCACGCTGATCCTCTGGTTCTGAGGCTGGTCCAATAAAAAACGCCCGTTTAATCACGGGCGTTTTTTTATATCCGGAATGGCATCAGCCCATCATGGACAAGCTTTGCTGGCATCAAATTTCACGTTGCTGTCAGCCACCAGCGACTTTTGGTTTTGTCCTTCGCCCGTTGATGATTCAACGGTAAAGTGACCATCCATTGAAACAAACACCAGCTCCTGTGGCTTTTTACGCGTAGCAAGATAGCCTTGCTCAAGGGTGTTACTCCCTGACAGCGGGAATACTTTTCCCGTCGCACAATCGGTGAAAGAGGCCACATCAGCGCTGTACTGCACCATGCCGGAAAGAGTCATTGGAGTTTTAGGCATATCCTGCACCGCAGGTTTCAGCATATAATTAAATTGCGAAATAATCGGAGAGCCCGTGCTATCAAGCATGGTCAGATTATCGCCTTGCGGGTGGAAATAACGTTTCCCACCTTTGCTGTCCGTGAGGACTAATTTATCCGCCGTGCGGGCCCAGCTACCGTAACTGGCGAACGTCAGGTCACCGTCTTTGGCTCCCAGATAGGTTTCCTTCAGGACATAAGTCCCATCCTGTTGCAGGAAGAGCGACGTTTCTATTCCGCTACAATCAGCACAAGGAACAATGCCGCTAAAACTTTGCTGCATAGCCTGCAGCGGCGCCTCACGATTCATGGCAGACGTATGGCAGCCGAACAGTGACAATGCGCCGAGCGCCAGTACCGCTGCTATAATTACTTTTTTCACAGTCTCTTCCCTCTGCGTTTTGTCTCATTGTGGCAAAGGACATTTTCCGCTGCCACAGTTCAGCTCATTAAGACGGGCGGATCTTGCCGCGCAATGCCTTTGTCGCCCCTTTTCGCACTTTCCCTTCCACGCGGCGGATTTTTGATCCTTTGGTAGGTTTGGTCGCACGCCGTGGTTTTTCCACCACCATCGCCTGAGCAATCAGGCTGCTTAAACGCGCGATAGCCGCTTCACGATTTTGCTCCTGACTGCGGTACTCCTGAGCTTTGATGACCACCAGCCCATCCGCCGTTATCGAATGGTGATTAAACGCCAGCAAACGCTCTTTATAATAATCAGGCAGGCTTGAGGCTTTAATGTCAAAGCGCAAATGAATTGCCGTCGAGGTTTTGTTGACGTTCTGACCACCCGCGCCCTGCGCACGGATAGCGGTTAATTCAATTTCATTGTCAGGAATGTCGAGTTTACCGGAAAGGATTAACACACTTATTGTCCCGCTTCTTTCCCATCAGACTCTTTCCATTCAGAAAATTGGATTTCCAAATTATTCTGAGCATCAGAAAGCCAAATAGTTCCATCCTGCAGCGTAGCCTGCAAAACCATGTTGCGAGAAGCAAAAGCGGTGAGCTGCGCCAACATCTCGTCATCAATGAAACGTACCGTCAGATTTCCGAAACTGTAGGCTTTACTCTGAACCGACGGCCACCAGACTTTTGCCGCCCGCTCACTGTAGACATACAACACCACATGGCGTGACTGGTTACAGGCCTTCTTCAGACGTTTTTCGTCCGGCAGCCCCAGTTCCACCCATAATTCAATGCCGCCGTGATCGTTTTTGCGCCAGATTTCAGGTTCATCTTCTGCACTCAACCCGCGGGTAAAACTCAGGCGCTCATCGGCATGGCAAATCCAGGCCAGTAAACGCAGCATCATGCGCTGTTCGGTTTCTGAAGGGTGTTGCGCCAGCGTCAGGTTGGCATCGTAGTAAAAATTGCGGTCCATATCTGCAATATTGATTGCCGCTTTGTAGATCGTCGCTTTTAACGCCATTGGAAACCTCTTGATAATGGACGCACAGTGTACTTGAAAGCAGGGTATGGCGGCCAGTTTAACGCCGCCGTCGGGCGGATTAACTCCCTCTGCGCCAACGAGAAACCTGTATCAGCTTGCTAATAACTGGACCTTGCCTGTGCTATAGTCGTTTAATACTGAGAGTTTATCTTTCTGGGCTTTCAATACGATAATTACCCCAGCGGGATATGCTTTTAAGGAGAACCTATGCAACAGTACTGTGAGTCTGTACGTCGTAAATATGCGGAGATTGCCAGCGGTGATCTTGGCTATGTGCCCGATGCGCTGGGCTGTGTGTTGAAAGCATTGGACGATGTGGCGGCGAATGCCGAACTTCCGTCTTCTATCCGGGAACAAGCGGCTTATGCTGCTGCTAACTTATTGGTGAGCGATTATGTCGATGAATGATGTGTACCAACCCATCAATTGTGATGACTACGATAATCTTGAGCTCGCCTGCGACAATGATGTGGTTTTAACGTTAACGTTGCGTAGCGGAGAAATCGTTGAAGGAAAAGCCTGCGAGTTGTTAATGCGCAAAAAGGTCGAATATTTAGTCGTCGAGATCAATGACGAAATGCGTGACCTGCGCCTCGACCATATTGAAAGTTATAAACATCCCCAACATGGTATCGTGGTTGTCAGTATCGAGTAGTACCAAACGATCGGCAGTATCCACTTCACGGGCAATCTCAGGATTGCCCGTTTGCATTTGTGAAAGCTGATAGTTTAAGGCCGAATTACTTCAGCGGCGTCAGACTGGCGTAATAAGCGGCCAAATCACTGATATCCTCATCGGACAGTGAAGACGTAAATGCCTGCATCACTCCCGCCTGCCCTGCGCTGCGCTCTCCTTTTTTGTAGGCATACATCGCCAGTTCCAGATATGCCTCGTTTTGACCTGCAAGATTCGGATAGATGGGGTTAGCCGCCTTGCCGCTGGCTCCATGGCAGGCCACACAACTGGCAGCTTTTGACTGCCCCTGAGCGATACTCCCTTCTGCCAGAACCGGCGTACTGATCATGCCTAACAATAAAGCCACACTGATTACAAAACGCATTGCTGCTCCTGAAGCAGGATAACCCGCCTTAAAATCCACCATTAATGCTCTTTTTTATCCACTGAAGGGCACCAGATAACCTGCCATGCCGGTGTACCGGTGTCCGCGACTGCCAGACGGGTGATAAATAACCCCGGCGCGGCCATCAGCTGTTCATTGTAATAAATCAGTGGTATTCGTTCACGCTGCCACGGCGGGACGTTGAGTTCCTGCCACAGTTTTTTACTGTGTCTGGTATGTTGGCGCCCAGCTTTTTCAATCATGCCTTTTGCCTGAAAGCGTACACTGACACGCTCATCATCGCGGGGAAGACGAATATTTCCGGTGCTTCGCGTCGAGGCATCGCTAATCTGAAGATGACCGAGACCGTCGGGAAGTACCAGCGGTGAGCGGGTATCCCAGGGTAAAACGATATCCTGTAACGATACCATCGGCGGCAAGACATAAAGGCGCTGCCGGAAACGTCGCACGCTCAGGTGATTGAGTTGTAACTGAGGCGCGGCATCTTCACGGCTCAGGGCCACCTCATCCCAAATCCGTTGCAGCTGATCGCGGGACGGCATACGCGCTCCCTGCTCCGCCAGCCAGCGGCGCAATAGCGCCTGACGCCGCTGTACGGACATCGACGTCATGGCTGTGATATTCAGGCTGCCATTACCGTCGGTCAGCATCTGCAAGGATTCACTCAGCAGTTCATCCAGGAGCGATTCCTGTTCTGCGCAAAGTGCAGCGCTGCGTGAAACCGCCTGAGGAAAATGCGGCCAGCGCTCATAAAGCGCGGGTAATACATTCAGCCGTAGGAAATTACGGTCAAATCTTGAGTTCTCATTGCTGTCATCTTCGATCCATTGCAGCTCTGAGTCAGTCGCGAACTGTTCCAGTTGCTGGCGGGAAAGTGGCAGAAAAGGCCGCAGCAGCGGATAACCCTTTTGCTGCGAATGCGCCGCCATAGCCGAAAGTCCCGCCGGGCCGCTTCCCCGTTTCAGTGCCAGCAGAAACGTTTCGCACTGGTCATCAAGGTGTTGCGCGGTAAGCAGTGTCTCACCGCAATCCAGATGATCAGCAAAAGCCTGATATCGTGCCGCCCTGGCCGCCGCCTCGATCCCCTCTTGTCTGGCATCGAGAGAGACATACACCACCTGTAACGGTACTTGTAACTGCTGGCAAAAGGCCTGTGCATGAGCCACCCAGTCGTCGGCAAAATCACTTAGGCCATGGTGAACATGAATAGCGCGCAGAGAGAGGTCAGGGCATGGCCCCGCCCGCAGCTGGGCAAGCGCCGCCAACAGCACGGTGGAATCCAGCCCGCCACTGAAGGCGACACAAAACTTTCGCTCATCGCCAATTTGTGAGGCGAGATGGGTGAGCACGCTATTTTCAGAAAGAGCTTTGTTCATGATGCCTCAGCCGATTTCGTAAAGTTCCAATGGCAGGCCATCGGGATCGCTGAAGAAGGTAAAACGTCTGGAGGTGTAAGGGTCAATCCGCACCGGTTCACACGACACCCCAGCGCTGACCAGGCCGCTGATCGCCAGATCGATATCATCGACGCTGAAGGCCAGATGGCGCAAACCACAGGCTTCAGGACGGCTCGTGCGCGCCGGAGGATGGGGGAAACTGAACAACTCAATCGTGTAATGCCCGTTCAGAGCCAAATCGGCCTTCCATGAATCACGCTCTTCACGATAAAACTCGTCCATCAGAGTGAACCCCAGCACATCACAATAGAAGGCTTTGCTGCGGGCATAGTCTGAAACAATAACCGCAATATGATGAACCTGACGTAAGTTAAGCATAAGAAAATCCTGTCAATTCTGATAAAACAGTTGCCCGCAGCCACGCACTGAATTCAACGCTAATCCCCTGCGGGTAAGGCGTTTATTCGGCGGGCAGTTTGAGCACTTTCACTAAGTAGCGCCCATCTTCCGTCAGTTTGGCACCATGGATATCGGTTTCAAAGCCCGGATAGTGTTCGCCAATTGAGCAGAGCATGATCAGAAAATCGAGCACTGCGCGGCTTTCCTGCGTGATCATCTCGCCCGGCATAACGACCGGTACACCTGGCGGATAAGGCAGGATCATATTCGCGGCCACTCTGCCGATAAGATCGTCAATTTCGCACTCTTCGATATGACCGCGCACCTGATGCTGGAACATATCGTAAGGTGTCATGATCATTTCAGGCAGCACATCGAATGCCCGGATCATCAAACTCGGCAGATCGTGTTTCCGGATAAGCTTATGGATCCCCTGCGCCAGATCCTGAATACGCATATGCCGGTAAAAATCTGGATCTTCAGCGTAGAGATCCGGCAGCATGTTCTTCACGCGTAAATTCAGGTCGTAAGCACGCTTGAAATCCGTCAGACCGCGCATCAGGCTCATGGCTTTGGTTTTGTCGATACCGATACTGAATAAGAACAGCAAATTGTAAGGCCCGGTTTTCTCAACCACCACGCCCCGTTCATCCAGGAATTTCGCCACCAGCGCGGCCGGAATGCCCTCGGCTTCGAGTCGCCCTTGTTCGTCCATACCCGGCGTCAGAATCGTCACCTTGATAGGATCCAGATACATATGGTCGGTATCCGCGTTGGCAAAGCCGTGCCAGTTTTGATCCGGATTCAGTGGCCAGCACTCAGCATCGTCGATCTCTTCCGGCTGCCAGATATCGTAGAACCAGCCTTCCGTCTCCTCACGCAGGCGCTGGATCTCTTTACGAAAATGCAGCGCACGTTCAACGGAGCGGTTGATCAGGCGGCGACCAGGGTTTCCACGCAGCATGGCCGCTGCGGTCTCCGCCGATGCCACAATCCCATAGTTTGGCGATGTGGTGGTATGCATCATATAGGCCTCATTAAAGGTGCTCTCGTCATACTCACCTTTAATGTGGATCATCGAGGCCTGTGAAAACGCCGCCAGTAATTTGTGGGTGGACTGTGTTTCATAAATCACTTTCCCCGCCACACGCTCACCACTCATGCCGCTTTTACCTGCATAAATAGGATGAAAATTGGTATACGGCACCCAGGCAGAATCAAAGTGAATGGAGGGCACATCCAGCGTTTGCTTGATGAAATCTGTGTTGTAGAGCAGACCGTCGTAAGTCGAATTGGTGATCACCGCATGCACCGGCCAGGTGGCATTTTGCGTTTGGGAAACTTTCGCCTCGATACTTTCTCGGGTAAATTCGTGTTGCGGAATACCGCCCAAAATGCCGTAAGCGTTACGGTTTGGGCGCAGGTAAATCGGCACAACGTTGGTCATCATCATCAGATGTGCCAAAGATTTGTGGCAGTTGCGGTCAATCAGTACCGTGCTTCCCGCCGGTGCCGCATACATACCCACAATCTTGTTGGCGGTCGAGGTGCCATTGGTGACGATATAACTCTGCTCGGCACCAAAAGTACGCGCGATATACTCTTCTGCCTCAAGATGCGGGCCGGTGTGGTCCAGCAGCGAACCCAGTTCGGTGACCGAAATCGATACATCGGCCTTCAGGGTTTTCGCGCCAAAGAAATCATAGAAAAGCGTACCGACCGGGCTTTTTAAAAAGGCCGTTCCTGCCATATGGCCGGGCGTACAAAAGGTATATTTCCCCTCCTCCACATAGCGAAACAGCGCTTTGGTCAGCGGTGGCATGATGGTGTCGATGTACTCATCGGTGTACTGCCGGATACGTTTGGCGATATCGTCGGCCGCATTCAGGGCATACTCGAAGAAATAGAGCACCATACGCATGTCGTTCACGCTGACATCCAGCGAAGAGTGGGTATTGATGAACCCATATAACGGCAGGTATTCGTTCAGCTCATTGATTTCGGTACACAGCTCTTCACTGTGCTGATCCCAGTCGAAAATCGCACCACAGATACGGGCATTCGTTTCAATGAGTTTGAGTAGATCGGCGTTATCCCGCGGGTAAACGGTTTTAAAGCCAAGGTTCGTCAGTGCCAGATCCAGTTCGCGAATTGGCTCATCTTTATAGTAGGCGGCTTCCGGGCACATGATGGCGATAATATTCATCTGACAAATCCTTCTAATAAAAAAGGCCGTGCAAGCACGGCCTTTCAGAGTTTTTTAATGCCGGAATGAAACTCAGCAATAACCGTAAGTCATCAGACGCTGATAACGACGGTTGCGCAGTTCTTCATTATTCAGCACATCCAGATCGCTGAGATCGGCTTCCAGCTGCGCACGCAGTGAGGCGGCCATGGCAGGAACGTCACGATGCGCGCCACCCAGAGGTTCAGGGATAACCGAGTCAATCAATTTCAGTTCTTTCAGACGAGGGGCAACAATCCCCATCGCTTCCGCAGCCAGCGGCGCTTTATCGGCGCTTTTCCACAGGATAGACGCACAACCTTCCGGTGAAATCACTGAGTAGGTGCTGTATTGCAGCATGTTAACTTTGTCGCCAACGCCAATGGCTAATGCGCCACCAGAGCCGCCTTCACCGATCACGGTGCAGATTACCGGCACGTTCAGACGGGACATTTCACGCAGATTGCGTGCGATAGCCTCAGACTGACCGCGCTCTTCAGCGCCAACGCCCGGATAAGCACCCGGTGTGTCGATGAAGGTAATGATTGGCAGCTTGAAACGCTCAGCCATTTCCATCAAACGCAGCGCTTTACGATAGCCTTCAGGCGCAGGCATACCGAAGTTACGGCGGATTTTTTCTTTGGTTTCACGGCCTTTCTGATGACCAATGATCATCACAGCACGCTCGCCTAAACGCGCGATACCACCAACAATTGCTTTGTCATCCGCATAAGCGCGATCACCGGCCAGCTCATCAAAATCGGTAAAGATATGTTTGATGTAATCCAGGGTGTAAGGGCGACGCGGATGGCGTGCCAGTTGGGCAATCTGCCAGGCACCCAGATCAGAGAAAATCTTACGAGTCAGTTCAACGCTTTTCTCACGCAGGCGCTCAACTTCCTCGTCCAGATTAATATCCAATTTTTCGTCTTGACGGCTGACTGCAGTCAGCGAGTCAATTTTCGCTTCCAGCTCCGCAATCGGCTGTTCAAAATCAAGAAAATTCAGACTCATAGCATTCCTATTTTAGTCAAATTCCAGTTCCACCTGCTCGGTACCTACAAGTGTCCGCAGATCCAGCAACAGTTTATCGGTTGGCGTGACACGCCATGACGCACCGAATCGTAGCCGGGCACGCGCATTTTCTCTTTGGTAGTACAGATGTACTGGTATCGTCCCCGATCGATGTGGTTCCAACGATTGGCGGAGACGGTTCAAAAGCTGGTCATCAATTTGCCTGTCAGTCAGCGAGATAGCAAGACCGCGAGCATATTTTTCACGAGCTTCACTGATGTCCATAACATCCCGGGCCATCATTTTAAGGCCGCCGCTGAAGTCATCAAAGCTGACCTGTCCTGTCGCGATAAGGATACGGTCTTTTTCCAATAAATGCTGGAATTTTTCCAAAGCCTCGGTGAACAGCATCACTTCAAGTCGCCCTGAACGATCGTCCAGTGTACAGATACCAATGCGGTTCCCCCGCTTAGTTACCATCACTCTTGCCGCAATAACCAATCCCACAGCAATAGTCATTTTTCCCCGATCGGTCGGGTGCATATCTTTCAAACGCTGGCCGCCACCGTAGCGTTCAATTTCTTTCAGATACTGGGTGATCGGATGCCCTGTCAGATAGAGCCCGAGGGTTTCTCGTTCACCGTCCAGCACCGTTTGCTCTGGCCAGCGCGTGACGTTGGCGTAAGATTTTTCGACCTGCTCCGGCGCTTCGGCCAGCACGCCGAACATATCGACCT
Organism: Ewingella sp. C233; assembly: GCF_055407225.1. NCBI lineage: Bacteria > Pseudomonadati > Pseudomonadota > Gammaproteobacteria > Enterobacterales > Yersiniaceae > Ewingella > Ewingella sp. C233. The sequence continues at coordinate 15,392 of NZ_JBUZRI010000003.1, forward strand.
GACCAATCGCTTCTGCTTTTGCATGCTGATCGGCGGCTTTCAGCGCATCCGGCAACGAACTCATCAGGGCCGCACGGTGTGGCCCCAAACGGTCAAATGCGCCGGACATGATCAGTTTTTCGAGGATACGTTTATTCAGCTTTTTGACATCAGCGCGCGCGCATAAATCAAATAGCTCTTTGAAATAGCCACCTTCGTTACGCGCTTCGATGATCGCTTCGATCGGACCTTCGCCTACCCCTTTAATCGCGCCAATGCCGTAGACGATTTCACCTTCATCATTGACGTGGAAATGGTACAAGCCGCTGTTGATGTCTGGCGGCAGGATTTTTAAGCCCATACGCCAACATTCATCAACCAAACCCACCACTTTTTCGGTGTTATCCATATCAGCGGTCATAACAGCTGCCATAAATTCTGCCGGGTAGTGCGCTTTCAACCACAGTGTCTGATACGAAACCAAGGCGTAAGCCGCCGAGTGCGATTTGTTAAAACCGTAACCCGCAAATTTCTCTACCAGATCGAAGATCTTAACCGCCAGTTCGCCGTCGATACCCCGTGATTTCGCACCGTCTTCAAAGCCGCCACGCTGCTTGGCCATTTCGACCGGGTTTTTCTTACCCATAGCACGACGTAACATGTCCGCACCGCCCAGCGAGTATCCGGCCAGCACCTGAGCAATCTGCATAACCTGTTCCTGATACAAGATGATGCCATACGTCGGCTCAAGTACCGGTTTCAGGGATTCATGCTGCCACTGAATATCAGGGTAGGAAAGCTCTTCACGGCCATGCTTACGGTCGATGAAGTTATCTACCATGCCAGACTGTAAGGGGCCGGGGCGGAACAGCGCCACCAGGGCGATCATATCTTCGAAGCAGTCAGGCTTCAGACGTTTGATCAAATCCTTCATACCGCGGGATTCAAGCTGGAATACCGCAGTCGTTTCAGACCGCTGCAACATGTCGAAGCTTTTCTTGTCTTCGAGCGGGATAGCGGCGATATCAATCGGTTCGAGACCAGTTTTAGCACGCCGGGCGTTAATCATGCCCAGCGCCCAGTCGATGATGGTCAGCGTGCGCAGACCGAGGAAGTCAAACTTCACCAGTCCAGCATATTCCACGTCATTTTTGTCGAACTGAGTCACCGGGTGGTTGCCTTCAGCGTCGCAGTAAAGCGGCGCGAAGTCGGTGATTTTGGTCGGCGCGATCACCACCCCACCGGCATGTTTACCGGCGTTACGGGTGACACCCTCGAGCTTACGGGCCATATCGATCAGCGCGCGCACTTCTTCATCTGCTTCGTAGATTTCAGGCAACTGAGGTTCGGCTGCGAAGGCTTTTTCCAGCGTCATGCCCGGATCGGGTGGCACCAGTTTTGAAATACGATCGACGAAGCCGTAAGGGTGCCCCAGTACACGGCCAACGTCGCGGATAACCGCTTTTGCCGCCATCGTACCGAAAGTAATGATCTGCGAAACCGCTTCACGCCCATACATTTCGGCGACGTGATCAATCACCAGATCGCGTTTTTCCATGCAGAAGTCGACGTCAAAGTCGGGCATGGAGACACGTTCCGGATTGAGGAAACGTTCGAAAAGCAGGTCAAACTCCAGCGGATCGAGATCGGTGATTTTCAGCGCGTAAGCCACCAGAGAACCGGCACCGGAACCACGCCCCGGCCCGACCGGTACGTCATTATCTTTGGACCACTGAATGAACTCCATCACGATCAGGAAGTAGCCTGGGAAGCCCATCTGGTTGATAACGCCCAGTTCTAACTGAAGACGGTCATCGTATTCAGGTCGTTTTTCCAAACGCTGTTCCGGATCCGGGAACAAAAATTCCAGACGCTCTTCCAGCCCTTCCTGCGATTTGGCCACCAGGAAATCTTCCGTGCTCATATCCCCGGTAGGGAACTGCGGCAGGAAATATTCGCCAAGGCGGATAGTCACGTTACAACGCTTGGCGATCTCTACGCTGTTGAGCAGCGCTTCCGGGATGTCTTCGAACAGTTCGCACATCTCGTCTTCATTGCGCATGTACTGCTGAGGCGTGTAGTTTCGCGGGCGTTTGGGATCGTCGAGGGTGAAACCATCATGGATGGCGACACGAATTTCGTGGGCATCGAAATCGCCCTGCACCAGAAAACGCACGTCATTGGTGGCAACCACCGGCAGGTCGCGCTCGGCAGCCAGAGCCACTGCGGCGTGAAGGTAGTTCTCTTCTTCAGGACGCCCCGTACGGATCAGTTCAAGATAATAGCGGTCAGCGAAATATTGCTGATAGAACTCCAGACACTGTTCAACCTGAGGCTGATTACCGCGCATGAGGAATTTACCGACATCCCCCATTTTAGCCCCTGAAAGCAGGATCAGGCCTTCGTTAAGCTCAGCCAACCAGTCACGGTCAATGATCGGCCCTGCGGCACCATAGCCTCGCTGGTAAGCCCTGGATATGAGCAACGTCAGATTCTGATAGCCCTGATTATTCATCGCCAGCACAGTCAGTTGCGCCAGTTCATCGCCGAGGATCTCACTTTGTACGTTGAAATCCGCACCGATGATTGGCTTGATCCCCGCGCCGTGGGCTGAACCGTAGAACTTCACCAGCCCGCAAAGGTTTGTAAAGTCGGTGATCCCCAGGGCTGGCATACCGAGTGATGCCGCGCATTTCACCAACGGACCGACCTTGGCTAATCCATCCACCATGGAGTAGTCACTGTGTACACGAAGATGAATAAAACGAGGTTCGGCCATATCCAGAGTCCAGAAATGAGTAATGAATGAATGAATGAACGAATGTCGGAATGACAAACTACTGTGGCTGGTGCTAATAGGCGCCAGCTAAGCCAGATTCAGTGCGCGTCTGACTGGGGCGAAACTGCGCCGATGATGCGATGTGGCACCCAGTCTCGCCAGACTTTCGAGATGAACAGGTGTCGGATAGCCTTTATGCTGAGCAAAACCGTATGCTGGGAACTGAAGATCCAGCTCAACCATCTCACGATCGCGTGTCACTTTAGCTAAAATGGAGGCAGCACTGATTTCAGCGACTTTACTGTCGCCCTTGACCACAGCCTGAGAGGCCATCGGCAGTTTCGGGCAACGGTTGCCATCAATTAATACCATATCAGGCGTGATACCAAGACCGGCCACCGCCCTTTGCATCGCCAGCATCGTGGCATGCAAAATATTCAGTTCATCGATTTCATGAGGCTCTGCGCGCCCTAAACTCCAGGCCAGTGCTTTTTCTTTAATTTCGATATACAACGCTTCACGGCGCTTTTCACTGAGCTTTTTGGAATCAGCCAGACCGGCGATAGGACGTATAGGATCGAGGATCACCGCGGCGGTCACGACAGCGCCTACCAGAGGTCCACGACCGACCTCATCCACACCCGCGATGCATAGCGCCTGCGGATATACAAAAATATCGCTCATCGTTTTGCCAGTTCCATCACGGCCTGAGCGGCTTGCTCGTCAGCATCGCAACGAATGCTTTCATGCAACGCCAGGAAGGTGTTTTGCAACTCCCGACTTTTTTCGCCGCCGGCTAACAAAGGCAACAATGCGGCGGATAATTTTTCCGGCACGCATTCGGTTTGCAGCAGTTCGGTGACAATTTCGCGCCCGGCGAGCAAATTCGGTAAGGAAACATACGGCGTTTTCACCAGACGTTCCGCAATCCAGTAGGTAAAGGGTTTCATACGATACCCCACCACCATCGGGCATTTTGCCAGCATGCACTCCAGTGCGGCGGTACCAGAGGCCAGCAACGCGGCATCACTGGCTATCATCGCATTACGCGCCTGCCCGTCGAGGAGATGCGCCGGTAAATCAGGGGCAATGTCGGCCTTAATTCGCTCGAACTGCTCGCGCCGCTTGGCGTTCACCAGCGGAACCACGATATGCAGATCCGGATAGGTCTGACGCAGTTGTAACGCTGTTTTGAGGAAATCTGCGCTGAGCATTTCCACTTCCGCATGACGGCTGCCCGGCAATAAAGCCAGACAATGTACATTAGCAGGAATGCCTAGTGCGGTTCGCGCTACCTGTTTGTCGGGCTGCAATGGCATGGAGTCAGCCATCGTATGGCCGATAAAACGACAGGGTACGTTAAATTTATCGTAAAACGCTTTTTCAAAAGGCAGAAATGCCAGCACCATATCGGTGGCTTTTCCAATTTTGAAAACACGCTTTTGTCGCCATGCCCAGACTGAAGGGCTGACGTAATGGATGGTGCGGATCCCACGCTGTTTGAGACGGCCTTCAAGGGTGATATTGAAGTCCGGCGCATCAATGCCGACAAAGACATCGGGCTTTAAAGCAGTGAATCGCTGGGTAAGGTCTTTGCGGATTTTCAACAGGCGTGGCAAACGTTCCAGAACTTCTACCACGCCCATGACAGCCAATTCTTCCATTTCGTACCAGGCTTCACATCCCTCAGCCTGCATCAGCGGGCCGGCGACGCCGACGAAGCGGGCGTCAGGATGGTGCTTCTTCAGTGCGCGGATTAGACCTGCACCAAGAATATCCCCAGATGTTTCACCAGCCACCAGGCCGATTGTCAGAAAAGGCTTTTGCATTTTTTACCGCTTATTCGCCGAATGGAAAATTTACCGAATGACCCGTCTGTCAGCGGATGATGCCGCGTGTAGAACGGGCAAAGAAATCACTGAAAGGTTTCACTGCAGGGAACTCTGCGGCAATTTCGGCGATTTCCGGTAAGGCTTCTTCCAACGTTTTCCCGCTACGGTACAAAATTTTGTAAGCGTTACGGATAGCATGCAGTGAAGGCTTGTCGAAACCGCGACGTTTTAACCCTTCGATATTAATACCGAATGGCGTAGCGTGGTTACCCTGAGCAATAACGAACGGTGGAACGTCCTGAGCAACACCAGAACAGCCACCGACCATCACGTGAGCACCAATAATACAGAACTGATGTACTGCGGTCATACCGCCGATGATAGCGTGATCGTCAATCTCAACATGACCGCCCAACGTCGCGTTATTGGCCAGAATACAACGATTTCCAATGACACAATCGTGGGCAATATGTGCGTTAACCATTAAGAGGTTATCGTTGCCTACCTTGGTCAAGCCACCGCCCTGAACGGTACCACGATGAATGGTCACGCTCTCACGAATATTGTTGCGATCGCCGACTTCAACGCGTGTTGGTTCACCTGCATATTTCAGATCCTGGTTAATTTCACCAATGGAAACGAACTGGAAAATGCGGTTGTCGCGACCAATTTTGGTCACGCCATTGAGAACAACGTGTGATTTAAGCTCAGTCCCTTCACCGATTTCCACCTGGGAACCGACATAACAAAAAGGCCCGATATGAACACCGGCACCGATAATGGCACCGTCTTCAACAATAGCGCTTGGATGAATAAAGGCGGTTTTGTCTATCACGTATTAAGCCTCCCGGCGACGGGCGCACATCATGGTTGCCTCGCAAGCAATCTCACCATCTACTTTTGCGACACCTTTGAAACGAGCAACACCGCGACGCTCTTTAATAAATTCAACTTCAAGAATCATCTGGTCACCCGGCAATACCGGACGTTTAAAACGCGCGTCATCAATTGCTGCAAAATAGTACAGCTCACCGGGTTCTAATTTACCTACGCTTTTGAACGCTAAGATACCGGTGGCCTGCGCCATCGCTTCAAGAATCAACACGCCTGGGAAAATAGGTTTACCCGGGAAATGGCCCTGGAAGAACGGTTCGTTAAAAGAAACGTTTTTCACTGCGCGTAAAAACTTCCCTTTTTCGAAATCCAACACGCGGTCAACCAGTAAGAACGGATAACGGTGTGGCAGCAGATCCAATATCTCTTCAATACGCAGAGTATGAGTGTCAGTTGTCAAAATACTCTTCCTGTCTAAAAACTGATGGCATCAATAACACGGCCTGCTTGATCCTCAAAGAGGATCATTAGGCAGGCCGCAAATAGAAACATGTGCCGCCGGATTTGGCACTCATAGCCAGGCTCCAGCAACACAGTAGTCGGTAACTTAGTCTTCTTCGATTTTACGCTCGACAGCTTTCAAGCGCTTATTCATCTCATCGATATTCATTACCAACGCAGCGGTTTTACGCCACACTTTATTCGGCTGTAAAGGAATACCGGAGGAGTATACCCCAGGTTCAGTGATTGGTCGCATCACCATTCCCATTCCTGTCACCACGGCCTTATCACAAATTTCCATGTGGCCGTTGATAACACTGGCTCCGCCTATCTGGCAGTAACGTCCAATTTTCAGACTACCGGCCATAATAACGCCGCCTGCAACCGCAGTATTGTCTCCAATCACGACGTTATGCGCAATCTGACATTGGTTATCGATGATGACACCGTTACCAATAATGGTGTCGTCAAGCGCACCACGGTCAATTGTCGTACAGGCGCCAATTTCAACGCGGTCACCAATTAAGACCGTGCCCAGCTGAGGGATTTTAATCCAGTTACCACGATCGTTGGCATAACCAAAGCCATCGGCTCCAATCACGGTGCCAGACTGAACGAGGCAAGCTTCGCCTATTTCAACGTTATGATAGATAGACACATTCGCCCAGATACGGGTTCCTGCACCTAATTTTGCATTCTTGCCGATGAAGCAGCCAGCGCCGATAACGACGTTATCGCCGAGAACTACGCCAGACTCGATCACGGCGTTAGCACCTACCGAGACATTCTTCCCTAACGTTGCGCTGTCAGAAATGGTCGCACTCGCGGCGATGTCCTGAGCAGGGGCTGGCGTGGTGTCGAGCAACTGCGCCATACGTGCGTATGTCAGGTAAGGGTTTTTAACCACTAATGCCGCTGTTTGGCAAAATGGCAGATCCGCTTCCGTCAACACTACAGCCGCTGCGGCGCAGGTAGCTAACTGTTCACGGTAACGGCTGTTTGATAAAAACGTGATTTGCTCAGAGTGTGCGGAATGCATTGAAGCAATGCCGGTGATGGCGAGATCGCCATCACCGTGCAATTGTGCATCCAACTGCTGTGCGAGATCAGCCAGTCGAATTGAAGACATGTTTATTTAACCTGTTTCAGCACATCAGCAGTGATGTCTTTGTCACTGTTAGCATAAGCCACAGCGTTAGCATCGATTACAACATCGTAACCTTGTTTGCTGGCAACAGCTTTAACAGCATCCTGAATACGGCTCAGGATTTTATTACGTTCTTCAGCCTGGCGACGACGGTTATCTTGTTCAAAAGCCTGAGCTTTTGTAGAGAAATCTTCGCGTTGAGCCATCACTTCTTTTTCGAGTTTGCTGCGATCGCTGGCTTTCATGGTTGAGCCATCACGTTGCAGTTTCTGCATTTTAGTTTGCAGATCACGCTCTTGAGATTGCAGCTGAGTTGCACGACCTTTGAACTCATTTTCCAACTGTTTTGCTACAGCATCACGTGCTGGCATTTGTTGGAAAATGCTTTGTACGTTAACAACAGCAATTTTGTCAGCAGCTTGTACGCTTGCTGAAGAAGCCATAACTAAACCGAGGCCGGCGGCATATAACCACTTTTTCACTATAAACTCCTTCCATCACCCGTTTGTGCCATCTGGCACGATAATTACACAATAAGAATGAGTTACATAACAACTCACGGGCTATTCACCCGTGAGTTGAGGAAGAACTCAAACCTTTGCGACTTCTGCGTAAAGGCTTAAATCAAACGCATTACCACGTTTTACCGATGTTAAATTGGAACTGTTCCGCTTTATCACCGTCGTATTTCTTAATCGGTTGTGCGTAAGAGAAGACCAGTGGTCCCAGTGGAGACATCCACTGCAGCGCAAGACCTGAAGAAACACGGAAGTTGTCTGGTTTACTGTAATCAGGCACGCCAGCTGCTTCGGTTTCTGCTGTGTTCTTCCAAGAGGTATCCCATACGGTACCGCCATCAACAAACACGGAAGTACGTACAGAGTTGGCATATTTCTCGCTGATGAACGGAGTAGGAACGATCAGTTCAGCACTCAAAATAGCCATGGCGTTACCGCCCACAGCATCGTCCGAATTATTAACCGGACAGTTGCTATAAGAGGTCGCCCCTGCGGCACAGTTATAATATGCAGCTTTAGGACCGATAGTATTCGACTGGAAACCACGGACACTGCTTGAACCACCGGCATAGAAGTTGTCGTAGAACGGCACTTCTTTACCGCCTAAGCCATCCGCGTAACCTGCACGCGCACGCCCCATCAGTACCCAATTACGGCTCTCACTCAATGGCATATAGCTGGTTGAGTCGAACGTTATCTTGTAATACTCGTTATCAGAACCCGGAACCGTCACTTTACCGTTCAGGCTGGCTTTAGTCCCCGACGTTGGGAAGTAACCACGGTCGAGATTGTTATAGCCCCAACCCAGGTTAGCGAAGAAGTCATTCGCACTAAAGTCAGCGTCAGAAGTCGTATCTGTGCCCACAGTAACAGGAGGATTAATCCCGACTGAGTTCAAGTATCTGAACATACTGACCTGAGGTTCCATATTGGACAGGTCGTTATGCACGTAATCCAGACCCAGACGCAACGAGTTTGTCTCGTTGATCGGGAAGCCCAGTGTTCCACCTACACCATAGCTCTTGTTGGTATAGTCTGACAGATCGGCGTTATCCGCTTTAAAGTCATTGTAGAACACGCGACCGCCCAGACTCACACCATCAACGGTGAAGTACGGGTCTGTGATCGTGAATTCAGCATAGGTCTGATAATCGTTTTTAGTACCGCTGATACCTACCGAGTTACCCGTACCCAACCAGTTGTCCTGCTGGACACCCGCCTGGAAACTGATGCCACTCTCAGTACCGTAGCCCACACCAAAGTTGAAAGTACCAGTGTTACGTTCTTTCACTTTGTAGACCACGTCTACCTGATCTGGCGTTCCAGGAACACGTTGTGTATCAACGTCAACGGTATCGAAATAGCCCAGACGGTTAAGACGTTCTTTGCCTTTGTCGACCAGATCATTGCCTAACCAGGCACCTTCCATCTGACGCATTTCGCGACGCAGAACGCTGTCTTTACTGGTGTCGTTACCTTCAAAACGTACATGACGAACATAGTACCGGTTACCGGCATCTACGCTGACATGCAGCTTAACGGTTTTATCGGCATCATTAATTTCAGGCTGAGTTTGAACGCGCGGATAAGCGTAACCGTAACGACCCAGCATTTGCTTGATGTCGTTTTCCATCTTGGTCACTTTCGCGCCGTTATAAAGCTCACCTTTATCAATTTTAGTCAGGCTTTCAACTTCTGCTGAGTGCCCGGCCATGCTGCCATTCACTTCAACACCGGAAAGCTTGTACTGATCGCCTTCGGTAATGTTGAGGGTGATATAAATGCCTTTCTTATCCGGCGTCAGGCTGACCTGAGTCGAATCAATGTTGAAACGTGCATAACCGCGATCCAGATAGAAGCTGCGCAGGGTTTCAAGATCACCCGCCAGTTTCTGTTTCTGATATTTACGATCGCCAACCACGTTCCACCAAGGCACTTCATCACGTAACTGGAAGCGTGAAATTAATTCGTCGGTACTGAAGGCGTGGTTACCCACGATGTTGATCTGCTGAATTTTAGCCGAGACACCTTCGGTGAATACTAGCTTCAGGTCGACGCGGTTACGCGGTAAAGGCGTGACAACGGCTTTCACCGAGGCGCTGTATTTACCGACGCTGTAATAGAAATCTTCAAGACCTTTTTCAATGCTGGTGAGTGTGGTCCGGTCCAGCGCTTCGCCAACCCGGACGCCAGAGGCTTCCAGGTTTTCTTTTAGCATGTCATCTTTTACCGACTTATTGCCGGAGAAAGTGATGCTGGCGATTGTAGGGCGCTCTTTGACCTGAACAATCAGGGTATTACCATCACGCAGAACGCGAACGTCCTCAAAGTTGCCAGTGGCAAACAATGCACGAATGGTATTACTGATGTCGTCGTCAGTGATGGTATCACCTACGCGAACCGGCATATTGAGTAACGCCGCACCGACGGCAACTCGCTGCAGGCCTTCGAAATGAATATCTTTCACTACGAAACCGTCTGCACCGTATACGGTGGCGCTGCCAAACAGCAGCGACGCTATGAGCAACTTTTTGATCGCCATCGTTGTTATGCGTTCTTCCTAACCTAATCCCCAGCCTTAAAGACGGGAGAAATCATTGAAAAGTGCAAGCCCCATTACCATCACCAGCAGTACTGCGCCAATACGGTAACTGAAGTTTTGAACTCGCTCGGAAACTGGCCCACCCTTTAGTTTTTCTATAGCCAGAAATACCAGGTGTCCACCATCTAACACGGGTAATGGAAAAAGGTTCACGATCCCCAGATTGACACTGATAAGTGCCAAAAACATCAGGTAATAGACTAAACCATATTCTGCTGACATTCCTGCGCCCTGTGCGATAGAGATTGGGCCACTCAGATTGTTCAGCTTTACATCACCCGTTATTAATTTGCCCAGCATGTTGACCGTCAGTTTCATCAGTTGCCAGGTTTTATCCCCGGCCTCATACAACGCAACAAACGGCCCATACTGACGGATAATTCTGTACTCGTCAGGCAGCGGTATTACTTTTGGTACTACCCCCGCAAAGCCCTGCTCTACTCCCTTGCCTACCGACCTGGTGTCCGGTATCAGCGTAAGGCTGACGGGGGAACCCGCGCGCTCAATATCCAGCGCGATGGACTTACCCGGGTTGTCGCGGACTTGCATGGCAAACGCACGCCAATTTGCCAAAACTTGACCATCGACTTTAACGATCCTGTCCCCAGCTTGCAAACCTGCTTTCTGGGCGGCGGAATCCTTTTGTACTTCCGCAAGCACTGATTCTATCTGTGGACCGCGAGGAATAATACCCAATGCGACCACCGGGTCCTGCTTTTCAGGGTCAAACTGCCACTGATGTAAATCCAGCGTTTTTTCAATCACCTCAGATGACCCAAACTGTGAGACACCTAACGTCGTTTGATTGTTTCCAATCTCGCCCATTAAAGACAAACGAACCGAATCCCAATCAGGCGTTTCGATACCGTCGATTGACTTAAGTTCCATTCCTGGGGAAATTTTGGATTGTGCAGCAATAGATTGCGGTGTAATTTCGCCCACCACAGGACGCACTGAAGGAACGCCGATAATGAAGACCAGCCAGTAGGCGAATACAGCAAAAATGAAGTTTGCGATTGGGCCCGCGCTAATGATCGCAGCCCGCTGCCAGACAGACTTGCTGTTAAAGGTCAGATGGCGAAGTTCTGCAGGAACGGTCTCAACACGTTCGTCGAGCATTTTGACATACCCGCCGAGTGGGATGATGGCGAGAACATACTCCGTACCCTTGCGGTCCGTACGTTTCCATATTGCACGTCCAAACCCCACGGCAAAGCGCTCAACACGAACACCGCAACGACGAGCAACCCAGAAATGACCAAATTCGTGCACGGTGATGAGTACCCCCAATGCAACGATAAAGGCGGCCAGATTCCAGAGCATGTTCATCATATTCGCAACTATTCCTTAGAAGACGTCCCGTCTCAGACGGTTAAAACACCAACAACATTAAACACGCGAATACAGGGACTGCAGCAGTCAGGCTATCAATACGATCCAGTATCCCGCCGTGACCGGGGATCAAGCTCCCGCTATCTTTTATGCCCGCTTCGCGCTTAAACATACTTTCGGTCAGGTCACCCAGTACCGAAGCAAGTGCTGCAATCACCGAACAAATAAGCAGTGTGGCGGGCACAACATTCAGTGGTACATAACGGCCAAAAAGCCATGATATCAGGGCTGAAGTCAGAAGACCGCCAATTAATCCTTCCCAAGTTTTACCCGGGGATACTTTTGGCGCCAGCTTATGTTTACCGAAAAGCTTACCAAACAAGTAAGCGCCGGAGTCAGCTCCCCACACTAAGAGCATGACATACAACAACCACCACGCACCGATGTGGTGATTTTCAGCATATCCGTACTGGCGTAGCGCCACCATACCCCAAAAGAATGGGACGATGGTCAACAAACCGAAAACTAAGCGTAATACGCGTGAATTTCGCCACAGTGCAGCCGATACAGGATAGGTCACCACCAGCAAAAATGCGGCGATCCACCACACCAGCGAAGCCCAAAGTGCGCTCTCAACCTGGGGCAGGCGAACCGACTGACGATAAGCCGGCAGACTCAACATCATTGCGATGAGTAAAAATCCGCAAAGAATGGCCAGCCACACGCGTTGTGAACGCGATGAGAAGCCAGACAACTGCCCCCATTCCCATGCAGCCAGCATACAAACAGCCAAAGTTACAATGGCAAACCCCAACGGCGGTAATAAGAACAGCGCCGCAATAACAATCGGGATTAAGATTAAAGCTGTGATAATGCGATACTTCAGCAAAAGTTCTCCCTAGGACGCATTGGCGCCAATAGGTGTAGTCCCCCCGAAGCGACGCTCGCGTTGTGCAAAAGCATTTAGCGCACCTTCAAAGATGTTTTCATCAAAATCAGGCCAGAGGACATCGGTAAAGTAAAGTTCAGCATAGGCAATTTGCCACAACAGAAAGTTACTGATGCGATGTTCCCCACCGGTTCTGATCACCAAATCGACGGGTGCCAGTTCGCTCATACAGACAGCGGCATTTAATGCCTCTTCTGTTATTTGTTCAGGCTGTAAAGTACCGGCTTCGACCTGACAGGCCAGTTTTTTAACACCCTGAATAATATCCCATCGTCCGCCATAATTAGCAGCGATGTTAAGCGTAAGGCCATCGTTATTTTCTGTAAGTGTTTCTGAACGACGGATCCTTTCCTGCAGACGTGAACTGAAACGACTGACATCACCTATTATCCGTAACCTGACGTTATGTTTGTGCAGGCTTTTCACTTCGCTGTCCAGTGCACGCACGAACAGCTCCATTAATGCCGAAACTTCCTGGGCCGGACGGTTCCAGTTTTCACTACTAAAGGCATAAAGCGTGAGAGCATCAAGCTGATGATTGGCAGCAAAACTGACGGCTTTGCGCACGGATTTCACTCCCGCTTTATGACCAAAGACCCTCATTTTCCCCTGAAGTTTCGCCCATCGGCCGTTGCCGTCCATAATAATGGCAACATGACGCGGCTTGGCGCAAAACGAGTCAGACATCTGTTGATTTTCGAGGGACATAACGCGTACTCATTTCCTTTGTCAGAACACAACGACATTCACTGACCGACTGGCGCAATTAAACGCGCAAAAAAGCCGTGTCTCCGGATCAGGCACGGCTCATCCTGACCATTTATCGCGACTTCAGATAAACACATTCAGGGATAAGTCCTGAAGACGTCGTCAGGTGGCGCAGACTATATCATTTCAATGTGATGCGAACAAATTGCCGCAAAGATAACTGCAATGCATCACACCGCAAAGGCCTGTAGCTTTTCTCGCGCCACGCCCCTCGCAATACGATCAATTTCAAGCACTTCTTCCACGGAGCTCGGCTCTTTCGCTACCGACTGCTCCATCACCTCGCGGTTGACGCAGGCAATATCCGTAAAGCCAATATGCCCGCTAAGGAACGCGGCCACTGACACTTCATTTGCCGCATTCAGTGCAGTAGTTGCAGCTTGCCCGGTCCGGCTGGCTTCAATGGCCAGATGCAGGCATGGATAACGACCGTGGTCCGGCTCAGTGAACGTCAACGCACCAATACGGCAGAAGTCCAGAGCCTCAACACCCGCCTCAACACGCTGTGGATAAGCCATGGCATGAGCGATTGGGGTACGCATATCCGGTGAGCCCAACTGTGCCAGCACGCTGCCATCCCGGTAACGCACCATAGAGTGAATAACCGACTGCGGATGAACGATCACTTCCATCTGTTCCGCGGAAGCATTAAATAACCATCGGGCTTCAATATACTCGAGACCTTTATTCATCATTGTGGCGGAATCGACAGAAATCTTACGTCCCATTGACCAGTTAGGATGTGCGCAGGCCTGATCGGGCGTCACACGGGCGAAATCGACCAGTGGCAATTCACGGAATGGGCCACCAGAACCAGTAAGAATAATACGTGAGACTCCATTTTCTTCCAGTGAGGCATAGCCTAATTGCTGCTGAATTCGCTCAGGTAGACTCTGGAAGATGGCGTTGTGTTCGCTATCGATGGGCAAAAGCTGACTGCCACTCTGACGGACGGCATCCATAAAGATGCGGCCACAGGTGATCAGGGACTCTTTGTTAGCGAGCAGGATCTGTTTTCCGCTACGGACTGCCGCCAGCGTTGGCAATAAACCCGCTGCGCCAACAATGGCCGACATCACCTGATCAACACCTTCGAGTGCAGCAAGATCGCAAGCGGCCTGAACGCCAGACAAGACCTCAGTATTGACTCCACGCTCTGTCAGAATGATACGTAATGCTTTGGCGCAATCTTCATTCGCCATAGAGGCAAAACGTGGGTGGAATTCGATACATTGCTGCGCCAGAACTTCAACATTACTGCCCGCAACCAGTGCAGTGACGTTGAATGCATCAGGGTTAGCGCGAACAACCGCAAGGGTGCTGGTGCCGACAGACCCTGTCGAGCCAAGGATAGTCAGTTGTTTCATGAAAATGCCCGGTAAAACGAGTGTAAATTCGGAAAGTGCATCAGTCTGAAACCTCTTTAACGGCTTGTCTATGAGATTTAACAACAGATGTCAGAAGTGGGACCTTACTAAAAAATAAAGCGCCGCAATTGCGGCGCTTGGAAGGGATCGAAACAGGATTTAGAAATCCATTAACTCTTTTTCTTTCTCAATTAATGCGACGTCGATATCTTTGATGAAGACATCGGTCATCTTCTGAATAGCGTCTTGAGAGTTACGATCTTCATCTTCGCTAATTTCTTTATCTTTCAGCAACACTTTGGTTTTATCGTTAGCATCGCGGCGTACGTTACGCACAGAAACGCGGCCTTGCTCAGCTTCAGCACGAACCAATTTAATCAGATCTTTACGGCGCTCTTCCGTTAACGCTGGAAGTGGCACACGAATCACAGTGCCAGCAGACATTGGATTAAGGCCCAAATCAGATTTCATGATCGCTTTTTCAACGGCTGCGCTGATAGTACGATCGAACACTGAGATAGCCAGGGTACGGGAGTCTTCTACCGTTACCTGAGCTAACTGACGCAGTGGTGTTGCAGAACCGTAGTAATCGACCATGATACCGTCAAGAATACCCGGCGATGCACGCCCGGTGCGGATTTTGCTGATATGGTTTTTGAATGCTTCGACGCATTTTCCCATACGGGTTTCAGCATCTTTTTTAATGTCGTTAATCACGTTAAGAACCCTTTAAAGCTGGTTACCTGGCAGACCATAACATCAGTATAGTCCGTGAATACTCATGCCAGCCGAGGCTGGCGAAACTGCTGTCTGAACTTACAGGTTAAGCGAATTATCAGACAGTGCCGTTGCCGTTAGTGATCAACGTGCCTTCATTTTCGCCCATCACCACACGGCGCAATGCGCCAGGTTTATTCATATTGAAGACGCGGATCGGCAAGTTATGGTCGCGTGCCAGTGTAAAGGCGGCCAGATCCATCACTTTCAATTCCTGCTCCAAGACTTCCTGATAAGTCAGTTCTTCGTACAGTGTCGCTTCCGGATTTTTCACCGGATCGGCAGAATAGACGCCATCCACTTTTGTGGCCTTCAGCACTACATCGGCTTCAATCTCAATACCGCGCAGACACGCTGCTGAATCGGTAGTAAAGAAGGGATTACCGGTACCGGCAGAGAAAATTACGACCCGGTTGTGGCGCAGCAAGCTAATGGCTTCAGCCCAGCTGTAATTATCGCACACGCCGTTAAGCGGAATTGCAGACATCAGGCGAGCGTTCACATAGGCACGGTGTAATGCATCCCGCATTGCCAGACCGTTCATTACCGTGGCCAGCATACCCATGTGGTCGCCCACAACACGGTTCATCCCGGCTTGCGCCAGACCCGCACCGCGGAACAAGTTCCCGCCGCCAATGACAACGCCGACCTGAATGCCCAGTTCGACCAGCTCTTTAACTTCCTGAGCCATGCGATCCAAAACGCTCGCGTCGATACCAAAACCTTCACTGCCCTGCAGGGCTTCGCCACTGAGTTTTAGCAGGATACGCTGATAAACGGGTTTCGCATTGGTAGCCATGGTGTATGTCCTAGAAGCAGTGTGTCGTAATGGGAATCAATCTTTACATCATAGCGTGTTGTCATAAACAGATAGCGAAAAAGACAGCGCACAATGTAATTGGAATTTGGGACTGGATAAAACGGAACCGCCAACATGCAGCGGTTCCATTTTATAATGCATCAGATGCGGATTATGACTGTTTAGTCATCGCTGCAACTTCAGCAGCAAAGTCAGTTTCAACTTTCGCGATGCCTTCGCCCACTTCGAAGCGGATGAAGTTGATAACGTCAGCGCCGTGCTCTTTCAGAACCTGGCCAACGGTCTTGCTTGGGTCGATAACGAAAGGCTGACCTGTCAGAGAAACTTCGCCGGTGAATTTCTTCATGCGGCCTTCAACCATTTTCTCTGCGATTTCTTTCGGCTTGCCAGACTGCATCGCGATGTCCAACTGAACCTGGTACTCTTTTTCTACCACTTCAGCAGACACATCTTCAGGCTTAACGAATTCAGGCTTGCTTGCAGCAACGTGCATAGCAATCTGCTTAACCAGCTCTTCGTCAGCGCCTTTAGCAGCAATCAGAACACCGATACGCGCGCCGTGCAGGTAGCTACCCAACACATCACCTTCCAGGGAAGAGATGCGACGGATATTGATGTTCTCACCGATTTTAGCAACCAGTGCAACACGCTCTTCTTCGAACTGTGTTTTCAGAACTTCAACGTCAGTGATTTTGCCTGCAAAAGCAGCGTCCAACACTTTGTCAGCAAATGCCTGGAAACCAGCATCTTTAGCAACGAAATCGGTCTGGCAGTTAACTTCCAGAATTAAGCCGTAGTTGCCTTCAATCTTAGTTTTGATCACGCCGTCAGCAGCTACGTTGCCTGCTTTTTTAGCCGCTTTGATCGCTCCAGATTTACGCATATTCTCAATCGCCAGCTCGATGTCGCCATCAGCTTCTACCAGCGATTTCTTACAATCCATCATGCCAGCGCCAGTACGTTCGCGCAGTTCTTTTACCAGGGCAGCGGTAATATCAGCCATTGTATTTTCCTCGATTATCTCAGTGCAAAAAGGCTTTTTGCGGTGAGATATTTCTCGCATTTAAGATAAGCAAAGGGGGCCAATAAAGGCCCCCTAACCAACATATTTCAATACCTGGTTAATAAGGGCTCTGCTGAGCTTGCCTTATTATTCAGCTTCTACGAAGCTTTCTTCTGCCTGAACAGCCAGATCTTGCGAACGGCCTTCACGGACAGTGGCAGCAACAGCGCTCAGGTACAGATTTACTGCACGGATTGCGTCATCGTTACCAGGGATAACAAAGTCAACGCCATCCGGATCGGAGTTGGTATCAACAATGGAGAATACCGGGATACCCAGGTTGTTAGCTTCTTTGATTGCAATGTGTTCGTGATCAGCGTCGACTACGAACAGAGCATCAGGAAGACCACCCATATCCTTGATACCACCCAGGCTATTTTCCAGCTTCGCAAGCTCACGAGTGCGCATCAGCGCTTCTTTCTTGGTCAGCTTTTCGAAAGTGCCGTCTTGAGACTGGATTTCCAGATCTTTCAAACGTTTGATGGACTGACGAACGGTTTTCCAGTTAGTCAGCATGCCGCCCAACCAGCGATGGTTCACGAAGAACTGGTCGCAGTTATGTGCAGCTTCTTTTACCGCTTCGCTTGCAGCGCGTTTAGTACCAACGAACAGGATCTTTCCTTTACGGGAGGAGATCTTCTGCAACTCAGCCAGAGCTTCGTTGAACATTGGAACAGTCTTCTCAAGGTTGATGATGTGAACCTTGTTGCGTGAACCGAAGATGAATGGCTTCATTTTCGGGTTCCAGTAACGGGTCTGGTGACCGAAGTGTACACCGGCCTTGAGCATGTCGCGCATGGAAACAGTTGCCATGATAAAACCTCTAATAGTAGATGTTGGGGTTATGCCTCCACGTATCCCATAACACCGACCCTGCAGAACGAATCCCAGAGCACCCCGGTGTATGTGTCGATACGTGTGTGTTATTACTTACGATAAACAATAAGTACACATATGAGTGTTCGGCTTTAATCACAATATTTCCTCACGGTCATAGCGGATTGCCGGCGCGCTTTATACCATAATTCACGGCTGCAGAGCAACTTTTGTTAGGAAGTTTGCTGCATGGGAAATGAAAATTTGGCAGGTATTATCAGGGCTGATACCATAAGTCTAAGCTAATTATTGACGACGTTGCAGCAGAAAGAAAGGCGTCAAAACAGGATACCCGCAGGATTATTCATGGCAATTTCAATAAAAACACCTCAAGACATCGAAAAAATGCGCGTGGCTGGCCGTCTGGCGGCTGAAGTGCTGGAAATCATTGAGCCTCATGTCAAACCTGGCGTAAGCACCGGTGAACTGGACCGTATCTGCGCTGATCACATCAACAATAAACAGCAGGCGATTTCGGCGTGTCTGGATTATCACGGTTTTCCAAAATCAGTCTGTATCTCCGTTAATGAAGTCGTGTGTCACGGCATTCCAAGCGACGACAAGATCCTTAAAGACGGGGACATCGTGAATATCGATGTGACCGTCATTAAAGATGGCTTCCACGGTGATACGTCCAAAATGTTCATCGCAGGTAAACCGACCATTCTGGGCGAGCGCCTGTGTCGCATCACACAGGAAAGCCTTTACCTGGCGCTGAAGATGGTGAAACCGGGTATCCGTCTGCGCACGTTGGGCAAAGAGATCCAGAAATTTGTCGAAGCGGAAAACTTCTCCGTGGTGCGCGAATATTGCGGTCATGGTATTGGCGAAGTCTTCCACGAAGAGCCGCAAGTTCTGCACTACGATGCCGATGACGGCGGCGTTGTGCTGCAAGCCGGTATGGCGTTCACTATTGAGCCTATGGTGAACGCGGGCGATTACCGCATCCGCACCATGAAAGATGGCTGGACGGTAAAAACTAAAGATCGCAGCTTGTCGGCTCAGTACGAGCATACTATTGTGGTAACCGATAACGGTTGTGAAATTATGACGCTGCGTAAGGATGACACCATCCCGAATATTATTACGCACGACCAGCAGTAACCCGCTCTTCCACAGGGGTGAATCTGGTGATCAAGCCGGCGAAAGCCGGCTTTTTTGTCTCTTACTCTAGGAATGGGCTTCGCACATATGATTGAACATTTCCCCTCTGAAAAGAGCCCGCAATCTCCGTTAACGCCGGAGCTTCCTCAGGCGTTAACGCCGCAGCCCGCTTCCCCGACGACCTACCCTGACGACGATCTCAACCGTCAGAGTCTCAAACAGCATATGGAACAATTTCAGCTCTGGCTGGCCGATGCCTTTAATGCCGGGCAACGTGCCGAAGAGCTGGTCGATGCCCGCTCGCTGTTTATTGACCGGCTGTTACAGCGGTTGTGGACCTTTTACGGATTTGACGATATTGCGGAAACCGCCATGGTGGCCGTTGGCGGCTACGGACGCGGTGAATTACACCCGCTTTCCGATATCGACGTGCTGGTGCTCAGCCAGCAGCACCTCAATGACGAACAGGCTCAGCGCATCGGTGAACTGATCACCCTGCTGTGGGATTTAAAGTTGGAAGTCGGTCACAGCGTCCGCACCCTCGAAGAGTGCTTGCTAGAAGGCCTGGCCGATCTGACGGTGGCCACCAACCTGATTGAATCGCGGTTAATTTGCGGCGACGTCGCCCTGTTCCTTAATATGCAAAAGCATGTCTTCAGCGATGGCTTCTGGCCTTCTCCGACCTTCTTTCGCGCCAAGATTGATGAACAGAACGAACGCCATCAACGTTATCACGGCACCAGCTACAACCTCGAACCCGACATCAAAAGCAGCCCCGGTGGCCTGCGCGATATCCACACCATTTTATGGGTGGCCCGCCGCCATTTCGGCGCCACGTCGCTGGACGAAATGGTGGCCTTTGGTTTCCTGACCAAAGCTGAGCGCAATGAACTGATTGAGTGCCAGAGTTTTCTGTGGCGCATCCGCTTCGCCCTGCATCTGGTTCTGTCGCGTTATGACAACCGTCTGCTGTTTGACCGGCAGCTCAATGTCGCCCAGCTCCTGCAATATCAGGGCGAAGGCAACGAGCCGGTAGAACGCATGATGAAAGACTTCTACCGCATGACGCGCCGGGTTGGCGAGCTCAATCAGATGCTGTTGCAACTATTTGATGAAGCTATTCTGGCAATCGGCCCGAATGAAAAGCCGCGTCCTCTGGACGAACATTTCCAGTTACGTGGTGACCTGATCGATCTGCGCGACGAAACACTTTTCAGCCGTCGCCCGGAAACCATTATCAGCATGTTTTACCTGATGGTGCGTCACCGCGAAATTAAAGGTATCTACTCCACGACGGTTCGTCTGCTGCGTCATGCACGCCGACATCTGAAAACGCCGCTGTGCATGATCCCTGAAGCGCGCGATATATTCATGGCGATTTTACGTCATCCGGGCGCCGTCTCCCGTGCGCTGGTGCCGATGCACCGCCACAGCGTGTTATGGGCTTATATGCCGCAGTGGGGGCTGATTGTCGGGCAGATGCAGTTTGATTTGTTCCACGCCTATACCGTTGATGAACACACAATCCGCGTCCTGCAAAAGCTGGAAAGCTTTGCCGACGAAGCCACGCGCCCGCGCCATCCCCTGTGCGTCGAACTTTACCCACGCCTGCCGCAACCGGAACTGCTGCTGATGGCCGCCCTGTTCCACGATATCGCCAAGGGACGCGGTGGGGACCACTCGATTCTGGGCGCGCAGGACGTGTTGGAGTTTGCTGAACTGCATGGCCTGAACTCCCGCGAAACGCAGTTGGTTGCCTGGCTGGTGCGCTGTCACCTGCTGATGTCAGTGACTGCCCAGCGTCGTGATATTCAGGACCCGAATGAAATTCAGCAGTTTGCCGCTGAAGTGCAGAGCGAAAACCGCCTGCGTTATCTCGTAAGCCTGACCGTGGCCGATATCTGCGCCACCAATGAAACGTTATGGAACAGTTGGAAGCAGAGCCTGATACGCGAGCTCTATTTCGCCACGGAAAAACAGCTGCGTCGCGGAATGCAGAATACGCCTGACCTGCGCGAACGCGTCCGCCATCATCGTCTTCAGGCGCTGGCCCTGCTGCGCATGGACAATATTGATGAAGAGTCGCTGCACCGCATCTGGAGCCGTTGCCGGGCGGACTACTTCCTGCGCCATTCGCCTAATCAGCTCGCCTGGCATGCCCGCCATCTGCTTGAACATGATTCAACCAAACCGCTGGTACTGGTCAGCCGTCAGGCAACGCGCGGCGGTACGGAGATCTTTATCTGGAGCCCGGACCGCCCTTACCTGTTTGCCACGGTCGCCGGCGAACTGGATCGCCGCAATCTGAGCATTCATGACGCGCAAATTTTTACCAACCGTGATGGCATGGCGATGGATACCTTCATCGTGCTGGAACCGGACGGCAGCCCACTGGCGCAGGATCGCCACGAGGCGATTCGCTTCGCGCTGGAACAGTCGATGACCCAACCCTACCAGCCGCCACGCGCCCGCAGACCATCGCCAAAACTGCGCCATTTCAGCGTGCCGACCGAAGTCAGCTTCCTACCGACGCACACCGACCGGCGCAGCTATATGGAACTGGTCGCGCTCGATCAACCCGGTTTACTGGCACGCGTGGGGGAAGTGTTTTCTGATTTGGGACTGTCGCTGCATGGTGCACGCATCTCCACCATAGGCGAGCGCGTAGAGGATTTATTCATTCTGGCTAATGGCGAACGCCGTGCGCTGGATAAAAAGACACGCCATGAAATACGGCGCCGCTTAACAGAGGCGCTCAACCCTAACGAAAAAATGTGATACAAAGAACACTGACTTTTTAAACATCACTATCAGGAAAGAGAACAGGATGCAGCAACTTCAAACCGTTATTGAGCAGGCCTTCGAGCGCCGTGCAGAGATCACTCCGGCAAACGCTGACAGCGTAACGCGCGACGCAGTTAACCAGGTCATTAATAAGATCGACAGCGGCGAGCTGCGCGTTGCCGAAAAGATCAATGGCGAGTGGGTAACGCATCAGTGGCTCAAGAAGGCGGTACTGCTCTCTTTCAGAATCAACGACAACCAGCTCATGGATGGCGCTGAAAACCGCTTCTACGACAAAGTACCGATGAAATTCGCTGACTATGACGAAGCCCGTTTCCAGCGCGAAGGTTTCCGCGTGGTGCCTCCTGCCGCCGTACGTAAAGGCGCATTCATTGCGCGTAATACCGTGCTGATGCCTTCTTATGTCAACATCGGCGCCTACGTTGATGAAGGCACCATGGTGGATACCTGGGCCACCGTGGGTTCATGTGCGCAAATCGGTAAAAACGTCCATCTGTCCGGCGGTGTTGGCATCGGTGGCGTGCTGGAGCCGTTGCAGGCAAACCCAACCATTATCGAAGATAACTGCTTTATCGGCGCGCGTTCTGAAATCGTTGAAGGCGTGATTGTAGAAGAAGGCTCAGTGATCTCCATGGGTGTTTACATAGGCCAGAGCACCAAAATTTATGACCGCGAAACTGGTGAAGTGCATTACGGCCGCGTACCTGCGGGTTCTGTGGTGGTTTCCGGCAACCTGCCTTCCAAAGATGGCAAATACAGCCTGTACTGCGCTGTGATCGTTAAGAAAGTGGATGCCAAAACACTGGGCAAAACCGGTCTTAATGAGTTATTACGCTCCATCGACTAAAATGAATCTGGCGGGTTAATTAATCCGCCATTTTTATAACTGTAGAGCGGTAAACTGTGTCATTAATCAACGAATCTGACCGCCGTTCGGTTCATCATGATAACACTCCGTAAAAACTAAAAGGTGCCGCTATGTATGACAACCTGAAAAGCTTGGGTATTAATAATCCCGACGATATCGATCGTTATAGCCTGCGTCAGGAGGCCAATAACGACATCCTGAAAATTTACTTCCGCAAAGACAAAGGCGAGTTTTTTGCTAAAAGCGTGAAATTCAAATATCCGCGCCAGCGCAAAACTATCGTGGCCGATAATGCCGGTCAGGGTTATAAAGAAATTCACGAAATTAGCCCTAACCTGCGTTATGTGATTGATGAGCTGGATCAAATCTGTCAGCGCGATCAGGTTGAAGTGGATCTGAAACGCAAAATCCTTGATGACCTTCGTCATCTGGAATCCGTTGTGGCGAATAAAATTACCGAGATCGAATCCGATCTGGAAAAATTAACCAGCGGTCGTTAATAGTTCACCGTATTTTTGCGAAAGCCGAAAATAAAAAGGTCAGGGGATTAGCCTGACCTTTTTTTATTTCGCCACGTATCACGTCAGATTATGACGGCCGTTATTTCATCTGCGACTATTTTAGCAATTGTGCCCATTTTTCAACCCACGGCACGGCCAACGTTTCCGGCTCAGCAGTTTCCATCGCATCAATTTCCAGCAAATCGCCGATGCGCGATGCGCCCTGCTCCTGCAATAAATCATCCATCTTATGACCGCCACCACAAAAGTGATCATAGCTGCTGTCACCCAGCGCAATGACGCCATAACGCAGTTCCGGCTGATACCCTAAGGTATCGCGGATAGCAACAAACAGTGGCGCGATGCTGTCAGGTAAATCCCCCTGACCGGTAGTAGAAGTGATAACCAGAGCAAAGTGATGGCGATAATATTGCCAGGCTTCCAGCGTGCCTTCTTCAAACAGTTTGACCTGATGCCCCTGTTTTTTCAGGACAGTTTCAGCCTCTTCTGCCACCAGCAGCGCATTACCGTAAACGGTGCCGACAAAAATACCAATCTCAGCCATGGTTCTACTCCTTGTTGTCCTGAAAATTATCGAAAAATACTAGTTATCCTGATGCTGACCGTTCTCTTCGCCAGACTCAACCCTTTCTAGCTCAGGAATACACCCCAGCCAGCCAAGCTGTTGTACCAGATGTTGCCAGCGCCCGTCCCACTTTGCCGTAAGGCTCAGCATTTCGCCGGTCACCGGATGTAGCAGCTGCATATGGCTAGCGTGCAGCATCAGGCCAGGGCAGGAAAAATGCTCGACCATACCGCGATTTTGTTTGAGATCGCCGTGGCGGCTGTCTCCCAAAATCGGATGGCGGAGATGAGACATATGGCGGCGAAGCTGATGCTTACGTCCTGTCTCAGGTTTGAGCTCCACCAGACTGTAGCGGGCGGTGTCGTAGGGGCCGACGGCAACGGGCATTTCAACCTTCGCCAGCACACGATAATGGCTCACCGCAGGCTGCGGCGCTTTATCAACGCTCGCGAATTTATCAGCAATTTTGTCTTGTTCTTCCGTCAGCGCGTAATCGACCGTGCCGTCTTCAGGCACATATCCGCGTACCACGGCGTGATACACCTTGGTCATTTGATGATTTTCAAGCTGCTGCGACATCAGACGCGCCACATCGCTCGACAACGCCAGCAGTAAAACGCCGGAGGTCGGTTTATCCAGCCGATGTACCGTAAAGACATGCTGGCCAATCTGGTCACGCAAAGTTTGCATAACAAAAACCGTTTCGCGACTGTCCAGCCAACTACGATGGACCAACATTCCGGGAGGTTTATTCACCGCAATAAGATGTTCGTCCTGATACAAAATTTCCAGCATGTCAGTCTTCTATATTCAGCAAATCATCGAGACGCTGCAGTGCGGCCAGTAAACGGGCCGAATCAGGCATTGCCACTTCAAAATAGGGAGTGATCGCAAAACGGGTCGGCAGTGCAGAATCGGCGGCCAGCAGTGCGTACATACGCGGAATTAACACCCATTGCAGCCATTGCTCTGCGGACATGGTATCGACAGAGAAAGGTTCCACGCTGTCAAAAGCCTCAGCCTCCGGTGGCATAGCGTGCCACAGTTTCAGATCACGCATGACCTGTTCGATATCCTGTAATATCTGGCGAACCTGATTTTCAGTACTCATCAATATCTCTCTGCATTCGTCATACGCGGCTGTTGCGCGGCAGGCATAAAGGCGCAAAGCATAGCATTGAAGCTGCCCGGCCCCAACTTTCTCCTGACCCGCCTTGCCTCTTATAACGCTAAATTCCAGCCATCAGTTTTTCATACTGGTACTCAACCGCCTGAGCGGGCAAAATAATTCCACTTTACATAACTTGACGCGAAAAATGCCTGCCCAACACTCTAAAAAAGCTCATGCGACACCGGTGAAAGCCATGATCGCTTCCGTCACCGGCTACGCAATGGACGGCTTCGACTTATTGATCCTCGGCTTTATGCTGCCGGCCATCGCCATCGAACTTGGCCTGACCTCGTCCCAAAGCGGATCCCTGGTAACCTGGACGCTGATTGGTGCCGTGCTGGGTGGTGTGATCTTCGGCCCTATCAGCGATCGCTTTGGCAGGATCCGCGTCCTGACCTTCACGATTCTGATGTTTTCACTGTTCACCGGTCTGTGCGCTGTGGCTCAGGGCTATTGGGATTTGCTGGCCTACCGCACGCTGGCGGGAGTCGGTCTGGGCGGAGAGTTTGGGATCGGCATGGCGCTGATTGCTGAAGCATGGCCCGCCGAAAAGCGTAACCGAGCCTCGGCTTATGTCGGCATGGGATGGCAGCTTGGTGTATTACTCGCAGCGTTTCTCACTCCGTTATTGTTGGGCGTTATTGGCTGGCGCGGAATGTTCCTGGTCGGTCTGCTACCGGCGCTGGCTTCCTTTCTTATTCGCCGCACCATGGGCGAACCCGAAGAATTTGTTAAACACGCCAGCCAAAGCCCGAATGAATCCCTGTTCAGCCGGATAAAACTGCTGTTTAAAGACGCGCCGACCACCAAAGCGAGTATCGGGATCCTGATCCTCTGCTCGGTACAAAACTTTGGTTATTACGGGCTGATGATCTGGATGCCAAGTTATCTGTCGAAGAACTTTGGTTTCTCGCTGACCAAGTCAGGACTGTGGACTGCCGTAACTGTCATTGGTATGACGTTCGGTATCTGGCTGTTTGGTGTACTGGCTGACCGCTTCCCGCGTTGGAGGATTTTCCTGATTTATCAGGTCGGCGCAGTGCTGATGGTGGTCTGTTATGCCCAGTTGAAAGACCCGACCGCCATGCTGTTTGCTGGCGCAGTGATGGGAATGTTCGTCAATGGAATGATTGGAGGCTACGGTGGTTTGATTTCGGACACCTATCCGGTCAACGTCAGGGCCACGGCGCAAAATATTCTGTTCAATATCGGGCGCGGTGTGGGTGGCTTTGGCCCGCTGGTGATCGGAATGCTGGTCTCGCAGGTGTCGTTTACCGCGGCATTAACCCTTCTGGCGGCGATTTACCTGCTGGATATCTACGCGACCCTCTTCCTGCTGCCTAAAAAGCAGGGCAAAGAAGATGCATTGGGTGCGATTGGTTAAAAGCAGAAAATGGCGGAAGGAGGAACTTGCCTGAGGAGCCGTTGATACTCAGGCTGACCGTACATGACGCCTGATCATAAAATGCAGACAAAAAGTTGGGGGCACTGTTTGCACAGTGCCCCCCGTTCGTTTTATAGCAATCCAGCTACCTAAGTGCTCCCTGCTCAATCCCTGAAAACTTTTCCCGCGGTTATCCTAACCTGCCATCCATTGCATCGTCCTACTTTCATCCTGACGTTTCGTCCTAATGTCTTCCTGACATATTTCCTTTAGTCTTCCTGACCCACCCGTTATCCTTTACGAGCTCTCAATCTCCGTCCTGGAGGTGTCCCTTGTTTCGTCCTGAAACATCCTGGCATGCTCCGATGCCGTCCTGACTCTTCCTGAGCCTTTCCCCTACTTTATGAAACAGCCATCATCCTAATGTTCCGTTTCATGTCATCCTTCGACCCACTTAGAATCGTCGATTTCGGCCCGCGGGACAAGACAGGCTGTAAGCCAAACTCTCATCCTGTAAGCCTCACAAACGTGGCATTCAACATAACAAGTTGTTTTAAAAAAGATAATTAACTTTACCAGGGTAATGACGACAAAGATTAAACGAGATCTCCTACAGGCCGTGTGAGAGATCTCTCACACGAATGTGAGCTAAAGCAGAACGGTGAGGGAACGATAAATCAGCGGAGAAAATCCGGGGAGAGCATTCTAAGGAATTCTGGCAGCGATGACGAGAGAAGAGTTCGCTTCTTACTGCCAAATTGTTCCAATATGACTTCCCCTGTCACATTACACAGCGAAATCATATTCATTTCTGAATCGGTCGTCGCCAGAAAAATCGTGGGCGTTAGCTTAAGACGTTTTTGAGTGACCAGATGGCCAATCAAATTCTCCTGCAGGCGGGTGAAATCTTCCGGGCTCCAGACTTGCAGTAATGTCAGCGCGTTATCTTCCCATTTGGCGCACATATCCCCCGCAAACTGGGTGGTGTAGAAATCGTGGGCCTCAGGACGAAGCTGAAGTTCCAGTGCGCACTCGACATTCTCCAGCGACTGCGTCGGGCTGAAAGTCTGGGTCAGCCAGTAGACAGCCGTTTCGCTGCTTTTCACCACGCAGGGAGACTCAACGCCCAGCAACTCCTCACTCGAAGGCGGAAAACCGGTCTCCCGCTGCCACAGATCCACATACCGTTGGGTAAATTCGCGCAACGCGACGGAAACATCCGACTCCATAAAATCTCTCATCTTCAGACCAGGCTAAGTTAAACTAAGGCGATAATGACTTCTCAAACGCTATTGTACCCAGAACTTAGACCAAGGTGACAGCATGTCCTCATATCAGGATAACCCGGCCCTCTCTCAACTGACATTGGGCAAACCGACGCCGTACCGCGATCAGTATGACGCCTCCTTATTACAGGCCGTTCCGCGCAGTATGAACCGCGAACCATTGGGCCTTTATCCAGACGCGCTGCCCTTTCATGGCGCAGATATCTGGACGCTCTATGAACTCTCCTGGCTCAATGCCAAAGGTCTGCCCCAGGTAGCCGTGGGTGAAATCAGCCTGACTGCAGACAGCATCAATCTGATCGAATCAAAAAGCTTCAAGCTCTACCTCAACAGCTTCAATCAAACCAAATTCGACAACTGGGAAAGCGTTCTGTCCACGCTGACGCGTGACCTCAGCCACTGTGCCAAAGGGGATGTGACCGTCAGCCTGAGCCGCTTAAAGGACGTAGAAGGCAGCGCAATTGGCCGTTTTGACGGCGAATGCATCGACGATCAAGACATCGAAATCGAAAACTATGAATTCAGTACTGACTATCTGGCTGATGCCGCAGGTGATGGAGATGAAACAGTAGAAGAGTCGCTAGTGAGTCACCTGCTGAAATCCAACTGCTTGATCACGCACCAGCCAGACTGGGGCTCGGTGCAAATCCAGTACCGTGGTCCGAAAATAGATCGCGAAGCACTGCTGCGTTATCTGGTCTCTTTCCGTAACCATAATGAATTCCACGAACAATGCGTCGAGCGTATCTTTAATGACATCCTGACATTCTGCGCGCCTCAGGCGCTGGCCGTCTACGCCCGCTATACCCGCCGCGGTGGTCTGGATATCAATCCATGGCGATCCAACGTCCCGTTTACACCTGCAACGGCAAGACTTGTCAGGCAATAATGCGAGACGTTGCTCAAGAACTGAGCTAACAGTCAGCAACGGTTGGTAAAAGCGACAGGACAGGGTTACTGTTAATTCAGAAGCGACACTGCCGGGCATCAGCCTCGGCAGAGATACCTTCAAAATCAATCAATTATTTCTGCCAACAGGATCCGGCACACCGCAAAAAGCGCGATCCCAAAAATCATGTGCAGCCTTTCGCCGGCAGGAATAAACGTCGCCCAATGGGTGTAAAGGAGCAACTTTGATTACACATATCAGCCCGCTTGGCTCAATGGATCTGTTGTCGCAGTTGGAAGTTGACATGCTCAAGCGCACCGCGAGCAGTGACTTATACCGCCTGTTTCGTAACTGCTCATTAGCCGTGCTCAACAGTGGTAGCCAGACAGACAGCAGCAAAGAGCTGCTCGACCGCTACGAAAGCTTTGACATCAATGTGTTACGACGTGAACGTGGTGTGAAACTTGAACTGGTTAATCCGCCGGAAGATGCCTTCGTCGATGGCCGTATTATCCGCTCTTTGCAGGCTAATTTGTTTGCCGTGCTGCGTGACATTTTGTTTGTTAATGCGCAAATCTCCAGTAACAGCCGCTTTGAGAATTTCAATAGTGAAAACTCGGCGCACCTGACCAATATGGTCTTCTCCATTCTGCGTAACGCCCGCGCACTGCATCTGGATGAAGATCCGAATATGGTCGTGTGTTGGGGTGGCCATTCCATTAATGAAGTGGAATATCAGTATGCCCGTAACGTTGGCAGTCAGCTGGGCCTGCGTGAACTGAACATCTGTACCGGTTGTGGCCCAGGAGCGATGGAAGCCCCGATGAAAGGTGCCGCGGTGGGCCATGCGCAGCAGCGCTACAAACTCGGCCGTTTCATTGGCATGACTGAACCTTCCATCATCGCGGCCGAACCGCCAAATCCGCTGGTGAATGAACTGATCATCATGCCGGATATTGAAAAACGCCTTGAAGCCTTTGTCCGCATCGCTCACGGGATCATTATCTTCCCGGGTGGCGTGGGTACCGCAGAAGAGTTGCTCTACCTGCTGGGGATTTTGATGAATCCGGAGAACAGCGATCAGGTTCTGCCACTGATCCTGACCGGCCCGAAAGAGAGCGCTGATTACTTCACCGTTCTCGACGCCTTCATTAAAGACACCCTTGGCGAAGAAGCCCGCAAGCATTACACCATCATCATTGATGACCCGACCGAAGTCGCCCGTCAGATGAAACGCGCAATGCCGCTGGTGAAAGAGAACCGCCGCAACAGCGGAGATGCGTACAGCTTCAACTGGTCTATCCGCATCGCTCCAGATCTGCAGATGCCGTTTGAGCCAAACCACGACAATATGGCCGCACTGAACCTTTACCCTGACCAACCGCCGGAAGAGTTAGCTGCTGCCCTGCGCCGCGCCTTCTCAGGTATTGTGGCCGGTAACGTGAAAGAGTTTGGTATCCAGGAAATCGAAAAACACGGGCGATTTAAGCTGCACGGCGACCCGGCGTTAATGAAGAAAATGGACAGCCTGTTGCAGGGATTTGTCGCCCAGCACCGCATGAAATTGCCGGGCAGCGCCTACATTCCTTGTTATGAAATATGTGCCTGATAATCAGGCTACGTGATCTCTGAAAGGCTTGATACAGGGCGACGCAAATGTCGCCCTGTTTATTGATGGAAGCGACCTCACCATGCCTATACATCTGCTCATTATTGACGCTCTGAATCTCATCCGCCGCATTCATGCTGTTCAAGGCTCACCCTGCTTGCTGTCATGCCAGAATGCCGTCGGACAGTTGATCCAACACGTTCAGCCAACCCATGCCGTCGCGGTATTTGACGAAGATGACCGCGACAACAGTTGGCGTCATCAATGCCTGCCCGACTACAAAGCCGGGCGCTCACCGATGCCCGACAATCTATTTGCTGAAATGGCGAGCCTGAAAGAGGGTTTTGTCGCGCTTGGTGTCGCTTGCTGGCACTCGCCAGGCAGTGAAGCCGACGATCTGGCGGCGACGCTGACCGCCAAAGTCGCAGGTAGCGGACATCAGGTAACGATCGTATCGACCGATAAAGGCTACTGTCAGTTACTGGCACCCAACGTACAAATTCGTGATTACTTCCAAAAACGCTGGCTGGATATGCCTTTTGTACGCGATACCTTTGGCGTGTTGCCGCAACAACTAACGGATTACTGGGGGCTGGCGGGGATCAGCAGCAGTAAAATCCCGGGAGTGCCGGGCATTGGCCCGAAAACGGCAGTGACACTTCTGACTGAGGCTGGAACGCTGGATGCACTGTATGAAAATCTGGAAGCTGTACTCGAAAAGTGGCAGGCTAAATTAGCTGAGCACCGGGATCTGGCTTATGCCTGCAAGCGGGTTTCAACGCTGCAAACCGATCTTCCCCTCAGCGGAAACCTGCAACAATTGCGGCTGCCTTAATAGTTATGGGGCAATAAAAAACGCCGGGCTTTGACAGCACCGGCGTTTTTACTTTTACCTGAAGAAAAGTCAGATCACGACGCGATTAACGCTCGTCGCGACGCCCGCCGACAGTGGCCCAGAAGCGACGCACGTGAACGGTAACTTCTTCACGGTCGTGATAAAGCTGCTTGGCAAAAATCTCAGCGTGAATATTATTTTCTTCCAGACGCTCTCTGATGCGCTCAAGAATATTCGTCACTTCCTCATAACGCTTTTTCATTGGCAATTTCAGGTTAAAAATCGCTTCGCGGCACCAGCCGTTGACCAGCCAATCGCACATTAACGCCGCCACTTTCGCTGGCTTCTCTACGATGTCACAGACCAGCCAGTAGTTTTTAGTACTGGTCGATTTGTAGCGGAAACCGTCTTCGCGCAGGTGAATAACCTGTCCTGTGTTCATCAGGCTCGGAGCCATAGGGCCGTTATCAATCGCAGTCACCATCATGCTGCGTTGTACCAGCTGATAGGTCCAGCCCCCCGGACATGCGCCCAGATCCACCGCATACATGCCACTCGCCAGACGCTCTTCCCACTCATCGGCAGGAATAAACACGTGGAACGCCTCTTCCAGCTTCAGCGTCGAACGGCTTGGTGCCTCTGACGGGAACTTGAGACGCGGAATGCCCATATAGAATTTCGAGTTGTTATTGCTGTACGAATAGCCCACATAGCAGCAACCGGACGCGATAAAGAACACATGCACCACGGGGCGCAGCGGATTTTCACGCTTGCCGAGGATCCGTTGCTCACGCATGGCAGAACGCAGCGGAACAGTCAGCTTACGGCAGAACTTGGTCAGCTCTTTGCTTTCGTTAGTGTCCGGCATTTCGACGCGCAGTTCGCCGCCGTTGGTTATCACACCGTGCAGCATGCCCACAATCGGCGATACGCGGTCTTCCGGAGGTAAATCTTTCAGCAACTCACCGACGACAATCAGCTGACGGGCAAAAATCAGCTCACGGAAAGGGATCTCTTTCGCCAGACGATCAGCGTCTTCAGGCTGGTAACACTCAAACAGCACATAACCGCTGTCTTCTTTGACGCGGGCAAAACCGAAGATTTCCATCTTCGCGGCTTTGGCCGTAATTTCTGCAGCACACTCTTTTTCAAAACCCGAGCGGCAATAGAGAGCAACTTTATTCATGGCGTTCTGCCTTTTTGTTCAGACGCAAAGCGCCGGTCAACATCAATATCCAGCCGATCAGGAAGAAGATCCCACCCACCGGCGTAATAAATACAAACAGTCTGAGGTGCGACAGCGCCAGACAGTAAAGGCTGCCGCTAAATAACACCGTGCCAAGCGCCAAACAGGCGCTGCTCCAGTAAAACCATACATTGCGCTGACGTTGCATCGCCACGCCCAGCACCAGGATCGCCAGTGTATGCACGCTCTGGTAGGTTAAACCGGTTTGGATCCAGGCCAATTCAGCCTGACCCAGGGAATTTTTCAGTACGTGGGCACCGAAAGCGCCAAAGGCAACATAGATAAAGCCGCTGATGGCGGCGAAGATCAACATTGAACGACTGGTCATGGGGTATTACCTATTATCGTTGTTGATTGATGGACCACCCGTAGAGGGCAGGCCAGCAATATAATCGACGAAACGTTTATCAGGCTCAGGCCTGATCGTAACGAAAGCGCAGCTTCTCCTGCTCGCTGGCTGCGCGGGCAAGGATCCACTGACGAAAGGCGGCTATTTTACCCAGTTCTGCCTGACTGTCATGACAAACCAGATAAAAAGCATTTTTACTGATCAAGACTTCGTTGAACGGACAGACCAGCCGCCCCGCTTCAATCTCAGTTTGTGCCATAACATTGTTCGCCAACGCCACACCCTGTCCGTGAACG
This sequence comes from Ewingella sp. C233, assembly GCF_055407225.1. Classification (NCBI taxonomy): domain Bacteria; kingdom Pseudomonadati; phylum Pseudomonadota; class Gammaproteobacteria; order Enterobacterales; family Yersiniaceae; genus Ewingella; species Ewingella sp. C233. The sequence continues at coordinate 48,464 of NZ_JBUZRI010000003.1, forward strand.
GCAGCCTGAACCACCATCGCACTGTGGCTGAAAATCGGTCCCTGCTGCACATTGATATGCTGTAAACCCAGCTGCTTGGTATAAGCCAGCCAGTCACGGCGGGACGCATCGTGCAACAAAGTATGGTTGGCTAAATCCTCAGGCACTTTCAGCGGCTTATCACCCATCAGCAATGAAGGTGAACAGACCGGCAACAAATATTCGGCATATAAACGTTCGGCACGCAGGCCGGGCCAGTTACCGCGACCATGGAAAATCGCCACATCTACATCGTCAGCCAGTTTATCTTCTTCCCGGTCCACCGCCTGGATACGCACGTCGATCCCCGGATAAGCTGAGTTAAAGCCAGAAAGTCTCGGCACCAGCCACTGAATGGCAAAGCTTGGCGGCAAACTGACGGTCAGCGCACCTTTGGCACTTCGCGCCTGCAGCTTACGCGTGGCTTCATTGAGCGAAGAGAATATCTCTTTGATATCCAAATAATAACTCTGACCTTCTTCGGTCAGTAACAGAGAACGGTTACGCCGGCGAAACAACTTGAGGCCTAAAAAGTCCTCAAGTGACTTAATCTGGTGGCTTACTGCCGCCTGTGTGACAAAAAGTTCCTCAGCCGCTTTAGTAAAACTAAGGTGGCGCGCTGCGGCGTCAAAAACGCGCAGGGAATTAAGAGGGGGTAAACGTTTTGACATGGAATGGATACTTATTATTCGCCGGCGAGCAAAGTGCTTAGCCGTGGGTTTTACTATTAGTTTTTTTAATCCGAGACATTATAAATTGTCCGTTGAGGATGTACAGGCAAAAACCTATAGTGGCGCCACTTCCTGGGCCGGAACGAAAAGTAGTTTGGTATGAGGATGCTGAAATGCTTTTGGCTTGTGGTTGTGATGTTGTGTTTGCATTGTCCGGCAATCCGGACACGTAGCTTGAATGCTACAAACTTTTCACTTCCTGTACATTACCCTGTCTGTCCAAAGTGATTTTTTAGCACCGCATTTTGCGGTGCTTTTTTTTGCCTGTCACATTGTTTACTGGACTGTAACAAATTTTTGGGCAAAACAGGTTCTCATACTGTGACAAAACCGGCAGCATCGCAAGATGGCCGGTTTTGTTAATGCTAGTAAAGAGCGCTTCCCGCAAGGGAAGTCGCGGCTTAAGGATTAGTTACCTTTAGCCATCTCTTTAACTTCAGATTTATTGATCTGCTGTTTATTGCCATACGCATCGGTATAACTGATCATACCGGTATCACTGTCTGTGCTTGGCTTACCTTCAGCAACGATCGTGCGTCCATCATTAGTGTGCATGACATAGTTGCTTGAACACGCAGCAAGAGTACAGGTCAGCAGTACAGCTGAAACTACGGCGGCGATCTTCTTCATCATAGACTCCTTGTAGATTAAAATGCTTTGATTGCCAGATAATGGATCTGGCTAATTCTTCTGGTCTTCGTAATTCAGCATAACAAGCTTCTGATATATTTCCACGGTAACCATTCCTAAAATGAATATATCTTGCCTGCCGATAAGGGAAAATTTCATGTTTGCCTGCTTTTCCAACCGAGCTGAACGCATATGACTGATTTTGACTTCGCCAGTTTTCGACTGCAATTTCCTGCACTTACGCAGGAGCAAAGCTATCTTGATAGCGCAGCGACGGCGCTGAAGCCCAAGAAAGTGATTGATGCAACTCTTGAGTTTTACTCACAGGAGGGTGCCACCGTTCACCGCAGTCAGTATCAGGCAGCGCAATCTTTAACCGAAAGATATGAGAAGGCGCGCGCGCGCGTGGCTAAACTGATCAACGCTCCGCGGGCAGAAAATATCGTCTGGACCCGTGGAACGACCGAATCCATAAATCTGGTTGCGCAAAGCTATCTGTCAACACAGCTGCAACCGGGTGATGAAATCATCGTCAGTCAGGCTGAGCACCATGCCAATCTGATCCCGTGGCTGATGGTAGCGGAGCGTTGTCAGTCAAAAGTGATCACCCTGCCGCTGGATGCACAGTTTTCACCCGATCTGAGCCTGTTACCCTCGCTGCTTAATGAGAGAACGCGGCTGCTGGCTCTCACTCAGATGTCGAATGTGACCGGCGGTATGCCGGACCTGCCGCGCGCCATTGCGCTGGCCCATGCCAATGGCACACCCGTCTTGGTGGATGGCGCACAGGGCGTCGTCCATTGCCCCGCAGATGTGCAGGCGCTGGATATCGATTTCTATGCTTTTTCCGCGCATAAACTCTATGGCCCGACGGGCATTGGCGTGCTTTATGGCAAAATGGCGCTGCTTGAGGCGATGCCCGCCTGGCAGGGTGGTGGAAAAATGCTGACGCAGGCTTCCATGAAAGACTTTACCCCGCAGGAAGTGCCTTATCGTTTTGAAGCAGGCACGCCAAACATCGCCGGAGTCATTGGGCTGGATGCTGCCCTTGAATGGCTTGAAGCAACGGATAGAGCCGCAGGTGAAAGATACGCCCAACATCTGGCAGCGCTGGCCGAACAGCAACTGGCCCAGTTGCCGGGTTTTCGCAGTTTCCGGTGTCAGAATGCTTCCATACTGGCTTTTGATATCGCAGGCGCGCATCACAGCGATATTGTAACGTTACTTGCCGGACAAGGCATCGCGTTACGCGCCGGGCAGCATTGTGCTCAACCGCTGATGGAGGCAATGGGCGTCAGTGGTACATTGCGTGTCTCTTTCGCGCCGTATAACACAGCAGATGATGTCTATCGTCTGGTAAAAGCGGTGAAATTCGCCTTAGAACTTCTGGCCGATTAACGCTCCGTCACACAGAGAAATCTTATGTTAGCGCCTCATCCTTTTGGACATGAAATCACCGAACAATCACTGATTGATAACTTTTCTAGCCTTCGTCAGTGGGAAGATCGCTACCGTCAGTTGATCCTGCTGGCTAAAAAAGTTCCTGCTCTGGACAACAGTTTGAAAACGCCGGAAACCGAGCTGTCAGGCTGTGAGAACCGGGTATGGCTGGGGGCGCAACGGCAGGAAAATGGCGGGATGCATTTTTATGGCGACAGCGAAGGCCGCATCGTCAAAGGGTTACTGGCGGTTTTACTCACGAAAGTGGAAGGTAAAACGCCGCAGGCGATACTGTCAGAAGACCCTCTGGCGCTGTTTGATACGCTGGGTTTGCGCGAACAACTCAGCACCAGCCGCGCCAGCGGGCTGGCCGCCTTGGCAGCCGGCATCAAGCAACTGGCACGCCGGGAGCTATAACTCATCTGAAATCAGGCAGCGGTTTGCTGCCGCTGTGCTTTCGCCATCATCTTCTTCAGTACATGTGAGACAGCTACGAAGCCAAAGGTGGCAGTAACCATCGTGGCCGCGCCAAAGCCCGTAGCACAATCCATACGTTTTGGACCTTCCGCTGTGGCGCGCGAGGCGCAAACCGAACCATCAGCCTGTGGATACATCAGTGGTTCACTGGAAAATACACAGTCAATTCCCAGCTTACCTTTACTGTTTTTCACCACGCCGAAATCGCTTTTCAAGCGCTCACGCAATTTTGCTGCCAGCGGATCCTGAATAGTCTTCGCCAGATCCACGACCGCAATTTGCGTCGGGTCAATCTGCCCGCCAGCACCACCCGTGGTCACCACCGGGATCTTGTAACGACGGCAATACGCCAGCAACGCGGCTTTTGGCCGTACGCTGTCGATGGCATCAATCACATAGCTGAAATTGTGATTGAGCATTTCAGCCACATTGTCCGGGGTAATAAAATCGTCAATGCAGGTGACATTACACTCCGGATTAATCGCCAGAATACGCTGCGCCATGACTTCGGTTTTCGCCTGTCCGACACTTTCCCGCAAAGCATGAATTTGCCGGTTGGTGTTCGTGACACAGACATCATCCATATCAATCAGCGTAATAGCGCCAATTCCGGTGCGCGCCAATGCTTCCGCCGCCCAGGAACCTACGCCGCCGATGCCGATAACGCAGACGTGCGCCTGCGAGAACAGCGCCAGCGCCTGCTGACCATAAAGGCGTGCGGTACCGCCAAAACGCTGTTGATAGGCATCGGAGTAAACTGCTGTCATGACGGGTTAACCTCTGTACTTGCTAATAAATTCAATGTAATCGTGCATAGTCGAAATAACAAAGCAGCCCGCAGGCTGCCTTGAGTGAAGCATTTTACCGCAATTATATTATTTCAACAGAAAAGATCCGCTGTTGCTGGTCGCGGCGGGAGCCAGAGCAGAAGTCGTGCCTGAAGATGTCCCGCTTGCCGCATTGTAGGCAGTGAACAGTGGCTTACCGTTTTGCGCAGACTTTAACACCCACACACGTCCATAATGATTGTAGAAACCGGCAGAGTGCCCGGCGTCAGGGCCAATCCCCTGGTACATATCAAAATGCTGTCCTTTAATTGCACCACCAACGTCCAGCGCTACCATCAGACGCATATGATATTTACCGGTGAACTTACCTCTATTATCCAGCTCAGGCACTTCGGCCAGCAAGGTCGTGCCTGCCGGGATCAGTGAACGGTCAGACGCTACTGAAGCCTTAGCAATCAGCGGAATACCGCTCGCGCCTCGCACAGGGGCGAAAGGCTCTGGCTTGAAGAACACGAAAGACGGGTTCTGCTCTAACAGTTCACGCACTTCCGCCGGGCTATGTGAATCTGCCCATTGGCGGATCGCCTGCATCGACATGTTCTCACGCGCGACTTCACCGCGGTCGATAAGCACCTTGCCGATACTGCGGTAAGCGTGGCCGTTTTTACCGGAATAACCGAAGAACGTGAGCGGGCGGCCATCGCCGTAATCGACATAGCCACTGCCCTGCACTTCCATCATGAAGTTATCCATCAGGGAATTGGTCCACGCCACCACATAATTATCACTCAATGCGCCAGAGTAGATAGAGGCGCGATCCGGCAGGCGGCCACGTTTTGGTGGCATCCGGTATAAAGGATATTGGAATTCGCCCTGTCGGGTATAACGGGCTTGCAACACTGGCGTGTAGTAGCCAGTAAGCTGCACGTTACCAAAATTGTCCGCCCCTTCCATCTGGTAGGCGCTAATACCGTACTGACTCAGTGTACGAGTGTCCGCGCCAGAACGGAGCCACTGCTGTACCGCGTCATAAGTGGAATTATTTTTACCATACAGGGCGGAGGATTTGTATTGCACCTGCGAAACCTGATTAGCGTAATCTTTGGCGTTAACCGGTTTGCCTGTGGCATTCGGCTCATTAACGTACTCAAGCGCATTGTCCAGTCGACCATCTTTATACTGCTGACCGCGATCGGTAGGTCGTGACGAACAACCTGCCAATACTGCGATGACCAGACCACTCAGCAGATATTTACTCCAACGTCCTTTCATTATTACCGCGCTCTCTTGCTTTCGGGGGAGACTACCGCCAAAACGATAACAAACGGGCTATAAGAAGGGAATTGGCATCAACGAAAATAATGGATTCCGTCAAACTCGTTGAAAAAAACAGCATACTGTATGAAAAGCAAGTAACCGGGTGGTTTATCACATTAATTTCGAAAAAAGGGTTGCACGAATTCTCATGCAGCGTATAGTTCGCCCTCATCGGACGCGGGGTGGAGCAGCCTGGTAGCTCGTCGGGCTCATAACCCGAAGGTCGTCGGTTCAAATCCGGCCCCCGCAACCAATTCGATACTGAATTAAAAGTACGATTGGAATGAAAGACTTACCGATGAAAGCAGTACTGTAGTGACGGACGCGGGGTGGAGCAGCCTGGTAGCTCGTCGGGCTCATAACCCGAAGGTCGTCGGTTCAAATCCGGCCTCCGCAACCAACAGCAGTATGGATGGGTAGTAAAAAGTAAGCAGTATATTGTAGTGACGGACGCGGGGTGGAGCAGCCTGGTAGCTCGTCGGGCTCATAACCCGAAGGTCGTCGGTTCAAATCCGGCCCCCGCAACCAACTACAAACAAGCAGTAAAAGCACATCAGACACCTTAACGGGTGTTTTTTTGTTTCCAGTGTCTGCAAAATTGAGTTTCTAAAGGCCAGCCCCCGTTTTGGAAACCAGCCCCATCTACTCATTACCCTCTTGCTGACATTCCGCCCTGAGCGAAATAAGCCTTAATGCCTGCCAGTATCGACTCGGCTACTTTCTGCTGAAAGTGACTGGTTTTCAGTTTGCGCTCCTCTTCTACATTACTGATAAACGCCGTCTCGACCAGAATGGACGGAATATCAGGTGCTTTCAGCACGGCAAACCCGGCCTGATCCACTTTGTTTTTATGCAGATGATTTATCTTGCCCATGCGTGACAGCACTTCTTTACCAAATTTGAGACTGTCGTTGATGGTCGCGGTCTGTACCAGATCAAACATCGTGTGGTCGAGATAACGGTCTCCACTTTTGCCGACCCCGCCAATCTGGTCAGATTCATTCTGAGTTTGTGCTAAAAACCGGGCTGCGGAGCTGGTCGCGCCTTTGGTTGAGAGAGCAAACACTGAAGATCCCCGTGCAGCGCGGCTGGTAAAAGCATCTGCATGAATAGAAACAAACAGATCCGCATGTAATTTCCGCGCTTTGGCCACCCGCACTTTCAACGGAATAAACACATCTTCGTTGCGCGTCATATGCACTTTCATATTCGGCTCGCGCTGAATGAGCTTTTGTAATTTGCGGGCAATTTGCAGCACGATGTCTTTTTCACGTGTCTTATATTTACCAATCGCGCCCGGATCTTCCCCGCCATGCCCCGGATCAAGCATGATCACCAGCGGTCTTTCGCGCCCAGCCTTGCCGTCTTTGGCCGTTTCCGGTGGCAACGTGCGGGCCACATCGCCTTTATTGTAATCTTCCAGCAGTGCCAGCAACGGATCATCATCCGTACTCGCTGCGCCTTCCGCCGGATAGAGATCGACCACCAACCGGTTGTGAATGCCTGCGACTGGTTTGAGAGTGAATACATGCGGATTAATCGGCTGTTTGAGCTCCATCACCAGACGCACGGTTTTCGGGTCAAACTGCCCCACTCTCGCCTGCTTAATAAAAGGATCACTTTGCTGGATCTGCTTATCCAGTCCCTTGAGCACGCTGTTGAGATGCACGCCTTCGATATCAATCACGACGCGATGGGGATTAGTGAGAAGGAACTGTTTGTATTTCAACGGAGTGCTGGATTCCAGCGTAAGGCGGGTATAGGAAGTGGCGGGCCACACGCGCACCGCCACGACCTGTGAACTGGCGGCGAAACCGACCCGGCTGACGCTTAACATCCATGTCGCGGCCACGCTTTGTAAAAGCCGTCTTCGGCCAAAATTGTGATTTTCGTCAGTCATGCAGTCTCAGAGATAAAATATAAAGGCTCAAAAAAAAGCTCAAAACAGAGTATAAAAAGAGGAAAATGGCCTTTTTCAGGCTCAATCAGAAAATTCTAACCAATCGATCCCTTCATGTCATTCATAAACCGGCGGCAGATTTTTCAGTGCTGTAGATGAGGCGTTGAAGGAGTAAGAACAAAAACAGAGATTTCTTACTTGCCACACCGACATAAAAGAATAAAAATACAGAAATTACGAATAAAAATTCAAATGAGGTTTTGCCGTGAAGGAACGAAGTACTGAACTGGTCCAGGGGTTTCGCCACTCCGTTCCCTACATCAATGCGCACCGTGGCAAAACGTTTGTTGTCATGCTGGGTGGTGAAGCCATTGAACATGAGAACTTTACCAACATCGTCAACGATATCGGCCTGCTGCATAGTCTGGGGATCCGCCTGGTCGTGGTTTATGGCGCCCGTCCGCAAATCGATGAAAATCTTGCGGAGCATAATTATGAGCCCCTCTACCATAAAAATACCCGCGTCACCGATGCCCGAACCCTGGAACTGGTGAAGCAAGCCGCCGGTCTGTTGCAGCTCGATATCACCGCTCGCTTGTCGATGAGCCTGAATAATACGCCACTTCAGGGCGCGCACATTAATGTGGTCAGCGGCAACTTCATCATTGCTCAGCCTCTGGGCGTTGATGATGGTATTGATTACTGCCACACCGGCCGTATCCGCCGCATTGATGAAGAAGCCATCCACCGCCAGCTCGACAGCAATGCCATTGTATTGTTGGGCCCGGTTGCGGTATCCGTCACCGGCGAGAGCTTCAATCTCACCTCCGAAGAGGTCGCCACGCAGCTGGCGATTAAACTGAAAGCGGAGAAAATGATCGGCTTCTGCTCGTCACAGGGCGTGATTGATGAAGACGATAAGATCATCTCAGAGCTGTTCCCCAATGATGCTCAGGTGCGTATCGAGACCATGGAAGCCAGCGGTGACTATCAGTCAGGTACTGTGCGTTTCCTGCGTGGCGCCGTCAAAGCCTGCCGCAGCGGCGTGCGCCGCAGCCACCTCATCAGCTATCAGGAAGATGGTGCACTGGTTCAGGAACTGTTTTCCCGTGACGGTATCGGTACACAGATCGTGATGGAGAGCGCCGAGCAGGTGCGCCGCGCCACCATCAATGACATTGGTGGCATACTCGAACTGATCCGCCCTCTCGAGCAGCAGGGCATTCTGGTTCGCCGTTCACGCGAACAGCTGGAGATGGAGATCGACAAATTTACGATTATTGAACGCGACAACCTGACCATCGCCTGCGCCGCACTCTATCCGTTCCCCGAAGAACGCATTGGCGAAATGGCCTGCGTGGCGGTTCATCCGGATTATCGCAGTTCATCTCGCGGTGAAATGTTGCTAAAACGTGTTGCCAGTCAGGCCAAGCAGATGGGGCTGGATCGCCTGTTCGTGCTCACCACACGCAGCATTCACTGGTTCCAGGAGCGCGGGTTCAAACCGGCCGAAGTTGATGTTCTGCCGGTTCAGAAACAGGAAATGTATAACTATCAGCGCCGTTCCAAAATTCTGCTGACGGAACTCTGAACCGCTAATTTTCGAGCCATAAACAATAACGGGACGCTTTAAGCGTCCCGTTCTATTTTGCGCGTCATCAATAACTAAAGATTATTCCTGACCGCTTAACCTTTGCGTCAGTCCGCTGCGCCGCTGCGTCCGCGTGCGGGTGGCGATGCTGAATACTTTCTCGCTGGCATAAAGTGAGAGTTTTGCCTTTGCGCGGGTAATGGCGGTGTAAACCAGTTCACGGGTCAGCACCGGCAGGAAATGGTTAGGCAGTACAAACAGCGTGTGCTCGAACTCGGAGCCCTGAGATTTATGCACCGTCATGGCATAAGCTGTTTCATGCGCCGGTAAGCGGCTGGGCTGTACCGATTTTAACTCACCGCCGGGTAACTGGAACCAGACCCTCAGTTCCCCCCCCATGTCCTGTAAGGCGATACCGATATCACCATTGAACAATCCCAATGCGCTGTCGTTACGGCTGATCATTACCGGGCGCCCCTCGTACCATTTACCCGCCAACGCTGCTGGCCTGCGAATGAGTCCTTTGCGGTTTAGCCGCTGTTCAATGCGCTCATTCAGCCCTTTCACACCAAACGGCCCTTCCCGCAACGCACAGAGTACTTGAAAACGTCCAAAGGCCGCCAAAATATGGTCTGCCGGATCGCCTTTAACCACGCCCTGCAAATAAGGCGTATACCCGCTGACACAGGCATCGAGCAAAGGCTGAAAATCTTCCGTTTCGTTCAGCGGATAGCCCGTCACATCGGGCAAACCTCTACCAAGAACTTCTGCCGCCGCCGCACTGTTACCTGCATTCACTGCCGAGGCGAGCAACCCTATGCCTGATCCCGCATCGAAACGATAGCTGCGCCGTAACAGGCAAAGGCTGTCGCGTACGCTGGCCGGGCCTGATGCCTGCGTCGGTTCCAGCTGACACCCTGTAAGATAACTCAACTGCGTCGCGCGTTCAGGGCTGTAACCCTGTTCGGCAAAACGGCAAATATCGCCCAGCACGGCACCGGCCTCAACGGATGCCAGCTGATCGCGGTCGCCAAGAAGTATCACCCGCGCCTGCTCCGGCAATGCTTCAATCAAACGGGCCATCATCGGCAGATCGACCATTGAAGCTTCATCGACCACCAGCACGTCGAGGTGCAGCGGGTTGCCGCGATGGTAACGCATACGCTGGCTGCCAGGCTGAGCGCCAAGTAAACGGTGAAGCGTCGAGGCTTCCGCCGGGAAAATCTCACGTTCTTCCGCACTGAGCGGAAGTCGCAGGCTGGCCTGACCGAGGGAGTCCGTCAAACGCGCCGCTGCTTTTCCTGTCGGAGCGGCCAGTTGAATACGCAATTTCTGTTCGGGATAAAGCTGAACCAGCGCCGCAAGCAGTTTGGCCACCGTGGTGGTTTTTCCCGTGCCCGGTCCTCCGGAAATCACGGAAATACGACGGGTGGCCGCCACTGCCGCCGCAACCTTCTGCCAGTCGATATCACTGCGGGGAGTCGCTTCACCAAACAAGGTATTCAGAATATCCCGGAGTCTGTCCTCATCAACGCTAAGCGATGAACCCGCTACTTCCTGAGTATTGAAGAAAACCGCCACTTCCCCTTCGCTTTGCCACATGCGTTGCAGATAGAGACGATTGTCCTGTAATACCAGCGGTGCCGGGGAGGTGCCGTTGCTGACTGCCGTCTGCTGATGCAGCAATGCCAGCCATTGTTGAGTATCCGGTGATCCGGCCGAATGCCATAGTGCGCTGGCCAGCGCCGGAAAACGGCCATCAAACAGCGTATTGGGTTGAAGTTGATCAAGATGAAGACACACGTGCCCGCCACCCGCCTCGGCGCTCAGACAGGCGGCAGCAAGCATAATGGCCGCTTGCTCGTTCTCCAAAACACTCTCAGCCGCAATCATGCGGGCGAACTGAACATCCAGTGGCCTTAATGCGCCGCAACTCTGCGCTTGCTCAAATAAGAGGTTCATAAGCTGTCCTCCACTGGCCTTATATTGTCTGGCATCGTTACATCCGCGACCGTATCCCCTTTAAATAAGCGGTCCAGGGTATCAACAAACGCCTCTGAAGGGCGGCGGCGAAAGACGCCATTACCCGGATGTTCTGTACTCATTCCGCGCAGGAAAAGATAGATAACACCGCCAAAATGCTGCTGATAATCATAACCCGCAACGCGGTGGCGTAAATAGCGATGCAGCGCCAACGTGTAGAGCTGATACTGCAAATCATAACGGTGTTCGGCCATGGCATTTTCCATGGCTGATTCCGTATAAGCGCTGCTGTCTTCGCCCAACCAGTTAGATTTGTAGTCGAGCAGGTAGTAGCGCCCATTCCAGTAAAAAACCAGATCGATAAACCCTTTCAACATCCCCTTAACCTGCTGGAAATTCAGCGGCGGGCAGAGCGCGGAGAGACTGTCGTAGCGTTTTACCACCGCATCCATCTGAGGAGCCTGCAACAGCCCATCAATTGGCAGATAAAACTGCAACTCTGACTGCAGTTTCTCACCGTCCAGCGCACTGAGTGTTAGCGCTGGTTCACCGAGGGGTGTTTGCAAAATAGTATCAATCCAGGTTTTCAGCACCGGCAGCCATGCCAAGTCCAGCCCCTGAGCGCTCAGTTTCTCAATCAGCCACTCATCGTCAACCGGTTGGTCGAAAGCGATCTCCTCAAAAATATTGTGCAGGAAAGTCCCCGGCGAAGCGCCACGAGGGAAAGTGTGCGCATTCATCTGCGGCTCTGCAGCCGGTTGCTGTTCACCTGCGGCCTCGACATCCAGTCTCGGCAGTAAATCCTGTGCCAGCGCCGTACCGTGCTGTTGCAGTCCTGAGTAGCTGGTGACCCGCCAGTTGTCCTGAATCTTTCGCTCAACCTGTCGTGCTGAGAGTGTTTTACTGATTTCAACAGGGGGTACCCATGGTGTCTGTTCGGGGGACTCAATGACTGAAAACACCACGTCATCACAACATAACGCCGATAAATACTGGCTCAGCACCTGCGAATCGGCCGCCTGAGACTGTTGTACCAGATAGCCCAATGCGCCGAGGTGCAAATCGGTGTTGCCTTGTTTTTTTCGCGTGCCCTGAATCAGCGGAGCAATCCCCACGCTACAGTGGTAAACAGAACGGGTCAGCGCAACGTACAGCAGGCGGAGATCTTCCGCCAAGCGCTCTTCTTCGGCCAGTATCTGGCTCTGCTCATCACTGTTGAGATCGAGCATGGCGGAAAACGTATCACGGTCGTGATACAGCCCCTGCTTTTGCTGGCGGAAGTTACTGATGAAAGGCAACCAGACCAGCGGATATTCCAGCCCTTTAGATTTATGGATCGTTACCACTTGAACCAGATGCCGGTCGCTTTCCAGACGCAACTGCTGGCTTTGTGATTGCCGGTCAGGGGCCGATATCTGCTGCGCTACCCAACGTACCAGTGCGTGCTCACTATCGAGCTGAACTGCGGCTTCCTGTAACAATTCTCCCAGATGCAGTAAATCCGTCAAACGCCGCTCTCCACCGGCGATCGCTAGCAGATTCTCTGCCAGATGCCGGTGACTGATTAATGACTTGAGCATCGGCAAAACCCCACGACGCATCCAGCGCTGCCGGTAGCCATCAAACTCATCGACCAGCGCATCCCAAGCGCGCTCATCGTTACTTAACCGGTCAAGCGTAAGGGCATCCAGCCCAATCACACCGGTGGCCATTGCACTGCGCAATGTACGTTCATGCTCAGGCGCCAGAACGGCTTGCAGGATCCATAAAATATCTTTCGCTTCTGCGGTATCAAACACGCTGTCGCGATTTGAAAGGTAGACCGAGGGAATATTCAGGCCACTTAATGCATCCCGTATCAACGCCGCTTCAGCACGGCTGCGGACCAGAACCGTGATATCCGACGCCTGCACCGGCTGACGCCCCTTGGCACTCACCAGCCATGCCTGCTGCTGCTGACCGGCATTCAGCCAGTCACGGATCTGCGCGGCACATTGACGTGCCATCAGTTGTTGGTGATCGCTGACTCCGACGCCTTCCCCCGGCTGCAGCCAGAAATGTAATGCAGGTTGCTTAACCCCGGAAAATTCAAAGGCCAGTTCAGCATTTTTAGGCGCTGGCGCAACGTGAATAAAGGGGATTTGGGAAAAAAGAAAAGGTGACTCCACCTGAGAAAACAGGTGGTTGACGCCCTGCACCATACTGAAGGACGAGCGCCAGTTAGTGTCCATTGTATAGTGGGCACTAACTTCAGAGCGGGCGCGCATATAGGTAAAAATATCCGCACCACGGAATGCATAAATCGCCTGTTTTGGGTCCCCGATCAGCAACAAACCGCACTGCGGCTGGTTAACATAAAGACGCTGGAAAATCCGGTATTGCTGAGGGTCCGTATCCTGAAACTCATCAATCATCGCCAGCGGGTAACGGCTGCGAATCGCCTGTGCCAACAGTTCTCCGCCCGGCTGATGTAACGCACCGTCGAGACGGCTGAGGAGATCGTCGAAACCCAGCTCCGCACGCTGACGCTTCTCTTTCTGAATGGTGAAACGTATCTCGCTCAGGGCGCGGGCGACAATCAGGTCGCGTAAACTCAGCGGCTCAGCATAGATTGCATCAACCGCCTCAAAAAGTGGATGTGCTGGCGGATCTCCTTTTTTTGTTTTCTCAAACAATACTGACTGGCGGAAACGTTCCAGTTCTTTTGGCAGGCTGTAATCTTCAGTTTCCTGCACAGTCCATTGCCCGACAGTTTCCAGCCACACCGGTAAAAAACGGGTGCTGTAACTGCGTTTATCGACCCCCGAGTCGGCGATAATGGCATTCAGATCTGCCGCGGCGGCACGCCACTGATTCTTGATACCGTCAATGCGACTGATGATCTGCTGATGTCGGATCTCTATCGTTTCATCATCGGCAGGGGGCTGGCGCAGCGTTGGCATTTCACCGTGCAGATAAGGCGCAAGATCGCTTAACAAGGCTTCCGGCCCGCTCCACTTTTGCGAGATAGCCCGCGCAATATCCAGCGGCAACGGATAACAATGACGACGCCAAAAGTCCGCGCAGGCCTGACGACGAAGCGGTAATTCATCCTGTACCAACGTTTGCTCAAACAGAATCCCCGACTCAAAGGCGTTATGGGTCAGCATCCGCTGGCAAAAACCGTGAATGGTGTAAATTGCAGCTTCGTCCATTTGCCTTTCGGCAGCCAGCAAGGTTTGCGCAGCAAAAGCCAAGTCATCAATTTGCGCCATCAGCGCCGTCATCATCGGGTTCTCGCTTTGCCCGCGTACACACGCCAGCCGCAGCTCATGAATATTGCCACGGATGCGCCCGCGTAATTCTTCGGTGGCCGCTTCGGTGAAGGTCACGACCAGAATCTCTTCCACCGTCAGGCTGCGGGGGAAAGCCGCCTCTTTACCCAGCCCGAGCAGCAGACGTAAATAAAGCACCGCCAGCGTGAATGTTTTTCCCGTTCCTGCCGAAGCCTCAATCAGTCTGGCACCGGTCAGGGGGAGCGTCAGAGGCTCAAGTTTCTGCGCAATAATATCTGCCATTATTGACTCACCCGATGGGGAAGTGTTTTTTGCACTGCAGAAGTGTCGGCATAGGTTTTGAAACCCGCAGGTGCTGCATATGCCGCTGGCTTAGCGTCGTTACCGGACACCTGAGACAACATTGCCAGCCCCTGCATTTTGATCACGCCCTTATGGAAGTAATCTGCCAGCTGGGTTTGCGTCAGTCCGCTAATGGCCGCGATCACTTTGTCACGCGTCCCGAAGTGGTTCTCACCCCGGCTGAAATCATTGGCGAAACGATCTGACTCTTCGTCCAGCGTTTGTGGCCGCTGCTGCATCTCGTTCATCAGCCCCTGTTTGTACTGGGCGAATTCATCATTTTTCATTTCACGCAGACGTTTTTCCGCCTGAGGATAAAACGCCAGATAGCGCTGATAGAGATAATCCGGTTGCTTACTGTTGCTTTGGAGCAGGAAGCCTATACCCCACTGCTTGCCGACCGGGATCGGGAATGCAAACACGGCATAACCCAACTGCTCCTGAGTGCGCAACTGACTGTAAAACCAGGGTTGAATGATCTGACCGAGCAGTGAACTGTAGGCCATGCTCTGGATTTCATCGTAGCCCGTCGGCACATAAACAGCGGCCAGCGCGCAATCCGTGCTGCTGCCCTGACGCTGGATATTAACCTTTTGTGGATGCCTGACTTCCACCTGACTACCGCGCCACCACTGAGAACCGTGAGCACCGATTTTATTCACGATCTCTTCAGACATAGCCTTAACTTGAGGCGACGTCATATTCCCGACGACCATAATCTCTACGGCAGCATCGTGGATCAGGCTTTCACGGTAGGCATTGACCTGCTCCAGTGTGATACCTGCAACCAGTTTTTCGCGCTCTTCCCGTTCGGTATAGGGCAGACGTGAAACCAGCTGCACCGGTTGCAATGCCAGCTCAAAGGCTTTGCCTTTATCCGCAGAGGCAAGGCGCTCGAGATACCATGACTTTGCCTGATCCAGCTGTTCCTGCGTCGGCCGGAAGTCAGGGTAACTGTCTACCAGTTTGCTCAGTAATACCGGCAGGCGTTCGGTAAAACCGCTGGCGGTGAACTGCAAACCATTATCCGGAGAAGTGGCAAAACTTATTCCACCGATGGACGCCTGATAACTCAGCTCATCAAATGCCACACCGGTCAGATAATCCGTCAATCCGTATAACACCTGATTTTTGGCGTTATTCAGGGCCTTGGCATTCCTGAATGACACAGTGACATTCGCTTTAGGTTCAGCGGAGAAATAACGGCTCGGCATGTAAAAGACCCTCAGCCCTTTTTTCTCTACGATCAGTTCGGGTTTGGTTGCAGTGCTGCCCTTATTTACCAGCGCCAGCGAGTCCGGGATATAGGGATTCAACGCAGGCAGAGTCAGGGCGATCTGTTGCTCATCGGCTTTCCACTGTTCAAATTTTTCGGCCGGCACTTTATCAATCTGATACTGAGCATTCACGAAATAGGCAACTTTGTTGTGCGGTTCGTCAGGCCCTATATACCAGAAACGTGCGTTTTGTAGAGTCAGCTCATCAAGGCGTGAGCTGATAGCGGCCGGATCAAACTGGTCGGTGAGGTAAGGTGAATCAAGAACATGCTCAACAGGGACACGCAGCATGGTATCCACCAGCCATTCAACATAATCCATATCGCGAGTCAGGGCCGGATAGCGGTAGTCCAGCGCCATAACATGCGAAATTTCATCAAAATAATCCTGCTTAATGCCCTGCTGACGTATTTCGGCCAAGTAGCTGAAGACTGCTGCAATGACTTTATCGCGCTGTGCCAGTCCTTTATCCGTCAACGAGACGGAGATGTTGAAGACCCCCTGATTACGGTCGACCATCGGGTCAGCGCCTGCGTTAATACCGTCAGCCAGCCCCTCTTTTTGCAGCCAGTCTGATAACGTGTTTGGACTGCGGTTGCCAATCAGATAACTGATATAGGTATCTGTTTTACTGCGAAAATCCGCGCTGTTGTTATCGATGGCAAACTCAATTCGCAACTGCTTACGGGGCTGTGCCGGAACATAATGAATGAACTCGCCTTTTTGCGCGTCTGTCAGGGTTGGTACAGTGATCGCTGGTACTTCAGCATTATGGTTACTGATTTTGCCGAAAGTATCAAAGGCCAACTGCGCCAGTTCCGGTAAAGGTTTATTGCTGTATATGACGGCAACCATCAGGTTGGCCGAGTAATAGCGGTGATAAAACGCCAGTAACTCATCGTGCAATTTACTGTTAGGTTTGTCTTTCAGAGTATCAAGATTACCGCCGGAATAGCGGGCACTAGGATGCGCAGGATTAAGGGTTTCCGCCCGCACCTGCGCCATTCTCATACCGTCGCGCGAACGCGCCATGGTCAGCTCGGCATTCACCGCATTGCGTTCCCGATCGGCATTGGTGGGGTCAAGAAGAGGTTCAGCGATAGCATCTGCCAGGCGATCGACAGCAGGTTGCAACGCATCATTCTCCACTTCAAGATAGAACGCCGTACGATAGGACGCAGTGCTGCCATTATGGCTGCCGCCATGTTTTTTGAGGAATTCAGAAAGGCTTTCAGGCTCCGGATATTTTTTGGACCCCATCAGCAACATATGTTCGGTGTAGTGTGCCAGCCCCAGTTGGGAGTCGGGATCTTCCAGGGAACCAACAGAAATCGCCAGCGCCGCTAACGACTTACTGGCCTCGCTGTCTGAGACCAACAATACCGTCAGTCCGTTAGCCAATTTTATTGCCTGATACTGACGAGGATCGTTCTGACTCTTATTGATGGCTTGTGAATACGGCTGCCAGTCAGTTGCGCACCACGCTGCGGGTACCAAAAAGACCGATAACAACAGTAACCCGTAAACACGGGTAAGCTGTTTTAACATTGCCACTCTCCCTCAATCAGATAAATTTGCACCATCTCTCTACTATGCCAGATTGTGCCGGGCAATAGGCAAAAGGAAGCGCTCAGCTTCGCGGACGATAATCTCCAGCATTTGTGTATCAATCTGTCGGAAGACGCGCTGAATATAGGGATCGGCCCCTTCACCGGGAACACGGTAATCGCCCTGCCAGGCTTGCAGTAATTTACTGCGCCCTTTTTCCTGTTTTTCCGCATCGTGACTCACGATACCGGTGCTTTGATCAAAACATTGTGACAACCACGCCCAGCCGCTTTTATTAAGCAGAATTAACGGCTCAGCCATCCCCTGCAGATAACCCGCGATAAGATCCTCCAGATGTTGCCGTGCTCCTTCTGGCGATAATGCTGCATAGCGCCAGGCGGTTCCACTTCGCCCGTACATGCGGCTGTCACCTGTCCCTCCACTGGCGCAATAGACCAAATGTTCAATCCATAACAACAGGCCATCCCGCGCCAGCAAGGCAGCAGGCCGCCAGCGTAACAGGCCATCATCCTGCACCTGATGCAACCATCCTGTCAGCTGGATATCTCCCACCGGAAGGTCAAGTTCGATACTACAGCTCTCCCGTCTTTCACTACGGATTTGCTCTGCAAGCGCCGACATTTCGTCGAGCTGTTTCTGCCAGTAAATCTCACCGAAAGGTCCATAAGGGAGTCCACCGGAAGCCCGAATGCGGGAGAAAAGCTGCGCACTGTCCTGCTCGTCAATCAGCGTATTTAAGAGTTGAGAATTGAACTGGTAACGATCGAGATTATCGAGAATAAAAGGTTCTTCATCAGAAAGCTCAGTCTCTTCCAGTACAAAGCTGACATTCAGCCGCATCTGGAAGAAGGCTTTGATCGGATGGCGATAAAAACGTAACAGGTTATCAAGCGTCACTTCAGTCAGAGGCAGGGGCTCTAAAGGCTGATTGAAATCTATAGCCTCATCGCCCTGTAAACTGGCGGCAGGCAGCCACTCAGCGGCATAACTCTGATGTTCGTTACCTGCTTCAAAGTTGGCAATATCAAAAGGTGTACGGGGATGCCAGCACAGCAGGTGGTTGGTGACGCGCGCAGCGCTTTCATCAGCACCTAAACGGCTGTCTCCGTCGAGACAATAACTCTGCCCGATATATTCCAGCAACTCACTTACCAGCACAGAAGGATAACGCTCACTGTTATCCTGAATTGAGCGACCTATATAGCTGATATAAAAGTGGTCTTGAGCAGAAAGCAGGGCTTCTAAAAAGAGGTAGCGGTCATCATCACGGCGGCTACGATCCCCACGCTCGACCTTTTGCGACATCAGATCAAAACCCAATGGCGGTAAGGTTCTTGGGTAAATCCCATCGTTCATACCCAGTAAACAAACTACGCGGAAAGGAATTGAACGCATGGGCATCAGGGTGCAGAAGTTAATAGGCCCGGCAAGAAAACGCTGGCTGATACGTTCCTGATCGAGTTTAGAAGAGAGCTCGTCACGCAAAATAGATAGCGGCACAACGTCCGGATATTGCGCGGCTACACCCTGACTGAGAACTTTCTGCCACTGCTGCTCAATCAGTGCCAAAGCAACTTCCGTTTCCCCTTCAGGGGAGAAGAAGGTAGCGAGCAACTCCTGACAGAGTGGTAACCATTCAGTCACAGGGCGAGGCTGCGATAAAGTAATTCGCCACTGGCTGAGCTGCATCAGTAACTCCGCCAGATGGCCAGCCAGCTCGGCTGCCAGCCCGGTTGATTCATCGTAGGGTAAAACGCCCCGCCATTCACCGGAATGACTGTCCATCGCATAACCTAACAGCATACGGGTCAGGCCAAAATGCCAAGTATGCTGGCCGGTAGCCGGCAGTGACAATTCACGTACGTTGTCATCATCCAGCCCCCAGCGGATACCGGATTCTCCGACCCACTGGCGAAGCAGACGAAGCCCGTCTTCATCAATAGAGAAACGGGCGGCGAGCGCAGGAACCTCCAGCAACCCCAGCACCTGCTCGGCAGTAAAGCGACTCTGCGGCAGGTCAAGCAATGAGATAAAAGCCTGAAGAGCCGGATGTGCCTGACTCGCTTTACGGTCAGAAAGGGCAAAAGGCAGGTAGCGGTCTGCGGGAGCATTACCAAACACTGCCTGAATATAAGGCGCATAGCTGTCGATATCCGCCACCATCACGATGATGTCACGCGGGGTAAGATCAGGGTGTTGATCAATTAATGCCAGCAGGTTGTCATGCAGTACTTCGACCTCACGCTGCGGGCTATGGCAAACATGCAGACTGACCGAACGGTCATCTGGAACTAACGTTCTTTTCTGATCACTGTGGAGTAACGTTTCGGCGGTCATACCGATCACCGCGTTATCTTCCAGCTCCAGCATGTCCTGCTGAATAGCATGTAAAAGGTTGTTATGTCCCACATCCACAAAGGCCTGAACTTCCTGGATTTCATCAATTTGCGACAATAAATACATATGGTCGCGCCCCAGTTTTCCCCATGAGGCTAAAAGAGGGTTACTGATATTCTGTTCGCCCTCTTCATTGAAAAGCTGGGCGGCCTGTGAAGGATCCCGAAAAAGAGAGGCTTCTGACTTCTCAAGAAAGTGGCGACGCTTACGGCTTTGCAGCCGTGCCAAAAACGCATAGTTCTGAATATCACCCCAGTAGTATTTACAGGGATTGGTGAACATCAGATGAATATCGATGTGTCGGCCAAGAGCCTGAAGGGCCTGAAGATAAACCGGCGGTAATGCGGAAATACCGCAAATAAACACTCTGGACGGTAAACCAGCCGGTGTTTCTTTCGCTTTATCTAATTCAAAAATAAAACGCTGATACAGGTTAGCGCGGTGCCATTCAGGCTGATGTAGCTCCTCGGTATAGGCACAAAGCGCACGCCAAAGTGAGGCCTGCCAGCGTTGAGACTCATCAAGCCCTTCAATTTCGGTTTCATTTTCCCAAGCCTGCAACCACTTAGGGCGGTAAACCAGATATTGGTCGAACAGATCCGCTACGCGGGCAGCAAGCTGGTGAATTTTACGTTTGTCTTCGTCATCATCCAGATAATGGCGCAGGGCGACAAAATCGTCGTCAGGCAGTTTCTGGGGAAGCAGCCACATCAGTTTCCAGGTCATGGCGTCTTTGCTGAAGGCGCTCTCTTTAGGAATACCAGGCAGCACTTTGGTGAACATATCCCAGATAAAGGTTGCAGGCAGCGGGAAAGCAATATTGGCTGCAATGCCAAAAGTTTGTGCCAGCTCCATTTGTAACCATTGGGCCATACCGGGGCTTTGTACCAGAATCACTTCCTGACGGAATGGGTCGGCAAGCGGGCGTCCCTCAATGAGCTTCGTCGTGAGCGTTTTCAGAATATCTAACTGATTGGAATGATAAACCGTAAACATGAGTGCTTCCTTGAGGACAAAATTAATAGGACCGATTACGTAACTCAGCAGGTTACTCTAACCAGCTTCAACCGTAATGCAAACCAAAGGCTACAGGCTTTACTGTTGTCATAAAGCCGGTGAAGAGTTCCGGTCGCAAAATAGCCGGGATGACTGTGCGATATACCCTGAGGGTGTCTGAACACGGACGGTTGCAGTTTCACACCCTTCCTTAGCGGCAACGGCAGTGAGCCGACTTTCCCAACCGGCTAAAGAGATAGCATTATTTTTTCGTGTGACCGCGTAGGCATCAAGTTGAGCATGCACCTCCGTCCACGCCTGCCGGAATTGCCACTGGCGTATAAATCCCTGAGTCAGCGACTGATAGTATTGCAGCAAACCAAGGATTGAAACGGACAGCAGCAGGGTGGCGATTAATGCTTCTGGCAAACTAAAGCCCTTTTCCATCGGCTACCTCGCTATCTTCATCACAATAGGCAGGATCTGACTCCGGACAGAAATCCAGCCACCCCTGATTCAGTGCCTCCAAAATATACTGTCCATCCGACGCCCCGGTCGCCGTGGTTTGCTGAAACAGCAAGACGGCTGGTGCACTCTTATCGACCGCCCCCTCACCTTTAAGCAGAAAGACACCTTCCCGCAGTGAAGGGCGAATGCAACTCCTGAGCCGCCCTGTCGACTCATTGGAGGTTGTCTGACACTGCCAGCCACTGCCCGGCGACACAGCCCAGTGTTGCCGCATCCCCCAATTAAGTGATGATTCGGCTTGTTCCCATGCCAGAAGATAACGATGTTCGCTCGACGTGAGCATTAAAGCCCCTGACAGATGCTGGCCGAGCGTTGACAGAACAAGAAGTCCAAGAGACATCATCATCATGATACTCAGGATCATCGCACTGCCGCGCTGACGATCACCGGCCTGAACGCCTTTTTCATTGTTCATACCCAGCCACCTTTTTTTCGACCTGCCGGTGAATGGCGGGGGCATCGCTCCAGTGTGCAGACAGCATGATGGAGTACAAATGTCCCCTCTCAGAAGCAACAGGTTCTGTAACGTTAAATTCCGTCACCTGCACCTCGGATGGATCTAACAGCTTTTCCCAGCCTCCGCCGGTGCAGCTATCGGTTCCACGCTGCGTCTCTATCCCTCCCTGACGTAAGCGGTAGCCAAAGTAGTCTGGCTCGCTGCTGCCGGGCGGGTCCCAGCGGCCGTTACGATTCAGGTCATAAACAATAATGATGCAGGAGTTTGCCCGCTCCCCCTCGCTGTTTCCGAAAGTCACGATTTTACCCTTGCACTCACCATTGCAAAATCCGGCACGCCGTAAGTCCTTTTCAATATTGAAAACCGTCCCTCTCAGGAGTTGGTCCAACTGAAAATGTCGACTAAGACTCTGACTGCGCTGACGCAGCAAAGGATAAAGCTGTGCAGCACTGAGCATCAGCACGCTGCCAATACTGATCGCCATCAACATTTCTGGCAGCGTGAAACCTTGCGTGCGGTCGTTACCCGCTAACATAAAGGCAACCCTGACATACGTTTGTTTTCGCTGCATAACCGGATCCGTCCTCTGGCTGATAGGACCAACCGAATGCCCCCGGCGGAATTTCTCAATGTGATATGTCCGGCTTGCGCGCCATTGCGGATACCATAAAAACCCATCACTTTTTCAGTGAAATCGACGAGTTCCATGTGAGGTTCTGACACGACAAAGCGCGGTTGGCTAGCAGAAGCTGCACAGTTTTCCGGGCGTACCGAATAGCCGACACAGCCCAGCCCTCCCCCGATGGCCCATATGATTATCGAACGGTTATAAGCATTGGCTTGCGTTTGTAAACCAACGAGATAAAGCCGCAATCTCTGCGCATTTTGTTCAAGACGAAGCGCCTGCTGATAATCCTGCCAGCCGCGCAATCCCCACAAGCTGCAGATGCTCATCAGCATAATGACGACCAGGATTTCAATCAGGCTCATGCCCTGCTGCTTAAGTTCAAAGGTTGTTTTCATGCGGCGAGTTTACTCAGTCCCGTTTTACCAACAACCGGCAAAGCACGGTTTTCCGGCAATCCTCTGGAAGGTTTTTGAACATCGGTATGGCACGACAAAATTTTTTGCGGGATGACTCGCAAGATGCTTAAACGGGCAGAAATAGTTGTAGCGAAAAACGGGGGTAAGCGTAGAAAAGTAGCCAGAACAGGGAGAGGCGTTCTTTACGGTAGAAGACCCCGCCGGTATTTAACCAACGGGGAGGTATGACTTAAACGGCAACAGGGGCTTTGATCGCAGCGTGCGGATCATAGCCTTCGATATCGAAGTCTTCAAAACGGTAGTCAAACAGGGAAGCAGGCTTACGTTTGATGATTAATTTCGGTAAAGCACGCGGCTCACGGCTCAGTTGTAAATGTGTCTGATCCATGTGGTTGTTGTATAGATGCGTATCACCACCGGTCCAGACGAAGTCACCGACCTCGAGGTCACACTGCTGGGCCATCATATGCACCAACAAGGCGTAGCTTGCGATGTTGAAAGGCAGCCCGAGGAAGATGTCACATGAACGCTGATACAGTTGGCAGGAGAGCTTACCGTCAGCCACATAGAACTGGAAAAAAGCATGGCAAGGCGCCAAAGCCATTTGATCCAGCTCTCCGACATTCCACGCAGAAACGATAATGCGTCGGGAGTTAGGGTCTTGTTTCAACTGATTTACCACATTACTCAGTTGATCAATTTGCTTGCCGTCGGCAGAGCCCCAGGCACGCCATTGCTTACCATAAACCGGCCCAAGATCGCCATTTTCATCTGCCCATTCATCCCAGATAGAGACATTGTTCTCACGCAGATAAGCGATATTGGTTTCGCCTTTCAGGAACCATAACAGCTCATGAATGATGGAGCGTAAATGACATTTTTTGGTCGTGACCAACGGAAAGCCATCTTGCAGATTGAAACGCATTTGATGACCGAAAATTGACACCGTACCCGTACCCGTACGGTCAGCTTTAGGTGTGCCCTCATCAAGCACTTTCTGCATTAAATCCAGATACTGTTTCATGTTACCTCACGACAATTGTTTCTGCGGGCGGCGATATGCCCAGATCATCATGATGAGACCGATGACAATCATTGGAATGGAAAGGATTTGTCCCATACTGAGGAAACCGTCAAACAGGCCAAGCTGTGCATCCGGCTGGCGGAAAGACTCAACGATGATGCGGAAAGCGCCGTAGCCAATCAGGAACAAGCCAGAGACAGCCCCCATCGGGCGCGGTTTACGGATGAACAGGTTGAGGATGATAAACAGCACCACACCTTCAAGCAGCAGTTCATACACCTGTGACGGGTGGCGAGGCAGGACACCGTACTGGTTCAACAGCGGTTGCCATTTAGGGTCAGCGGCAGCAATGACGATATCTTCCTGACGGGAGCCAGGGAACAACATCGCCCACGGTACATCAGTCGTCACACGGCCCCATAATTCGCCGTTGATGAAGTTACCTAAACGGCCGGCACCCAGCCCAAACGGGATCAGGGGTGCAATGAAATCGGAAACCTGGAAGAACGTGCGTTTAGTACGACGAGCAAACCACAGCATGACGACGATGACGCCGATCAAACCACCGTGGAAAGACATACCGCCGTCCCAGACTTTGAATAAATAGAGCGGGTTTTCGAGGAACAATGGCAGGTTATAGAAGAGCACATAACCGATGCGGCCACCGAGGAAGACACCTAAGAATCCGGCGTACAGCAGATTTTCTACTTCTTCCTTCTTCCAGCCACTGCCTGGTTTGTTGGCGCGGCGTACGGCCAGCCACATTGCGAAGACAAAACCGACCAAATACATCAGGCCATACCAGTGAAGGGAAACCGGTCCTATGGAGAAAATGACCGGGTCAAACTGGGGAAACGCCAGATAGCTGTTACTCATCTATCACCACAAGTAGTTTATTGTTATCGCCCGGTTAGGGGTCAGCAGGGGCCGGATCATAGCACAGGCAGTACTCACCACGGACAAGACAGGCTGGAAAAGTTCTGTAAAAAAACGTCTCACACCCTGACCTTAGCGCGTTTAACGTACCTGGCGACGAGCAAAAGGACGCCTTAACGTTTCTATTTACCGCCGCGAATTAAACCGCCCAGCCCGCGTCTTTCCATGAACGCTGCGGTCATATGGCGAACGTCAGTGGTGAACTGTGCTTCAAGCACCCGGCTGGCAAGTTCCTGTGCGTCAGCCAGATCAATACGGCGTAACAGATACTTAATACGGGCCACGCTGCGCCCGTTCATACTGAGATTGCGATACCCCATGCCGGTGAGCAGCAGTGCACCCATTGGGTCGCCCGCCATTTCACCACACAGGCTAAGGTGTAAACCTGCCGCTTCAGCATCGCTCAGAATGTGTTTAAGCACCCGCAGCATGGCGGGATGCAGGCTGTCGTAAAGACCGGCAACACGGGTGTTGTTGCGGTCAACCGCGAGCAGATACTGCGTTAAATCGTTGGTTCCTACCGAAAGAAAATCGACCCGGCCTGCCAGTGAAGGCAGCATGAAGATCATGGAGGGAACTTCAATCATCACACCGAGGCGCGTTTTAGGTAAGTCGTAACCGAGCTGTTCCTGTACTTCGCGGGCAGCGCGATCGATCAGACGACGCGCTTCATCAATCTCTTCAAGACTGGTGATCATCGGCAGCAAAATACCAAGGTTACCGGTGGCGGCATTGGCGCGCAGCATGGCGCGGACCTGAATCAGGAATATTTCCGGCTGGTCGAGGGTGATACGAATACCACGCCATCCCAGGCAAGGGTTCTCCTCGCTGATGGGCATATACGGCAGCTGTTTGTCAGAACCGATATCCAGCGTACGCAGCGTCACCGGTTTGGTCGGGAACAGCTGTAACATCCCCTGATACTGCGCCACCTGCTCCTCTTCCGAGGGGAAACCACTTTGCAGCATGAACGGTATTTCAGTGCGGTAGAGGCCTACGCCATCCACGCGGCTGCCGAACAGTTTTTCGTGATCGGCGCTCAGGCCCGCATTGAGCATAACCTGAACCCGTTCGCCGCTTTTCATTGCCGCAGGTTCTTCTACATCATCTTCTGCGCGCTGACTCAGCTCCATCTCTTCACTGATTAGGCGCTTATATTCGTTGACCAGCACCGGCTCTGGGTCAATCAGCAGCTCGCCGCGGTAACCATCGACAATCAACTGGCGCTGATTGAGCAGCGAGGGCTGAATGTCGGCCCCCATAATGGTAGGCACCCCCATTGCCCGCACAAGTATTGCGGCATGGGAGTTCGAGGCACCATCACGTACCACCACCCCCGCCAGTCGGTCCTGAGGAACCTCGGCCAATAACGTCGCCGTCAGCTCATCAGTCACCAGAATAAAGCGTTCCGGCCACTGGGTATTACCCTGAATACTGTCATCCAGATGGAAGACCAGCCGCTGCCCCAGCGCCCGCAGGTCACTGCCGCGTTCGCGCATGTAGGTGTCTTGCAGGCTGGCAAACTGTGCGGCAAATTCTTCGACAACTTTTTTGACTGCCCACTCCGCCACTGAGCCTTTATCGATTTCAGAGAAAAGCTCACGCTTGAGCCGTGCATCGTTCAGCAAGTGCGAGTAGAGGTCAAAAATGGCGGCACTTTCTTTCTGCGCGCTGGCGCTAAAGCGTTTACTGAAACGGCGGAACTCGGCACCGGCATCTTCCAGTGCGCGGGTCAGGCGTTCACGCTCACGCACGGTATCCAGCGTGGAGGCCATATAGACCTGATCGAGAGAAGGCTGTGTGCTGTCCTGCCAGCCGGTACCAATGGCAACGCCTGGGGAGGCGGCCAGCGCCTTAACTCGGGTCTGGCGAAAGCGGCCATAAAGAACGTTGAGCTGAGCCTGAGAAAGGATACCGGCCAGCTGGTTGGCCAGCGTGACCATGAAAGACTCTTCGCTTTCATCGAACTGCCGGTGTTCGCGTTGCTGGATAACCAATACGCCAAGCAGCTGGCGGCGGTGAATGATCGGCACGCCGAGGAAAGAACGGAAAAGATCTTCTTTCACCTGGGGGATATATTTGAAGCTCGGGTGGCTTTGTGCATCAGCAAGGTTGATAGGTTCAGCCAGACGGCCCACCAGCCCAACAATACCTTCGTCAAAAGCCAGTGCAATAGTGCGCCCGCGAGGTTTTTTCAAACCTCGCGTCGCCATCAGATAGTAACAACGGCGGTCATTGTCAGCGAGATACACAGAACACACTTCAGTGTCCATCGCCAGGCAGGTTTCATTGACCAATACATCCAGCGCATCATTGAGGCTGGACGCCATCGCTACCTTTTCAACAATTTCTCGCAAACGCGTGAGCATTTCTTCGTGACTTAGCCTCTTTTCCGACGATAAGCGGGCGATGTCCGGGGCACGGGAATTTCCTGCATTGGCATCACGGTCATAGAAAACTCTTTCATCACGCGGCGGTAAACATCACGTTTGAAGGACACGACCTGACGCACCGGATACCAGAAACTCACCCAGCGCCAGCCATCAAATTCTGGCGTACTGCTGCGCTGCATGTTGATGTCTGCATCATTGCACATCAATTGCAGCAGGAACCATTTTTGCTTTTGGCCGATACACACCGGCTTTGTATCCCAACGCACCAAACGTTTTGGCAATTTATAGCGTAACCAGTTACGGGTCGAAGCCAGAATTCGCACGTCTTTTCTGCCAAGACCCACCTCTTCAAACAGCTCACGATACATGGCCTGTTCGGGAGTTTCGCCAGGGTTGATGCCCCCTTGCGGAAACTGCCAAGAGTGCTGGCCGTACCGTCTGGCCCATAAAACCTGGCCCTGCTTGTCGCAGATTACGATACCAACATTCGGGCGGTAGCCATCATCATCGATCACCGGACTACCTCGATAAGCATAAAATCATAGATGTTCTGATTGTTTCACACTACCAAGAGGCGGTAAACCACTGCTTCGCCCCTATCTTCATCAATAAAAATGGGATAACTCAGGCGAAATGGCAAAGTTATAAACAGGCACACCCCATTCCATGCAATTTTATTCACTTTTTCTGTGGATAGGTGTGTGAAGAACTTCATAGCAAGAGGGGTAAAACTATTTTAAGCTTTTCCCCGGTCGTTTTTACACCCTCATTTAATTTAATTTATTTCAATAAGTTAAAAGTAATTCACAGCTTCTCCACCGGGTTTATTTATCACTTTATCTCCTTACGGATCCTCATCTGGTGAAAGATCCACCAATGACGTTTTTATCCACAGAGAAAAGCTATCCATTGGCTAATTATGGGGCGAAATGACAAAATACCCCCACAGTCAAGCCTGTAAATCGAACCAGTGATCGTCATTGGAGTGGGTTATCCAGAAAATCTGTGGATAACTAGGGGGAAGATCCTGTTCATTGTCCGCCTCAACTGTGGGTTAACCTTAAATTATTCCCTCTCGTTTCGACGCATCGCGGAAAAAAAACCGCAATAAATCATGCTATTATTTGTGGTCTCCAAGGGTATAACTTTTAATTTCCATAAGCGCCGCACCTGCGTATGAAAATTAACCAACCACGCGGAACTCGCTGTATGTCGATCCCATTACCGATTACCACGCCACCGCGTGACGAACAGGCGCTGCTGACCCGCGCACAATCCCTGGCGGGATATTCACTTGGTGAATTAGCCACACACGCCTCTCTGGCGATCCCGCCGGATTTGAAACGTGAAAAAGGCTGGGTCGGCATGTTGCTGGAAGTCTATCTGGGCGCGATGGCCGGCAGTAAACCGGAGCAGGATTTCGCCGAGATAGGCATCGAGCTCAAAACTATCCCCATTGACCGGGCCGGAAAGCCGCTGGAGACCACCTTTGTGTGTGTCGCCCCGCTGACGGGCAACAGCGGCGTGACGTGGGAAAATAGCCATGTACGCCATAAACTTGCCCGCGTCCTGTGGATCCCTGTCGAAGGCGAACGCCAGATCCCGCTCGCAGAAAGAAGGATTGGTGCGCCGTTGCTTTGGAGCCCTGGTGCAGAAGAGGAGCAACAGCTGCGTCAGGACTGGGAAGAGTTGATGGACTTGATCGTACTGGGGAAAGTCGAAACCATTACTGCCCGCCACGGCGAGGTGTTGCAGTTGCGCCCGAAAGGCGCCAATAGCAAAGCGCTGACGGAAGCCATCGGCGAATTTGGCCAACCCATCATGACTTTGCCGCGCGGTTTTTATCTCAAAAAGAGTTTTACCGGACCTTTGCTGGCGCGGCATTTTCTGCTTTAGTTGATTTTTCTGCTTTTAAAGACACAAAAAACCCTTTTTCACCTAACGTCAGCCGGGAGTTTTGCTACGCTGATAACTGTTTGGACAAGCCCACAATTAAGGAACAGCAATGAAAAAAGGCTTATTGATGATCAGCGCAGCGCTGATCGTAGTTAGTCTGGCCGGTTGCGCCAGTGATTATGTGATTTCAACCAAAGACGGCAACATGATCCTCACGGACGGCAAGCCTAAACTGGACAAATCCACCGGCTTGTTGAGCTACACCGATGAGCAGGGTAATGAACGTCAGATAAATAATGACGACGTCAGCCAGGTCATGAAACGTTAAGCACGCCCTGAGGACTTTCAGAACTGACGCCAGCGGGAGGTTTACCGCTGGCATTTCGCCCTGCGATCCCCTCCCGCGTTGCCATTTCCTGCCGATCTCCGCTTGCCACTTCCCCCACCCGCATCGCTTGTATATAGTCAGATATCGTCCCTGACGCACAGACAACGTCTTTAAAAAAGATAACGTCTTTAATTTAAAATAGACATAAGGTCAGTTAAGGCCCTTTTAAGCAGCCTGACATCCTCAAAAAGTAAGGAAGACCGGCAATGCAATATCACCGTATACCCCACAGTTCTTTAGAAGTGAGCTTACTGGGACTTGGCACCATGACTTTTGGTGAACAGAACAGCGAAGCCGAAGCCCACCAACAGCTGGATTACGCCGTTGCTGCTGGCATCAATCTGATTGATACGGCAGAAATGTATCCGGTGCCGCCGCGTCCTGAAACCCAGGGCCTTACCGAAAGCTATATTGGCAGCTGGCTGAAAGCCCGCGGCAATCGTGAAAAGATCGTGCTGGCCAGTAAGGTCTCCGGTCCTTCACGCGGCAGCGACAACGCCATCCGTCCGGATCAATATCTGGATCGCAAAAATATCCGCGCCGCGCTGGACGCCAGTCTTAAGCGCCTGAATACCGATTATCTGGATCTTTACCAGTTGCACTGGCCACAGCGCCCGGCGAATTTCTTCGGCAAGCTGGGTTATCAATACACCGACGACAGCTCACCGGTCACTATTCTGGAAACGCTGGAAGCGTTGAATGAGCAAGTACGCGCCGGGAAAATCCGCTACATCGGCGTATCTAATGAGACGCCGTGGGGCGTGATGCGCTATCTGCAACTGGCCGAGAAACACGATCTGCCACGCATTGTGTCGATCCAAAACCCTTACAGCCTGCTGAACCGCAGCTTTGAAATTGGTCTGGCCGAGATAAGCCAGCACGAAGGCGTAGAGCTTCTGGCTTACTCCAGCCTGGCGTTCGGTACGCTGAGTGGCAAATACCTGAATGGGGCGAAACCGGCGAATGCACGTAACACGCTGTTCAGCCGCTTCACGCGTTACTCTTCTCCGCAGTCTGAAGCCGCAGTGGCCGAATATGTCGCGCTGGCGAAAAAGCACGGTCTGGATCCTTCGCAGATGGCGCTGGCCTTTGTTCGCCAACAGCCGTTTGTTGCCAGCACCCTGCTCGGCGCAACGACGCTGGAGCAGTTGAAGATCAATATCGACAGCCAGAACCTTACGCTGGATCAAAATGTGCTGAACTCGCTTGAAGAGATCCATAAACGCTTCACTATTCCTGCACCATAATCCCAAAGCATCACTATCAGAGAGGGCGCTGTGTAGTCGTCAACGTTGACGGCACAGTGCCCTTTTTTATGACTTTCCTGCACCATAGATGACTTCGGACAAATATTATCCTTCCCCCACTCTCTATTATCGATGAAGGGTCGGTGCACCTCTCCCCATGCGGCCAGCATTGATCACAGAATAACGGCATTCATTAATCTCAGATTGTTGTTCCTGCTTTTCTGAGATGTTGATTATCTCTGGAAGAGTGAAAATATTATGGATCGGATGACACCGCTGAAACCTGTTCCCTCCCTTATCGTGATTATTATTACGCTGACTATCTGGTTTGTTATTCCGCAGCCACAAAATGTGACGCCCAATGCCTGGCATCTGTTAGCGCTGTTTGTCGGCACGATCGCCGCCATTATCGGTAAAGCCCTGCCCATTGGCGCCATTTCCATCATTGCCATTGCACTGGTCGCGCTCACCGGGGTGACCAACCCCGGCAAACCGGCGGCGGCACTCAATGATGCGTTAAGTGGTTTTTCAAATAATCTTATCTGGCTGATTGGTGTTTCGATCATGCTGTCGCAAAGCCTGAATAAAACGGGGCTGGGCGCGCGTATCGGTTACTATTTTATTTCGCTGGTCGGTAAAAGTACTTTGGGTATCGCCTACGCACTGGCAATTGCCGAAACCCTCCTGGCACCGGTCACACCCAGTAATACCGCCCGTGGCGGCGGGATTATTCATCCGATTATGCGCTCGATTGCCGACAGTTTTAATTCAAAACCGGAGCCGGGATCGACTGAGAAAATTGGCCGTTACTTAGCGCTGGTTAACTATAATATTAACCCGATCACATCGGCGATGTTTATTACCGCCACGGCCCCTAATCCTCTGATTGTTAATCTGATTATGAAAGAGACCGGTTCAGCGTTTGAACTGACCTGGGGAATGTGGGCCATCGCAGCACTGCTGCCCGCGCTGGTGTCGCTGATTGTCATTCCGCTGGTGATCTACTGGCTTTACCCGCCCCAAATCAAAATAACGCCGGATGCTCAGGTATTTGCCAAAGAGAAAATGCGCGAATTGGGGCCGGTTTCCCTGCCGGAGAAAATCACGCTGGCGGCATTTGGTTTGCTGTTGCTGCTGTGGGCGGGTATTCCGGCGCTCTTATTGGGTAGTGCCTGGGCAGTTGATCCAACAACGGCGGCGCTGATGGGATTGTCCATTTTGCTGATAACGGGCGTATTAAGCTGGGATGATTTACTCAAGAATAAGGGCGCGTGGGATACCATCGTCTGGTTCGCGGCGCTGGTCATGATGGCGATGTTTCTCGGTAAACTTGGCCTGATCAGCTGGCTGTCGCAGAGTGTTGGCGGCGCGATTGATCACTTAGGCATCGGTTGGATTGGCGGCACGATCCTGCTGGTTCTGGTCTATGTCTATTCCCACTACTTCTTCGCCAGCACCACCGCGCATATCACCGCCATGTTTGCCGCCTTCTTCACCGCCGGTCTGGCTCTTGGCGCACCTCCCGCATTCTTAGCCTTAATTTTGGCCTTCTCTTCCTCCCTGATGATGTCCCTGACCCACTACGGTACTGGCACCGCCCCGATTATCTTCGGTTCGGGCTATGTCACGCTGGGGGAATGGTGGAAGACCGGATTTATCCTGAGCGTCATTAATCTGATTATCTGGATCTTGATTGGGGGATTATGGTGGAAGTGGTTGGGCTACTGGTAAATCTGACAGGATGCATCACGATAATATACAAAAAACCCGGATTAACCGGGGTTTTTGTTGGTTAAAAACGGTGAGTTATTTGCGGCGTTTCTGCACCACCTGCCACACCCACAGCGCGGTAATCGCCAGCGCAAAGACCACACCGAAGCCAATTCCAATACCAACCACCGGAACGCCCATCATCACCACCAGCGAGTACAGGCCGAGCATCAGCAGCATCGCGGTATTCTCACCGAGATTCTGTACTGCAATCGCGTTACCTGCACCAACCGATTCTTTACCGCGATGCTGCAACAGGGCATTCAGCGGCACGACAAAGAATCCGCCCAGCACGCCCACAATCACCAGCAGCGCGTAGCTGTTCATCATGCTGGTTTGTACCGCAAAGACAACAACTGCCACGCCAATTGCCACGCCCGCAGGCAGACAGCGCTTAACGGTTTTGAGGGTGATCAGCTTGGCCGCCGCCGCCGCACCAAAGACGATGCCAATCGCAACCATGGCATTGAGTAACGTCGGAGTTTTGTTATCGGTAATCCCCAGCGCCACTGGCACCCACAGCACCAACAGGAAACGCAGCGTCACGCCCGCGCCCCAGAACAGGCTGGTACCCACCAGAGAGAAACGGGTTTCACCATCGTTCCACAAAATACGGCAGGCGCGGAAGAAGGTCGTGGTCATGGCCTTCGGATTCCATGACTGCCCCGGGCGCGCCGCTGCAAGCTTCGGAATAAACCAGTTCGCCACCACTGCCGCCGCATAGGCCAGCACACAGATACCGAGCGCAGCCAGAATGCTCCAGTCAGCCAGCGCACCACCGGCCACCGAACCGAGTAAAATAGCCGCGATGGTTGACGCTTCCATCAGGCCGTTGGCTTTCACCAGTTGTTCACCTTCGGTGATTTCACCGAGGATTCCGTATTTAGCTGGTGAGTAAGCCGCCGCGCCAATCCCGACTAGGGTATAACCAAGGAAAGGATTCAGACCGGCGCAAATGATGGCAGCCCCGGCCAGTTTGAGAATATTGGCAAACATCATTACCCGGCCTTTGGCAAAGCTGTCGGCGAACTGGCCGACAAAGGGCGCGAGAATGATATAAGTGGCGACAAACGCCATTTGCAGAATCGGCTGGCTCCAGTCGGGGTAAAGCTGCTGTTTGATTAATGCCAGTGCGGCGAACAGCAGCGCGTTATCGCCGAATGCCGACAGGAACTGCGCGGCGATCACCGCCGTCATGCTGCGCGACATCAGCGGGGATTTTGCAGCTAAGGGCTGACTCATGCCTCGTTCTCCGGTTTTTCTGCCATCTCGCGCAGGGTGACAAAATCAGGTTTACCACTGCCCAGTAACGGCAAGGCTTTCACCACGCGAATATCGCGCGGCACGGTCAGTTCTGGCAATCCGAGGTCGCGGGCCGCTTTCGACAACGCATCGCGGCGCAGTTCGGCATCGGTAGTAAACAGCACCAGGGCTTCGCCTTTGCTGCTGTCGCTGCGCGACGTCGCCGCATGTTGAGCATCCGGCGAGGCTTTCACCGCCAGTTGCTCCACGCTTTCCAGCGACACCATTTCACCGGCCAGTTTAGCAAAGCGTTTTACGCGGCCTTTAATGGCGCAGAATCCCTGCTCATCGAGGGTGACGATATCTCCGGTGTCGTACCAGCCAGCCTGCATTTCGCCTTCGGCATTTTCAGCCTGTGGGGTTTCCAGCACGCCGGGGTTTTCCACCCGCAGATAGCCTTTCATAATATTAGGGCCGCGCAGTTGTAAGCGCCCGCCCTCTTGAATGCCCGGCACCTTAATCAGGCGCGATTCCATGCCCGGCATGATACGGCCAACGGTGTTGATTTTGGTCGCCATCGGTACATTGATAGAAACCACAGGGGCACACTCCGTCACGCCATAACCTTCCAGAATGCGGATACCGAATTTGTCCTGCCAAATCTGCTTGGTACTTTCAGACAGCTTCTCGGCCCCGGCTACCACGTAACGCAGGCGGGCGAAATCATACGGATGAGCAAAGCGCGCATAGTTACCGAGGAAGGTGGAAGTACCAAACAGCACGGTGCAGTTCTGGTCATAAACCAGCTCCGGCACAATGCGGTAATGCAGCGGGCTTGGATAGAGGAACACTCGCGCGCCGGTCATGAGCGGCGTCAGCAACCCCACCGTCAGGCCAAAAGCGTGGAACAGCGGCAGCGAGGACATAAACCGGTCACGCGGCGTGAAGTCCGCAATGGTGCGGATCTGCTCAACGTTAGCCAGCAGGCTGGCATGAGAGTGCACCACGCCTTTCGGGTTGCCTTCTGAGCCGGAGGTAAATAGCACCAACGCTGCGTCGTCGGCTTTTTGCGGCAGCATCGCCCGGCGCGGGAAGATCAGATGGAAGAGGATCCACAGCTTATCTTCGGTGGTCACCGTATCTTTCAGATCCTCCAGATAAACCCATTTTGCTTCCGGCACATTTTCCGGCAGATGGGTGAGTTTGCCTTTTTCCAGAAACTGACGCGAGGTGATGATGGTTTCAATCTGCGCTGCTTTCATCGCGCTCTTGATGCCTTTCGCACCCGCGGTGTAGTTAAGCAGCGCCGGAATACGGTTACGCATAGACGCGCCAAACAGCGCAGCCGCCATGATAGTGGCGTTCGGCAATAACATGCCGACGTGTTCACCTTCACGGGTGAAACGTTGAAGAATGCGGCTGACACCGAGGGATTTTTTCAGCAACCCCTGATAGCTGTCCTCTTTGAAGGCGATATCAGCGATGCAAGGTTTACGGCGACCATAACGGGTCTGCGCGGACAGCAATGCCTGATAGAGCGTTTGCGGATCACGGGTACTCATCCGCGCATCCATCATGATGTCATGGAGTTTCTGCCCGGCCAGTACGCGTCGCTCACGGGCGCGCGGTGCATCCGGCATCGGCACTTGTTGCGGGGGCAAAATGTTGATAGTGATTTTCGGGAACCAGCGGATTTTAAAGCTGCCAAACAGGCGGCCAAACGGTGTGTACTCGGCACCGTCAATGCGCACCGGAATGACCGTCGCCTGAGACTTCGCCGCCACAAAGGCCGCGCCGTCATAAATTTTCATCAAAGAACCGGTGACGGTAATGCGCCCTTCAGGGAACACCACCACCGGGCGGCCTTTTTCGACTTCACGCACCAGGCGTTTGATTGCCATCGGTTTGGTCGGATCTAACGGCACGAAATCCACATAAGGTTTCAGCCACTGCATATACCAGCTTTCGGTGATGCTGGAGTAAACCGCAAACACCGGTTTGACCGGCAGAAAAAGCACCAACAATATGCCGTCGATAAACGAGACATGATTAGGGGTTATCAACAACTTAGGATAATCAAAACTGGCGTTTTCCGGTGTCACCGTGACCCGAAACGCCAGCCGGAACAGCAGCCGAAAAAACCTAAATAGAAAGTTGTACATCTGAGCCATCTCCTTATGAATCATCATGAATTTTGGGCAAAAAAGGACATAGAAACAGCATACTACAGCAGGGGGGATTTTGACGATTCAAGGGAGGACACTTTAGGAATATGCACGTCAGATAACAGAAAAATCGTGAATTTCAGGCAAAAAAAACCTACGCATCCGCGTAGGTTGGTGCAAATCTAATCGGTATCAACGTACAGAGTACGTTGATGATTCACCAATCAATACCTCTGGGACGTTCAATTTAGCGGCTTAGCTAATGCCCAGCCAGCAGCCAATCGCAACATAATCCCGCAAAGTGTAACCAGTGGTGAAAAACTGCCAAAGTTCACACATTCATGAAACATCAGGCAGTTACCCGATAAAATTTTAGCGCGTTGGGCAAATCATTAGCGTTGCTGCAAACGCTATCGCGGCGTCACGGATGCGGCGCAACTTCCACTAAACAGCTCATGGCGTTCGGCCCCTGGGTCAACGGTGAGGTGCCGATATCCAGCGTCAACACATTGGGGTTTCCCGCCTGCTCGGTCTCCTTCCATTTGCCGCCAAAACCCGGATCAAACCACGCACCGGTTGCCATCAGCACCACGCCACGGGTAATACCGTCGTTCAGCGCTACGCCCGCCAGACAGCTGCCACGATCATTGGAGACTTTCACCAGTGCGCCGTTTTGCAGCCCGCGTCCGGCGGCGTCCTCAGGGTGCATCATCAGCGTTTCCTTACCTGCCGTTTTGTTCGACTGCGCCAGCGGTGACTGATCGAGCTGGCTGTGCAGACGGTCTTTGGGCTGGATGGAGATCAGATGCAGCGGCCACTGTTTAGCGGTGTCAGACCCCAGCCACTCTACCGGCGGTTTCCACTCAGGGTGCCCGGCAAAATCTTTGTAGCCATAGCTGGCAATTTTCTCGGAGAACAGCTCAATTTTGCCACTCTGCGTGCCGAGCGGATTGGCGCGCGGGCTTTCGCGGAACTCCTCGAAGAAGACGAAATCTTTCTGCGGCATCGGTAATTCGACAAAGCCACGCTCCCAGAAGCTTTCGAAGTCTGGCCATTCCACACCGGTACCGTTCTGCGCTTCGCCGCATTTTTGGTAGATATGTCGCAGCCAGGCGTCTTCGTCGCGGCCCTGAGTGAACTGTTCGCGGTAACCCAGACGTTCAGCCAGATCTGCAAAAATGTCGAAGTCATTACGCGCCTGATGCTGCGGCGCGATGGCCTGATGCATCGCCAGCACGAAGCGGTCGCGGGACGAACCGCCGATATCATTGCGCTCCAGCGTGGTGGTGGCCGGTAATACGATATCGGCCATTTTGGCAGCCGGGGTC
Organism: Ewingella sp. C233; assembly: GCF_055407225.1. Classification (NCBI taxonomy): domain Bacteria; kingdom Pseudomonadati; phylum Pseudomonadota; class Gammaproteobacteria; order Enterobacterales; family Yersiniaceae; genus Ewingella; species Ewingella sp. C233. The sequence goes on from NZ_JBUZRI010000003.1 coordinate 85,613, forward strand.
CAGACGTTGTCCTGCACGATCACCGTGTCTGGCTTCTGCCAGCCCTCCACCAGCCGGTTAAGTTGCTGATGATGATGGAACGGATTACCGCCCGACCAGTGCACCAGATGGATATCCGGATAATTCAGCGTTTCACCCTGAAACTCATACGGCTGGCCGGGGTTAAGTAACATGTCGCTGATGCGCGCCACCGGGATCGACAGGCCGGACGGGTTAGGCCCAGCGCTCACCGCCGGGCCCGGCGTGTCAAAGCGCGGGTTGCCGACGCTGTTCATCGAACCGTGACCAAAGGAGAAACCGCCGCCCGGCAGGCCGACCTGCCCAAGCATCGCCGAGAGCGCAATCATCATCCAGTACGGCTGTTCGCCGCGATGGGCGCGCTGCACCGAGTAAGAACAGGTGATAAAACTGCGCACGCCAATCAGCTGCTGCGCCAGACCGGCGATGCGTGCGGCCGGAATGCCGGTAATGTGGCTCGCCCATTCCGGCGTTTTCGCCACGCCGTCGGTTTCCCCTTGCAGATAAGCTGCCAGCTGCGGATAGCCCACGCAGTGGCTGGCGAGGAAAGCATCGTCCTGCGCGCCCTGCTGCTGAATTTCGAAGGCAATCGCCATCATCAAGGCGGCGTCGGTATTCGGGCGGATAGGGATCCACTCCGCATTCAGGAACGCCGGGCAGTCATCGCGCATCGGGCTGATGTTAATCACCGGTGTGCCTTTTTTCGCCAGCTGCTCAAGCGCCGGTTTTAGCGTGTGCTCCACGGCACCGCCGGACGCCACCTGCGAATTTTTCAGCGCCAGTCCGCCGAAGGCCAGCAGGATCTCCGCATTATCTACTACGCTTGGCCACGAGGTGACGCGGCCGGTCATCGGCGTAAAGGTGCCAATCACATACGGCAGGAAGAACTGCGCCGAGCCCCAGCTGTAGTTGCCTTGCTGGTCCACGCCGCCGCCACCGGTGAAATAAAAACGCCGCACTAAGGAGCGCGCATGGTGCAGGCGACCGGCGGAGGACCAGCCATATGAACCGTTAAAAATTCCCGAGGCGCCGTAGCGGTCACGTACGCGTTTGTTCTCTTCTGCGACCAAATCCAGCGCCAGATCCCAGTCCACTTCGACAAAGTCCTCTTTACCGCGCAGGGTTCGATCGCTGTTTTCGCGCTTTTGCAGCCACGAACGGCGCACCGCCGGTTTGCGGATACGTTTGTCGGAGTAGACCAGCGGGACGATGGAGTCGAGCAGTGGCGAAGGATCGGCATCCGCCGAATACGGCTCGCAGCGGATCAGCCGCCCGTCTTCTACGACGGCGGTATAGGCTCCCCAGTGAGCCAGTTGCGGATAGCGTTTGATTGTCATGTTGTTCTCGGATGGGATTATTATTAGAAGCAAGTGAATAGGGTTAAAAGTAACATTCCGGCAGGAAGAAACTCAAAGCACAAATATCGATAATCGGGGAGGTTTGCAGGGGAAGCTGGCCTCAATCGGGGTATACCTGCCAGTGACTAATCCCCAAAACATTGCCTTGCATCACAAAGTTGCGATCTGCATCCCTTGCCCCACCCCGCTTTTTCCGCAAAACTGATAGTGTAAACGCTTACCCTCACACAAATTTCGGACGTGTAATGGCTACCATCAAAGATGTTGCAAAACTGGCGGGTGTTTCCGTCGCGACGGTTTCACGCGTGATAAACCACTCACCCAAGGCCAGTGACAGCTCGCGGGAAGCGGTGCAGAGCGCTATGCAACATCTGCAATATCACCCGAATGCTAATGCGCGCGCGCTGGCGCAGCAGTCGACAGAAACCCTTGGCCTGATTGTCGCTGATGTTTCGGACCCTTTCTTTGGTGCCATGGTAAAAGCGGTCGAACAGGTGGCCTATGCCACGGGGAATTTCCTGCTGATCGGCAACGGCTATCATAATGTCGATAAAGAGCGTCAGGCGATTGAACAGCTGATCCGCCACCGCTGTGCGGCGCTGGTCGTTCACGCCAAAATGCTGCCGGATGACGAGCTGCAAAGCCTGATGAAACAGATCCCCGGCATGGTGCTGATCAACCGCACCCTGCCCGATTTCGAACAGCGCTGTGTGGCGCTGGATGACCGTCACGGTGCATGGCTGGCGACCCGTCATCTGATCCAGAGTGGCCATCAGCGCATCGCAATTTTATGTTCCAACCACGGCATTTCCGACGCCACTGACCGGCTTCAGGGTTATCTTGACGCGCTGAAAGAGCACAACATTCCGGTGGATGACAAACTGATCGCTTACGGTGAGCCGGATGAAATTGGCGGGGAACAGGCGATGGCGGATTTACTGGGGCTGGGGCGCAGCTTCACCGCAGTCACCTGCTACAACGACCCGATGGCCGCCGGTGCGCTGTCGGTCTTAAGCGACAACAGCATTGATGTACCTGGGGAAATTTCACTGATTGGTTTTGATGACGTGCTGATTTCGCGCTATCTGCGCCCGCGTCTGACCACGGTGCGTTACCCGGTGGTCGCGATGGCCAATCAGGCGGCGCAGCTGGCGCTCGCCTTAGCCAAAGGGCAACCGCTGCCGGAAACCACCCACATGTTCAGCCCAACATTAGTGCGCCGTCACTCAGTGACCGGCCCTGCAGTATCGTCGTAATTACCCTTCATTAAACCATCTTGCCCTGAAAAATGGGTACTGATTCAAACAGATACCCATCGAACTCCGGCGCGTCCACGTCGGAGAGTTCCATCAGGGTATTTTTGACGTTTTCCATATGCTGCCACATGGCCTGATATGAGCCCATGACGTCGCGGCGGCGCAGTGCGGCCAGAATATTCTGGTGGTCCGCCAGCCACTTCAGCCGGTAACCGCGGGTGGCAATATGGCTGTGTAACTGCTTCCACAGCGGGCTGGAATCACGGTGCAGCCAGATATTTTTCACCGAATCGAGCAGCATCTGATTTTGCGTCGCCCCGGCAATCAGCAGGTGAAACAGACGGTCGTTATCGCCACTTTCGTCGTTAGCGACAATCGCGCTCTGTTCCTGCTCCAGCGTACGGCGCAGGTTTTCGATATCGTTTTTGGTCGCCATCTTGGCAGCGAACGCGGCGATGTTGCTCTCAAGCAACTGCCGCGCCTGTAAAATCTCAAAAGGCCCGATCTGGCCCTGATAGAGCAGGTCATCCTGCCCCTCTTCCGCCGAGGGAATTCGGATCACATACACGCCGGAACCCTGGCGGATATCCACCGTTCCTTCCAGCTCCAGCATCAGCAAGGCTTCGCGCACAATGGTGCGGCTGACACCGTAGGTTTCGGCCATGTTTCGTTCAGGCGGCAAACGCGTGCCAATAGCAAAATGCCCCTGCTGGATTTTCTCCCGCAGGTCATGACCTATTTCCTGATACTGCTTACGTTCCTGCGAAACCGCGCCCTTTTCCACACTTCCACCCTAATGCCCCGAAAACTATGAATGGGATCCGGCATACCTGATAGGTATACCGGATTTTTAGCCGCGCCTAGTGTAGCAAACTCAGTGCCTGATCCAGTACTTTCGCACCGTTCAATGTGCCATAAGCCACCGAATCTATGATGGCGATCGGGATGTTGTAGCGATCTGTCAGTTTTTTATTCTCGGTCAGCTTGAAGCGCACCTGCGGGCCGAGCAGCACCACCACCACATCCTGCGCATATTGCTCCAGCTCATCGCGTAAATCCTGCTCGGGAATAGCGTAGATTTTGTATTCCAGACCGCGCGCCGCGACCTCTTTTTCCATTTTGGTGACCACCAGTGACGTGGACATGCCTGCTGAACAGGCCAGTACGATACGTTTCATACGATTCCCTCAGTTATTTATCTTCGTCGTCCAGCGTTAATGAAAGCACGCCTGTTTCACTCAGTGATTTAAACCAGTGCGATGACTTTTTCTGATGGCGGTTACGGTTATCGTCGAGGTCTATTTCAATCAGGCCATAGCGGTTTTTAAACGCATTCATGGGAGAAACGTTGTCGGTAAACGCCCACAACATATAGCCCCCGCAATTCGACCCGTCTTCGCGGGCTTTCAGTGCCCAGTAAAGATGTTCGGCGACAAATTCAATGCGGTAATCATCCTGAATTTCACCGCTGGCGGCATCGCGGAACCGGCCTTCGTTTTCAATGCCCATGCCGTTCTCGGCAATAAACCATGGAATATTGCCGTATTCATTTTTAATGCGCATCGCCATGTCATACACAATTTTCGGGTAGATCTCCCAACCGCGCGACGTATTCATCCGGCGACCCGGCAGTTCGAAATGTTCATAATAAAAAGCCGGGTGGAATGGCGTCTCTTTATTCCATTCACGGCCCGGCGCTTTCACGCGATGCGGGTAATAAAGATTAATACCCACTTCATCAACGGTGTTATTACGGATCACCGTCAGCTCCTGCTCCGAATAATCGAAATGCACGTCGTGCTTTTGCAATAGATCCAGCAATTCCTGCGGATACTCCCCTTTGATCATCGGGTCTAAAAAGACGCGGTTATAAAAGAGATCGTACAAATGCGCCGCCTGTCGGTCGTGCGCTGCCGTTGAGCGGGCATAGGTCACTTCAGGGTTAAGGATCACGCCGATGCTGCCGTGCTGGTCATAACCCTGACGGCGGAACAGTTCTACCACCTTGGCAGTCGCCAGCACTTTGTGGTGATTCCACTGCATCCATTTGCCGGTGTTCTGCTCAAACGGCCAGCGGATAGCGTCCAGATAGACCCGGGTTTGCACCACCACCGGCTCGTTAAAGGTAAACCAGCGGCTGACTTTTCCGGCAAAGCGCGCAAAGACTTTCTCGGCATAAAGCACGAACAGCTCGACGACTTTCTTTGAGCTCCAGCCGTCATATTTTTCAATCAAATATGCCGGTAATTCATAGTGCTCCAGACAGAGCATCGGCTCGATACCCTGACGTTTCATCTCATCGAGATAGCTGTCGATGTAGGCCGCATACTCTTCATCCACCGTTCCTAACTCGTAATCGGTGAAGAAACGCGACCAGTTAATCGAGGTGCGGTAGTGCGTCAGGCCGCTGGCCTTCATCAGCGCCACATCTTCTTTATAACGGTGGTAAAAATCGGTGGCTTTCGCCGGGCCATAGCCGTTGTGCCAGACGTGGCGGTGATTTTTGTACCACAGGTCGAGATATGAATCCTGGCCGGATTTTTTGCCGCTCCAGCCTTCGGTTTGCCAGGCAGAAGCCGCCGCGCCAAGGATAAAGCCGTCCGGGATGGCAATAGAAACCTTACTCATCACTTACCTCTTTTCGTTTCTGATTCATTAAGTTATGCGGTGCGCTGCACGCTGGCGGTCTGTTGCTGCTGCATGGCCTGCTGTTGCGCCATGTCCGCACGGCGCGACGCCACTTTCACAAACGGCAGATAAATCAGCACCGATACCACGATGCAGCCAAGCTGCGTGACTACCGCGCCCATCGACCCGGCAGTGGAAAGCCAGGCGTTGATGATCGGCGGCGTGGTCCAGGGCACCATCACCACGGCGCGCCCGGCAAAACCGAGACTGGTAGCAAAGTAGCCGATGGTACCGGTGATAAGCGGCGTGATAATGAAGGGGATAGCCAGGATCGGGTTGAGCATGATCGGCATACCGAAAATTACCGGTTCATTGATGTTAAAGAAGCTCGGCCCCATCGACAGCTTGGCGATCTCTTTCATCTCTTTGCGGCGGGTGGCGATCAGTACCGCCAGCAGCAAACCGATGGTGCAACCGGAACCGCCGATGCTCATGTACACATCCCAGAACGGCATGGTGATGATGTTCGGCACCTCTTTACCCTGTTCGAACGCCGTCATGTTGACCATAATTGCGCCTAATAGCAGCGGTTCGCGGATAGGCTTGATCATCTGGTTGCCGTGGATGCCGATCACCCAGAACAGCTGGGCGACAAACATCAGCAGCAGGATCCCCGGCAGGCTTTGCATCACCGACTCGAGCGGACGTTGGATCACCTCGTACACCGCATCGTATAAATACATGCCGGTCACGCGATGGAAAACAAAGCCGAAGGTAGCGATGATCACCACGGTAATAATGGCGGGAATTAAAGCAGAGAAAGAGGCCGAAACGTTTGGCGGTACGCTTTCCGGCATTTTAATACGCAGACGGTTAACCTTTTCCAGCGCGGAATAGATCTCCACCGACAGAATGGCAATAAACATACCGAGGAACAGACTTTTAGTATCGGAGAACTGTTTCGCCAGAACGTCTTTAACTTCCTGCATCTGGCCGTTGACCATCATATCGACGGTGGTTGGCGTGACGGCAATAAAGCAGATAACCGCCAACAGGCCGGGAAATAACGAACGCGAACCGTTAATTTTCCCAAGCTCAATACCAATTAAAAATACCGCACCGATAGTCAGAAAACTCAGCGTGGCATAATTAATACTGCTCATAATCGGTTTGAGCGTCGCGAGCCAGGAGAACATCTCGAAATGCGCCAGGCCATTTTTCGGGTCCATCACCATATTGGAGATCAGCACTGAAAATGCCCCTACAATAATAACGGGCATTAACGTAATAAACGCCGCCTTAATGGCCATAATATACCGCAGGCTATTAAACGAATTGGCAAAACCCCCGAGAGAGTCAATCAAACGATCCTGTAAAGACATAACACCACCTCTACTCTTCTTATACGTCGTTAAACTATTGGGTGTTTATTCCGCGCAGAAGGCAGTGTGAATACCCGGTGCAGAGGTGCCAGAAAAAATTTCTGTCGCGAAATAGGTCAGATTCCGGTTCTGAGGTCTTCCTGTTTATCCAGTGCGTACAGCGTCATCGCAATTTGGTATGCCAAAAAATAGCTTACTGACGGTTAATTTCTGTGATCTCGTTCTCACATGTGAATATTGGAATTCCAATATGATGAATTTCACCCATTCTGGTATACCAATTGGAGTTAACGATGGAATTCGACCTCGAACAGACCGTCATGGAGTTATTGATCAACGCAGGCGAAGCGCGATCCCACGCCATGATGGCGATTCAGAGCGCACGTAAACAGCAGTGGGAGGAAGCCGATACGATGCTTAAAGCCTCGGATGACGCGGCCCGCAAAGCACACAAAGTGCAGACACAGCTGATCGGTCTGGATGAGGGCACCGGCAAGATCCCGGTCAACCTGATCATGGTGCATTCGCAGGATCACCTGATGACCGCCATGTTGTGCCGGGATCTGGCCGGGGAGATCGTCCTGCTGCGCCGAGAGATGTTTGCGCAGAAAGAACAGGCGAACTGACGGATTTCACTCCCTTCCCCGTCGCCGGGCTGTGATAAAGTTAAGTTTAATTAGCCGGATGCGGGGATGAGAGACCGATGGTAACTATGTTAGACGTTTCGCTGCGCGCGGGAGTCTCAAAAGCAACGGTATCAAGGGTGCTTAACGGCACCGGGCAGGTAAAACAGAGCACGCGTGATGCGGTATTTCGCGCCATGGAGGAACTCGGCTACCGGCCCAATTTTCTGGCGCAATCGCTAGCGACCAACAGCTCGCACAGCCTCGGGCTGGTTATCTCCAATTTCGACGGCCCCTATTTTGGCCGCTTACTGCGTCAGGCCGCGAAACTGGCGGAAAGCAGTGGTAAACACCTGATTGTGACCGACGGCCACGACACGCCAGAAGATGAGCTGCAGGCCGTACATTTGCTGGCTGACCGGCGCTGCGATGCCATTATTCTCTACACCCGTTTTATGTCCGACAGCCAGCTGATGAACCTGCTCGGCACCCTGTCTACTCCGCTGATGGTCGTCAACCGCGCACTGCCCGACGCACCCGAGCGTTGCGTCTACTTTGAGCAGCAGCAGTCGGCTTTTGAAGCGACGGAGTTTCTGATCAAACAGGGCCATCACCATATCGCCTGCATCACCGGCCCGATGCGCACGCCGACCGCGCAGGCACGGCTGGCAGGGTACAAAGCCGCGCTGGCTCATCACCAGCTGCGGTTTGAATCGCTACGCGTGGCCCACGGCGACAGCAGCGTGCCGAGCGGATACTACGGCTGTAAAACCCTGCTGGAAAGCGGCGTGAGTTTCAGTGCGCTTTTTTGCTGTAATGACGATATGGCCGTCGGGGCGATGAAGGCGCTGCATCAGGCGGGAATTCGCCTGCCGGAGGATCTTTCCCTGTTTGGATTTGACGATGAGCCGAGCGCGGCGTATTTGCATCCGGCGCTCTCGACCGTCTATCTGCCGATTGACGCCATGATAGCCGCCGCCATTGCGCAGGCGCTGCGGCTGATTGAAGGCAAACCGCTGGCGCCGATTATGCCCTTTACCGGCGAATTGAAATTACGTGAATCAGTCTTACCAGGGCCTTTCGCCAGCCGCTGAAAGGCAGGCGAGCCCCGGACTTAATCAGATCAGTTCCAGCGCCAGTAACTCTTCAATAGTCTGACGGCGGCGGATCAGGCGCGGCACGCCGTTTTCGAACAACACTTCCGGCAGCAGCGGGCGGCTATTGTAGTTCGATGACATCGATGCGCCATACGCGCCGGTATCGTGGAACACCAGATAGTCACCGATCTGCACCGGCGGCAGCGGGAAAGTTTCGACGCCGCCGCCCGCTTCCTGCGTAAACACGTCGCCAGATTCGCACAACGGACCGGCAATCACTGAATCGATCAGCCGTTGTCCGCTGAGGTCGCGGCCATCAGCTGGCAGCAATGAGATATGGTGATAGCTGCCGTACATGGCCGGGCGCATGAGGTCGTTGAAACCCGCATCGCACAGAACAAAGTGGCGGCTGCCCATGTTTTTAGCGGCACGAACCTGCGCCACCAGCACACCAGACTCGGCAACCAGGAAACGGCCCGGTTCAATTTCCAGATGCACAGCGTGGCCGAGATGTGTGGCAATTTGCTCACGCGCGCGGTTCCATAATCCGTAATAGTGCTCAGTATCGATGGCTTCTTCGTCGAAATGGTAGGGAATCGATAAACCACCGCCGGTAGAAATCGCATCAATATCATGACCGGTTTCAATCACCTGACGCACCATGGCATCGCACACCTGCTCAAGGTGAGCGTAATCCACGCCGGAACCGATATGCATATGAATGCCCGCCAGCTTCAGGTCATAACGCGCAATCTCAGCCAGTGCCTGAGGTAAATCGGCATACCAGATGCCGTGTTTGCTGTTTTCGCCGCCGGTGTTAGTTTTCTGGCTGTGGCCATGACCAAAACCAGGATTGACGCGCAGCCACACCGGATGTCCGGCTTTCTGGCGGCCAATCTGTCCCAGCATGTCAATCGACCCGGCGTTCACCGGAATATCCAGTTCAGTCACGCGGTCCAGCGTCGGCTGGTCCAGCACGTCAGCGGTGAAGACGATCTCACTGGCTGCACGGCCTGGCACAAAACCGGCCAGCAGTGCACGTTCAATTTCGCCAAGCGAGACGGAGTCCACCTTCACGCCCTGCTCACGCATCAGACGCAGAATATGAATATTCGAACAAGCCTTCTGCGCAAAACGGATCACATCAAACTGGCGTAACTGATCAATACGCTCGCTGATGATCTGCGCATCATACGCCCAAACCGGACAGCCATATTGCTGCGTCAGTGCCAGAAGATTGGCGGCATTCAGCGCGGTAGAAGTATCGTTTAAGGCGCGTGGCATAAAGAGTCCTGAGATCGGCTAAGAAGAAGTTAACATGAGTATCGCCGATCCCTTCTCTGCGGGAAAATATCTGTTTCGCACCAATCTATTCATTTATGATATGGGAATAGCCCCCCGTCACCGCCCTGCGGAGTCCCCATGCCAGCCATTTCACTGCGCCATATCGAAATTTTTCACGCCGTAATGACTACCGGTAACCTGACCGAAGCCGCCGCGTTGCTTAATACTTCTCAGCCAACGGTCAGCCGCGAGCTGGCGCGCTGCGAGAAATTGCTGAATTTACAGCTCTTTGAACGCCTGCGCGGCCGTCTTTTTCCGACGGTTCAAGGGCTGCGATTGTTCGAGGAAGTACAGCGTTCCTATTACGGGCTGGACCGTATCGTCAGCGCGGCGGAGGGCATCCGTCAGTTTGAACAGGCACAGCTCTCCATCGTCTGCCTGCCGGTGTTCAGCCAGTCGTTGCTGCCTGCGGTGTGCAAACCCTTTCTGGATCGCTATCCGGATGTCAGCTTCAATATCGTGCCGCAGGAATCGCCGCTGCTCGAAGAGTGGCTGTCGGCGCAACGCCATGACCTCGGGCTGACCGAAAATACCCACACGCCTGCCGGCACCGAACGCCAGAACCTGCTGACGCTCAACGAAGTCTGTGTGCTGCCCGCGGGCCACGCACTGGCAGCAAAAAAGTGCCTCACGCCGCAGGACTTTAGCGGTCACAATTTTATCAGCCTGTCCGCCACCGACAGCTACCGCCAACTGCAGGATATTTTGTTCACCGAGCATCAGGTGAACCGCCGTCTGGTGATGGAAACCCACAGCGCCGCGTCCGTGTGCAGCATGGTGTGTGAAGGCGTCGGCGTGTCGGTCGTCAATCCGCTGACCGCGCTGGACTACGTGGAACGCGGCGGTGACCGCATGGTAATCCGTGAGTTCAGCCTGCCTGTGCCCTTCACTGTCAGCCTGATCCGCCCGCTGCATCGCCCTGCCTCAGCGCTGGTCACCACTTTCGTCGAACATTGCCACCAGCAGGCAGAGCGGTTTGCGGGACGTCTTGAGGTGGCCCTCGGCAGGCGATCTTGTAAATGATAATCATTATCCATAACATGCGAACACAGTCCCGCTATGGAAAATGAGGATCACCATGAACAAGTTTTTACTTCTGGCTATTCTGGCACTCACTGCCTGCTCAACCACGCCACAAAAAATGCCCGCTCCGGTCACTCCGCCGGGCGGCACCATTACCGATTTACGCACGGGCAAAACACTTTCGCAGTCTGAGTTAATAAGCTATCTGGCTGACGCACCTCTGGTGGTTGTCGGTGAGAAGCACGACAATCCGTACCACCATCAGATCGAAAACTGGCTGGTTCAGAGCCTGCCACTGCTGCGCCCGCAGGGCAGCGTACTGATGGAAATGCTGACACCTAACCAGCAACCGCAGGTGGATAAGGTTAAAGTCTGGCTGCAAACCAACCCGCAAGCCCGTCCTACGCAGGTGGCGGAACTGCTCAACTGGCAAAAAGGCTGGGACTGGTCGATGTACAGCGACGTGGTGATAGCCGCGATGAAAGCGCCTTACCCGCTGCTTTACGCCAATCTGGACCGCAGCGAGATCATGGCCTTTTACCAGAACCCGGTCTTCCCGGCCGGTAACAACAGCGCCACCGCGCCGGTGAAAGAAGCCATTGCCGAAACCATCCGCATCTCACATCAGCAAAATATTGCGCCACAACAACTCAACGCGATGCTGGCGATTCAGCAGCAGCGTGACCGCAGAATGGCACAGCGCCTGCTGGCCGCGCCGCAGCCGGCTTTGTTGATCGTAGGAGGCTATCATGCGAACCGAAACGTTGGGGTGCCGGTGCATGTGAAGGATATACAGCCAACAGCATCTGTGACGGTATTAATGCTGTCAGAACAAGGGATTGAAGTGGATAAGCGGCAGGCAGACTACGTCTGGGTAACACCTTAATATTTTACCGCCCCCTTCATTACGTCGGGGGCGGCGTATTCATCAGGCAATCGCTTTTTCAGCTTTTTTCGCCGCACGGCGGAACGTCACAATGCACAGCACAAAACCAATCAGCCCCAGGCCAGATGCTGCCAGCGGAACCGCTGTCAGCCCCATGCCGCGGGCAATCACTGCCCCGCCGACCCACGCACCCAGCGCATTACCGACGTTAAACGCCGCAATGTTCAGGGTTGAGACCAGATTCGGCGCATTTTTGCCGTAAGTGACTACGTTGATTTGTAACGCCGGGACGGCGGCAAAGCTGACCATCGCCCAGAAGAACAGCGTCACTTCAGCCGCCAGCAGGTTCACGCTGGTCCAGCTAAACAGCGCCGAGAAGACGGCAATCAGCAGGAAAATCATCGTCAGGGTCGCGCCCAGACGCCAGTCCGCCAGACGCCCACCGACCACATTACCGATCGTCAGACCCAGACCAATCAGCAGTAGCGTCCAGCTGACACCGTGCTCAGACACACCGGTGATTTCCGTCAGCATCGGCGCAATGTAGGTGAACAGCGCAAACATCGCGGCGGAGAAAAACACCGTGATCGACAGCGACAGCCATAGTCCCAGACCGCGCAGCGCACCCATCTCTTTGCGTAAATCCGTTGGCTCTTCGTCTTTCTTATCCGGCAACTTCTTGTACAGCGCGAACAGTGACACCACGCCGATAATCGCCACCGCCCAGAAGGTTGAACGCCAGCCGAGCGCCTGACCGAGCGCGGTACCCAGCGGCACACCCAGCACGTTGGCAAGTGTCAGACCGGTGAACATCAGCGCAACGGCTGAGGCACGGCGGTTCGGTGCCACCAGATTGGCGGCCACTACGGCCCCAATACCAAAGAAGGCACCGTGGCACAGAGCAGTGATCACCCTCGCCAGCATCAGGAAACCGTAGCTGTACGACAAGGCGCACATCAGGTTGCCGAAGATGAAGATCACCATCAGCAATAACAGGGTTTTCTTACGCGGTAATTTGGCCGTCAGCACCGCCATGATCGGCGCGCCGATGGCAACGCCCAGTGCATATCCGCTGATAAGCCAGCCCGCCAGCGGAATGCTGACCTGTAAATCGTTCGCCACATTAGGCAACAGCCCCATGATGACAAACTCCGTGGTGCCGATCGCAAACGCACTCAGCGCCAGTGCCAGTAGTGAAACAGGCATAAATTTCCCCGTTGGTTTATTTATAATTGTTAGAACAATGTTGCGTAGGGCACAGAAATACCACGCAGATCACACTTTTGACCAGTTTTGGCCTGACCGGATGGCACAAAATGGGATGGGTAAACCCTTAACTAGTTGATATTTAAATAATGAGTAAAATGTGTGCAAAAGTTTCAAAATGTCGTGCCACCGGTGTCATCGGATTATTTTTCAGCACTCAGTGACAACCAGCGCGGATGCCCAGCGAACCACGTCACCAGAAAGTCCAGCAATGCCCGCAAAGCCGTTGGCATTTGCCGGCGTGATGCGTAGATGGCGTAAATGCCCATGTTTTGCGGTTGCCATTGCGGTAACAATGCCACCAGTTGACCGGTGGCCACCAGCGGCGCGGCAGAGTAGTAAGGTTGCATAACGATCCCCGCCCCCTCCACCGCGCCCGTCAGCAGCACCAGCGACTCATTGGCGCTGAGGTTGCCACTGACCGGCACCGCCGTTTTTTCACCTTCGCGCTCAAACTGCCACAGACTTTTGCCGAAATAGCTGTAGGTCAGGCAGTTATGCAGCGCCAGATCCTGCGGCTTTTGCGGCGTCCCCTGAGCGGCCAGATAGGCCGGAGAGGCGCAGACGACGGAGGGACACTGCGCCAGCGGGCGGGCAATCAGGTTAGGGTCAAGATCATTGGTGATGCGCAGCGCCAGATCGATGCGGTCTTCCACCAGGTTGATCGCCCGGCTTTCGAGTTGCAGATCAATGCTGACCTGCGGATGGCGGTGTAAAAATTCCGCAACGGCGATCACCACCGCGCCCTGCCCGAAAGATTGCGAACAACTCAGGCGTAATAAACCGCGCAGCGCGTCGTCCTGACTGGCACCCACGCTCACCATCTCTGCCGCCACCGCCAGCATTTTCCGGCAGCGTGCGAGGGTGTTTTCACCGGCATCCGTTAAACTGAGTTTACGGGTCGAGCGGTGCAGCAGGCGTGCACCGGACCACTTTTCCATTTCAGACAGATATCGCGTCACCATCGCGCGCGACATATTCAGAGACTCGGCGGCACTGACCATACTTCCCCGTTCAACAATGGCGACAAAAACTTCAGCAGCGGTAATTCTGTCCATGGATTCGTCCGGTTTGTGCAACAAACAGTTGCGCATTATCCGGTTTTTCTCCCGCTTTATGCAACGTACAGTAGGTGCTTACCGATATTTATTATTTTGCCCCTATTCTCTCTGAGGAAATCCCATGCGCCTGAACGCCAAACGTTTCAAAAGAATCGCCCTGACCACCGCGTTACTGCTCGGCACCAGCCTGTCTGCCTATGCCGCTGATCTGAAAATGGAAGTCTACAATCCGGGTGAAAACAGCGTCTTCCCGGTATCGTCTGAGATCATCACCGGTGAAAAAGACGCCGTGCTGATCGACGCGCAATTCCAGCGCAACGACGCAGAAAAGCTGGTGGAGAAGATTAAAGCCAGCGGCAAAAACCTGACCACGATTTATATCAGCCAGTCAGATCCGGATTTCTACTTTGGGCTGGATGTTGTTCATGCCGCTTTCCCTGATGCGAAGATCCTCGCGACTCAGGCGACGATTGATGAAATCAACGCCACCAAACAGGGCAAAGTCGCCTTCTGGGGACCGCAACTGAAAGAAAATGCGCCGAAAACCGTGATCGTGCCGCAGGCACTGAAGGGCAACAGCTTTGAACTGGAAGGCAAAAAGTTTGAAGTGAAAGGCCAGGTGGCCGACCGCACTTTCGTGTGGATCCCCTCGCTGAAAGCCGTAGTGGGTGGTGTCCTGGTGGATGGCAATAACATGCATCTGTGGGTTGCCGACAACCAAACCGTGGGATCCCGTCAGCAGTGGGTTGCCGCACTGGATCAAATCACTGCGCTGAAACCGGCTACCGTCGTGCCGGGCCACTTCCTGCCCGGCGCACCACATACGCTGGAATCGGTGAGATTCACCAAAGATTATCTGCTGACGCTGGAAAAAGAGCTGCCAAAAGCCAAGGATTCCACGGCGCTGATCACCACCATGAAAGGCCACTATCCGCAGTTGAAAGATGATTCGTCGCTGCTGATGAGCGCAAAGGTATTGAAGGGTGAAATGAAGTGGCCCCAGTAAAACTCTGAAACGTAATGTTGCAGTCCTCCCCCAGACCTGTGGGTTTAGGGGAGGACAACATTCTACCTACAGGACCCGTACAAACGGTCCTTCAGCCTGCACGTTCATGCCAAAACCGCAGTCGCCAAGGGTGTGCAGGTTGACCTGTTCCGCAGCGAAATCCATATTAACCACGCACTGACCGCCACCGGCATTTTTATCATCGACTTCGTGATACTCCGCTTTTCCCTCTTTTACCGTTGTCACCACCGAGAACTCACCGGTATTCGGACCGTAATAGAGTGACATCAACCCCATGTACATTCCGCTGAAATCAATGCGAAATTGTGCCTCTTCGGCTTTCACTTCGACCACGTTCCAGTTGCCATAACCGGCGTATTGCCAGTACAACCCGGCGACGCTCGGGGCGGCGGGTAAAACATTCAGTTGGGGCTGAATCTGGCTGAGGTTGTATTGAGATTTCTTGTCCTCCGGCGCCAGTGCCAGCCAGGCTTTAGCCTTGCGGTACTGCCCCTGACGGATATAGGTCAGGGCAATATTGTTGTAGGCGGTGGCAATGGTATCCTGCGGTTTATGGCAAAATTCACTCCATGCCACCTGGTCACGAAACACTTCGCGCGCCTTGTTATACTGGCCCTGCTGATAGGCCACTTTCCCGGCGGAGGCGTAAATACCCGCCTTCAGGCAGTCCCCATTAATGTCAGGCTCATCGATTTTCGCCAAAGCCTGCAAACTGACTGAGCATCCTGCCAGTATCAACAGATTCAATACCACTTTCATCAAACACCCTTTTCTTAATACGGAATTGAACTTTACCGCGGGAAAAACATCCTTACATGTGTTCCATTGCCCTCTCGCGCTGGGTCACTCATTCTGGGATGATGATTCATTCACAACATAAATATTTTTGAAACACGGCAATTTATGACTAATAAACCTGGGAAATCGGCACCGTGGCGTGCTGTCTGGCAGTTGATTAAGCCTTATTGGCTCTCGGAAGAGAAGTGGCGTGCCTGGAGCATGTTGACCACTATCGTTATCCTTTCACTGGCAAGCGTATACCTGAGCGTTCAGTTCAACGAATGGAGCCGGGTGTTTTACGATGCGCTGCAAAACAGAAACTATCCGGTTTTCAAAGCCCAGCTGTTCAAATTTACCTGGCTGGCGCTGCTCTTTATCGTCATTGCCATCTATAAAGTCTACCTGACACAGGGCCTGCAAATGAGCTGGCGGCGCTGGATGACCGAAGAGTATATGGACAAGTGGCTGGGCAATCACGCCTATTATTACACCGAGTATCAACATCAGGTGGATAACCCGGACCAGCGTATTTCCGACGATCTCAACGCACTGACCAGCGGAACGCTTTCGCTGGTGCTCGGGCTGCTGTCGAGCGTAGTCACCCTTTTCTCCTTCGTGTTTATACTTTGGGCCATCAGCGGACCATTAACTTTCGCCATCTCTTCCCATGAATTCACCATCCCAGGCTATATGCTCTGGTTCGCGCTGCTCTACGCGATTGTCGGTTCGGTCGTGGTCTGGTGGGTAGGTAAGCCACTGGTACGCCTCGGATTTAATCAGGAATGGTTCGAAGCAAACTTCCGTTTCGGTTTGATCCGCGTGCGTGAAAACAGCGATGCGATCGCGCTTTATCACGGTGAGAAAAGCGAACGTGAGCAGCTAAGTGGCAAGTTTGAGTCGATCAAAACCAACTGGTGGTCGATCATGAAGGTCACCCGTAGCCTCAACGTCGCCTCCACGTTTTACGCCCAGTTCGCCAATATTTTCCCGATTCTGGTCGCTTCGCCACGCTACTTCTCTGGCGCGATTCAGATGGGTGCGCTGATGCAAATCGCCTCGGCGTTCGGTCAGGTTCAGGGGTCGCTCTCGTGGTTTATCAACGCCTTTACCGATCTCGCAAGCTGGAAAGCGTGTGTAAACCGTCTGGCGGGTTTCAATGCGGCAATCGATCAGGTCAACGCACAGCCACGCGGTATCAGCGTGCGTGAATCAGACAGTGTGGATCTGCAACTCGACGATTTAACCCTGAAGCTACCCAACGGCAGCCCGCTGTTTTGCAACATTTCAGCCAGCCTAAAGGCCGGTGAGCGCGTGTTGATTGCAGGCCCGTCCGGCTGTGGTAAATCAACCCTACTGCGCGCCATTGCGGGGATCTGGCCTTACGGTGCGGGGAATATTCACCTTGCCGCCGGTAAAAGTCATTTGTTCCTGCCACAGCGCAGTTACATACCGATTGGCACCTTGCGTGAAGCCTTGAGTTACCCGGAATCCAGCCGCGACTACACCGATGACCAGTTGAATACCGTGCTGGAACAGTGCTGCTTACCGCATCTGCAAAGTGTGTTGGACGAATACGCCAACTGGAGCCAGCGCCTGTCGCCTGGTGAACAGCAGCGTTTGTCATTTGCCCGCGCATTGCTTATCGAACCGGATATTCTGTTCCTCGACGAAGCCACCAGTGCACTGGATGACGAAACCGAACAGCGGATGTACAGCCTGCTGGTCAGCGAATTGCCTCAAACCTCTGTGATAAGCGTCGCGCACCGTAACAGTGTGGCGAAATATCATCAGCACTGCTGGCGCTTCAAACGTCAGGAGGAGGGCGGCAGCCAGTTCTCTTCATCGGCGTTATTGCCTGAATAAAGCCTGCAACCCGACCCTATCCGGGGTTGGGTTTTTTTCCCCTCACGCACGTGCCTCAAAACCCCTCCCAGCGCACAATTCTTCGCGTTAAATTTGTTCAAATGTATACCCCGCTATACAATTCAAACAGCTTACCGGAGGGCTGATGAAAATCGACAAAACCTCGTTCGTTCCACTTTATTTGCAAATAGAACAGCAGCTTACTGAAAAAATCACTGCCGGAGAGATTAAACCCGGCGATCCGATCCCAACGGAGGCCGCGCTGTGTGAAATTTATGGCGTCTCACGCATGACTGCCCGTAAAGCGGTGGATTATCTGGTGCGTCAGGGACGGGTGGAGCGTTTTCGCGGACGCGGAACGTTTGTTGTCAGAAAGACGACGCTTAGCAAAGTCAATTTGCCGCTCGACCGCCATCTGACTGCCAGCGAACTAGCGGTCGAGATCAATCAGCCGATTGAAAATCGCGTACTGGAATTTAAACGCACCAGCGCGGATACCGAGATCGCCGCCGCGTTAGAGGTGCCGGTCGGCACCGCGCTGCATTTTATGGTACGCCTGCGCCTGCTCGGCCAGGCGCCTTTTGTCTACGAACAGTGCTGGCTGCTGGCAGATATGTTCCCCGATCTGACCCGCGAAGATCTCACCACGTCGAAATATGCCTATTTGCGTGCAAAGGGTTTCGAACCGGTGGGAAGCAATAAAGAGATTTCAGCAGAGTTGCCCTCTCATCAGATCCGGCTGGCGTTGAATCTGTCACGGGATGAACCGGTACTACACTCGCGCGCCGTGACTGAATTCACGGACGGGATGAAGTTCGAAGTGTCTGACGTCTATTACAACCAGCAACATTACAGTTTCAGCATCCGCGCTGAAGTGAAAGGCAAAAAAAGAGGCTAACCGCAAAGCCAACCTCCTGACTTCTCATCAACGCTGAATTAACTGATCCCCGAGAGTTCAGCCTTCACCAGATTCGCCACCTGCTCGACCTGCGGGCCATAAATCACATGCACGTCATTGTCCGTCACGCGCTTCACGCCCATCGCGCCGGTTTTCAGCAGGGTTTCATCCTGAACCTGCGCCATATCCTTCACCTTCACCCGTAAGCGGGTAAAGCAGCAGTCCACCTGCGAAATATTCCCTTCGCCACCCAGCCCGAGAATAATGTTTTTGGTCTTCTCATTGCCCTGCGCCGGTTTCGCGCGCTCATCGGCATCGTTTTCATCTTCACGACCCGGCGTTTTGACCTGCATACGCAGGATCACCCAGCGGAAACTGAAGTAGTACACTGGTGCATAAATGATCCCAAGGATCAGCGGATACCACCAGTGAGTCCTGGCGCCACCGAGTACGCCGAAAATCAGGAAATCGATCGCTCCGCCCTGCACATTGCCGATCATTACGTGGAACATCTGCATCAGAACAAATGAAATCCCGGTCAGCACCGCGTGCATGACATACAGCACCGGCGAGACAAAGATGAAACAAAACTCCAGCGGTTCGGTAATACCGGTGGTGAAAGAAGCCAGCGCTCCCGCCAGCATCAACGCTTTCACGCGGCCTTTATGCTCAGGCCGGGCGCAGTGATACATCGCCAGCGCCGCCGCCGGTAAGCCAAACATCATCACCGGAATTTTACCCTGCGCCAGAAAACGAGTGGCCTGCTGCGTTACCTGATCGCTAATCGCACCGGGATCGGCCAGCGAGGCGTTAAAGATATTCAGCGCACCGACAATGCTCTGATTGTCCACCGTGGTCACGCCACCAATCGGCGTGAAGCGCACCGTCTCGTTGATGATGTGATGCAGGCCGGTGGGGATCAGCAGCCGCTCGGAGGTGGCATAAATAAAGGTGCCTATCTCGCCGGTGCGGCCAATCAGCTCACCAACCCACTGAATGCCAAGGGCAATGGTCGGCCAGATGAGCGACATCAGCACACCCACAATTGGCAGGACCAGAATGGTGACAATCGGAACAAAGCGCCGCCCGCCAAAGAATGCGATCGCCGTCGGCAACACGATGGTATAGAAACGGTTGTGCAGCCACATGGTGATAAGCCCGACCAACACCCCCCCCAGTACGCTCATGTTGTAGGTGAAGATCCCCAGCGTATTGGTGAACTCCGCCGCATAAATCATCGCATCACTTTCAGTCATGCCTTTGGCCGTCAGTTTGGCGAGGGTAATGGTCTCCGGCGTAATATTCTGCGCCAGCAGACTATAATTAACCCCAACGTGCAGGCCGACGAAGCCAATCACTGCAGAGAAAGCTGCCGTAGCTTTCTCTGCATTGGCCAGCCCCATCGCCGTAGCGACCGCGAAAAACAGCGGCAAATTAGCAAACAGCGCGCCCGATACCTGCCGGATAAAACCGATAACCAGTTGCAGCGATTTTATCTGCGCGAAAGACTCGCCGGTGACTGCCGGGTTTTGCAACGCTGCCGCCAGCCCGAGGAAAATCCCCGCTGCGGCGATCACCGAAATCGGCGTCATCAGCGCTTTACCCAAATCATGGATTTTGCTGCCTAATTTCATCATCCGTTTCCCCTTCGTCAATGGGCGAAAAAACGCCGTTAATAGAGTAAAGTCATGGAATGTATAGTTGTATAGACAAATAGACCAGGAGTATGAAAGGGATCACAGTTTGACGGACATTAAGGGGATAAGGGGAAACAGGACGCCGAACAGAATGAACGGATAAACAGATTTCAACCGGAAACAGTGTGAAGGTCAGGGGGCGTTTCCGGTTGAAAAGGACAGCTAAACGCAGCCCTTACTTATAGACTTCAGCCGTTGCGCTGAAACGTCCTTTTTCACGGGCAGCAATCACAACAAAATACTTGCCACCTTTTTCATCGGCCAGACGTGAAAGCGCTGCTTTCGTATCCATCGGGTCAGTCGTTTGACCTGATGTATCCACGACACCGACTTTTTCATACTTAGCAGCTTCTTCACGAGTGATCTCTTTCGCAGCCAGTGCACCGAAAGAAACCGTACCCAACAGAACCGCTGCGACGATCATTTTTAAAGTCTTCACAATCACTCCTTTTGATATGCCTGAAGGCCAATAGTTGCCCATCTTGGACAACCTGTTCATATTATCTCCACAAGCCTCAAACACAACAAGAACAAAGTCGTAAAGAAATCTTATTCTGCGTGATGATCACACCTGTTCCACAGACGGGAACATTGCGCTGCGATTCTTCAAAATATCGGTCGTATTTACTTCCCCCACTCCAGAATCACATCCAGCACATCCTGCGGTCTTTCCAGTACAGCCAGATGGGTTCTGGCATTCTCAAGACGTTTCACATTGAAGAAATCATGCTGTGAGGCAAATCGTTGTTGCAGACTCAGATAAGCGTCATTTCTATCGAGGGAGTAAATATGCAACATTTTCGGTGGGTTCTTGAATTGTCCGAAGCGCTGAAGCGGTGAACCGCAGTGAAGATAGGCATCACGGATAACCTGACCGGCGAGTCGCCATAGCTGGAAACTGGACGCGGCCATCTCCGTTTTCATATGGTGAATCATGGTCGGCGAGTGACTTCCGGCCAGCCAGAATTCGAACAGTTGATCCCGTGCGTGGAGCCATTGATCTTCACGTTGCATCTGATCAATGGAGGTGAAAAATTCAGGCGCAGGGTGATCCATGATCCAATCGAGAAACACCACCCCAGGCACGCGTTCCTGCAAACGCTCCGCCAAATCTACGGCAGCCCAGCTGGCATGGGCGACTGATACCGGCACGACCCGCTTCAGGCCTAAATGGTTAATCAGGGCCAGTCCGTCTTCAACCAACGAGGCACCATCAAAATCCTTGCCATCAGTGGAGGATTTTCCGTGCCCGCGCCAGTCTATACTGACCACCCGAAAGTGTTCCGCTGCCAGCGCGGCAAAATCGGCGAAGACAGATTTCGGCTGGCACCAGCCCGGCATTAAGAACAGCGTCGACTCACCTGAACCGCTGTCCTGATAATCAATCTGCGCATGGAATGTGGAGAGAATCGGCATTTGGCATCCTGTCACGAAATGAGTGAATGACCACCCTAGCCGATCCCTCCTTAATTTAACAAGATAATTCTTGGTAAATTAACTCCTGCTGCCGATCACTCCCCTACGTCCCCATTCCATCCACCGCCCAGTGCGGCGATCAATTTCACGCTGGTCACCATCTGGGTACTGAGCAGCGAAAGAACGTTCTGCTGCTGGCTGAGGCTGGTATTTTCGGTGGTGGCAACGTCGAGATAGTCAATCATACCGGCCTGATACTGGTTATAGGTGACGCGGGCTGACTCTTTGGCAGCGTCGGCGGCGCGCTGTTGCGCCAGCGTCTGCGCATCGAGGGTATGCAGCTCGACCAGATAATCTTCCACTTCCTGCAAGGCACCCAGCACGCTCTGGCGATAGGCGGCCACCTGCGCATCATAGGCGGCTTCGGCCTGGGCGACTTTGCCACGCGTCGCGCCGAAATCTAGCACGGTCTGGCTCAGCTCTGGCCCTAACGACCAGACACGGTTCGGCAGGGAGAACAGATTATGGAACGCATCGCTGGCAAAGCCACCGCTGGCGCTCAGTGTCAGGTCCGGATAATACGCGGCGGTTGCCACACCGACGGCAGCATTGGCCGATGCCATGTTGCGCTCAGCGGCGGCGATGTCCGGGCGGCGTTGCAGCAACTGCGACGGCAATCCCGGCGGGATAGACGGTAAGGTGAATTTGATTTCACGCGGCGTCAGGGTGAATTGCGCCGGCGGTTTACCCATCAGTACTGCAATGGCATGTTCCATCTGTGCGCGCTGCCACTGTACCTGCAACGCAGATGCACGCGTGCTTTCCAGTTGAGTTTGCGCCTGTGCCAGTGTGGCGCGCGAGGTATTCCCGCCGGTGTACTGGTTTTGAATGATGGTCTGATAGCGCTCATAGGCGGCAATGCTGCGGTTATACAGGGCGATTTGCTCGTCCATGACCCGCAACTGGAAATAGTCCTGCGCCAGTTCAGACTGCGCACTGAGCGTGGCATCTGCCAGATCGGCCTTGCTGGCCTGCGCGCTGGCTTTATCCTCTTCGACCGTGCGTCGCAGTTTGCCCCACAGATCCAGCTCCCAACTGGCGCTGAGTTCGGCGGATTGTTTTTTAGTCACCGCCAGGGACGTCCCGCTGCGGGTGCTGCCAACGCTGGCATCCACTGACGGATAGAGCCCGGAACGCGCCTGCGTCACCAGCGCCTGAGCCTCGCGATACTGCGCGGCATATTGCGCGACGTTCTGGTTGGAAATCTGTACCTGACTCAGTAACGAGGACAGTTCCGGATCCTGATACACCGACCACCAGTCGCCTTTGGCCTGATTCTCCTGCGGGATCGCCGCCGTCCAGCCTTTGGCCTCTTTAAACTCCAGCGACAGCGGCGCGGATGGCCGCTGATAATCCGGGCCGACGGTGCAGGCGCTGACCAGCAGCGCCAAAGCCAGCGGGGCCAGACGGAAAACAACAGAACGCGGGTTACGGGAAATCATCAGCATCGTTTCGCTTTTCAAAGAATTAATCATGTGAACCGGTCTCCGGCGATGGCGCGTGGTGCGGCCGCAGACGATGCCATAAACGGCGCGTGGCGCGGCTCGAACGGTCCATATACAGATAAACCACCGGCGTAGTGAATAGCGTCAGGATCTGGCTGAGCGCCAGCCCGCCGGCAATAGCCAGCCCCAGCGGGCTGCGCAGATCCGCATCACCGCCGCTGCCAAGCGCCAGCGGCAGCGCACCAAAGAAGGCGGCCAGCGTGGTCATCAGGATCGGCCGAAAACGCATCAAACAGGCCTGAGTGATCGCCTGCTGCGGTGAAAGCCCGAGGCGGCGTTCGGCGTCGAGCGCAAAGTCGATCATCATGATCGCATTCTTCTTCACGATGCCGATCAACAGCAAAATTCCGATCAGCGCAATCACCGTGAGCTGAGTGTTAGTCAGGAGCATCAGCAGCAATGCGCCAAGGCCCGCTGACGGCAACGTAGAAAGAATAGTCAGCGGGTGAATATAGCTTTCATACAACATGCCGAGCACAATGTAGACCGCCGCCAGCGCGGCGAGGATCAGCCACGGCATCATACTGACCGAGGAGTCAAACGCCTGCGCGGTACCGGCGAATCCGGCCTGAATCGTGTCCGGCAGGCCAATTTGCGCCATCGCCGTTTTAATCAATCCCTGCGCGTCACCCAGCGCCACGCCATCAGCCAGATTGAAGGCCAGTGTCGTGGTCGCAGACTGCCCCTGATGCGCCACCGACAGTGGCGCATTGGCCCCGCTGAAAGTCGTGAAGGCTGACAGCGGTACCTGAGCGCCGGAATCCGTTATCACATACAACTGATTGAGCACATCCGGGTTGCTGGTGTAATCGTCCGTCAGGTTCATCACTACGTGATACTGATTCAGCGTTTTATAGATGGTAGCGATCTGCCGCTGGCTGAAGGCGTTATTGAGCAGCGTGTCGATCATCTGCACGTTGACCCCAAGACGCGTTGCTTTGTCGCGATCAATGGTCAGCAGCACTTCCTGCCCACCGGTTTGTGAATCGGTGTCGACACCGGTCAGCTGCGGGATTTTTTCCAGCGCGGCTTTAACTTTTGGCCCCCATTCACGCAGCAGCGACAGGTCATCGGCCTGCAGGCTGTACTGGTATTGCGCATTGGCACTGCGCGCGCCGACGCGCAAATCCTGCGCGGCCATCAGGAACAGCTGTGCTCCGGCCAGCTTGCTGGTTTCCGCCATCAGGCGGTTAGCCACTTCATTAGCGTTTGCGCTGCGATCTTTGTAATCTTTGAGCCGCACAAAGAACGTGGCGGTATTGCGTGAGCCAAACCCGCCGCTGCCCGCCGAACTCATCACTGCGTCAACCGCCGGATCGTTTTGAATGATTTTGCTGTATTCCAGCACCTTAGGTTGGATCGACTGGAAGGAAGTGTTCTGGTCGGCACGCATCATACCCATCAACATGCCGGTGTCCTGATTGGGGAAGAAGCCCTTTTCGACCACAGTATAGAGATAGAAGTTGAGCATGATGGTCAGCAGCAAACCGAACAGCGTGATCAACTGATGGCGCATCACCCAGCCGAGCGCCGCGGCATAACCGGCCAGCAGGCGGTTAAGCGCACGCTCTATAATGCGGTAAATGCGCGGCTGACGTTTTTCCACCGCCGATTTGCGGCGCAAAAAGCGGGCGCAGAGCATTGGCGTCAGGCTGAGTGACACCAGCATAGAAATGATCAGTGAAATGGTCAGCGTCACGGCAAATTCACGGAACAGGCGCCCGAGGATCCCGCCCATCAGCAGCAGCGGGATAAACACCGCCACCAGCGAAAGCGTCATCGACAGCACGGTAAAGCTGACTTCCTGCGACCCTTTAATGGCGGCGCGCACCGGCCCCATCCCCTCTTCAATATGCCGGGTGATATTTTCCAGGACGACAATGGCGTCATCGACCACAAAGCCGGTGGCGATAATCAGCGCCATCAGCGACAGGTTATCCAGGCTGTAGCCCAGCAGATACATCACCGAGCAGGTTCCGATCAACGAAACCGGTAACGCCAGCGCCGGAATGATCACCGCCTGCAAATTGCGCAGGAAAACAAACACCACAATGATCACCAGAAAAGTCGCTTCCAGCAGGGTCACTTCAGTGGCGCGCAGCGAGCCGGAAATGGTCCCCGAACGGTCCAGCGCAATATGTAACTCCACGTCTCCCGGCAGACTCTCTTCCATCTGCGGCAGTGCGCTTTTGATAGCCTGAATGGTCTCCAGTATGTTGGCACCCGCCTGACGCGTGACGCCCAGCATCACCGACGGCGTGCTGTTGTAGTAACCAATATTGTATTTGTCTTCAACCGAATCATAGACGTTGGCAATATCACTCAGGCGGATAGCCGAGCCGTTGATATACGTCACAATCAGCGTTTTGTACTGCGCCGCCGTGCTTTGCTGGCCGTTGCCCTCAATCATCCACGACTGGCCGGAGCCCTGCAAAACGCCCTTCGGCAAATTGGTCGTGCTGTTGGCGATGGCAGAACGAATGGTGTCGAGTGAAATACCGTAATGGCTGATGGCCTCAGGGCGCAGATCGATACGGACGCCCGGCAGCGCCGAGCCGACCAGCGATACCTGACCCACGCCGTTCACCTGAGCGATTTTCTGTTGCAGCTGGCTGGAGGCGATGTCGTACAGCTCACCTTTGCTGCGCGTTTTGGAGGTCAGCGACAGCATGATGATCGGCGAGTCGGACGGGTTCACTTTCCGGTAGGTGGGCAGCGACGGCATACTGCTGGGCAACAGGGCCCGCGAGGCGTTGATGGCTGCCTGCACGTCACGCGCCGCGCCGTTGATCTCGCGATCAAGATCGAACTGCAACACCACGTTGGTGCTGCTCTGGGAACTGCTGGACGTCATTTCACTGACGCCCGCAATCTGACCCAGCGCGCGCTCAAGCGGCGTCGCCACGGTTGCGGCCATCGTTTCCGGGCTGGCGCCGGGCAGGCTGGCGCTGACGACAATCACCGGGAAATCCAATTGCGGCAGCGGTGCCACGGGCAGCAGGCGGTAACCGAGCAGTCCCAGCAGCACAATGGCACCGGTCAGCAGCAGCGTCGCTACCGGACGGAAGATGAAAAAGCGCGAGATGCTCATTTATCGATCACCGGCCGGATGTTGAGCGTTCTGCTGTTTTTCCTCCAGCAATGCACGCTTTCTTCTCTGACGCGGGTTCCAGCGGGTCGCCAGGCGGTCAAACATCAGGTAAATCACCGGCGTGGAGAAGAGCGTCAGCAGCTGGCTAAAGATAAGCCCGCCGACGATCACCAGACCCAGCGGCTGGCGCAATTCTGCGCCGGATCCGCTCGCCAGCATCAGCGGCAATGCGCCGAGCAGCGCCGCCATTGTCGTCATCAGAATCGGCCGAAAACGCAGCAGGCAGGCCTGATGAATGGCATCACGCGGCGACATGCCGTGTTTGTTTTCAGCTTCCAGCGCAAAATCGATCATCATGATGGCGTTCTTCTTCACAATGCCGATAAGCAGGATCACCCCGATCAGCGCAATCAGGCTGAATTCGGTATTCGCGAACAACAGTGACAACAGTGCCCCGACCGCCGCTGACGGCAGCGTCGAGAGAATGGTCACCGGGTGAATAAAGCTCTCGTACAAAATACCCAGCACCACATACATGGTGAGCAGCGCAGCGAGGATCAGCCACAACGTGTTGCCGGTGGCACTTTCAAAGGAGGAGGCCGCGCCCTGATAGCGCAGCGTAATGCTGTCCGGCACCGACAAGTCGGCAACGGTTTGTTTGATAGCCGCCTGTGCCTGCTCCAGTGAGTGGCCGTCTTTCAGGTTGAAGGAAACAGTAACCGCCGGGAACTGATTCAGCCGCGCCTGCAACAGTGCGCCGGTACGCATATGGATTTTGGCAATCGACGTCAGCCGGACCATGCCCGCCGTGGAGGTGGTGGACGTTGTGGACGAGCCGCTCCCTGACGTACTGGTGGTGGAACCGGACGCACTGGTGGTCGAGGTGCTGTTGGCATCTGACGCGGAAGCCGAGTTGGTATTGCTGGTCGCCAGATAGATATCTTCAAACGAAGCCGGAGATTGCTGGAATTGCGGCGCGACTTCAAGTACTACGCGGTACTGGTTCGACTGGGTGAAAATGGTGGAAACCAGCCGCTGACCGAAAGCGTTATACAGCGCGGTATCAACATCGGCGGCGGTGATACCAAAGCGGGCAGCCGCATCGCGGTCCAGCTCAACGTAAGCCACCTGTCCCTGATTTTGCAGATTGCTGACCACGTCGCTGAATTCTGGCTCCTGACTGAGTTTATCAATCAGTTTTGGTGTCCAGGAGACCAGATTTTCGCTGTCCGCATCGTCGAGCGTGAACTGGTACTGACTCGGCGTAACCTGATCATCCACCGTCAGATCCTGCGAAGCCTGCATGTAAAGTTCAATGCCGGGCACAGACGCCGTTTCCTGTTTCAGGCGGGCAATAATGGCCGGTGCGCGTTCGTCACGCTGACCAAAAGGTTTGAGGTTAATCTGCAAACGGCCACTGTTCAGGCTGGTGTTGTTGCCATCAACGCCGATGGTTGATGAGACGCTGTCCACCGCCGGGTCCTGCAAAATAGCGGCGGTCAGCATCTGCTGGCGACGGCCCATTTCGCCGAAGGACACATCCTGCGACGCCTGCGTAATGCCCTGAATCATCCCGGTATCTTGCGACGGGAAAAAGCCTTTCGGTACAATCACATATAACAGCGCGGTGAACACCAGCGTGGCGGCGGCCACCAGCAGCGTCAGACGCTGATGATTGAGCACCACAATCAGCATCCGATCGTAACCGGCGATCAACTTGTCGAAGAGCTGCCCGCCCTTACGGTAAAAGCGGCTCTGTTTGTCTTCAGGAATATGGCGCAGTAAATAAGCGCACAGCATGGGTGTCAGGGTCAGCGAGACCACCATCGAAACTAAAATCGACACCGCCAGCGTGATGGCAAATTCGCGGAATAACCGCCCGACCACGTCCCCCATAAACAGCAACGGGATCAGCACGGCAATCAGCGAAAACGTCAGGGAAATGATGGTAAAACCGATCTGTGCTGAGCCTTTCAGCGCCGCCTGCATCGGCGTTTCCCCCTCTTCCAGCCTGCGGGTAATGTTCTCCACCACCACAATGGCATCATCAATAACAAAACCTGTGGCGACGGTCAGCGCCATCAGCGAGAGGTTATTGAGGCTAAATCCGCACAGGTACATCACGCCGAAGGTGCCAACCAGGGAAAGCGGGACCGCAACGCTGGGAATTAAGGTCGCCGCGACGTTACGCAGGAACAGGAAAGTGACCATTACCACCAGCGCAATTGACAGCATCAGCTCAAACTGTACGTCGCTGATGGAAGCGCGGATGGTCTGGGTACGGTCAGATAAAAGGGTGACTTTAACCGAATCCGGCAGGGCTTCCTGCAATTTCGGCAACTGCTGCTTGATGGCGTCCACCACCGAAATAACGTTGGCACCCGGCTGGCGCTGCACGCTGATGATGATCGCCGGTTGTTTGTTGGCCCAGGCCGACAGGAACTGGTTTTCCGGTGCTTCGGATAGCGTGGCGATGTCGCGCAAGCGCAGCGCCGCCCCGTTCTGATAGGTGACAATCAGGTTGCCGTACTCCGCGGCGGTGCGCAGTTGATCGTTGGCATCGATGGTGATCGAATGGTGTTTGCCGTCGAAGCCGCCTTTTGAGCCGTTGACGTTACTGTTGCCAATCAGCGTGTTGATATCTTCCAGCGTAAGGCTGTGGGCCGCCAGCGCGCGCGGGTTAACCTGCACGCGAATGGCAGGCTGATTGCCGCCTGCCAGCGTCACCATACCGACACCGGAGATCTGCGACAGTTTCAGCGCTACACGGGTATTGACCAGATCCTGCACTTTGGTCAGCGGCAGCGACTCGGAGGTCACGGCCAGCGTCAGCACGGCGCTGTCGGCCGGATTGACCTTTTTGTAGGTCGGCGGGTTCGGCAGATCTTTGGGAAGCAGGCTGTCGGCGGCGTTAATGGCCGCCTGCACTTCCTGCTCGGCAACGTCGAGCGAGAGATCCAGAGAGAATTTCAGGGTAATGATCGACGAACCACTGGCGCTGGTGGAGTACATCTGGCTCAGGCCCGCCATCTGGCCCAACTGGCGTTCCAGCGGCGCGGTAATACCGGACGCCATGACGTCCGGGCTGGCACCCGGATAAAGCGTGGTTACCTGAATAGTCGGGTAATCCACCTGTGGCAGCGCCGAGGTCGAGAGCATGTTGTAGGCAAAAGTGCCCGACAGCAACACCGCGACCATCAGTAGAATGGTGGCAACCGGCCTTTGGATAAAGAGGCGTGAAGGATTCATTTCGACCCGCTGTCTTTACCGGTAGTGGCTTTATCCACACCGCCCTGTTCGGTGCGATGCTTAGAGCTGCCGGCAACTTTACTGGCACTGGCATCCGCTGCACCTGCTGCACCGGTGGCGGAGACAATCTGCACTTTGCTGCCGTTGTTAAGACGGTCAATGCCGGTGGTGATCACCTGTTCGCCCGGTTCAATACCGGTCAGCACAGCGATTTTATCATCACCGAACGGCGGGCCGGATTTCACCTGACGGCGCTCGACGGTGTTATCCGCCTTCACTACGTAAACAAAATCACCGGCGGCGCTCAGTTGCAACGCTGCCGCAGGGATCACGGTGGCTTTCTCCAGCGTTCCTACCTGTAAACGGGCGTTCACAAACTGATTCGGATAGAGCTTCTCATCCTGATTATCAAACAACGCTTTGAGCTTAATGCTGCCAGTGCTGGTGTCGATCTCGTTACTGATAAATTGCAATTTGCCCTGAGCCAGCACGTCACTGCCGTCCTGATCAAACGCCGTAGTTGGCAGTTGCTGGCCGCCGCGCAGGGATTTCAGCAGGGTTTGCAGATTGCTTTGCGGCACGCTGAACGTGACGGCAATCGGCTGCGTTTGGGTAATTGTAACAATGCCGGTGGTGTCGCTGCTGCTGACCATATTGCCCGGATCGACCAGACGCAGGCCGACATGACCACTGACCGGGGCGGTAATTTTGGCAAATTCCAAATTCAATTTGGCAGCGGAAATCTGCGCCTGATCGGCTTTTACTGCACCAGTGTACTGGCCTGCGGTTGCCATCTGGCTTTCGAGATCCTGACGCGCCAGAGAGTCCTGCGCATAGAGTTTTTTGTAGCGGGCCAGTGTCAGCTCGGCGCTTTTCGCCAGCGCCTGATTCTGCGCTAAATCGCCCTGATACTGTTCCAGTGTCGCCTGATAACTGCGCGGATCAATCTGCGCAAGCAACTGGCCTTGCTCAACCTTCTGCCCCTCGGTGAAATAGACTTTCATCAGTTGGCCGTCAACCCGGCTCGTCACCGTGACCGTCGCATTGGCGACTACTGTGCCCAGCGCACGCAGATACACCGGCACATCGGCCTGTTCGGCTTTCCCCGCCTGCACCGGCGTCACGGCACCGGCCAGGGCAGCGCCATGCATACCGCCGCGCATTCCTCCACGACCCTGCCCTGCCCGCTTCGCCTCAGTCGTGGATGAACTGTGATGGAAGGCAAAATACCAGACCAGAATTGCCGCGATAATCACAGCGATAACAAACCACAATCTTGTGCGGCGTTTAGAGCGGGAAGAGGCATTTGGCAGCATAAATTTATTGGTTTCGCAGTAAAAATAAGGAGAAAGCAGCTGAATTTGGTCCTTCAACCAGACAGAATCATTATCCAGAAAATAACCGCTGGCTGTTTTTAGGACAACGTAAAGATTATGTAAGCAATTGAGTTCATATGTGTCTATTGGCTGGATGAATTCTAACAGTTAATTTGCACAGTGGGATGAGGGATTTATCATCAGAGCAGGCAACACCGTGTTTCTCGACTGCAACACCAGCGGCGATAACAGGCTGATTGGTCCGAACGTGCAGTTCTTAACGCCGGTGCATCCACTTTCGGCCCGTGAACGCCTACCCGGCGTGACGATTGGTGATAACACCACCATCGCGGCGGGCAGCATTGTGACGCATGCTATTCCGGCCAACGTTTTGGCGATGGGGCAGCCTTGTAAAGTGGTACGTGAACTGCCGTAAACAACCTATTACAGCGGTAAATTCCGAATACTTCTCACATTGATAATTTGTATTGTTCCATCCCCGACCTGTTGATATGTTGAGAGAAAGTGTTTTCCCTTATTGTTTCTCATTGCGTTAATGACGGGGTGCGGTAGATCACTATGAGTGCAAATTTTCAGTCTAAGCCGGTAATAGGCGTCACGCTGGATAGCGAAGAAACAGGCGGGTACGCCGATTTTCCATGGTATGCATTACGTCAGAGTTATATGACCAGTCTGGCGGAACTCGGGGCGATCCCGCTGGCGTTACCGCATCATGGAGAACTGGCCGACGATTATCTCTCTTTGTGCGACGCCATTGTCGTGACCGGCGGCGCCTTTGACGTTCCCCCGGCCATGTTCAATGAGCAGCAATCCAGCGAACAGGTCCGGCTGAAACCCGCACGCACTGAGTTTGAAACCGCCATCGTTCAGGGCGCACTGCGCCGTAATATGCCGCTGCTCGGCATCTGTGGCGGTCAGCAACTGCTGGCAGTACTCACCGGCGGCACGCTGCATCAGCATATTCCCGATGCCCTGCCTGATGCCCTTGAACACAGCACCACTGCCGATACGGAAAATGCCGGAGGGAAAAAACGCGCGCGTCATGAAGTGGAAATCTTTGCAGGCACCCTGCTGAGCCGCTGCGTAGACACGGCCCGTTATGAGGTCAACAGCTCCCACCATCAGGCGGTCAAAACCGTCGGAGCTGGTTGCCGCATCAATGCCGTCGCGCCGGATGGCGTGATCGAAGGGATCGAGTGTGAAGGGTATGATTTTTGTCTCGGTGTGCAATGGCATCCGGAATACCTGCAACATCAGCAAGATAAGCAACTGCTCGCCGCCTTCGTTGGTGCAGCCGCGCATTATCAACAGACCATGCGCAGCAGCGGCCAAGCCATGGCACATGCAATGAACCGCTTAGGCAATGACGACGAGTGAACACCGTAAAAGATCAGGCAGCATTACGCCATAAAACAGAACAGGTTTTACGTGAGCTGGGCATTAATCCGCAGGTCATTGCTGAGCGCACGCTGCCCTTTTTCGATGATGTGGATGAGGTATTGCTGGTCGTGGCTGAAACCGATGAAACCGGTAAAAATCACCGTCTGACCGCACCAGCCGCCGCCGCATGGCAGAACATGAAACAGGCCGCGCTTCGCGACGGTGTGGCGTTGTTGCTGGTGTCCGCCTGGCGTAGCCTCGATTACCAGACAGGGCTTATCCGCCTGAAACAACAGACGGGTATCGCGGCGGAAACCATTTTCACCTCACTGGCACCGCCGGGTTGCAGCGAGCATCACACCGGCCGCGCGGTCGATATCAATACGCCCGGCTGCGACGAAGTCACCGGCGTCTTTGGTGAAACAGACGCATTCCGCTGGCTGAACCTCAACGCAACACGTTTCGGTTTTACTCTCTCCTTCCCGCCCGGTAACCCCTGGGGCTTTATTTATGAGCCCTGGCACTGGTGCTGGAACCCCTGACAACTCAATTCTGGTTACCGCTTAGTTTTTGGGTGCGGAGATATTCGTGGCCCATACCTTGATGCGGTTATCCAATACCACGGTAAACCCGGATTTAAGGTCTGCATAAAAACGGTTGGCTTTTTCTGCATCGCTGAGAATATACGTTGCGATGCTGCCGTGTCTCATCGGGATACAGCTGTAACTCACCGGATGCAATGTACTGTTAAAGAGCAACGATGTTGCGGCAGCCTTCATTTCACAGGCACTTTCACTCACCATTGAAATGACGACGCCCGCCCATTGGGTGCCGGGCCCCGTAATAGTGACTAAGACGGGTTCATCCTTTTCTGTCTGGGTTGCCCCATAAATAAAGCCATGACCCGAGCGCCAGACGTTATATTCCTTGGGCGTGTAATTTGCAAAACTTGAGGCTGTGAAAAATAAAAACAGGCAGGGAAATAAACGCATTATCACTTTTATGTCCTTAAAAGCCATTCAGGCCATTTCTTATAAGAACTCTTTTTATTCATCAAGTTAATCATTACTACCTGAAAACCCGTAACAGATTTTATCGGGTACGCTTTATTCAGTGAATACCCCTAAAAATTTGACTTAAGTAAAACCAAACCAAAAAGCCCTCCCTGACTTATTCAGGCAGGGTTCCTCCCCAAAACCCCAACTCCTGACAGGAATAATGCGCCCTGAGACTGTTTTTAGTTGATGCACCCCGTCAATTTGTGTATTTTTATGCAAATTAAGTGCATAAAATAACAAACACAACAGGAGTTACCATGTTTAAGTCCTTTATTCTCACCGGGTGTCTGCTCTCTTCCTTAGCTACGTCGGCCTTCGCGGCACAGACAACTTACGTTGTTGGTTCTGGCGGTACTTACCGTCCGTTCGAATATGAAAACAGCCAGAAACAGCTGGAAGGCTTTGATATTGATATTATTAAAGCCATTGCCAAAGCCGAAAATTTTGACATAAAGCTGGTCAACACACCGTGGGAAGGCATCTTTGCGACGCTTAATTCCGGCGACCGCGACATCATCATCTCCGGCATCACGATTACCGATAAACGCCAGCAGATGGTGGATTTCTCGCACCCTTACTTCCCGGCTGAACAATCCATCGTGGTTCCGGCAGGTTCAAAAGTAGATTCCGTCTCTGCGCTGAAAGGCCAAAAAGTCGGCGTGGTGAACTCCAGCACCGGTGACATCGTCGTTTCTGACGAATTAGGTAAAAACAGTACCGACATCAAACGCTTCGACAACACACCGCTGCTGTTACAAGAGCTGTCTGAAGATGGCATCGGCGCTGCCGTTGGCGACGTGGGCGTAGTGAAGTACTACATTAAATCCCATCCGGAAAAGGCCCTGAAACTGGTTCCTGACAGCAAATTCCAGCGCCAGTATTTCGGTATCGCAGTCGCGAAAGGCAATACCGAGCTGTTGGGTAAAATCAACGCAGGTCTGAAAACCATCGTGGCTGACGGTACTTATGCGAAAATCTACGCCAACTGGTTCGATGCCAACGTGCCGACTCTGCCAGCCCAATAAAACCTGCCGTATTTTGGTCGCGCGTTATTAGAAAGTTTTTAAAAAAGAAAGGGGCGTTTTCGCCCCTTTACAGGGAAAGGTATGACTGGATTTCGTTGGGAGATCATCTCCGAATACGCCCCGCTGTTTGTGCAGGGCGCGCTGATGACCATCAAGTGCACCATTATTTGCGTTATTTTAGGCACCACCTGGGGTCTGCTGCTGGGCTTAGGCCGTATGGCACGCGCCGATGATGGCCCGTGGAAATTGATACTGCGCTTTGCGGTACAGTGGCCAGTGCGTGTTTACGTCAGTGCGTTCCGCGGCACGCCGCTGTTTGTGCAAATCATGGTCGTTCACTTTGCGCTGGTGCCGCTATTTATTAATCCGCGCGACGGTATCTTAGTCAGCCACGGGCTGATGTCATCGGATTTTGCCCGCGCGTTACGTTCTGACTACGGCGCGTTTCTCTCCTGCGTGGTAGCCATCACCCTCAACGCCGGTGCTTATGTATCAGAGATTTTCCGCGCCGGTATTCAGTCGATCGATAACGGTCAGATGGAAGCTTCGCGGGCACTCGGTATGGGCTGGGGCAAAACCATGCGCAAGGTGATTTTACCGCAGGCATTTCGCCGCATCCTGCCTCCGCTAGGTAATAATGCCATCGCCATCGTCAAAGACTCCTCACTGGCATCAGCCATCGGGCTTGCCGACCTGGCCTATGCGGCACGTACCGTTTCCGGCGCTTATGCAACCTACTGGGAACCCTACCTGACGATTTCCCTGGTCTACTGGGTACTGACGTTCCTGCTTTCGCTGCTGGTTCAACACATGGAAAAGAGGTTTGGCAAAAGTGATTCACGTTAAGGATTTACAGAAACAGTTTGGCGAAACCCACGTGCTGCGCGGCATTTCCTGTGACGTCGCACCAAAAGAGGTGGTGTGCATTATCGGACCATCAGGCTCCGGTAAAAGCACCTTCCTGCGCTGCCTGAATGCGCTGGAAAAACCTAACGGTGGCGAAGTAGTGGTTAATGGTTTTGCCGTGCATGACCCGAAAACCAACCTCAATACGTTGCGTTCTGGCGTCGGCATGGTGTTCCAGCGGTTCAACCTGTTCCCGCATATGACCGTGCTGGAGAACCTGACCATGGCACCAATGGCGCTGAAAGGGTTATCGAAAGCTGAAGCCATTTCCCGCGCTGAAAAGCTGCTGCAAAAAGTGGGACTGATCGACAAAATTGACGCCTGGCCCTCCAGCCTGTCTGGCGGCCAGCAGCAACGTGTGGCTATTGCCCGCGCGCTGGCGATGGAGCCGTCGATCATTTTGTTTGATGAACCTACCTCAGCGCTGGATCCGGAACTGGTCGGCGAAGTGCTGGCCGTGATGAAGCAGCTCGCTCTGGAAGGCATGACCATGGTTATCGTTACCCATGAGATGGGCTTCGCCCGCGAAGTGGCCGACCGCGTGGTCTTTATCGATCAGGGCGTGATTCAGGAACAAGGCACACCCGAGCAGTTGTTCACCCATCCAACGAATCCGCGCACCAAAGCGTTTTTGAGTAAAGTCCTTTAAGTTTAACGGGGCGCATTCAGCGCCCCGCCCTTTCGCTTTCAGCGCAATAACTTCAATGCCCCGGTGAGAGATTTCACCCATTTTTCAGGGCCACACAGCGCCAGACCATCCAGCGTTTCTGCGGCCAAATTCCGTTGCGGGAATGCCTGCTCATACTCATCAAAACTGTGCATCGAACGGGCAAAAGCAGGGAAAGGAACGATGGCTTTCTCAACCTCCCCCGTCAGAGCCTTCAATAATATTTCACGCATTTTCTCGGGGCTGGCCTGTAAAACAGGTACGGGCAGCTTCGAACTGACATCGAGCGCCCTGCCCTGCGAATCAGACAACTGGCTGGCCGCTAATGGCGGAAATTTGGCGCCAAGACCGATGCTCAATGCGCTGGCGGTATTGGCAATCAGACCAAGGGAAAGTTCGGGGTTAACGATAATGGCAAGGCGAAGTGAAGTGCTCAACATGGCGTCCTTTCGGGTTCGGATAAGTGCCTGAGATCATAGCCGTCGGCTGTCGGTAAGTGCTTTCTTTTTACTCTCTTTTTGCGGTGAATTTGGTAATCTGCTTCTAAAATAAATAAAAAAAAGGAAAATCATGCCAAATACAAAGTTAACACCGGCAGACCTTCGCATTCTGCGCCAGCTGCAAAGTGCCGGCAGGATGACTAATCAGGAGTTGGCCGAGAAGGTCGGTATGGCAACCTCACCCTGCTGGCGTCGCGTCAAACAACTGGAAGAGAGCGGCGTGATCACGGGTTATCAGGCGAAGATTGATCGCAAGAAGATCGGGCTCGGTATCCTGGCGTTTATCCGGGTGAAAATAGACAGTCATAATGAAGAAGAGGCCCAGAGATTTGAACAGCAGGTCGGCGAGCTAAAACCGGTGGTCGCTTGTTATGCCGTCGCCGGAGACGCCGATTTTATGCTGCAGGTGGTCGCAGAAGATCTCGACAGTTTTTCAACGTTTGCCATGGAAGTCGTCCGCCGCCTGCCAGGAATTAAAGAGATGCAAACCACCTTCGTACTGCGCGAAGTAAAGCCGCTGGATGTGCTGCCACTGTGAATGGAATATTTTTGAATTGTAGATTTCAGAGGAGGGTACCGGAGGACACTTTGGAGCGGGTGAAGGGAATCGAACCCTCGTATGCAGCTTGGGAAGCTGCCGTTCACTCCATCTCGATATTGTACAGGGCGCTGTACCTGATTGCGTGACTATAGAGGATCAATGTCATGGCGATCAACAACAATCAGTACCTTTTTCAGAACAAATCCGGGCTGTGGATTTTCCAGATCTTCGTACCTAAATACATGCGCCACGTATTCGGACATAAGCGCGCCTGGCGCAAGTCCACGGGCACAAAAGATATCGTTAAGGCCCGGCAATTCAGAAACCATCTTCTTATTGAATTCAATAAGTTGAAAGAGAAGTCAAGGCCAGATACTGAGGAGAAACGCATCTCAGGCGCTATCGCGTCTCTCTATCAGGAGGTAAGCACCAACAATGAGATCGAGGACAGACGCGGCAAGCCAGACGAGGATAAAACCACGTCCCCCACTCTTTGCGAGATCCGCGATGAGTACAGCGAAAACTACAAAAACCGTCGCTCCTACTCCACTCTGAGCAAATCAGCCCGCGCCGTGGAGGTCTTTCTTGCCACCACCCAGGAAACAGACATCAAGATCGATCTAATCGGGCGACGCTTGGTGACGCAGTTCATCAGAACACAACAAGAACGGGTTGCGGGTCAGACTTTACAGAACTGGCTAACCTGCCTGGGCAGTCTGTACGAGTTCGCTCTGAGATCTTACGATGCCATCCCCGAGGGAAACCCCTTCCACAACCACAATCTGGAAGCACGGCGTACAATCGAAAGTTACGAACCGTTCGAGCTTGACCAGATGCAAAAGCTACTTGATGCAGCAGAGCTGGAGATCAAGAACATCATCATAATGGGACTATTTTCAGGATGTCGCCTTGATGAACTGGCAAGCCTCAAGAAATCAGAGATCCAGACGGTGGACGGTGTGCGCTGTTTCTACATTTCGAAGTCAAAGACGAAAGCAGGGATCAGACATGTGCCGATTCACCCTAAGCTATCCGCGATTGTCGATGA
Organism: Ewingella sp. C233; assembly: GCF_055407225.1. Taxonomy (NCBI): domain Bacteria; kingdom Pseudomonadati; phylum Pseudomonadota; class Gammaproteobacteria; order Enterobacterales; family Yersiniaceae; genus Ewingella; species Ewingella sp. C233. Next base: position 123,603 of record NZ_JBUZRI010000003.1, read on the forward strand.
ATACCTGAGTCATAATTGCGGCGAATATCTATTCCCACAGGCTAACAAGATTAGCCGCGCTGACGGCAAGAAAGGCCCCTTCTATTCTCAAGCGTTCACCAGGCTACGCCGCCGTGTATTGCCTACCGCTACAGATCGGCAATGCTTCCACAGCTTGCGCGGGATGTTCATCACCTGCTTAGACCGTGCTGGAATTCCTGAGCAAAGAATTGGGGCCATCACCGGACACACTGAACAGAAGGCGAAAACGGAAGCCTTCCGCACCTACAGCCAGGGGGCCAGCATCAAGGAGCTATCAGAATATGTCGAGTTGGTGTCTTATAACCTTACTTAAAAAGTCTTTTTTTTCAAAAACATCTTGATGATTTCATGGTTTTGCTTAATGTATCTTTTTGTAAAATTAATCATAGGGGAGTGGTATGGAAAGCAAAACATTTGGTGCCGGAACTCAATATAACGATTGGAAAGGTACTGTCGCAGCCGATGATGCGGAGGTCGGAATTGACAATATTGAAGACCTATTGAAAAAAGCAGGGAAGTTGGCAACCGGGGAAACTATTATTGCCGTTGAATTTTCGTCCATACCTAATGCTACTGATATTGATGCTTACATCTTAAAGGCGGACGGTACAACACATCGCGTCTCTGTAGACGTCAGTGCTGATGAATTCGTGTCGAAGTTTAAGCGGTTTTCAATCACGATCTCACGTGATGGTGAGTATGACGGTCAGAACATAAATTTCACTCGTGAAATTAAGTAATATTCAGGATTTTAAGCATAAAAAAACCGGGCGGTTTACCCGTCCGGTTTAATGTGTAGCGTTGTTGGTGTTGTTATTGCCTACATTACATGCAGCGAGAAAAGCGGCTGCATCTTTCTCTGATAATGTGGCGAGCACATCCCGCTGTTTTTTGATCGCTGCGTAATAGATGATAGATTTCTCAAGTCCCACGCTGGCGACCTTGCTTAGAAATGTTGAGCGTTTCACGTTCAGCTTACGGCAGAGACCGCTGATATTTAAAATTCCGGCATCATCAAGCGTCTTGACGCTGACAGACAGCAACAGCGCGTTGCCCACACCCAGAATCTTCAATTGCATATATTTACCTCTCCATAATGACGGAGGGGCCAAATAATGGCCCCCAAAACCGTTAGCCCCTGGGTCTTATCCCGTTGGGCTGTTACTTCGCCTGATTACGATGCGTCATTGGTGATGGCTGTCACCAGGTCAGGACGGAAGGTCACCGGGAGCATTGAGAACTCCGAGCTTAACGTAATGTTTTTATACGCATCGGTGTTGGAATAGATGCGGAAATCAACCACGTCAGCGAATGCCAGTTCCAGATTGCGGCTTGTCGGCCCGACAATGTTCGTCCAGGCTCCAGATTGACCACTCAGCGGCTTATCAAACACTGGCAGAAGATAGCCCTGATCCGCGCCAATACCGTAAAAATCGGTATCGCTCATCTCAACCACGGTGACGGAATCCAGCACGAAATAACTGAATGCCGGGTTAATCTCGCGGTTGAAAACCAGGCCCTGAGGATCGAGCACACCATACTGTACGAGTTGGCGAACCGCTGGGTTAAATCGCAGTTTCTGGAACAGGTTGGAACCCGCAAACAGATAGATGCCCTTGAGCTGAGAGGCCAGGCCACCCGCACGGCGTTTCATTTTGCTGACCTCATCAGAGAGCGACTCTAACGGATCGGCAGCGACACCCGTGTAAATTGTTCCGGTGCTCTGTTCAATGCCGAACTCATCAGACCAATCAAGGATCTCCGAACCATCTGCCGTGTACTGCATATCGATCACGCGGTGGCGGAAGAGACTTTCAGCAAACATCTTTTCACGAGTAGCCGCGAATCGCTCATAGTGAGCCAGACCTTTAGCGGTCACAGCATCCAGCACGCTGGCCTGTAGCGGAGATCCCGCCTTACGGTATGGTTGCACGTCTGCTGCCGTGATGATGTCCTGCGTTGGGAATAACGGCAGTTCGATCAAGTGGTTAGAGGCGGACGCCTTAGGAGTCGAACCCCACTGACTGCCAAAACGCATACCAGCAGGAGCTACGGTGTCGCCCATCTGGGCCAGAATATCCAGGCTGGTTTTAAACTGGTCGGTAGTATCACGCTGGAAAATCCCGAGGTTGGTCAGGATGCGGTTACGCGCCGGGATGTTGGTAAATGACGCAGAATAATCTACGTATTCGAAATTGGAAGAAAGAGCCATATTTTAGATGTCCTTATCAGTTGGATTATTTGTCAGCCAGTGCAACACGAATGTTGCCGTTAGCAGTTAGTGCAGCAATAGCAGCAGCGCCTACGGTCTCACCCATAACGGCGATCACTGTTTCAGCACGGATATAAACGCCACGGTCAGCCACGATGATATTTACATCAGTTCCGGCGCGGTGATGGCTCAGAACCAGCAGAGCATCAGAGCCAGAGACATAGGCAGTCCCGTCTGATTTGATAACGCAGCCTGGCTGAACTTCAACGCCGAGGGTTGGGATATTCACGACACGGCGATCAAAGTTGCCGTCAACATGGCAGGTAATCACGTCGTTATACGTGCGTTGGGTTTCACCCATTTTCATAATGTCACTCCATAAATGTTTGTTTAGTTATTCAGTCGGTTCGGCCTTTAGGTCGTTGCTTTGGCCCGTGGGCCTAAAGGCCGTTGCGGCCCTTCGTCAATTTTGACGGTGTACAGGTGCAAAAGAGGTCGCACGGTGGCGACCTTCTTTTATTGAGTCTTCATTTCAGAAAAAATCAGGCGGCAGGAGATACCGCCCCGGAGGACAATAGACAGGCATTTGTTATTGTTTGTTTTCTGATCTGAGAATGCAGCGCCATAAACTGGCGTTAGCAGAGCTAACCCGGCTTTACCGGGCTGGGAAAGAGGGAGCAGCGCGGCGGGAGACCTCTAATCATCGCCGTGTGCTCGTACCGCTTTATGTCCGGCAGACAGCCCGAGGAGAATCGAGCAAACCCCATCATGGTGGCATACCACAACAGAAGAATAGGCGGCGCTGGGAAGCGATGAGGCTCGTGCAAAGCGTATCGGAGGCCAGCGCCTGAGAGAGAGGAGATTAAACGCGACAATCGGCTGTAGTACGCAGTAGACTCTTTCGAATCTATTAATCACCTTACGTTATCATTTTACTATATATCGTCAGAATTTTCAACAAAAATGACGAATATTTATTGACTTCCATGTCAATTTGTGAATTAAAGGCAAGTATGCCTTCAATCATTCGTCCCTTTGATCGGTGCTGATTCAATAATGAATGAGTACGCAGCCGGATCAGCGGCGACAATCTCCCGGCATTTGACGCGAGCACGTTCAAGCGCTGCCTCATCCACAATGTGAGGTTTAAACGTCCCAGCGCCAGCACCCAGCGTCTTCTTGATGCGCTTCGCTTTGTGTTTAGCCTTCTGTTTACTGTCTTTGACTGGCTGGCCTGCTGGCGCTGATTGGTGTGACGGCCTCCAATCCGAGTTGGACTCAAGGAAACGACCAACGGCGGCGCAGACAGCTTCCTGGCGCTGGGCGTCCTCCATCTCTTCGACCGTCCTTCCTTGAAGCGCGGCGGCTATTCCGTCTTTTACTTTTTGCAATGTTGTCTTCATTCTTATATTTCCTGTACAGGGTTAGACCGTCGAGGACGCACGTAAATGCGCCAGCCAGCAACGGCAGGTAGGGCAAAATGTCTATGAGGTTCAATGCTGGACACTTTCAGACCGTCGCGGTCTGACTCACGGTTGCGGCCTGGTTAATGGCCCTGGCTTGCCTGCCTGGTTCTTACTGATTCGTCTCACCGGGTTTATCTGGATTGGTTTAAAACGGCTCGCGGCCTTCCGTTTAGAAACCATAATAAACTCAATGTAGAGAGGATCATTTGCTGGCGGCATTCGTGCATTGATCGAGGATTCAGCAACCCCGTTTTGACGCAGCGACATAACTACCCAGTACAATGAAAGGCCCAGCGCCGTGCAGATATCTGCGAGCGTTGCACCCTCGTTGAAGCTGGTCAGCGCTAACCTGGCGTTGGTATAGCTGTTAGTTTTGGCAAATCGACGGCAACGCGGATTGTATGAGCTATTGTACAGTTCGATAACGCGATCCAGCGGAAGCCTACAGATCAGCGCGACCTTTCCGGGCGGCATTCCGGCAATGAGCATGTGTTTACATTTCCGCAACACGTCCACATCGCGCGAGCGGCACTTAAACAATAGCGTTAAGTCTGGGAGTTCTGAATCTGGTAGTGGTTCGGGTAGGTCTGTGTTCTGGGTGGCGGTCAACGCCTTGCGTTTCTCAATCATTTGTCCTCTTTAGTTGTCACGCAGCGGCTTTAGATGTAGAACCATTCAGGAATCGCTGTAGCTCATCTGTTGAGCCAGCGATAGCCAAGCGCCGTGCGTATTCACGATCCGTATTGGTTAGGTTGTACACTGGAATGGTGAATTGGTGATTTTCGTTTTGCTGGGAATGTTTCTGCAACTGGTGCGTTATGCCCTGTGAAGCGCATCGGGCGGCACTTGTGTAATACTCAATCATTCGCTGGCAGTATACTTCCCCATCAACTGCCAGCCGTTTACGATTTAGAGTCGCCGCTACTGTTTGAGTGCTGATTACTTCCAGCGATTGAACCAACCGGAAAACGGCGGATGAGCTAACCTGATTAGTGCCGGTTTTAATCTGGCCCTTCGCTCCCCTGATAATGTCATTTGCCCATCGGGGTAATTCGTAAAACGTGGCGTAGTTAAGTAAAAAACGTTTTGCTGTTTGGTTATCAATTTTAAATACGGGTCGTGCCAATTTTCCTCCTAAAAATGCATATGCGGAATTGATCCTGCTATCGCGGGTGAGCGATCAGAATTCGGCGGCCTGCATGGCTTGCGTTTTTGGTTGGTCTGCCCTATTTGAGGCAATTTGATTGGCCCGGCGTTGCGCCGGATGGGTTCACACTGTTGGCAATGTCGCGAAGTCGCGAAGTCGCGAAGTCGCCAGCGAAGCTGTAACCGTGTTGTTCCAGGTTCTCCACACCATCAGTGGCAACAAGGAACATGATCACCTGCTCGGGCGTCATAATCAGATTGAGTTTTTCACGGTACAGACGGCGGTAACCCTGGAGCACCGGGGCCAGAATCTCAGTCAGGGATTGACCATCAGCAAACTGGCGGGATAGTGGTTTCAGGATCGCCTTGACCGCTCGGGCGCTCTTTGCCTTTTTCTTTTCCTGTTTCAGGATATGAAGTGCAACGGCAAGCTGCGGGTACTTCGCGTGTGCAGCGTCAGCGCCACCACTACGGCTAATGAAAGACCAAAGTGCGGTTTTGGTGTATGTGCCGTACATGATGGCGTCTGCGATCTGCTCGCCTGTCATGGTGGATAGGGTGATGCGTTGGGATTTAGGTTTGTTCATTTTGGGTTCTCCGTGAGTTATTGAAATTATTCTCGGAGGTTCTAATCGTGAAACCCATTTAGTCAGGAGCCATCACCGGGCGGTAGATGCACCTTATTTGTTAAAAACCATGTTATCAGTAATGATTGTCATTCGCAAGACATTATTTGAATTAAAATGATTTCCAAATCTTACTATGGCACAAGTCAGATTTCAATGTCAAATTATTTTTAAACGCTCTGTAACGCCCTGTGCTGCGTTCTGATGCCTACCCGCTACGTTCGTATTGCCTGAGGTGTTTAAATCGCTCTACGGGCTTCCTGTTAAGCCTGTGACGGATTGGCATGATGTTTGCTTGTTATACCCCCCGCCACCCTCGCCGCCCCCATTGACTCTGCGGGTTACACTCCTCGTGACAATGTGTCCAAATACTGCGCGGCTGTCGCCTTGCTGCCCAAAAGGTGGCTGGCCTGCCGTAGGCAGTTAGCCCATTGCCGTAGCCTTACAACCCCACCAAGAGCGTTTACACGCGATTGGGCTGGGGTCTTAGTGTTGTAGCGTATGGTCACAACCCAGCGAAAACACTTAGATAGCTAAGGGTTCAGCGTAGCGTTGTAAACAAACACAACAACAAAACAACAAAAAAGAAACAAAAAAATCTTCTTTATAATTATTTATAAGACCGAAGCCCGGAGGGTGAGCAGAGTGAAGTCTTATAGAATCAGTCTTAATTTTTTTGTTTTTAATTAGTAAGTTAGTTGGAGATCGTAGCCCGTAGGGTGGAGCGTTCTTCCCGGCCAGGGAAGAGAGAGCGGAGATCTCTAATAACTGTTGCGTTAATTACCGAAGCCCGAAGGGTGAGCGTAGCGAGGTCTTAAAATATAACTGTTGCGTTAATGGCTGGCCTCTCCCAGTCAGAACGCCGCTGAGTCAAAACGTCGTCGTGTTGGTGGCGTATCCACTGGTAATGCAGAAACAAACGCACGATGTGCTGTCCCACCTCTGGCGATCTTTTCTCAAAATAAATAGCCGATAAATACCCCGAAATCAGCCCCAAATCTGCCCTATCTCGCCCCATCCGGGCGACTTCCCTCGTGTGGTTGTGGTCAAGTATGGGTGTTCGCTAAGGTGTAAGTTATACAGCGGTATGGCCTGAGCGCCCCGACTGGCGCGGGTTCGTTAAATTTGTCTGCCAATAATGCAGGGTTGCCCCTTTAGATGTGGGCTAAACAACAATCATGATCACCCCTTAACTTTTGTCTAAAATAATAAAAAGCCGTTTCATTCTCAAAAAACATCGAAAAATCATCGCTTTTTTGGCCTCTGGGAGCCTCTGAGAGAGGCGCTCAGGATCATGGTAATCGTGATGTACCTATTGTGGGAAAACGTCATGGTGTGCTTCTGGTGAAGCGTGGGAGGGCTTGCCGGATGGTGGAAAGGCTGAGGCCGTACATGTTGTGGGATGAGGTCAAGACCAGGGCCGGAGGTCTGGGGAATATCGCCGGGCGCTGGTGTCGTGTTGGTGGGGAATCTGACTCCAGCAGGCAGGCAAAGAAGCGACACTCTAAGTTAGGTCACACTGTATTCAAGTGTGACCTAAGCAAGGAGGAATACAAGCAACCAACTGAATAATAATAACTTTTATCGCCTTGCCGTCTCTGCCGCCGCCGTATCGTGGTTTTATGCAGTCACCAGATGAATAGAACAAGCCGAAATGTGAATGAAAATTCAATTCTTTGCATACATTGACGAAGTTCAGCCAGGCGACCAGGAACCGGGCGAGGACTCGATAAGTCAACCGCCAAGATATTTTGAAATTACATTTCATTTTTATTGAACCAGCCAGGCGGGCACTTAACCGTTTTCCAAGTCCGAAGATACTAACCGTGCTCTGAGTCCGCAGGATATTTCCCGACCAGCCAGCCTCCGGCATGGCCCTTGTTGGTATGCCTCCCGGCGGGGCTGGGTTGCATCCATCACATTTATTGTGACCAAAGGAAAATGATCAAAAAAGTTCTTTACAATGATCGACTTAACGATCAATCATTCACTCATCAGAACGATTAATGGAGCACAAATCATGGCAAAAACAAACGCGCCAACGCTGGAAGAAGCAGCAGCAATTGAGAAGGTTTTGAGGTATCGCAATGAGACCTACGCAGACGCCTGGGCGCTTAATCTCAACCTGGCGTTACGCATTAGTGATCTGTTGGCACTGACTTATAAAGATGTTGCCGGGACGGAAATCCGCATCACAGAGGGCAAGACGAAAAAAGCGCGGGTTATCCCGATTAACGAAAAGGCGCGGGAGATTATCAACCGCCGCCGTGCGGCATATCCCGAAGATATATTCCTGTTTCAGTCCCGATCAAACCGCGTGAAGGGCCAGGCTGCGAGGCCAGTCACCAGAGAGTCAGCCAGTAGGGCATTCAGTGAGGCTGGGGAGATGGTGACGGATAAAAACATCGGGACACACAGCGCCCGCAAGTGTCGCGGGCGTGCGTTGTGGGAACGCGGTGTACCCATCGAGACAATATCCAAGATGCTGAACCACAGCAGCCCGACGGTCACCATGACGTACCTCGATATTACGCAAGACGAAGTGAATCAGACCTACGATCTGAACATTTAACAACATGGGGACGCGTAGATGAAAAAACGTACAGTAAAAGCACCATCAGTGTCAGTTTTAACTTTGTTAACCCTGCTGGCGTATCAGCCTCTGGCAGCATATGCAGGCCGTATAACAATGCAACTGACAGACGAGCAAGAACTGCCGAACGGAAAACGGCTATGCGTATATTGTAACTCGATATACACATTCACCCACATCACCCGGTCAATGTCTTGCCAATACACACGCACATTTAACACGGATGATGCGGAATAGATTATGGTTAAATCAGTCGCTTGCCATCCTTATCAACGACCTTTTCACCATCTTCTTTAATAAACTCGCCTTTTTGAGGATTTGGTAGAATCTCCAACACAACCTCAGATGGACGGCAGAGGCGCGTTCCAAGTGGTGTAACGACAATCGGACGATTGATCAAAATAGGGTGGCTCAGCATTGCCTCAATCATTTCTTCATCGGTAAAACGATCCTCTGCTAAACCAAGTTGCTCGTATGGTTCTACATTTTTCCGCAGTAATGCTCGAACACTGATCCCCATTGCGCTGATCAACTCTGAAAGTTGATCTCTGCTTGGTGGATTTTCCAGGTAGAGAATCACGGTCGGTTCAACATCGCTATTCTGAATCAAAGCCAGCGTATTACGGGATGTTCCACATGCTGGATTGTGGTAAATGGTTATATCAGTCATGGTTCTTCTCTTAACTTACAGGGAAAACGACAAGCGCAACACCAGCGCACTGAGGGTAACGAACAGCACAGGCAGCGTCATAATCACGCCCACCCGGAAGTAATACCCCCAACTTATTTTTATGCTTTTCTGATCAAGGACATGTAACCAAAGCAGCGTAGCAAGGCTCCCTATAGGTGTGATTTTTGGCCCCAGATCGCAGCCAATCACGTTGGCATAGATCATCGCTTCCTTGATAACCCCTGATGCCGTACTCCCATCAATCGACAAAGCGCCAATCAAAACAGTAGGCATGTTGTTCATGATGGATGACAAGAATGCAGATAAGAAGCCGGTTCCCAGCGTTGCGGCCCAGAGACCTCTATCCGCAAACTGGTTTAGAACACCCGAAAGATGTTCGGTGAGTCCTGCATTACGCAGACCATAAACAACCAGGTACATACCGAGCGAGAACACTACAATCTGCCAAGGCGCACCACGCAACACCTTGCCCGTATTGATCGAATGCCCTCGTTTAGCAACGAGGAAGAGTATTAACGCCCCAACTGCCGCAATAGCACTTACAGGGATTCCAAGAGGTTCGAGCACAAAAAAACCTATCAAGAGAAGCAATAACACTATCCAGCCTGTTCTGAATGTTGCCGGATCTTTAATAGCTTCTGCTGGTGCTTTCAGTCGGGAAAGTTCGTAAACGGCTGGAATGTCTTTACGGAAGAACAAGTGAAGTACAGCAAGAGTGGCTGCAATAGCGGCAAAATCCACCGGAACCATCACAGAAGCGTAATCACTGAACCCCAGTTTGAAGAAGTCAGCAGAAACAATATTCACAAGATTAGATACGATCAGCGGTAAACTTGCCGTATCAGCAATAAACCCCGCTGCCATAACGAAAGCCAGCGTTGTTCCTTTACTGAATCCCAGCGCCAATAGCATAGCAATGACAATCGGCGTAAGAATCAGCGCTGCGCCATCATTAGCAAACAGAGCAGCAACAGCCGCCCCCAGTAACACTATATAAGTGAATAGCAGCCGCCCATGTCCATTACCCCACCGGGCAACATGTAAAGCGCACCATTCAAAGAAGCCAGACTCATCAAGCAGTAAGCTGATGATGATAACCGCGATAAAAGCTGCGGTAGCATTCCAGACAATGTGCCATACAACCGGGATGTCATTTATCTGTATAACCCCCGTAACTAAAGCCAGCACCGCACCAATTGAGGCAGTCCAGCCAATACTAAGGCCGCGAGGTTGCCAAATAACAAAGACAATGGTTAGTACGAAGATTGCTCCTGCCAATAACATTCCGAACCCCTTAAACACATTCGATTTGGTGAATGTATTTTTGTTATCATCCGCAAACAGCGGTGTTTACGTTATTCAAAGATTGTCGTACTTCATCGCGCTGGCTACTCCAGGCTGTGTCGATGATTGAAGCCGCCCATGCTGGCATGTGTGGTGAAAGTCGATAATAAATCCATTTTCCTTCACGGCGATCCAGCACCAGTCCGGCATCTCGTAGCAAAGCTATGTGCCTTGAAACCTTTGGCTGAGATTGGTTAGTGACCGAACATAGCTCGCAAACACAAAGTTCCCCAGCCTCACGCAGTAACAGAATAATCGTCGTGCGTGTCTCGTCTGCAAGTAGCTTGAAAAGTTGAACAGGTAACATCTGTGAGCAGCCCCAGTCAAAAACGAATACATATGTTAATTCATATGTGTTAAAAGTAAAGCATAGCGTAAAAACTCTGGAGTAACAACATGAAGACATTCCCTGCCCTTGATACTGATTGCTTTGATGCAACCATAGCTGAAAGGATCGGAGGTTCAGCTATCTCTCCTCGCTTTCTCATCCTTTACGGCTCAGTACGTCAGCGATCATTTAGTCGATTTAGTGCCGAAGAAGCCGGGCGATTGCTTACGGAAATGGGGGCTGAGGTGAAAATCTTTAATCCATCAGGTTTACCACTTCCTGATGATGCACCAGAAACTCACCCAAAGGTGCAGGAGCTACGGAGCCTGGTTCGATGGTGTGATGGTATGGTGTGGAGTTCTCCAGAAAGGCACGGTGCGATGAGTAGCATTCTGAAAGCCCAAATAGACTGGATTCCTTTAACAGAAGGAGCGATCCGCCCTTCTCAAGGAAAAACTCTGGCAGTGATGCAGGTTTGTGGCGGCTCTCAATCATTTAATGCCGTTAATCAGATGCGTGTCCTTGGGCGCTGGATGAGGATGTTTACTATCCCTAACCAATCATCGGTGGCAAAAGCCTGGCAAGAGTTTGATGATGATGGACGAATGAAACCATCTTCTTATTACGACCGCATTGTTGATGTGATGGAGGAACTATTCAAAATCACACTGATTTTGAAAGGCCACACTGAGTACCTTGCAGATCGTTATAGCGAAAGAAAAGAAAACCACGAGCAACTCTCCGCCCGAGTGAATCAACAAAAAATTTAAAAAGTAACAGCCAGTGAAAGGCAATAGAGATCATTTAGCGCCGTGTTGGGCACACCAACAGAAAGCGCCGAAGGCGTATCATCAGATTGTCAGTTAACCGCTCTCTTATCGAGTACCGATCATTTATGGCTCGGTGAACACCACGGCAGAGCCAGTCCCTTTCCCGGACTGGTTAGGCTTCCCAACATTTGCTCGTTTATCCGTGGCGTGTCATCACGACAGGCTGGTACGGGACACCGCGCTAAGTGTGGAACAGTTAAAAGTTTTGGGAGAGTTTTAAAGCCCTGGTGAAGGCATCTGCTGTTCATGTTGGACTGTCGCAGTATGAACTTGGAACTACTGCCAGCGTGGTGGTATGCTCCCCTTATACCACTGACCACACACGCGGCAGGTGCGGGCGTAGTACAATGGGTAGTTTAAGTTGTACCTGCTTTGCAGGGCAACGTAACTAACTGAATAATCTAACTTGTTGATTATTCAGGAGAACTGGAGCGGGCGAAGGGAATCGAACCCTCGTATGCAGCTTGGGAAGCTGCCGTTCTACCATTGAACTACACCCGCATCGGTGTGCGTGTGCATTATAACCGGTTGTGTGTGGTGAGCAAGGCGAGTTTGCGGATATACGCTTGAGATTTAAGCAGTTAGATTCCAGTGTGATTTTACGCATGAAAAAGGGAGCCGCAGCTCCCTTTGTGTTTCTTACGCAGTGATTTATTTCTGCGGGCGCATGGCCGGGAACAGGATCACGTCACGGATGGTGTGGCTGTTAGTGAACAGCATCACCATACGGTCAATACCGATACCAAGACCCGCCGTTGGCGGCAGACCGTGTTCCAGCGCGGTGACGTAGTCTTCGTCGTAGAACATCGCTTCGTCGTCGCCAGCATCTTTAGCACTTACCTGGTCAGCAAAGCGCTGTGCCTGGTCTTCTGCATCATTGAGCTCAGAGAAGCCGTTACCGATTTCGCGGCCACCGATGAAGAATTCGAAGCGGTCGGTAATTTCCGGGTTTTCATCGTTACGACGTGCCAGCGGTGATACTTCTGCCGGGTATTCAGTGATGAAAGTCGGCTGAATCAGCTGTGCTTCGGCGGTCTCTTCGAAGATCTCAGTGACGATGCGGCCAAGGCCCCAGCTCTTCTCGATTTTAATACCGATAGATTCAGCAATCGCCGTCGCTTTCGCCAGGTCGTCGAGATCGGCAACGTTGGTTTCAGGACGGTATTTGCAAATCGCATCACGCATGGTCAGCTTGGCGAATGGCTTACCGAAATCGAAGGTGTGTTCACCGTAAACGATTTCTGCATTACCGTCATTTACCTGCTCTGCCAGCGTACGGAAGAGGTTTTCGGTCAGCACGATCAGGTCTTTGTAATCCGCATAAGCCATATAGAGTTCCATCATGGTGAACTCTGGGTTATGACGCGGAGAGACGCCTTCGTTACGGAAGTTACGGTTGATCTCGAATACGCGATCAAAACCGCCTACCACTAAACGCTTCAGATACAGTTCCGGCGCGATACGCAGATACATGTCGATATCCAGCGCATTGTGGTGCGTGATAAACGGACGTGCCGCAGCACCACCAGGGATCACCTGCATCATCGGGGTTTCGACTTCCATGAAGCCCTGTTCGACCATAAAGGTACGAATAGCGGCCATAATTTGCGAACGCACCTTGAAGGTTTTACGTGATTCATCGTTGGCAATCAGGTCGAGATAACGCTGACGGTAACGCGCTTCCTGATCCTGCAAGCCGTGGAATTTATCCGGCAACGGACGCAGTGCTTTGGTCAGCAGACGCAGTTCAGAACAGTGGATCGACAGTTCGCCGGTCTTGGTTTTGAACAGCTTGCCGCGCGCGCCCAGGATATCGCCCAGATCCCACTTTTTGAACTGCTCGTTGTAAACGCCTTCCGGCAGATCGTCACGGGAAACGTAAAGCTGAATACGGCCGCCCATGTCCTGCAAGGTAACGAAAGAGGCTTTGCCCATGATACGGCGAGTCATCATGCGGCCAGCGACGGTGACTTCAATGCCTAAATCTTCCAGCTCTTCGTTCTCTTTGCTGTCGTATTTGGCATGAATTTCGTCAGAAATAGTGTCACGGCGGAAATCATTTGGGAAAGCGATGCCGGTTTCGCGCAAGGCGGCCAGCTTCTCACGACGGGCTTTCAGCTCGTTGTTAAGATCCGGCACCTGCTCTGCGCCCTGCGCTTTTGGTTGCTGTTCAGACATTTTGGTTCCTTATAACCCGGCTTTCAAACTTGCTTCGATGAATTTATCCAGGTCGCCATCCAAAACGGCCTGCGTATTTCGCGTCTCAACACCGGTGCGCAGATCTTTGATACGCGCATCATCGAGCACGTAAGAACGGATCTGGCTGCCCCAGCCAATATCAGACTTGTTGTCTTCTAACTGTTGCTTATCAGCATTTTTCTTTTGCATCTCATACTCATAAAGCTTGGCTTTCATCTGCTTCATGGCTTGATCTTTGTTTTTATGCTGTGAGCGGTCGTTCTGGCACTGGGTCACAATGTTGGTCGGAAGGTGGGTAATACGTACCGCAGATTCCGTTTTGTTAACGTGCTGACCACCCGCACCTGACGCGCGGTATACGTCGATTCGCAGATCGGCAGGGTTGATTTCGATAGCAATATCGTCGTCCACTTCCGGGTACACAAACGCGGAGCTGAACGAGGTATGACGACGGCCACCGGAGTCGAACGGGCTCTTACGCACCAGACGGTGAACACCGGTTTCCGTACGCAGCCAGCCGAAGGCATAGTCACCAATAATTTTGATGGTCGCGGATTTCAGGCCTGCGACTTCGCCGTCAGACTCTTCAATCACTTCCGTTTTGAAGCCTTTGGCTTCTGCCCAGCGCAAGTACATGCGCAGCAGCATACTGGCCCAGTCCTGTGCTTCTGTCCCGCCGGAACCGGCCTGGATATCCAGATAGCAACTGGCGCTGTCATATTCGCCAGAGAACATACGACGGAATTCGAGCTGCTCAAGCTTGCCGGTCAGAACATCGAGTTCCTCTACCGCTTCATTGAAAGTCTCTTCATCGTCAGCTTCAATCGCCAGTTCCAGCAGACCGGATACGTCATCACGGCCCTGGGTCAGTTGATCGATAGTTTCGACAATCGCTTCCAGCGTGGAACGTTCTTTACCCAGCGCCTGTGCGCGTTCAGGTTCGTTCCAGACATCCGGCTGTTCTAGCTCGGCGTTTACTTCTTCGAGGCGTTCTTTCTTGGCATCATAGTCAAAGATACCCCCTGAGGACGTTCGTCCGCTCAGTCAGGTCCTGAATGCGGTTTTTTACCGGATTAATTTCAAACATATTTTTTCGCGTCTTACGTTGATTCGGAGTTGGCCCAATGCCATTCGAACCGCCAATTCTAACGGAATTAGCGGCGGGTTTATAGCAAGTTGCCGTTTTTTTAGCGCCGTTTATTCAACCACACCACAAGATACAAAACGGCTTATTTCGGCCATAAATGCTGAATGATTAACTGAACGCTGCGGTTACCGCGGTATTCGTTAATATCAAGCCGGTACGCCAGCTCAACTTCGCGCACACTGCTGTCCGGCCAGAAGGTCGGATCGATGTTAAACGCAATCCCGTCGAGCAATGGTCCGCCGCCTATAGGTTCGATCATCAGCTTCAGATGACGCTCTTTGAGCAGCTTTTGTTGCAGTATGCGGAACCGTCCATCGAAGGTCGGCTCAGGGAAAGCCTGCCCCCACGGGCCGCCGTCACGCAGCATTTCGGCGGTATCGATAGTCAGCTCCTGACCCGCCAACTCGCCGTCGGACCAGATAACCCCCTCCAGATGCGAAGGATCCAACCATTCGCCCACCAGCTCAGCAAAGCGGGCGCGGAATTCGTCAAACTTAGCCTCTTCCAGCGACAGCCCGGCAGCCATAGCGTGCCCGCCGAATTTCATCATCAGACCGGGATTAAGCATATCGATGCGTTCCAGCGCGTCGCGCATATGCAGACCGGCAATCGAACGTCCAGAACCTTTGAGAATGCCATCACCCGCTGGGGCAAAAGCAATCACCGGTCGGTTAAACCGCTCTTTCAGGCGCGAAGCCAGAATACCCACCACGCCCTGATGCCACTCTGGGTGGTACATCGCCAGCCCGTAAGGCAGTTCATCACTGCTGCTTTCGAGTTTGTCACACAGGGCCAGCGCTTCGACCTGCATACCCTGCTCGATTTCACGACGGGTCTGGTTCAGGGCATCTAAATCGAGGGCCAGTGCGCGGGCCTGCGCGATATCATCGCTGAGCAGCAGCGCCACACCGATGGACATATCGTCCAGCCGGCCAGCGGCATTCAGACGCGGACCCAGCGCAAAGCCTAAATCACTGGCGCCCAGTGTGCGCGCCTCGCGGTTGGCCACTTCCAGCAACGCGCGGATACCGGGACGGCATTTGCCCGCACGAATGCGGTTCAACCCCTGATAAACCAGGATTCGGTTATTCGCGTCCAGGGGTACAACATCGGCCACGGTGCCGAGCGCCACTAAATCCAGCCATTCGGCCAGATTAGGAACCGCAAGTCCTTTCTCTTCGAACCAGCCGCTTTTATGCAATGCCGCACGCAGCGCCAGCATCAGATAGAACGCGACACCGACGCCCGCCAGTGACTTAGAGGGAAATTCACAGCCGTGCAGGTTAGGGTTAATAATGGCTTCGGCAGCAGGCAGCGTCTCGCCCGGCAAGTGGTGGTCGGTAACCAGTACCTGAATGCCCTTCTCGTGGGCCAGATCGACACCAGCATGGGACGAAATACCGTTATCCACGGTCAGGATCAGCTCAGCACCCCGTGCAGCAGCCTGTTCGACCACTTCAGGGCTGAGGCCATAACCGTCGTCAAAACGGTTCGGCACCAGATAATTAATTTCGCTGCATCCCATACTGCGCAGGGAAAGTACGGTCAGCGCGGTACTGGTCGCGCCGTCGGCATCGAAGTCCCCGACTACCATAATCCGCAGGCGGTCACGCAAGGCTTTTTGCAATAGTTCAACGGCGGTATCAATACCGTCAAGCTGCTCATAACCGAGCAATCCGCGCACGCTGCGCTCCAGCTCTTGCGGGCCCTGTACGCCACGCGACGCATACAGACGGCGCAGTAAAGGGGAAAGTTCGGCCGGTAGAGATGCGCCGTCAGCCGCCTTGCGGCGGCGAAGTTGGGTCAGCAAAGTCACGTAAAATCAACCACCGGTTTTGTTTGGAATATCCTGAGCATCGAGCATCGCTGCCATCTCTTTTGGCGGCTGATAGCCCGGGATCATCGTGCCATTTTCGAGCACGATGGCTGGCGTACCTGTCACGCCAAACTGCACGCCCAGTTCAAAGTGTTTGGCAATATCGGTTTTACAAGTGGCAGGGGAAATATCATCGCCGCGCATGGCAGCATCAAATGACTGCTTACGGTTGCCGGTACACCAGATGGACTGCATATCTTTTTCGGTTTTGGAATTCAGCCCCTGACGCGGGAACGCCAGATAACGCACGGTAATACCGAGATCGTTGTAGTCCTGCATCTGCTGATGCAGTTTGTGGCAATAGCCGCAGGTAATGTCGGTAAACACGGTGATCACGTGTTTTTCGTTTTTGGCTTTGTAGATGATCATCTCGCTTTTCAGCGCTTCGAGCTTAGTGATCAACATTTTGTTGGTCACATTCACCGGTTGCGTGCCGCTGACGTCATACATCGGGCCCTGCAATACGTGTTTGCCATCTTCGGTGATGTAAATCACACCGCTTTCGGTGGTCACGGCTTTCAGACCCGCCACAGGAGAAGGCTGGATCTCAGCATTTTTCATGCCCAGTTTGTTCAGGGTTCCTTGGAGTGCCGCGTCGTCAGCCTGCGCCGTGGAAGTGATACACGCGGTCAGTAACGTTAACAGCATTAAGCCTTTTTTCATCATTGCGTCCTTTATCTCGCCGCGCTCAGGCACGGGGATGATGTTGTTGATGTAGCACTTTGAGTCGCTCAGTGGCTACATGGGTATAAATTTGGGTAGTCGACAAGTCACTGTGACCTAATAACATTTGCACGACACGCAGGTCCGCCCCGTGATTCAACAAATGGGTGGCGAAGGCGTGACGCAAAACGTGCGGGGAGAGCCGTTCAGCATCAATATTGGCAAGGATCGCATAGTGTTTGATGCGATGCCAGAAAGTCTGCCGGGTCATTTTCTGTGCGCGGCTGCTGGGAAATACAATATCCAGCGACACACCGTTAAGCAGCCACGGACGCCCGTGCTCAAAATAGTACTCAATCCAATACACGGCTTCTTCGCCGAGCGGCACCAGCCGTTCTTTATCGCCTTTACCAATCACCCGCACCACGCCCTGACGCAGACTGAGGTCACTGAGCGTCAGCCCAACCAGCTCCGAGACACGTAAACCCGTGGCATACAACAACTCGAGCATCGCCTTGTCGCGCAGTTCAAGCGGAACGTCCACGCTTGGTGATGCCAAAAGCGCATCGACTTGTGCCTCGCTGAGATCTTTAGGTAAGCGCTGTGGCAGTTTGGGCGAAGACAACAGCGCGGTCGGGTCATCATGGCGCAACGATTCCCGGTTCAGGTACTGAAAAAGACGGCGCATGGCGCTCAGCAGACGGGCGGAACTGGTAGCCTTGTAGCCCCCTTCGACTCTTTCAGCGAGGAAAGCCTGCAGGCCATCGGCCTGCACATTCAACAGGCCAGTATCGTGATGATGCAGCCATGCCAACAGCGATTTTAAATCCAGCCGGTAGGACGCCAGCGTGTTTTCGGCGAGGTTCCGCTCGATCCATAGCGTATCCAGAAATTGCTCACTCAGAGCCTGGTCATAGTCGGCATCGGGCACGTTGACTCCTTATTTCATTCAAACGCTGTTTCATTCGGTATACACTGCCCCCATTCACATTCTTATGACGTTACGGCAACAAGCATGAAAATTGGACTCTTTTACGGCTCAAGTACCTGTTACACCGAAATGGCAGCGGAAAAAATTCGCGAGATCCTCGGTGAAGAGCTGGTCGATTTGCACAATTTGAAAGATGTCGACCCGGTCAAAATGGAAGAGTACGACATTCTTATCCTCGGCATTCCCACCTGGGACTTCGGCGAAATCCAGGAAGATTGGGAAGCGGTCTGGGAAAAGCTCCCTACTCTGAATCTGCGTGGAAAAATCATCGCCATGTATGGCATGGGCGATCAGCTGGGTTACGGTGAGTGGTTCCTCGATGCGCTCGGTATGTTGTATGACCGGTTACTGCCGCTTGGCGCGCAATTCATCGGTTTCTGGCCCATCGAAGGCTTTGAATTCACCAGCCCTAAACCACTCAGCCCGGATGGCAAACATTTTGTCGGCCTCGCACTCGATGACGTAAATCAGTACGATCTCAGTGAAGAACGCCTGCAAGATTGGTGCGACCAAATCCTGCTGGAGATGGACGCGCTGCTCAGCTAACGGGCCAATGCAGCTCCCAGAGAGGTTCGCCCTGAACCTCTTTAAAAATCATCGGCGCTCTTTTTCCGGCTGAGCATTGAGTAACAACTGTCGCAACCGCCGCCACTCCTCCAGACTCATACTGTCGGAAGCCAGCCAGAGTTTCTGCCGCGAGCTGCGCATCGCCTGACGCAACCCACCTTTACGCTTTTCACGCTGCAATGACAGCAGCACTCCGCTGTTGATCATCCAGACCGGTTTTTTGATGGCCCACTCCTGTTGCTGCCAAATCAGCCGGTTGCTGTCGAGCAGGCTTATCTCACCATGACGTGAGGTGATTCGCCGCTGGCTGCGGATACACTCAAATATCACCACCAGCAGCAGCGACATCCATACCGGCCAATAACCGGCGGGCCATGGCGCGAGCAGTATTACCAGCATAATCCCGCCGTGAATACCCAGCGAAATAAGCTGACTGCGCCATGAAACCCGTAAATCACATTGCCACAGGGCCACGGTCTTTATTTCGCGTTTGGATGAGGGCCACCATGCGTTGTAATTCGGCGTCCTGAGGCTCGCCGTGATTCATCAGCCAGTTGAATAAATCCGGGTCATCACAGGTCAGCAGACGGGCGAAGAGCGCTTTGTCAGTATCATCAAGGCTGTCATATTCGTATTCGAAAAACGGCATGATGGAGATATCCAGTTCACGCATACCGCGACGGCATGCCCAGTGAATGCGGGATTTATTATGAATGTCCAGTTGGGTTTTGCTTTCCATAAACTGACTCTTTTTTAGGTACATTGATAATGTTTTTTATCGGTCGGAGAGGATTCTAGCAGCCCACGCGCCCTGCGCGTAACTTTTACATGCCCTGACATTCACATCCCCATCAGGCTTCGCAAAATGGTGCGGTATTTTCATGTAACGAAGAGGTTCACTACGAGGCATCCCGTAAATGGCATAAATTGAGTTTGCAAAGCGGGCGGGCTCTTTTACCATGAGGATAACTGTTCATGTCTCTCAGCCTAGGATCGCATCATGGCGTACAAGTTTCCGTTTCCACCGCAAAAACCTTCAGCCTCTTCCCATCTGCCGCTGACCTTAATTTCTCTCGAAGACTGGGCGATGGTCACCATGACCGGCGCTGATACGGTGAAATACTTGCAGGGTCAGGTGACCGCCGATGTCGATGCGCTCGCGCCGGGCCAGCACATTCTTTGCGCTCACTGTGATGCCAAAGGCAAAATGTTGAGCAACATGCGTTTGTTCAAGCGCGGTGACGGTATGGCGTTTATTGAACGCCGTAACCTGCGTACTCAGCAGATGACCGAAATGAAGAAATATGCGGTGTTCTCCAAAGTGACCTTCACCGAAGATGACGACGTGGTGTTGCTGGGCGTGGCCGGTTTCCAGGCCAGCGCCGCGCTGAAAGACCTGTTTTCCATGCTGCCAACGGCAGAACAGCCGGTTGTGCAGCAAGATGAGAGCACATTGCTGCACCTGTCGCTGCCTGCCGAACGTTACCTGATTGTGACCAGCCCTGAGAAAGCTCAGCAGGTAGTAGAAGAATTGGGCGAGCAGGCACAGCTTAATGACAGCCAGCAATGGCTGGCGTTGGATATTGAAGCCGGTTATCCGGTGATCGACACAGTCAACAGCGTGCAATTTATTCCGCAGGCCACCAATATCCAGGCACTGGACGGTATCAGCTTTAGCAAGGGTTGCTACGCCGGTCAGGAGATGGTTGCCCGGGCCAAATACCGCGGAGCAAATAAGCGTGCGCTCTATTGGTTAGCCGGTAATGCCAGCAAAGTGCCAGCCGCAGGAGATGATCTGGAGTTACAGCTGGGAGAAAACTGGCGCCGCACCGGCACCATTCTTGCCGCCAGCCAGCTTAATGATGGCAGCCTTTGGGTACAGGCCGTGCTGAATAACGATCTCGAACCTGACGCAAAACTGCGCGTGCGTGATGATGCCGCCAGCCAGTTGAGTATCCAGCCGTTGCCATATTCGCTGGTGGAAGAGAAGTGATCAGGCGATAGATAAAAAGGATCCTGCATGACGTGCCGGATCCTTTAGTTTTCGCATTAATTACTGCGTCAGATATAGAAATAGACCGCAAAGAAGTGGCAGGCACATCCGGCCAGCACGAACCCGTGCCAGATAGCATGTGCAAAAGGAATGCGCTTCGAGGCGTAGAAAATCACCCCCAGCGTATATAACAATCCGCCGACCGCAAGCAACGTCACCCCGCCCGCAGACAGACGTACCGCCAGCTGATAAATCACGATCAGCGACAGCCAGCCCATCGTGAGATAAGTGATGAGTGACAACACTTCAAAACGGTGCGCAAAGGCCATTTTGAAGATCACGCCAAACAGCGCCAGCCCCCAGATCACTGCCATCAGCCCTTTCGCCAGTGGCGAGTTCAGCCCGACCAGCAGGAATGGCGTATAAGTCCCGGCGATTAATATGTAAATCGCACAGTGATCGAGTTTTTTCAGCCAGTATTTGGTTTTTTCATGCGGAATTGCATGATAAAGCGTGGAGGCAAGAAACAGCAATATCATGCTGCCGCCGTACAAGCTGTAACTGGTTATCGCCATCATATTGGCGTTTTCGGCCGTAGCCTGAACCAGCAACAGCACTAATCCTACGATACCCAACACCAACCCGACGCCGTGGCTCAGGCTGTTGGCTATCTCTTCAGCCCAGGGGTAATCCTGGTGCTCTGTTTTACTCATAAAGTCACAATCCCCGAGGTAATGATTGAGAAAAACACGTGAATAAATCGTTCAAAAATTTACCTGCAAAGCAGAGTAACTGAGAATAATTCCAGTGTACACGTGTACGCTAAAAATTAGTATTAAGTGATGTAACAAGCTCTTAGCACGATAATCATTACACGCCATATGTTGTGCGAACCGCTTCTAATCGCTCAGTTTATTCGTAATTCCTACGGGCGATTTTTTACATAACCGTCAACGGGCATGCAAAGACATGATTTTTTTACATCATCGGATTATCGTATAGGGGAACACTCCGATAATGACGTCAACAATGAATGACTGAGGTTTGAATATGTTTGAAGCTTCTTCCGCGCTGAATTTCGGCTCGATGACTGACGTTTTTCAGTTCCTGATGGAAATCGATAAACTGAAAAGCGTGCAACGCCGCACGAAAGTGCTCGGTACTCAGCGCCAGGAAAACTCAGCGGAACACAGCTGGCATTTCGCGGTAGCCGCCATGTCCCTTGAGCCTTACGCGCCAAAAAATGTCGATATTCAAAAAGTGATCCGCATGGCGCTGCTGCATGACATCGTTGAAATCGATGCGGGGGACGTACTGGTTTATGACCTCGCCGCCCGCGAAGCGGTGCATGATCAAGAAGTCATGGCTGCTGACCGCCTGTTTGGTATGTTGCCTGCGCCGCTGAATCAGCAATTTCTGGATTTGTGGAATGAGTATGAAGCAGGTGTTACGCCGGAAGCCCGCTTTGCGCTGGTGATTGACCGCGTGCTGCCCGTCATCATGAACCTCAATAATCAGGGTCAGAGCTGGGTGGAAAATAATATTCGCCTAGAGCAGGTGCTGGCGCGCAATTCGTTCATTGGCGACATCAACCCGGAATTGTGGCAACACATCCGCGCGCATCTGGACAATGCCCACGCGCAGGGCTGGCTGAAGTAACGCCTGATATTGACCGCCTGAATACCATAGAGAAAGCCCCGCAGCTGTCAGCCCGGGGCTTTTTTATCACATTACTTATCACGTTATTTAGGTACGTTCAGCGCCGTGGAATCGACGTAAGGTTTCATGATGGCGTCTGCTTTCTGCTGCGCGGCGGCGGCAGCATCCTGTGGCGTTAGTTTCGGATCATTGACCAGCGCCCCCAACTGATTTTCCATCGCCTGACGTACGGCAACGGTTTCATACGTCGAATACCACGGATAGGCGTATTTTAGCTGGTCCAGCGCGATGGTCGCACGCGGATCTTTCGCCAGATACTCTTTCATTTCCGGTGTGTCATAAGATGCAATACGCGGCGAGAAGTAACCGGTAAAGCGGCTCCAGGCGCCATTTACTTTCGGGCTGACCAGATATTGCAAGAAGGTATAGGCGGCCTTTTTCTGATCTTCCGAAATCCCTTTAAAACTCACCAGACTCGCCCCGCCGATACTCACACCATTACGCACTTTCTGCGGCATCATCGCCACGCCCAGCTCGAAATCTTTGGTATTTTCACGCATAAAACCCAGCGCACCGGTACTGAGCATAGTCATCCCCAGTTTGCCGGAGAAAAACGCTGCGCTGATCTGCTTGGAATTCAGCACGCCCGCCGGCATCACCTTGTCGCGGTACACCAGATTTTGCCAGAACTGCAACGCGCCAACGGTAGAAGCGCTGTTGTAATACACCTCTCCCGGATAGTCGGCATTGAAGTACTGACCGCCGTTGGCACGGGTCAGCGCCGATAAAATCCAGCCGCCGTAATCATCATTAGTGGACGGCAGCATAATGCCCCACTGCCCTTTGGCCTGGTCGGTCAGCTTTTTGGCATCTTCCAGCAACTCATCCCAGGTTTTCGGCGGAGTTGAAATTCCCGCTTTGGCAAACAGGTCTTTGTTGTAATAAAGAATAGGTGTCGAATTGTGGAAGGGTATGGCGTACGTCACGCCGTTGAGCTGGGCGTTCTGACGCATCGCAGGCCAGAAATTTTGCGTCAAAAACGGCGTGGCTTTCTGGTCGCCGTATTTGAACAGGTCATCCATCGGCAGGATCTCATTCTTAATCGCCAGATCCGCCGTAAAATTAGCCGACATGATCACCAAAGCCGGTGGCTGGCCAGACTTAGCAGCCGCCTCAGCTTTCACTTTGGTCGTGTCGTAGTTACCGGTAAAAATACCGCGCACTTCGACATCATTTTGCGACTGGTTAAATTCTTTGATTACGCGGGTCATTTCCATGGTCAGCTTGCCGTCAACCGGTGCCGGAAACATGAAATCGATACTCTCTTTCGCTGCCGCCGTGCCTGCGGACAGCAGCCCGAGTGCCAGCGTTAAGGCGTGAAATTTATGCCGGGTCAAACGCATAGTGAGTCTCCTGGTAACTGTGTTTCAAATTCAGCCGGGTTTGGCCTGAAAAGAGATGAAGGTCGTGCGAAGAGAAGTACAAGGTGACGCGATCGCCGGGTTGTGGGATCTCCCGGCTGTTTTCACGTAATTGGTTTTTTCTGATGTAGCGGATATTGCCGATATTGCTCTGTGCATGGCACAGATATTCAGCCCCCAGCAGCTCACGGTGAGTCATTGTGACCTCGAGTTTCAAGGGATGCTGCGGGTCCGGCTGGTCATTGAAATGTTCGGGCCGGATGCCCAGATAAACCTCGCTGAGACCGCGTGCGTGGTTGCTGTCCGGAAGCTGAATTCGTTGTTCCTCCAGTATCAGCGCGCCCTGCGCGCAAGGCAGTTTGCAGATATTCATCGACGGCGTGCCGATAAACCCGGCCACAAACAGGTTCGCCGGATGGGCGTAGAGCGTTTCCGGTGCGCCGATTTGTTGCAGATTCCCCTGGTCCAGCACGGCTATCCGGTCGGCCATGGTCATGGCTTCCATCTGGTCGTGCGTGACATACACCGTGCTGGTTTTCAGCTGTTTATGCAGGGTCATGATGCCGTCACGCACTTCGGTGCGCAGCCGCGCATCGAGATTCGACAGCGGTTCATCCATCAGAAACAGCTTCGGGTCGCGCACGATGGCCCGCGCCATCGCCACCCGCTGCCGCTGACCACCCGAAAGTTTCCCCGGTTTTCGGTTCAGCAACGGTTCCAGTTGCAATAACCCCGCGACCCGGTCCACTCGTGCGCGGTGTTGCGCTTTCGGCTCATTACGCATCCGCATTCCGAACGTGATGTTTTGTTCAACGGTCATGTGCGGGAACAGCGCGTAGTTCTGAAATATCATCGAAAAATTGCGTTCACGTGGTTCCAGCGCGGTGATGTCCTCGCCGTCTTGCAAAATCCGCCCGTCACTGACGTTCTCCAGCCCGGCCAGCAGGCGCAGCAAGGTGCTTTTCCCGCAGCCGGACGGGCCGACCAGCACCAGAAACTCGCCGTCGGCGATCTCCAGCGACAGGTTATTCACCGCCGTACTGCCCTCAAACTGCTTGCTGATATTTTCCAGACGAATGGCCGACATGATTAATCATCCACCGGGCAGCTGATCGCCGCGTCATACAGGTAGGGACCAGGATATTGCGATAGCGGATGCAAATAGCTGACCAGACCGGTTTTATCCACCAGCCGGTGCATGACACAAGCGGCGGGTTCAAGGTTATAAAACGGCGCAGGGTTGTGGTGGAAATAGGGAACCTGATGCACGGTGCCGGGAATGGTGCTGATGATCGCCTGCTTATATTGGGTGAAAATCAACCGGTGCGTATGGCCGCAGAAGACACGCACCAGCGACGGAAAGCGGTCAATCAGCGCCAGCAGTTCGTCTCCGTTCTCGCAGGAGATGGCATCCATCTGCGCCGATCCTACTTTAACCGGCGGGTGGTGCATAAACACCGCCGTCTGTTTATGCCCGCCCTTCTCTAACTGAGCTTCCAGCCATGACAGGGTTTCAGGGGTGAGAAAACCTTTGGATTCACCGGCCAGACTGCTGTCGATAAACAGCAGGCGCATATCAAAATCGTCCACCGCATAGCGCATATTTTGCGGGTCATTGCCAAGCTCAGGGCACAGCGGATGCAGCGCTTCGAGGAACTGTGCCTTGTCGTCGTGGTTACCGGGAATGATGTACAGCGGGTAATGCAGGTTTTGCAGCGTGCGCCGCGCCACCAGATATTCCTGCGGCAAGCCACAGTTCACGATGTCACCGGTGATCACCACGGCGTCAGGTTGTTCTTCCAGCGCATTCAGCTGATTAACCACTTCCGCATTACACGCGTTGACGTCGATAAAGTCATACAACTTGCGGCCTTCACTGCGAAAATGCATATCGGAAATTTGTGCGAGAAACATCGGTCACTCCTTTATTCAACGACGGTTTATTTGATGCCTGAAAAGCCGAAGCTTTTAAGAAATTGTTTCTGAAAAAGCACGAACGCCAACATCAATGGCAGACACACCATCAACGTACCGGCGGTGATAAGCCCCCACTGGCCACCAGATTCCGCGCCCATGGCGAACGACACCAGCCCGACGGTCAGCACCTGTTTGTCCGGATCGTTGAGCACCATCAGCGGCCAAAGATATTCATTCCAGTGATAGGTAATACTGACGGTGGCGAAGGCCAGAATGGCGGGCCACGACATCGGGATCAGTACGCGGAACACCACCTGCCACCAGCGGCAGCCTTCCATCAGCGCTGCTTCTTCGATTTCACGGGGAATACTGAGAAACGCTTGCCGCATCAGAAACACGCCAAACGCCGAGGCGAAGTACGGCATCATCACGCCGGTCAATGTGTTGAGCAGCCCGAACTGTTTGAGGATCATCATGTTCGGCACCATCATGATCACCGGCATGATCATCAGCTGGATAAGCAACAGGTAGAACAGTGTCTGTTTGCCGCGAAATTCGTGATAGGCAAAGACGTAACCGGCAGTGGTGATGGTCACCAGCTGAACCAGAAACGTGCCGAAGGAGAAGAAAATGGTGTTGGCGTAGAGCCTTAACCAGTCGGCGCTGTCCCACGCATCGCGGAAGTTTTGCAGCGTCAGTGGAAAACGTGGCAGCAAAGAGGCCATTCCGGGCCCGAAACTGCTGGCGCTGAAGGCGGCCGAGATCATCCAGATAAAGGGCGTGACCCACAGCAGTGCGGCGCACACCAGCAGCACCGGCAACGTGGAACGACGCGCCCCACGCAATAATAAGGAAGGTGCACGGCTGCGCGGTTTTGCCGCCGTGAGCCGCAGGTTTTCCGATGTTTCAACGCTCATAGTGCGCCCCTTTTTCCAGCACCCGCAGGTTCATCACCGAGAAACCAAACAGCAGCACCAGCGTCAGAAAAGTCGCCGCCGAGGCTTTGCCTAAATCGTGCGTGTCATTGGCGAGACTCTGGATGTAATAGAGCATCACGGTGGTGGCGTTATTCGGTCCGCCCTGCGTCATCACCGGTACGTGGTCGATTTGCGTAATGGCGTAAATCAGCGCGATGGTGACCACAAAACTGAGGGTCGGGCGCAGTAGCGGCAGCGTGACGTAGAAAAAAGTCTGGGTGCGCGACGCCCCTTCCATCATGGCGGCTTCGCGCGCCGACGCGGGAATGGACTGCAATCCGGCGAGGAAAAACAGCATGTAATAACCGGCGAATTTCCACACGCCGATTACACTCAGCGCCATCAGTGCGCTGTCGCTCATGCCGAGGTAGTTGTTGTTCATCGGGCCGAAAAGTTTCGCCAGGTAGTAATCCAGCAGCCCCATGCCGGGCATGAAAATAAACAACCACAGGGTGGCGGCGCTGACCAGCGGGATAATCATCGGGAAGAAGAAGGCGGTACGCAGCCAGCGGTTGAGCGAAGTGTTTTCCCACAGCACGACGGCCAGCAGCAGCGCCAGCACAATGCCGGGGATCACGGTCAGCAGGATATACGCGACGTTATTGAGCAGCGCACGCCAGAAAACGTCGTCCGTCAGCAGCCGCGCATAATTCTGCAAACCCACAAACGGCGGGTTATCGGTGTTCAGGCGGCTATCAAACAGGCTGTCCGCCGCCGACTGCACCAGAGGGTAATAGGTGAATAAAAACAGAAAGATCAGGGTGGGCAGCAGCACCAAATAAGGGAACAGCGAACGGCGCATTTCTTGTTACCGGTCAGTCAAACAAGCGCCTACCCTAATATCTCTTCATGTCAGTTATGTGGCAGTGATGTGATGGTTTTTTGTATAAAAATCAGGCGAATGTTACTGAACGAAGTGTTTACCTTGGTGCCTCTCGTTACTCTGTATTCGAAAGGGAAGAGGGGGAGTAAGCCAGAAGCACTGCATTTTTTACTTTAAAAAATCTTAATATGTTGTTTTAAGTGGACGTATTGAGGAATTTTTAAAGTCGGATTACGCTATTTTCACTTTTATACAAAGTAAAAAATTACACGGTGTATTGATAAAGTGAAATGCTTAATGCAGCAGCTCATCGTAAGAAAATCCGTTCAAAATTAATGGCTTATAGACATCCTGCAAGCCTCAAGGAAAAATACTATAAATCAATAAATTGATTATTTTACCACTCATCAAAAAGAGATAGGATATCGCGCTTTTATCTCGTAGCTAATAAAAAGGATTTTTACATGAATACAATGTTCAAACTCGGTGTGGTTTCACTTTTGTCTGCGGTTTTATTCCCTGCTTACGCGCAAAATATGAATATCGATGTGCTAAGTGCAACGGTAAAAGACCAAAAAATTGCTGGTGCCAGTGTTTTACTGCAACACAATGGCGGCCAGACACTGACAGCAACAACCAATGCTAATGGTAATGCCAGCGTCAACAGCACCAGCGCAGATAACAACGAGAATTTACTGATTATCAAAAAAGATGGCTATTCAACGCTGGTCGTCAAATGCCCATGTGAGGGCATGTCTTATGCTCTCAGCCCGGTAATGAAAGGGCTGGATAGTATCCGTGTCGTTCTGACGTGGGGGGAATCGCCGTCGGATCTCGACTCACACATGGTCTATCCGGGGAGCCATATCTTCTTCGCCCACAAAGAAGGTGTCGATGGGAATCTGGATGTAGACGATACCGACAGCTTCGGGCCTGAAACCGTGACCTTAAGTAAAAAGATCTATGGTGAGGACTACGTTTATGCCGTACACGATTACACCGACAAAAATGATTCAACCACCACCAACCTGTCTACCAGCCAGGCGAAAGTCTTCGTCTATGTCGGTGAGTCTTTGGTAAGAACCTACTATGTTCCGGTAGGTAAAGAAGGGAATCTCTGGACCGTATTCCGCATAACAAAAAACGGTGAAATTGAAGATATTAATGACTTCACAGGCGTAAATATTGAGCCAGATAATATTGCTCAGACACTACAACCTCTGCTGAATAACGGGCAAATTGCGGCACATCGTTCATTAAGCACCGCAGATACTCAAGCGGTTAAAAATCTGAATCTTCAAGGTGAGAAAGCCTATCAAGATAAGCAGCTGGATCTGGCTATCTCTCTCTTTAATCAGGTGATTAATATTGATCCGGAAAATGGTAAAGCCTACGGTAACTTAGGGCTGGTTTATCAGAAGGCTGGCCGCACAGCAGAAGCTATCTGGGCGAACCGCAAAGCTATCGCGCTGGCATCGGGTGCAAATGCCGCAACTGTCCGCGCCGGTGCAAATTACAATATTGCACGCATCTATGAAGCCGCTGGCCAAAATTCCGATGCACTTCGTTACTACCAGTTGGCAAAAGCTGAAAAAGCCAACCCGGTGTACGACACAGCCATTGAACGTGTGAAAAATAAATAATTCTATCGCGTTATCACTAAGCCCCGTGCCTGTTGGCCGGGGCTTTTTTTTAAGCGTGAAGTATATTTATATGATGCTAACTTTCATCCGCTCCCGCGCCTCCTCATAAGTTGGCATTGACGCCGCCGCACCCGCACGTTCGACACAAACTGAAGCATAAGCGGAGGCAAACTGGGCGGCATCGGCCAGTTTAACCCCGGCGGCGAGCTGGGAGGCGAGCGCGCCGTTGAAGGCGTCGCCTGCGCCGGTGGTATCGACCGGTACCGCCGGGAATGCGGCTACCAGCTCAGTTTCACCGGCGACTGATAGCAGCGCGCCCTGTGTACCCAGCGTGATGATCAGCGCGCTAATACCTTTTTCGTGCAGTGCTTTGGCGGCCCGTTTTGCCGAGGGAACATCATCGACCTGAATACCGGTCAGCAACGTACATTCGGTAGCGTTGGGGGTAAGTAAATCGACCTGCGCCAGCAGGCTGTCAGACACTGGCTGGAACGGCGCGGGGTTGAGAATAATGTAAGTGCCGTTCTCTTTGGCGATACCAATTAGCTTTTCTATCGCCGGCAAGTTGTTTTCCAACTGGGTCAGCAGAATATCGGCAGCAGCAATCGCCGGGCGGCATTGTTCGACCTCATCGTCGGTGACCGTCAGGTTGGCTCCGGGGTCAACGGCGATCATATTTTCGGCATCGGCTCCGGCAACATAAATCAGCGCATTGCCGGTCGGACATTCGGCAGTGGAGAACAGCGTCACCGCATCAAAACCGGCGTTGTCGAGATGGCGGCGGGCGAACATACCGAAGTCATCACGCCCTACTTTACCGATGTAATGGACCCGCGCACCGGCACGCAGGGCCGCGACGGCCTGATTGGCCCCTTTCCCGCCAGCCCCCATCATGCTGTTACGTGCAATCAGCGATTCACCCGGCTGCGGAAAACGGCTCATTCCGGCGACAATATCCAGGTTGAACGATCCAAACACACACACTTTGCCCTTGTTCATGCCTCTCTCCTGAAAGAAAACGGTCGTGACTGCGACTGAAAAACGCGTTGTGCGGCCAGACAGGCACCGCGACAGCCGGTTTCATCGGAAATCCCGCTGATGCCAATGGTCAGCCCGCTGGCCGGATATGGGCTGCGCAGATGCGAACGGATCAGGTGCTCCAGCCGTACCAGCGGGAAGCCCGCCATCGCCAGCACGCCCCCGCCCAGCACCAGATATTGCGGGTCGAGTATGTTCATCTCGCTGGCCACGGTGCGCGCCAGCCGTTCGATAAATTCCTGCAATTCCGAGTGGTCGGCATGTTTGACGAACAGATCCGAGATCGCCGTTTCTGGCACATGCTGTTTTGCCCAGCCGCTGAGCCAGTTGCCGGAGGTCAGGGTTTCGACACAGCCGGTTTTGCCACAGGGGCAGAGCAGCGGATTGCCCTTAAGCGGAATGTGCCCGATCTCCCCTGCGCCGCCGTGCGCGCCGTGGTAAAAGTCATTATTGAGCCAAAGGCTGTTGCCAAAACCGGTGCCAAGGTAGACCCCGACCGCAACGTCCGGCAGGTCGTCGAGGCGGGTTAAATCCCACCACATCAGATGGTTAACGTCTTTGTCCATGCACACCGGCAAGCCGAGACGCGCCGAAAGTTGTTGCGCCACCGGCTGGTTGTCGAGCGCGGGGATAAACGGCAGCGACAGCACGGTGTGACGGTCACGCGACAGAATTCCAGGCAGCCCGAGCATCACGCCCGCCACGCTCGCGGAACCTGCCTGTAGGCTTTCCTGTAGATAAGCCGCAATCACCTGTTCCAGACCGCGCAGCGGATCCTCAAGCGTTGCCCAGCTGTGCGTCGGCACTTTCTGATAATTCTGGAAAACCTGCTGGTCGTTCATCAGCATCAGCCGCGTATTAGTACCGCCGATGTCTACGCCGAGAAAATGCTCCATAGCCTCTCCTGCCCTCAGGCTGCCTGACGCGCCTGACGCATCTGGTCGAGCATTTTGTCCCAAGCGCTGTCCAGATCCTTGTCGAGATTGAACAGACCGGAGCTGCCGACGATCAACACTTCCGCACCTGCACCCATCAGATCCTGATAGGTATTCACGTTGCAGGATCCGTCAATTTCGATCAGGTAGCGGTAGTTTTTCTGCTGTTTGAGATCACGCAGTTGGGCGATTTTATGCAGCATCTCAGGGATAAACGGCTGGCCCGCATAGCCCGGATCGACGGTCATCACGGTGATCTTGTCCAGCAGATGAATGTAGTGCTGAATGAACTCCACCGGTGTGGCCGGGTTGAGTACCACCCCGACTTTTTTACCGAGCGAGCGAATCAGATTGATCACACGGAAAGCGTCACGGTTGATGGTTTCAGCATGCGGGCAGAGATAATCAGCCCCGGCTTTGGCTATGGGTTCGATAAAGTCCGTCGGGTTTTCCACCATCATATGCACATCCAGCACCAGCGGCGTGTGCGGGCGGATCTGCTCGATAAAGAACGGTGAAAGCGTGATGTTTTTGACGTAATGCCCGTCCATGATGTCGATATGCAGCATGTCGGCGCGGCGGTTCAGTACCGCCAGCTGCTGTTTGATGTCAATCAGGCTCATACACATCAGCGAGGGCGAAATTTTGTATTCCATGATGTTTTCCTAAAGTCAGAGGCAATGAAAATTTATTGGTTTATAGACGTACGCTAAGGAAGGGCGGCACGCGCTTTGGCGGCGCTGATACGGCTAGCTCTCTTTTGCATAAAACGCTGGCGGAAGAATTTCAGCGCCAATACCACGATAAGTACCGCGCCCCACATCGCCAGACTGAAATGCGGACTGACGTTGAGCAGGTTCAGGCCGGTTGAAATCACCTGTAAAACAATCAGCGACAGCACCACGCCGCTGACGCGGCCAAAACCGCCGAAAGGATCCGTGCCACCTAAGATGATCGCTAGCACGGTCAGTAACAGATACGAGTCGCCGTAGCCCATGCGCGCTGAGTTAAAGCGCGCCATCATCACCAGCCCGGCGATCACGCATAACATGCTGGAAAGGACATAGATGGCGATCAGTACGCGGTGAGTATTCACGCCGCTGAAATGGGTGGCGTTGATGTTGCTGCCGCTCATGTAGATGTATTTCCCAAGGCGGGTGCGCTCTAAAAACACCGCGATCAACACCGCCGTGGCGAGGAAGATGATCAGCGGCACCGGGATGCCCAGCAGGGTATCTGAACCGATATAGCGCACGATGTCCGGCATACCGCTGATGGCTGCGCCGCGTGATAAATAGATGCCGATACCGTTCACCATCGTCATGGTGGCCAGCGTCACCAAAATCGGATGCGCCCCTACATAGGCCACCAGCGCCCCCGTCAGCATACCGATGGCAATTGCCAGAATCATCGCGCCGACCAGCGCGACCGTCAGCCACACCGCCTGCAGCGCCAGACTGGCCTCCGGCGGCAGCCAGGTGAGAAACACCCAGGCCATCAGCAGGCTGGTCAGGTTAGAGGTGGCGATAATGCACAGATTCAGGCCGCCGCTGAGGATCGGAATAAACATCGCTAGCGTCAGCAGGCCAAGCTCAGGCAGTTGAAAAGCCACGCTCATGAAGGTCGAATCCGTGAAGAAACGGCCCGGCATTGCCATGCTGAAACCGATGATCACCAGGATCAGCAGCAGGCTCAGACTCAGCGTCGTGCTGTCGACTTTAAAACGCGGCCCGTTGCCGCCTGATTTCGCAGATACCGGTTTTATCTTCTGACTCTTGGTTTTGGTTAACATGGCAGTTCCTCAGGCGAAGCCGACATCGGTTTCTTTGCGTTTTTTGTAGTGAGTGACGGTGATAGCCACCACGATCACGACGCCGATCACGATGTTCATGAAGTAGTTGGACACGCCGATCAGATTCAGTCCGTTCTTGAGCAGGCCAATCAGGAAGACGCCCATCAGCGTGCCACCGACGCTGCCTTTGCCACCGTTGAGGCTGGCACCGCCGAGCACTGCCGCGGCCAGCACGTCGAGTTCCCCGCCGACCAGCGCATTCGGCACCACTTCTCCGACGCGGTAGACCTGCACCAGCCCGCCGATAGCAGCCATAGCACCGAGATAGCCGTAAGCGAACAGGTGCAGCACGCCGACGCGTATACCGATGCGCCGCGCCGATTCCTGATCCCCACCGACGGCAAACAACTGGCGGCCCAGATGGGTTTTGTTGAGTAAAAGCCAGGTCAGCCCGGCCACCGCCAGCATCACCACCAGCGGCAGGCCAATCTGATAATGCTGGGTACCAACGCTAAACGGCAGCACCTGCAGCGGCGTCACCAACCACTCCGGCAGGTCGTACAGGCTGGTGCCGTTGGTCAGCCACATCAGCATGCCAAACAGCAGCGACTGCATACTGATGGTGACGATGATCGACACAATCCGCAGGCAGTAGATCAGAATGGCGTTGATCATGCCGAAAACGGAGCCGATCGCGATCGCCAGTAAAATGGTGCCGGTCGGGCTGGAAAGACCGTAATGAATGGCCAGCGTAGCGATGGCGTACTGCACCACCGAGGCGACGGCAGCAAAGGAAATATCGATGCCGCCGGTCACCAGCACCACGAACAGACCGAGGGCAAAAATGCCGCTGACTGCGTAGCTTTCTGACAGATCCAGCAGGTTTTGCAGGGTCAGGAACTGGTCGCTGAGCAGCGAAAATGTGACGATCACCACCACCAGAACCCAGGCCAGATAGCCCTCGTTACTGGCCGGGCGTAACCGGTTGAGATTAAGCATTCACCGCCTCCGCAAGTTGTTGTTGGGTGATATTGCCGGGCAGGTATTCGCCCTTCACCGTGCCTTCGCTAAAGTGCAAAACGCGGTCGCAGTTGAAGTAAACTTCCGGCACTTCGTCGGAGATCAGCAGGATCGAAATCCCCTCTTCGGCCAGTTGATGGATCAGTTGATAAATACTGGCTTTGGCACCGACATCTACGCCGACGGTAGGCGAGTCGAGGATCAGGATCTTCGGCTGCGTCAGCACCCATTTCGCCAGTACGATCTTTTGCTGATTACCGCCGGAGAGCGTGGAGATCGCCTGATCCGGATTAGCGACTTTGACGCCCAGTTTTTCAATCCACTGCTGAATGATTTTGTTTTTGCGGTATTCGTCGATCAGGTGAAAACGGCTACGCAACTGGTCCATGATTGCCAGCACGGTGTTATCACCGACCGACTGCTGCTGAATAAGCCCGAGCGTCAGCCGGTCTTCCGACACATAACCGATGCCAGATTTGATCGCGTCCTCATGACCGCGAAAACGCACCGGTTTGCTGTCGAGATAGATTTTTCCGCTGTCCGGTTTCGTCATGCCGAACAGACTCAGGGCCAGTTCGGTACGACCGGAGCCCAGCAGGCCGCACAGACCAAGCACTTCCCCGGCGTGCAGTTTAAAGCTGACGTCGTGGTACTGCCCGGCGCGACTGAGTTTGTCAGTCTCCAGCATGATGCGCTGGTCATTGAGGTTGGCGGCTTTCAGGCGGTAGTCGAGTTTGAGGCCGGTCATCAGCTCGGTCAGGCGTTCACTGCTGACTTCCGCCGCCGGATAGCTGCCGACTTTTTTGCCGTCACGGATCACCGTAACGCTGTCGGAGATCTCCAGCACTTCGTCCAGACGATGGCTGACGAACACCACGCTGATGCCTCTGTTTTTCAGGTAATGCACGGTGCGCAGCAACTGATTCACTTCGGTGCGGGTGAGCGACGCGGTCGGTTCATCCATGATGACTAAACGTGCATCGGCCACCAGTGCGCGGCAAATCGCCACTTGCTGGCGCTGAGCGATAGGTAACGACGCCACTTTGGCATCGAGATCCAGCTGGTAATTCAGTTCGCTGAGAATACGTTTTGCGGTGTCGCGCAGGCGTGACGGGCGGTACCAGCCCATCAGCCCTTGCAGGTTGTGGTCAAAGGCGATGTTTTCCGCCACGCTCAGATTCGGAAACAGCGACAAGTCCTGATAAATCACCTGAATGCCAAACTGGCGCGCCTGATCCGGGCTGAGCTTGCTGAAAACCTGACCGCCCAGGGCTATCTGACAACCGTTGTCCGGCTGATAGACCCCCGAGATCACCTTGATCAACGTACTTTTTCCGCAGCCGTTGGTACCCGCCAGGCAGTGCACTTCGCCGGGCATCAGCCGCAGGGATATCTCGTTGAGCGCCCGCTGGCCACCAAAAGTCACCGACAGATTCTGAACATCAATCAGCGGCGCGTTGTCTGTCTGGATAATCTCGGAGGTCGCCATCATCAGAGCCCCATTTTGACCAGTTTCGGCAAGTTCGCCTTGTCGAGACTTTCGGTTTTATTGCCGAGGATGGTGTGCGTCGCCTCGTCAACTTTCACCTTGCCCATGCCTTCGATGTCCATGCCATCGGTGATTGGCGTACCTTTTTCCATCATGTCGGCGATGCGTACGAAGATTTCACCGGCCACCATCGGGTTCCAGATAAAGCCGCCGTTAATCGCGCCGCTTTTCACCAGAGAGGCACCCTGTCCCGGACTGAACGGGCCGTAGACGCAGACATCGCCATTTTTGCCACGGTTTTGTACCGCACGACCGGCACCGATCGGGCCTTGTGAACCGATCGCCAGAATGCCTTTCAGGTTCGGATCTTTGGACATCAGGTCATTGGTGGTGCGGATGGTGTCGTCAAGGGATTCACCCACGCCAAACTTGTCGCCCACCTGATGCATGTTCGGATAGTGCTCTTTCTGGTAATTCACCGCTGCGTCAGCCCATTTCTGATGCAAAGGTACCGTCAGGCTGCCGACATATACCGCGTAATCGCCCTTCTCTTTCATACACTCAGCGAGGGCAATCATGTGGTTGATACCGTGCTGGGTGGCGTCGACCATTTCGAAATCCCAGTTGGCATATTTCTGGTCTGGCGACTCATGCACGATGACCTTAATGCCGGCGTCACGGGCGCGTTTAAGCACCGGTTCCAGCACTTTGGCATCGTTTGGCACCACGCCTATCACGTCCACTTTTTGCGCAATCAGGTCTTCAATGGCACGGACTTGTAACGCCGGGTCAGCACTGGTCGGCCCAACCTGCCAGGCATCGATGCCGCGTTTCGCCGCTTCACTTTTGATGCCCACTTCCATGGCGTTAAACCAGGCGTTGCCGCCCACTTTCACCACCACGCCCATGCGGATTTTGTCAGCGGCATGCGCCGCTGAAACGGATAACAGCGCTGAAGCGAACAAACAGGCGAGTACGGACTTTTTCATGATGTTTCTCCACAGATGTTCTATTTTTCCACAGTCGCTGCCTGAGAAGTTCAGGCAACGCCGCGGCTGTTTTTGGTTTTCTTTTGTAGGGGTAACGGGGCAACTTCAATCACGTTGACGTTGCTCCAGGCCAGCTCCTGCCGGAATTCCTCATCATCCAGATGATCCGTGATCAGTGTGTCTATTTCCCGGTAGTGGCAAATCCGCGCAAAAGAGCGGCGGCCGAATTTGCTGGCATCTGCCAGCAAAATTTTGTGTTCTGAGGAGAGCAGCATCTGCTGTTTGAGCCGGGCATGGTGCTCGTTGCTCTCACGGATTCCCCCTTCATGGCTGATGCCGTGACAGGAGAAAAACAGCTTGTTGATGACGAACTCTTTCAGCATCTGTTCGGCATAAATGCCGATGAAATCCTCGTACTTGCCGGAGTACTCGCCGCCAAGGCCAATGGTTCTGACGTTCGCTTTTACCGCCAGCGTCTGGATGATGTGCAGCGAGTTGGTCAGCACCACCAGCGGGATATCCGGCAACTGCCGCGCCAGAAACCAACTGCTGGAGCTGCTGTCGAGCAGCAGACAGTCACCGGGGTTAATCAGCTGCAATGCCCGTTTGGCGATACGGGTTTTGCTGTCCGGCGACTGATTGCTGCGGTCACGGAAAGATTCTCCCTGTTCAATCTGCGACGGCACGTACTGCTTTTCAGCCGACTGAGGTTCAACAAATACTGCCCCACCATGGCTGCGTAATAACATTCCGCGCTTTTCCAGCAGCGCCAGATCTCGTCGCGCGGTTTCCAGCGAGATGTGGCACAGCTCTGCCACTTCCTGCACCAGCACACGCCCTCTCTGAGCGAGGACTTCGGTAATAAAGCGATGACGTTCTACAGGCAGCATGATTTTTCCTCTTCCCGATGTTTAATAGGATACGCAGACCGCAGAAAGCGGAATGCGGGGTGCCTCAAAGGCGACCGCGCACTCTTGGCGTTGCGCTGGTCATGTGATAGTTGTCACGAAAACAGGCAAAGAGATGAAATGTTAAAGTTTGGATCTGTGGCGGAGACGCCATTAAATCGTCATTTGAGATGCAAGCGGGCAGAGGGATTTCAGCAAACGGTCACAAATCCTCGTGTCTAAACATGACCGAAGATGACCGTTTGTGTGGGCGTGACCGTTTTACAGACGTTGGCAAAGCAAAAAGACGCCGGGCAGCGTCTTCAGGAAATCTGCAGGTGAATATGGGTTCACCGGTAAGTGGCGTGGTTAATCTCAGGGATGGAGTTTCATCAGCTCGGTCGCATCCTGCTGCTGAGCATATCTGGCCAGCAGCGGGAAATCACGGAAGGTGTAGAATCGTTCAGGTTTCGGCAACTGTGCCATATTTTTACCCGGCCAGAGCTGCAGCTCGGCCAGAGATGAAAGTGTATATCCCGCCACATCGTGTGAAAGCATGAGTGCGACAGGAGATGCAGTTTCACCAGGCACCGGCGTGGGAAAGCGTGAGTCTCCGGTTTCATAATTACGGTTCAACACGAGAAATTTTTCGGGCAAATGCCGCTGACTGTCCCACCACTGTCCATCTAACTGATTGAACTGCTCACGAGTCTGATCCGCAGAAACGGCACCCAATTGATGCAACGCCTGCTGAAGCACAACAGGCATCGCCAGATTGTAGCGGGCGACAGAAGAAACCTGATTTTTTTGGATCAGTGTCAGGCCAAGTTCGGCTCCCAGCAGGTTCGAATAAAGATCTTCAGGAGAAAAACCGGAAAGTTCTTCGGAGAAACCTGGAATGGACTGATAACCATACCATTGTGCAATCTCATGCCAGGCTGCGATCTGAAAAGCCAGATAAGCAGAGAGAGCCGCCGCCAGTTCATAGCGTTTTGCCGGATCGGCAGGTGGCGTGAAGGCAAATAGCTTTATCCGCCGTTGTGCCAGCTCTTCGCCCGTATCAATTTCAATCTCCTGCCCAAGTTGCTGCCACAGAT
The DNA here is from genome assembly GCF_055407225.1 of Ewingella sp. C233. Lineage (NCBI taxonomy): Bacteria > Pseudomonadati > Pseudomonadota > Gammaproteobacteria > Enterobacterales > Yersiniaceae > Ewingella > Ewingella sp. C233. The sequence continues at coordinate 161,983 of NZ_JBUZRI010000003.1, forward strand.
GACTGAAAATATAAAACGTCATATCTGCGGTATCCCGGACATGGGCAATATCGATAAACCCACCCCGTGTAGTGTAGACAACGCCGGAATGTTCCGAACTCATCCCCAGAATATTGCTCACCGCGCCCAGTAGACGGTTATTGTAATGTTGCTGGCCCAAATCATCGGCTTCAACCACATTATTAATGCGGTAAAATGGCACAGTGACTCCCAGTACGCCGGTCTTGAGGTCATACCCAAAAGCGCAGCACGGGCGCAGGCCATTTGGCGAAGAAATAGGCGGCGCCACTGGAAATATTTGTGAGGCAGTTTGGACGGAATCAGCCGGTACAAATAGGGAGGCCTGGCTTATACCAGAGACAAAGAGCAACCATGCCCCAAACTTTATTAACGATCTCATAAATAAAATGCGTCTCCTGCCTGGAATGAATATCCTGAGCGTCCTTTACCCTCAGCATTTTCAGACCCGGATTTTGCAGGTCTGAACGTGAGAAGATAAAGCAAATCGGCAGAAACGTTATGATCTCATCGGCAAAAAGAGGGAGTTTAGGATTAGTCCTCCATCAGCAAACTTATTTACCGCCCGCCAGCTCGAGAAAACTGCCTGTCACATAAGAAGCGGAATCTGACAGCAGCCATGCAATAGCCTGCGCCACCTCTTCCGGCTGGCCGCCGCGCTGCATCGGCAGGTTAGCCTTCACGCGATCCACGCGCCCCGGTTCGCCTCCGCTGGCGTGGATGTCGGTGTAGATCAGACCGGGACGCACGCAGTTAACACGGATACCGTAGGCCGCCACTTCCAGCGCCAGACCGGTGGTCAGGGTGTCAATCGCACCTTTCGATGCCGCGTAATCCACATATTCACCCGGAGCACCCAGACGGGAGGCCGCCGAAGAGACATTCACAATCGCCCCGCCGTTTCCGCCATGACGATGCGACATAATTTTCACCGCTTCCCGGCAACATAAGAAATAACCGGTTACGTTGGTGGAGAGCACTTTGTTGATACGGGCGGCGCTGAGGTTTTCGATAGTCGATTGCTGAAACAGGATCCCGGCGTTGTTGACCAGCGCGGTTAACGGGCCGAGTTCGGCAGCCAGGCGTTTGAACATCGCCACGACCTGGGTTTCATCGGCGATATCAGCTTGCAGGGCGATAGCCCTTCCCCCTGCGGAGGTGATTTCATCAACGACGGTCAGCGCGGCGGCTTCATTACTCAGGTAATTGACGCCGACGGCGTAACCCTGTTCAGCGAGTAATATCGCCGTTGCACGGCCAATGCCACGGCTGGCGCCGGTGACTAACGCTACGCGATTCATAGGTGACTCCTTTTGGAAAGTGAGCAAATTGTAGAGCACGATAGTTAAGGTTGCGTCCTTGAAACCCCTTAAATCAACGTCAACACCGTGGGCGCTGGCCCACACCGGCAAACCTTGGGCTGCCGCCCAAACCCGCGTCAAGGCCCGCAGTCGCTCGGGCCTTAACAATCCGAGCTTTTTTAACTGCGCGCTACCGCTGGGACGAAGGACGCATTCTGTAATTATCGTGGGTGCCGCAAAATCTTGCCGCTTCGCGGTACCTTCACTCGGTCTTCGAGCCACAGGTCTCGAAGCCGCTCCGTTCAGCAAGATTTTTGAGCGCGCCATGTTGGTTTTTTAAATCAAAACACTAAGTCAAAAGTGGCGAGGTTGTGAATTAAAAAGCCAGGGCCGCATTCAAAAATGACGCCGAATGAATGGTTCGAGACCACAAGGCTCGAAACCTGAAATTCGGGAACCGCCTAAGCGACGACATTTTGCGGCTATAACAGAAATACCTGAAACACGTCCATCCCAATTTAGCGGTAGCGCGGAGTGAAAAAAGCGGGGGAATGCAAAGGGGGAAAGCACTTCCCCCTTTGCTCGGTTTCGGCGCGGTGAGTGATGTGATCATCGCACCTAAAAAACCGAAATTGACTCAGACTGACTCAGTCAGAAAAAACGAGCCTTACTCGTAATCACTCATCGGTACACATGAACAGAACAAGTTTCTGTCCCCATATACGTCATCAAGGCGCTTCACCGCTGGCCAGTATTTGTTATCACTGCCTGCCGGGAAGACCGCCAGTTCGCGGCTGTACGGGTGTGACCACTCGCTGACCAGCTCGGCCTGTACGTGCGGGGCGTTAACCAGCGGGTTGTCTTCCAGCGGCCATTCGCCTTTGGCAACACGGTCAATTTCAGCGCGGATTGCCAGCAGTGCATCAACAAAGCGGTCGATTTCGACTTTGCTTTCAGATTCCGTTGGCTCAACCATCAGCGTACCCGCGACCGGGAATGACATAGTTGGGGCATGGAAACCAAAATCGATCAGACGCTTGGCGATATCCATTTCGCTGATGCCGGTCGCTTCTTTCAGCGGACGGATATCCAGAATACATTCGTGCGCCACGCGGCCATCACGGCCGGTATAGAGCACCGGATAGGCGTCTTTCAGACGGGTTGCAATGTAGTTGGCGTTCAAAATCGCCACCTGACTGGCCTGTTTCAGACCTTCAGCACCCATCATGCGGATGTACATCCAGCTGATTGGCAAAATCGAGGCGCTGCCGAAAGGAGCCGCGGACACTGCACCGTTTTGGGTCAGTACGCCGTCAATCTGCACTACGCTGTGGCCCGGAACAAATGGTGCCAGATGCGCTTTTACGCCGATTGGGCCCATGCCAGGACCGCCGCCGCCGTGTGGGATACAGAAGGTTTTATGCAGGTTGAGGTGCGAAACGTCCGCGCCGATGTAGCCCGGCGTGGTGATCCCCACCTGTGCGTTCATGTTCGCGCCATCGAGGTAAACCTGACCGCCGTACTGATGGACGATCTGGCACACTTCGCGGATGGTTTCTTCGTACACGCCGTGGGTAGACGGGTAGGTCACCATGATGCATGACAGCGCGTCACCGGCCTGTGCCGCTTTCTCACGCAGATCGCTTAAATCGATGTTGCCCTGTTTATCACAAGCGACAACCACCACGGTCATGCTGGCCATTTGCGCCGATGCCGGGTTGGTGCCGTGCGCAGAACTTGGGATCAGACAGATGTGACGGCTGCTCTCATTACGGCTTTCATGGTAACGGCGGATAGCCAGCAGGCCCGCGTATTCGCCCTGTGCACCGGAGTTCGGCTGCATACACACCGCGTCATAGCCGGTCAGTTGCACCAGCCATTGGGAGAGCTGGCCGATCATCTGCTGATAACCGCCTGCCTGTTCAATTGGGCAGAACGGGTGCAGGTCGGAGAATTCAGGCCAGGTGATCGGGATCATCTCGGCGGCGGCATTCAGTTTCATGGTGCAGGAACCGAGCGGGATCATCGCCTGATTCAGCGCCAGATCCTTTTTCTCCAGACGGTGCATGTAACGCATCATCTCGGTTTCGCTGTGGTACTGATTGAATACCGGGTGTGTCAGGATGGGGTCCACACGTAGCATGGCGGCCGGGATCGAGGCGTTGTCGGTGCTGACGGCACGGTCCAGTTGATCAATATCCAGACCGTTGTCATCCCCCAGCAGGGCGGCAAACAGGATTTGCACATCGTCACGGGAGGTCGCTTCATCCAGCGTGATACCAACAGCACCGTGAATATCAGTACGCAGGTTCAGGCCAAAGCTCAGCGCGCGTTCCAACACGGCCGCTTTGTCTTTTACTTCGACGGTCAGGGTGTCGAACCAGCTGTTGTGGCGCAGGGTCAGGCCACCTTTTTTCAAGCCAGCGGCTAAAATATCGGTCAGGCGGTGAATGCGTGATGCGATGCGCTTCAGGCCTTCAGGGCCGTGGAATACCGCATACAGGCTGGCGATATTGGCCAGTAAAACCTGAGAAGTACAAATGTTCGAGTTGGCTTTCTCGCGGCGGATATGTTGCTCACGGGTCTGCATCGCCATACGCAATGCAGTATTCCCTGCCGCGTCACGGGAAACCCCGATGATACGGCCCGGCATGGAACGTTTGAATTCATCAATACAGGCGAAGAAGGCCGCATGCGGACCCCCGTAGCCCATCGGCACGCCGAAACGCTGCGCGGAACCAAAGACCACATCGGCACCTTGCGCACCCGGCGCAGCCAGCAGCACTAACGCCATAATGTCGGCGGCCACGCTGGTAATAATTTTGCGGGATTTCAGCTCCGCCAGCAGTGCGCGGTAGTCGTGAACTTCACCGGTGGTGCCGACCTGTTGCAGCAGCACGCCAAACACGCCTTCCAGATCGAGTACTTTTTCGGCTTTATCGACAATGATGTCGAAACCGAAGGTTTCCGCGCGGGTACGGACCACGTCCAGCGTTTGCGGATGTACATCGTCAGCCACGAAGAAGCGGTTGGCATTCTTCAGTTTGCTGGCGCGTTTTGCCAGAGCCATGGCTTCGGCCGCGGCGGTCGCTTCATCGAGCAGCGAGGCGGAGGCTAAGTCCAGACCGGTCAGGTCGAGAGTCAGTTGCTGGAAGTTCAGCAGTGCCTCAAGACGGCCCTGTGACACTTCTGGCTGATAAGGCGTATAGGCAGTGTACCAGCCCGGATTTTCCAACATGTTGCGCTGAATAACCGGCGGCATCAGCACCGAGGTATACCCCATACCGATATAGGACTTGTAGCGCTGGTTCTGGCTGGCAATGGCTTTCAGCTCAGCCAGCGCCTGATGTTCAGTGACCGCATCGCCGACGGCCGGCGGCCCCGGCAGTTGGATATCCACCGGCACAATTTGCTGGATCAACGCATTTAACGAGTCGGCACCGACCGCTTCCAGCATTTGTTGCTGTTGCTGGGAAGACGGGCCTATGTGACGGCCGATAAACGCTTCGCTGTTTTCGAGTTGGCTGAGAGTCTGAGTCATTTGCTACGCATTCCTGAAATCTGCATGGAGGTGTCGGGGGATACTGACAACGCTACGGGCACTGTATGGCGCCCCGCAAACAGGTTACGGGGCGGGTACAACATTAGTCTTCGGTAGAAGCTAAGTACGCATCGGCATCCAGCAATTTAGCGATTTCGCTTTCGTCGGAGGCTTTGATTTGGAACAGATAGCCGTCGCCATATGGCGCGCTGTTTACCAGCTCAGGTGACGCTTCCAGTTCGCTATTTACCGCGATGATTTCACCGCTGATGGGTGAATAGATATCAGATGCGGCTTTCACTGATTCAGCGACGGCGCAGTCTTCACCGGCGGTCACAACGCGGCCGACTTCTGGCAAGTCAACGAAGACCATGTCGCCTAATAATTCCTGCGCATGTTCGGAGATACCCACGGTATAAACGCCATTGCCTTCTGAACGCACCCACTCGTGTGATGCGGCGTATTTCAATTCTGCTGGGACATTGCTCATGAAAAAATCTCCAAAAATAGGTGTTAACAAATGATGAATTATTTACTGAACCAGCGATTTTCCGTTACGCACGAAACCGGGCTTGGTGACTTTCACCGGCATTTCGCGGTTACGGATCTGCACCACGGCCTGTTCGCCGATACCGGCCGGAACGCGGGCCAGTGCGATGCTGTAACCCAACGTCGGCGAGAATGAACCGCTGGTAATAATGCCTTCCTGCGAATTGCCTGCTGCATCGGTGAAACGCACCGGCAGCTCATTACGTAATACGCCTTTTTCAGTCATGATCAAACCGACCAGTTGTTCAGTCCCCTGCTCACGCTGCTTTTCCAGCGCAGCACGGCCAATAAAATCGCGGTCTTCCGGTGCCCAGGCGATGGTCCAACCCATGTTGGCTGCCAGCGGGGAAACGCCTTCGTCCATCTCCTGACCGTATAAATTCATCCCGGCTTCGAGACGCAGCGTATCGCGTGCGCCCAGACCAGCAGGCTTCACACCCGCCGTCAGCAGTTTTTGCCAGAAGTCAGCCGCCTGTTCCTGCGGCAAGGCAATTTCATAACCGGCTTCACCGGTATAGCCGGTGGTGGCGATAAACAGGTCACCGGCCTGCACACCGAAGAACGGCTTCATACCCGCGACGGCGGCTTTTTGCGCGTCGGTAAACAGGGTTTCAGCTTTCTCTTTGGCCTGCGGCCCCTGAACGGCGATCAGCGCCAGGTCATCACGGACGGTCAGTTCAACGTTGTAGGCTTTTGCATGTTGCGAAATCCATGCCAGATCTTTGTCGCGGGTAGCGGAGTTCACCACCAGGCGGAAATAGTCTTCAGTGAGGAAGTAGATGATGAGGTCATCAATCACGCCGCCGGACGCATTGAGCATGCCGGTATAAAGCGCTTTACCAGGAACGGTGAGTTTGGCGACGTCGTTGGCCACCAGATAACGCAGGAATTCACGGGTACGGGCACCGTGTAAATCAACAATGGTCATGTGGGAGACGTCAAACATACCGGCGTCCTGACGTACGGCGTGATGCTCATCCAGCTGTGAACCGTAGTGCAACGGCATCATCCAGCCGTGGAAATCGACCATACGCGCACCGCACGCAACGTGTTGTTCATAAAGCTGAGTCTGCTGAACCATCTTATCCCTCATTAGCTTACACGGCGCACCGCGTGAAATGCCCAAATCATTCGGGTTAGATCAAGGCGGCAACTGAGTGAATCCCGAGCGCATACATCAAGTATGTAACCGGGGTTCGCGAAGGTAGCCAACGCAGAGACAACTCGAATGAGGACGGGATTTATCGCGGTGGCGCAAACGATACCCTCGCCTGAACTTACCACTGAACACGCTGGCTAACCATAAGATAAAATATGCGGAGCGTGTGAAAGTCAGGAATGTCGGAGGGGGATTGTGCAGAGTTTTTGACTGGAAAAATGGGGTTTGTGGCGCAAAATCCACAAATGAACTACAAAAATATCGACGTTATATAACGCAGAGGCCAGATTTCTCACCATTTGCAGAATGAGCCATCCAGCCTCGCATTATTAAAAGTAATGAAAAATTATCGCTGGAATTAGATTATTTCAATCGAAGCGCATCTTCCTGTAACCATTCCGGCAAATCATTCAGACCCATGGCCTGACGGACCAGTTTTGGCTTCACACCCGGCAGGGAGTCCGCCAGCGTCAGGCCGATATCACGCAGCAATTTCTTCGCCGGATTATCGCCGTTAAACAGTTCACGGAAGCCCTGCATCCCAGCCAGCATCAGCGCGGCGCTGTGCTTGCGGCGGCGTTCGTAGCGGCGCAGGTACATATGCTGACCAAAATCTTTGCCTTCTTTTTGCAGACGTTTGATTTCAGACGCCAGTTCGGCGGCATCCATAAAGCCTAAATTCACACCCTGCCCGGCCAGCGGGTGTACGGTATGTGCTGCGTCGCCCACTAATGCCAGCCGTTGTGCCGCAAAGCTGCGCGCATAGCGGCCGGTCAGCGGGAAAGTCTGACGCGCACTTTCCACGTGACACACGCCAAGGCGCAGGTCAAAAGTGCTGGCGAGGATTTTGTTGAATTCTTCATCAGTCAAAGTTGCCAGACGCTGCGCCTCATCCGGCGAGACCGACCAGACGATGGAAGAGAGATGGCTGTCAGCCAGCGGCAGAAACGCCAGAATACCGTCACCGTGGAACACCTGACGCGCCACCGACTGATGCGGTTCGGCAGTGCGGATCGTCGCGACCAGCGCGTGATGGCGGTAGTCCCAGAAGGTCAGCGGGATATCCGCGTGCTGGCGCAGCCACGACTGCGCGCCGTCCGCACCCACCACCAGACGCGCGCTGAGCTGGCGGTCATCGTTGAGGGTAATAAAGGCGTCATTTTCGCCCCACGCCACGTTTTTAAGTGTCGCTGGAGCCAGCAGGGTGATATCAGAATATTGCTCCGCTTTCTGCCACAGGGCGCGGTGAATGACCTGATTTTCAATGATATGGCCGAGATGGCTGAAACCGTACTCTTCACCACGGAAGGCGATTTTGCCGAAGCTGTCGCGGTCCCAGACTTCCATCCCCTGATAGGCATTGGCGCGCTGTGCAATGATGTTGTCCCACGCGCCGATGTGCTTAAGCAGACGTTCGCTGGCGGCGTTAATCGCCGATACGCGCAGGCCCGGCTGTTCCGGCAATGGCGAATCACGATCCGGCTGTTTGCTTTCCAGCACTGCAACGCGTAGCCCGCTGCCCTGTAATCCACAGGCCAGCGCCAAACCCACCATGCCGCCACCGGCGATAACCACATCAAAAGATTGCATAATTTTTCCTGTAAAGCGTCAAGCCGGGCTTAACGACTAACCCAACCGAGCGTGCGACGGGTGAAGGCATCGCGCAATGGCGTAATACCCTCCATGGCCAGTAGGCCCAGATTGCGTCCGAGCATCAGCGGAGCATAGCGGTTGGCAAAAAGATGGATCAGACCGTCGGTCACGCCCACCGTCGCCAGTTGATCGGGCTGACGGCGCTGCTGATAGCCGCTGAGCACGCGGTAACTGCCGACGTCCTGGCCCGCGTGATACGCGGCAGCCAGCGTTTCGGCCAGCGTCATGACGTCGCGCAAACCGAGGTTAAAGCCCTGTCCGGCGATGGGATGCAGGGTCTGAGCTGCATTGCCGACCAGCGCCAGACGGTGACTGATATGATTATTGGCCGTTTTTAACTGCAGCGGATAACTGGATCGCGTGCCCGCCTGCTGCATTTTACCCAACCGCCAACCGAAGGCCGTTTGCAGTTCGGCGAGAAATTGTTCTTCGCTCCAGCTATCGATCTGTGCTTTGGCTTCACGCGGATGGCACCAGACCAGCGAGCTGCGCCCTTTGGACATCGGCAACAGCGCCAGCGGGCCGTGCGCCGTAAAACGCTCAAAGGCACGGCCACGGTGCGGTTCACTGGTATCGATATTGGCGATAACCGCCACCTGCGCATAATCTTCCTGCTGCCAGCTAATGTTGCAGGCTTTCGCCAGCTCGGAATGGGTGCCGTCGGCCGCCACCAGCACCTGAGCCATAAGCTGCTGGCCATTATCGAGAGTAACGGTGGCGTCGTCCTGCGAACGGATAACGTCCACTACCTTGGCCGGACAGTGCAGCGTAACGCCCGGCGCCTCTGCGAGTTGCTTAAACAGACGCTGACCGACGCCGTGCAGTTCCACTACCTGTCCCAGCGCCTCAACGCCATAATGCGCGGCGTTGAGATTGACGAAAGCGGCATGACCGCGATCGCTGACATGAATGTCGCGGATAGGCGTGGCAATATCCGCCAGCGCCGACCACAACCCGATGCGCGCCAATTGCTGGCAGGTGCCCTGCGCCAGCGCGATAGAACGGGCGTCGAAACCGGGATGCGTATCGCCGGCCGGTTTCGAGGCTTCAATCAGATGCACCGGCAGCCGGCCTTTCGTCAGCGCGGAAACGGCCAGCGCCAGCGTGGCACCGGTCATTCCGCCGCCAACAATAATGATGCTCATATTATTTCCGTGCCGCCGCCATCAGCGCTTCAATGTCATCGGCTTCTTTCACGACGTCGCCGGTGAAGATCTCGATGCCGTCGGCGGTGATCAGAATATCGTCTTCGATGCGGATGCCGATACCGCGGTAAGCTTCAGGTACGTCCGCGTCTGGCGCGATGTACAGACCCGGCTCGACGGTGATCACCATACCCGGTTCCAGCGTTCGGCTGCGGTCAACGCTGCCGTAGTGGCCGACGTCATGCACATCCATCCCCAACCAGTGCGACAGACCATGCATGAAGTACGGACGGTGCGCCTGCTCGCTAAAGAGTGTCTCAACGTCGCCATGGAGAATGCCAAGCTTCACCAGCCCGGCGATCATCACGCGCACGGCACCTTCGGTCGCCGCTTGCATACTGCTGCCGGGGCCGAGAATTTCCAGCGCTTTATATTCCGACGCCAGCACGATGTCGTAAATTTCGCGCTGCGCTTTACTGAATTTGCCACTGACCGGGAAGGTGCGGGTGATATCACCGGCGTAGCCTTGATATTCACAGCCCGCGTCAATCAGCACTAAGTCGCCGTCGCGCAGTTCGGATTCATTTTCGGTGTAATGCAAAATGCAGCCGTTTTCACCGCTGCCCACAATGGTGTTATAGGAAGGGTAACGCGCGCCATGACGATTGAATTCATGATGAATTTCGCCTTCGAGATGGTATTCGAACAGACCGGCGCGGCACTTTTCCATCGCACGCGTATGGGCTTTCGCGGTGATCTCACCCGCGCGGCGCATTACGGCAATTTCTTCCGGTGACTTGAACAGACGCATCTCATGCACAATCGGCCGCCAGTCAGTCATCGTGGCCGGTGCCGCCAGGTTCTTTTTGAAACCGTTGCGCAGGGTGTCCATCGCGCGGTTAACGATCTCGTCGGCATAGGCGTAATAACCCTGCGCGTGATACACCACGTCAAGGCCGTTCAGCAGAAGGTGTAGCTGGTCGTTGATGTCGTCAAACGGGAGAGCTTTGTCGATACCTAATTTTGTCGGTGCCGCATCCTGACCCAGGCGGCGTCCAAACCAGATCTCCGCCGTGAGGTCGCGTACGCGGTTGAAGAGCACGCTGTGATTATGATTTTCATCACTTTTTACCAGAATCAGCACGGCTTCCGGCTCATTAAAACCGGTCAGATACCAGAAGTCGCTGCTTTGACGGTAAGGATATTCACTGTCGGCATTACGTGTTGCTTCGGGTGCAGCGAAAATAATCGCGGCGCTGCCGGGTGCCATCTTGGCTAACAGCGCCTGACGACGATTCTGGTATTCGTGCAAAGTCATCTCACCTTCTCCTGAAATCGCTTTAATTCATTGTTATAACGTCATTCATGAAAACCGTTATTCATGCAAAATTTAGTGCAGCGTTTGGGGATTTTCCGGCGCCAGCGGGTGACTGTGGCTGAATTCGCCAAAGCACAGGATCGCCGCCACACGGACGTATTCGACCACTTCTTCCAGAGATGCCGCCAGCTGTTCCTGATCTTCGTCTTCTTCATAGCCAAGCTGTGCGATGCTGCGCAGGTCATCAATCGCTTCGCCCACTTCGCCTTTCACTTTGGCGAGCTTTGGCTGCATCATGCCCAGCCCGAGCAGGAAATGGTTGACCCATCCGGCCAGCGCATCGGCACGTTCGAAGACCGGCTTTTCGTCATCAGGCATCAGCATTTTGAATTCAAAGCTGTCATCTTCCAGCGTATCAGCGGTAATTTTGCGCAACTGCTGCAAGAGATCAGCCAGCGTATGTGGGAATGCCATGCCTTCATTGGTCAGGTCATGAACCAGCGTCAGCCAACTGCCGTCGCGGTTCCCCCCACACAGCAGGCCGCTGATAAGCCCATGCATTTCTGCCGCCGTCAGGGCGACCGATTGTTGTTTCAGCGCGTGATCCAACGAATCATAAGTAGGATAAGTATTATCAATAGACATGCGTATTCGCCATCGTTGGTCGGTTAAGTTCGTGTTATGCTACCACCAAGGTCAGTCGTAGTACCAGATTAGCAGACCAGCGAACGGCAGTTGTTGAGCCTTACTTTGGCCGGCAAATGCACTGGACAAACATCCAGCAATCAGTTCGTCATGGGGTTGTAACCTGGTATTGAGATAGTTATAGTGAGGTCGCTTCCAACGTCCTGTGTCGAGATGCAGTGATCAGGTTGGGGCGGCGTTCAAAGAAGGCAGGAAGGTGGCATGTCTGCACAACCGGTAGATATTCAAATTTTTGGCCGCTCGTTACGAGTGAATTGTCCGCCAGAACAACAAGAAGCATTAAACATGGCTGCTGAAGATCTTAATCAGCGGTTGCAAGATCTGAAAGTTCGCACTAGAGTCACCAATACAGAGCAGTTAGTTTTTATCGCGGCATTGAATGTGTGTCACGAACTTGCTCAGGAACGGTTGAAAACCCGTGACTATGCGTCGAATATGGAACAACGTATTCGGATGCTGCAACAAACCATCGAGCAGGCATTGCTCGAACAAGGTAAGATCTCTGAACGTGAAGGGACACCTTTTGAATAACTTAAGGGGTTGATTTGCTTGTCACAGGCAGTCAGCAACGAGTAAAAAATTTCTCTGAGATGTTCGCCAGCGGGCCCGTCCCCTGAGCCGATAATTAGTACCAACAGAATGTGATGATCCGTAATCGGTGCGCATGCTCGGTCCGTCCGAGAAGCCTAAAGACTGCGACAGCACGTTCACCTTGAACCATGGGTTCAAGGGTTACAGCCTGCGACGGCATCTCGGAGATTCCCCTTCCTTTCCCGGTACAATCCCTTTTGGTTCTGTATCTATGCCACACACTCCTCAATACGCCCCACTCAGACAAACCCTTCGAAACGAAGTCCGCCAGCGCAGAAAAAACCTTAGCCCTGAACAACAACAGCTTTTTGCCCAACAGGCCGCAGAACGTGTTGCCGCCCATCCGCGTATTCAGTCCGCTTCAACAATCTCAGTGTTTCTTTCTTTTGATGGTGAACTCGATACCGCGCCCTTGATTGAGCAACTCTGGGCCAGGGGTAAACAGCTTTGCCTGCCGGTACTCCACCCGTTCAGCGCCGGCCATTTATTGTTTCTGCACTACACGCCGGACACCCCGCTGATTCGAAACCGGCTAAAAATCCTCGAGCCGGTACTCGACGTCACACAACTCATCCCGCTGTCACAGCTGGATATCATCCTGACACCGATGGTGGCATTCGATGATCAAGGTCAGCGCTTAGGCATGGGCGGCGGTTTCTACGATCGCACGCTGAAAAACTGGCGCCATAGCGGCCCTTATCCCATCGGATTGGCGCACGATTGCCAGCAGGTTGATGGTTTACCGGTTGAAGAGTGGGATATTCCCCTGCCAGAGATCATTACCCCGGGCAGGGTCTGGAGCTGGTGACAGAATTAAGGCGTCACGACCACATCAGTCAAGGTAAACCGCTTTTTCTCACCGTTCTCGTGAAAACCAATGCGCAGGAATATGCGCAGATTTTCGAGGTAAGCATAATCGCTGCTCATCGGTCGCTTGTCGCCACGATCGTCCGTGCAGGTTAGCTCGATGTAACGACCAGAAAAGGCTTTATTCAATTGCGCCGCGTCATGCCAGTGATCGTCCGTACGGCATACTTCACTTTTTGCCTGCTCTTCACCGGCTTTTCTGCCATTGGTCAACACGCCATGCCACTGGTATTGCGTTGCCGCTTTTACCGGTACCTCAAACGAATTGTCCAGAGACCGGCTGATATCCGGTGCCGGAGAGAAGGAATCCCAGCCTCGCAGATCGACCATGTTAAACAGCCGCTGATGTTGCATATAAAGCGGCGCATTACCGATGAGGATTTTATCCAGGCTGAGCGTCGTGCCGTCAGGTTGTCTATCGATAACGATGTCCGAACTGTTGCCCCCCTCTCCCACCCATTGCTGCGTATAAGTAAGGCGACTGAATGCAGGATGCTGATCCGCACTGCCGACGGCTTTTTTCACCACCGCCATAACGGCATCGGGCAGGGAGAAACGTTGTAATTGAGTCGGGTCGTTATGTTCGTAGTCAGGCAGTGATGGCTGGTTATCAGCGAGAGGCTTTTCACGTGCCACCCATGGCCCCTTCCCTTGATATTGCGTGAGGTCTTTAACCTCACATAATGGCTTTATAACGTCCCCTAGCTCTGGCGGCAGCGTAGAAAACACGGGGTCAGCCACGACATTGGCATCGGTTAGCAGCCCCTGATTATCGAGCGAATAACTGGCCTTCGTCATACCCTGACCATTTTCGCAATTCATCACCACGTCCTTAATCTTCACTGAATAAGGGGCACCATACTGCTCTTTTATGTAGGTTTTCGCGTAGTCCGTCGCCAGACGAACTTTCAGCATTTTTCCCTCTTTCACGCTGTTGTTTACATCCACAAATTGGCGGTCACCCTGTTCATTGGCGGCTGATATTTCAGCCCAGCGAGGGGCGGTGAGATGTTGCTGGCAAACATCCAGTTTAGGATCCTGACCAAGCGGGCTGCTCGCGTCCGGCTCAAAGGGAACCGCAGGTGCGTAGCGTGAAATGGAATTGGTGCTATACGCCCGTAAAACCGTGCCCGTATTGAGATGGACATCCATCATTAAGAGCGATTTTTTCTGCGTGCGGCAATCGACATTCAGCCACATCTCGCTCGTCTCACCAGCGGCCATGGAAATACGGAAAAGCGCATTGATTGAATCCCCAACTTGCACGTAATTTTCAGGGATCCATTGAATACTTTTCACTTGAGGGGGTACAGGTGCGGGTATCGCCATCGCCGGGGCGGAAAGTATTCCCCCAACGATAAGAAAACTTAAGTGCTTCATCTTATGTTCTTTTATAAAAAGGAATGAGCATAGCAGAGAGGAAAAACCAAAGGAAAGAGGCAGGAGAGTTGGTGATAAAAACGAGCACAACTCTCCTCAGATCTCCTCAGAAATCGGTTTATTGATAGCGATGCGGCGCTTACGCGGCGGCTATCTGTTTGAACCTTATGTAGGCAGAACGTTAAGTATGTTGTAACTAACTCAGTAAATTATCACTCGACGACATCATGAAAACCAATCAACACACTGATATTTAACGATTTTTAATTTTGTACGTACCGTTACACGCCGACACCAATCACTCACGGACAACCGTGTTCGACGCGCCTATTATTCTCTCAACGGCCCCGCAGTGGGGTACACATACAAACCAAGAATTTTGAGGAATTAAACATGAAAAAAGTATTAGCTCTGGTTGTTGCCGCTGCAATGGGTCTGTCTTCTGTTGCTTTCGCTGCTGAAACTACCGCTGCTCCAGCACCTGCTACATCAACGACTGCTGCCCCAGCTGCAAAAGCACCTGCTAAGCACGTAGTTAAGAAAGCACACAAGAAACCAGCTCAGAAAGCTCAGGCTGCCAAAAAACACAAAAAACACGCTAAGAAAGCAGCCCCTGCTCAGAAAGCACAAGCCGCTAAAAAACACGTGAAACATGCTAAGAAAGCTGCTCCGGTCGCTCAGAAAGCGCAGGCTGCTAAAAAACACGTGAAACACGCTAAAAAAGCTGCTCCGGTAGCTCAGAAAGCACAGGCTGCTAAAAAACACGTGAAACATGCTAAAAAAGCTGCACCAGCTGCAAAAGCAACGCCAGCAGCATAAGTAAGTCGTCTTAGTGAGGGTATCTCCTCACCGATATCAAGACTGATTATTGAACACCCGGCTTGCCGGGTGTTTTTTTCTCCAGTTTTTGTCATGAGGTATTGATGAATGATGCTGCGCCGATACCTGTTCGAACTCACCATGAGCGCCCTGCTCCTCTGCGGCGTTATCACCATGTCCTTACTTCTGAATATTTGAAGCGTTACCTGACCTTCAACTTCTGCCCTGTTCTTCCTTAATCCCCATAGAAACGAAAAACCCCTACTTGTTGGATAACCAACTTTCGGGGTTCATTTCATGGTGCCCGCAGGCGCCTTAATTATTTGTACAGGCTTTTTAGTAAAGCAGACGCGCGCGGATAGTTCCCGGTATGGCCTTCATCAGTTGCAATGCATTGTTTAGCGTAGCAACATCAGTTTCGGCGTCGATCACGACATAGCCGATTTGCGGGCTGGTCTGCAAATACTGTGCAGAGATGTTGATGCCCTTCTCGGCGAAAATCTGGTTGATGCTGGTCAGCACGCCCGGACGATTTTCGTGAATATGCAGCAGGCGGCTGGCATTGGTACCATGCGCTGGCAGCGAGGCTTCCGGGAAGTTAACCGCTGACAGGGTTGAACCGTTGTCAGAGTATTTCGCCAGTTTACCTGCCACTTCCAGACCGATACCTTCCTGAGCTTCCATCGTGGACCCCCCGATGTGTGGCGTCAGGATCACGTTATCAAACTCGCACAACGGTGACAGGAACGGGTCGCTGTTGGTGGCGGGTTCTTCCGGGAATACATCGATGGCCGCGCCGGAAATATGCTTGCTGCGCAGCGCATCGCACAGGGCAGGAATATCAATGACCGTGCCACGTGAGGCGTTAATTAGCAACGAGCCAGGTTTCATCTGCGCTAACTGATCAGCACCGATCATGTCTTTAGTATTGGCCGTTTCAGGAACGTGCAGCGTGACCACGTCGCTGGTTTTCAGCAATTCATTCAGGCTGCCAATCGGTTGTGCGTTACCCAGCGGCAATTTGCTCTCGATGTCGTAATAGAACACCTGCATTCCCAGACCTTCCGCCAGAATACCGAGCTGCGTGCCGATGTGGCCGTAACCGATGATGCCCAGACGTTTTCCGCGTGCTTCGAACGAGCCGACGGCCAATTTATGCCACACGCCACGGTGGGCTTTGGCATTGGCGGACGGAATGCCACGCATCATCAGCAACATTTCGCCGAGCACCATTTCGGCCACAGAACGGGTATTGGAGAACGGCGCATTAAATACCGGGATCCCGCGGCGGGTAGCAGCATCCAGATCAACCTGATTGGTGCCGATACAGAAGCAACCGACGGCAATCAGCTTTTCAGCCACGTCAAACACATCTTTCGTCAATTGGGTACGCGATCGGAGTCCAACAAAGTGCGCATCACGAATCGATTCTTTCAGCGATTCTGTGTCTAAAGCACCTTTGTGAAATTCAATATTGGTGTAACCCGCTGCGCGGAGTGAATCAACCGCACTTTGGTGGACGCCTTCCACTAACAAAAACTTAATCTTGTCTTTCTCAAGTGATACTTTTGCCATTTCCCGACCCTATTTTTCTGACTGACGATGTCTGCGACCGACGATTTCTTACGGCTGACGTGGCTACTTTTCAGCAACGACACAGCCAACATAACAAAAAATTCGCCATCATCAATACAAACGATTGCCTACCGGACAGCAGAAGGCTCAGCCACTACATGGCTTTTTAGAATTTAATGCTGGGTAAGAAAATTCGGGCCGGATGTTACCGAGGTATGGGAAGGAAATGTGACATAAGTCACCAAATTCAGGCTTATGAAGAAAAGATGTTTCAGCGGGAAAATTATCATCTTCATAACATTACGTTATGACCGCGTACAGACTGGCTGCGTCAGAATCTACGCAGCCAGATCTTCTGCTTATCGCCTGTCAGGCTGAAACCGCCTGAGTCGGGATTATTTCAGGGTGACGGTTTTCACGCCGTCGGCCGTGCCCACCAGCGCGACATCCGCACCACGGTTAGCGAATAAACCGACCGTCACCACACCTGCGATACCGTTGATCTTATTTTCCAGCGCGATGGCATCGAGGATCGACAGATTGTGCACATCCAGAATGATGTTGCCGTTGTCGGTCAGCACGTTTTGGCGGTATTCCGGCAGGCCGCCGAGCTTCACCAGCTCACGCGCCACATAAGAACGCGCCATCGGGATCACTTCCACCGGCAGCGGGAATTTACCCAACACGTCGACCTGTTTGGAAGCATCAACGATACAGACGAATTTTTTACTGATGGCCGCGATGATTTTTTCACGGGTCAGCGCCGCGCCGCCACCTTTGATCATCTGCATCTGGCCGTTGATTTCATCGGCGCCATCCACATAAACGTCGAGCTGATCCACTTCGTTGCTGTCAAAAACATGAATGCCGAGGCTTTTCAGTTTGGCGGTAGAGGCATCAGAACTCGAAACTGCCCCCTCAATCTGATGTTTGATCGAGCCTAATGCATCAATGAAATGGGCAGCGGTGGAGCCGGTGCCAACACCCACAATGGTACCGGGGGTAACGTAGTCCAAGGCGGCCCAACCGACAGCTTTCTTTAATTCTTCCTGAGTCATCATAGCTTCTCTGTTTGGTAACCGGGTGGTTTCGTGAAGATAACAATGCCAGTGATTATAAAGCATGTCCCCGGAAATTGGGTCTTTTGGATATGTCTGAGTTCACACTTATCATCTCGCCCGCCTGATGACGGGGAAGATTTTGTCCGCCACTAAAGTGTTCAATCTATGGCATAGTATTTGGATAAATTAAATTCAGGGGACAGAACTCCGATGAAACGCCCAGACTATAGAACGCTACAAGCCCTGGACGCAGTGATCCGCGAGCGCGGTTTTGAGCGTGCTGCGCAGAAACTTTGCATCACTCAATCGGCGGTATCTCAACGAATTAAGCAGCTCGAAAATTTATTCGGCCAGCCTTTGCTGGTCCGTACCGTACCGCCACGCCCGACGGAACAGGGGCAGAAATTGCTGGCGCTGTTGCATCAGGTGGAATTGCTGGAAGAGGAGTGGCTGGGCAACGACAGCGGTACTGACAGCAATGACACGCCGCTGCTGCTGTCGCTGGCAGTCAACGCCGACAGCCTGGCAACCTGGCTGCTGCCCGCGCTGAAATCCGTGCTGGTTGACTCCCCTATCCGCCTTAATTTACAGGTAGAAGACGAAACCCGTACGCAGGAGCGTCTGCGTCGCGGCGAAGTGGTCGGCGCGGTGAGTATTCAGCCACAACCGTTGCCAAGCTGTCTGGTGGACCAACTAGGCGCGCTGGACTATCTGTTTGTCGGCTCGAAACCTTTTGCTGACCGCTATTTCCCGAATGGCGTCACCCGCTCGGCGCTGCTGAAAGCGCCTGCGGTGGCCTTCGACCATCTTGATGATATGCATCAGGCTTTCCTGCAGCAGAACTTCGATCTGTCGCCGGGCAGCGTACCGTGCCATATCGTTAACTCGTCGGAAGCCTTTGTACAGCTGGCCCGTCAGGGCACCACGTGCTGCATGATCCCACATCTGCAAATCGAGAAAGAGCTGGAAAGCGGCGAACTGATCGACCTCACGCCGGGCCTGTTCCAGCGCCGGATGCTGTTCTGGCACCGTTTCGCGCCGGAAAGCCGCATGATGCGCAAAGTGACGGATGCGCTGCTGGCACATGGCCGTCAGGTGCTGCGTCAGGACTGATTGATTTCTCTTTTCGTCCGGCGGGTATGAATGGAGGAAATTTCATCCACTCTTCTCTCGGACGATATCGATAAATGCCCTCAGGCTCGCGGGTACATGGCGGTTTCCTGAGAAGTAAAGGAACAGCCCTGGGATCAGCGGGCACCATGCCTCCAGCACCGCCACCAAACGCCCTTCATTCAGTGCCGTATGAACATACGTTTCTGGCAGATAAGCAATACCCAGCCCATCTGAGGCTGCTTCAAGCATCAGTTGCGAATTATCCAGCGTCAGCGTTCCCGGCACGTCGATAGCCACTTCCTGACCGTGCTGGCAAAATTCCCACCGATAGCGTTTTCCACTGGGCAGCCTTTGGCGTAAACACTGGTGTCTGACCAGTTCGTCCGGCGTTTCAGGGGCCGGGTGAGCCGCCAGATAATCAGGGGAAGCCACGGCCAGAAAGCGTATATCTGCGCTCACGCGGATGGCTATCATATCTTGCGGCACCGCCTCGCCGAGCCTTATCCCCGCATCAAATCCCTGCTCGACAATATCCACCAGCCGCCCTTCAGCCACCAGATCCAGCGACACATCAGGGTAACGCGCCATGAACTTCGGCACGATATTGCGCAGCAACAGACGGATAGCGCCCTCGCTACCGTTGATGCGCAGTTCCCCCATCGGACGCCCTTGTTCCCCGGCCATATCACCGAGCACAGCATCAAGGTCAGTCATCAGAGGGGAGAGTCGTTTTAGCAGACGGTCACCTGCCTCGGTGAGCGATACGCTTCGCGTCGTCCGGTGAAGCAGACGTGTGCTGAGACGATCCTCCAGCCCGCGTACGGTATGACTGAGAGAGGATCGCGTAACGCCCAGCAGATCTGCTGCCCGGCGGAAACTGCGATGCTCGGCCACTGCCATAAAAGTTCTTAATTCGGCCAGGGTAGGTTTATTCATTGGTGTTTTATTTTCACCTGTTTATGCAGTTTATTGGGTATTAACACAACAATAGCACTGACCTATGCTTGATGCCTGACGTTCAACGTCTCACTCTTATGAGGACAGGCAACATGACAAAAACATGGTTTATCACCGGCACCTCCACCGGCCTTGGCCGCCTTCTTACGCAACGACTGCTGGAACGCGGCGACCGGGTAGTGGCAACGCTGCGCAAACAAGGCGCACTGGACGAATTGCTCGTTAAGCACGGCGAGCGTTTGCATGTCATCACACTCGACGTGACCGATACTCGGGCCATTAGAACAGCCTTAACGGACGCGTTCACCCGCATGGGGCGGATTGATATTGTGGTCAGCAATGCAGGCTACGGCCTGTTCGGCGCAGGCGAAGAAGTCAGTGACGAACAAATAGAGCGGCAGATCGCTACGAATCTGGTGGGGTCGATTCAGCTTATCCGCGCCGCTTTACCGCATCTGCGAGCCCAGGGCGGCGGGCGAATTGTGCAGGTTTCATCCGAGGGCGGGCAGATCGCCTACCCGAATTTCAGCCTCTATCATGCCAGCAAGTGGGGGATCGAAGGCTTTGTGGAATCGGTGGCTCAGGAAGTGGCGCCTTTCGGCATTGATTTCCTGCTCATCGAGCCAGGCCCGACCGGAACGAATTTTGCAGGCGGGCTGGACCACGCAACACCGATGCCATGCTACGAAGAGACCCCGGCCGGTGAAGTGCGCCGCGGCGTTGCTTCCGGCGATTTCGCCATTAAGGGCGACGCAGTAAAAACGGTCGATGCGATGATTACCGCAGCCGATGCCGCGCAGCCCCCTTTGCGTCTTGCGCTCGGCAGTACGGCTTACGCGTCAATCCGTCAGGCGCTCACGGAAAGATTACGCGTACTGGAGGCACAAAAAACGGTGTCACTTTCCGCCTATCAGGGCTGACCCAAAGCTGAAAATAAAAAACCCGCTTCGGCGGGTTTTTTATTTTCAGACAGATAGCCACAATAATTCACGTCACCCTGGAGGGCCTTGAAGTATGGCGGTTATCAGCGCTGAATTTCGAACACGACATCCACCTGATCATCAAAGTGAATGCTCTGCTGTTCGTAGGTTTCAGCGGCATCATTTTGCGTCGGTGCGGCGGCGGCTTTAAACATCCGAGCGACCGGCATTGGTTGATAATTCGCCACATGATAACGGATGCTGTAAACAGGACCGAGTTTAGCGTGGAAGCCTTCTGCCAATGCTTTCGCCTGTTGCGTAGCATTGTCGATGGCTTTCTGGCGCGCTTCGTCACGGAAACGGTCCGGATTCGCCACGCCCAGTTCAATAGAGCGGATTTCATTCAGGCCTGATTTCAACGCACCATCCAGCAAATCGTTCAGTTTGTCTAACTGACGCAACGTCACCTGAACCTGACGTACAGCACGGTAGCCTTTCAGCTGTGATGTCCCGTCTTTCAGATAATTGTATTCCGGCTGAGTGCTGAGGTTCGCGGCATTGATGTCTTTCTTCTCAATGCCGTTTTTTTGCAGGAAGGCGAAGTACTCAGCCACGCGCTGGTCAGCTTGTTGTTTGGCTGACGCGGCATCTTTGGCAGAGACATTGACTTCAATCGCCAGCGTCGCAATGTCCGGCGTTGCATCAACGCTGGCTGTCCCGGAAGTGACCACATGCGGACCCGCGGGAACTTCAGCAGCCTGAAGTGCAGCAGGTAACGTCCCTAATCCCAACATCGCGGCCATAGCCAATGCTTTCAATTTCACAGTGCCTCCTTTAATCATTCCAGATATGGCATTACATTCATTAACCGCAAAACCGTAGCATATCCGATGGCAGCAGAAACTAAGATTAGTGACAAAATCTTAAAAAAGGCCGGTTTGCCGAGCAAGCTGTACGGCGATACCCCACATGATGGCGCCGACCACGAAGTTGATGGCGCGCTGCACTCTGCCGGTATTGAGCCACGGCGAGAGCATTGCAGCCAGGATAGCCAGACCAAAGAACCACAACGCCGACGCCGACACCGCACCGAGCGCAAACCAAGAGCGTTCGTCGCTGCTCAGACTTCCCCCTAAACTCCCGAGCACCACGAAGGTATCGAGATAGACATGAGGGTTGAGCCAGGTGACCGCCAGCATACTGACCACGATTTTCCAGCGGCTCTGCTTCGCCACTTCCGCCTGTGCCAGCTCAGGGTTTTTACTGAAAGCGGTACGAAACGCGCCCCAACCATACCATAACAGGAAGGCCACCCCGCCCCAGCTGACGATAGCCAGTAACATCGGCGACTGGCTGAGGAGCGCACTACCGCCAAAAATACCGGCACAAATCAGTGCGGCATCGCTGACGGCGCAAAGGGTGGCGATCATCAGGTGATACTGTTTGCGGATCCCCTGATTCATCACGAATGCATTTTGGGGGCCAATGGGTAAAATCATTGCGGCGCTCATCGCCAGTCCTTGCAGAAATATTGCCAGCACGTCGTTTCCTTAATGGGTTCGAAAGGTTAATCACGCGCAGTGTATGTGAGCTTTTGCATTAGCGGAAATTGATAATTCTAATCCCACATAAGCATTGCTAATTACCGGCGCCGCTGGCTTCAGACATGAAAAAGGCGCCCGCAGGCGCCTGTTATTTTTCAGCAATGGCGCGTTATTCCGCCACGCCTTTTTGCTCGATAGAGCGCCGCTCTTCCTGCTGGCTGGTCGCCGCATCAGCAACGCGATACAGGTGAACATCCAGCTGCGGATAAGCAATATTGATATTGTTTTTATCCAGCGCGCGTTTGAACGCTTCCAGCAGATCCCAGTTCACTTCCTGCGCATCGCCATTGGTGGTCCAGACACGTACCACGAAATTAAGTGTCGATGCCGCCATTTCATTCAGACGTACGGTGACACCTTTGTCATGCTGAATACGTTTGTCGGCCGCAATAATGTCACCCAACACCTTTTTCACCAGATCGATATCAGAGTCATAACCTACACCCACCATGATTTCAGTACGGCGGTTGGGTTCACGCGAGGTATTGATGATGTTACCGGCGATGATTTTACCGTTCGGCACCACAATCACTTTATCGTCAACAGTACGCAGCGTGGTGGAGAAGATCTGCACCTGCGTGACGGTCCCGGCCACGCCGCCTAAATCGACATATTCACCGGCACGAAACGGGCGGAAAATCACCAGCAGTACGCCTGCGGCAAAGTTTGACAGTGACCCCTGCAACGCTAAACCGACGGCCAAACCGGCGGCACCGATAACAGCAATCACAGACGTGGTCTGCACGCCAATACGGCCCAGCACGGCAATCAGCGTGAACGCGATAACCGCGTAACGCACCATAGCCGCCAGAAAATCGGAAACCGTCAGGTCAATACCACGCAGTTTCATCACGCGGCTTACCGCACCTGACAAGATGCGGGCAACAATCAGACCAACAATCAAAATGAAAATGGCAGCGACTACGTTAACGGCATAATGCAGCAGTAATTCCTGATTTCGCACCAGCCAGTTACCGGCATTATTGATACTGCCTACAACGTTCAAATCTTCCATTCGAAACACCCCTAAAAATTCACCCACCCGGGCAGTCAGAAAAAGCCGCCACGAAAACCCGCCTCATGCGGCTTTCTTTAAGTCTTTAAGGGTAACTAACAATCCCGCTTCATGCCACTTTGACGTGGAAGAGTGCCGCCAAATTAGGCGTTTACGAGAACATTCTCACTCCATTACCCCCCGCTTCCAGCTGACTGAATAGGCGTAATGGCCCGCGCTGAGCAGGAAATCCGGGCTGACGCTGGGGCTCCAGGAATCATCCCCACCAACGCCCATATGGAAACCGTCGATGTTCAGCCAGGTACCCGGTTCTTCGCTCAGCAGATGACGGTGAGAGGTTTCCATCAGCTGTTGCAAGCTGAAACGGCTCAGGCCGAAATGGAAATGTCCGTTAAGCTGCCACGCGCCGTAATTCAGCTCGCGGGTGCCGCCGCGCAGGCCGTTTTCCGTCGGGAAGACGTAGGGAGTGTACATCTGCTCAAGCGGAAGATCCCAGCGGCCAAACTGCGCCGCCAGACAGCGATCCGGGTAGTTCTCATGCGGCCCCAGACCGAGCCAGTTAACCTGCGGAGCATTTTCCACCAGTTGACAGGTCAGGCCGATGCGCGCCGGTGCGGGAAGACAAGTGGCTACCGTCACCACGACGTCCAGCTGCATTTCCCCCTGACTGTTGAACAGGTAGGTTTTGCGGCTGGTCAGCAGCACCTCGCCCTGATGAATAAAGGCATGACGCGTGGTGATTAATACGCCATGACGCAGTGCATCGGCTTGCACATCTAGCGTCTGCGTTTCCAGCTGATACATGCCAGCCGCTTTCCAGCGCTCAACCCACGCATTCGGGTCGATGCGCGTCACTTCGCTGACGCCGATGTCGTTGTCCAGCGGCGCGCGAATAAACTGATCCCGCAGCGCTGTCAGTAGCTGGGGCTGGTCATCATCAAACCACTGCTCCAGTAACCCGCTCTGACGGCTGAAGTGCCAGCGCTGAACGCCGTGACGAATTTCGATCCGATCGCCCTGCTCCGAGAGTACCGGTGTTTCGCCGGGCTCAGACCGGCTCGATGATAAATTTAACCCGCACGGCAACTGCCATTGATCCCAGGCACTGCGGTGATCCGCGGCTGACCAACTGGTCGCCTGCGGCTGATGGACCGCCACGTTCAGCCAGAGTTCACCGGGCGTGGTGGTGACAGGGAGAGATCCCAGCTCCAGAATCTGCTTGCCGCCCGGTGCGATATTCAGCGCGATATCGCCTTCGACGATCGCTTTACCGTCCTGCTCAATACGCCAGTGCAGTTGTTCGTTGTCACTGTGGCGGAATAGAAATTCGCTGTGGATCTCAACGCGCAACGGATCGGTGCTGATCATTTCAAACTGGAAAAACTGCTGTGCGCGCTGTGCTTCAAACAGTGACGGATGCGGCGTGCGGTCAGCGAAAACCAGCCCGTTCATGCAGAATTGACGGTCGTTGGGGGTATCACCGAAGTCACCGCCGTAGGCCTGGTAGCTGACGCCAGTTTCGTCAGTTCGGGTCAGGCTTTGATCAACCCAATCCCAGACGAACCCGCCCTGTAAGCGCGGAAACTGACGGAAGGCTTTCCAGTATTGGTCAAAGCCGCCGAAGCTGTTGCCCATCGTATGGGCGTATTCGCACAAGATCAGCGGGCGCTGCTCGCCCGGCATACTGATCCATTTTTTAATCGACCATTTAGGCACGGCGGGGAACGGCTGATCCTGCTCAACGCGGGCATACATCGGGCAAATAATGTCGGTCGCTGCGGTATTCGCACCGCCCCCTTCGTACTGCACCGGACGGGTGGGATCGTTGGTTTTTACCCAGCGGTAGAGGGCGTCATGCGTGGCACCGTGGCCGGATTCATTCCCCAAAGACCAGATAATAATGCACGGGTGGTTGCGGTCGCGCTGCACCATACGGGTCACGCGTTCACTGTAAGCGTTGAACCAGCGCGGGTCATCCGACAGGCGGCTCATCGGCTGCATACCGTGGGTTTCAATATTGGCTTCGTCCACCACGTACAGGCCGTACTGGTCGCACAAGCGATACCACAGAGGATGATTCGGGTAATGCGAACAACGCACGGCATTAAAGTTATGCTGCTTCATCAGCATAATGTCCCGGCGCATAGTGGCTTCATCCATCACCTGCCCGTTTTCCGGGTGATGCTCATGACGGTTAGTCCCCCGAATCAGTACCGGTTTACCGTTTACTTTCAGCAGGCCGTCGCTGATCGTGACTTCCCTGAAGCCGACATCGTAAGCCTCGGCCTCAATCAATTCATCCTGCGGTGTCAGCAACGACACCACCAACCGGTAGAGCGAGGGCTGCTCGGCGCTCCATAAATCGGGATGGTTGACGGCCAGACGCAGCGTGGTGCGGTCAGCATAGTTGCCCCGCTCGTCAATAATATCGCTGCCTACACGGTGGGTCAGCTCAGCGATCGGGCGCTCGCCCTGCCAAAGTTGTGCCTGTACCTGATGCAGGCTGGCGTCATCGGTTGGAAGCAGCGCGGAGATCTGCACCTCCAGCTCTGCCTGAGTAAAATCATGACGCAAATGGGTGCGTACTTGAACGTCAGTCAGCTGACTGGCCGGTTTATGCAGCAAGCTGACGTCACGGAAAATCCCGCTCATGCGCCACATGTCCTGATCTTCCAGATAGCTGCCGTCGCACCAGCGCAGCACCATCACCGCCAAACGGTTTTCGCCCGGTTGCAGGATGCCGCTGAGGTCAAACTCGGCCGGCAGACGGCTGTCCTGCGAATAGCCGATCCACTGACCGTTACACCACAAATAGAAGGCCGAGTTAACACCGTCGAAAATAACGCGCGTCTGCCCGCTGGCCAGCCAGTCGCTATCCACAGAAAAGGTGAGCGAATAACAACCGGTCGGGTTTTCTGTGGGGACAAACGGGGGATTGACCGCAATGGGATACTGCACATTGGTATAAATCGGTGCATCAAAGCCTGCCAGCTGCCAGTTTGAGGGGACGGCTAAGCGCCCAGCCTGCGGCAGATCGTTTTGCAGCCAGGCTTCCGGGACTTTCTCTGGCTGGCTGAAATAGCTGAACGTCCAGTCACCATTAAGGCTCACAATGCTCACCGGATCCCGCCCGGCACGAGCTGCATCCTGACAGCGCCAGCTCTGAAACGACGGGTGTGCTGGTAAGCGATTATGCTGAGTGGATGCGACATTTTCCCAGTCACGGCGCGCCAGCACCGTAGCCAGTGAAGAAGATCCGTTAGCGGTTTCAGGGTTCATTATGCTGTCTCATTCAAAAAATGTTATGCGCTCACAATTATACTCAACATGCGGCGATATTCATCTGAAGTAAAGCCAGAGAGGCAGGGAAAGAGGGGCGGATCACATTTCGCGCGGGGAATGGCTTAAGAGGATCCCACCGGTGCGGTGGTATTACGCACCACCAGCAACGTGGGCAAAAGCAGAGAATCTTGTTGCGGGCCAGCGTGTGGCTCCAGCCCTTCGACCAGCCGGCTCACACTCCTGACACCCAACTGGCGGAAATCCTGTTTGATGGTGGTCAGCGGCGGCTGGAAATAGGCGCTGTCTTCAGTGTCATCGTAACCCACTACGGATATCTGCTCCGGCACCCGCAGGCCATGCTCATGTACCGCCCGCAGCACGCCGAGTGCCATCTGGTCATTGGCCACCAAAACCGCCGTAGGACGCGACGAGTGATTTAGCAGGAATAACGCCAGCGCATACCCCGACGCGGCGCTCCAGTCGCCATGGTGAGTCGCGCAGGGCGTAATTTGATGCAATGACAATGCCTCCAGCCAGCCCTGATAACGCAGCCGGGCTGATACCGAGGTCAGCGGACCGGCGATCAGCGCAATCTGCCGGTGGCCCAGTTGCAGCAGATGCTCAACCCCCTGCTTTGCTCCGCAGTGGGGATCAAACAACGTTTTGAATACCGGCGCATCGGGCGCCACGTCGAGAAACATCACCGGCAGTTGCCCGCAGAATTCCACGATTGACTGCGCTTCTTCTGCTTCCAGCGGGACATTGATTAACACGCCATCCACGCGCTGGGCGATAAGCTCACTCACGGCGGCGCGGCAGGCGGTCAGGCTCAGGGTATCAATCATCGAGATAACTACGTTAAAGCCCAGCTGGCTGGCGCGGGTTTTTACCGAGGAGGCAATTTGTGACGGCGCATGAAGCGCCAGTTCCGTGGTCGCAAGCCCCAGCGTATAGCTGCGCTTACCCGCCAACTGCTGCGCGACACGGTTCGGCACATAGTTGAGCGCCAACATGGCCTGTTCAACCTTATCGCGGGTTTTCTGTGACACATGTGCAGCCTGATTCAGCACGCGGGAAACGGTCTGGTAAGAGACACCAGCGTGGCGTGCAACGTCATCAAGGGTGACGGATTTAGGCTTCATTAGGCTCTCTCAGGCGGGGTGGTGTGATCACGGGCAGCTCAGATCACCCTCTTCACAATGCATAAAGGCGTTGATTTCTTTGGTACGCTGTTCGGTTTTTTGCTGCAAACAGCCCGAGTAAATCATTGGCCAGACCGAACCGCCTTTGACGCCGGAGGACTGGAATTCGCAGTCGCTGTCCCGGAAAGCAATCCAGTTACGCTGCGCGGTTTTGAATTGGGTTTGCTGCTTAGGCGAAAGCTGCGCCATCTTTTGTTTATAAGCCTGATTAAGCAACGTATCGCTACGTTTAAAATCCTGGCTGGCACAAATATTCATGTCCGTCTGGGTATTGGCGTTTTTGCAATCCACAACGGCGTCAGCGGCATGAACGAACGGCGACAAGGCTAACAGAGCGATCAGGGCAATGCGCATAGTATTCTCCGTATTGTGCGTTTTATTATTTCTGCATTATAGGCATTAAAAAAGGGGCCGAAGCCCCTTGATGGTAATTTCTGTCATCTGGCCCTGAAGCCAGAAGAGTGAAATTACAGAACGTCTACTGCGTTCAATTCTTTGAATGCCAGTTCCAGGCGAGTCACCATGGAAGACTGAGCAGCACGCAACCATACGCGTGGATCGTAGAATTTTTTGTTTGGCTTGTCTGCGCCTTCTGGGTTACCCAGCTGAGCTTGCAGGTAAGCTTCGTTTTTCTTGTAGAACTGCAGGATACCGTCCCAGTTTGCCCATTGGGTATCGGTATCGATGTTCATTTTGATAACGCCGTAGCTCACTGCTTCTTTGATTTCAGCCGCAGTAGAACCAGAACCGCCGTGGAACACGAAGTTCAGCGCGTTGTGTGGCAGGTTGTGTTTCTTGCAAACGTATTCCTGAGAATCACGCAGAATCGTTGGAGTCAGTTTAACGTTGCCTGGCTTGTACACGCCGTGCACGTTACCGAATGACGCAGCGATAGTGAAACGCGGGCTGATTGCGTTCAGTTTTTCGTAAGCGTAATCAACATCTTGTGGCTGAGTGTACAGTGCTGATGCGTCCATATGGCTGTTGTCTACGCCATCTTCTTCACCGCCGGTGCAACCCAGTTCGATTTCCAGAGTCATATCGAGTTTTGCCATGCGAGTTAAATACTTGCTGCAAATTTCAATGTTTTCTTCCAGAGATTCTTCAGACAGGTCGATCATGTGTGAAGAGAACAGTGGTTTGCCAGTTTTAGCGAAATGTTTTTCGCCCGCGTCCAACAGACCGTCGATCCATGGCAGCAATTTCTTAGCGCAATGGTCGGTATGCAGAATAACTGGCACGCCGTAATGTTCAGCCATCTGATGCACGTGATGTGCGCCAGAGATTGCACCCAGGATTGCTGCGCCTTGTGGCACGTCAGTTTTCAGAGCTTTACCCGCGATGAACGCAGCGCCACCGTTGGAGAACTGAACGATAACCGGTGAACGGACTTTCGCAGCGGCTTCAAGAACGGCGTTGATTGAGTCAGTACCTACGCAGTTAACTGCTGGCAGTGCAAAGTTGTTTTCTTTAGCAATAGCGAAAACTTTCTGAACATCATCACCAGTGATGACGCCTGGTTTTACGAAATCAAAAATTTTAGACATAGTTCTTTGTCCTGTATCGTCGGCCGTAGATGGATTTGAATCGGTTTGCTATCTCGCCTGAGTTCCACTGAGCAGCCCCTCGCGCGAGATAGAAAACAGGGCAGCGTTATGCTGCCCTGTCAGGTTCATTACTTCTTAGCACGCTCTTCCAGCATCACAACAGCTGGCAGTGCTTTACCTTCAACGAACTCAAGGAATGCGCCGCCGCCAGTAGAGATGTAGTTGATTTTGTCAGCAATACCGAACAGGTCGATTGCTGCCAGAGTGTCGCCGCCGCCTGCGATAGAGAAACCTTCGCTGTCAGCAATGGCTTGCGCCACAATTTCGGTTCCTTTACGGAAGTTAGGGAACTCGAACACGCCAACAGGACCATTCCAAAGAATGGTTTTAGCGTTTTTGATGATCTCAGCCAGGCGGTGAGCAGACTCGTCGCCCATGTCGAGAATTTGTTCTTCGTCTTTGATGTCTTTAACGGACTTCACGGTCGCCGTTGCAGTTTCAGAGAACTCAGTCGCTACGCGAACGTCTGTCGGAACCGGGATATCGCAAATAGTCAGCAGGCGTTTGGCTTCATCAACCAGGCTTGCTTCGTACAGGGATTTACCGACGTTGTTACCTTGTGCAGCAACGAAGGTGTTCGCGATACCACCACCAACGATCAGTTGGTCAGCGATTTTGGACAGGGAATCCAGCACGGTCAGTTTAGTCGAAACTTTAGAACCGCCAACGATAGCCACCATCGGACGAGCCGGGTTGTTCAGCGCTTTACCCAGTGCTTCCAGTTCTGCAGACAGCAGCGGACCCGCACACGCGATAGGAGCAAATTTACCTACGC
This sequence comes from Ewingella sp. C233, assembly GCF_055407225.1. Lineage (NCBI taxonomy): Bacteria > Pseudomonadati > Pseudomonadota > Gammaproteobacteria > Enterobacterales > Yersiniaceae > Ewingella > Ewingella sp. C233. The sequence goes on from NZ_JBUZRI010000003.1 coordinate 192,140, forward strand.
CGTGAGTAGAAGCCTGCGCACGGTGCGCGGTACCGAATGCATCCATTACATAGATGTCACACAGTGCAGCATATTTCTTAGACAGGGATTCGTCGTCTTTCTTTTCGCCTTTGTTAAAGCGAACGTTTTCCAGAACAACCAGTTCGCCTTCAGCAACATCAACGCCGTCCAGGTAATCTTTAGCCAGACGTACAGGGGATTTCAGATGCTCTTTCAGGTAGTTAACAACTGGCAGCAGAGAAAACTCTTCGTTGTACTCGCCTTCAGTCGGACGACCCAGATGCGAGGTAACCATCACGCGTGCGCCTTGTTTCAGGGCAATTTCGATGGTTGGCAATGACGCACGAATACGTGCATCAGATGTCACTTTGCCATCTTTAACCGGCACATTAAGGTCCGCACGGATCAGTACGCGTTTACCCGCTAAATCCAGATCGCTCATCTTAATTACAGACATGGTGAATCCTCTCGTTGATTCTCTTTAAAGTTGCTTGAGGGCCATTCCCGCTGTTAGCCGGAAGTGCCGTACTAGAAACCGCTAGCGGACATTGCCAATGTTGTATCCAACATTCTGTTGGCAAAACCCCACTCGTTATCGCACCAGACCAGCGTCTTAATCAGGTGCTGTCCACTCACCCGCGTTTGCGTGCCATCAACGATGGCGCTGTGGGGATCATGGTTAAAATCTGTCGAGACTAATGGTAGTTCGGTATAGTCAACAATACCACGAAAAGCGCCATTTGCGGCCTTTTGCAGCAACTGGTTGACCTCTTCGACCGTCACACATCCCCCGACAAAAACGCTTAAATCTATCGCCGTGACGTTGATGGTTGGCACGCGCACTGAGATGGCTTCAAAGCGATCGCAGAATTTTGGCATGATGCGCGTGATACCCGCGGCAAGTTTGGTGTCGACCGGAATAATCGACTGACTCGCGGCGCGCGTTCGGCGTAAATCTGCATGGTAGGAGTCAATCACCGGCTGGTCGTTCATCGACGCATGGATGGTCGTTACCGTGCCGGATTCGATGCCATAGGCGTCGTCCAGCAGCTTAATAATAGGGATGATGCAATTGGTGGTGCAGGAAGCGTTGGAAACGATGCGGTGCTGACGTTCAAGCAGGTCGTGGTTCACGCCGTAAACGACGGTGGCGTCGAGGTCATGACCTCCGGGATGCGCGAAGAGGATTTTTTTGGCCCCTGCTGCAAGCTGCGTTTCACCATCCTCACGGCTGCCATAAACACCGGTGCAGTCGAGAACCACATCCACACTGAGTTCGCCCCAGGGCAGCTGTGAAGCGTCTGGCTGATGCAGTAAACGGATGCTGTCATCACCGACGTACAACACATCCCCTTCCTGACGAACGTCCCACGGGAAGCGCCCGTGGCTGGAGTCATACTTTAACAGGTGTGCCATACCTTCAGGGCTGGCCAGTTCGTTGATAGCAACGACGCTGATCTCCGCCCGACGTCCGGATTCGTATAACGCGCGCAATACGCTACGGCCTATGCGACCAAAGCCATTAATTGCTATACGTATTGGCATACTTCTCCCTGTTACACGGTGGTTATCTTTTGGCAGTAACCCCTATAGTAATGCAGTGCGCAGTAACGGTGAATCGTTCTCAACAACGTTTCTGACACCCTGAGACGTAATTTGCTCTTTCCACATCGTCACGTTAACAACCCAGCGGCGATGTTAAGCACTTATGTTGCTACTGAAACGGTTCAGCCGAGCATAAACCAAAGTGTGCGCAAAAGGAATAATTCGCCGGTTTGGAAAGCAATTCTGCGATCAAACGCTGAAATAATCGCCAGAGATTCTTCGCAATTACCGCCCTTTCACTTCCATATCACGTTTATACCCGCTTTTTTATCGCCCGGCTGGCGACAAGTAAGCACGTATTTAGAAAGTCGAGTGTAGCTGAGGTGGCGATTTTGCAGTTTGACCTGCATCATTTAGCGTGAAACTGGGAGACAGATCATAAAAGTGGGATGTAAAAAAGGCATCCAGAAGGATGCCTTTTGCAGTTAACGTTTCAGACTTACTTCAACAATGCCTGAGCTTGCGCCACGACGTTTTCAACGGTGAAGCCGAACTCTTTGAACAGCTCTTCCGCAGGAGCTGATTCGCCGAAGCTGGTCATACCCACAACAGCGCCATTCAGGCCCACGTATTTGTACCAGTAGTCAGCAATACCCGCTTCAACGGCAACACGCGCAGACACCGCTTTCGGCAGTACAGATTCACGGTATGCCGCGTCTTGTTTGTCGAACGCATCGGTAGATGGCATGGACACCACGCGTACTTTCGTACCCGCTGCAGCCAGTTTGTCTGCCGCTTCCACGGTGATACCCACTTCAGAACCGGTGGCGATCAGGATCACTTCCGGCGTACCTACGCAATCTTTCAACACATAGCCACCGCGCGCGATATTTGCCAGTTGCTCGGCAGTACGCGGTTGTTGGGTCAGGTTCTGACGGGAGAAGATCAGGGTAACCGGGCCGTCATTACGCTCGATAGCGTATTTCCATGCCACAGCAGATTCAACCTGATCACCCGGGCGCCAGGTGCTCATGTTTGGCGTGACGCGCAGACTGGCCATTTGCTCAACCGGCTGGTGCGTCGGGCCGTCTTCACCCAGACCGATAGAGTCATGGGTATACACGAAGACGTTGCGGATTTTCATCAGCGCTGCCATACGCACGGCATTACGGGCATATTCCACGAACATCAGGAAGGTCGCAGAGTACGGCAGGAAACCGCCGTGCAGTGCGATACCGTTGGTGATCGCGGTCATACCGAATTCGCGAACGCCGTAATGAATGTAGTTACCGGCTAAATCATCGCCCAGTGACTTCGAACCAGACCACATGGTCAGGTTGCTTGGCGCGAGGTCAGCAGAGCCGCCGAGGAATTCTGGCAACACTTTACCGAAAGCTTCCAGCGCGTTTTGTGACGCTTTACGGCTGGCGATGTTGGCAGGATTTGCCTGCAACTCTTCGATGAATTTCTGTGCATCCGCTTGCCAGTTAGCAGGCAGCTCGCCGTTTACGCGGCGTTTGAACTCTTTTGCAAGCGCAGGGTGCGCTTTTTCATAAGCAGCGAATTTCTGATCCCAGGCCGCTTCTTTAGCTTTACCGGCTTCTTTAGCATCCCACTGGGCATAAATGTCCTGTGGGATTTCAAACGGAGGGTAGTTCCAGCCCAGTTGCTTACGGGTTGCTGCAACTTCCGCGTCACCCAGCGGTGCGCCGTGCGCGTCGTGAGAACCCGCTTTATTTGGTGAGCCAAAACCGATCACGGTTTTGCACATCAAAAGGGAAGGTTTGTCGGTAACTTTATGAGATTCTTCGATAGCCGCTTTGATTGAATCGGCATCGTGGCCGTCCACGCCGCGCACAACGTGCCAGCCGTAAGCTTCGAAGCGTGCTGCGGTGTCATCGGTGAACCAGCCTTCTACGTGGCCGTCGATGGAGATCCCGTTGTCATCATAAAACGCGGTCAGTTTGCCGAGTTTCATGGTACCTGCCAGTGAGCAGACTTCGTGGGAGATGCCTTCCATCATACAACCGTCGCCCATGAAGGCGTAGGTGTGGTGGTTGACCACGTCATGACCTGGCTGGTTGAACTGCGCGGCCAGCGTGCGTTCCGCGATAGCAAAACCGACGGCGTTAGCGATGCCCTGACCCAGCGGACCGGTGGTAGTTTCAACGCCAGGGGTGTAGCCGTATTCCGGATGGCCTGGGGTTTTAGAGTGCAACTGACGGAAGTTAGCCAGTTCGCTCATCGGCAGATCATAACCCGTGAGGTGTAACAGGCTGTAGATCAGCATTGAACCATGACCATTGGACAGCACGAAGCGATCGCGGTCAGCCCAGTGTGGGTTCGTCGGGTTATGGTTCAGGTAGTCACGCCACAGGACTTCGGCAATATCTGCCATGCCCATAGGGGCGCCAGGGTGGCCGGATTTCGCTTTCTGCACGGCGTCCATACTCAGTGCACGGATAGCGTTCGCAAGCTCTTTACGAGAGGACATGTTCTACTCCAGGTCGGATTAAAAAAGCAGTCAAGAAAATCATTTTCTCAGACTAGGCATTAAAACGGCAAACTCTATTAGTGCGCGTGATGAAGTTCACAAAATTCGCTTTTAAAACAGTGCGGTTTTTAGGATATCAACTATAGATCGGCGGACGAAAAAAACCTACTTTAACGCTAGCCTTACCTTTATCGCCTTTTTACGGCATTTTTCTCTGCTTTTGCTTTTTACTTTTGGGAACGAAAACTGATGAAATTTACTCCTGCGCTGTTGAGTCTGAGCGTTGTCGCTTTGCTATCCGGTTGCGCTAATCTCAATACCGATACCCTGATGCAATCCGGCGCACAAGCCTATCAGGCAGCCACGCTGTCAGATGCCGATGTAAAAACGCTTAGCGTACAGTCCTGCGAAGAGATGGACAAAAAAGCACAAATCGCCCCGGATAGCAGCGAATATGCTCAACGTCTGAAAAAAATCTCCGCAGCCCTTGGCGATAACATTAATGGCCAACCGGCGAACTATAAGGTGTACATCACCAAAGACGTCAACGCCTGGGCGATGGCGAACGGCTGTATCCGTGTTTACAGCGGGCTGATGGACATGATGAATGACAACGAGGTCGAAGGCGTACTGGGTCATGAAATGGGCCACGTGGCGCTGGGGCATACCCGTAAAGCCATGCAAGTCGCCTATGGCGCGACAGCCGCACGTTCAGCAGCCTCTTCATTAGGGGGCATCAGCGCCACCCTTTCTCAGTCACAACTGGCAGATCTTGGTGAGAAATATGTTAACGCCCAGTTCTCGCAAAAACAGGAATCAGAGGCGGATGACTATTCGTTCGATTTGCTAAAAAAACGCGGCATCGACCCGACCGGTCTGGCGACCAGCTTCGAGAAACTTGCCACGCTCGACAAAGGGAGCAGCATCGGCTGGTTTGACGATCATCCGTCTTCCGAGGCCCGCGCTAAACATATTCGTGAACGTATCGCCGCCGGAAAATAATTTAGACATTAATGGAAGTGAAATGAACAAGGGTGCAAATATATTGCGCCCTTGTTATAACTTAAGACTTTATATTAACATTACCGGATATATTGTTTTTTCGTGGCATGATAACCTCCCCCCAAAGAAGTAATAAGACTGATATCGGCATTAATGATCTTATTTTTCAGAATCAATAAATTAGCCTGTTCTTATAAGAGAGGAAGTCTGGCCTTTGATACCTGATTCGCACTAATAAGCCCGGCGGCGAAACGTTGCAGCGTCAGATCCAATATATGCCGTTCCCCCCGACAACCTCTTGCTGATGCAATTCTTCTTGCGCCAGCGTCTGAATCTGACTGGCGCTTTTCACAACGTCAGTCACGGCACCCACGATGGCTTTATTATACGAAGCGATAGTCAGACTGCTGTTTGCCTGTACGATATCCAGATTGGCGTTTAACCGGCCGCTGTCGAAAATCGGCAGAGTCAGACCCGCAATAGCGCCCATCTGTTGCGCCGAACTGCGGAACAAATCACTCAGATGCAGTGCGTCATATTGCAGGAAACCCATCAGGTTGATGCTGGGATAAAAAGCAGCCCTTGTGCATCCACCTGACTGAGTGAAGCTTCAATGTACCATTGGGCGGCTTGTAAGTCGGGGCGACGTGCCAGCAGTTCATAGTTAAGCGTCGGCGGCAATGCTTCGGCGGCTTCTGGCAGTGTGACTGGCTGTATCGATGGCAACGGTTGCTTCAGTCCCATCATCGCGCCCAATGTGGCCTGCACCGTGCGTAACTCGCCATTATTGGCAGCAGTATTCTGCGCAAGTTTGGCCAGCGTAATTTTCGTCGAGGCATCATCCAGTGAGGAGAGGATCCCTTGTCTGAACAGCATTTCGTCGGTATCAACAATACGCTGCTGCTGCTCCTGCACCTGTTGCAAAACTTGTTGCAACGCCATCACCGTCTGGATATCCCAATACAGTTCGGCCACTGCCGAAGAGACCATCAGTTGTGTCTGGACAAGCTCAGCCTGATAAATCCCTAATGAGGCCTGAATCTGATCATGATTTTTACCCCATAAATCCAGTTCATAGCTGCCCTGTAAGCCAAAGGTCCCGTTGGTGTACCAGGGACCCATGGTCCCCGCAGCCGAATCATCCACGGCGAAAGGCCCCATGCCCCCTTCTCCGGACATTTTCTGCCGCTCGACGTCTGCGCCAAAATCAATTTGCGCACCACCCTGTGCTTTCGCCATCTCGGTCTGCGCCTTTGCCAGCACGATACGCTGCTGCACAACCGCAACGGAAGGTGAATCCTTCAGTGCCTGTGCCACCAGCACGTTGAGTTGCGGATTATGATAGTCCATCCACCAGTTGGAGCCGGGCCACGCCTGCATAGCGGCCTGTGAGATTTCCGGTGCGCGCAATTGCGTAATATCTGTCTGAGGTAACGCGGGGTTTTCGTCATGTACCCACGCACAGCCATTAAGTCATAGAAATAAAGGCAGGAAAATAACCGCAGTGGTTATTTTATTTTTATAAATACCATGAATTGATATCAATTTAATTATTCACTCAGAAAATATTATGAAAATCCCCAGAAAAGGGAAAGGCGGGGGAATAAAGGATGTCAGGCATATTTTAATTATGAAACTGTGCGGCCGGAGGTTATTTTCCGGGGGGGGGATTTTTCCGCTTAGCATTTATCTGAAAATAAATTTATATTTGTCATGTTTAAATCAATATGCATTCATAAGACAAATAATAAAGGCACCGTGCAGGTGCCTTTATTAAATGATGCAGAAAACTGACTATCAGCCTTTTTTATAAGCCTGAACGTGCAGCATTTCCAACGCCAGTGTAGCCGCCGCCAGTGCAGTGATTTCAGACTGGTCGTAAGCCGGAGCAATCTCAACGATGTCCATGCCGACGATATCCAGATCCAGATCTTTCAGGCCGCGCACCAGTTTAAGGGCACGATCTGATGTCAGGCCGCCAATCACTGGCGTGCCGGTACCCGGTGCATGTGCCGGATCCAGACAGTCGATGTCGAAGCTCAGGTAAACCGGAAGATCGCCGACGATCTGCTTAACCTGCGCCAAAATATCATCCACGGTGCGGTCATTGACCTGCGCGGCATCCAGAACGGTGAAGCCCAGATTTTTGTCGAATTCAGTACGGATACCAATCTGCACAGAGTGGTTCGGATCGATCAGGCCTTCGTTCGGCGCATGGAAGAACATGGTGCCGTGGTCGAATTTGCTGCCGTTGGAATAAGTGTCGGTGTGCGCATCGAAATGCACCAACGCCATCTTACCGAAATGTTTGGCATGGGCGCGCAGCAGGGGCAACGTCACAAAGTGGTCGCCGCCGAAAGAGAGCATACGCTTGCCGGACGCCAATACTTTTTCAGCATGCTGCTGCAGTTTGTCAGTCAGATCCTGTGCATCGCCAAAGTTGAAGACGACGTCGCCGCAGTCGATCACTTTCAGGCGGTCACGCAGATCGAAATCCCACGGCCAACGCTGCCCTTCCCATGCAAGATTGACAGATACCTGACGAATCGCCGCCGGGCCCAGACGAGCGCCGGAACGGCCGGAGGTTGCCATATCGAAAGGAATACCGGTGATCACCCAGTCAGCATCTGAGTCGTATGGTTGGAAGTTCAGCGGAAAACGCAGGAAACCAAATGCGTTAGAAACTAAGGAGTTATCAGGTTGATGGCCCAAAGTGCTCATAAAAACGATCCTCTTTTGACGTCACCGTAAGGGCGAAGCCGTTACGCAGTGGTGAAGTATAGATGAAAAAAAATCCCTTCCCGTCGTTAGCCCGACGGAAGAGGGATTTCTACCCTTCATACTTCAAGCCGCTGATGCGTTAGCTGCATTCTGTCACCCGAATCACTGACTCATGCCAGCTCATCGGGATCCCTTCATTTGCCGCCTTCCTGCAACTTGAATTATTCGGGTATATCAATAACTATTTTATACAGCAATTGCCGCGAATTTTACCCTAATCCGGCTCAGCTTCAAGCCGGATTATTGCGCGCTGTTACTCGTCTTCTTCCAGATACGTATAACCGTACAGACCCGATTCAAACTCTTCGACGAACTGCGCCTGTAGTTCTGCATCCAGATCGGTTTCTTTCACCTGATCGCGGAAACGGGCCAGCAGAACATTCGGATCCAACTGTACGTACTCCAGCATATCGGCGACGGTATCACCTTCGTCGGATTGCTGCACTTCGATGCTGCCGTCAGGGAAGACGAATACGTCGACCGCGGCGGTATCACCAAACAAGTTGTGCATGTTACCGAGAATTTCCTGATACGCACCGACCATGAAGAAGCCCAGTACTGGCGGATCTTCCGGATCATACGGAGGCATCGGCATCGTCGTCGCCACGCCGTCACCATCGATGTAGTGATCGATAGTGCCGTCGGAGTCGCAGGTAATGTCCAGCAAGACGGCGCGGCCAACCGGCGGTTTATCCAGCCCTTCCAGCGGCAGAACCGGGAATAACTGATCGATACCCCATGCATCCGGCATTGACTGGAACAGCGAGAAGTTGACGTACAGTTTGTCCGCCATGCGCTCCTGCAATTCATCGATGATCGGACGGTGTGCGCGGTTGCTTGGATCCAGCTGACCCTGAATCATATTGCAGATGTTCAGATAGATATCTTCCGCCCAGGCGCGCTGGGTCAGATCCAGAATACCGTGTGCGTACTGGCTATGAACGTCGTGCAGATCCATCTGGCTGTCGTGCAGCCATTCGCGCAGCGAACGACGACTTTGCGGGTCATGCATCTCATTCCAGGTGTCCCACATGCTGCCAAGCGCACGCGGCGCATCATCTTCCGGGGCAATAGGATCACGGAATTCGTTGCGTTCAACACCGATGATGTTCGACACCAGCACGGTGTGGTGAGCAGTCACGGCGCGGCCGGACTCGGTGATCACCGTCGGATGCGGCAGGCCATGCTCATTACAGGCATCGCCGATCCCCCAGATCACGTTGTTAGCGTATTCGTTCAGGCCATAATTGACCGAGCAGTCAGACTGCGAACGGGTGCCTTCATAATCCACACCTAAGCCGCCGCCGACGTCGAAGCACTGAATATTGACGCCCAGCTTGTGCAGCTCAACGTAGAAACGCGCAGACTCACGCACGCCGGTTGAGATATCACGGATGTTGGAGAGCTGGGAACCGAGATGGAAATGCAGCAGTTGCAGGCTTTCCAGACGGTTGGCTTCACGCAACATTTCCACCAGTTGCAGAACCTGCGAGGCCGCCAGACCAAACTTGGATTTTTCGCCACCGCTTGACTGCCACTTACCTGAGCCTTGAGACGACAGACGCGCACGCACGCCGAGGCGCGGAGTCACGTTAAGACGTTCTGCCTCTTCCAGCACCAGTTTAATCTCCGTCATCTTCTCGATAACCAGATAAACTTTGTGACCAAGCTTCTCGCCGATCAGTGCCAGGCGAATGTATTCACGGTCTTTATAGCCGTTACAAACAATCACCGAGCGGGTCATACCGGCATGTGCCAGTACGGCCATCAGTTCTGCTTTAGAACCGGCCTCCAGACCCAGCGGTTCGCCGGATTCGACCAGCGATTCAATCACGCGGCGATGCTGGTTGACCTTAATCGGATACACCAGGAAGTAATCGCCTTCGTAACCGAACGAATCACGCGCACGCTTAAAGGCGGCATTAATCGAACGCAGGCGATGCTGCAAAATTTGTGGGAAGCAGAACAGTGCCGGCAGACGCTGACCGTCCTGCTCGCGCATGTCTTTCACCAGCTGCGCCAGATCCACGCGGGCCGACGGGACATCAGGATCCGGGCAAACACTGATGTGGCCCAGTTCGTTGACGTCATAATAATTGTTACCCCAATAGGCAACGTTGTAAGTGCGCAGCATTTTGCTGGCATCACGATCGTTCACGGCAACCTCCTGCATGGAGCGCAAAGAAACGGTATCGCCCGCATGTGACGGACGGTGGGACTGGATGTCATCAGACATAGGTAAATCCTCTTTCTACACTGACAACATGGCCAGCCACTATCGCAGTAACAACAGGTGAGAACAACCCGCAAGGCTGGCTTTCAGACAGGATAAAAACCTGCGCGCCAGGGTTCGCAAATTGTTTTTCACTCATGTGATTATAGAATTCATCATTAGACTCCGTGGAACGGGTCAGAAGAAACCAATAGGGATAATGCCCCTAAGGTTGCAGGCTACGTCAGTTTTTATGGGGGAAGCGGCTGTTAACCGGCCCGATTTGGCTGAGTAGCGTCCGGATGTCGCAAACTGAGCTGTCTATAGTCAGGCTGCATAAACGCGGCTGTCCGGCGGACAGAGTGTTTATAACATCGGATTGATGACAGAAATTTTTCAGAAAGGCGTGCAGCATCGATAGACAATGTCTGCCGGGGTGGCTGTTGAAATGTAACAAGCGGTAAAAAGTGGGTCATTAACCTAACCACCTCCACACGTGCCACGCATCACCCGCGGGCATTCGAGCTGAGAGAACAGTAATCACTGGAATACGCCGCAGAATGAAATAACAGAGCGCGCGGCGTTTATACCGGCAACCCGCTGTAATTGCAAAATGAAAATGTGCCGCAGATTGTTTCCATGCGTGAATATCACTGTACAGCCGCACAATAACGCCATGTTCATCACAAAAATGACTGGCTTTCGCCACGTCTGCTATCCTAAAATAGCCGTCCAGATGTTAATCCGTCTATGTGGATTAACTGTCAAACTGCTTCAAGGCTTTGCCTTATGGGGACATGCAGGACGCATTGCGACAATGGCGAGCTCCGCTCTTCATCTGCCAGCCTCCCCAGTGCTATGCAGTGATATCTAACCCGTTGTATGAAGGTAGAGAACATAATGGCTAAACACCTCTTCACGTCCGAATCCGTTTCAGAAGGACATCCAGATAAAATTGCTGACCAGATTTCCGATGCCGTCCTGGACGCAATTTTAGAACAAGACCCGAAAGCACGTGTTGCATGTGAAACTTATGTTAAAACCGGCATGGTCCTCGTCGGGGGTGAAATCACCACCAGCGCCTGGGTCGACGTAGAAGAAATCACCCGTCAGACCATCCGTGAGATTGGCTACGTTAATTCCCAAATGGGCTTCGACGCCAATTCCTGCGCCGTACTGAGCGCCATCGGTAAGCAGTCTCCTGACATCAATCAGGGCGTTGACCGCTCTGACCCGCTGGAACAAGGCGCGGGCGATCAGGGTCTGATGTTTGGTTATGCCACCAACGAAACCGACGTGCTGATGCCAGCGCCGATCACTTACGCACACCGTCTGGTACAGCGTCAGGCCGAAGTCCGTAAAGCGGGCACCCTGCCGTGGTTGCGTCCTGATGCGAAAAGCCAGGTCACTTTCCAGTATGACGAAGGCAAAATCGTCGGTATCGACGCCGTTGTACTGTCTACTCAGCACTCCGAAGACATCGCGCTGAAAGATTTGCAGGAAGCGGTGATGGAAGAGATCATCAAACCTGTATTACCAGCAGAATGGCTGAACGCCGGGACCAAATACCACATCAACCCGACTGGCCGTTTTGTTATCGGCGGACCAATGGGTGACTGTGGTCTGACTGGCCGTAAAATCATCGTGGATACCTACGGCGGTATGGCCCGTCACGGTGGCGGTGCGTTCTCCGGTAAAGATCCGTCTAAAGTTGACCGCTCTGCGGCCTACGCGGCGCGTTACGTGGCAAAAAACATCGTGGCAGCCGGGCTGGCTGACCGATGTGAGATCCAGGTTTCTTACGCTATCGGCGTGGCAGAACCGACCTCTATCATGGTAGAAACCTTCGGGACCGGTAAAATCTCCAACGAGCAACTGACCCTGCTGGTACGCGAGTTCTTCGACCTGCGTCCTTACGGTCTGATTCAGATGATGGATCTGCTGCACCCAATCTACAAAGAAACCGCTGCTTACGGTCACTTTGGTCGCGAACATTTCCCTTGGGAAAAAACCGACCGTGCCGAACAGCTGCGTGACGCTGCCAGCCTGTAATTTCAGCGCAGCCAGTGTTTAAAAGAACCCTGCCATTTTGGCAGGGTTTTTTATTGCCTACGTTTTAACGACTACACTTATGCAAGTGAATGGAAAGAAGTGAAAGCGGTTACAAATTATAACTCTTTAATAATGAATAGATTAAATCAATATTTTATGCGCCAACTCAACATTTGATTGATCTAAGTCAAAAAAATCAGTATTACTCTGACCCGCAATCCCTTCCCCCATCACTTAACTTCGTAAAAGCTTCTCACCGCTGACCCGCCGCTGAATCAATAAGTGTAAGCGATTACAACTCTGTGATCTGGCGCACTTTCAGACAGGGCAAGGGCAAATAACATAACAAGCTAAGCATTATTGCTATCTTTTGGAGGCAGGATGAGTAACTCAACGTATGGCAAAAAGAAACGCTCGAATAAAAGCGTCACTTTCTTTGTCTGTTTTCTCGCCGCACTGGCAGGCCTTCTGTTCGGGCTGGATATCGGTGTTATTGCTGGTGCCCTTCCTTTCATCAGTCATGAATTCCAGATAACCAGCCATCAGCAAGAGTGGGTGGTCAGCTCGATGATGTTTGGTGCCGCCGTCGGTGCTATCGGCAGTGGCTGGCTCAACTTCCGTCTCGGGCGTAAATACAGCCTGATGATTGGCGCGGTACTGTTTGTGGTGGGCTCACTCTGTTCAGCCTTTGCCCCTAACACCGAAGTGCTGATTGTCGCCCGCGTATTACTGGGTCTGGCCGTCGGTATCGCGTCGTATACCGCACCGGTTTATCTGTCGGAAATCGCGCCGGAGAAAATCCGTGGCAGCATGATTTCCATGTACCAACTAATGATCACTATCGGTATTCTGGCTGCCTATCTGTCGGATACCGGCTTCAGTTACACCGGCGCATGGCGCTGGATGCTCGGCGTGATCACCCTGCCTGCGCTGCTGCTGCTGATTGGCGTATTCTTCCTGCCCGACAGCCCGCGCTGGCTGGCCGCACGGGGCAACGATGATAAAGCCCGCCGCGTGCTGGAAAAACTGCGTGATTCCACTGCGCAGGCAAAAAGCGAGCTGGATGAAATCCGCGAAAGCCTGAAAATTAAACAGAGCGGCTGGGGTCTATTTACCAGCAACAAAAACTTCCGCCGTGCGGTGTACCTCGGCATCCTGTTACAGGTGATGCAGCAGTTCACCGGTATGAACGTCATCATGTATTACGCACCGAAAATCTTCGGTATCGCCGGGTTTGCCAGCACCTCTCAGCAGATGTGGGGCACGGTGATCGTCGGGGTCGTTAACGTACTGGCGACCTTCATTGCCATCGGTCTGGTTGACCGCTGGGGCCGCAAACCTACGCTGAAACTGGGCTTCCTGGTGATGGCGGTCGGTATGGGCATTCTGGGAACTATGTTGCACATCGGTGTGGAATCTGACGCGGCGAAATACTTCTCCATCGCCATGTTGCTGATGTTCATCGTTGGTTTTGCCATGAGTGCCGGTCCGCTGATTTGGGTGCTGTGTTCTGAAATTCAGCCACTGCGCGGACGTGACTTTGGTATTACCGTATCTACAACGACTAACTGGATCGCCAACATGATTGTCGGCGCAACCTTCCTAACCATGCTCGATACCCTCGGCAACGCCAATACCTTCTGGGTCTACGCCGCGCTGAACGTGGTGTTCATCTTCATCACTATTGCGTTGATCCCTGAAACGAAAAACGTTTCTCTGGAACACATCGAACGTAACCTGATGAAAGGCGAACCGCTGCGCGATATCGGTAAGTAAATTTAGCCAGTGTGCCAGTACCCACCGGGGGCGATAATACGCCCCCGGTTATTGCATCTCCCCCCGCCCCGATTTATTCTTCGCCTGATGAAAAGCCCCCGACTCCCCATCGCCCTGCAACAAGCCGTTATGCGCTGTCTGCGGGAAAAACTCCAGCTGGCCAATGCGCATTTCGGTACGGATTATCCCGAACCGGAAATCAGCTATCAGCAACGCGGCACCAGCGCGGGCAGCGCCTACCTGCAACACTGGCAAATCCGGCTCAATCCCATCTTGCTGGTCGAGAATCAGCAGCCTTTTGTGGATGAAGTTGTCCCGCACGAACTGGCGCATCTGCTGGTCTACCGCCGTTTTGGCCGCAACGCCGCACCGCATGGCAAAGAGTGGCGCTGGGTGATGGAACATGTGCTGGGCGTCAGTGCCAGCCGCACCCACAAATTCGGAACCGCCTCAGTGCAAAGCAAAACCTATCCCTATTTGTGTGGCTGCCAGGACCATCAGCTCACCGTGCGCCGTCACAACCGTGTGATGCGAAAAGAGGCAGAATATCGCTGCCGCCATTGCGGCGAACTGTTACGCTTCAATGTCAAAGGCACCACTAACTGCTGATTTTTCAATCACTAAATAGCAGCAATGTCTCATTGTCACACCGCGTCGCATCCGTTACCCTTCCGACCTTTTCACATCAGGTCATTCAGAAACATGTTTCGTAAAACGCTTTCAGCCTTTCTGTTTATCGCGGCACTCGTCCCGGTCAGTGCATTCAGCCAGTCCGGCAAAGACATCAATAATTTCAGTCAGGCCAAAGCCGCCGCGGTCAAAATTAATCAAGGTGCACAGACGTTTTATTGCGGTTGTGACATCAGCTGGCAGGGCAAAAAAGGCACGCCGGATTTAAAATCTTGTGGCTACACGGTGCGTAAAAGTGAACAGCGCGCCAGCCGGATCGAATGGGAACATGTGGTTCCCGCGTGGCAGTTTGGCCACCAGATGCAGTGCTGGCAGGATGGCGGGCGAAAAAATTGTGCGAAAAACGCCGATTATCGTCAGTTGGAAACCGACCTGCATAACCTTCAACCAGCGATTGGTGAAGTAAATGGCGACCGCAATAACTTCATGTACAGCCAGTGGAACGGTGGCGAAGGCCAGTGGAACGGTGGCGAAGGCCAGTACGGACGCTGCGAGATGAAAGTCGATTTTAAAGCCAAATCCGCCGAGCCACCGGCCCGTGCACGCGGCGCGATTGCCCGCACCTACTTTTATATGCGTGACCGCTATAAGCTGAATTTATCCCGCCAGCAGACACAGCTTTTCACCGCGTGGGACCGCCAGTATCCGGTGACAGGTTGGGAATGTGAGCGCGACAGCCGCATCGCCAACGTACAGGGAAATCACAATCCTTACGTTTTACAGGCTTGCCAGCAACGAAAAGGCTAACCTACTATATACCCGTCATACTTCAAGCTGCGGGTGCGTTGGCTGCACTCGGTCCCCCGAATCACTGACAAGTGTCAGATTATCGGGATGCCTTCCTTTGCCGCCTTCCTGCAACTCGAATTATTTAGGGTATTGGGCACATTTGCTCGCGACATTGTGAAGCAATATCGCCAAAATACTTTCTCTCAAATTTCAAGGACAGCAGCCTCACATGCGCATACCCCGCATTTATCATCCGGAACCCCTGAGCGCCCAGAGCGACATTGCGCTCAGCGAAGATGCCGCCAACCACGTCGGACGCGTTTTGCGGATGCAGACCGGCCAGATGATTCAATTATTTGACGGCAGTAATCAGGTCTTCGAAGCCAGCATTACGCAGGTTGATAAGAAAAGTGTGCGCGTCAGCCTGAGCGAAGGCGTGTTGGCCGACAACGAATCCCCGCTGAATCTGCATCTGGGTCAGGTGATTTCACGCGGTGAGAAGATGGAGTTCACCATTCAGAAATCCATCGAGCTGGGCGCGAATACCATCACCCCGCTGTTTTCTGAGCGTTGCGGCGTCAAGCTTGACGGCGAACGTCTGGAGAAGAAATTGCAGCAGTGGCAGAAAATTGCCATTGCCGCCTGCGAGCAGTGTGGCCGTAACCGTATTCCGGAAATCCGCCCCGCGATGCAGCTCGAAGCCTGGTGTGCCGAGCAGGATGACAGCCTGAAGCTGAACCTGCATCCACGCGCCAGCCACAGCATTAATACCCTGCCGCTGCCAGTGAACCACGTTCGCCTGCTCATCGGCCCGGAAGGCGGTTTGTCCGCCGATGAAATTGCAATGACCTCCGGCTATGGATTTACTGATATCCTGCTGGGACCCCGTGTTCTGCGTACAGAAACCACAGCACTCACCGCGATAACAGCCTTACAGGTTCGTTTCGGCGATCTGGGTTAAGAGGAGACCAAATGATCAAGCTTGGCATCGTAATGGACCCTATCTCGTCCATTAACATCAAAAAAGACACCAGTTTCGCTATGCTACTGGAAGCGCAAAGCCGTGGTTATGAACTGCATTATATGGAGATGAATTCTCTGTATCTGCGCGGCGGTGAAGGCCGTGCAACCACCCGTAAACTGAGTGTTAAACAGGATTACGACGGCTGGTACGAATTTGGCACCGAGCAGGACATTGCGCTGCAGGAACTGGACGTGATCCTGATGCGTAAAGATCCGCCGTTTGATACCGAATTCATTTACGCCACTTACATTCTTGAGCGCGCGGAAGAGAAAGGCACCCTGATCGTCAACAAACCGCAAAGTCTGCGCGACTGTAACGAAAAGCTGTTCACTGCCTGGTTCCCGGAACTGACGCCTGATACGCTGGTGACCCGCAATGCCGCGCAGCTAAAAGCGTTCCATAAAGAGCACACCGATGTGATCCTCAAGCCGCTGGACGGCATGGGTGGCGCATCCATCTTCCGCCTGAAACCGGAAGACGCAAACGTATCTGTGGTCATTGAAACGCTGACCGAGCACGGTAGCCGTTTCTGTATGGCGCAGAATTATCTGCCGGCGATTAAAGACGGCGACAAACGCGTTCTGGTGGTCGACGGTGAGCCGGTTCCATACTGTCTGGCTCGTATTCCGGCGCAAGGCGAAACCCGTGGTAATTTGGCCGCAGGTGGGCGTGGTGAAGCACGCCCGCTGACCGAAAGTGACTGGGCTATTGCCCGTAAAGTCGCGCCAGTTTTAAAAGAAAAAGGACTGATTTTTGTTGGTCTGGATATCATTGGCGACCGCCTGACTGAAATTAACGTCACCAGTCCGACCTGTGCTCGTGAAATTGAAGCCGCATTCCCAATTTCCGTCACCGGTATGCTGATGGATGCCATCGAAAAACGCTTAGCCGCACGCTAAGCCGAACACGCAGCAAGACAGCGTAATTTCATTACGCTGTCTTTATTCACTGAGGCTAAACATTCTACATACCATGAACTTACAACATCACTTTCTTATTGCTATGCCCGGACTGGATGAACCCATGTTCAAGCGTTCGGTCATTTATGTCTGTGAACATAATGAAGACGGCGCAATGGGCCTGGTGATTAATAAACTGGTCGAAGACTTCACCGTTGAAAACGTGCTCGATAAGCTGGAGATCTCGCCGACGCCACGCGACCCGGCTATCCGTCTTGATCGCCCGGTCTTTTCCGGCGGCCCGCTGGCAGATGATCGCGGTTTTATTTTGCATACGCCACGCAGCGGCTTTGGTTCAAGTATTCAGATTTCAGACACCACCATGATCACCACCTCTAAAGACGTGCTCGAAACACTCGGCACTGCCGAACAGCCTAAAAATGTGCTGGTTGCACTCGGTTATGCTGCCTGGGAACAAGGCCAGCTGGAAAAAGAGTTACTGGATAACGCTTGGCTGACCATCGAAGCCAGCAGCGATATTCTGTTCAGCACGCCGGTCGCTGACCGCTGGCGCGAGGCCGCAAAAATGATCGGTATTGATGTCGGCCAGCTCGCCACGCACGCAGGTCACGCATAATGGCAAACCGCACCGTATTCGCCTTTGACTTCGGCACTAAAAGCATCGGGTTGGCTATCGGCCAGGAAGTCACCGGCACCGCCCGTCCACTGACGTCATTCAAAGCGCAGGACGGCACGCCGGACTGGCAGAAGATCGAAAAACTGCTCAAAGAGTGGTTGCCCGATGTAGTGGTCGTTGGCCTGCCGCTGAACATGGACGGCACAGAACAACCCCTGACTGCCCGCGCGCGCAAATTTGCCAACCGCCTGCATGGCCGTTTTGGCGTGCAGGTTGAACTGCATGATGAACGCCTGAGCACCGTGGAAGCCCGCGCTGACTTGTTTGATCGCGGCGGATTCCGCGCGCTGGATAAAGGCAGCGTGGATGCCGCTTCTGCGGTGATCATTCTGGAAAGCTGGTTTGAGAAGCAGTGGAGTCAGCCAGCACCGCCGTGACGGCAGGGATAAGCCCGCAGGCAATGCGCTGTAACCGGCTCTGCTCAAAGGTTTGCATACCGGCCTGCGAGCCGGTTTGCAAAATATCCGCCAGCTGATACGTCTTGCCTTCGCGGATCAAATTCCCCACCGCTGGCGTTGAAGTCAGTACCTCAAACAGCGCTACCCGCTCCCCTTCTCTTCCCGATATCAATTTCTGTGCAACGATACCCCGCAGGCTGCCCGCCAACTGTGCACGAACAAAACCTTTTTCCTCTGCCGGAAATACGTCCACCAGCCGGTCAACCGCCTGCGTGGCGTTACGGGTATGCAGCGTCGCCAGCACCAGATGCCCGGTTTCCGCCGCCGTCAGTGCCAGCCGGATACTGTCGGCGTCGCGCAGTTCGCCGAGCAGTAAAACGTCCGGATCTTCGCGCAGCGCGCCGCGAACGGCATCGCTGAAGGATTGCGTATGTTTACCCAGTTCCCGTTGCTGAATCAGGCAGCGCTGGCTGCTGTGAATAAATTCAATCGGATCCTCCAGCGTAATAATATGCCGGGCGCAGATGCGGTTCAGATGGTCAATCATGGCCGCCAGCGTGGTGGATTTGCCACTGCCGGTCGCTCCCGTGACCAAAATCAGCCCGTCTTCATATTCCGTCAGGTCTGCCACGATCGGCGGCGCATGAAGCTGTTCGAGCCTCGGGCAGCTTTGCGGTACACGGCGCAGCGCGGCGGAAAGCCCATGCAGTTGTCGGAAGAAGTTCACCCGCAGGCGCAAACCGTTCTCCAGCGTAATAGCACCGTCAGTCTGGCCTTTACGCTGCAATTCGGCGTGCTGCGTGGGTTCCAGCCAGGTGTCACTCAGCCACTGCATATTTTCCGGCGTGATTTTTGCCATATTTTCCATCGGCCTTAATTCTCCCTGGCTTCGCAACATCGGCTGATGCCCGGCACAAAGGTGCAGATCTGAGGCATTTTGCTTTACACTAAGCTCCACAAATTCATCGATATCCATTTTAAAATCTCCTGAGTCCCTATGAGCCTTAGTCAGCCACACACGATTGGTAAGAACTTACAGGATGTTCGCGAGCAAATCGCAGCCGCTGCACAGCGCTGCGAGCGGCCTCTGGAAGAAATTACGCTGCTTGCAGTCAGTAAAACTAAACCTGCGAGCGCTGTCGAAGAAGCGATCGCAGCCGGTCAGCTGGCGTTCGGTGAAAACTATGTGCAGGAAGGCGTGGAGAAGATTGCGCACTTTGCCGGACATCAGCCCGCACTGACCTGGCACTTTATCGGCCCGCTGCAATCGAATAAGAGCCGTCTGGTGGCAGAGAATTTTGACTGGTGCCACACGGTAGATCGTCTGAAAATCGCCCAGCGCCTGAACGAGCAGCGCCCGGAAAACTTGCCGTCCTTGCAGGTGCTGATTCAGGTCAATATCAGCGATGAAGCCAGTAAATCCGGCATTGCGCTGAGTGATGTTGATGCGCTGGCCGCTCAGATAAGCCAAATGCCGCGTCTTACCCTGCGCGGCCTGATGGCTATCCCGGCCGTCGAGCACGATTATGCGCGTCAGTTAGCCGTTTTCATCCAGATGCGCAGCGCCTTCGACGCGCTCAGGGCGCGATATCCGCAGCTCGACACCCTGTCGATGGGCATGACCGACGATATGCCCGCCGCCATCGCCGCAGGCAGTACGATGGTGCGTATTGGCACCGCCATATTTGGTGCGCGTGACTACGCTTAAGCGAATTCATTCCCATATCCAGACAGACCTCAAATTTTCACCAAGGAGCACCATGCAACATCGCAAATTATGTTTTATCGGCGCCGGTAACATGGCAGGGGCCATTATTTCTGGTCTGGTTGAAAGCGGCTATCCGGCAAAATTGATCAGCGTCTGCGCCCCTTCCGGCAAGAACCGTGATCCGCTGGCGTCAAAATATGGCGTGATAAGCAGTGATGACAATGTGGCCAGTGCGCAGGAAGCCGACGTCGTTGTTATGGCGGTGAAACCGCAACTGATGGCCGACGTATGTAAATCACTGCAAAAAGAAGTGGATTTCAGCGGCAAACTGGTACTGTCGATTGCCGCAGGCATTAGCGTGGCGCGTTTCCGTTCGCTGCTGGGCGAAAAGCTCAATATCGTGCGTATCATGCCCAATACTCCGTCACTGGTGGGTAAAGGCATGAGCGGCCTGTTTGCGCCAGAAGAGGTGGGCCCGCAGGACAGAGAGTACAGCAGTGAGTTAATGACGGCCGTCGGCAAAGTGTGCTGGGTTGATACCGAAGAGGGCATCAACCATATTATTGCTGCCGCAGGCAGTGCGCCAGCCTATTTCTTCCTGTTTATGGAAGCTATGCAAGCCGAAGCCGAACGTTTAGGATTCAATGCCGAAACGGCGCGTATGCTGGTTGAACAAGCCGCAAGTGGTGCTACTGCACTGGTTGCCGCCAGCCCGGACACGCCATTGTCACAACTGCGTGAGAACGTAACCTCCAAAGGTGGCACGACGTTTGAAGCGCTTAAAGTTTTCACCGACCGCAAATTACCGGAGATAGTCTCCGTGGCCATGCAGGCCGCCATTACCCGCGCGCAGGAAATGGAAAAACTGTTTTAATTTACATATCAAAGGTAACGCATGTTAACGCTGACTTTCCTGGTCAACACATTGATTGACCTCTACGTCATGGTTTTACTGCTGCGCATCTGGATGCAGTGGGCTCGTACTGATTTTTATAATCCGTTTTCTCAGTTTGTGGTGAAGATTACTCAACCGGTCATCCGGCCATTGCGTCGGATTCTTCCACCGCTTGGGCCGATTGACAGCGCGAGCTTGTTGCTGGCTTTCATCATCACCACGCTGAAATTGCCGTTATTTTTCCTGATCAAGTACGGGGTTTTCCCGTTAGAACCCATCATGTTACTTGTGGGTCTGATTAGCCTGGTGAAGGCTGCCGGGTTATTGGTCTTCTGGTTAATTATTATCCGTTCACTGATGAGTTGGGTAAGCCAGGGGCGCGGGCCAATGGATTTTCTGCTGATGCAGCTTACTGAACCCCTTATGTCACCCATCCGCCGCGTTTTGCCGGCCATGGGCGGGATTGATTTCTCAGCGATGATTGTGATTTTGATTCTCTACATGCTGAATTATCTCGGTATGGATCTGCTCGGCGGGCTTTGGACGCAGGATTTCTTCACCTCGAATGCCCTGCTCGCTCAATGACATCAGGACCCTCCCCGGTTTACTGGCAGTCTGACGACCTGGTTTTGCGGCTGGTTATCCAGCCCAAAGCCAGCCGTGACAGCCTGGTCGGTTTGCATGGCGACGAACTTAAAGTCGCCATCACCGCACCGCCGGTTGACGGTCAGGCGAATACGCACCTGGTGAAATATCTCGCCAAACAGTTTAAAGTCGCCAAAAGTCAGGTCTGCATTGAAAAGGGCGAGCTGGGCCGCCATAAACAAGTCCGCATTACGAATCCGCAAAATATCCCGGCTGAGGTCGCGGTACTGCTCGCTGAATAAATTCATTCCAGATGGTCTTCAGGACGTTATTTTATGCAAAAAGTCGTTTTAGCTACCGGTAATCCCGGTAAAGTGCGCGAACTCGCCCATCTGCTAGCTGATTTCGGCCTCGACGTGGTCGCACAAACGGAACTGGGCGTGGACTCCGCAGAAGAGACCGGCTTGACGTTTATCGAAAACGCCATTCTGAAAGCGCGCCATGCCGCCGCCATCACCGGCCTGCCTGCGATTGCCGATGACTCCGGTCTGGCCGTTGACGTTCTCGGCGGTGCACCGGGTATCTACTCCGCCCGCTACGCTGGCGCTGACGCCAGCGACCAGCAGAACCTCGACAAGCTGCTGGTGACGTTAAAAGACGTTCCACAAGGCCAGCGCAGTGCGCAATTCCATTGTGTACTGGTCTATATGCGTCATGCTGAAGATCCAACGCCGGTGGTCTGCCACGGCAGCTGGGATGGCGAAATCCTGTTTACAGAAGCGGGTAAAGGCGGCTTCGGTTATGATCCGATATTCCACGTTCCGACACTGGGAAAATCCGCTGCTGAACTGACGCGCGAAGAGAAAAGCGCCGTGTCTCACCGCGGCCAGGCACTGAAATTACTGTTAGACGCTATGAAAGAGAAATCACAGAATAATGCGTAAGTTACCGCCGCTGAGTCTTTACATCCACATTCCGTGGTGCGTGCAGAAATGCCCGTACTGCGACTTCAATTCACACGCGCTGAAAGGCGAAGTACCGCACGACGACTATGTGGCACATCTGCTGGCCGATCTAGATGCTGATTTGCATCTGGCTGCTGGCCGTGACGTGAAGACGATTTTCATTGGCGGCGGAACCCCCAGTTTACTGAGCGCAACGGCGATGCAAAATCTGCTCGACGGCGTGCGTGCCCGTTTGCCGCTGGCGGCAGACGCTGAAATCACGATGGAAGCCAATCCAGGTACGGTCGAAGCAGACCGCTTCAGCGCTTACCAGCGCGCCGGTGTGAACCGCATCTCTATTGGCGTGCAAAGTTTCAGTGCGCAGAAATTGGAGCGTCTGGGACGCATTCACGGCCCGGATGAAGCCAAGCGTGCCGCATATCTGGCGACCGACCTGAATCTTCGCAGTTTTAA
The DNA here is from genome assembly GCF_055407225.1 of Ewingella sp. C233. NCBI lineage: Bacteria > Pseudomonadati > Pseudomonadota > Gammaproteobacteria > Enterobacterales > Yersiniaceae > Ewingella > Ewingella sp. C233. The sequence continues at coordinate 215,045 of NZ_JBUZRI010000003.1, forward strand.
TCTTGATTTGATGCACGGATTACCGGATCAGACGCTGGAAGAGGCGCTGGATGATTTACGTCAGGCCATTGCGCTTAATCCGCCGCATCTGTCGTGGTATCAGCTGACGATTGAGCCCAACACCCTGTATGCCTCCCGCCCGCCAAAGCTACCGGATGACGATGCGCTGTGGGATATTTTCGAACAGGGCGACCAGTTACTGACTGCGGCCGGTTATCAGCAATATGAAACCTCGGCTTATGCAAAACCGGGATATCAGTGCCAGCACAATCTAAACTACTGGCGTTTTGGCGATTATCTGGGTATTGGCTGCGGTGCCCACGGCAAACTGACTCAGCCCGACGGGCAGATCCTGCGGACGGTGAAAACCAAACATCCGCGCGGCTATATGCAGGGTCGCTACATGGATAAACAGCATGACGTGGCTACCAGCGAACTGCCGTTCGAATTCTTTATGAACCGTTTTCGATTGCTGGAAGCAGCGCCACGTGAAGAGTTTGCGGTTTATACTGGTCTGGACGAAAGCGTGATCCGCGCTCAGCTTGATGAAGCCATTGCGAAAAATTATCTGCTGGAAACAGATTCACACTGGCAGATCACGCAGCATGGGAAACTGTTCCTGAATTCGCTGCTGGAATTGTTTCTCGACGAGTAGACGAAAGAAGACAACGAAAAAAGGGGCCCTGCGTACAGGCCTCTTTTTTATGCGTTACGCAGGACAGATTTATTTAAGATCGGCCAGCAACGTCTTGTGTTGTTTATCAAGTGCTTTCACTCGGTTACAGACATCATCACCGAATTTTTTGAAGTCTTGCTCCTGCTTACTCCACTCGTTCTGTACGGCCTGTTGCAGCCCGCCAAGATTGCCCATCACCGCCTGTAGCGGGTTGCCGCCGCTGGTCGCTTGCTTGACGCCCATTTCATTCAGGCTGTCTTGCATCACGCCCCCCATGCTTTGCTCCAGAATATGCTGACCATCCTGTTTTACCTGCTCGACGGCTTTGTGATGGAACGTCAGGCCGTCAGGGCGATGTTCGATAATGCGGTTCATCTGCTGTTTCAGCTGAGTGTCCAGCGTCGTCAGGCGGTTACGCACGTTGCTTTCACTGCCGAGCTGCTGGACGATCACTTTGTCCATCGCCACACGGCCTTTCTCCAGATGCGCGGTGGCACCCTGGTCAATCCACGGCAGGTCACGGCGTAGCGAGGCTTGATAATCAATAGCTTCCTGACGCTGTTTGGCGCTCAGGGTAAGCTCTTTGCCGTTCTGTGATACATCACCGTTCGGGGTGATCTGCAAGCTACTGTTAGCCCCTATCACCTGGACATTCTGCGGCGTGATCACCACGTCTTCCTGCGGGTTCACATTGCACTGGTAATCCGCCTGTGCACTCCACGCGGTCATTGCCAGCAGTGCCGCGAGGCCCAGTTTCGATCCCGTTTTGAATTCCATGTTCTCTCCCTTCAGACAGCAAACAATTAAAATATTGAACGGCCAATTCGTTGCGCCAGTTTCTCTAAGGCAGCGGTTCCGGCCAAAGAGTTCCCTGCGGGGTCAAGTTCGGGTGACCAGACGGCAATGCACATCTCGCCCGGTACGATGGCAATAATGCCCCCTCCCACGCCGGATTTCCCCGGCATTCCCACGCGGTAGGCGAACTCGCCGGCGCCGTCATACATGCCGCTGGTGACCATCAGCGCGTTGATCTGGCGCGCCTGGCGCGGCTGAATCAGTGCATCTTCAGCGCCCAGCGGCTGGCCCTTATTCGCCAGATAGACGAAGGTGCGCGCGAGTTCTGCACAGCTCATACGCAGCGCACAATAATGAAAATAGGTATGGAGAACGGTGATGACGTCGTTGTCAAAATTACCGAAAGATTTCATTAAATACGCGATGGCCGCATTACGGTCAGAATGTTCGAACTCTGAACGCGCTACGTGCCGATCGTAGTTGATATCTGGCTGTCCGGCCAGTTGACGCACCACTTCCAGCATTCTTTGCTTGGGTGCCGTCAGGCGGGTTTGCAGTAAATCACATACCACCAGCGCGCCGGGGTTGATAAACGGGTTACGCGGTTTACCCTGCTCCAGCTCAAGCTGTACCAGTGAGTTAAAAGGCTGACCCGACGGCTCTTTGCCGACGCGCTGCCAGATTTCACTCTCCTGATAACGGGTCAAGGCCAGCGTCAGGCTGAGCACTTTGGAAATGGACTGAATGGAAAAACGGGTGTCGGCATCGCCGGCGCTGAAGGTCTCCCCGGAGGTGGTGTGCACCGCAATGCCCAAATTGTCAGGGCTGACATCGGCCAGCGCCGGAATATAGCTCGCGACTTTGCCACGGCCAATCAGCGGGCGCACCTGCGCAAGGATCTCTTCGAGTAAGCGGTTATCTAATTCAGTAGCCAACATCGCAACTCCAGATGTAACAAAGGTGCCAAGAAGGCACCTTTTATTTTTTAGCCATCCCGCAGGATCTGCCTAAATCCTTCGAGTCGCATCAAGGCAGTTCAAAGGATGACGGCAGATTCAGTCCCACCAGATATCGAATAACTCGCTGACTTCAACATCTTCCATCTTATGGTCTTCCAACCATTTTTTAACCAGAGCGCGATGCTCGTCGGTGCAATGACCGATGTCCTGCAGGCAAATCAAACCTTCCCATTGCAGGTAGCCGCTGCCGTCAAAGGCCAGTTTGTTCGGCTCGATCGCGCCTTCGATGAACGCGTCCAGTTGCTCGTCGATGGTTTCAACCGGGGTGCCTTCCGCGAAACGCCATTTTACCGAGAAGCCCAGTTCCTGGAACTCGGCAATGTGTAACTTCTTACGTAAACGACGACTACGATTCTTGGCCATTATTGCTTCCTCTCAAACATCAGATCCCATACGCCGTGGCCTAAACGCTGTCCACGCATTTCGAACTTAGTGACCGGGCGCGATTCAGGGCGCGGTACATAGTTATTTTCTTGCGACAGGTTAGTCCAGTTTTCAAGGCTGGTCATCACCTCAAGCATATGTTCGGCGTAAGGCTCCCAGTCGGTTGCCATATGGAATACGCCGCCCACTTTCAATTTACTGCGCAGCAGTTCAACGAAGGTCGTTTGAACGATGCGGCGCTTATTATGACGCGCTTTATGCCACGGGTCAGGAAAGAATAGCTGCACCATGTCCAGCGAGCCATCGGGAATCATTTTTTCCAGCACTTCGACCGCATCGTGACACATCACGCGCAGGTTGCTGACGCCCTCTTCCTGCGCCGTTGCCAGACAGGCACCGACGCCAGGCGAGTGCACTTCAATACCGATGAAATTTTGTTCGGGCTTTTGCGCAGCCATGGTTACAAGCGAGGTCCCCATGCCGAAACCGATCTCCAGCACAACGGGACCAGCACGGCCAAACAGCGCGTCGATGTCTAGCGGCTGTGCCTCATATTCAACGCCCATCACCGGCCAGAGAGTGTCGAGCGCATGTTGCTGACCTTTGGTCAGGCGGCCCTGACGGCGAACAAAACTGCGGATACGGCGCATAACGCGACCGCTCTCATCGAACTCCGGGGAAACGACGTCGTTTTTCATAGGGCTTTCACTCTATAGGGCAATGCTGTTCTCAGCAGTGCGCGGTTGGGCAGTAGCGGTTAGGCAACAAAACAGCGAATGGCGCATTATCCAAACCTCTGCCCGATAAGCAAGCCTTGCGGGTATAAACAGGTCGGAAACTTCCGGTTTACACCCTCCGGCGTCTGTGATGTGATCCCGCCCTGACTTTTCATCCTGCCGGATTTGCCACTCACCTATGATACAGAACTTCGCGCCTCTGGTGCTGGACTGGTACCAACGCTATGGCCGTAAAACGCTGCCGTGGCAGCTCGAAAAAACGCCTTACAAAGTATGGCTCTCAGAGGTGATGTTGCAACAAACGCAGGTTGCGACCGTCATTCCCTATTTTGAACGCTTTATGGCCCGTTTTCCAACGGTCAACGATCTGGCGGCCGCCCCGCAGGATGAAGTCCTGCATCTGTGGACCGGGCTCGGTTATTACGCCCGCGCGCGCAATCTGCATAAAGCGGCGCAGACCATTGCCGCTGAGCATGGCGGCGTATTTCCGACCGACTTCGAAGCCGTTAACGCCCTCCCCGGCATTGGCCGTTCCACCGCAGGTGCGGTACTGTCGCTCTCCCTGGGCCAGCATCACCCGATTCTCGACGGCAACGTGAAACGCGTACTCTCGCGCTGCTACGCCGTAGATGGCTGGCCGGGTGAGAAAAAGGTTGAAAACCGCCTGTGGCAGATCGCCGAAGAGGTCACGCCGGCTAAAGGCGTCGAACAGTTTAATCAGGCGATGATGGATCTGGGGGCGATGGTCTGTACCCGTTCCAAACCCAAGTGTGAGCTTTGTCCGCTGAAGACGCGCTGTGAAGCTTACGCACACAACAGTTGGGCAAAATATCCGGGTAAAAAACCCAAGAAAACCTTGCCGGAACGAACCGCATATATGCTGATGATGCAGCAAGATGGCGGCGTCTGGCTTGAGCAACGTCCGCCGGTCGGGCTGTGGGGCGGCTTGTTCTGCTTCCCACAGTTTGCGAGTACGGATGAACTGGAAAGCGGCGTCAAAAAATATGGCGTTACCCTTGATCAGTTGCAACAGCAGACTTCTTTTCGTCACACTTTCAGCCATTTCCATCTGGATATCGTCCCGATGTGGCTAAATCTGCGCTCAATACCAGGTTGCATGGATGAAGGTGCGGGTCTCTGGTATAACTTAGCGCAACCACAATCCGTCGGGCTGGCCGCGCCGGTTGAACGTTTACTTTCTCAACTGGCAAAAGCGCACTCCAGCCAGCTAGCTAAATAAGGAATCAGTATGAGCAGAACGATTTTTTGCACTTTTTTAAAGCGTGATGCGGAAGGTCAGGACTTCCAGCTTTATCCGGGCGAGATTGGCAAACGTATTTTTAATGAGATTTCAAAAGAAGCCTGGTCGCAGTGGATGAGCAAGCAAACCATGCTGATCAACGAGAAAAAACTCAGCATGATGAACCCGGAAGACCGTAAATTGCTGGAGCAGGAGATGGTGAATTTCCTGTTTGAAGGTCAGGACGTGCACATCGAAGGCTATACGCCGCCTTCCAGCTAATTATCTCTAAGCATTCCTCAGAATAAACATATAAGGCAGGCGCTTTCGGGGGCCTGCTTCTTTCACCAGAAATGGTTCAAAGATGAAGAAAATTTTAGCTTTGCTGGTTATCGCGCCGATGTTGATCTCCTGCTCCGGCAGCAAGAAAGACTCGTTTAATGAAGCTTACGTCAAGGATACCAACGGCTTCGATATTCTGATGGGCCAGTTTGCCCACAATATCGAGAACATCTGGGGGCTGAATGAAGTCCTGATCGCCGGACCGAAAGACTACGTAAAATACAGCGATCAATACTATACCCGCAGCCATATCAACTTTGATGCTGGTACCATCACCATCGAAACCATTGCCGGTACCGATCCGGCGGCAAACCTGCGTCAGGCCATCATCAGCACGTTGCTGGTCGGTGAAGATCCGGGCAACGTTGACCTTTATTCGGACGCCAATGACATCCAGATCAGTAAAGAACCGATGCTGTATGGTCAGGTGCTGGACAACACCGGGCAGCCTATCCGCTGGCAGGGCCGCGCTGCCAGTTTCGCTGATTATCTGGTACAGAATAAGTTGCAGCGCCGCCAGTCGGGGCTGCACATCATTTATTCCGTTACGATTCAGATGGTGCCAAATCACCTGAATAAACGTGCGCATAAATACCTGCCAATGGTGCGCGAAGCCTCCGCAAAATATGGCGTCGATCAGTCATTGATACTGGCGATCATGCAGACTGAGTCCGCCTTTAACCCGTATGCGGTGAGTAATGCCGATGCGCTGGGTCTGATGCAGGTAGTGCAGCATACTGCTGGCGTTGACGTGTTTAAATCAGAAGGCAAATGGGGCAAACCAAGCCGAAGCTATCTGTTTGATCCACAAAATAATATCAACACAGGTACCGCGTATCTAGCGATGTTGCAGAACGTTTACCTCGGGAATATCAACAACCCGACGTCTAAACGTTATGCGGTGATCACCGCCTACAACGGCGGCGCGGGCAGCGTATTACGCGTGTTCAACAGCAATAAAACTCAGGCGTTTAATATTATCAACAATATGGCGCCAGGCGACGTTTACACCACTCTTACCACCAAACACCCGTCTGGTGAGTCACGCCGTTATTTGTATAAAGTGAATAATACGCAGAAGAGTTACCGAAGGATTGATTGAAGGGTTTGGGAAATAAAATGAGTCCGAAGGATTGAATGGTCTCTCAGTCGGATCTCTAACAAATTCCTGGCGGTGCAACTCAATTTTTGCCTGGCCCGTTATTAGTAATTAGCATTATCACCGACGGTCATCATTTCATTAATGAAATGATGACCGTCGGTGACGCTGCATTACCTGATAGCCATATTAGCTACGAGGTTTTCATGAATAAAGCTATATCTATTTCCATCCTCTATATTTCGTTATTTGTTACCGTAGCTAAAGCTAATACCCAAATCTGGTTTAGTCCAAACAAATCGGACTTTCTTTCCGATAGAGCCCAGGATGAAGGATGGAAAAAAGCGCGCAGCAATATCAATGTCTATAAATTCTACTATCAGGGGATAATGGGCACCCCGTTGCCCGAGCTTAAAGAGAAATTCAGATTCCTCAGAGAGAATAATATCTCCATTGCTGTCGAGTGGCCAGCGATGACATGGCAAGAAAATGGGACTGGATACGAAATTGAAGGTTTTTCTGCGCCCGGCTTTTCAAAAAAAATAGTGGATAAGATTAAATCTGCCGGCGGAACGCTCGAATACGTGGCAATGGATGAAGTTATATTCTTTGGACACCAAAAGAAAGTTAATCAATTCTCCCCTAATTATCCCATCAGTCAGGTTGCCAATGAGATAAATAACAATCTTCAATATATCTGGCAGGTGTTTCCAAATGCTAAAGTTGGTGATATAGAACCCCTTGAACAGTATGGAAAAGACTATCTTACAGAGATGAACACGTGGCTATCTGAATATAAAAAAACGACGGGAAGACCTCTTGATTTTCTGCATGCAGACGTTGTTTGGGAGGAAAACTGGAGGCAGACACTTCCATCTGTAATGGAGACAGCGCGAAAAGAGGGAGTGAGGTTCGGGGTCATATTTAATGCAACAAAAAGTACCGGGCCAGATAATTTTTGGATGATAAGTGCCAGGAAAAATATAGATAGCTATATGAATGCTGGTATTGAAATACCCGATGATGTGATATTCCAGAGTTGGAATAAACATCCCGAAAGCATTAGCTATGATGGTAATCAACACTCACATGCAAGCCTGATACCGTACTTTCTGGAAGAGCGAAAGATATATAAATATGAACGCTGATTGTACATTATTTTATTAACCCATACTTCATGCAGACACTCAGAAATCATCTGAAAGATGATTAACTCAAATGCAATATCACCATCTAATCTCGATACCTAACCTCGTGCGAAGTTATTTAATCCGTCTCAATTTTTTCCCAATTCAATGACCGTGTGTTTCCGAGGGCATAAAGTAGGAGAAAAGCAGCACCACCACTTGATGAGAACAGTGCCGGATTAAAGAAGCCAGAAGCAAGCCAGAGCATAGTTATTACCGCCATACTGACTTTGAATTTAAATTTAGTTCCTCGCATAGTCATCGCAATAGGAATAGTTATGAGGAAAAATATAATAGTTGTTCCCACTATACCTATTTGCATAACAAGTGCCGGAATTTGCAACTCATATGCATAAGGAGTAACTTCACTTCGAGTTTTCCCGGGAATATAATAACCTAACCCATACCCCATTAAAGGCTTTTGTTCTATTTTCTCATTTAGATAATTAGATTGAATGTTCCTAGTTCTATCTGAAGAGGACGTTTGCTTGTCATTGAACCTTTCCGAAATCATTGAGTTAACAGAGGGGATGCTAACTACTGAAATGACGGCAACAAACATAATGACGATTGATATTACTGATTTCTTTTTTGTTATATAACAACTCATTGCTAAAATCAACGATATGGCTGATGCAGCCCATTGATAACGGGACATACTAATCAAAAGTGAAAAACAAATCAGTCCGAATTTAATATAATCAGATTTTTGGGATCCAGAGTTGAAAACTTTACACGCTGTGAAGAATACGGCAATAGGAAGGACTGAGTCAGAAGGAAAGTTTATTCTCCCCAAGGCAACACTTTCAATATCTAAGGTCATTATTTGAATTTTAAACAAATCCGCAATATATTTAACTATTGTTGATACAGGTACTCCTGTAGAGAATGCCACAGTTGTTAGAATTATCTTAATTATTGCCACAATACACATAATGTCTATTATGCTATTTACTATTACGGACTCTACCCGTGCTGGTTTAACAAAGGCATAAGCTATTGATGCCATCAAGATAAAAACAAATATGTCCTTAGCCTGGAACAACACATATCCGTTACTGGCGGCACTAAGAAATGCATACAACGAAAAGAAACAAATAAATATTACCGTGGGAAGTAAAAACCTTATAAGCCTGACGATACTTGCACCATCTGATTGCACAATAAAGACGCCAAGCAATAATGCTAGCGAAAGCATCTTTACATTGATATCAAAAACAGTGCCCGCAGGCAAAATAATGCTAACAAACAGAAATGCTTTTATGAAAAAATCAACACGCAATTTAATATTCATATCTATCCCATATTGATTTAACTGCCATTTAAATAATTAACACAGTTCGGTCGCAGCATTAAATATATAGATAAAAACAAGTCCTAACAGTAATTAAATTAGAAAAAATCTTTTATTATAGACAGCAATTCCAATTTAAACATTACCTTTCAGCATGTGAAGTTAAGCTAAAACAACTCTGACCAACTCATCCCAATTATTGCATTTTTCGAAATCACAATCATCAATGTAATGTATGTTTTCAAAGACCCCATATTTTTTATTTATAATACTCAACAAAACTTCAGATAATTCAGTAGAATTATCACAATCAAAAAATCTCGCCTGACTATAGTCACCCAAAGTCTCATGCGCATAAGGAAGATCCGCCAATAGAATAGGTTTTCTATATTCTTTTGCTTCGCTTATTGGTAATCCCCAGGTTTCTAATTTTGATGAAAAAACTACCACGTCACATTTGTTGTAATATTGTACCATCTCGTCCCTGGTCAGCACTCCAGAGAAATGAATATTTTCCAGGCCAAGAGATTTGCATTTATGAACAACATATTCTGCATAACGGCTCGTTTGGGCATCAAAGGTAAGAGTCAGTGTGACTTGATGCTGAAATCCCTTTATTTTTAAAATATTGAAAGCATCAATAATAACGTCAAAATTTTTAAATGTCCTGGGGAAGGCCGGATAGAAAAGTTTAACTTTATCCTCATACTCTACAAATAGCTTTGGCACATCAACAATAGCGCTCTTCCCCTCGCATACTGGCCTTGCAATAATGATGTTTTTCGGTGTAAACCACGAATAAAATTTATCTGCAATCCAGGACTGCTGAACAACCACTGCTGTATTTCTCTTAACATTTATTTTATAAAGATATTTATAGAATAAAGTAAACAACCAGAATTTTTTATCGTACTTATAATCTACATATCTTCCCTTAAAAAAAGGAGATGGATTATGGCAATATACGAACTGTTTACAATTAAAGACATTAGCTGACATGTCGTGAAGAGAAAACCAGATATCTGCTTGTAATTTATTGTTTAATTTCTTGCTGTAAAAATATTCAAAATTTATCCTGGAAAACCAGCTTTGTTTTATTTCTGGAAATTCCAGCCATTGAATATCATTACTCTCGAAACCAGGAAATAAACGTTTATCATGTACGAGGCATATAAGTTCAATATTATCCAATTTAGAAAATGCAGAGATTATTTCTCTAAAAATGGTAAGAATACCGCCTTCCTTCATGCTGACACCAGAAAGAACAACTTTCATAGCTTACTCCTCAGAATCATTCGTTGTAAATAAAAAGTAAAATATAAAAATAGCAGCATAAACTTTTCTTTCCATGAAGAAAGGAAATATATTATCATATGCAAACAACACTCTTTTTGTAAAAGAAAGAGAGCCATAGCTTGAATTTAATATTTTATCTACATCGCCTTCACGATTTAGCTTATTAAATTGTGCTATGCATTTTTTTGTCATCTTTTTTATCGATAGAATATTTTTTTTTGCATTCAATAGTTTAGAAATAAAATTCTTATTATGTGATCCTACGACATTATTTTCATGCTGCCGGTACAAAATAGTTTGCTGCTCAAGATAAGCTATTTTCCCATGTAATATCGCTTGTAACGCAAACCATTGATCATGCATAGGTGAGCAGTCAGGAACCAAACCTGACTTTACGAATAGTCTCCGATTAAATATTACAGTACATCCATATACAGTTGAACGCCATAAAATATATCTAAGCTTTTTATTATTAGAAGGATCGAGTTTATTTGACCTATAAAAACTACTACCTATTACTCCAAGTTTTGAATCAACAACAGTCAAATCAGAGAAAACAAGCGCAGGCTTAAGGTTACCAACAGATAACTCTTCGAGTTTAATGGCACTCAACATAGATTGTACTTTATCATCTAACCATACATCATCTTGATCAGCAAACATAATATATTGACTGGTTGAGTTCCTTAGAGCATTATTGAAATTATTAATAACCCCCCCCTGCCTAACATTACTAATTGGAATGACTCGAGGATCTCTGGCAGAATAATTTAATACTATGTCCCATGTACCATCGGTTGAACCATCATCACTGACAAATATTGTTATATTCTTGTGGGTCTGATTAAGAATTGAATCAAGCAATTCTTCCAGATAACACATGCCATTATAGGTCGCCAATATGACATCAACTCTTTCACTATTCATTTTAAACCTTGAGCCTTGAGCCTTACAAAAAATAACATTTATCAGTGTTCGTTTAACGATTATAGCTTAGTAAAGCCAGGAGCATTCTTTTTTTAGAGCACTCATATTTTGCAGTATAAACATTATGCTCTATGATTCTCTCAATATTTTTAATCTTACCGCTTTTACAATTCATTGATTTTAAAACAAAAAGTAGCTGAGCAGCTTGCTTGCGTCTATTACTGAGACACTTGTTATATTCCACAATGACAGCTGGTAGCCTCAGTAATTTCTGCAGGATGCTTTTTCTGTTCGAACCTACAACATTATTCTCATGCTGCCTGTAAAGCATCAGTGGCTTATCAACATAAGCTATTTTACCAAGGGATGAAGCCAGTAGCATAAACCACCAATCATGCATGACCCAATTACGCGCGGTATCAATCTGAGCAAGCTCTATAAGCTTTCTATTAACTATAGTCACACATCCCGGTGACACATTATTTAAGATAAGCCGTTCCGTTGCCAAGGCCTCTTTCATATTGATATTATGAAAATCCATAAATGAAGAGCAAATAATATTTAATTTTTCGTCAACAATATAAAGATCAGAAAACGCCAGCAATGGAATATTCTGGCTGTATTCAGCATCCATAGCCATCATGGATTTATGCATGGTTTTTATCTTATTTGGAAGCCACACATCATCCTGATCACAAAACATAATAAAATCATTCTTCGCAGCCCTGACGCCATTCATGAAGTTATTTACAACACCTGGAGAACTGGTGTTACTAATGCATTTTATCATCGGATAATTTGAACAGTAATCATTAATAACTTCTATGATTCGATCGGTAGAGTTATCATCAGAAATAATCACCTCATCGACTAACTCAAAAAAACCATCGCTTTCTAATAATGAATTCAATTGTTCCGCTATATATTCCCGACCATTGTAAGTTGCTAATATTATGCTTATTTTTTTCATTTATAGAATATCCCCATGAAAGATCCCCACAGTTATTAATCACGAGATCTCGCGAAAACGGGCGGTAAGTGTCTATGTTTTTATTTTAAATCCTGATTGCCGCCAATATAATTAAGACTGGCTGATCTAAGACTCATTAATATATAAGTGTGCCATCCATTTTATCCAGAAAAACATAATACTCACATTTTTATGAACCAGATGTTTGTAGAATGGTCACTTTACTCAGTTATCACCTATAAATATTTACTCATTTCAGCAACCACTATTGCCTTCTGTTCCTTCAGTGATGCCACATCTTCAATATTATATGAGGCATCGCAGAGAGAGATAAAATCTCTCGAGAAACTGGCATCCTTAGCAGCAAAGTAGTCTGATTCAATCAACCACGCATCTAAATACCCTTGGAGTTTTTTCACTTCATTGGTAGAAAACGCGCATACTTTATGGCCAAAAGAATAAGCGGTAATAGCTCCATGTAAACTTGTCCCTATATATGCCTTAGCATGTGCTAACGATGACATAATATGAAGAACATGCTCACTATTTTGTATTGCTATAGGTAAATTATCTGCAGATATTTTCTGGTAAAGTTTTTCTAAAACAATATGGTCTTCATGACCGGTCGCCCTGCCAATAGGTAATAGAAGAATAGATTTACCCGTCGCTTGCAATACTTTCCTAATTTCTCCTTCAACTTCGTCAAGTCTGTGCTCAATGTTATTTCGCGCAGCTTGGAACACAATATAACTACTGATATCAAACGGCTGAGTCTGCTCGATTCCCTCTTGCCAATCCAGAGCTGCAAGCTCAACAAGTGGGTACATATCTGACATAATTAAAGCAGTGTCCGGCACCAAGTCACATATTATACCATGTCTTTCCAGATATTTCCTGGTCAGGTTTTCTCGGACAGAAAGTGAATCCACTCCTGCCAATTTAGCAGGTATTGCATCAGTATAACTATTTTGATTCAGCTCAAACCCAGACCCGCCAACTCCAGTGTAAAATATTTTTGAAATTATATCTTTATTAGATAGAACATAGGGGTATTTGTTTTTTTGACCATACAATGACCTTACAAGATAATTAGAAAACACACTACCAAGAACTTTTTTCAGTTGTCTCAAAATAAAATAAACTTGTCTATTTGAAAGATGACCAATCATGCTAACCCAGTCAACAGTAAGGATATCTCCCCCACACATAATAACCTTATCATCTTTGGAAGCATTCGAAGATAACAACGCCTTTAGAGGTTGAGTCATTACTCCGCCAACATCTGTTAGATCTGACTTAGTTAATGAAAAGAAGTTTATCTCAATATCAGAGTCATTTTTATTATTTTCTTTAATGAATCGAGAGTGTATTAATGGAAATAAAATATCACCGTAATTATGGCGATCAAATGCACCAACTATATTGAATTTTTTCATTTAATACTACGCCTGTACAAAAATAATCTAATTGAATGTAAAACAATCAAACTCAGAGACACCCTAATCACCCATGCAGTTGCTGCCCCGGTAAGACCGTAATGCTTTGTTAAAGTCGGAAAATATAAAACATAAAGCGAAAGGTCAAACACATGAGCCAATGCAGTGATATATGGTTTACCAGATGCCTGTATCCAAGTGAAAGCAGGTTGGATTAAACCATGTATTAGGAATCCAATTAAGAACATACTGAATATTATGCTTGCGTTCTGCGCAAATATTTTTCCAATCCAAAGCGTTAGAATAAAATTAGAAAACGTGATTCCGACCATTACGGGAAGCAACAGAGCAAGGAATATTCCCAGTAATGACTTATTGAAATATTTGTTAGCCATCCTTGCATCTGTAGATATCTTCGAGGCAAAAAGCGGAAATAGCACACCACTTACGCTGACAGCCACGATAGACATCTTAGAAACAACTTCATAAGGCGTTGTGTAATAGGCGACTAAACTGGCCCCAACAATAGAGGCGACAAAGAACCTATCAATATATAACATTACAGGAGCAATGATGTTACTAATTGAAACCCAACCACCATACTTAAATAATTCAATAGCGATATTTTTCTGAATTTTAACTCTCGACAGCGTTTTACTCGTAATCTTACTCAGTTCACTCCTCATCATAATAAAGAAGTAGATTGCCATTATGATTCTTAAAACGCACAAAGCTGATGTTATATATAAAAGACTGTTGCTATAAAAAGAAATGATTGCAGGTACCAGATACATCAAAATTGAGAAGGGTATTTTTCCTAACGAAATTTTTTTAAAGCATGAAAATGCCTCAAGAACACCTACAAAGGTTGCTTGCGATATCACAAATGGTAAACTGAGTGCAACGACCACTAAGCTATTACTCACCTCGTGGCTTAGCGTGGCATTTGATACATTGAAAATATGTTCGGTGATCGATTGGTTAAATATTAATATCAGCACTGCCACGACGGTTAGTATCGAGACGATAATAAACCAACCGGTTTTAATTGAAACTAACATCAGCGCTTCATTATTTTTATATTTGATTACACAGTTTGTTATCGAACGTGTCAACCCAAAATCAAATATATTCATAAAGCCGATCATCGCGAATATGAGGGTCAGAACCCCAAAGCGTTCCATACCAATGTGCTTCATTAGCAGTGGAATTATAATAATGGCGGCTAATATTGGAACGGCGAAACCCACCAAATTCCAAGATATATTTCTGATAAACTTATCTTTCTTTAATTCGAACATATTTATTCACATCAGAGCCAGGTTGTAGACCAAAAAATCCGAAAGGAATTCAACGAAATTTTAAGAACTAGGAATAGCCCTTTGATCTAAATTTTCACTAAAACGTCCAGCAGCGCATGCTGCCAATCAGATGCTTTAATTTTAATCATCTCAATTTTATGAGTATTTAAAGTCGAAAAGGCTGGCCTTTTCGCAGGTGTGGGATATTGCTGTGATGGGATTGGATTGACTATTGGTAAATTTGCGATTTTTTTTAGCAAGATTGCTTTTGAAAAAATATCATCTGCAAACTCATTCCATGACACTTGTTTATCACCACAAAAGTGATAAACACCTCCTTCAGCATTTTTCTCAACTAAATCAATAATCGCCTGCGCAATATCGCCAGCATAGGTGGGGCAACCACGCTGGTCAGAAACAATGCTCAAAGTGTCACGCTCTTTTGCCAAACGAAGCATAGTTTTCACGAAGTTATTGCCATATTCACTGAATACCCAGGCCGTGCGGATGATAATGGCTTCAGGCTGAACTGCCGACACTGCAATTTCACCATCCAATTTAGTCTGGCCGTAGACACCCAGTGGATTAGTCACATCGGTTTCAATGTAGGGAGTCGTTGATGTACCGTCAAAAACATAGTCAGTAGAAACATGCACCAGGCGTGCACCGACATCGTTGGCTGCCAAAGCCAGGTTTTTGGGGCCAGTCACATTAATTAACGCAGCCAGTTCTGGCTCCGTCTCTGCTTTGTCGACGGCAGTATAGGCGGCGGCATTAACGATAATGTTTGGCTGATATTTCTCCACGACTGCTTTTACCACATTTAAATCAGTAATATCGAGCTCGTCTGTATCAGTCGCCAATATTTCCCATCCAGCAGGCAAGCGGTCCTGAAAACAGCGCCCTAATTGTCCTTTCGAGCCTGTTAATAATACTTTCATTATGCTAACTCCTTCAGCAACTTACCTACTTTATCTTTTTCCGAAAGTAGCGGGTTCACCAGCGGCCATTCAATACCCACCTCCGGGTCATTCCACAATAAGCAGCCCTCATGCACCGGATTATAATAATCGGTACATTTGTATTCAAAATCTGCGATATCAGAAAGCACCACAAAACCGTGGGCCAAACCCGGCGGAACCCAGAACTGCGTTTTATTCTCTTCTGAAAGAATCACGCCTTCCCACGCCCCATAGGTTGATGAATTTTGGCGGATATCAACGACCACGTCGAACACTTCGCCTCGAACAACACGAACCAGCTTCCCTTGTGGATTTATCTTCTGGAAATGCAAGCCACGTAATACGTCTTTTGCCGAACGGGAATGGTTATCCTGAACAAAGTTGAGGTCAATGTTCAGCATTTCCTGATAGCGCTTCTCCTCAAAGGTTTCGAGGAAGAAACCTCTGGTATCTCCGAACACTCTCGGCAGAATGATCTTTACGCCATCAATTTTGGTATCTATGACTTGCATGTCATTTCTCCCCAATCAATTGCGTTAAATACTGACCATAAAGTGTTTTACTCAACACCCGAGCTTCTTCAGCAACTTGCTCATGGGTTAGCCAACCTTTGCGGAATGCGATTTCTTCCAGACAAGCAACCTTGAATCCCTGGCGTTTTTCAATCGTGTGGACAAACTGTGACGCTTCAATCAGGCTCTCATGCGTTCCGGTATCTAACCAGGCAAAGCCACGGCCTAAAAGCTCAACATTGAGTTTGCCGGCATCCAGGTACATTTGATTAAGCGTGGTAATTTCCAGTTCACCGCGATGGGAAGGTTTTACCAACTTTGCCATGTCGACGACGTCTTGGTCGTAGAAATACAAACCGGTGACAGCCCAGTTAGATTTAGGCCTGTCAGGCTTCTCTTCTAATGACAGCGCACGATAATTTTTATCAAATTCAACTACACCAAAACGTTCTGGATCCATGACCTGATAGCCAAATACGGTGGCACCTTCGTTTCGCTCAACAACGTTTACCAGTTTGGTTCCAAAGCTTTGCCCAAAGTAAATATTGTCACCCAATACCAGCGCACAGCGATCACCATTAATGAACTCTTCACCTATCAGGAAGGCTTGCGCCAATCCGTCCGGGCTAGGCTGAATTTCATAGCTCAGATTAATACCAAAGCGGCTACCATCACCCAGCAGGCGCTTGAAAGATGGCATATCGTCTGGCGTTGAAATAATCAAAATATCGCGGATTCCTGCCAGCATCAGCACAGAGATCGGATAATAGACCATCGGCTTGTCATAAATTGGCAGCAGCTGTTTAGATATACCACGTGTGATCGGGTATAAACGTGTACCCGAGCCACCGGCTAATACGATTCCTTTCATCTTAAATTCCTTATTATCAAATTAGCGGTTCAGACCCAGACGCTCATTAGCATAAGAACCGTCTTTAATACGGCTCCACCACGCTTCATTTGCCAGGTACCATTCAACGGTTTTACGAATACCGCTTTCGAAAGTTTCCTGTGGTTTCCAACCCAATTCAGCCTCAATTTTTGAAGCGTCAATGGCATAACGCATGTCATGCCCAGGGCGATCTGTGACATAAGTGATCAGCTCTTCGTATTGATAAATGCCGGAGGGCTTATTGGGTACGAGTTCATCCAGCAAACGGCAGATGGTTTGTACAACCTCAATATTTTTCCGTTCATTGTGACCACCGATATTGTAGGTTTCACCGACGACACCTTCGGTAAGCACTTTATAAAGTGCGCGGGCATGGTCTTCTACATACAACCAGTCACGAATTTGGGCACCGTTGCCATAGACAGGTAGTGGTTTGCCCTCCAGTGCGTTGAGAATAATCAGCGGGATGAGTTTTTCTGGAAAATGGTAGGGGCCGTAGTTGTTAGAACAGTTAGTCACGATGGTCGGCAAACCATAAGTCCGCAGCCAGGCGCGAACCAGGTGATCACTGGCGGCCTTTGACGCTGAATAGGGGCTGCTCGGTGCGTATGACGTTGTTTCAGTGAACAGGTCATCCGTACCGTGCAAGTCGCCATAAACTTCATCGGTAGAGATATGGTGCAAACGGAAGGCTTCTTTGGCTGCAACATCAAGACCGTTCCAATATTGCCTGGTCGCCTCCAGCAACGTGTAGGTACCCACAATATTGGTTTCAATAAATGCAGCAGGGCCATCAATAGAGCGATCCACATGACTTTCTGCAGCCAGATGCATGACAGCATCTGGTTTGAATTTATTGAAAATACGGTCTAGCTCAACTCGATTACGGATATCCACGTGTTCGAAATTAAAGCGTAAATTGCCAGAAATATTATTCAATGACTCAAGATTGCCTGCATAGGTCAGGTTATCTACGACTAATATTTCATCCGTAGTGTCACTAATAATATGGCGTGCAACAGCAGAGCCAATAAAACCCGCTGCGCCAGTTATAATAATTCTCACATTAACTCCAACTCTATATTAGTACGCACCATCTTTTTTCAAGACCACGTTGATAGTTTTAAAAAGAATTGCGATATCATTCCATAATGACCAATTTTTCACATACCATGCGTCGAAATAAACTCGGGTATCGTAATCGACATCATTCCTGCCGCTAACCTGCCACAAACCTGTCATACCGGGCTTCGCCATCAGGTAATAGTCAACATTACCCGCATAACGTTCTAACTCCTTCTCAATGATTGGACGCGGGCCGACCAGGCTCATTTCACCTTTTAGTACATTGAAAAGTTGTGGAAGCTCATCCAGACTGGTACGCCTGATAAATTTTCCTATTCGGGTAATGCGCGGGTCATCTTTCAGCTTGAAATCCTTATCCCATTCTGCCCGAGCTTGTTCATCCGTCGATAATAATTCCTGCAACACCTCTTGAGAATTAGTAACCATCGAGCGGAACTTGAGACATTTGAATTTAGTACCATTACGCCCAATACGTTCATGTCCATAAATAGCTTTACCACCGTGTTTTGAAACCATATAGGTTAATGTCACTAAAACAGGAGATAACAAAAAAATAATGGCCAAAGAACCAATAATATCAAAAGCACGTTTTATAAATTGAGATGTTACCTTCAATAAATTATTTTTCACACGTAGGATCATCACTTCATGGCTAAATATGAAAGACATATCTGTTCCATATAAAGGAACACCTCGTAAAGTGGGTATGACGGAAACTGACGAACAGCGATGGTTAGCTAATTTCTTAAGCCATTCATCAAGAAAAATGTGTTCTTCAAATTCGAGCGCAACGATGAACTGCGTAGTCTCGGGAGAACATCGTTGCCAAAGTTCTTGTTCATTATAAATAACAGGCTTTCCCAGCAGAACCGGTCCGCAATCGCTGCCTTTGCCACTGGAAAAAAAAGCGCAAATGGCTAAACCTAATACTTTTTCACTTTGCAAAGCAGCAAAGGCCTCACAAGCATTCTTTCCAGAACCAATAATGACTGTATGTTTTTGCCATAAGCCAAATTTATTCAGCACTCGCTTAAGGGTAACCCTAGCCAGCGGGATTAACACCAGCATTGAGAACCAGGTGAGACCCCATACATAACGGGAAAAGTGCCACTTCGAGAATGCAATCAATGCCAGGTCTAATATCGAGAAAATAATGATTGTTCTAAATACTTCCTTTAACTCCAGCCAGAAAGAACGACGATTAGTGTAATGCCCCAACTTAATCCAAAACCAACCGACACAACAAAATGCGAGCATAATATGTGTCAGAAAACGTGCTAGCATTTCCGACTCAGGGATAAACTCGTTAAGATCTCGGCCAAACAAAAAAACAAGAAAAATAGCCACAAACAATGACATTATAAAAAACAAAAAATCAGATAGCGCTAAAAACAACTTAACAATAAAAGTATGACTTGAGTAACTTAATGCACTCATAGAAAAATCCTTCCAATGGACAAATTATTACTTTTCAAAAGCATCCCAATAATGCTCATGCATACTAAATATTTTCCTTAACTTCATTGGAATCCTTTCATAATGAGCCCCAAGCTTGTAACCCAAAAACTTCATTAAATTATTTACACATGCGGGGGGTATCCATCCTGGAGCTACTCTAATTAAATAACTAAGCTCCGAGTTTATAAATCTCTGCCCTACACGACCAGCTCCCCCAAACGTTTCCCTAATCCAAGGCTCATTACGATGAAAAACTCCGATATCGAAATACCGTTTGAATTCATCAACAGCAGTATAATTATGGGAGTGGTAAACCGTCGCGTTTGGTACATAGGCTATGCTATAACCCGCCAAAACAGCTCGCGCCGTAAAATGCATATCTTCACAAAGAATTGTCTTCTCAGGAAAACCACCCAGTTCTCTAAAAACTGACAACCTATAGGCTGAAAACGAATTAGACATAAATACCGTTTTAAGGCCCATTGACTGTTTGCTTTTTAACGAAGATCTATAGCCCTGAGGGGGGTAATTGAATTCCCTGGCATGACAAGATATTGCCGTCGCATCTTCATGAGGCAATTGACGCCCATAAGCTGCAGCGACCTCAGGATCATCAAATGCTGAGATTAAATTATACAATGAGCTTGGCGAGGCCAAAATTGCATCCTGAGTCATGAAGACCACGACATCTACATCTTCATGAATAGATTGGCAAGCCAAATTCCTTGTACCTCCATGATCAAAGTCATTTTCGCTGATAGGGATACAATTCGAAGCGATGGCAGATGCACTAGAAACAGTATCATCAGATGAATTACTGTCTATAATTATAACGTTGTCAATATATTTAGACTGACTAGCAATACTTGATAAAGTCTTCTTCCATAATTCGCCACCATTTCTGGTGGGAATAATAACTGCAACTTTCATGGCCACACCTGTTTGAGTACTAATTTAAACTTCCTTGTCACTCTAATATTTATAATTATAGAGTTCGTATCCATAGCTATAGAAATTTGCAGCACGTCTGACCACGGCATTAAGAATAACGCCTTTTATATCAACTCCACTTTGTGTAAATCGTTTAATACTGGCTTCAACTTCTCGCGGTGTATTTAATGCAAATCTTGCTACCATCAACGAAGTTCCGGCACTTTTACCTATTATGGCTGCATCTGTCACTGCTAATATCGGAGGTGTATCTATTAGAACCAGATCGTAACCCTTACTGACTTCCACAACCAAATCATTAAACCGGTGGTGCATCAAAAGCTCTGACGGATTAGGCGGTATTTGCCCGCGCGGTAAAAAGTCCAGGTTGTCGTGACTCGTGGACCTGATAGCTACATCCTTCGTTATCTTGCCTGAAAGAATTTCTGACAATCCATTATCGCCCTCTACCCCCAACAACTCATGGGCATAGCCTTTCCTTAAGTCACTGTCAATAAACAGTACTTTTTGGCCTGACTGAGCAACCACGGCAGCCAGGTTAGCACTAATGTAGGTTTTACCGATTCCAGGACTGGCACCAGATATCATCAAAACATTATTTTTGGCCTCCATCATGGCAAAATGCAGACTGGTACGCAGTCCCCTGATAGCTTCGATAGCGACATCGGCGGTGTTGCCAAATGCCAGGAGAAAATCAGTATCTGCATTAACTTTCTTCCCTTTATGCCTCAGAGAATAAGCTAAATCTTTTTTCCTTTGCCATTCAGATAAAGGCACGCTGGCATAAACATTTATACCTAACTCTTCTAACTGCTCAGGCCGTTCAATTCCTTTATGAAAAATTGACTTGATTAATATGTATCCCGAAGAGAATATTGCACCAAGGATAACACTTAAGAAAATAACAATTATTTTCTTGGGTTGGACGGCTTTAATCTGGGTTACAGCCTGATCTACTACCCTGACATTACCGACTGTACTTGCTTTTGAAATACTCAGCTCTTGCTCTTTATTCAGCAATTGCATGTAAACTTCCTGACCCGATTGAACATCGCGGCTAAGACGTAATATTTCCTGCTGCGTTTTGGGCATTGAACCGACACGCTTATTAAGTTTTTCTCTCTCGTTTTGCAGCGTTTGTCTTTTTTCAAGTAATGCACGGTAAGCAGGATGCTCCTTAGTATACAGCTTAGAGATTTCAGCTTCTTTAAACGTCAGTTCATTCAGTTGATTATCGACAGAGACGATAGAATCCAACACCGCCTTAGCTTCAAGTGATAGATCAACAGAGTCATTCTGCTGACGAAACTGGTTCAATTTACTCTCTGATGAATCAAGCGCGCTGCGTACTTTAGGAAGCTGTATATCCAAAAAACCCAGGCTATTGGCATCTTGTTTTGATTTTCTTTCTACGTTCTGTTGCAGATAATTTCTGGCAATAGCATTGAGCGTATTTGTGATCATCACCCGATCCTCGCCAATTAACGTCAGCCCCAGAACACCTGTATCCTTACCTTTATCAGCCACGTCGAACCTGTTTAATAATTTGTCGATAGCAGTAAGTTCGCTGAGTTTCGAAATTTCAAACACGCTTCCAGGTTTAGCATCAATAACATCTACCAGGATAGATATCCCTTTATTTTGGTATAACCTTCCTGTTTCCCCATGAGTCATCTCATCGCCATCTTCAATACTAAAATGATTATTGTCATTTACAGTGAAAGAAATTGATGAGTTACTATCCCAAGAGTCTGGAACTTCAAATTTTGATATCACTAACTTACCGGGGCGCTGCTTCGTTAACCTGGCAAAGCCCTTCCCGAATATGGGGAAATATTTCTGTTCAATGATGGTCCTAAGATTGAGATCTTCTACTGTCTTACTCAGTATCATCCTTGATTTGAGTAACTCTATCTCAGGGGCAGAAGCAGGCTGACTATTGGGTATCATTTGACTGATATTATTAAGCAGCGAGTTGCCAACATTTTGCTCAACCTGAACCATGGCGTCGGCACGATAAACAGGCGTGGCAAATAAGCAGTATATTATTGCTAACACCAAAAATATGGATGTCGTAATGATAATCAACCAACGACCATCAATTAACTCACCGATCAAACGACCAAGATCGATCTGATCTGATTTGTCGTTTCCTGGATTATTCACTCGGTTTTTTTCTAACATTGGAAATCCTGACTAGCTATCGACTTAACGCATTAGCCCATTTTTGAGCTGATTCATTGAGGAGGCGAAATACAAATTCAAAGGCTTCACGACTTTGGTGATAAGGGTCAGTGATTTCACGCCGTTCATGCCAATGGCCAAACAGCATGGTTTTCCCCCTGGCTTCCGGCACTAAACGACACACTGCGTTAATATGCCCTTTCTCCATAACCAGGATGAGATCGTATTCACGACACATAGCAGCTGTCAGCTGTTTGCCTTGATGTCCTGCAAGTGAGATTCCATGCTGATTCGCGACATCAACAGAAGAGGCTTCAGCAGGCTGGTCGACTAAGGCTCTCAACCCTGCTGAGCTGATCTCTTTATTGAGCAAATATTTTTTTAGTAGCCGCTCCCCGGTTGGGGAACGGCAAATATTGCCAACGCAGACCACTAAAATGGAATCAAACATCTCTACTTCCACTGTTTGATAAAGCGAACGGTTTCTGTCATATCGTGGACGCCAGCAATCGTTGGCACCAACTGGCTAATGACCCGGTTCCAGCGGGCAACAGGTGCCGTGGTTACATAAACAATATCGTACGGATTCAGTTGAAACTCAGCTCCCATCACCAGTGCTGCAGCATCCGCAGCATTAAGTTGGTAAATATTGGCCAGTTTATTGCCTTCAGCGCCACGCAGAGGCCGAATAACAAAGACACCCGTTGCATCCGACATTGCCTGATCCATCCCCTCTGCATTACCTAATGCTTCGGTTAGAGTCATACCGCTGCGGTCCATTTTCAAAGTAGATTGTTTCTTTACTTCGCCCATCACGAACACTTTCAAATCATCATTACGCGGGACATACAGAATGTCGCCGGGATATAACAGATGATTCTGTGTCAGATCGCCTTTTTGCATCAGGGCCTGCAAAGAAATACGTTGCTTATTACCATTATGGGTTAATACCACATTGCCCCAATCCGCATTTTCAGCGAGGCCGCCTGCTGCATTAATTGCATCCAGAATAGTTAACGGCACGTTGGTGATTGGCTGCTGGCCAGATTTGTTGACTTCACCGGTCACGTACACCTTCTGTGAGCGGAAAGCAGCGATACTGACATCAACCTGCGGGCTTTCAATAAATTGAGCCAGCCGACTGGCAATACTCACACGGACTTCACTCATCGTCTTGCCGGCAACTTGTACCTTGCCGATATACGGATAGAAAATCGTGCCGTCGGCATTGACCCAGTTTCCAGTATCGCTGGCGCTACGGTACTGACCGGCTGGAGTGGTCAATTCAGGATGATCCCATACGGTAACCATCAGCACGTCACCAACGCCAATGCGGTACTCGTAATTCTGTAGTGCATGTTCTAAGTCTGCATTGTTCTGCGCAATGACAGATTTAGGCCGCATTTTGTCGACCAAACTGGGGGTCATCGGATAGACATTGACTAATTTATCAATATCAAAGTTGCTATCTTCTTGCTTTACAACTTTCTTCCCGCGAGTCGGCAGATTGGAGCCCGGAACGACGGTACAGCCACTGATCATACTGATGGATAAGAGTAGAAATATCAGCTTCCCTGGTTTTTTTTTCATCTAAATAGAATCACTTTCAAAGTAAATAAATCTGCTACGAAGGGCCTGGTGAAAAAGGCTTCATGTTCTGGGGTTCAGTCAAAAAAGCTTCTTTATGAAGATAATTTATATCTTCAGCATAGTGTCACTGAAATAAGCGATAGACATAGCGGTTCAATATGAGACCAAGCAAAGCATACAGAGTACCTTACCCTTTTTTTATTGTTTAAGTTATGCCCGCAGAGCTTCAAGTTTATTTTCGATTAAATATCATCAAGCGAGATAATGTTATATGCACAAATAGACATATAATATAATTTTGGACTCAGGAAACAAAAATACCTCAGGCAGGCTACCGCCAATGACTGTATAAAGTCACTTAATTAATCACGTTACATCTCAGACAGACAAACACCCACTCACTTAACAAGTCGTTGTAATCAAAACATTTTTCTTAAAAAACACTTTATATTTTATTATTGTTTATATTTCAGTGAATGTTAATGTATTGCAGTGCCCTTTGATTACCTAAATTTTCGTCAGGCGCTCAAATTATATTAATGGTTATTATAAAGCAATACGAGAAACATCCTATAAAGGATTGGATTATGATATAGATCAATTACTGAAATATCGCCACTACGAAAATTCCCAGCCAGAGGAAAAATAAAACCCGTTAATTACAAGCTAATAGCTCAAGTATAAGATTTAGGATGGATTTTTACGAGATTAGTCTTAATAAATTCAAAATCTAATATCATTCACTTTGTTAGCAAACATATTCTTAGGAAATATCTCGCCTTTTCTGGGCCAGATGATGAGCTTTGGCTTCCTGCTCTGTTTCAGCCCAAAAGCTGGGGCACTGGATCCTCTTTCCAGAACAGCAAAGCGACACCATGCCAATCTCCCTTCTGTTTGATCCGATAAGCATAGCGCCTTGGCCTATAATCAGTTCATGCGGAGTGTTCTGAAATTCAATAACTTGGTCAATATAAATAAAAAGCGCAGCCATCAATGCTGCGCTGCTCTACCTAACAATTTGAATTTATTTATTAATCACATAACCCATAATACGCTTCCACCCGACGGCTTTTTTCTCAACGTAGACGCCCTGTAGCTCTGGTGAGAAGCCCGGCAACAGGTTAATGCCCTCTTCCAGCGCCATAAAGTAGCGCTGAACTGCCCCGCCCCATATTTCACCGGGAACTACGCACAGCACCCCCGGCGGGTAAGGCAGTGCGCCTTCAGCGGCAATGCGCCCTTCGGCTTCGCCAATAGCGACCAGCTCGACGTTATCGCGAATAAACTCGCTGTGGGCGTCCTGCGCGTTCATTGCCACCTGCGGGAAGCTCTTCTCGCGGAACATCTCTTTTTGCAACTCTTTGACGTCAAAACTGACGTACAGATTGTGCATCTCCTGGCACAGCTGACGGATGGTGTAATTGCGGTACCGGTCCTCGTTTTTACGATACACCGTCGGCAAGACTTCGCTGAGCGGCGCATCTTCTTCGATGTAACGCTCAAAGCGGGTGATCTCTTCAATCAGCAGCTGCATCTTGGCCGGTGTCTCTGCTGGCGTCAGCAGGAATAGAATCGAGTTGAGGTCGCATTTTTCCGGCACGATACCATTTTCACGCAGGAAGTTGGCAAGGATCGTCGCCGGAATACCAAACTCAGTATATTTTCCGCTACCTGCATCAATACCCGGAGTGGTCAGCAGCAATTTACAGGGATCGACGAAATACTGCTTCTCGGCATAACCTTCAAAGGCATGCCAGCGCTGGCCTGGCACAAAGTCGAAAAAGCGCACATCGTTGGCCATTTTTTCCGTATCGTAATTCTGCCACGGTATTCCATCCACCACCGGCGGCACAAATGGCAGGATCATCGAACACTGGTCGAGCAACATTTTGCGCGCTTCAATGCCGAGCTTCACGCACTCCATCCACATATGCCTGCCGCTGCCGCCTGCATGAATGCGCGCATTGACGTCCAGAGCGGCAAACAGCGGGTAGAACGGGCTGGTCGAGGCGTGCATCATAAAGGCATTATTCAGTTTTTTATGGCTGCAATGACGCTTCTGACCTTTGATATGGTTATCTTTTTTGTGGATCTGCGAAGTCTGTGAGAACCCTGCCTGCTGCTTGTGAACCGACTGAGTGACAATAATGCCCGGATCGTTTTCGTTCAGATCCAGTAACAGCGGTGAGCACTGCTGCATCATCGGAATGAACTGCTCATAGCCGACCCACGCGGAATCAAACAAAATGTAATCACACAGATGGCCAATTTTATCCACCACCTGGCGGGCGTTATAAATCGTGCCGTCATACGTGCCGAGCTGAATAATCGCCAGCCGGAACGGACGTTTTTCTCCGGCACGTTCCGGCGCGACCCGTTTGATCTGCTGACGCAGATATTCTTCGTCAAAGCAGCCGGCGTCGATACCGCCAATAAAGCCAAACGGATTGCGGGCGGTTTCCAGATAAACCGGAGTTGCACCGGCCTGCAACAGCGCACCGTGGTGGTTAGATTTATGGTTATTACGGTCAAACAGCACCAGATCATCGCGAGTCAGCAACGCATTGGTTACCACTTTATTGGCGGCCGACGTGCCGTTCAGTACGAAATAGGTTTTATCCGCGCTGAAGACTTTAGCAGCGTATTTCTGCGCATCTTTCGCCGAACCCTCATGGATAAGCAAATCGCCCAGTTTGACGTCCGCATTACACATGTCAGCGCGAAAAATATTTGGGCCGAAGAAATCATAAAACTGACGCCCCGCCGGATGGCGACGGAAAAACTCACCGCCCTGATGTCCGGGGCAGGCAAAGGTCGAATTTTCCATCTCGACATATTTTTTCAGCGTGTCAAAAAAGGGCGGGAACAACGCTTCCTCATAGGTTTGTGCGGCTGACTCAATCTGCGCGGCATAAAAGGCCTGATTGGCATCAGACAGCGTGACCACGCCTTTCAGCACTGACAGGTAGTCCGGGGAAATCTGCTCGGCCCCCTGCACTGCAACAAACGCCGGAATACCAAACCCCAGCGCGTCTATCTCTGCCAGCCGGCCACTGTTTAAATCGCCCACGGAGATAATAATGGCGGCTACGTCGGCATAGTCGGCGCGACGCAGATCCACCACGATGCGGTGTGATTCAAGGTAAGGGGCCACGGAGGCGCTTGCTGCAATTTTTAAAAGTTTCATTAAGACTCTCAAACGGTTAAGTAAGAGGGTGTGCCAGTTAGCACGGCAATGAGCAGGTTCGTACGTCGTGAAGTAAAAGCGCGCAGATCCGGCCCGGCAAAGTGACGCTGGCGTGAGCGAGATATCAGGCGCGAAGGCACAATGCCCGCAGGCAAAGGGCAAACGAGTCGATGATCAGGCCCAGCCACGTCTGATAGACATCAGTAAAATCAGAGAAGGCTCTGTTTTTAATCATGCCTAACAGCGAGCAAGGTAGCCTTACCGCATGGAGGGAAGTACAAAGGGAGAAAAACAGGAAATGCGGAGTTCACAGCACCCGGAGAAGATCATCAGCCATATTTTGCGCTTACAAAATGCGCGATGTGACAAACCAGTCATGCCGCAACCCTCTTGAGCTGTCGCGAGAAAAAGGAAACATCTCAGTCAATAAATCGCCGCAATAATGGCATCATTCTCCCCAGCGTACAAGCCTGTGAAATCGCCATTTTTCTGTCGAAATGCGACATTTTTAACCCGCTAATTTGACACTGTTATTCTGCCCTTTGCTGACGAATCCTTGTCTTCGAAGAATCATTACTCTGCCATTGCGTTAAAAATCACCATTCAGGCGACCTGCCCCGTGCTTACAGAAAAAAGCCATTGACGACGCACAGCCAATACGGTTTAATGCGCCCCGTTGCCCGGATAGCTCAGTCGGTAGAGCAAGGGATTGAAAATCCCTGTGTCCTTGGTTCGATTCCGAGTCCGGGCACCATATTTAAAGAAACCAGCCTAAGGGCTGGTTTTTTGCTTTCTACGGTACAGACTCTACATTGAACCTCGTTCGATTATTCGTCTCATCCTGAGACTCACCCCTCCGGGGCCAGCCCAAGCGCTGTTCAACGATATTTCGCGTCATTTGAAACTGTTGTTCTGTGTTACTCAGGGATATAACTATCTTTGAAGGGAATACGCGAATTTGCAGCGTGGGGCGAAGCATCAAGCCGGCAAGAAAACGGCCAAACTTTCTTGCGAAAAAAAAGCAAGTTCAAGCAGGGTAAAGCGTATCGTGCCCCTGAAGGGGCCTTGCAGTATGCTGAAATACAGAGTTTTTTTAATGTATGCCGAAAACCATCCCCGATGTCTTCACATCAGATTTCGTTAAGTAATTTATTCTTTGCGGGTCACGCCCGCACATACCATTCATATTTAAGAAAACAACTTCACTCCAAAACCCATTAAAAAGCCCGATCTATAAATTAGATACAACCGAGCATCAATAGTCTTTAGGTAAATATTTAATAGAAACCAACTTCCCTCTATTCATACGAATATAGTCCCCTTCTCTCAATGCCGCCAAAATCTTTGACACCACACTTTTCGATAGCTTGGACCGTAGTTGTATATACAGAAGCACACTTTGCCTAAGACGAAATTCTTCTGGCTCTTGTAATAGCTCAAAAAGTTTATTCTTTATGATCAAATAAGCATTTACACCCACCAACTGAAAATCACGTGTTTGTAACACCTGAATGAAATAGCTTTGAATCTTACAAACCGCATCCCATAGTTCATATTTAGTAAAAACCTCACTCGCCAGCTTAGCATTCACCTTGATACCCGTACACCGTATATCGGCTAAAATAAAGTGTGCATTCCTTGGTTGAAAATATTCAACAATACCAAATAAAGAAGGAGATGATGAAGAGTGCATCAATAAATCATCGTGTTTTCTATAAATAGAAAATCGGCCACCCGTTATGAACGTAAAACACGGATTACCATCACTGCCAAAAGCATCAATTATTTCATCTTTATTTACCGAAAACTCTTCACCGCAAGATGCCAACTTATTATAAATGGCTTCAAGCATGAGAACTGGCTTGTCCGGATGGTTAATAACCTCACTAAATTCATCATCATTAAATATATTTCTCATAATATTATCTCACCAAAATTTGGTACCCGGCAAATAGCAAATGGAGCGCAGAAAACCCTTCTCTACCATAATATATTTTTTATTTTTCAATTGACCTAAGACTTGCATCATATTGCTTCGACTCATCGACGTTCGCTCCCAAATAAAATCCGTTAACTTTATCTGATTGCGGACATGGTCAGGTAAATCCATCATTAGATTAATGTGGAAACAAACTTCCTGATAAGCACCTCGTTTAGATAATGCGTCATAATAATGACTGTACTCATCAATTTTATCGATTTGCAAGTCAACAAGTGCGTCCCACATATTATTGCTTGATACTGATTCAATCGCCGTCTTGACAGACTGACAGGAGATAACAGAATCCACATCAACAACCAGAGCATAACGCTCACGAAATATTGACCCACCCAATATTCCAAAGCATGTTTTATTGGCAACAGGAAGCGTTCTTACTCCATCATCCACTCTTATAAGTGATGCGCATCCGCAATGGAGCCAATAGCATACAGGTTGCCCTGATTGATTGGTAAAGGGTAAAACTTCATCTTTGTTGTAGGGTCGGATACTTAAATCGTTACTTATGCTAACAAAAAGACTATCTGCTAATTGTATTTTCATTTCGATATCACTTATTTTTAAGAAACTGCAACTTTCAACTCGAAAATGTAAATATAAAATACGCACTCATCGAATAAGTACCATTACAAAATAGATTCACAAACATAGCACAGCATGAAAGACGCTCAAAATACCCGTAAGCTTACAAGAATTCACACCTGTGCATAACCAATAACTCATAATACTCTGTTACCAAGACCAGTATCATTGATGTCGCGTGCATTTTAAATTCCTATAATGGACTTTTGTGTAATTATATGAAAAACAAAGAAACTACCCCTTCCCCTTTCTGCCACAAACTTAAATGCATTGACAAAAATATAATGAAACAGAATCATATTATTACTTACAATAAGCATCATTTATGAGATGTCATAAACCCATAAAAGCACGCCTGTCCATGACGAATAACAACACTTACAATGATCACTTCACATGTCATTCATATGAATTACGGCAGAGATAAAAATGCTGAGAATCCCACAGGGTAAGTTAATGTACGGCGGTAGTTGCATGTGTAAAATTGATTCATGCTAGAGAACATTAACACTTTTTAGAAAACCAGAAAACGTCCACTAAAACACCCTACAAAAAATATTTTATTTGAACTTATTCCTTAATAATAATCGCCGTAAAGCTAATCCATCTCACCAAATGAACCTACATTTAACTTACGGTAAAGGTATCAATCATGAAAAGAACAGCCCTATCGCTGCTTATTCCAGCATTACTCCTCTCTGTTACTGCTCATGCTGCGGAAGTCTATAACAAAGACGGCAACAAACTTGATCTGTATGGCAAAGTCGATGCACTTCATTATTTCTCTGATGACAGCAATAAAGATGGCGACCAGACTTATGTCCGTGTTGGCTTCAAAGGCGAAACACAGATTAACGATGTGATGACGGGTTATGGCCAATGGGAATACAACGTCCAGGCAAATAATACAGAATCCAGTGGTGCCGACAACAATTTCACTCGTTTAGGTTTTGCCGGCCTTGGTATGGGGCAATATGGTTCCATTGATTACGGCCGTAACTATGGCGTGCTATATGACGTAGAAGCCTGGACCGACGTATTGCCAGAATTTGGTGGCGACAGTTATACCACCGCTGACAACTTTATGACTGGCCGTGCTAATGGCGTTGCCACTTATCGTAATAACGGTTTCTTTGGTTTGGTCGATGGACTAAATGTGGCCGCCCAATATCAGGGAGCGAATGATGGCGACAATAATAAAGAAGGTAGTGGTTTTGAAGGCACCAACAATGGCCGTGATGCCCGCAGCCAGAATGGCGACGGCTGGGGTTTATCCAGCACCTATGATATTGGCTGGGGCGTGAGCGCAGGGGCCGCCTATTCTTCTTCTGACCGCACTAATGAGCAACAATCAACCGGTAATGATGGCACCAACAACAATGCCGAAAAAGCCGATGCCTGGACTGCCGGTCTGAAATATGATGCCAACAATGTCTATCTGGCTACCATGTATTCTGAAACACGTAACATGACCGCTTATGGTGACGGCGATGGTGTAGCGAATAAAACTCAGAACTTTGAAGCTACAGCACAGTACCAATTTGACTTTGGTCTGCGTCCGGAAATTTCTTATCTGCAATCGAAGGGTAAAGATCTGAATGCGACTCAAAGTAACGATCATGGCACGGTAAGTGCGGGTGGCGATAAAGACCTGGTTAAATATGTTTCTCTGGGTACGACCTATTACTTCAACAAAAATATGTCCACCTATATTGATTACAAAATCAACCTGCTTGATGGTGATGACAGCTTCTACGAGGACAACGGGATTTCTACCGATAATATCGTCGCTGTGGGTATGGTTTATCAGTTTTAAGATCTTATCAATTTAGGTTATTCAGGATACGGAACGCTAATACAGTTCCGTATCCCAATATATTAATAACCCTCACATTATTAAACAAAGAGAAGACCATGAATAAATTCACTAAAACTATCCTTGCAACCACATGCCTGATATTTGCCGGTGCTTCATTTGCGGCAACGTCTGTAGCAACACCTGAACCCTCTTCGCAAGGCGAGTTTTTGGCGCAAAAATTACATTTAACGGATGCGCAAAAGCAACAAATTCAGGTTCTGCAACAGAATACCCAGAAAAATCTTGAAAGCATTAAAGTGGATGGCGTTAAAAAGGATCTCATTCTGGATATGATTAAATCTGGGAAATGGGATGCACAGGCTGCGAAAAAACAGATGGCCGATATCAGCAATATCCAGGCGCAGGCACGTTATGACCGTGCCGAATACATATTCAACGTGAGTCAGGTTTTGACGAAAGAACAAAAACAGCAGTTGCAAACAATGATGAAACAACAATCAATGTATTGATGCCTTGCCAGAATACCCTGCTACATTAGCAGGGTATTTGGTTCAACCGACCCACTCACTTTCACCCGTTAATTCAACCCCCTCCCTGTCATTACCTTTATAACTCAACATAAATATGAGCTGCGAAACAATACGCTCTGCATCTTTATATAAATTAAAAACGTCAGGATAAACTAACCAGTTTCCAATGATACCTGTGAAGTAAGCACGTATCATACTCACTGCTTGCTCAACATTAAGACTGGCAGGTAATTGGTGTCTGCTCTTACACTCATCAAGCATACCTTCCAGTCGTTTGGGGTTAATGTAGATTCGGTGCCGAATGTCCTGACTACTTAACATCAAATGGCTGAATTCACATTTGTGAAAGATTATGTTCATCAGGTTTCTTTGCTTCGTGTCGGATGCGACGAATTTCAGCGCATTGACGAACAATTCTTTTAGCGTAAACAGAGGATTATCGACATCCGTGACCAGAACATCTCTACTTACTTGTTGATATATCGGTTGTTCACGAAGCCATATTTCATTGAATAATTCTATTTTGCTTTCAAAGTGCCAATAAATTGCGCCTCGAGTCACTCCCGCCGAGGCTGCAATATCCATCAGTGTGGTTGACGTATAACCTCGTGATGAAAATTCATTAATTGCAACATCTAGCAGATGCATCCTCGTTTTAAATGCTTCAAATTTTGTGTTTTTTGACATAATGACACATCTGTTTTTATGGATAATCAACGTATTACTATAATGCCTAATGAAGGATTCACATATATTTATTCAGAACAGAACTAACGTCACATTATCAACTCTCAAATTAATCACAAGCTTACAATGAGTTAGGTTAAAAGTCCTTTAAAAGACCATTTTAATAATTTCTTCACGCTGTACAGTTGTGATTTACTCGCTGTAACCGGTAATGGTTCCCTTTCGTCAGGTGCCACCTAGATTACCATTCCAAATAAGGTAACGCGTAAAAATGGTTAAGTTTTTTATAGAGCGCCCAATTTTTGCTTGGGTGCTTGCCATTATTTTAATGCTTGCAGGAGCGCTGGCGATAATAAAGCTCCCCGTCGCGCAATATCCTACTATTGCGCCGCCAGCCATCGCTATCTCAGCCAGTTATCCAGGGGCTGATGCGCAGACAGTTCAAGATACGGTAACGCAAGTTATAGAACAAAATATGAACGGCCTGGATAGCCTGATGTATATGTCGTCCACCAGTGACTCTTCAGGCAGTGTTACTGTGACACTGACTTTTGATTCAGGAACAGATCCTGATATTGCACAAGTGCAGGTTCAGAATAAGTTACAACTTGCGATGCCCTTATTGCCTCAGGAAGTGCAACAGCAAGGAATCAGTGTTAAGAAATCCAGCAGCAGCTTCCTGATGGTGGCAGGTTTTATCTCTACCGATAACAGCATGTCACAGGATGATATTGCGGATTATATTTCCTCAAATATCAAAGATCCGATCAGCCGTACCGAGGGCGTGGGCGATACGCAGTTATTTGGCGCACAATATTCCATGCGTATCTGGCTGGATCCCAACCAGCTGAATAAATACCAACTGACGACACTGGATGTCGTGAATCAGTTGAAAATCCAGAACAATCAAATTGCCGCAGGACAACTTGGTGGCGTTCCGGCTATTCCAAATCAACAACTCAACGTGTCGATCATCGCCCAGACGCGGCTTAAAGATCCGGCGGAGTTTTCCCGAATTCAACTTAAAGTCATGCCCGACGGAGCCAGAGTTCTGCTTAAGGACGTAGCAAGAATCGAACTGGGTGGTGAGAACTACAACATTATCGCCCGCTATAACGGCAACCCCGCAGCAGGGTTGGGGATCAAACTGGCAACCGGTGCGAACGCGCTGGATACGGCCAAAGCCGTGCAAACCGAAATGGAAAAACTCAAACCCTATTTTCCAAAAGGGTTAGCGATTGTTTATACCTACGATACGACGCCTTTCATAAAGATCTCCATTCAGCAGGTCGTACAAACGCTTTTCGAAGCCATCATTTTAGTCTTCATGGTGATGTATCTGTTTTTGCAAAATTTTCGCGCCACGCTTATCCCGACGATCGCGGTTCCGGTTGTGTTGTTGGGTACGTTTGCCGTTCTTTCTGCCTTCGGTTACTCGATAAATACCCTGACGATGTTTGGGATGGTGTTGGCCATCGGTTTATTGGTTGATGACGCCATCGTTGTCGTAGAAAACGTCGAACGCGTGATGTCTGAAGATGGGCTATCGCCGAAAGAAGCCACTAAAAAATCGATGGAGCAGATACAAGGCGCACTGGTGGGCATCGCCATGGTGCTGTCCGCCGTGTTTATCCCGATGGCGTTTTTTGGTGGCTCAACCGGCGTCATCTACCGGCAGTTTTCCATTACGATTGTTTCCGCGATGGCGTTATCGGTGCTCGTCGCGTTGATCCTGACGCCGGCGCTCTGCGCAACCCTGCTCAAAGCGATTCCCAAAGACGATCACGGGACAACGAAGGGATTCTTTGGCTGGTTTAATAAAAAATTCAGCCAAAGTACGCAGCATTATACGGCCAGCATTGCCGGGATCATCAGTCATACCGGACGCTATTTACTCATCTATGGCCTCATAGTCATCGGCATGTGTGTTCTGTTTATTCAGCTTCCAACCTCATTCTTGCCCGAAGAAGATCAAGGGGTTTTCCTGACCATGGTGACACTTCCGGCTGGCGCCACACAGGCTCGGACAGAAAAAGTGATGGATGAGTTAACTCACTACTATCTGACTCAGGAAAGTGCCAATGTCGAGTCTGTCTTTACCGTTAACGGCTTTAGTTTCAGCGGTAAAGGGCAAAATAATGGCCTGGCCTTTGTTCGCCTCAAACCCTGGGATCAACGACCTGGCAAGAAAAATGAAGTGACGGCCATTGTTAACCGTGCCACTCAGGCGTTTTCACATATCCGTGATGGGCGGGTATTTGCCTTCAACCTGCCGGCAATCACTGAACTTGGAACGGCAACGGGGTTCGATTTTGAATTGATCGATCAGGCTAATTTAGGGCATGTGAAGTTAACCCAGGCAAGAAACGAGCTACTGAGTATGGTGGCCAAACACCCCGATGTTCTGGTGAGGGTTCGTCCTAACGGGCTGGAAGATATGCCGCAATTTAAATTGGATATCGATCAGGAAAAGGCGCTGGCGCTGGGTGTTGACGTGTCTGATATCAACCAAACCATCGCAACCGCGCTGGGCAGCACCTATGTGAATGATTTTCTCGACCATGGGCGGGTGAAAAAAGTCTACGTACAGGCGGATACGCCTTACCGCATGTTACCTGATGACATTAACTCGTGGTATATCCGGGGAAAACAGGGGCAAATGGTGCCTTTCTCGGCATTTTCCAGCGCACATTGGATTTACGGTTCACCTCGTTTGGAACGCTATAACGGCCTGCCTTCCATGGAAATCCTGGGGGAAGCGACACCGGGAAGAAGCACCGGTGAAGCGATGAACATGCTTGAAAGTTTCGCGTCAAAACTTCCTGCGGGTATAGGCTATGACTGGACTGGCATGTCTTATCAGGAACGGTTGTCCGGTAATCAGGCCCCCGCTCTGTACGCCATCTCGCTGCTGGTCGTCTTTTTATCTTTGGCTGCGCTCTATGAGAGCTGGTCTATTCCATTCTCCGTCATGCTGGTCGTTCCTCTTGGGGTAGTCGGCGCGTTGTTGGCGGCGACAATGAGAGGACTCAATAACGACGTTTACTTCCAGGTAGGTTTGTTAACCACCATTGGCCTGTCTGCCAAAAACGCCATTCTGATTGTCGAGTTCGCCAAAGATCTGATGGATAAAGAGGGCAAAGATTTGATTGAGGCCACACTCGAAGCCGTCCGTATGCGTTTGCGGCCTATTCTGATGACGTCATTAGCCTTTATTTTGGGCGTGCTGCCTTTGGTTATCAGTACAGGTGCTGGCTCCGGTGCGCAAAATGCCGTCGGAACCGGCGTTATGGGAGGAATGGTTTCCGCTACCCTTCTGGCTATCTTTTTAGTGCCTGTCTTTTTTGTCGCGGTACGTAAACCGCGTCAGAAGAAAGGAGCAGGATAATAACCTTTCGATGAGATATGGATAATAAAATGCCGGGATAATTATTATTCTCAATATCAATACTTCAATATATTGAACATCCTTTATTGGAAGCATTATTTTGGTCTTTTAATGGGCGTTCCCGATATAAAGAAAATATGATAATTAATGCACAACGTATCGACGTGATAATCACATTTCAACATTCTTTCCGGCGCTGCTTTATTTCCCTGCAGATTGACTCTGCAGAATAGCTATTGCCATTCCTCCCGGAAAGAATGGAAAACTATTTTTACTGGACCTCTCTGCTGGTTTGGTCAGATGTGGGTTGTTAAGGAATAATAATGAAGAAACATTTAGCGCTAGCGTTCATTCCATCAATGATTGCCTTGTCCCTGAGTCTGACAATGACCGGCTGTGATGGAAACGGCAACCAGAAGCCCGGTAAGCCCACACCACAAGTAAGTGTGATCACAGTAAAAACAGCCCCTCTCGCGGTGACCACTGATTTGCCGGGTCGCACGTCAGCATTTCGCATATCGGAAGTGAGGCCTCAGGTCAGCGGCATCATTTTGAAGCGTAACTTCATCGAAGGGAGTGACGTGCTGTCGGGCCAGTCGTTATATCAGATTGACCCTGCCCCTTATCAGGCCAGCTATGACAGTGCATTGGGCGATCAGGCAAAAGCTAAAGCCGCCGCTGTTATTGCCCACCTTACCGTTCAGCGCTACAAACCCCTGTTAGCGACCCATTATGTCAGTCAACAAGATTACGATACTGCCGTCGCTAACGCGCAGCAGGCGGATGCCACGTTCATGGCCGAAAAAGCGGCGGTTGAAACGGCGCGTATTAATCTTGCCTATACCAAAGTCAGCTCAGCCATCAGTGGCCGTATTGGTAAATCATCGGTCACTGAAGGAGCGCTGGTGACAACAGAGCAAGCATCCGATCTGGCAACGGTTCAACAAATTGATCCGATTTATGTCGATGTGACGCAATCAAGTAACGATTTTCTGAACATGAAGCAGGCCATATCTCAGGGCAGTTTGCAGAAAAATCAACAAACGACCCAGGTGAATCTCATTTTAGAAAACGGACAAATGTACCCACTGCAAGGACATCTGGAGTTCTCTGATATCACCGTTGATGAAAGCACCGGATCCATCACCCTGCGAGCCCTGTTCCCTAACCCGCATCATGATCTGTTACCCGGAATGTTCGTTCGCGCACGCATCGATGAAGGCGTACAAAATGCTGCAATGTTAGTTCCTCAGCAAGGGGTTACGCGTAATCCGCGCGGCGATGCCACCGTGATGCTGGTGAATGCAGAACATAAAGTCGACGTTCGTAATGTCGTGGCAGCGAAAGCCATTGGTGATAAGTGGTTGATCACTGAGGGGCTGAAAGAAGGTGACAAGGTCATCGTCAGTGGATTACAGACCGCTAAACCCGGCACCGTCGTTGAGACGCAAGAAGTCCCCCCCGGACAACTGATGGCTGGCGCGCAATAAACCCACTGCATAACATCAGCGAACAAGGTAATCCTCTAAAATGGTCAAGTTTTTCATTGAGCGCCCAATATTTGCTTGGGTACTGGCAATTATTTTAATGCTCGCCGGGGGGCTGGCGATTTTGAAACTCCCTGTTGCGCAGTACCCTACTATCGCACCACCAGCGGTTGCGATCACGGCTACCTATCCGGGAGCAGATGCACAAACCGTACAGGACACCGTAACGCAGATTATCGAACAGAATATGAACGGCATCGATAATTTAATGTATATGTCCTCTACGAGTGATTCTGCGGGTGGCGTTACCATTACCATGACGTTTAATTCGGGGACTAATCCGGATATTGCGCAGGTACAAGTCCAGAATAAATTGCAGCTGGCGATGCCCTTATTACCGTCGGAAGTTCAGCAACAAGGGATCAGTGTAGAAAAATCAAGCAGTAGCTTCTTACTGGTCGCCGGTTTTATTTCCGATAATCCAAAACTTACTCAGGATGATATTTCTGACTATGTCGCGTCAGATATTAAAGACCCGATCAGCCGGACAAATGGCGTAGGCGACGTACAGTTATTTGGTGCGCAATATTCGATGCGTATTTGGCTGAATGCCGATGCCATGAATAAATATCAGCTGACGCCGGTTGATATCGTTAACCAGCTAAAGATTCAGAATAATCAGGTGGCCGCAGGACAACTGGGGGGAACCCCGTCGGTGCCCAATCAGCAGCTTAATGCTTCTATCATTGCGCAAACGCGGCTAAAAGATCCGGTTGAGTTTGCCAACATCCTCCTCAAGGTCAATCAGGACGGTTCACAAGTGCGCCTGAAGGATGTGGCACGCATTGAACTCGGGGGGGAAAACTACAATATTGTTTCTAAAATCAACGGTCAGGCTGCCGCAGGTTTAGGTATTAAACTGGCTACGGGCGCGAATGCCCTCGACACTGCCGCTGCGATTAAAAAGAGACTGACCGATCTTCAGCCCTATTTCCCACAGGGCATGAAAGTCGTCTATCCGTATGACACGACGCCTTTCGTTAAAATTTCGATTCACGAAGTGGTTAAAACCCTGTTTGAAGCCATCGTGCTCGTATTTTTGGTGATGTATCTTTTCCTGCAAAACATCCGCGCCACCCTCATCCCGACGATTGCCGTTCCTGTCGTGTTGCTGGGAACTTTTGCCGTTCTTTCGGCCTTTGGTTACTCGATCAATACTCTGACGATGTTCGGGATGGTGCTTGCCATCGGACTATTGGTTGACGATGCCATCGTGGTCGTGGAGAACGTTGAACGTGTCATGGCGGAAGAAGGTTTAGCGCCAAAAGAAGCGACCAAAAAATCCATGGAACAAATCCAGGGAGCCCTGGTTGGGATCGCAATGGTGCTCTCCGCCGTGTTCATTCCGATGGCCTTCTTTGGCGGTTCGACCGGGGCTATTTACCGCCAGTTCTCTATCACCATTGTTTCGGCCATGGCCCTTTCTGTATTGGTCGCATTAATCCTGACCCCCGCCCTCTGCGCCACGATTTTAAAACCTGTCGCGGCAGGAGAACATGGGAAGAACAAAGGCTTCTTCGGCTGGTTTAACCGTAAGTTCGATGAAAGCAGCCACCATTACACCAACAGCGTTGCCAACATTCTCGACAACACGGGCCGCTACTTATTGATCTACGGATTAATTGTCGTGGGCATGGCTGTACTGTTCCTGCGGTTGCCCACGTCATTTCTTCCGGAAGAAGATCAGGGCGTCTTCATGACCATGGTGCAACTCCCGGCGGGTGCGACGCAGGCCCGTACTCAGCAGGTTTTGGATAAGGTCACGCAATATTACCTGACCAAAGAACACGCCAATGTCGATTCTGTCTTTACCGTTAACGGATTCAGCTATAGCGGATCCGGGCAAAACTCAGGCCTCGCATTTATCAGTCTCAAACCCTGGTCAGAGCGCCCGGGTAAAGAAAACGGCGTCGCGGCCATCGTCGGGCGTGCGACAAAAGCCTTTACGCAGATTAAAGACGGTCTGGTGTTCCCGTTTAACCTTCCGGCCATTATTGAATTGGGAACGGCCACAGGGTTTGACTTCGAATTAATTGATCAGGCTAACCTTGGGCATGACAAGCTGACCAAGGCCCGAAATCAGTTGCTGGGCATGGTGGCTGAGCACCCCGAATTGCTGACGCGCGTTCGTCCGAA
This sequence comes from Ewingella sp. C233, assembly GCF_055407225.1. Taxonomy (NCBI): domain Bacteria; kingdom Pseudomonadati; phylum Pseudomonadota; class Gammaproteobacteria; order Enterobacterales; family Yersiniaceae; genus Ewingella; species Ewingella sp. C233. The sequence goes on from NZ_JBUZRI010000003.1 coordinate 255,258, forward strand.
CGGACTGGAGGATACACCGCAGTTCAAACTCGATGTCGATGAGGAAAAAGCACAGGCTCTCGGGATCTCTTTGTCCGATATTAATGACACCATAGGGACTGCCTTAGGGGGTTCTTATGTGAATGACTTCATCGATCACGGGCGTGTGAAGAAAGTCTATGTTCAGGCGGATGCCCCTTATCGCATGTTGCCTAAAGACATCGATAACTGGTTTGTCCGCAGCAGTGATGGGAAAATGGTTCCCTTTTCTGCGTTCTCCAGTGCGCACTGGATTTATGGTTCTCCCCGTCTGGAACGCTACAACGGCTTGCCTTCGATGGAAATCCTGGGAGAAGCCTCCGCGGGGAAAAGCACCGGCGAGGCGATGACCATGCTCGAAAATATGGCTGCCAAACTGCCTGCGGGCATTGGCTACGACTGGACGGGTATGTCGTATCAGGAACGTTTGTCGGGGAATCAGGCTCCAGCCCTTTATGCAATTTCACTGATCATCGTATTCCTGTGTCTGGCTGCACTGTATGAGAGCTGGTCAATACCCTTCTCGGTCATGCTGGTTGTCCCGCTGGGTGTCATCGGGGCGTTGTTAGCGGCCACATTTCGGGGCATGAATAACGATGTTTATTTCCAGGTTGGGTTACTCACCACCATTGGGCTGTCGGCTAAAAATGCCATCCTCATTGTAGAGTTTGCTAAAGACCTGATGGACAAAGAAGGGAAAGGGTTGATCGAATCCACACTGGAAGCCGTCAGGATGCGTTTGCGCCCCATACTGATGACGTCATTGGCCTTTATTCTGGGTGTCTTGCCATTGGTTATCAGCTCAGGCGCAGGATCGGGTGCGCAGAATGCTGTGGGTACCGGCGTGATGGGCGGTATGCTTTCAGCGACATTACTGGCTATTTTCCTGGTCCCTCTCTTCTTCGTCGTGGTGAGAAAACGGTTTACCAAAGACAAAAACCAATAATAGGAAGTTCTATAATAAAAGTTCTCAATAATGTCAGCAGGTACTCTTCACGGGGTACCTGCTTTAAACTCAATGCGACATCTTGCTTATTTCACTAATTCCCATGCTTTCGCAGGGATCTTGTCGTAATACTTCCCCAGAGTAATTTCAGCTAATCGATGGTCCGCAGCCGAGTTAAAATTCTCACGTTCTTCTTCAGAGTGCGAGGCGTATTTATTATGCTCAATCACCTTATCCAGGGTTGCTAAAGTAGAGCATCGACGGAGTTTCAATAGAATTTCATGCTTGGTTAATGCAGTTTTCATATGAAATATTTTTACCAGTCTGTCAAATCAGGAAGAAGAAAAGAAACTACACAACAAAAAAAACAAATCCACTTATTATTCATACCTAAATAACACCCTAAAAAGCCCCACTGACGTCAAGAGAGAGTGATAAAATAGGCTGATAATTACATTCAAAAACTCAAATTCCGGAAGCCAAACATGACATTAAAACCAATATTATTCATTGCATTGCTTGCAAGCACATGCAGTCACGCTTCCACATGGACCTATCTTGCCAAATCTCCCTCTGGTGATAAATCTTATGTGTTGCCGACAACGGGCTCAGAATTGTTCCCTGTTCTTTGGTATAAAACAACTACCGCTAAAGGCAGCACTCTGAGCCTTTCTAAAGACGTCATTGACTGTAGTAAAAACAAATATTCTATTAAAGAGATCACGCGTTATAATCAGGATGGTAGCGTACAGAGTAATCACAGCTATATATTTAATGTCTGGAAAGAGATAACACCAGACTCTTTAGCTGAATATGAATATAAGTTTGCCTGCCATCATCCTCTCACTTTGTAATTATTAATTTGTAAAAGGTCTGCGGGGAAAAGTGCGATAACTCTGCCTGCGACATTTTTTTGCTTTCTCACGGCCAACCTTCCGGGTCCCTCTCAAAAAATCCGCTTGAACAAGCTCGCTTTAACGGATATCTTAACTGCGATAAAAATAGTCGCAGTTAAGATATTATGACGAACTACTCAAAACGGACAAGTACACCATGAAGATTTTACATATCGATGCGAGCTCTAAATTCCACCAGTGGTCCAATTCCCGCGCGCTGGGCCGTTTCTTTCTGGAGCAGTTACAGAAAGGCGGCGTAGACATCGAGGTGGATTATCTGGACGTCACCGCCGATATCCAGCCACACGTTTCGGCTGAGTTCGCTCAGGCCACCTATACGCCTGTCGATCAGCGCACTGCGCAGATGCGTGACGTATTAGCACCGTCCGACGCCATGTGTCAGCGCGTGCTGCAAGCCGATGCCCTGGTCTGCGCGATGCCGATGTACAACTGGACTATCCCTTCCACCTTCAAAACCTTTATCGACACCATTACCCGCACCGGTATTACTTACGATCTGCTGCCTGACGGCACCACAGCGGGCAAACTTGGCGATAAAAAAGTGATCTTTATTACCACCCGCGGCGCTGATTTACGCGAAGGCACACAGTACAGCTGGATGGATGCAATGACGCCGGTGCTCAAAGCCTCGTTCGCCTTTATTGGCATTGATGCGCCGCAGTTTGTAGATGCCCAGCCGCTCCAGTTTACGGCTGCCGAAGAGCGTGATGCGGCGCTTGTTCGTGCCCATGCTGACCTGTCACACCTTGCCGCGCAGTGGGCCGTCGAATATGGCCTCAACCAACAAATTCAATACGCCTGAAACCGGCCATCCTATGGGACACTTCTTCCGATCTGCTATAGAATCTGGGGTCTTCAGTTATCCTTGCAGAGGAAGGAAGTATGGCGTTCGTAAGTTCTGGGGTGGAATATGCATTGCATTGTCTGCTGTTTATCAGCCACCCGGAAGGCATCAAAGACGCTAACGTACGCGATATGGCCGATCTTCAAGGCGTGCCGGTGGACTTTCTGGCAAAGATCTTCACTAAGCTGAAAAAGTCAGGTCTGGTGCATTCGACCGAGGGCGCGCGCGGTGGCTTCAGTCTGGCGCGCCCTGCTGAATCTATCTCAGTGAAGGATGTGATTGATGCCATCGACGGGCCAAAAGGCCTGTTTGAATGCAAAGAGATCCGCGAGCGCTGCGCCGTGTTCAATCATCAGGCACCGAAATGGGCCACCGAAGGGACCTGCGGGATCCATAAAGTGATGCTCGAAGCCGAACAGGCGATGCGCCAAGTTTTTGCACAATATTCGCTGGCCACGCTGGCGGCAACCTCTGCCAGCAAAGCCCCCGATGACTTCAACCGTCAAATATTGCAGTGGTTCGATGCCCGGCCGTCAAATCAGCGTTTTTTGTCTGAATAAGTATGAATTTTGGCTAAAGGCTTTCTTTCTTGGTCTGAAAAGTAGAAACGGCTAAGCTTAGGAATATTTACAACACCGAGATAACTGACACCATGGCTAAGAAACCTGACGCTGCACTTTCCGTATTTGATCATCTGAAAGATGATGACAGTTTTGACCTGTGGGGCCGTTCTGGCCTCAGCACAGCCCTCAACAAAGCCAAACCTAAAACGCCGGATAACGACGCCATGGCCGCGGCCCGCAAACTGATTCAGGGCAGTAAAGATCAGGCGAAATAGCCATACCCCGTGAGTAAACCGTCTTAATTATCCCGGTGCAGGCCTGTCTGGCAGGTGCCGGGGCATCACACAGAAGCCTGCCGTTCCTTCCCGCCTGTTTCCGCTATAAGCATAGTCATTTCCAGCACTGGACATCTATACGTCCAAAACGTAATCTGAATTTCTATTGCGAATTCATTCACTCAGGTTATGAAAGGAAAGCCCCCCCCATGCGCACACCCGTTCTTGCTTTTACCCTGCTTGCGACCACCTTGTTTTCAGCCGTTTCCCATGCCGGTGCCACGCTGGATCGTGTGACCAAAACCGGTGTGCTGCATAACGTCATTGTTAATGACTACCCGCCGTTTGGCTTTATCGATGACAACAACCAGCTGGCCGGTTTTGACGTTGACGTGGCGAAAGCCGTAGCACAGCGGATGGGCGTTAAGCTGGAGGTCACCGCGCCGGGCTGGGAAACCATTATCGGCGGCAACTGGCGCGGTCGCTGGGACACCTGTATCTGCTCGATGACCCCGAACGTTGAACGCGCCAAAGTGCTCGACTTCGTGACGCCGTACTACAGCTCTCCGGCGGTGCTGGTCGTGAACAAGAACGATGATCGCATCAAATCGGCCGCCGATCTCAGCAACAAAAAAGTCGGCATTGGTATTGGCTCAAGTTATGAAACCTATCTGCAAAAGACGTTGGTGATACCGGGTACCAAACCCATCGACTTCCCGTTTGACAACGTGCAGGCCATTCCGAGCGACGAAGAAGTCGCGTTCCAGAATCTGGCCCTCGGCCCCGGCGTGCGTCTTGATGCCATCGTCTCTGACTTAGCCACCGCCAATGCGCGCATCAAGCGCAATCCGGTGTTTAAAATTGTCACCGAGCTGTACGCAGAACCGAACTGGGTCGCCACCGATAAGGGTGATCCTGAGTGGGATAAGAAAGTCGCAGATACCATCAAATCTCTGCGCGATGACGGCACGTTAGCGAAAATATCTCAACACTGGTTAGGCGAAGACGTCACCAAAGAGGCGCCGTAACGGATGGCGCAGCTTCCTGAAGGCAAAACCATTACGCCGGGAACCCGCACCCCGCCGCCTGCTGAGACGGGCGTATTTACCAGCCCGCGGGCGTTTAAAATAAAAACCGCGCTGACCTGGCTGATTTTGCTCAGTATCGTGCTGAGTCTGTTCAGCAAGATGGGGCTGCAATGGGATCTTATTGAGCAGAAACTGCCGTTCCTGCTGGGTCTGCGTCTGTCGCCGGACGGTTTTATTCAGGGCGCGGCGCTGACCCTCCTGATCACCGCCTGTTCAATGTTTTTCTGCCTGTTACTCGGGCTTATCACCGCATTAGGCCGCATGTCAGACAACGCGCTGGCATTCGGCTGCGCCACGTTTTATGCCTCGCTGTTTCGCGGTACGCCGCTGCTGGTACAGGTGCTGATTATCTATCTGGCGCTACCGCAGGCGGGCATTGTGCTGGGTGCGCTGAGCTCGGGGATTATTGCACTGTCGCTCAATTACGGCGCTTATCTGGCAGAAACCATCCGCAGCGGCGTGCTGTCTGTTCCCCGTGGGCAGAAAGAGGCGGCGATGGCGCTGGGTCTCTCCTCATGGACGGTCGCGGTGCACGTTACCGCCCCGCAGGCGCTGCGCATCATCATTCCTCCCGCCGGTTCTATGTTTATTTCCATGCTGAAGGATTCGTCGCTGGTGTCGCTGATGGGCCTGTGGGAACTGAATTTTCTGGCACAATCTTACGGGCGCAGCACCTACCGTTATATGGAAATGCTGGCCACCGCCGCGGCGATATACTGGATTATGTCCATTGTGCTGGAGCTGTTCCAAAGCCGCCTCGAACGCCGCTTTGGTCAGGGCTATCGCCGTTAACCGCTTTCTGAAACTTTCAAAATAAGTCGCAGGTATGCCATGTCCTTTCCACAAGATTTCCGATTAATTTCATATTTATCGAAACTGGAACACGCGGTGCGCTTTCCGCTGTCGTCTTCCTATCCGGAATCGATGAACATCGATACGCTGTTTGAACTGGCCGGCGTTGAACACCGCCAGCCGTTTATGCAGGCGATGCTCGACTATCCGCCGCTGCGCGGAACGCCGGAGCTGCTGGAGGCGATTGCGGGGACTTACGATACTATCAGCAGCGGGCAAATCATCAGTTTCGCCGGTGCCGACGAAGCGATTTATGCCAGTTTTCACGCACTGCTGGACGCCGGCGATCACGCCGTAGTTATCACGCCAAATTATCAGTCGCTGGAAAGCGTACCGATGTCGCGCTGCGACGTCACCGGCGTGGCGCTGGAGGCTGAAAACGGCTGGGCGCTGGATGTCGGGAAAATCCGTGCGGCGCTGCGCCCCAACACCAAAGTGCTGGTGATTAATTTTCCGCACAACCCGACCGGCGCACTGCTAAGCCATCAGCAGCTGGATGAGCTGGTCACGTTATGCCGCGAACGCGGCGTGTGGATCTTCTCTGACGAAGTTTACCGGCTGACCGAATTCACCCCTGCCGACCGCCTGCCGCAGCTGGCTGATATTTACGAACGCGGTATCTCGCTGAATGTCACGTCGAAAGCCTACGGTTTGCCGGGTCTGCGCATCGGTTGGATTGCCTGTCAGGACAGCGCATGGCTGCTGAAGCTCGAACGTATGAAGCAGTATCTGTCGATCTGCAGCTCCATTCCCGGCGAGATGCTGACCACGCTGGCCCTGAATGCCCGCGCACCGATCCTCGAACGGGTAATGCGGCGCTCACGCCGCAATCTGCAACTGCTCACCGATTTTCTGGCGCGCTTCCCGCAAACCTTCGAACTGACCTTGCCGAAAGCCGGGGTGCTGGCCTTTGTCCGCTATAAAGGTGCGGAAGGGGCTGAAGCTTTTGCCACGCGGTTGGTCGAAGACACGGGCGTCATGGTGATCCCGTCCGTGGCCTACGCTTCGGAGCTAACGCCGGTTTCAGAAGCGTTTCTGCGCATCGGATTCGGGCGGGCCAATCTCGAAGAAGCGCTGGACGTATTCGGGCGCTGGCTGAACGAGCATTCATTCAAATAACACAATGCAAAAGCCCGCCAGAAATGGCGGGCCGTGATGAAGCGTTCAGACACAGGAGAACGTCACCCGAGAGCGGTTACTGGCTCATCGCGTCTTTTTTCATGGCATCTTTTGACATCGCGTCTTTGCTCATGCTGTCTTTCTTCATGTGGTCTTTCGACATTTTATCTTTCGACATACAGTCTTTACCCATCGCATCTTTGCCCATCTGATCTTTACCCATGCTGTCTTTTTTCATGCAGTCATGGGACATTTTGCCCATCGTGTCTTTAGACATGGAATCAGCCGCCTGAGTCACGCCAGCGAAACCCATCATTGCGGTAGAGAACATCATTACGGCCATCAGTTTTTTCATGGTATTTCCTTTATTTAAAGTAGGTTGCACAGGTGTGCTGGTAAAAATTGCATTGAGCTTATGGGGCGTTATTGTTGCAGCCCGATATCAGCTGCCGCCGAACCAGTTGTAACCTTGATCCTCCCAATACCCCCCGGTGTACTTATTGGTAATTTCAATCACTTCGATATGCTTTGGATTCTTGTAGCCGAGCTTGGTCGGCATACGCAGTTTCATCGGGAAACCGTATTTACGCGGCAGGATTTGCCCGTCGTAGGTCAGCGCCAACAGGGTTTGCGGATGTAACGCCGTCGCCATGTCGATGCTGGTGTAGTACTCGTCAGCGCATTTAAAGCTGACGTATTCTGCCGTGAGATCCGCACCAATTAGCCGCAGGAAATCACCGAACGGCACCCCACCCCACTTACCAATCGCGCTCCAGCCTTCGACACAAATATGACGGGTGACCTGACTGACCTGCGCCATCTGATAGAGCGTCGCCAGCGACCACTCGCGCTTATCCAGCGCCAGCCCGGCGATCTTCAGGCGGTAATCGTTGCCATTGACCTCAGGCGCCTCGTCTTCGGCGTAAAACGCGTTAAACGGAAATGGCCGGGTGATCATCGACTCGGCATACACCGGCGCCAGCCGGGTGGAGCCAAAAAGCCAGCCCTGTACGCGGTCGTTAAAGCCGGAGACTTTCACCAGCGCTTTTTCGACACTGTCGTTGTCGCTGATATCGCAGCCGGTGAGCATCGCCATGCCGCCAAGTGTCAGCCCCTGTTGCAAAAAGCGGCGGCGTGATGGTGCGTCGAGATGGCGGATAATCTGCTTCTGCGCCTCTTGCACGATGGCTTCACTGTCTGATGAACTGAAAATCTGACTGATGCTCTTTTTGATAATGTTCTTCATGGCTGTTCCTTAGCGTCCGCGCAGCATGGCCAGCAGGGTTTTCGGCACCAGCGCCACCATCACCAGATGCAGGGCAACAAACCCGACCAGCGAGGCCATGGCTAAAAAGTGCACATAGCGGGCGGTATCAAATCCCCCCAGCAGTTCACGCAGCAGCGGGAACTGCACCGATTTCCACACCACCAGCCCGGAGAGCACCAGAATGATGCCGTCGAACATGACGAAGACGTAGGCCGCACGCTGCACCATGTTGTAGTGGCGCAGATCGGCATGAGCCAGTTTGCCGCGCAGGGCAGCGCCTAAATCACGTAAAATGCCGCGCGGCGTCAGCGGCCAGAATTTACGTTTCATCCGCCCGGTGACGATATTCATCAGCAAATAAAACAGGCCGTTGAAACCAAACAGCCACATTCCTGCGAAGTGCCACTGGATGCCGCCACCCAGCCAGCCGCCAAGGGTCAGGCTGCGGGAGAAGCTAAAATCAAACAGCGGTGATGCGTTATAAATCTGCCAGCCGCTGGTCACCATGATCAGCACGGCCAGCGCATTCAGCCAGTGGGTCAATCGCAGCCACAGCGGATGGACAATCTCCGGTTTGGCTTTACTTTTTTGCGGTTCACTCTGCGTTGAGAAGTCTGTGTGTAACGTCATGGTGATGTTCCCTCCTCTGCCCTGTCGATGAAGCGAGTATTGAGCGGATTTGTTCCCCAAGACCTCACGCAAAGTTAAATAAAATGTGATAACTCTGGCGAAGGCGCTTGTGTAGACTGCAGGCAAGACCGCTGCCTCTCAATCAGAGGCAGGACGCGATGGAAAAACCGAATGGATAAGCCTAAAAAGATTTTGATCGTAGAAGATGACAGCAATATCGCCGAGCTGCTGAGCCTGCATCTGCGCGACGAAGGGTTTGAAATAACCCATGCCGGAGACGGTAATCTGGGCGTGGCGCAGCTGGAGAAAGGCGGCTGGGACGCACTGATCCTTGACCTCATGCTGCCGGGCATTGATGGTCTGGAGATTTGCCGTCGGGCGCGCAACATGACGCGCTACACACCGATCATCATCATCAGCGCACGTTCCAGTGAAGTGCACCGCGTACTTGGGCTGGAACTGGGGGCCGATGACTATCTGGCGAAACCGTTCTCAATGCTGGAACTGGTGGCGCGCGTTAAAGCGCTGTTTCGCCGTCAGGAAGCCATGAGCCGCAACATGAAAATGGATGCCGGTATCCTGAGTTCCGCCGGGCTGGTGATTGATCCTATCGCCCGCGAAGTGGTGCTGAATCAGCAGCCGGTTGATCTCACCCCGCGTGAATTCGACCTGCTCTATTTCTTCGCTAAAAATCCCGGCAAAGTCTTTTCGCGCCTCAGCCTGCTCAATCAGGTGTGGGGCTATCAGCACGAAGGCTATGAACATACGGTGAACACCCACATCAACCGGCTGCGCATCAAAATTGAAACCAATCCGGCCGAACCGGAACGTATTCTGACCGTATGGGGAATGGGCTATAAATTTATGTCGTCAGCGGAAGACGCTCAGGGGTAAATGATGAAAAAACTGACGCTTTCCCAACGGCTGACGCTGGTGTTTATTCTGCTGCTGGTCGCCTGTAGCCTGCTTTCCGGCTATATGCAGGTGCGCTCCAGCAACCAGTATAGCCAGGCGGTGATCCAACGGCTGTCGGCCAATCTGGCGACACAAATCGCGGCCAATAACCCGCTGCTGAGCCAGAACGGGCTGAACCCGGACGCCGTGAAAACCCTGTTCAATCAGCTGATGGCGGTGAATCCGAGCGTTGAAGTTTACCTGCTCGACAAGGACGGCAATATTGTTGGCAACGCCGCACCCGCTGGAAAATTACAGCGGGGGCGGGTGGATTTAGCCCCTGTGCAGGCGCTGCTTAGCGGGGCCAGAATGCCGGTCTACGGCGACAACCCGCGTGTACCGGATGCCCGGCAGGTGTTCAGCGCAGCGCCGCTGAAAGCCGATGGCGTGGTCAAAGGCTACGTGTACATCGTGCTGCTGGGTGATGACTACACGGCACTCGCCAGTAAGGCGCAATACCAGTCGGCGATTTATATGGCGCTGCGCTCAATGGGTATGGTGGTGCTGTTTGGCCTGCTGGCCGGGGCACTGGCATTCCGCTGGGTGACGCGCCCGGTGCGTAAGCTGACGGCGCAAATCGCCAACCTCGACAGCGGCGGCATGGAAGCAATCCAGGCGCTGGCGAAAAGCCCGGTGCCTGACGGTCAGCCGCGCGATGAAGTGGCCCAGTTGCAACAGGCGTTTGTTGGTATGGCCAAGCGTATCGATCAGCAGTGGCAAAGCCTGATGGCGCAGGACCAGCAGCGCCGCGAATTTATCGCCAATATTTCCCACGACCTGCGTACTCCGCTGACGTCGCTGCACGGTTATCTGGAAACGTTGTCGATGAAAGCCGACCACCTTAGCGCCGAAGACCGCCAGCGTTATCTCAGCATTGCGCTAGCCCAGAGCCGCAAGGTCGGCCGTCTGGCGCAGGAGCTGTTCGAACTGGCGCGGCTGGAGTATGGCGTGGTCAAACCGCAGAAAGAGCCATTCTCCCTGTGCGAACTGGTCAATGATGTCTTTCAGAAATTTGAGCTGGCCGCCGAAGCACGTCATCAGAAACTGACTGCCGAAATCACACCGGGGATCCCACTGATCAATGCTGATCTCGGTATGATTGAACGGGTGCTGACCAATCTGCTGGATAACGCCATCCGCCACACGCCGGAGGGAGGAAACATCAGCATCCGTCTGTGGAAAGAGAAGCAGCAGGTGATGGTGGAACTCAACGACAGCGGTCCAGGCGTGGCGCCGGAGTTGCGTGCCAATCTGTTTGTCCGCCCGTCTATCCTCAACACCAATAAACACCGCGCGGGCGGGCTGGGCTTGATGATAGTTCGGCGCATTCTGCAACTGCACGGCGGGGATATTCAGCTGCTGGATCAGCCTGGCAAAGGGGCTCGTTTCCAGTTTTCCGTCCCGATGTAAACTCGGGCCATAATGCCGTGGCAGCTCAGAAAATCACTGATCTGCCGCGGTTTCCCCTCACCGGCCCAGAACCCGTTTTTCCGTCAGAAAATCAATAAATACCCGCACCTTGGGCAGCATATGACGGCTGCTCGGCCAGACGACGGAGAATTTCCCGGCATCATCAAGATGGTCCACCAGCACGGCCACCAGCTCTCCCGTTTTCAACGCCCCGCGCACCAGAAACTCCGGGACGTACGCCAGCCCGACTCCTTGATGTACCGCCTGCAACAGCGCTTCGAGATTATTACTGCTCAGCGCCACCGGTAAATCCAGCGGCTGTTCGCTGCTGACCGCCCAGGGCTGAAACTGCCCGCTGCCCGGAAAACGATAACGCAGGCAGGCGTGACGCTCCAGATCGGTGGGCGTTTGCGGTGGCGGATTGCCGGAAAAATAGGCCGGGCTGCCGACAATGGCAAAATGAAAAGGCCCGAGCCGTCGCGACATCAGTTGCGACGTCGGCAGGTCACCGCTGCGCACCGCCACATCGATACCTTCGGCAATCAGGTCAACCATACGGTCGCTGAAATCCAACTCCAGTTCGACCTGCGGATAACTGCGCATAAACTCGGCCAGATGCGGTAACAACATGCGGTAACCAATGGCCGGCATACTGACCCGTAACTTGCCGCGCGGTTCGGCCGAGACTCGCGACAACTCCTGCTCGGCCTCTTCCATCTGCGCCACGATTTGTTGGCAACGTTCGAAAAACAGCTGGCCTTCATCCGTCAGACTGATGCGCCGCGTACTGCGGTTAAACAGCCGCACGCCGAGTCTCTCCTCGAGCCGGGCCACGCTTTTACCCACTGCCGAGGCGGAGATCCCCATGCGTTCGCCCGCGGCCGCAAAGCTGTGATGCTGGGCTGCCCGCACAAACGCCAGCATACCGTTCAGATTTTCCATGATGCGCCCCGTCCTGTTTTCATCTGCCATACGAGCCATTTTGTCCGCAATGTCTGGACTGTAAGCCTGTTTCGGCCAAATTGCAGACATTTTATCATCTCAGTCACTTTCCTGTTTTATGGACACGATCATGACTCAACCAAAACTTCACTCTGCGTCTCATGCGACAGGCCAGCTCAGCGTGCTGTTCACCATCTGCCTCGCGGGAATGATTATGCCGCTGAATTTTGTCAGCGGCGCTGTTGCCACTCCGGCTATCGCCCGTGAACTCGGCGGCAGTGCGCAGGCACTGAGCTGGATAACCAACGCCTTTATGCTCACGTTCGGCTGTTTCCTGATGGCCGCCGGGGCGCTGGCCGACGAGTTTGGCCGTAAAAAAGTCTTCATCTGCGGCGTAGCGGGTTTTGGTCTGCTTTCGCTGCTGCAAAGTTTCAGCACCAGCCTGCTGGCGATCGATTTACTGCGCGGGGCGCAGGGCATTCTGGCCGCCGCCGCGCTGGCAGGCGGCTCGGCGGCGCTGGCACAGGAGTTTGACGGCCCGGCACGCACCCGCGCGTTCAGCCTGCTCGGCACCAGTTTTGGCGTCGGGCTGGCGTTCGGCCCGTTTGTGGCGGGCTTACTGATCGCGCATTTCGGCTGGCGTTCGGTGTTTCTCTCCTCCACCGTGATTGCCCTGCTCTCTTTGCTGGCCGGTGTCTGGCGTATGCAGGAGTCACGTAATCCTGACGCGGCGGGCATCGACTGGCCGGGAACGCTGAGCTTCACCGCCATGCTGGCGCTGCTGACTTGGGCGCTGATGGATATTCCGCAGTATGGCCTGCAAAGCACGCAGGTTCTGGCCATGCTCAGCAGTGCGGCGCTGCTGCTGGCGCTGTTTATCGGTGTGGAACTGCGCGTGAAGCACCCGATGCTGGATTTGTCGCTGTTTCGCTTCCCGCGTTTTATTGGCGTGCAGGCTTTACCGCTGGCGACCGGTTTCTGTTTTGTGGTGCTGTTGGTGATTTTACCAATGCAGTTTATCGGCATTGCCGGGCTGAGTGAGCAACAGGCCGGGCTGATGATGATGGCGTTATCACTTCCGATGCTGGCCGTGCCGCTGATGGCCGCCTGGCTGACCCGCTGGGCAAGCGCAGGTCTGCTCTGTACCTCGGGTTTAGTGCTGGCGGCGCTGGGTTTGTGGTGGCTGAGCGTCGCGGTGGAGATGCAAAACCTTAACCAGATGATTTTGCCAATGCTGTTGATTGGCCTGGGTACGGGTCTGCCGTGGGGTTTGATGGACGGGCTGTCGGTCAGCGTAGTGCCTAAAGAGCGGGCGGGCATGGCGACCGGTATTTTCAGTACCACGCGCGTGGCGGGAGAAGGGATTTCACTGGCAACGGTGGGGGCGCTGCTGGCGGCCTTTATGCATGGCGGACTGGCAGCACATTTTTCCGGTGCGAACGTCGCACAGGCCAGCCAGCGTCTGGCCACCGGCGATTTACTTCAGACACGGCACCTGCTGCCCGACGCCAGTGTGAGCCAATTGCAGCAAATTTACGCCGCCTCGCTGCATCATCTGCTGCTGTGTCTGGTGGCGATCACGCTGGCGTCGGCGGTCGTCGTGCTGTTCGCGATGGCAGGCAAAGAAACGGTGCCGGGCACGGCGGCCGTTCAGAAAGATCTGTCGCCGTGATCGGCACTCAGTAACGGCAGAATACGGGCATAGGCTGCTTCAATCTGCGGCGGGATCTCCACCGCAGCGATAAAGCCTTTCCCGCGCGGTCCGTAACCTTGCGCAGCGTTGCGCAGGCGGGGAATTTCCCCCAGTAACAGCGAGGCAAAACGGGGCCACGACCACAAACTGGCATCCGTTTCCCGCTGATAAACCAGCCCGCCGTCGCGCTGCGCCAGCTGAGGGATAAACGTCGGCCAGTTGATAAACTGCACCTCCGGGCGGTCCTCCCACACTTTACGAAAACTGGCGTCGCTGCGCCGCTGCATCAGCGGATCTTGCGTCAGGACGATGCGCGCCGCCGGTGCGCCGGTCTGTTCCAGCATCCGCCGGGCCTGCGTTGCATTGTCGCCACAGTTGGTGGATTGTGTTTCAAGCAGCAGCTGTTCCGGCACGATAGCAAAAAACTGCACGGCGATATCATGCAGGATAGCCGCTTCGCTGCGCCCGGCGGTGGCGATCACGTGATAATCCGCATGACCTTTCACGGCCTGATACAGCAGATCGGTAGAGTGGCCGATGCCACCGGCAATCAGGATTTTCTCCACCGCGCCGCGTGAAAGCGCGGTAAAGGCCCGTTCGGCCACCGGCAAAATAGCGTTACCGAGCAGGATCAGCAACTGCGGCTCACTGCGCGCCATCTGATTGGGCGTCGCGCCACCGGTCTGGTCAAGCGCCAAAAACTCCGCCAATTGGTTGACATCTGCCAGCTGGCTGTCCGTTAACATCACCATTGGCGCTCCAGATCTTGTGCATAAAGTCTTATCGCCCGCTGATAACTTTGGATCTCTTTATCGGCGCTGGTATCGGCAATCACGTCCAGCAGTAAGGACATGGCGGCGTGGTGATCGGCCAGATTGTAGAGCGTCATCGCCAGAAAAACGCGTAGCTCAAGGGCGTCGGGAAAGGCTTCCATTCCGCGTTCGAAAATCTGTTTCGACTCTTCAAACTGCCCCAGCGTGCGGTACGTACTGCCCAGCCCCAGATAAGCCCCACGCAGATCATCCGGAGCTAAACCAAGATTAATCGCTGCCAGATAATAGGGAACCGCCTGAGACTCAAGGCCCATCGAGTCATGAATGCAGGCCGTTTCATATTGCACCTGCGCCTGTTGCGGATGCTGCGCGGCAAGGGAGATCCACTCCTCACGGGCCTGCTCGGTTTTCCCTGCCTGACGTAATTGTTGTAAAACGGTGTTCAGATCCATCTTTCACTCCTTGTGAACGCGGGCTAAATGATTAGAAACTTAACTCAAATGCCCACTCTGTTTAGGATTTAAATGCTGCAAAATTCTATTTTTAAGGTTTAAAAACCGTCAGTTTGCATTTATTGGAGTTATTGAGCCTTTTGCCAAAAGTGCTAAATACTTCTCCTTAAGTTAAATTTATTAACTTATATTTAACTATGTCTCAAAGTCGCATGATGCTGTTACTGAAAAGAAAACGGCATACCTAAAAGACTGAGACTGGCAATGTCCGTGATAATTCCCCCCAAAAACGGGAAACAGACAACGTCATCACTGCATGGCCTACGACCCTTTTTATCATTTAGCCTTTTTTAGAGTATGACCACCAGAGGATTTCCACATGCACCGTTGGTTGCATGAATAAACAGCCTTATACGTTGTCATTGGGAGTCATCATGGACGCAAAAAAACAATCCTTTCTCACCTTATTTTCCGCGGCTCTGCTGACACTTTCAGCAGGCGCTCACGCAGCAGGCACCCTGACCGGTCAGGTCGCCGTGCAGTTAACTATCAGCACCGGTTGTACTGTCGGTAACGGCACGGCCACCGGCGGCACCAACCAGTGGGGTACGCTGAACTTCGGTAACTATGCCGACTTAACCAGCGTGATCAACGGGACAGTATTTGGCGCCGATGGTACCAATGCGGTCACCATCGCGTGCAGCACCGGCCTTAGCCCAACGCTCTCCCTTAACGGCGGCCTGGCGCCCAGCGGTGCTACCCGCGCCATGACCTCCAGCGGCAACAGCATCCTTTACCGTCTCTATTCTAACGCCGCACGCACCTCGGAAATCGCCATCAATACCCCGGTGTCTTTAACGGCAAGCACGACGCCGCAAAACTTCCCGATTTATGGCCGCGTATTGCCTGCCGATCAGACCAATACCAGTCCCGCAGCCGGCACTTATAACGATACCGTTGTCGCCACGCTTGCCTGGTAGCACCTGAATATGTCAGGGCCGGTTACGGCCCTGGATTCACGATTATTCAGGAGGAAAGACCATGGACGCCAAGGTGCTGCTGCTTTTTTCAGCCCTCAGTATGCTGTTTGTTCTGACTGCGGTTCCCATCAGTCAGGCCGCCACGCTGGGGGTGACCGCAACCCTGCTGCCTGCCTGTACCGCAGGCACGACGACCTCCGGCAGTACCACCTTCGGTACGATCAATTTCGGTAATTACGCCTCCACCACCAGCGTGATTAATACCACCAGCGCCCAGCTGGCGGGATCAATTCGCGTCAACTGCGTCAACGGCCTGAGCTATAAAATTCTGATGGATGGCGGCAGCAGCGGCAGCGTAACCGCACGCAGTATGGCCAATACCACCAATGCCACGCTGAAAGTCCTTTATAACCTCTATACCAACGCGACTCGCACCACGGTCTGGGATAACACCACCGGCTTGAGCGACGTCGGTAACGGTGCCGATCAATGGCATACGGTGTATGCCCGTGTTCCGTCACAAACCACGCCGGCAGCCGGTGTTTATCAGGATACGGTGAACGTTACCGTCAGCTGGTAGTGGGGAGAGACATGATGCCTGAGCGGTGCCTGATAACTCTTCTTACCCTGCCGCTGCTGTTCTGCTCCGCAGTTAACGCGGGGACTACCACCGCGAATTTCACCGTCAGCGCCACCATCGTCAACGGCTGCGCTTTTGGCAGCTCAGTCACCAGCCCGACCACCAATCTCGGCACGATCAATTTTGGCTCGATAGCCTCTGTCCCGAGCAATCTCGACATGGTCAGCACTACCGGCGCGGGCAGCGTTGTGGTGACCTGCACCCCCGGCGCAACGCCGACGATCTCTATGGATTACGGCACACACGGCGGCAGCGCCACGCAGCGCTACATGGTTAACACCACGGCGGCTACGCAGACGCTGGCCTATCAGCTTTATCAGGATTCAGCGCGCAGCAAAGTATGGGGAAACGGCGCGCTGGCGATGATGGTCAGCAGTTTTCCGGCCACCACACAGACCTATCCGGTTTATGCACGCTTATTTGCAGTGACCTCTTTACCGTCAGCGGGAACCTATACCGACACGGTCACTGTCACATTAACTTATTGAATCATCAGGATATGAACTATGTATCAGACTTTTATGCGCACGGTTTTACGTCTGCTTTTCCTCGGTCTGTTATTCAGCGCTGTGCCGGGCTGGGCCGCCAGTTCGGTGCTGGTCTGGCCGGTGTACCAGATTATCGAGTCAGACCAGAACGGTTCGGCCCTCTGGCTGGAAAACCGCGGGGCTGCGCCGGTGTCCTTGCAGGTGCGGGTACTGGCCTGGAAGCAACAGGATTTTAACGAACGCTATGCTGACCAGAACGACGTGGTCGCCAGCCCGCCGTTCGCCACCGTACTCCCCGGCCAGCGTCAGTTAATCCGCCTGATCCGCAATACGCCGGTGCCCGCTCACACGGAAAAAGCCTTCCGCATCATCATCGATGAGATCCCTTCACCGCTGACTGCGCCGCCTCAAGGGCAGGATAAAGCCGTGGTCGGCCTGCAGTTGCAGATGCGTTATCTGCTGCCGCTGTTTCTCGATGGCGAGGGAGTCTGGACCAGCGATCGCACCGACATTAAACGCGATAGCACAACGGCCACCAAACCAGTCCTGCACTGGAGCATCGACAGCGCGGGCGGTAAGTCCTTCCTGAGAGTGCGTAATTCCGGCGTGGTGCACGCCCGCCTGAGCAACGTGTTCTGGTCCAATACCGGTGATACCAAAAAAGGCGTGAAGACAATGATTACGGGCTTTATGGGTTATGTCCTGCCGGGACAGGAGATGCGTTGGCCGGTTCCGGCTGGTGTGCTGCCGGGCAGCCAGCTCAATGCGCAAATTGCTGATAACACTCAACCGATTGTGATCCCCCGCGGCGAATAAAGGCAGGAGCCGCAGCGCATGCAAACCCGACGTTGTACCCCGAGGAGGCGCATTCTTCTTCGAACCCGCGCCAGGGGATATCAGGGGCTGATTTATGCGGGAAGTCTGAGCCTGCTGGCGGTGCCGTGGCTTACGCAGGGCGCGGAGTATGGCGCACTGCCGGATGCACCACGTGCCGCACCGGTGGTGACCGACGCGACCTTGTATTTGTCGATTGTCGTGAACGGCCAGAGTGATAATCAGGTCGTGCCAGTGGTGTATCGCAATAATGCCTACTGGGTCGAAGCCGGGGTGCTGGCGAAAAATCATGTGCACCTCAACGGCCAGCAGCAAGGGCTGGTTAACATCGCCACCTTGCCGCAGGTCAAGGCTGACTATGTCGCCGCCACCCAGCAGTTGATCTTACAGGTGCCGGATGACTGGCTGCCAAAACAGAATGTCAGCAGTGATAATCTGCTGGGGTATACCCCGGCGCAGAGCAGCACCGGCCTGTTGTTCAACTATGACTCTTACTATTCTGACCCGCACGACGGGCAGCGTTCACTCGCGACCTGGATGGAACAACGCCTGTTCAGCAGCGTTGGGATTCTGACCAACACCGGCACCTGGCGATACAATATGGAGAGTACACCGGGTGATGGCGACAGTACCTCGCAGGACGGCTATATCCGCTATGACACTTTCTGGCGCTACACCGATGAAAAAAATCTGGTCAGCTATCAGATGGGGGATTTTGTCAGTAACTCCCTGACCTGGAGCAATTCGGCGCGCATGGGCGGTTTACGCATCAGCCGTAATTTCGGCGTGCGCCCTGATCTGGTGACCTACCCGTTGCTGCAATACAGCGGCACGGCGGCAGTGCCGACCACAGTGGATCTGTTCCTCAACGGCTATAAGGCCAGCAGCAATAACCTGAATTCCGGGCCGTTCACTCTCACCAATGTGCCTTACATCAACGGTGCCGGTGAGGCAACGGTGGTCACTACCGACGCCCTCGGGCGGCAGGTTTCCACCAGCGTGCCGTTTTACGTCTCCAACACCCTGCTGCGACAAGGCCTGACCGACTTTGACCTGTCGCTCGGCGCGGTGCGGCAAAATTATGGCGTCAACAGTGCCGACTACTCTGACGCAGCGTTCAGCGGCATTTACCGCTACGGCATCACCCATTACCTGACGCTTTCCAGCCACGGCGAGGCGACGCAGGGGATGGCGCTCGGCGGTATCGGCGCGGATATCGCCGTCGGTCACTGGGGCACTTTCAGCGTGTCGGGCAGCCAGAGCCAGGCCAACCATGCGCCGATGACCAGCGGCGAGTTTGATACCAATGGCAACAATAATAACAACATCAATAATTTCCCCAATAACCCGACCAGCGGTCTGCCTGATAACAACAATCAGAATGGCCATCAACCGGACAACGACAGCGATACTCAGGACAAAAATGGCAGCCAGTACACGGTGGGTTACTCCTATTATTCCAACCGTTTCAGCCTTTCGGCGCTGCGTTCGTCACGCACGCCGGGCTATCAGGATTTAACCTCCTATACCAGCGACACCCGCCTCAGCCGGCGAGCCGATCAGGTGACCTTCAGCACCTCGCCTTTTGGTACCTCAAACGGCACCGTCGGCATCGGCTATTACGATGTCGAAGCCTATGACCAGAGCCATACCCGGCTGGTGAATCTCTCTTACAGCCGTTCGTTGTGGGGCCAGAGCAGTATGTTTTTATCGCTCAATAAGACGCTCAGCGAAAATGGCTATAGCGCGCAGCTGCAATTCATCATTCCGCTGGACGGAGGCGTCAGCGTCAACGCCGGCGTACAACGCAACAGCGCCGGAAATTATCAGGAGCAGATTAGTGCCAGCAAAACCACGCCAACCGACGGCGGGCTGGGCTGGAATCTGGCTTACACCGGCGGCAGTGACCCATATCAGCAGGCCGATGCCACCTGGAAATCGCGTTACACCACGATTCAGGGCGGGGTTTACGGGCAGACCGGCGAGTACACCAACTGGGCCGATCTCAGCGGATCAGTGGTGTTCATGGCGAATGACTTTTTCCTGTCGGACAAGATTAACGATGCCTTCATCGTGGTCGATACCGGCAACTACGCCGGGGTGCCTGTCATGTATGAGAATCAGAAACTCGGCAAAACCGATAAAAACGGCCATCTGCTGATCGCCAACGTCAGCTCTTATTATCCGGCCAAAGTGGACATCGACACCCTGCCGCTGCCCGCCGACGTTGTGGCAAACCGGGTGTCGGAGAGCGTGTCCGTACGCGAAGGGAGCGGCATAGTGGTGGATTTCCCGGTCAAAAAAGTGCTCTCCGCCAGCATCCGGCTCAACGATATCCACGGCCAGCCGCTGAAACTCGGCACGCTGGTCACTGAACAGAACAGCCAGCAAACCACGGTCGCGGGCTACGACGGGCTGGTGTACTTCACCAATCTGCAACCTCACAACATGTTGAGTATCCGTCAGGAGGACAATTCGGTATGCCGGATTGGCTTTGACCTGAACAGCACTCATCACAGCATTGAGCAGGTCGGTCCGCTGGTTTGTCAGCCGCACGCGGCGTCAGGAGAGAGGAAATGAGACTGTTAAACATGGTATTACGCGGATTGATCGCTCTGTGGCTGTTTTGGGCGGGGATACAGGGCGCACAGGCGGCCTGTACCAGTACTTCAGGGACCGGAAGTTTTGGGTCGGTGACGTCGTTTGTCGTCGCCAGTACGCCCCAGCAGGTCACTGCCACCAGTGGCTTTACCTGCACCGGCGGCTTACTGACCTTAGCTGCTACCAACACTATCACCGCAAAGATTGCCTCTACGTCTAACGCCTCCGGCACGACGGCGCAGATGTTTAATGCCACCAACAGTGAATATCTGCCTTATATCATCTGTAAAGACAGCGGCTGCGGCACGCCGGTCAACGTCGGGGCCACCACCACCTGGACTTCGACCACATTGCTCGGCCTGCTCGGCCTGTTCAACTCCAGCGACGGCAGTTTGCCGCTGTACCTGAAAACGACAGCGGGAGCCAACCTGAAGGCCGGTCTTTATACCGATAACATTACGATTAACTGGACCTACCATATTTGCTTTGTCGGTGCGCTGGGTCTGTGTGTGTACACCGACGGAACAGCAACGACCGTGATTGCCGTCAGCCTGACGGTAAGCAACTTTTGTTATATCGACAGCGCGCCAGACGTCAATTTTGGCTCAGCCGCCTTTCCGAGCGGTTTTGCGTCCGTGACCTCAAACTCGCTAAGCATTCGCTGCACTCTCGGCGCCACTTACGGCGTTAACCTGAAGAGTAGTAATGACAGCAGCGGGCAGTTCCGGCAGATGTCTTCCACCAATAATAGTGTGACCAGTTATTTGCAATATCAGATTTTTAAGGGAGATGCGTCGCTGTGGACGGTGTCGAACGACACATCGATGACGGGGAGCGGCGCATCACAATTGATTGGTTACACCGCGACGGTCAACGCCAGTCAGGCCAATCCACCAGCCGGAATCTACAGCGATACGGTGCTGGTGACTGTGACGTATTGATCAGGAGGCTAAGTCAGGAGGGAAAACCGACCGGTGCGGCGCAGTCAGCGAAAACTGTCGCACCGGGGTAGACGCGCAAATTACAGCGCTTTGAGGATCTTCATCGTGTCATCAACATCAATCTCATCTTCGGAGAAGATGAACGTGGTGTTTTGGAAGGTCGTGACCGCCAGCTTTTTCAGCGTGCGCGTCTCCGCTTGCTTCTCTTCTTCTTCCTTCGGACGGATGCGGTTCATCAGCAAGCCAACCGACAGCACGGCATTCTCTTTGTTGATCTGAGATTCCGCAGGCACTTCTTCGCTGTAAGCGAGGAAAGACTTGATGCTGGTGATTTTGATGCGCTCACCGGCAATGAAAATGTAGCGGCTCTCTGGCTCGACTTTTACGGCAAACGCCGACAGGCCTTTATTGTTGGTGGTCGGCTCGAAAGTCACCACGGCGTCTTTCTTGATAAGCTCTGGGTTGGCGACTTTAATCACGTGGAAATAACGGTTATCGCCGTTTTCATCTTTGATAAAACCGAAACCTTTATCTTCAAACCAGGTTGTGATTGTCCCGTTCATCGCTATTACCACCTAATTAATCGTTCAACATGTCAAATTTTGCAGCGCGCAGTTTAAAGCAGTTCGCGCCCAAAGTCCTGTGCTTTACCGCAGATCAGGTCAGACTGCCCGCCTTTCTGAACGTCAGATTGAAACGGTACTGTCCCGTCAGCGGATGTTCGCCCGCTTTGAGTGGCAAAATACCGTGATAGCGCAGCCGCGACGGGCCGCCCCACACCACGATATCGCCATGGGTAAGCGTGACCCGCTGGGTAGCATCACTGCGTTCCATGCCGCCAAACTGGAATACCGCCGCAAGCCCGAGCGAAACCGAGACAATCGGCGCGCCGAAATCGTGCTCGTCTTTGTCCTGATGCAGCGACATTTTTGCCCCCGGTTGGTAGCGGTTAATCAGGCACGCATCCGGCTGAAAACCGGCAAAACCGGCCTGTTCGGCAGCGTCTGTCGCGAGGGCGTAAAACAGCGCAGGCATTGCGGGCCACGGCTGTTGATTTTCAGGCGAGGTGGCCTGATAGCGATACCCCTGACGGTCCGTCACCCAGCCGACATCCCCGCAGTTGGTCATGGCAACCGACATTGCATAACCGCCCGGCGTAGCGCGGTACTGGAACGGCACCAGACCGGCGATACGGTCAATCTCCGCCAGCAGCGCCGAGTCATCTTTCAGCGCCCCGCCGCGCAGCACCACCGCACCGGGAGCCAGCTCCTCACGCCAGTGAGGATGAAAGTCAGGGTGATCGAAAAGATCCAAATTCATGTCCACCTCCTGAAGGCGTTATCCTTTAAGTATAACAGCACAATTAAGGGTAGCGGCGTGACAAGCCTTTCAGCTAAGGTTTGCTCAGCGCATTCAACTGAGTTTTTATCAAGGAGGCATCATGAGCCGCGAAATCAACAAAGACACCCAACTGTGTATGTCACTGTCGGGGCGTCCCGGCAACTTCGGCACCCGTTTCCACAACTATTTGTATCAGGCGTTGGATCTGAATTTCATCTACAAAGCCTTCTCCACCAAAGATATCGAAGCGGCCGTGAAAGGTGTGCGCGCGTTGGGTATCCGCGGCTGCGCGGTCTCGATGCCGTTCAAAGAGGTCTGCATTCCGTTCCTCGATGAGCTCGACCCTTCCGCCACCGCCATCCAGTCGGTCAACACCATCGTGAACGACGATGGCGTACTGCGGGCCTATAACACCGACTACATAGCCGTGGCAAAACTGCTGGACCAGTATCAGGTGCCGCGTGAGTCTGTATTCGCCCTTCGCGGCAGCGGCGGTATGGGTAAAGCCGTGGTCGCTGCCATTCGTGATGCTGGCTTCAAAAAGGGTTATATCATTGCCCGTAATGAGCAAACAGGGCGTGCGCTGGCCGCGGAATACGGCTACGAGTGGAGAAGTGAAGTGGGCGATTTAGCCGTGGATATGCTGGTGAACGTTACCCCTATCGGTATGGCCGGTGGCGCGGAAGCGGAGACACTGGCTTTCGAACCGGCGGTCATTGACCGTGCCTCCGTCGTGTTTGACGTTGTGGCATCTGCGGGAGAAACCCCGCTGATTCGCTATGGCATCAAACAGAACAAACAAGTGATCACCGGCTATGAAGTGGCAGCACTGCAGGCGGTTGAACAGTTCGTGTTGTATACGGGCCAGCGCCCTTCGGATGAACTGATCACGCAAGCGGCCGCCCACGCGAGCGCCTGATACGCAACGTGACGCCAATAAAAACGGCCCGGATTTTCATCGCGGGCCGTTTTTATTAGAATCCGATGAAACAATACCCCCAATAATTCGAGTTGCAGGAAGACGGCAAGTTTGTGAGTCCACCAGAGCATAGATAACTATGTGACCAGGGCGAACAAGCGCACCAACGTATCTGCAGCTTGAAGTATGACGAGTATTTACTGAGAAGCCGCGCCGGTTTGTTCTGCACCGACTAATCCGACTTTCAGATAACCCGCTTTACGCAGGGTATCCATCACACTCATCAGCGTTTCATAATCGACCGACTTGTCTGCCTGGAAGAAAATGGTGCTCTGCTTGTTGCCCTGCGTGCGCTGGTCAAGCTGTGAGGTCAGGTCATCGCGGTTAACGACGCTGTCGCCCAGATAGAGTTGCTTGTCGGCTTTCACCGTCAGGAACACTGGTTTCTCCGGGCGCGGCTGCGGTTTGGCGGTCGAAGCGGGTAAGTCTACCCGCACATCAACGGTCGCCAGCGGCGCGGCCACCATGAAGATGATCAGCAACACCAGCATCACGTCGATAAAAGGGGTGACGTTGATGTCATGCATTTCACCGCTTTCGTCGAGATCGTCGTTTAAACGTATGGCCATGATTGATTACCCTACACGCAGCTGGCGGTCTGCCTGCGGACGCGGCGTTTCACCTGCGCTGGCAGCTAAATCCAGATCACGCCCCTGTAACAGTAAAATTTGCGCTGCCACATCACCCACCTGATGGCGGTAAGAGGCGATGGTACGGGCGAAGATGTTGTAAATAACAACCGCCGGGATCGCAGCAACCAGGCCCACGGCGGTCGCCAGCAACGCTTCGGCGATACCCGGTGCGACAACGGCCAGGTTAGTCGTTTGTGTCTGCGCAATACCGATGAAGCTGTTCATGATGCCCCAGACCGTGCCGAACAAACCGACGAACGGAGAGATAGCACCGATGGTGGCGAGAATACCATTGCCACGGCCCATATGGCGACCGGCGGCACTGACGCGGCGCTCCAGGCGGAAACCGGTACGATCTTTGATACCACCGTTGTCGGTAGAACCGGCTGACAATTCGAGTTCATTGCGTGCATCACGCAGCATCTGACTGCTGATGCTGTTGGCGTCAAAGCTTTCGGCCTGCTCGGTGGCTTCGTCAAGCGTGCGGACAGTTTCCAGCGCGGCGAACTCACGGCGCAGGCGACGTTTGCCGCTCCACACTTCGGCCCCTTTGCTAAACAGCAATGTCCAGGTAACGACGGAGGCCAGCAGCAGGCCAATCATTACGGTTTTCACCACCACGTCAGCGTGGTGGTACATACCGAGGACGGAGAGATCTTTAGGGATCACCGGTAAGGCTGCGGTTTCTTCAACAGGCGCAGCAGAAGTACTGACCGGCGTCACTGCCGCTGGAGTGTCGTTGGTGCTGGCTGCGGGTTGAGCGGTTTGCGTAACAGCTTCAGCTGCTGGCGAAGACGGAGCCGCGATTGCGTTGCCGCCGAGACCTGCCACCAAAACTAATGACATCAAAATTGACGCCATCTCTTTCATCTTATTGCGAGCCGTTTTCACGCGTCGCCTCCAGCCAGAATCAATGTGTACGGGGGTTTAATAGCGCCAAATCATATCAAACAAAAAGCTCGAATTGATAGTGGTTCTCATTATTATTTACATTATCCCTGCTGCCATCGCCCCTGTCATTGACCGGAAACAAGCTTTTTCCGTTTTACATGCAAATCCCACAACCCTACACAGTTCACATTTTTAGAAAAAAATGACACGCAAATCAATCATCTGACAGCCATTAGTAACATTAAAACAATGTTTTAAATATTAAGTAATATCATTTCAAAACTGTTTACAGTTTGTGATAATGCGCAAATAACCCGCACTCCTGATCGGGTATGTTGCTGAGGAAGGCACAGACCGGACACCGGCAGCCTTTGACCATGTCACTCATTTCCCCTGTTTTTCTATTTTCTTTAATGACTGTTTTCCTTAACAACGACGTACCCTGGAGACAAACTGATGAAAATGCAGCAAGCACTTCTCAGCCTTTGCCTGAGTTCCGCGACCCTTCTGTTCAGCCACAGCCTGCTGGCGCAGACCATAAAAGCCGCCGATGTTCATCCGCAGGGTTACCCGAACGTGGTGGCCGTGCAGCACATGGGTGAAAAACTGAAACAACAAACTGACGGCAGGCTGGAGATAAAAACCTTCCCCGGCGGCGTACTGGGGGATGAAAAGCAGGAGATAGAGCAGGCGCAGATCGGTGCGCTGGATATCATCCGCGTGTCGATGACGCCGGTAGCGTCAATTCTGCCAGAGATCAACGTCTTCACCCTGCCCTACGTCTTTCGTGACGAAGACCATATGCATAAGGTGCTCGACGGCAGTATTGGCAAGGAGATTGGCGACAAGATCACCCATGATCCGAAATCCCGTCTGGTCTTCCTCGGCTGGATGGACGGCGGTACCCGCAACCTGATCACCAAACAGCCCGTGGTGAAACCGGACGATTTAAAAGGAATGAAAATCCGCGTACAGGGCAGCCCGATTGCGCTGGCGACGCTTAAAGCCATGGGAGCCAATCCGGTGGCAATGGGCGTCAGTGAAGTGTTCAGCGGAATGCAAACCGGCGTCATTGATGGCACGGAAAACAACCCGCCAACCTTCGTCGCCCATAACTACCTGCCGGTGGTGAAAAACTACACCTACAGCCGCCACTTCATCATCCCTGAGCTGTTCCTCTATTCAAAAGTGAAATGGGACAAGCTGTCAAAAGACGATCAGCAACTGATGCTGAAACTGGCGAAAGAGGCACAGGACGAGCAGCGTGAGCTGTGGAAAACCTACAACGATACCTCTCTTGCCACCATGAAAGCGGGCGGCGTGAAGTTTTACGAGATTGACCGCGAAGTCTATTTCAAAGCCACCCAACCGGTACGCGATGAGTTCGGTAAAGGTCATGAAGACCTGATGCAGCAAATTGCCGACGTTCAATAACCTGATGTCAGGCGGCCTTTACGGCTGCCTGACTTTTCGCGCACTTTCGGGGGTTTCATGCTGCACGTTTATCAACGTCTGATGGACATACTTTATCTTTTCGCCATGTGGCTGGCGGGGATCGCCCTACTGCTGATGGTGGCGGTGATCCCTGTCGGGATCTTCGCCCGTTACGTCATGAACAGTGCCCTCTCCTGGCCGGAGCCGGTGGCTATCATGTGCATGGTGGCTTTTACCTTTATTGGCGCCGCCGTGGCCTACCGTTCAGGTTCACACATCATGGTCGCGATGGTCACAGACCGCCTGCCACCTGCGCTGAAAAAATTCTCCGCCCTGCTCGCCGACCTGATGATGCTGGCCATCAGCCTGTTTATCTTCTGGTACAGCCTGTTGTTGTGTAGCGAACTGTGGCAACAACCGGTGGCGGAATTCCCGCTGCTGACTGCCGGGCAAACCTATCTGCCGCTGCCTCTGGGTTCGGCGCTGACCGTGCTGTTTATCCTCGAGCAAATCCTTGCAGGCCCGCAGGCCCACCGCCCGGTGGTCCGGCTGGGTAATTCAGACGCCTGACGGCCCCTTTTCTGGAGCATACGTAATGGATGCCTTAATTTTGCTGTTAACGCTGGGAGTGATGCTTGCTATCGGCGTGCCGGTGGCGTACGCCGTTGGCCTGAGCGCCGTGGCTGGCGCACTGTGGATCGATCTGCCGCTGGAAGCGCTGATGATCCAACTGACCAATGGCGTAAACAAGTTTTCACTGCTGGCGATCCCGTTCTTTATTCTGGCCGGTGCCATTATGGCTGAAGGAGGGATCGCCCGGCGGCTGGTGAGTTTTGCTTATATCTTCGTCGGTTTTATCCGCGGCGGTTTGTCGCTGGTGAACATCGTAGCCTCTACCTTTTTCGGTGCTATTTCCGGCTCGTCGGTCGCGGATACCGCGTCTATCGGCTCCGTGATGATCCCTGAGATGGAGAAAAAGGGTTATCCGCGCGACTTCGCCGCCGCCGTGACCGCCAGCGGTTCGGTGCAGGCCATTTTGACGCCGCCCAGCCACAACTCGGTGATCTACTCGCTGGCGACCGGCGGTACCGTATCCATCGCGGCGCTGTTTATCGCCGGGATCCTGCCCGGCCTGCTGCTCAGCCTGACATTAATGGTGATGTGCGTGGTGTTCGCCCATAAGCGCGGCTATCCGAAAGGCGAGCGCGTACCGTTTAAGCAGGCGCTGAAAATCTTCGTCGATACCCTGTGGGGGCTGATGACGGTTGTGATCATCATGGGTGGCATTCTCAGCGGTATCTTCACCGCCACCGAATCGGCGGCTATCGCCTGCCTGTGGTCATTCTTCGTCACCATGTTTATCTACCGCGACTACAAATGGTCAGAGCTGCCAAAACTGATGTTCCGCACGGTGAAAACCGTCAGCATCGTAATGATCCTGATTGGCTTCGCTGCGAGCTTTGGCGCGGTAATGACCTATATGCAGCTGCCGATGCGCATCACCGAGTTTTTCACCAGCATCTCCGATAACAAATACGTCATTCTTATGTGGATCAATATCATGCTGCTGATCATCGGTACGCTGATGGACATGGCACCGATCATTTTGATCCTTACGCCGGTGCTGCTGCCGGTCATCCTATCCCTCGGCATTGATCCCGTGCATTTCGGCATGATCATGCTGGTGAATCTGGGGATCGGATTAATCACGCCGCCGGTCGGATCCGTACTGTTTGTCGCCAGCGCAGTCAGCAAACAGAGCATTGAGAAAGTGGTGAAAGCCATGTTGCCCTTCTACTGCGTCCTGTTTGCCGTGTTGATGCTGGTTACCTATATCCCGGCGATTTCCCTCACCCTGCCCAAACTGTTTGGGGTGTATACGGGGTAGACCGCAGGGGAAAGAGCCTGAAATTTTCTCATCCACGCGCCAAAACCTGCTTCGGCCCGAATCATCATGTTAAGTTAAAGAAAAAACCCGTGCCGCAAGGCGCGGGTGCAAAAATCATTAACAGGGTGAAACGGACATCATGGCTGCAAAAAAAACACACGCCTCAACGCATATTGAAACCCGGCTTGTCAGCGCCGGACGTGACAAGAAATTCACCCTGGGCTCGGTAAACGCCGTGATCCAGCGGGCTTCGTCGCTGGTATTTAACAGCGTCGCAGAGAAAAAACACGCCACTAAAAACCGCGCCAATGGCGAACTGTTTTATGGCCGTCGCGGCACGCTGACGCATTTCTCTTTCCAGGAGGCGATGGTCGAACTGGAGGGCGGCGCAGGGTGTGCCCTTTATCCGTGCGGAGCGGCGGCAGTCAGCAATGCGATCCTGTCATTTGTCTCAGCAGGCGATCACATTCTGGTGGCCGGTTCAGCCTATGAGCCGACGCAGGATTTCGCCGAAAAAGTGCTGCGCAAGCTTGGGGTCAGCACCACCTATTTCCCGGCTTCCATTGGCGAAGATCTCGGTTCACTGATGCAACCCAACACCAAGGTGGTGTTCCTCGAAGCGCCGGGCTCCATCACCATGGAGATGCCGGACCTGCCCGCTATGGTGCATTCGGTGCGAGCCGTTGCTCCTGATGTCGTTATCATGATCGACAACACCTGGGCGGCAGGGATCCTGTTTAAAGCGCTGGATTTCGATATCGATATTTCGATTCAGGCTGGCACCAAATATATCATCGGCCATTCCGACGCGATGATCGGCACCGCCGTCAGTAACGAACGCTGCTGGGAGCAGTTGCGCGAACACTCTTATCTGATGGGCCAGATGGTCGATGCCGATACCGCCTACGTCGCCAGCCGCGGCCTGCGTACGTTGGGTATCCGCCTGCGCCAGCATGAGGAGAGCAGCGTCCGCGTTGCACAGTGGCTCGAAGCTCGTCCGGAAGTCGCCGTGGTCAATCACCCGGCGTTACCCGGCAGCAAAGGCCATGAATTCTGGAAACGTGATTTCACCGGCAGCTGCGGGCTGTTCTCTTTCGTGCTCAAACAGCGGCTGACTTCCGCGCAGATGGCGGAATATCTCGACCATTTCGAACATTTCAGCATGGCATATTCGTGGGGTGGCTTTGAGTCATTGGTGCTGGCAAACCAGCCGGAGGAGATCCAGGCTATCCGCCCGGCCGAGACCGTCGATTTTACGGGGACGCTGGTGCGGCTGCATATCGGGCTGGAGCATTGTGAGGATCTGATTGCGGATCTGGACGCGGCTTTCGGCAGAATTGCAGCAAACCCGCAATGATTGCGACGGACGGCGCAGATCGGCGCAGTCTCTGTCGATATTTCGTCAGAAGAGTGTCCATAATCGGTCAGTATAAAATATAGCCTTGTTGCATAGACAACCGGGTTCTTATAACAAAACCGAATATTTCTGCCCAGGTTCACTGGCCTCAGATCAACCCCTAAAGGGAGGATCTGCGTTACACTGAACACGTGACAGTTTTTCACAGCACCCTGACAGGACAGTTTATGGCGGTACTTACCGATATTCTTCATGCACTTTGGCAGCACGACTTCAGCGTCCTCGCCGACCCAAAAGTTCTCTGGGTGGTGTATGCCGTATTGTTTATTACGTTGTTCCTCGAAAATGGCCTGCTCCCAGCCTCTTTCCTGCCGGGTGACAGCCTGTTATTACTGACGGGAGCCTTGATCGCCAAAGGTGTGATGAGTTTCATCCCGACACTGATCATTCTGGTGGTCGCCGCCAGCCTTGGCTGCTGGCTGAGCTACATTCAGGGCCGCTGGTTAGGGCATACCAAACTGGTGAAAGGCTGGCTATTGCAGCTTCCTGCGCACTACCACCAACGCGCCCACCAGATGTTTATCCAGCACGGCTTGATGGCGCTGCTGATTGGCCGTTTTCTGGCCTTCGTGCGCACCTTGCTGCCGACCATGGCCGGTATTTCAGGCCTGAATAATGCCCGCTTCCAGCTGTTTAACTGGCTTAGCGCGCTGTTGTGGGTAGGCGTGGTGATTTCACTGGGCTTTGCTCTCAGCCATATTCCGATCGTCAAACGCCATGAAGATCAGGTGATGGCCGGGCTGATGATCCTGCCAGTATTGCTGCTGGTGGTCGGGTTGGTTGGCGCACTGTTGGTGGTCTGGAAGAAACGAAAATGCCGCCTACCGGCCTGCGCCGGCGAGATAAAAACAAAACCCGCTGAATAGCGGGTTTTTTATGGCTGTTAGCGAATCAGCGTATCCGCCAGCGTCAGCGAATGGCCTTCCCGCGCCCGCGCCATTTCATCACTTGGCGTCACACCAAAGTAGCGCTTAAATTCGCGGCTGAACTGCGAAGCACTCTCATACCCGACCCGCAACGCCGCAGAGCTGGCTTTCAGCCCGTCGTACATCATCATCATGCGCGCTTTATGCAACCGGTAGGTTTTCAGGTATTGCAGCGGCGAGGTGCTGGTCACCGCTTTGAAATTGTGGTGGAACGCAGACACGCTCATGTTCACTTCACTGGCCAGCAGCTCCACGCTGAGGTTATCGGCATACTGGCTCTCAATGCGGCGCAGCGCTTTGGCAATCTGGCTGAAGTGCGTGTGGCGGTTGACGAGCGCCTGTAGCGCACCGCCGTTGTCACTGGTGAGCACCAGAAACAAGATCTCTCGGATGATTTGCGGGCCGAGGACTTTCGCGCGCAGCGGCCTCTCCATCACATCCAGCAGGCGTTCGGCAGCGCACAGGATGTCTTCATCCAGCACGCCGGAGCTGATTCCGGAGGATTGGTCTTTCTGCCCGGCAAACCCGGCCTCTTCCATATCCAGCAGCAGATCCTGCAACATGACGGTATTAATGCTTATCTGGATACCGGCCAGAGGCTGCTCGGCGCTGGCAAAGGTTTCACACTCAAACGGCAGCGGCACCGTGAGCATCAGATAGTTTTTCGGATCATAAGAGAAAGTGCGCTTACCTAGATAACCCATCTTGCTGCCCTGAAACAGGATCACCAGACCGGGGTTATACAGTACCGGCGTGCGCGGATGGTGGCGTTTGGTGTACATCAATGATACCTGAGGCACGATGGAATGGCTGAGCAACTTATCACCGCTCAACCGCGCAACCTGCGCCGCCAGATTGGCGCAAAGACTCTCAACATGTTCCATTCAGCACTTCCTTCACTCTCAATGATCCGGCATTGATTCTGCCATGAGCACGCCATTTTCTACAGTCTCCGGCAGAAACAGGCAAGTCTTAGGCAGGAATGAGCATGATTATGACGCGCGGATATTGTTAGTGTGGTGAGTATTGAGGGTCGTGGCAGAAATCGGCAGTAATGCTGTTAGCTGCTAGGCTTTAAAGAATCATTACACTATTTACGCCATTGGAGAGATTGCATGTCTACACCAACCGCTGCAGAAAATACCTTTAAAGCCTGGGCCGCTGCCGGTCCGCATCAGCCTCTGGAGTCCTTTCCTTTCGACGCTGGCCCGATAGGGGATGAAGAAATTGAAGTCGCGATTGATTACTGCGGCGTCTGCCATTCTGACTTATCAATGCTTAATAATGACTGGGGCATCACCCAGTATCCTTTCGTTCCCGGCCATGAAGTGGTGGGTAAAATTGTAAAAATCGGTGACCACGCACGCAACAAAGGACTGAAAGTCGGCCAGACCGTGGGCGTAGGCTGGAACCGTGGCAGCTGTATGCATTGCCATCCCTGTATTTCGGGCGATCAGCATCTCTGCCATGAGGTTGAGGCCACGATTGTAGGCCGCCACGGTGGCTTCGCCGATAAAATCCGCAGCCACTGGGCCTGGGCTATTCCACTCCCGGAAGGCGTCGACAGCACCAGCGCTGGCCCGCTGTTCTGCGGCGGCATCACGGTGTTTAACCCGCTGCTGCAGTTTGGCGTCCTGCCGACCCATCGCGTAGGCGTTGTGGGCATCGGCGGTCTGGGTCATATGGCCGTGCGTTTTCTGAATGCGTGGGGCTGTGAAGTCACTGCGTTTACCTCATCAGAAGCCAAGCGTGACGAAGCGTTGTCGCTCGGGGCTCACCGCGTCGTCGCCACCCGCGACAGCAAAGATTTGAAGAAAATCGCCGGGCAGCTCGATTTCATTATGGTGACCGCCAACGCCTCGCTGGACTGGGATGCCATTATCGGTGCACTGGCCCCGAAAGGCCGTCTGCACTTTGTGGGCGTGGTGCCCGAAGCCGTGCCGGTACACGTAATGGCGCTAATCAGCAAACAGGCCGAAATTTCCGGCTCACCGACCGGTTCACCGTCGCGGCTGGCCGATATGCTGGCCTTCTGTGCGCGCCACAAAATCACGCCACAAGTCGAGCACTTCCCGCTCAGCAAAATCAACGACGCAGTAAAACATTTGCATGATGGTAACGCGCGTTATCGCGTGATCCTGGATATGCATGCCTGATATGAGACGAAAGATCGGGATCCTGTCCCTCCACGGAACCCGGTTTCGTTAACCAGACGTAGAACGTAAGCGCAATTGATTGAAGGAGAAACTCATGGCAACGCAACCCATCATCAAACTTCACGATGGCAACAAGATGCCTCAGTTAGGACTCGGCGTATGGAAGGCCAGCAACGAAGAGGCGAGTAACGCCGTTACGACGGCGATCAACACCGGTTATCGCCACATTGATACTGCCGCCATTTATAAAAATGAGGAAGGCGTGGGCGAGGCGCTAAGTGGTATCAGCACGCCACGCGAAGAGTTGTTCATTACCACCAAGCTGTGGAATGACGATCAACTGAATGCGCACGACGCGCTGGAAACCAGCCTGAAGAAGTTACGTCTCGACTACGTTGATCTCTACCTGATTCACTGGCCGAAAGCCGATCAGGGCAATTTTGTCGAAGCCTGGAAGCAGCTGCAAAAACTGAAAGAACAGGGGCTGGCGAAAAGCGTAGGTGTCTGTAATTTCCATATTCCGCATCTGCAAAAACTGAAAGATGAAACCGGGATCTTCCCGGTAGTGAACCAGATTGAGCTGCACCCGTTACTGCAACAGCGCCAGCTTCATGCCTGGAACGCCACGCACAACATTGCCACCGAAGCCTGGAGTCCACTGGCACAAGGCGGCGAAGGAGTCTTCGACCAGCCGCTGATCCAAAAACTGGCGGAGAAATATGGCAAAACCCCGGCGCAGGTAGTGATCCGCTGGCATCTGGACAGCGGGCTGATCGTGATCCCTAAATCCGTGACGCCAAAACGCATCCGCGAAAACTTCGAAGTGTTTGATTTCAAACTCGAGAAGGAAGAACTGGCGGAAATCGCTAAACTGGATGCCGGTAAACGCTTAGGGCCGAATCCGGAAACGTTTTGATCTGCTCTGTTTTCTGTTCCATCTGAAAACCAAAAACCCGCCGAGGCGGGTTTTTTTATGCGCCGGATTTAAGCCGACGGCGTGATAACCATCTGTCCGGTGGAGCCGCGGTCGGCCATCTCCAGTGCTCCGCTGTAATAGAGGAACGGGAAATGGTCGTAGGATGGCTGGTTCAGGTAGACCAGCAGTTCGACGTCACCGTCGACCCACACGGTATCTTTGAAACCGGCATCTTCCACCAGCGGCGCGGCGCCGTTGACGCTTTTCACCAGGAAAGAGACGCCCTGAACATGGAACGGCTGCGGCATGTCGGCACGCACAGTCCAGCGCTCCCATGAGCCCTGCTGAGCCGTGAAGTCGATGCGGCTGATGTCCCAGATAGCGCCGTTGATGCCCGGCTGGCTGTCGCCAAGGCGGAATTCACGGGTACGGGAGACGCTGCCGCCGAGGATTTGGTCGGCCAGCAGGCGCATCGGAAGATTGTCGGTCACCAGCGGCAACAGGCCGGTGGGTTTCAACGTCAGCACCAGCGTGGAGACCAGAATACTCGAAGGTTCGAACAGGCCACGAATACGATCCATTACGCTGGCCGCTTCACCGGCGGTGATCGATACTTCGTCGCCCTGCGACATATCAATCAGCACTTCGCGGCGTTCGCCCGGCGCCAGCGATAAACGCTGTACGGTCAGAGGCGCAGGCAGGAAGCCGAGATCGGAACTCACGACGTGGAAAGCACGGCCGTCGGTGAGGCTGAGCTGATAGCGGCGGGCGTTAGAGGCATTGAGCAGGCGCAGACGCACCCAGCCACGGGAAACCTCGACAAACGGCCCCTGTACGCCATTGACCAGCATCGTGTCGCCAAAGAAGCCGCCGGACGCCGGGGTGTCGTACTGCGGTACACCGAAGTTGTCGAGACGCTTGTCCTGAATGATCACCGGGAAATCATCCACGCCGTAATGGTTTGGCAGCGGTAGATTCTTGCTGATCGGGTCTTCAATCAGCCACATTCCCGCCAGACCGTTATAGACGTGCGGTCCCATGCGGTTTGGCGTATTGGCGTGATACCAACAGGTGGCCGCGGGCTGACGGATAGGCAGCACCGGCGACCAGTCAACGCCCGGAGATATCATACGCGCACCGCCACCGGCCAGCGTTCCCGGAACCTGCAGGCCGCTGACGGTCATCGAGACCGGTTCAGAGAGACGGTTGCTGTAAATCAGTTTGACGTCATCACCACTGTAGACACGCACCGTCGGCCCGAGATACATGCCGTTGAATCCCCAGACCGGCGCTTTATTGCCACCGAGGAACGACCAGTGGGCCGACTGCATGGTCAGAAATAACGGTTGTCCGCGGCGTGATTCAATCAATGGAGGAACAGGCAATGCTGGTTGCGATCCACTCGCTTGTGCCCTCAGTGGCAATGCACCCGCGGCCAGAGCCAGTCCGGATGCTTGCAGAAACGAGCGACGACTGAGTGACATATTTTCTCCATGAAAACAAAATCAAAGCTGTGTAAATTGCCCCTGGCCATCATTGGCGGCGGGCGAAAAAGGAAGATTACTTTTTGGCCTTCGCAGCGGCTTCGCGCGCGG
The DNA here is from genome assembly GCF_055407225.1 of Ewingella sp. C233. Classification (NCBI taxonomy): domain Bacteria; kingdom Pseudomonadati; phylum Pseudomonadota; class Gammaproteobacteria; order Enterobacterales; family Yersiniaceae; genus Ewingella; species Ewingella sp. C233. Next base: position 290,660 of record NZ_JBUZRI010000003.1, read on the forward strand.
CGACTTCAGCGTCCAGTTCGGCAATCTTGTCGGCCATGATTTGGTGGCAATGATTGGACAGTTCACGCAGACGCTCTTTGCCATACTGCGACGTATCAATCGGCGGCAGCATTTCAACGATCACCAGCCCGTTAGACCAGCGGTTCAGCTTGATTTTATCATTGGTGTTGGACACACAAATTGGCACGATAGGCACTCCGGCAGAAATTGCCGCATGGAAGGCACCCGTTTTAAACGGCATCAGGCCACGGCCACGGCTGCGCGTCCCTTCGGGGAACATCCAGATGGAGATGTTCTTCTTATTAATGTGGTCTACCACCTGAGAAATGGTGGTGTGCGCTTTTGCGCGGTTCTCACGGTCAATCAGCAGGTTACCGGTCAGCCAGTAGAGCTGGCCAAAGAACGGGATCCACGCCAGGCTTTTTTTGCCGACGGTCACGGTTCTTGGCTGAACCACGGATGACACGGTCACCATGTCATAGTTGTTCTGGTGGTTGGCAATGTAGATACAGTTGCCGTAGTGCGCCGCTTCAGGCGGGATACGCTTTTCGACGGTAATTCCCAGAACCGGTGCCAGACGTCCGAACATATGGCCGAATGTCGCCACGTGTTTCGGGTTTCGCGGGCTGAACAGGCAGTAAATGCAGCCCAAAAAGGACAACAGAATCGAATAGATAACGACGATGATCAGACGCAAAATAAATAACATAACATCCTCTTAAGCATACCGCCGGAGCCAGCAGGAAACCTCGCCGTCTCCTTCCCTCCGCGCAGGGCTATTCTCAGGCCTCAGCCAGCGCTACACAACGGTTTTGTTTATACATTTGTAAAATCTTTGCGCTCTGCTGCAACTTCAGAAACGCCTGATTTTCACAAAGTATTCAGGGCACAAATGTGCCCTGAATTACCCGGCCGGGACCGGTGACTCGATGGCGTTACTCTTCGCTGTCACCCGCTGACTTACGCAGCGGAGACTCGGCTTCAACGCGATCGATACGCTGCAGGCCGCGTGGTAACAGCGTTCCTTTGCGTCCACGTTCTGCGCGGAATTTCTGTAACTCTTCCGGACGCAGCGTCAGTTTACGTTTGCCAACGTACAGGGTCAGTGACGTCTGCGGTGGCAACACCAGCAGCCAGACCAGTTTGTCTTCACCCGATGCCGCCTGTGCGGAAGGAATTGAAACAATTTTGTTACCTTTCCCTTTCGACAGCTGTGGCAGGTCGGCAACCGGGAACAGCAGCATACGGCCAGCGGCGGTGATCGACAGCAGCATGTTGTCCTCCCCGTGCAGTTCGATTGGCGGCAGAACTTTGGCGTTATCCGGCAAGGTGATCATCGCTTTACCGGCACGGTTGCGCGCCACTAAATCGTTGAAGGTACAGACGAAACCGTAACCGGCATCCGATGCCATCAGCAATTTTTGATCGTCTGGTGCCATCAGTACCTGTTCAATCGTCGCGCCCGGCGGTGGCGTCAGTTTACCCGTCAGCGGCTCGCCCTGCCCGCGCGCGGAAGGCAGCGTCATCGGATCCAGCGCGTAGCTGCGTCCAGTGGAGTCAATGAAGACTACCGGTTGATTGCTCTTGCCTTTAGCGGCGGCGCGGAAGCTGTCACCGGCTTTATAGCTCAGGCCGGTGGCGTCAATATCGTGGCCTTTGGCGCTGCGTACCCAGCCCATTTCAGACAGTACGATGGTCACCGGTTCAGACGGCACAAAGTCGTGTTCGCTCATGGCTTTGGCTTCTTCGCGCTCGGTGATTGGTGAGCGGCGGTCGTCGCCATAGGCTTCAACGTCAGCCTGAATCTCTTTACGGATAAGCGTGCTCAGTTTACGTTCTGAACCCAACAGCGCCTGCAGCTGATCGCGCTCTTTAGCCAGTTCAGCCTGCTCACCGCGGATTTTCACCTCTTCGAGTTTTGCTAAATGACGCAATTTCAACTCAAGGATGGCTTCTGCCTGGGTTTCACTCAGATCAAAGCGTGCCATCAGTACCGGTTTCGGTTCGTCTTCAGTACGGATGATATGAATAACTTCATCGATACTCAGGAAGGCAATCAGTAAACCTTCGAGGATGTGCAGGCGTTTGAGCACTTTATCGAGGCGGAAATTCAGGCGGCGGCGCACGGTATCACGACGGTAGGCCAGCCATTCTGTCAGGATTTCCACCAGCCCTTTCACCGACGGACGGTTATCCAGGCCAATCATATTCATGTTGATGCGGTAGCTGCGTTCCAGATCGGTGGTCACAAACAGGTGGTTCATTACCTGATCGAGATCGACACGGTTGGATCGCGGTACCACCACCAGGCGGGTTGGATTTTCGTGATCGGATTCATCACGCAAATCTTCCACCATCGGCAGCTTTTTATTGCGCATCTGGCTGGCGATCTGCTCCAGCACTTTGGCTCCGGACACCTGATGCGGCAAAGCGGTGATCACCGCGCTGCCATCCTCTTTGTGCCACACGGCGCGCATACGTACCGAGCCTTTGCCCGATTCATAAATCTTACGAATTTCGTTACGTGGAGTAATGATTTCGGCTTCGGTCGGGAAGTCTGGCCCCTGCACGAATTCCAGTAAATCTTCCAGCGTACTGCCCGGTTTTTCCAGCAGCGCAATCGCCGCGTTGGCCACTTCGCGGATATTGTGCGGCGGAATATCCGTCGCCATACCCACGGCAATCCCGGTGGTGCCGTTCAGCAAGATATTCGGCAGGCGCGCAGGCAGGGTTTTGGGTTCCTGCATGGTGCCGTCGAAGTTCGGCACGTAATTGACCGTACCCTGACCCAGTTCGCGTAGCAGCACGTCTGCATATTTAGACAGACGGGATTCGGTATAACGCATGGCGGCGAAGGATTTCGGGTCATCCGGCGCACCCCAGTTCCCCTGACCATCCACCAGCGGGTAGCGGTAAGAGAACGGCTGCGCCATCAGTACCATGGCTTCATAACACGCGCTGTCGCCGTGCGGATGGTATTTACCCAGTACGTCACCGACGGTACGGGCAGATTTCTTAAATTTGGCGTTATTGCTCAGGCCGAGTTCCGACATCGCATAAATAATGCGGCGTTGCACAGGCTTGAGGCCGTCGCCGATAAACGGCAGCGCGCGGTCCATGATCACATACATGGAATAGTTGAGATAGGCGTTCTCAGTAAACGTGTGCAGCGCTAAACGCTCTGTACCGTCATGAGTTATTTCGCTCATTGATTAATCCTCAGACCCGTGGCGTTATCGTTCTGGAAAATAAGGAGGCTCACACTTGCAGGGGGCGCAACAATGCCCGCAACGAGGCGATGATGCCCGCGATAGTACATCATCTGCCGCATTCCTGTCACAGTTGCTGTGATCCTGCCCGCGGCCATCAGGGTCAGTTGTTTAAAAAGTGGCTCAAAAATGTTCAGGATGCGTATTGTATCGGCCCTTTATTGCATTTTTGTCCATAGTCTTGTGCGCAAAGTCACATTTTTCTGCCTCGCCATTTTAAGTAAACTGTTGGACAACAGTTTATCAACGAGGCCCTACAGCATGAGCAATATCCTGATTATTAACGCCGGTAAAACCTTCGCCCACTCAAAAGGCGAGCTGAACAACAGCCTGACTGACGTCGGCTCCAGCTTCCTGCGCGACGCCGGCCACGACGTACGTGTCACCGTGCTTGAAGAGGGTTACGACCTTCAGGCCGAAATCGAAAGTTATCTCTGGGCAGACGCCATTATTTATCAGCAACCGGGCTGGTGGATGGGTATGCCGTGGACCCTGAAAAAATATATCGATGAAGTCTTCACCGAAGGCCACGGCAAACTGTACGCCAGCGATGGCCGTACCCGTTCAGACGCGTCACATAAATATGGTTCAGGCGGCCTGTTGCAGGGCAAGAGCTACATGCTCTCGGTGACCTGGAATGCTCCGCTTGAAGCTTTCGAAGATAAAGAGCAATTCTTCCACGGCGTGGGCGTTGACGGGGTATATCTGCCGCAGCATAAAGCCAACCAGTTTATCGGTCTTGAGACCCTGCCGACCTTCATGTGTAACGACGTAATGAAGCAACCGAACGTTGAGCGCGATTTTGCCCGTTACCGTGCACACCTTGAATATGTGTTTGGTCAGGCTTAAGTTTACACTTCGCATTCATGTTTTTCTGACAGGCACTAAGGGAATTTTATGATCACTGTTATTGCCGAAATCAAAGTAAAACCGGGCCGCCGCGACGCGGTTCTGGAAAAAATCATCGCGCTGTTGCCAAGCGTTCTCGAAGAGAAAGGCTGCCACCGCTATGAGCCCTACGTTGATTTCAACGGTCAGATCCCGTGGCGCAAAACCGTCCCTGACTCCATCTTCATGCTGGAAGACTGGGAAAGCCTGGCGCACCTTGAAGCGCACCAGCAGGCGACGCATATGAACAAGCACCGCGAAAACATCAAAGCCGACGTTCTGGATGTGGTGATCCATATTATCGAGAAAGCATAATTTTGATGTGAGATCTACAATTTGAGATTTCATAAAGCAAAAAGCCGGAGCTGCAAAGCGTCCGGCTTTTTTATGGAACAAGATAAAGGATCAGACGTCCAGTTCGGCAGTGTCGCCTTTTTCCTGTAACCAGTTACGGCGGTCTTCAGAACGTTTCTTCGCCAGCAGCATATCCATCATGCGCAGGGTCTGATCGATGTTCTCTTCGTCAATGGTTAGCTGCACCAGACGACGGGTATTCGGATCCAGCGTAGTTTCACGCAGTTGCAGCGGGTTCATTTCACCCAGACCTTTGAAGCGCTGGACATTTGGTTTGCCCTTTTTGCGTTTCAACTGATCCAGTACGCCCTCTTTTTCCTGCTCGTCCAGAGCATAAAACACCTCTTTGCCCAGATCGATGCGGTACAACGGCGGCATAGCGACGTAAACGTGTCCACCGCGCACCAGAGAACGGAAGTGACGGACAAACAGCGCACACAGCAAAGTAGCGATGTGTAAACCGTCGGAGTCCGCATCCGCAAGAATACAGACCTTGCCGTAACGCAGCTGGGTCAGATCTTCGCTGTCAGGATCGATGCCGATCGCCACAGAGATGTCGTGCACTTCCTGCGAGGCCAGAACTTCGTCCGAAGAGACTTCCCAGGTGTTTAAGATCTTACCCTTGAGCGGCATAATTGCCTGATATTCACGATCGCGCGCCTGTTTGGCGGAGCCGCCTGCAGAGTCCCCTTCCACCAGGAAGAGTTCTGTCATGTTCAGATCTTGTGAGGTACAGTCGGCCAGTTTGCCGGGCAACGCCGGGCCGCTGGTCAGCTTTTTACGCACCACTTTCTTGGCAGCGCGTAAACGACGCTGCGCACTGGAAATACACAGTTCGGCCAGCTGCTCGGCAGCCTGCACGTTCTGGTTCAGCCACAGGCTGAAGGCATCTTTCACGACGCCGGAGACAAATGCGGCGCACTGACGCGAAGAGAGACGCTCTTTGGTCTGCCCGGCAAACTGTGGGTCCTGCATTTTCACCGAGAGCACATAGGCACAGCGCTCCCAGATATCTTCTGCCGATAGTTTCACGCCGCGCGGCAGAATATTGCGGAATTCACAGAACTCGCGCATCGCATCAAGCAGCCCCTGACGCAGGCCGTTGACGTGCGTACCGCCTTGCATGGTTGGGATCAGGTTAACGTAGCTTTCAGTCAGCAGTTCGCCGCCTTCCGGCAGCCACAGCAGTGCCCAGTCAACCGCTTCAGTATCACCGGCAAAGGCGCCGACAAAAGCTTTTTCCGGCAGGGTGATCAGACCGTTTACCGCTTCCATCAGGTAGTCAGTCAGGCCATCTTCGTAGCACCAGCGCTGCTCGGTGTTGTTCACCTTGTCTTTAAAAATAATCTCAACGCCCGGACACAGAACCGCTTTGGCTTTCAGCAGATGGCTGAGACGGCTGACCGAGAAACGCGGGCTGTCGAAGAAACTGACGTCTGGCCAGAAGTGGACGCTGGTGCCGGTATTGCGCTTACCGCAGGTGCCGGTAACGTGCAAATCCTGCACTTTATCGCCGTTCTCAAACGCCATTTCATACACTTCACCGCCGCGTTTCACCGCGACTTCAACCCGTGTTGAAAGGGCGTTGACCACGGAGATCCCCACGCCATGAAGGCCGCCGGAAAACTGGTAGTTCTTGTTGGAGAATTTGCCGCCTGCATGGAGGCGACAAAAAATCAGTTCAACGGCGGGCACGCCCTCTTCCGGGTGAATATCCACAGGCATACCGCGACCGTCATCGATCACTTCCAGAGACTGGTCAGCGTGCAGGATCACTTCAATGCGTTTTGCATGACCCGCTAATGCTTCATCGACGCTGTTGTCGATCACTTCCTGACCGAGATGGTTCGGTCGCGTGGTGTCGGTGTACATGCCGGGGCGACGACGCACCGGTTCCAGACCGCTGAGGACCTCTATGGAATCCGCGTTATAAGTTGATTGGCTCATCGTTGAATATTCGTGGCTCATAGGTTGGGAAACATTCGTTGGGCGGGCGATGCGCTGTCTTGGGGCGGATTGTCATCCGGGGGAAACTCACCCTGACGATTCAGTCCGATGCCAGACCCAGGAAATCAATAATCGACGAAAAATGACGTTCGAAGCCGACAAAAGTATGATTTCCCTCAGGTTCGACCGTCTGTCGGCAGGTGGTGTAATACGCCACGGCCTGACGGTAATCGAGGATTTCATCGCCCGTTTGCTGAAGTAACCACAGTAAATCCGGTGACTCCAGCGGTTCGACCTGCATGACTTTCAGATCGTAAACGTGGCGTGACTCTAACACATATTGCTGCCCGGTGTAGGGGTTCTCGTTCTGCCCTAGGTAGTCGATCAGCAGCTCAAAAGGCCGCACCGCAGGGTTGACGACCACGGCAGGCACCATGAAACATTGGGACAGCCAGGTGGCGTAATACCCCCCCAGCGAAGACCCCACAATACCCAGTTTGCGGCCGGATTTTTGCATCACCAGTGATTCAAGTTGCTCCGCAGCATCGGAGGGAAAAGGCGGCAACTGCGGTACCACCATTTCAATGTGCGGATGGTGTTCCGCCAGCCAGTTTTTTAACAACGTGGCCTTCGCCGACTGCGGTGAACTATTGAAACCGTGGAGATAAAGTAAGGTACTCATTCGTAACCGTCCGAATCGGTATCCGGGCTGAACTCATCGGTGTCCAGCCTGAACACCTGCGTCTCCACGCTGCCATCTGGGCAGAGATCGAGATATCGCCAGCCGGGTGCGGCCGTATCGATGGTAAAATTGGTACAGTGCGGTTTGAACTGAACGCAGGTCGAGGGTGTGGCATACAGGCGTTTGCCGTACCAGTCGAGATCCAGCTCCTGATGAATGTGACCGCACAGCAAGGTGTTCACCTTTGGATAACGCGTCAGCACGTTGGCCAGCATGTGCGCATTGCGCAAACTGTGCTGATCCAGCCAGGTACAGCCTGACGGCAACGGATGGTGATGCAACATGATCAGGGTGAAACGCTCGGGATATTCATCCAGACAGCGCTCCATCCATTCGAGCTGATATTCACTGACATGACCATGCGGCACACCAAACACCTGAGTGTCGAGCAGCAGCACCTGCCAGTTATCGCCGAGTAATACCTGCTTGGACGGATGAATACCGGCCTCTTGCAGCGCATCAACCATTGCAGGCTGGAAATCGTGATTTCCGGGCAGCCAGACACAAGGCGCGGGCAGTTCATTAATGCCGCAGGCAAAATGGCGGTAGGCTTCAAGCGATTGATCCTGCGCCAAATCGCCGGTCGCTGCGATGATATCGACCTCGCAGTTCTGTGCTTTTATTGCGTCCAGCACAGCGCGATAGCTGCGGAAAGTGTTCACCCCCAGCAGCGTTTCGTTCTCACCGGCGAAAAGATGAGTATCTGTGATTTGCAGAATTCTGACGTTGGCCCCATTCACCAAAGACAGTTTAAACAGGCTTTCCAAGTTGTGTCCTTTGTCGTTGAAGTCTGTCTAACAAACCGGAACGGCCATCGCTCCATGCGCAAGGCAATAACGCAACCAGTCAGCAAGGAACTGGTTAATTTGATGCTTTTCATCGCGCTGATGCAACTTTTTATTAGGATAATCATAGCGCGCTTTGAAGCGAAAGATCTGCTGACTCGCACACACTTCAGCAACCATAGCGTCGTGATACAGGCGCACGGTCAGTGACGGGAGGCTCCAGTAGCTGACCGCAGGTGCGGTCTGCTTTATCTCAACCAGAGTGGTGTAACGCGTAGATTCTACAATCGTCAGACGGTACGTTGCGCTACTCACCTGATAAGTTGCCGTTTCGCCGACTTCATCATTACGCGGCATTAAACGGCGCAGTTGTGCGAAATTGGTTTCACACAATCTCATCATTTCAGGAAAATCAGGGGTATAGCGCTTAATCATTAGTGGGACCACTCTTTTCTCAGGGATTCATGGTGCAGAGCCAGCCACTGCAAAGCAATCACTGACGCAGCATTATCAATTACTCCTTCCTCCACCCAGCAGTAAGCTTGTTCACGGCTCACCACATGCACGCGGATGTCCTCATTTTCAGCCGCCAGGCCGTGAATTCCCTGTGCCGTTGTTGCGTCGACTTCACCCACCATAATTGACAGGCGCTCACTGGTGCCGCCCGGGCTGGCGAGGTAGCTCAGTACGGGTTTACAGCGTCCAACAACGATATTAGCTTCTTCCAGCGCTTCGCGCCGTGCGACGTCTTCTACCGTTTCGCCTTCCTCAATGATACCGGCGACCATTTCCAGAAGCCATGGGGTATCACTGGAATCAATGGATGGAATACGGATTTGTTCGATTAAAACCACTTCATCACGCTGCGGATCATAGGGTAATAACACGGCGGCGTGGCCGCGCTCGAAAACCTCACGCACCACTTCTGCGCTCATTTCACCGCTAAACAGACGATGGCGAAACCGATAGGCGATAATTGAAAAAAAACCTTTATAGCGCGTCTCACGTGCAATAATTTCTACATCATCCTGACCGAAAGTCACTGGTGAACCTTTTATCGAAGACATCTCGCTTCTCCCTTATTTCCTCACACAGACAGATTATCGTCATTTGAGGTCAATTTGATGAAAATGCGCTAATAATAATCAGGCACGTTTGTGGTAGATTGAAACTAATTTGGGCGGTAAGGCACGTAAAGCCACTCAGTCCTTCCGCCAGTCTCTGATAGAATCCGCGTCTATTGGTATTTTGACAGCGTCACCATAACAACATTGCTGCACAACAAGGAATGCAAATGAAGAAACTGCTCCCCCTTCTAATCGGACTGAGCCTGGGCGGCTTTAGTGCGATGAGCCAGGCTGAAAACCTGATGCAGGTCTATCAGCAAGCCAGGGAAAGTAACCCGGATCTGCGCAAATCTGCCGCCGACCGTGATGCTGCATTCGAAAAAATTAACGAATCGCGCAGCCCATTATTACCGCAACTCGGATTGGGTGCGGATTATGATTATACCAACGGCTACCGTGATGCGAATGGTGTTAACAGCAATGTGACCAGTGCGTCCCTGCAATTGACCCAAACCATTTTTGATATGTCGAAATGGCGTGCACTGACCCTGCAGGAAAAAACGGCCGGTATTCAGGACGTCACTTTCCAGACCGCTCAACAGGCGTTGATTCTGAATTCGGCGACAGCTTACTTCAACGTGTTAAGCGCGATTGATTCCCTGTCCTACACCGAAGCACAGAAACAGGCTATCTACCGTCAGTTAGACCAGACCACCCAACGTTTTAACGTGGGTCTGGTTGCTATTACTGACGTGCAGAACGCCCGTTCACAATACGACACCGTATTAGCTAACGAAGTAACTGCCCGTAATAACCTCGACAACGCACTGGAATCTTTGCGTCAGGTTACCGGGGTTTACTACCCGCAGCTCTCTTCACTGAATATCGACAGCTTCAACACGCAGAACCCGCAACCGGTCGCCAGCCTGTTGAAAGAAGCAGAAAGCCGCAACCTGAACTTGCTCTCTGCCCGCCTGTCCCAGGATTTGGCCCGTGAGCAGATCCGGTACTACCAAACTGGCCACATGCCGACAGTTAATCTGACGGCGTCTACTGGTCTTAGCAACACCAAGTACAACGGTTCTAACACCGGTTCTGGTAGCTATCAGGACAGCGATGCAGGGCAGAATAAAGTCGGCATCAACTTCTCCCTGCCCCTGTATACCGGCGGCTCGGTGAACTCTCAGGTCCAACAAGCGCAGTACAACTTTGTGGGTGCCAGCGAGCAGCTGGAAAGCGCACATCGTTCTGTTGTGCAGACCGTGCGTTCTTCCTTCAACAACATTTCTGCGTCTATCAGCAGCATCAACGCCTATAAACAAGCCGTTGTTTCTGCACAGAGTTCATTAGACGCGATGGAAGCCGGTTACCAGGTCGGTACCCGTACCATCGTTGACGTGCTGGATGCGACGACAACGCTGTACAATGCCAAACAACAGCTGTCAGCAGCACGTTATAACTACCTGATTAACCAGTTAAATATTAAATCTGCGTTAGGTACGTTGAACGAAAATGATCTGATGGCGCTGAACGGTGCGTTAGGCAAAGCGATCCCGACTACGCCGGACGCTGTAGCACCTGAAAATCCACAGCAGGACGCGTCTGCAGACGGTTACGGTAACAACCCGACTGCGGCTCCGGCCCGGAAAAACGTGCAGGCTGAGAAAGTGAGCTCACCGGTGGTCAACCGTACTCCGGCCACCACCAGTAGCAGCAACACCAGCAGCGCGAAGAAAAGCGGTAATCCATTCCAGAACTGATCGGGTTATAGCCTTTTTCGATATAAGCAGCCTTCCGGGCTGCTTTTTTTTGCCCGCATCACAGCCTTTCGTAAAGTCTCGTAACAATTGACCCTGACTGCTTTAACATTAACCGTCTTTACCCTATTCTTACGCTCTACTGGGAAAGGGCAAAAAAGCCCTACACATGGGATATATACGATGAAACGGACACAACACATCAATCTGGCTACCTTCCGGAAATCCTGGCGTAGCTACCGCATTACCCCTGTCGCTATCGCCGTCAGTGCCGTATTTATGCTTTCAGGCTGTGAAAAAACCGATGAGACCGTCTCGCTGTACCAAAACGTAGACGATTGCTCAAAAGCCAATCCGTCTAACAGCGCGCAATGTACCGTGGCTTACGACGCAGCCAAAAAAGAAGCAGAAAAAACCGCGCCAAAATATGCCAGCCGCGAAGAGTGTGTGGCTGAATTCGGCGAAGGCCAGTGTACGCAAGCTCCGGCTCAGGCGGGCATGGCAGCACAACCGCAGCAGAGCGGCAGCTTCTGGATGCCTCTGATGGCCGGTTATATGATGGGCCGCATGATGGGCGGCGGCGCGGGCTTTGCTCAGCAGCCGCTGTTCACCTCTAAAAATGCCGCCAGCCCGGCCAACGGCAAATTTGTAGATGCCACCGGTAAAAGCTATGGCCCGGCGACTGCAGGCGGACGCACCATGACCGTGCCGAAAACCGCGATGGCGCCAAAACCTGCAACTACCAACACAGTGACCCGTGGTGGCTTTGGTGAGAGCGTGGCAAAACAGAACGCCATGCAGCGCAGCTCAGCCTCTACGACGCGTTCACCTTCACGCAGCATGGGTGGCTAAGAGGCCGCCATGAAACGTTTAGCGATCGCAGAGCGCCCGGACTGGCGCGAAAAAGCTACCGAGTTTGGCTTCAATTTTCACACCATGTATGGCGAACCCTACTGGTGTGAAGATGCTTACTACCAGTTCACGCTGGCCCAGATTGAAGAGATCGAGGACGCCACCGCTGACATTCACCAGATGTGTTTGAAAGTGGTGGAAAAAGTCATTAGTGACGATACGCTGATGGCGAAATTCCAGATCCCAAAACACGTCTGGGAGTTTGTCCGCACGTCATGGAAAACTCAGCAGCCTTCGCTCTATTCCCGTCTGGATCTGGCCTACGACGGCGTTAACCCGCCGAAGTTGCTGGAAAACAACGCCGACACTCCGACGTCGCTGTATGAAGCTGCTTTTTTCCAATGGCTGTGGCTGGAAGAGCAAATCGCCGCAGGCAAACTGCCGCCGGATGCTGACCAGTTCAACAGTATGCAGGAGAAGTTGATCGAGCGTTTCAGCGAGCTGAAAAGCCAGCACGGCTTCTCATTGCTGCATTTCGCCTGCTGCGAAGACACCGAAGAAGATCGCGGTACGGTGCAATATCTGCAAGATTGCGCACTGGAAGCGGAACTTGCCAGCGAGTTTCTGTTTATCGAAGAGATCGGCCTTGGTGAACGTGGTCAGTTTACCGATCCGCAGGATCAGGTGATCAGCAACCTGTTTAAGCTCTATCCATGGGAGTTTATGTTCCGCGAAATCTTCTCCACCAAGCTGGAAGATGCGGGCGTTCGCTGGCTGGAGCCCGCCTGGAAAGCGATTTTGTCGAATAAGGCGTTGCTGCCACTGCTGTGGAAAATGTTCCCGGATCACCCGAATCTGCTGCCGTCCTATTTCGCAGAAGATGCTCATCCAGAGATGGACCACTATGTGATTAAACCGCTGTTTTCACGCGAAGGTGCCAATATCCGCATCATCGAGAAAGGACAGGAAGTGGCGAGCGTTGACGGCCCCTATGGCGAAGAGGGCATGATCGTCCAGCAGTTCCACCACCTGCCAAAATTCGGCGACAGCTATACGCTGATCGGCAGCTGGCTGGTCAACGATCAACCTTGCGGTATTGGCCTGCGTGAAGACAAAGCGCTGATCACGCAGGATCTGTCACGTTTCTACCCGCATGTGATCGTCGGTTGATCTTTCGGATCGCCCCATAAAAAACGGAGAGCGAATCACGTCACTCTCCGTTTTTTTATCCCTGCTTTTTATCACGAATAACGCTAACCCAACTGCACTGAGAGCATACTCAACGAACTCATCACAATGCCATCGGTTGGCGTGGTGATCGCTTCTTCACCATCCCACGCGCCTAAAACATACAGCAGCGGCAGGTAGTGCTCGACGGACGGGTTAGAGAGCGCCGCACCGTCGTGCTGCATGAAGTTCACCAGCGGATGGTCTTTGGCCTCACCTTTCCATGCCAGGTTATCCAGCACGTACTGATTAAACGAAGCCGCCCAAGGGTAAGGCTCTGAATTCCCTTCCCACTTGACCATGCGCAGGTTGTGTACCACGTTGCCACTGGCAACGATCATCACGCCTTCATCGCGCAAGGTCGCCAGTTTCTTACCAATCTGATAGTGATATTCCGCCGGCTTGGTACCGTCGATACTGAGCTGCACAACAGGAATATCGGCGTCCGGGTACATCTTGATCAGCACGCCCCAGGTGCCATGGTCAAAACCCCACTCGCTAGTATCCGCAGTAACATCGATCGGTTTGAGCAGTTCCTGCAGCTGTTTTGCCAGCGCCGGTGAACCCGGTGCCGGATAGCGTTTGTCGAACAGCGCCTGCGGGAAACCGCCGAAATCATGGATAGTACGCGGGTTTTCCATGGCCGTTACCGCCGTGCCACGGGTAAACCAGTGGGCAGAAACGGCAACAATAGCTTTCGGACGCGGCAGGGTTTCGCCCAACGCCTGCCATGCACGGGTATAGGTATTATCTTCAAGCACGTTCATCGGGCTGCCGTGGCCTAAAAACAGAGCGGGCATACGAGGGGAAGTCATAACGTTTTCCTTACCGCATAGTGAAAAGAGTGGCAGAGCTCCTAGCGGGAGACTCTGCGCGATGAAAATACGTTACTCTTTTTCACGGCATGACACAGCCGGATAACGATGATGAAGTTATTCAGTAAATTTGACTGTTTCAGACACAAAAAAGACCGCGCAAGGCGGCCTTTAAGAAACGAAGGCAGGAAACTCAGCTGGCTTGTTGTGTCTGCGCCTGACGGTATGCCACCAGATCTTCAATGGTCAGCACGGGCATATCGTGTTTTTTGGCAAACACGATAGCTTCTGGCGCATGCGCCATGCTGCCGTCGTCGTTGGTCAGTTCACACAGCACACCGAAAGGCTTAAGGCCCGCCAGCGTCACTAAATCAATGGAGGCTTCGGTATGACCACCACGGGTCAGTACGCCGCCTGCCTGTGCGCGTAGCGGGAAAATATGCCCCGGACGGTGCAAGTCAGAAGGCTTGGCGCCATCTTTAATGGCGGCGCGGATGGTGGTGATACGGTCAGCAGCGGATACGCCGGTCGTCACCCCTTCGGCCGCTTCGATAGTCACGGTGAAAGGCGTCTGGAACTGGCTGGAATTGTTCTCAACCATCATCGGCAATTCGAGCTTTTTACGGCTATCTTCGTTCATGGTGAGGCAAACAATGCCGCTGCCGTGGCGGATCGTCAGCGCCATCTGCTCAACGGACATATTTTCGGCGGCAAAGATTAAATCGCCTTCGTTTTCACGATCTTCGTCATCCAGTACCATCACACCGCGGCCATTGCGCAATGCATCAAGTGCACGTTCAACGCGTTGAACTGGCGTACCGAATTCGGAAAGTAGGGTCTGATTCATGGTAAAAATAACCTCATTAAAATTTATGTGGATTACCAGAATCAGGGCGTCTTGAGGAGTATCACTGTGGCGCGACGAAATCGTACGACAGTGTAAAAAAATAACGCAGCGGGCAATATTATATGCCCGGCTTGAACCGTTACTCTCTCCCATCCGGACTTTAACCGTCGGCCCCGGAATTACACCGGATCTGCTGACCTCTAACCCCGAAGGATTGAGCGCTCGCGGGCTTCCACCAAAGATGAAAATGCGTTTCATCAGTACTGACTGTGGTTTACCGCCGGTGGGGACTTTCACCCCGCCCTGAGAATAAGCAGGTCAACTATAACGCCATTAAAAGGTCGGGGCAATGCGTTGAATGACCGATTAATGCCATCGGGAAGGTTTATAGAAACTGCGTCTGCGATTACACTAGGGATAAGCGCCTACTTCGAAACAAGGTAACCAACATGATTGACCCGAAAAAAATTGAACAAATTGCCCGTCAGGTTCATGAGTCTATGCCGAAAGGTATCCGTGAATTTGGTGAGGATGCTGAAAAGAAAATCCGTCAGGTTTTGCAGGCGCAGTTCAGCCGCATGGATCTGGTCAATCGTGAAGAGTTTGATGTGCAGACGCAGGTATTGCTGCGCACCCGCGAGAAGCTGGTGGCGCTGGAACAGCGTCTGACGGAGCTCGAAGCCAAACTGACTGCGGCGCAAAAACCGCAAGATCCTGCTTAACACCCTAGGGTGGTTTACAAACGTAAAAGGCCTGTTTCCACAGGCCTTTTTTAATGTCGCTGCGAAAACTATTCCGCCGGTTTAAACGAGCGCGGCGTTGGCAGAAAACGCCATAACATAGCCAGCATCAACAACGCATAGAACGACTTCCAGCCGACCATCACCAGTAACAGGCAACACAGCACGCTGCCCACCAGCGCCATCACTTTCGAACGCCCTTTCAGTAACCGCCATCCGGCCAACATGCACAGTAGATAGATCAAAATGAAGATGCCGTTGGCATAAACAATCAGCGCATCAAGCGGCAGATTCAGCCAGTAAATCAGCAACGTAAATAGCACACAGCTGCCGACAACGGCATTGAGCGCCGCGACCGGCACACGCTGGGCCGAAAGCTGCGCCAGACGACTTTTTGGCTTCAGCTGCGCCTGCGACCACACCAATCTCGCAAAGCTTTGCGTGTAGATATTCACGCTGGCGAAACAGGCCAGATAACCAATAATGCAAGCCACCCACAATGCGTGCTGACCGAACAGTTGCACGACGATGCCGGGCAGCGATGCCGCGGCCTCACGTCCTTCGCCCCAGGCATGGAATTTCAGCACCGCCACGGTACAGCCCCAATACACGGCGCCCGCCACCAGCATGCCAATCAACAGCGCGCGGGGAAAATCACGCTCGGGATGGCGAAACTCGGTCGCCAGATGCGCAAAAGCTTCCAGACCGACAAAGCACCAGAACATCACCGCCAGCGCATTAAACATCGAACCTGGCGACACATCCGCGACTTTCGGCAACGGGATCTGGCTAAGCGTGATCCCGCCCTTCCACCAAATAGCCACCACCAGCCCGACGACCAGAAAAGCGATGAGTGTCTGAATATTCGCGCTTGAACCCGCGCTGCGGGTGCCGAGAAACCAGATGGCAAACAGCGTCCCGAGCTGGACCATCAACAGATTGCCGCTGCTCCAGCCAAAGGCCGCCTGCCAGAAGCCTGCCGCAATGTGCAAGGCGGCGGGAAGACCGACCGGAATCACCGAGAGAAACAGCCAGCCGGTGACCCGCGCCATATGTGGCCCGAACGCCGTGCCAACAAAATGCGCCGCACCGCCCGCGCTCGGAAAATGCCGTCCTAAAGCAGCAAAGCCAATGGCAATTGGGAAGACCAGCAGGATTAACACCGGCCACGCCCACAGACTGTCGTATTGTGCCAGCTGGGCCGCCAGTGCGGGCACCGCGAAGACGCCCGTTCCCAGTAACGAGGTCGAAAGCAGCCCGACGCCCTGCGCCAGTCCTAACTCCTGTTTAAGTCCACTCACAAATGCCTCTTCCGCCTGCGTAAGGCCTATAAAATAAAGGCCCAGCATCATGCCAGGCCTTCGCTGTTTCAACGTCAGTCACCGCTGCAAAAGATTAATCCTGCGCTTTGATCTGATTGATCAGTTTGGTCGTGGATAAACCATCTTCGAAGTTGAGCACCCGCACTTCTCCGCCGTTGGCCCAGACCTCTTCGCAACCGGCGATTTGCTCTGGTTTGTAATCCCCGCCTTTGACCAGCAGATCAGGAAGGATCCCGGCGATCAGGCGCTGTGGCGTATCTTCTTCAAATGCGACCACCCAATCCACTGCGCCGAGCGCACCCAGCACAATCATGCGATTTTGCAACTGATTAACTGGACGGGTTTCGCCCTTCAGACGTTTAGTGGACGCATCGCTGTTGACCGCGACGATCAACCGGTCACCCAGTTTGCGGGCATTCGCCAGATAGGAGACGTGCCCGGCATGCAGAATGTCGAAAATGCCGTTGGTCATCACGACTTTCTCGCCGCGCTGACGGGCCATAGCCACCGCCGCTTTCAATTCGCTTTCGGTCATGATGCCGAAACCAACGTCAGAACGCCCACCGATGGCATTTTCCAGTTCAACCGGAGAAACCGTCGAGGTACCCAGTTTACCGACCACGACACCCGCAGCAGCATTGGCGAGGAAACACGACTCTTCCAGTGAATTACCTGCTGCCAGCGCTGCCGCCAGCACGCCAATGACCGTATCACCGGCACCGGTAACATCATAAACTTCCTGTGCCTGCGTAGGCAGATGCAGCGGCTCTTTGCCCGGTTGCAGTAACGTCATACCGTGCTCGGAACGGGTCACCAACAGGGCGGAAAGTTCGAAATCCGCCACCAGCTTCATGCCGCGCTCGACCAATTCTGCTTCGTTTTTACAATGCCCGACGACCGCTTCAAATTCTGACAGATTAGGCGTCAGCAGCGTGGCACCGCGATAGCGCTCAAAATCAGAACCTTTAGGATCGATAAGCACCGGCACACCGGCCTTTTTCGCCAGTTGGATCATTGGCTGAACATCAGTCAGCGCACCCTTGGCGTAGTCAGACAGCACCAGTGCACCGCTTAGTGGCAGGGCCTGTTCAATTTTTTGCAGCATTGGCTTGAGATCAACACCTTCAAAACCTTCTTCAAAGTCGAGGCGGATCAACTGCTGGTTGCGTGACAGTACGCGCAGTTTGGTGATGGTCGGGTGAGTGGGTATCGCCACGAAATCACACTGAACGTTTACTTCATCCAGACGCAGGCTCAGCGCGCGGGCGGCATCGTCGATACCGGTCAGGCCGATCAGGCGCGATCCGGCACCGAGGGACGCGATGTTCATCGCCACGTTGGCCGCACCGCCAGGGCGCTCCTCAATGGTGTTGACTTTCACCACCGGCACCGGCGCTTCCGGCGAAATACGGTTAGTCGGGCCATACCAGTAGCGGTCTAACATTACGTCGCCCACTACCAGTACACCGGCACGGTGAAAATCAGGCAGAGTCACTTTCATCCCATACTCCAAAACAGGTAAAACCTGACATAAAAATAGTGCGGGGATAATATCACAAGCCACTATCCTCCCCGAAAAAACCGTCACAACGGAGATTTATCCTATCAGCCGAGCCAGGAATTCCAACTCGCGGTGATTTGCTCCCGTTCCGTCATAAATGCACCGACGTCCACTTTGCCGCTGTGTTCCTGCAACGCCAGATGGTGTATTTCATCACGAAGCGTGACATACGCATGTTTCAATCGCTGCGCTTCCTCCTCCGGCATGATGTCGTACTGCGACATCAGTTCGAAAATACGCACATTGTCCGACCAACGCGTCAGGCCGGGCTCATCGTGGGCAAAGCGCAGAACCAGATATTGTGCAATGAATTCAATGTCGGTGATGCCGCCCGGATCGGCTTTCAAATCAAAGGCATCACGTTTTTTACTACCCAGATGGGCATACATCTTCTCGCGCATTTCACGCACTTCTTTGCGCAGCGCATCGGCGTCACGCTGGCGGCATAAAATCTCGCGCCTTGTGGCATTGAACTGCTGCGTCAGCTGCGGGTCACCGTAGACCACGCGGGCGCGCACCAGCGCCTGATGCTCCCAGGTCCAGGCTTCATTTTGCTGATAATGCGCAAAGGCCTCGATGGTGCTGACCAGCATTCCCGCTGCGCCGGAAGGACGCAGGCGAGCGTCCACTTCGTACAGAATCCCCGACGAGGTGCGGGTGCTGAACAGATGCATGATCCGCTGGGCGAGGCGCAGGTAGAACTGGCGGCCATCGATGCTGCGCTCACCGTCAGTCATCACTTCCGGCGCGCAGTCAAGCAGGAAGACCAGATCCAAGTCTGAACTGTAGCCCAATTCCCAACCGCCCAATTTACCGTAACCGACCACCGCAAAACCACGCCCTTCCCGATGCTGCAAGTGCGTTGGCTGGCCGTAACGGGTGATCATCTGCTCCCACGCCTGCTGGATAACCGCTTCGAGGATCGCTTCGGCCAGATACGTCAGATGATCGCTGACTTTCATCACCGGCAGTGCGCCTGAAATATCCCCGGCGGCGATACGCAGATGTTGTGCCTGTTTAAACTGACGCAGCGCCTCCAGTTGTTGCTCTTCGTCATCGGCCGGAACCCGCAGTAAAAACTGGCGGAGTTCATCGCGGTAGGCGTCAGGCGCCGTCGGCTGGTAAAGGGTGCGGGAATCGAGCAGTTCGTCGAGTAACAGCGGGTGGCGTGCCAGCTGGTTTGCCACCATCGGCGACGCCGCACAGAGCCGTACCAGCTGTTTCAGTGCGCCCGGATACTCCACCAGCAGTTCGATATAGGTCGTGCGGGTAACAATGTTGAGCAGTAATAACGTCAGGCGTTGCAGCGTAATATCCGCATTTTTATAGGCACAGACCTGCGCCAGTAAGCTTGGCATCAGCAGGTCAAGCTGGTCGCGGCCGCGCGGTCCGATGGTGCGCTTGTCCACATCGCGGCGAAACTCTGCAATCAGACGCAATAAGCGGCTCTGCGCTTCGGGCGCCATCTGTGGTACCAAACCGGCGATGTCAGCATCGTCCAGCGCGTCACTCCACAAACTGCTGAACTGCGCATGTTGGGGATCTTCATCTGCGTCCGGCGTGTCGTCGCCAATCAGATCGTCAAACACGGCGCGCACTGAGTGCATGTGGGCATTCAGCCCGTCAAGCAGGGTTGGCCAGTTGGCGAACTGCATTCCCCACGCCAGCCGCGCCTGATTAAGTTCATCCGACGGCAGGGTTTGCGTCTGTTCGTCGGCAATGGCCTGTAACAAGTTTTCCAGACGACGCAGGAACAGATAGCTGTCGCGCAGTTGTTGTACCTGCACAGATGGCAGCAATCCCAGTTCGTCCACGGCCTGCAAAGTCGGCAGTAATGAACGCTGCTGCAATGACGGCTCACGGCCGCCGCGGATCAGCTGGAATACCTGAGCGATAAATTCAATTTCACGGATGCCGCCCGCCCCGAGTTTAATATTGTCTTTCAGACCCCGGCGGCGAACTTCGCGGGCAATCATGCCTTTCATGTTACGCAGCGACTGTATGACGCTGAAGTCGATATAGCGACGGAAGACAAACGGCATCAGCAACTTACGCAATTCCTGGCTGCTGCTGTCTTCGGCTCCCCCCATCAGCCGCGCCTTGACCATTGCGTAACGTTCCCAGTCGCGCCCCTGCTCCTGATAATAATCTTCCAGCGCGGGGAAGCTCATCACCAGCGGGCCGCTGTCGCCAAACGGCCGCAGGCGCATATCCACACGATAGACAAAGCCGTCGATGGTCGGTTGATCCAATGCCTTTATCAGCCGCTGGCCGAGACGGGTAAAGAACTGCGCGTTATCCAGCTGACGCCGTCCGCCCTGCGTCTGGCCGTTTTCGGGATAGGCAAAAATCAGGTCGATATCGGACGAGAAATTAAGCTCACCGCCGCCGAGTTTCCCCATGCCCAGAATCAGCAGCTTTTGCGGCACGCCTTCGGCATTGACTGGCGTACCGAACTCTCGGCAACAGGCGTCGTACAACCATTCCCGCGCGCTCACAATCAGCGTTTCGGCCAGCTCGCTAAGCTGGTGCAATGTCTCTTCGCATTCACTGGTCATCAGCGCCTGCGACCAGGCAATGCGCGTCAAAATACGCTTGCGAAACAGGCGCAGCGCTTTCATCAAACCGGCTTCATCACTCACTTCCGCCAGCGCTTCGCCCAGCCAACGACCATAGTGCTGCCACTCCTGCGCCTGCGGAGGATGCTGCACGATCTCATGCCACCACTGCGGGAAAGCCAGTAAATTTTCACTGATAAAATCACTGGCAGCAACCACGGACAGAGTATCTTCATTCACGTCAGGCAGTGCTTGCGGATGTTCCTGACAGCGAAAAATAAAGCTGTCGGCCTGACTTTGCAGCGGTGGGGAGAGTGGCAACATGAGATCGGGTTCCTTTCGCAAAAAAGCCTGAGTCAGACTCAGGCTACTTGTTCAATTAAACTTCAACCATAAACCAAAAACAGCGAGGCTTTTTAACAGGCCTTATCGGGCGATTTTGCCGTTGAGCCAGAACGCGTCCATCATGACGGCGTGCTGACGGGCAGAATCTTCCCAGGCATGTTGCTGCTTTACGATGGCCTGTTGCAGCTCCAACCAGCCATTGATGTACGGCGTACTGGCTTCTTCCGGGTAAGCGCCTGCTAACATATGGAAGGAGATAATATGGCGTTTCAGACGTGCTAACTGGTCACGGAAACCGTCTTCATCCAGTGACTGACCGAAGACTTCTTTCAGTTCAGCAGCGGTACGGCCCAGCATGATGTCAGCAAAACGCTTGAAAGAACCGTCGAGTTTCTTCTGCGCTTTATCATCAATGAAAGGTTTCCACGCCTGAGTCGCAAGCCATGATGTAAGCGCCAACTTACATTGCAGATACGGTGTGCTGTAGCAAACGGCTTCAGCATCGGCACCTTTCTTCTCCAGCAACGGGACTAAATCAGTCAGCAAGGCACGCAGTTCGGTGGAAGCTTTGCGCGGGATCAACCCGCCGAAAATCACCAGGATCTGGCGCACGGTTTCAACCGCCTGCAGGACAGTCAGACGAACGGTTTTATCACCGCGCACCCAGAGTTCTTCGTGGTATTGCCAGTGATCCATCGCCAGCGCCAGGGTGTCGGCCATCGCCTGCTCAACCGTTGCCTTCGGTGCAGCCTTAAAGATTGGCAACGGGCGAGGTTCACGGGCTGGATTACCTTTTGCCAGATGGTAGCCGCGTGCAGCTTTACTCAGGCCACCCTGGCGTAATCCGCCGTTCTGGCCAATCAGTGCCGCCAGCGCCAGTAAATCGGCAGTGTTGCCTTTTTTCAGCTCCAGCTCAATTTCAGACAGTGGCTCAGAAAGCTCACCGGCCACCACTTCACCCTGATCAAGACCAAGCTCGATCTCGCTTTGCTGGTAAGTAATCACCCACTTCTCACGCGTGAAGGTGGTGCTGAACAGCGGCAGCAAAGCTTTTTGCAGCGCAGCGACTTTGCAGCCTTCCGGCCAGATATCTTTCGGGAAAGCGCTGAGTTTTAAAGTCGGCTTTTTCAGCTCAACATTATATTCAGGGCGCTGATGCAGCCCCCCCACCACACTGCCGGCGGTCTTGATGGTCATTTCGTACTGCTCATCGAAACCACGAATGCGCAGGCCCATGTCGTGGCTACGCATCCAGTTATCAGCAGTTTCGTAATAAATGTTGGTCAGTTTTTGCGGTGCAGAATGTTCGCTGTCAAATTTCGCCAGCTGATCCGGCAATTCGGCGATAGCCGCTGCGGTCGCGATAAATTTTAATTCTATTTCTACGGTCATAGTGGTTTCACACCGGTTCTGGATGTCAAAAGGCTGTTATAAAGCCGACAAAAGGAGTTATCGATAGAGAGAATTCTATCACAGGGTCCGGGCGCAAGCCGCATATCAAGGGATAGTAAGATAGTTCCCATTCCTGTTTATGCATTGCGTCGTCAAACTGTTGCCCTTAGTATCAACCGCTCATGACGTCGGTTCACACATCGCGTTCCATAAATTCACTAAGAAACGATGAAAAAATGCAGAAATTACGCCTAATTGGTCTCGCTTTGCTTACCTTAAGCATCACTTGGGGCGCTCACGCTGATGAAAAGCGCTACATTTCCGACGATCTGATCACCTATATCCACAGCGGTCCGGGTAATCAATATCGTATCGTAGGGACGCTGAACGCCGGTGAACAGGTAACCCTGCGCAGCGTCAACGACAGCACCAAATACGGTGAAATCGTGGATTCAAAAGGCAAAACGGCCTGGATCCCGCTAGACCAGTTGAGCAATATTCCCAGCATCCGTACCCGCGTTCCCGATCTGGAACAGCAGGTCAAAACGCTGACAGATAAATTAACCAATATCGACTCCAGCTGGAACCAGCGTACTGCCGAAATGCAGCAAAAAGTGGCCTCCAGCGACGGTATTATTAATGGTCTGAAGAAAGAGAATCAGGATCTGAAAAATCAGCTGATTGTCGCGCAGAAGAAAGTCAGCGCGGTCAACGTACAGCTGGACGATAAGCAACGCACCATTATCTTACAATGGTTTATGTACGGTGGTGGCGTCGCGGGTGTGGGTCTTCTGCTCGGCCTTATCCTGCCGCACCTGGTTCCGCGTCGTAAGAAAAATGACCGCTGGATGAGCTAATCCCTACCGCTATCGCTTCAGGCAGTACGCAGTTTAAAAGGCACTCCGGTGCCTTTTTGCGTTGCTGTTAACCGCAGATTGCCCCCGCATTTTGCTATGATGAACGGATTGACGGCATTTTCGTGCCGCTTTCAGGCAATATTGCTTTGATTTTCTTCATTACCCGGGAGCCATACCATGAAGAACTACCTGGTCGGCGGCGCAGTCCGAGACAGTTTATTAAATCTGCCGGTGACCGAACATGACTGGGTCGTCGTGGGCGCAACCCCTGAATACATGCTGGCACAGGGCTATCAGCAGGTTGGCAAAGATTTTCCGGTGTTTCTGCACCCGGTCAGCCGCGATGAATACGCGCTGGCCCGCACCGAGCGTAAATCCGGCGCCGGTTACAACGGTTTTACCTGCTATGCCGCGCCAGATGTCACCCTCGAACAGGATCTGATGCGCCGCGACCTGACCATCAACGCCATCGCCAAAAGTGCCGAAGGGGAACTGTTTGACCCCTACCACGGCCAGCGGGATATCGAACAACGCGTACTGCGCCACGTCTCTGATGCATTTGGTGAAGATCCGCTGCGCGTCTTGCGCGTTGCGCGCTTCGCCGCACGCTTTGCGCATCTCGGTTTTCACGTCGCGCCGGAAACACAGCAACTCATGCAGCAGATGGCCGACAGCGGTGAGCTGGAAGCGCTGACGCCGGAACGCGTGTGGAAAGAGACGGAAAAAGCCTTACAGACCCAGGATCCGCAGGTTTATTTTCAGGTGCTGCGCGACTGCGGCGCGCTGAAGGTGCTGTTCCCTGAACTTGATGCGCTGTTTGGCGTACCTGCACCGGAAAAATGGCATCCGGAAATCGATACCGGCATCCATACATTAATGACGCTGAAAATTGCCGCTGAGCTGACGCCAGATGTGGATATCCGCTTCTCTGCCCTGTGCCACGATCTCGGCAAAGGGCTGACGAAACCCGAATATTGGCCACATCATCACGGCCATGGTCCGGCTGGGGTGAAACTGGTTGAAAACGTGTGCCAGCGCTTAAAAGTGCCGACACATATCCGCGAGCTGGCGAAACTGGTGGCCGAGTTCCATGACCTGATCCACACAGTAAATAAGCTGCGTCCGGAAACGATTCTGAAACTGTTCGACACCATCGACGTCTGGCGCAAACCGCAGCGTCTTGAGCAGATGATTTTGACCAGTGAAGCCGATGCCCGAGGCCGCACCGGTTTTGAGCAAAACCCGTACCCGCAGGGCGACTATCTGCGCGAGGCTTATGCCGTGGCGCAGACTATTTCTATCAAGGAAGTGGTGGAGTCCGGTTTGCAGGGCACAGCTATCCGCGATGAATTGAAAAAACGGCGGATACAGGCGATTAGCGAATGGAAAAAAACGCAGGACGTTGCATTCTAAGCTGCTCTTACAGTCATTAAAAAAGCGCCTTTCTGCAAAGATTGGCGCTTTTCTTTTTTATTTCTACGAACAGCATTTCAGCGGGACAACGTTACGCAATAAATACGGCGTAAACAGCTATCGCGACAATAAAACGATAGATGGCGAACGGCACAAAGGAGATGCGCTTAATCACGGACAGAAACGCTTTGATCGCGAACAGTGCCACGATAAACGCTGTCACAAAACCGGTGGCAAACATCGGTAAATCGGCCAGAGAAAGGAAGCTGTAGCTCTTATATAAATCCAGTACGGTCGCCCCCAGCATCATTGGCACCGCCAACAGGAAAGAGAACTCAGACGCAGCAAAACGGCTGACACCCAGTAACATCCCCCCACCGATTGTCGCCCCTGAGCGGGAGAAACCAGGCCACAGCGCCAGACACTGGCACACGCCAATCATCAGAGCCTGAAGATACGTCATATCATCAAGACCTTCGGCGCGAGGCTTTTTCGGCTTCAGCCATTCGGCGGCGATAAGCCAGATACCGCCGACGATCAGCGCATACATAACGTTTTTCGGCTCAAACAGAATTTTGATTTGCGAATGGAAAAGCAGCCCCAGCACCGTGGCGGGCAGCATTCCGAGCAAAATGTGGATAAGATTCAGACGGCGGGTGCCCGTTCCTTCGTGCACCGGCGGCTTACCAAAATGCAGCCCGATCATGCCAAACAGCCTGCGCCAGAACATCACGACTACGGCCATGATCGAACCCAGCTGAATAATGACTTCAAAAGATTTGGCGGTATCACCGGTAAAGCCCAGTAAATTACCGACGATGATCATGTGTCCGGTGGATGACACCGGTAAAAACTCGGTCAACCCTTCGACCACACCCAGAATGACGGCAACCAGTAAAGAATGGCTTTCAACTACCATTTAAATGCCTCAATGCATAAGAAATGAAAACTGCCTGTTTGGCCTTATAACAGGACGAAATTCAGGCAATAAAAAGCGGCATCACGCAGCTGCCGCTAAAACGGCGTCGTTCAAGACGAACACGCCCTTTATAACGCTTTTTTATGACAAACATTCGCACAATCAGTTTCTGAAATTTACATTTAAATCTGCATTTTCAGAGACCATAATCAGCCGCGTACGCCGCGCTCAATGATCACGCCAACGTTGGATGCCTGCGCAACCGCACCCGGTTTACTCAGTTTGATGCGCACCCACGGGGAGTTAAACCGCGCCAGTAAGAGGGTCGCAACCTCTTCGGCTACCCGCTCGACCAGCGCAAAATTCTGCGATGACACATGCTGGCTCACCGCTTCACTGACGTCGGCATAGCTCAGACAGTCATTCACATCGTCGCTGGCGGCCGCCTGACGGTTATCCCACGCCATTTCGATATCGAACACCAGCTTCTGCTGAATCGTCTGTTCCCACTCATAAGCGCCAATGGTTGTGATTACATTTAGTTGCTCAATAAATACGATATCCATCACGCGTTTCTCTGTTTTTGGGTCAGCCGGATACCACTTCCGGCGGAAAATGCGTATTATCCATAGATGTTGCGATTAAAACGACCCTTATTAGACGGAACTGCGTTATGAGTGCTACCGCGCTTGGCATGATTATTTTCGCCTACCTTTGCGGCTCGATTTCCAGTGCAATTCTGGTCTGCCGGGTAGCCGGATTACCCGATCCCCGAACGCAAGGCTCCGGCAACCCCGGTGCGACCAACGTTCTGCGGATTGGCGGTCGTACTGCGGCCGCAACGGTACTGATTTTCGATGTCCTCAAAGGTATGCTGCCTGTCTGGCTGGCGTACAGCCTGAACATTCCGCCGATGTATCTCGGCCTGACCGCCATCGCGGCCTGCGTCGGACATATCTACCCGGTGTTTTTCCGCTTTAAAGGCGGGAAAGGGGTCGCCACGGCGTTTGGTGCTATCGCGCCCATCGGCTGGGACCTGACCGGTCTGATGACCGGAACATGGCTGCTGACGGTGCTGCTGAGCGGCTACTCGTCCCTGGGGGCGATTGTCAGTGCGCTGATTGCTCCCTTCTATGTCTGGTGGTTCAAACCGCAATTTACTTTCCCGGTGGCCATGCTTTCATGCCTGATTTTACTGCGTCATCACGACAACATTCAGCGCTTATGGCGCCGGCAGGAAACTAAAATCTGGGATAAGTGGAAAGAGAAACGTGCCGCGAAAAAAGCCGCGTTAGCAGCCGAAAAACGCAGTGGAAACGAAAAATAACGCCGGATAACAGACATAAAAAAACGACCTCATTGAAGGTCGTTTTTTTTGGCTCAAACTCACTCAATCTAAGCCGGTATGAGCGGGAGCGAGGCAAGGCACAAGAAGGTGAAAAGCGCAGCACACATCAGTATGTGAGCATTTTAGCCGCCGCAGCAACGCACGTCTCAGACCGGCGGAAGCTCGGCCAACGGCCAGCGAGGCCGCACAGAGATACTCAAGTCCGTATTCTGACTACTGCTCAACCGGACCATTCCCGCATAGGCAATCATCGCGCCGTTATCGGTGCAGAACTCAGGACGTGCATAAAATACAGCGCCACCGCGTTTTTGCATCATTTCAGCGAGTTTTGCCCGCAGGGTAAGGTTTGCACTGACGCCACCGGCCATCACCAGACGCTTAAAACCGGTGTGGTCCAGCGCGCGTTTACATTTGATCGCCAGCGTATCCACCACTGCATCTTCAAATGCACGGGCGATATCCGCGTGAGTTTGCGGGTCGCTGTCATTGGCACGAACGGTATTTGCTGCGAACGTTTTCAGGCCGGAAAAACTAAAATCCAGACCAGGACGGTCAGTCATTGGCCGCGGGAACGTAAAGCGCCCCGCCGTGCCCTGCTGCGCCATTTTCGACAGCATCGGGCCGCCGGGATAGTCCAGACCCAGCAATTTTGCGGTCTTGTCGAAGGCTTCGCCTGCGGCGTCATCCACGGATTCCCCCAGCAGTTCATACTGGCCGATGCCGGTTACGCTGATTAACTGCGTATGTCCGCCAGAAACCAGCAGCGCAACGAAAGGAAAATCAGGCGGATTGTCTTCCAGCATGGGCGCCAGCAAGTGACCTTCCATGTGATGGACCGGTACCGCAGGCACACCCCATGCAAACGCCAGTGAGCGCCCGATGGTAGCCCCAACCAGCAACGCGCCGACTAAACCTGGGCCTGCGGTGTAAGCCACACCGTCGATGTCCTGCGCGGTCAGACCGGCCTCTTTCAATGCCGCCTGAATCAGGGGAATAGTTTTGCGCACGTGGTCGCGTGATGCCAACTCAGGCACGACACCGCCATAATCCGCATGCAGTTTTACCTGACTATACAGTTGGTTGGCTAACAAACCGGCCTCGCTGTCATAGACTGCAATTCCGGTTTCATCGCAGGACGTTTCTATACCCAGTACTCGCATCACCTTTCCCATCTTGTTTTCACGCTAACTTGCGGCGCGCAGTTTACCATACAACGCCCGCACGGCGCTGCTTCTGCTAAGTAAATCCTGCAACTTCGCCAATTAATGTCGAGCAATTTAAGTTGATTGGTATATAATCGCCGGCCGACGCAAAAGCGAGCGCACTTTTGAAACAGATGGGTTGGAATGCGCAGCTTCAATTTGCCGTTATGCTTTACAACGCAGAGCAAGTTGGAGTAAAATTCCGCACCATTTTGAAATGTGCTGGTACAAACCAGCAAACAAACCGATTTTATCGAGGTGAGAGGCACATGCCTGTAATTAAAGTACGTGAAAACGAGCCGTTCGACGTAGCTCTGCGTCGCTTCAAACGTTCCTGCGAAAAAGCGGGTGTTCTGGCAGAAGTTCGTCGTCGTGAGTTCTATGAAAAACCGACTACCGAACGTAAACGCGCCAAAGCATCTGCAGTAAAACGCCACGCCAAGAAACTGGCTCGCGAAAACGCACGCCGCACTCGTCTGTATTAATCTCCGGGGGCAACCCCACAGTGTGTTTTTGCTCACGCAGAAACACACAAATCGATGAGTAGTTGCATACGCATGCCGTGCTTTCCGAAAGGAATGCGCGGCTTGTTCTCGTTTATAGGCTAGTGAGTAAGGGGCTTATGGCTGGGAGAATTCCGCGCGTATTTATCAATGACTTGCTGGCTCGTGTCGACATCGTGGATCTTATCGATGCTCGCGTAAAGCTGAAGAAACAAGGCAAGAATTACCACGCGTGTTGCCCTTTCCACCATGAGAAAACACCCTCATTTACCGTAAACAGCGATAAGCAATTTTATCATTGTTTCGGCTGTGGAGCGCACGGCAATGCCGTCGACTTCCTGATGAACTACGACAGACTGGAGTTTGTCGAAAGTATCGAGGAACTGGCGACAATGCAGGGTCTGGAAGTGCCGTACGAAGCAGGCACAGGTCCAAGCCAGATGGAGCGCCATCAGCGTCAAAGCCTTTACCAGTTGATGGAGCCGCTTGCCGCCTTCTATCAGCAATCACTTAAACAACCCGCCGGTGCACCTGCCAGAGAATATCTTTCTCAGCGTGGCTTAAGTGAAGATGTGATCGCCCATTTTGCCATCGGTTTCGCCCCACCGGGCTGGGACAACGCACTCAAGCGTTTTGGCAAAAATGCAGATGACAAAGCCTCATTAATTGACGCTGGTATGTTGGTCACCAATGACAACGGACGCAGCTATGATCGTTTCCGCGAGCGGGTTATGTTCCCGATCCGCGACAAACGTGGCCGCGTGATAGCCTTTGGTGGCAGGGTGTTAGGCGACGGTACGCCGAAATACCTGAACTCGCCGGAAACCGAGATTTTCCATAAAGGTCGCCAGTTATACGGCCTTTATGAAGCTCAGCTGAAACAGCCGACACCTTTGCGATTATTAGTTGTCGAAGGGTATATGGACGTCGTCGCACTGGCGCAATTTGGCATCGATTATGCCGTTGCCTCACTGGGAACCTCGACCACCGCCGACCACATTCAGCTGATGTTCCGCGCCACCGATAACGTGGTGTGTTGCTATGACGGCGACAGAGCCGGGCGCGAAGCAGCCTGGCGCGCACTGGAAACGGCCTTGCCGTATCTGAACGATGGCCGTCAGCTACGTTTTATGTTTTTACCCGATGGCGAAGATCCTGACACGCTGGTGCGTAAAGAAGGTAAAGCGGCGTTCGAACAACGGATGGAGCAGGCGCAGCCGCTTTCAACTTTCCTGTTCGATTCGCTGATGCCGCAGGTCGATTTAAGCAGCCCCGATGGGCGCACTAAATTGAGCATGCTGGCACTGCCTTTGATTCGCCAGGTACCGGGAGAGACGCTGCGGATGTACCTGCGGCAGCAGTTGGGCAATAAGCTAGGCATTCTTGATGACAACCAGCTCGAAAAACTGATGCCAAAGCAAGCAGACAGCGGGAATACCTACCAGGCACCCCAGCTAAAACGCACAACCATGCGTATACTTATAGGGTTACTGGTACAAAACCCACAACTGGCTACACTTATACCCTCGCTGCAAGGATTGGAACAAGCGAAGCAACCGGGACTGGATCTGTTTAGCGAGTTGGTAACCACTTGCTTAGCCCAGCCGGGGCTGACCACGGGCCAATTGCTTGAGTTATACCGCGACAATAAGTTCTACCAGCAGCTTGAAACTCTGGCGACATGGAACCATATGATCGTTGAGGATATGGTCGAAGAAGAGTTTCGTGCCACGCTCGCAAGCCTGTATGACTCGATCCTAGAGCAACGGCTCGAAATATTAATCGCTAAAGCCCGAACGCATGGACTCAGCCCGGAAGAACGTACCGAGGTCAGTTCATTGAATCAGGTTTTAGCTAAAAAGAATTAAGCCTGAATGCATGGGCTACTGAACAAACGGCTTAAGTGCCGATAAAAAGTGGGACACCGTCCCGCGCTATGCCGCCTTTGTGGGCCGCGGCAACAAGCAAACGCCCCTATACCCTAACGGGTAAACGTTATTGTTGGCGGTTTCGCTGACCAACACCAACCCAAATACTCTGAAGTGTGGATACCGTCTTATGGAGCAAAACCCGCAGTCACAGCTTAAGCTACTTGTCACCCGTGGTAAGGAGCAAGGCTATCTGACCTTTGCTGAGGTCAATGACCATCTGCCGGAAGATATCGTCGACTCCGACCAGATCGAAGACATCATCCAGATGATTAATGACATGGGCATCCAGGTTCTTGAAGAAGCTCCTGACGCCGATGACTTAATGCTGGCCGAAAACCGCCCTGATACCGACGAAGATGCAGCAGAAGCTGCCGCGCAGGTACTGTCCAGCGTTGAATCTGAAATCGGACGCACCACTGACCCGGTTCGCATGTACATGCGTGAAATGGGTACCGTTGAACTTCTGACCCGTGAAGGCGAAATCGACATCGCCAAACGTATCGAAGATGGTATCAACCAGGTTCAGTGCTCCGTTGCCGAATACCCTGAAGCGATTACTTATCTGCTCGAGCAGTACGATCGCGTTGAAGCAGGCGAAGCACGTCTTTCTGATCTGATCACCGGTTTCGTTGATCCGAATGCAGAAGAAGAGATCGCACCAACGGCTACTCACGTGGGTTCTGAACTGACCACCGAAGAGCAGAATGACAACGACGACGACGAAGATGAAGACGACGACGCTGAAGACGACAACAGCATCGACCCGGAACTGGCGCGCCAGAAGTTCACCGATCTGCGTGAACAGCATGAAGCGACCCGTGCCGTCATCAAGAAAAACGGCCGCAGCCATAAGAGCGCCGCAGAAGAAATTCTGAAACTGTCCGACGTCTTCAAGCAGTTCCGTTTGGTACCAAAACAGTTCGACTTCCTGGTTAACAGCATGCGTTCCATGATGGATCGCGTCCGCACTCAGGAACGTTTGATCATGAAGCTGTGCGTTGAACAGTGCAAAATGCCGAAGAAAAACTTCGTCACTCTGTTCTCCAGTAATGAAACCAGCCAAACCTGGTTTGATGCGGCTCTGGCAATGGGTAAACCATGGTCTGAGAAGCTGAAAGAAGTCACTGACGACGTACAACGCGGCCTGATGAAACTGCGTCAGATCGAAGAAGAGACCGGCCTGACCATCGAACAGGTCAAAGATATTAACCGTCGCATGTCGATCGGTGAAGCTAAGGCTCGTCGCGCCAAGAAAGAGATGGTTGAAGCAAACTTACGTCTGGTTATTTCTATCGCGAAGAAATACACCAACCGTGGCTTGCAGTTCCTCGACCTGATCCAGGAAGGTAACATCGGCCTGATGAAAGCCGTTGATAAGTTTGAATATCGCCGTGGTTATAAGTTCTCAACTTATGCGACCTGGTGGATCCGTCAGGCTATCACCCGTTCCATCGCCGACCAGGCGCGTACCATCCGTATTCCGGTGCATATGATTGAGACTATCAACAAACTCAACCGTATTTCGCGCCAGATGCTGCAAGAGATGGGCCGCGAACCGACGCCGGAAGAGCTGGCTGAACGTATGCTGATGCCGGAAGACAAAATCCGTAAAGTGCTGAAAATTGCTAAAGAGCCTATCTCCATGGAAACGCCAATCGGCGACGATGAAGATTCGCATCTGGGTGATTTCATCGAGGATACTACCCTTGAGTTGCCACTGGATTCTGCTACTTCAGAAAGCCTGCGTTCTGCAACACACGACGTTCTGGCGGGTCTGACTGCGCGTGAAGCGAAAGTACTGCGTATGCGTTTCGGTATCGACATGAATACCGACCACACGCTGGAAGAAGTGGGTAAACAGTTCGACGTTACCCGCGAACGTATCCGTCAGATCGAAGCGAAGGCATTGCGCAAACTGCGCCACCCAAGCCGTTCTGAAGTCCTGCGCAGCTTCCTTGACGACTAGTCGTTAACGATTAATTGTCATTAAAAAGCCCGCGATGGTGAATGCCTTCGCGGGCTTTTGCTTTTTGCAATCTCACATCGCTGTCACTGCGCGTTGAGCGACTCATACAACTCACGATAAGACGCCACCAGTTCGTCGAGCGTCGCCCGATTCAGCCCGCTGGGGTTAGGCAGCACCCAGACTTGCGTCTTACCGATTTGCAGCGCCTGACGCCCCCAGTTCACCTTACTGATACCAAATGCCTTACTGAATGCCTGCTTGCCCAGTACTGCCAGAACACGTGGCTGATAGCGTTCAATCTTCGCCGTCAGTGCTGCGCCGCCTTCGCGCAACTCGTCACGCACCAACTCGGTCGCTTCCACCGTCGGGCGCTCAACCAGCATGGTGATACCACACGCGGTATCCAGCAGATGGTGTTCCTCTTCCGGCTTGAGCAAACCGTCGGTAAAGCCCGCCTGGTGGATCACTTTCCAGAAACGGTTGTTGGCATTAGCAAAATGGTAGCCATGATGGGCAGTAGAAAGACCCGGATTGATCCCGCAAAACAGCACGGTAAGATCGTCAGCAATAATGTCGGTGATCATGATGTAACCCTGTGACGTATTTACCGCAGTTATCGCAAAAAAAGGCAGCAATGACAACAGGCTAGAATCGCACACAAAACACGCATACAAACCGATCACCTGTAGACCTGTAACCGGAACTTACCGTATAATCCCGCCCCACGGCCCCTTAGCTCAGTTGGTTAGAGCACGCGACTCATAATCGCTTGGTCACTGGTTCAAGTCCAGTAGGGGCCACCAAATTTTAGCTTTAAATTCAAATAATTAAGCCACTTCAAACGGAGTGGCTTTTTTTATAGCGATAACGGTCCGAAATATATACAACGAGAAATCTAACTCCGAATCTTCCGCTCAATCTTCTTGTCCATTCCCATATCATAATACCGGCTCGGCCAAATATCTTTCGGTTGAACTTTTAATGCATCGGCGATCTGCTTTTCCCCTTTCGGCCTAGGGTGGCTTAGCGCGTTGGCGAGTGTTGATGATGCCAAACCAGAATCACGCGAAGTGCGGCGAGCGTGGTGACCTTTTAACGTAATCCGGCGATGATGTCCGCGGGGTGCCAGTCGGGTTTGATTTTCATTGCGCACCGCCTCTATTCTTCAAAGCAAGATTGAGGAACGGCAGAAAAGTCGGGCTATGGGATGTTTTCGTCATGATGCAGGTTCCAGTAGATGAGGTGTAAAGCTACCACTGGAGTTCTCACGCTCTTGGGTGGTAGCCCAGACGGGGGTGAGAATACCGGCTCTACTGGCTACCGGCCTGACCGAAGTCAGCCCCGCCTGAGCCACCATTGAGAGTTACAAATACAGTATAGAAAGTATTTCTAACAGGTAGGCAAAAGCGATGACACACAAAGTTGTGTTGTCACCAGTAGATTCAACGAGTTCTCACGCCCGGCTGCAGATTTTGCCGCAGCGAGGCAACTATACAGAACTGAGGATAGGGAACCAAATAACCGACATCGCTTTTGCGAGACGTATTCCAATGAAAAGGCAAAATAAAAAAGGCCACCCTTTGGCAGCCTTCTGGCATACGGCAGCTAAAACCTACTTCAGCCCCATCTGCCCGCGCAGTTCGGCTTTTGCGGCGTCGAATTCAGTCTGGAATTCAGGCTGTTCGGCCATCTTCTGGGCGATGAGTGCAGCACCAGTGCGACTCATAACAGTATCTGAACGGTAATGGAAACCCGCTACCAAGCGGTTCTCGGCGTAACCTGCGGCACGGGTGAACAGTTCATTGCGCTTTTCCGGCACCATATCGCCCAGCAAGGTTGCCATAAGGTAGCCGATAGTCGAGTGACCGGACGGCCATGAGCCCGATTTAGATTTTTTCAGCAGTGGGTGAATTTGTTCATCCAGCATATACGGGCGCGGGCGGTTGAAGAACTTCTTGGCGGAATCATCCACCACGTCTTCGGTCGCAACCACGCGCTCAAACAGCGCCGCCACTTTCGGTAATTTTTCAGCGTTGAAATCAGGTCCCATTACGTCGGCAAAGCGCCAAACATTTTCCTCAGCATCCGCAATTGCCGCTTTTTCCTGCTCCGGCGTGCGGCTGGCCTGAATCGCCAGCAGCTCTTTCAGCTCGGCTTTGGTCTGGGCTGAATCATCCGCCGGTGGAGCAGGCAGATATTTACTCAGATCAACCTCTTTGCTGGTGACGAAAGGCTTAGCCTCTTCGGCAGCGTGAACGGCAAAGGCGCTGGAGGTAACGGTTAAAAACAGTAATGCGACGAGGGACTTACGCAAGGGAGTGCTCCTGATATTTTTTTCAATAACAGGAGAGTAATGAGTCAGTGTGACAGCTTTATGACATGACCCCGCAATGAGAGCGGGGCCAGGGAGGTTCAGGCTAAAAGTGACCGGACAAAGTCTTCAATCTCTCTGTTCTGACCGTTTTCAAAGAGGCATTGCTGGAAGCGCGGGCCGCTGACGGCGGTTTTCACCAGCTCAGGATCGATAGCGCGCAGGGTGTCGAGATAGTTCTCTTTGACCACGGCGGCTTTGACCTGATTGAGGATCCCGGCATTGCGTACCTGCGGATCCTTACGGTCCGCCGGATAGCCCTCGCCTTTCACGCCCGTGAAAGCTTTCTCAAAAATAAAGCGCACATTCAGCTCTGCGCCCCAGCCGTAGCCCTTAGCGAACGGCAGTGACAGCGCGTTACCGTTGTTGATCTGGGCGAACAGGTAGGCATCGGCCGGATCAATACAGTAACCGCAAATCACGCCCGGATGAATATTCAGCGACATCAGCGCGCCCTGCCCGGTTCCGCAACCGGTCACCACAAAATCCACCGCTTTGGCGTTGAGCAAAATACTGGCCATGATGCCTAAATGAATGTAAGTCAGATGGTGATCCTGCTCATCACTCATGCCGACGTTGTAAACCGGATAGGACTTTTCATCCGCCACGGTTTTCAGCTCTTTCAGCACTGACGCATTTTTAGCGGCCTGGCTGTTTTCCATCATCAATGCAATTTTCATCTTCGCTCCAAATAATAAAACGCCATTTCATTTTCATGATGATAGCGTTTTATGACAGGCAGAGCAGAATTATTGCGTGACCACGCTCGCAAAAGCGGGCTTCAGTCCTGCATCAGCGCACTGCGTCCGCCATCCATGACAATTGTCGTGCCGGCGATGAAACCGGCATGAGCACTGGCGAGAAAAAGACACAGTTCACCGACTTCCTCAGGCAGGCCCAAGCGGCCAACCGGATGTTTCTGGATGGTTTGTTCACGGGCCAGAGTGCCGTCCGGGTGTGAGTCAAACCACACCTGATTACCTGCGGTGTCGATAAACCCCGGTGCAATGCCGACGGCGCGTATCGCAGGCCCCCACTCAATCGTCAGACTTTGCACCAATGATAACAATGCACGTTTGGTGATGTTGTAAGGCGCGCAACCCGGCATGGTAGAGAAGGCATGGTTCGACGTCATCACCAGAATCACGCCGCGGGAGCGTTCCAGCGCATAGCGGAAGCACTTAGCCATAAACCAGTGCGAACGCAGATTGAGATCCAGATTGTGATGCCAGTCCTCCTCGTTACAGTCGATGCCTTTGAACACGTTTTTACCCGCATTCGAGACCAGCACATCCACACGTCCATACAGCGCTTCGGCCTTTTCAGCGAATTCGGCAATGGCTTCTGTTCGAGTCACGTCCACGGAGAAATAGTGAAAACGTTCTGGATACTGCGCCATAAGCTCATGGGCCAGTGGGGCTTTATCGAGCGCAGAGAAGGCGCCACCAATAACAATGTCGCCCTGCTGTAAAAACGATTTTGCAATCGCCAGGCCAATTCCCTGACTGGCGCCGGTTACAATCACGACGCGTGGTGTTTTATCTGACATATCCATTCCCTGAAGTGGCAGGCTGGCGCGACAGTTTCCTGAAGTCACAGGCCGTCGCGCCAGCGGTTAGTTTATAAATTAAATGTAGTGATGAAATCGTTGATGAGCGCGTTGTCATCCCCGGTTAGCGACCAGCCCGGATGACGGCAGTAATCACTGGCGATGATCCCACGGCGGTACAGAACGGTTTTTTCAGCCTGAATGATGTACTCGCAATGCGTCATCCAACGCGTGATCCATGGCAGCAATTTAGCATGCAGTTCTGTGGCTTCAGCCCCGAGCCCCTGTTGCCACAGGCGGTAAATCTGCACATAAATCTCTGTGAAGGAGCAGCCCGGCATCACGCCTTTACCGCCTGCCTCAAGCATCGGCAACATGTAAAGCCCGGCGTAGCCGTTCATCACGCTTGCCTGCGGGGCGAGTTGCAGAAACTCACGGGTATAATCAACTGGCGGATTGCACTCAATTTTAAAGACCGCGTGCGGGTAGCGTGCAGCCACGTCACTGAGTTGTTCAGGTGTGATCGAAAGCCCCGTCTCGCCCGGCGCGTACTGCACCATCACCGGGATATCCACCGCCTCCAGCACTGAGAAAATATGGTGGCGAATGGCCTCAGGCCCCGGTTGCAGGAAGAACGGCGGCAATAACATCAGCGCATCAGCGCCTTGTTTCTGGTAACTTTGTGCACGTTTTACCGCCACTTCGGTGCTGTGATCGGTAACAGATAACGCGCGGTACATGCCGCTGCCGCTGAGCTCAGAGAGAAACTGCGTTGCCAGCCGCGCACGCTCACCGTCCTCCAGTTTAGGAAACTCGCTGGCGATACCAAACAGCGTCAGGCCGTCTGCACCAGTTCCGGCCAGATGTTCCAGCAGGCGCCCAAAACTGGCGTAATCAACGTCGCCGCCCGGCGTAAACGGCAACGCCGCAATCGGGTTAACGCCCTTAATTTTCATCGATATAGTCAATTAGTTGTCCTCACTCTGATCGGCCAGAACGGCACCCTCTGCGGCGGATGAGGCCCAGCGGCGGTATAAACGCAGGAAGCCCCGCGGCACCTGTTTTTCAACCGGCACCCAGTGCGCACGCCGCACTGCCAGAATCTCCGGTGAGACATTGAGCGTCAGGCTGCGGGCCGGAATATCGATGGTGATAGAGTCACCCGCTTCGACTAGCGCAAGATCACCGCCGTCGCTGGCTTCCGGTGAAATATGGCCGACAAACAGCCCGCGGTTAGAACCGGAGAAACGGCCGTCGGTGATCAGCGCGCAGCTGTCGGACAGGTTCATCCCTTCGAGGCATTTCATCGGTTTGTACATCTCAGGCATGCCCGGCCCGCCTTTTGGCCCCTCGTAACGCAGAACCAGTACGCTACCCGGTGGAATTTCACCTGAAAGGATCGCATCCACCGACTCCTGCTCACTGTTGAACACTACCGCAGGTCCGGTGAAGGTCATCAGATTTTCGGGTACAGCCGCCGGTTTCACCACGCAACCAAGCGGTGAAATATTACCGGTCAGCACCGCAACACCTGACTCATTACGCACCGGGATCGCCAACGTGTGGACCACTTCGGGACGCGCGGTTTTCTTGCGCCCGTTAGCCAGCCATTCACGCTTGGTCTGCCCGCTGACGGTCAGTGCGTCGAGATCCATCAGCGACTGTAATTCGTTTTCCACTGCGGGCACCCCGCCCGCTTCCCAGAAATCAATCATGTCGTATTCGGAGGCCGGATACAGTGACGCCACCAGCGGGACCTGATGACTCAGGACATCGAAAGCGTGCAGCGGCAGATGACCATATTCCGCTTCGTAGTGAATCGCCTGTAAATGCAGGATGGCGTTGGTCGAGCCACCGGTTGCCAGCAGATAGATCATGGCGTTACGCAGGGAGGCTGGCGTGATGATCTGCCGCGCGTTCACACCGCGCATCACCAGATCCACCGCCGCACGGCCGGTTTCGTGCGCGCACTCACGGCGCTCTGACGATATAGCAGGCAAGGTGCTGCTGCCCGGTAAACTCATGCCCAGCACTTCGGCAATACAGCACATGGTATTGGCAGTGCCATACATGGTGCAGGAACCTGGGCCCGGCTCAGCGATATCTTCGATATGACGGAATTCAGCTTCATCAATTTCGCCACGACGTTTCCAGCCAATGGCTTCCGTGACAATATTGCCGTCCCAGTCTTTGCCCTTATATCTCGCCGGGTACATCGGGCCGCCGTTGACCATAATGGCAGGAATATCCAGCCGCGCAGCGGCCATCAGCATGGCGGGCACTATTTTGTCGCATGAACCAAGCAGCACCATGCCGTCGAAACGGTGCGCGCGCATCATCACTTCAATGGAGCTGGTGATCACTTCGCGGGCGGCCAGAATGTAGCGCATCCCGAGGTGCCCTTCGGCAATACCGTCACACGGCGCAATGGTGCCAAACACCATGCCGACGCCACCGGCTTCGTCGATGCCTTTCAGTACATGCTGTGTCAATTCGTTCAGATTGGCATGTCCCGCCGTCGCATTGGTATAGCTGTTTACTACCGCAATCACCGGCTTGCGCAGTTGCTCGTCGGTATGGCCCATCGACTTGTAGAGGGCGCGTTTCAGCGCACCGTCGTCACCTTGTAAAATCGGGTTGAAATGATCTTCACCACAGGTGCCGCAACCACCACCACCACATCCACTCATATACTGTTTCTCCTCGAAATCGGTTCATTACCGGGTTCAACCGGCGTAATAGCTGCCGCCTGTAAGCTGGGATTAATCAGCCTGGCGGGCAGAAGAAATATCAACGGCGCGCACAGCAGCAGGAAACCCGCCAGAATGTACAAGCCCGTGCTGGTCGTACCGGTGTTATCTTTCAGCCAGCCAAGTACCACCGGCCCGAAGAAACCGGCCAGATTGCCCACGGAGTTCACCAGGGCGATACCCGCCGCCGCCGCTGTACCCGAAAGCAAGGTACCGGGCAGGCTGATATAGGTAGGAATTAATGCGAGAGTTCCTGACATCGCGAGGCAAATCCACGCCATCATCCACACCGTCGACCCGCTGCAATACGCACTGAGTGACAGCCCGACCGCGCCGATAATCGCCGGAATGGCGATATGCCAGCGGCGTTCGCGCTTGAGGTCAGAATGGCGGCTGTTCCACACCATAAACACTGCACCGAAGACGTAGGGCAACGCCGCCAGAAAACCGATTTTCAGGTCATCAGTGACGCCGGAAGATTTAATGATCGACGGCAGCCAGAAGTTGATGCCGTAGTAGCCAATGTTGAAACTGAAGAAGATCAGCGCCAGCAGCCATACATAGCGGTTTGAGAGCATCGCCCGCAGGTTCTGCTGCGGTTTTCCGGCGTTGGCGACGAGCTGCCTCTTCGCATCGGTGGCCAGATCGTCGATCACCACCTGTTTTTCGGCGTCGGTCAGCCATTTGGCTTCTGCCACGCTGTTGTCCATAAAACGCAGCACCACAAACGCCAGCAGGAATGACGGCACCGCTTCAACCACAAACAGCCACTGCCAGTTGTGCAGGCCTTCCACATTCTCAAAAAACTTCAGAATGGCACCTGAGAGCGGGCTGCCGATGATGGTCGACAGCGGCGTCACCAGAATAAACAGTCCGAGGGTGCGGGCCGAACGCCAGGACGGGAACCACAGCGTGAGGTAAAACACGATGCCCGGAAAAAAGCCGGCTTCGGCCACGCCGAGCAGAAAACGCAGCACATAGAACTGGGTCGATGACGTCACAAAGACCATCGCCGCAGACAACACCGCCCAGCTGATCATGATGCGTGCTATCCACACACGGGCACCGAAGCGCTGCATCATCAGGTTGCTCGGCAACTCAAACAGGAAATAACCGATGAAAAATATTCCGGCTCCCAGGCCATACACCGTATCGCTGAAGTTCAGCGCATCCTGCATATGCAGCTTGGCGAAGCCAATATTCACCCGATCCAAATAGGCGAAGAAATAGCACAAAATTAAAAACGGGATCAGCCGTCGGGTAATTTTGCGATACACCCCGTCACTGCTAGCTGAGGGGGAGGTGATCTTTTTATTCATGGTCATCTCTCTTATTGATTGCTGAACTACGCCAGTACAACGATGAACTACGCGCGACCGACTTGACTCAGGCGTTTGCCGGACATCAGGTTTTTCTCGATATTTTCGAGGGATATATTTTTGGTTTCAGGAACGAAAATAATGGTCAGGATGATGCACAGCACGTTCAGCACGCCATACAGCCAGAAGGTGGCGGCGCTGCCCATAAAGTCGATCAGCGTCAGGAAAGTCGCGCCGATGATCATGTTGGCGATCCAGTTAGCCATGGTGGAACAGGTGACGCCAAAGTCGCGGCCTGCCAGCGGTTGGATCTCCGAGCACAGCACCCAGATCAGCGGGCCGGCGCTCATGGCAAAACCGGTAATGAAGATGAGCAACAACAGCACGGCGGTGTATTGCTGCGCCGCCGACGTGATGCCGACAAAGAACATATAGCCCATCAGCCCCATGCAGATACCCATGACGCTGAAGCCAAGTTTCAAAATCGGTTTACGTCCCCAGCGGTCCACGAGACCGATAGCAATAAAGGTCGCCAGCACATTGACCAGACCGGCGATCACCGTGCCCCACATCTGCTCTTTCGTGGTGGCGAAACCGGCAATCGCGAAGATTTTCGGCGCGTAATACATGATGACGGTCATGCCGGTGAACTGCTGCATGAATTGCAATAACACGCCAAGATAGGTCGAACGGCGGAAGTGGCTGTTGGAACGAAAGAGCTGCCAGCCGCGCTGTTTTTGCTGCACGTTTTCACGGATAGCATCCAGCTCTTTGCGGGCGTCTTCGGTGGAAGAGCGCAGCAGCGTCAGCACTTTCATCGCCAGATCGTTTTTGCCTTTCATCGACAGCCAGCGTGGGCTTTCCGGCAGCGTCAGCACCCCGAAAAACAGAATCAGCGCCGGAAAAGTAATAATGCCCAGCATCCAGCGCCAGTTACCGCTGGCGCTGAAACCCACGTCAGACAGGAAGGCCGCTAAAATGCCGATGGTGATCATCAGTTGATAGAGCGAAATCATGCTGCCGCGGATATGCTCCGGCGCGATTTCTGACAGATAAAGAGGGGCGACGAAAGACGCCACGCCGACTGCCACACCCAGCAGGAAGCGTGACACTTCCAGCATGATCAGGTCCGGTGCAAAAGCACAGCCAAGCGAACCGACCACAAACAG
This sequence comes from Ewingella sp. C233, assembly GCF_055407225.1. Lineage (NCBI taxonomy): Bacteria > Pseudomonadati > Pseudomonadota > Gammaproteobacteria > Enterobacterales > Yersiniaceae > Ewingella > Ewingella sp. C233. The sequence goes on from NZ_JBUZRI010000003.1 coordinate 332,425, forward strand.
CACCGCGCCGATCAACAGGGTTTTCTTGCGCCCGATACGACCGGACATCGGGCCGCTGCACAGCGCACCAAAAGTCGCACCGAGCATCATGATGCTGACAACCATCTCCTGTTGATGGCTGCTTAAACCAAACTCTTGCGCCAGAAAAGGTAGCGCGCCTGCGATAACGCCCATATCCAGACCAAACAACAGCCCGGCCAGTGCCGCAAGCAGGCAAATCAAGTACGTTTGCCCGTTGGTATGGGGTAAATTTCGAGTGCTCATAAAGTACCTTCCGTGTAAAAACAGACCATTGTTATAGTTGGAATAGCGAAGCTCGCTGTCCGTTGAATGAGGTATGAATTCGAAGCAATGCACCGTCCTGCGGCGTTGGTGTTAACAGGCCATCGCGGGCAGAGGTTACGTAAAGATCAGAAAGAGCAGGCCCGCCAAAAGCACAACTGGAGGGCTGCTGAACCGGCAGAGGCAAAGTGTCAATAAACTCAGGCGCGGCGTCAGTCAGTTGATAACGCGCCAGGCAACTCGCCCCCCAGCGGGCGTTGAACATCACGCCGTGCTCGTCCTGCGCCGAGCCGTCGGCAAAAAAGTCACCGGTCGGCCAACTCATCAAGGTTTCAGGCGACATCACATCGGCCGGTGAACGGTAAAAACGGTGGGCGAAGGTATCGCCAAACCACGCATAGCCGCCGAACCACAGCAGGGTATTCGGCACATGCTGACCGCCGAGCATCTGCACCGGCTGTTTGTCGCCAGAGGTGAAGCGGTACCAGCTGCCTTTGGCCTGCTGCGCGGTGACGTCCATCGTGCTAAACCACAGTGAACCGTCCGGCGCGATGGCGGCTTCGTTCGGCCGGGTTTGCGCGTCTTCCACCCACGGGCAGAGCGAAGTAAAGCGGCGCAACGCGCTGTCATACAACTTCACCCCGGCGCTGGTCACCAGCAGCCACTGGCCCGGCTGGTCGGTCAGTAACGCGGCGCTACAGATAAACGGCAACGGATGGATATCCACCTCATTACTGTGTTCTGGCCACAGACGCAAAAGACGTTGCTGCACGATATCGACCCAAATCAGTGACTGCGTGGCGCAGCACCACACCGGCGTTTCGCCAAGGGTGGCACGGTAATCACCAACGGGCTGCGCGAGGCTGAGGAGAGAGCCGTTCATCTGCGGTTACCCGGCCAGACTTTGTTGCCACGCATGCCGATAGGCATCTGCCTTTTCATGCAGCGCCGCGAGTGACATTCCGGGCTGATACAATCCTCCGCCGAGGCCAAACCCCTGCGCTCCGGCCTGCACATAGGTACGCATTTGCGCCGCATCCGCCGCAATGCCACCGACCGGCAGGCAAACAGCTTCACGCGGCAGCACCGCGCGCATTGCTTTGGTGACGACAGGTGTGACGAGCTCCGCCGGGAAGAGTTTCAGCCCGTGCGCACCGGCCTGCAGGGCGCGAAATGCCTCGGTCGGCGTCGTGACACCCGGCAGACTAATCAGGCTCAACGCGCAGCTCGCTTCAATGACGGCTACGTCCGCATTGGGGGAAATAATCAACTGACCGCCCGCCTGCGCAACGTCGGCGACCTGTTGTGGCGTCAGCACCGTGCCCGCCCCCACATAGGCGCGGGAACCCAGTACATCCGTCATAATGCGGATCGATTCCAGCGGTGACGGGCTGTTCATCGGCACTTCGAGATAGGTAAAACCGCACTTCACCAGCGTCAGGGCTACGCCCTCTGCTTCGGCCGGAGTGACACCGCGTAAAATCGCCACCAGGGGCAGAGAACACTGCTGCCACTGTTCGGAAAATTTCTGATAATTCATGCGAAGACTCCACTGTGATAAATCTGTGATAAACCCTGAACAAAACAGGCTGCGCCATCCGCCGCGTGCAGGGTGGTGCCAAACTGGCGGGCCGCGCGCTGATAACTCAGGGTCAGCGACGGAGAGCCAACGACCCAGGCCTCTTCTGCCGCCAGCGCCGCCATTTCGCTGCCGATCAGCAGGCCGGAGAGATAACTGCTGACCTGCGCAGGGGTGATAACCCCGCGCAACCGCAGGGTACGGGCGGAGAAAATCGCATGGCTGAGGAAAGGAGATTTCTTGCTGCTGACGACGCCGAGATCAAACGCCGCGCCATCCTGTTCGCAGGAGGGTAAATCTTTACCGAGCAGCGAATGGTTAATCAGCGTGGCGTAGAGTTCGCCCGTCATGAAGGTGCTGAAATCGATGAGTTTTCCAGCCTGCAGTCTGGCGTGTTTACTGTGAGTGCCGGGCAGGATCACCCGGTGAGACGCCGCCGGATGCAATTCCGCCAGCCCTAAAAGCTGTACTTCCTCGCCGCGCATGACGTCCGGGAAGCCCCACTCACTTTCGCAGGTAGCACCGGCCACAATATGGCAGCGGCTGCCCCACGGCGTCACGACTTCAGCGGTGTGTGCCGCGAAATCACCTGCACTCGCGGGCAGCGTCACGTAAGACACATCCGCCCAACCCTGCTGAGAACCCACCATGCCCGCCATCAGGATGGGCAAACTGCCGTGCTGTGTCAGCCAGCCGTTGAGCAGCGAGTGCAGGGAGGAAGCAAACTGGCGACTGGCGACCTGAAGGAGGCCCAGAGGGGCGCTCAGGCGGTCTTCGATGTCGTGGTGATTGATCAGAAACGCACGGAAGTTAGTGGTTCCCCAATCAACGGCTATCCATTTCTTGCTCATTCTTGTAATACCTATTTAAGTATCTTGTATTACAAGTAGCATATAAATAAAACAGCCCACATTCTGTGAATCAGATCGCGGGCCGGTTAAATAGTCCTTACATCAGATGCGAGTATTTTTGCGGGGTGTCGCGCCAGAGCTTTTTATTGGCGGCTTCGAGCAGGATGCTGCGCATGATCTCGCGGGAGTTGTCCACCTGCTTCATACGGATGGCTTCCATCAGGATCCGGTGTTGTTCCACCGCTTCTTTGGTCAGTTGCAAATCTTCTTCCAGCGTTTGCTTAAACGACAGCATCATCGCCGCCGACAGCGCGCTGCCGATAGAGATCAGAAAAGGGTTATGACAGGCTTTGAGGATCGCCAGATGAAACGCCAAATCCCCCTCTTCGAACAGGCGGGCCGAGTTTTGCTGCTGGCCCTGCAACATCAGGTTCCAGGCATCTTCCATCGCGGCCAGATCGTGGCCATTGGCGTTACTGGCTGCCATCGCGGCGGCATTGGGCTCGAAAATCAGGCGCGTCACCATCAGATGCTCAACGATGCCCGGCTCAATGCCGACATCTTCCAGCCAGCTCAGCACATCGGCGTCGAGGAAACTCCACATCTCGCGCGGATTGACGGTAGTACGACGTTTGGGTTGAATCGACAACATGCCTTTGGCCGCCAGCACCTGTAAGGCATTGCGCACCGAGGTGCGTGAAGCTGAGTAGTGCTGCGCCAATTCATTCTCTCCGGCGATGGCGAGCCCGGCGGGTAACTCCCCGCGGATCACGCGCATAGCCAGATCGCGGGTGATCGCTTCGGACACCGAAGGACCGGTCGTTTTCATGGATGCCCCTTTGATTGTCGTAAAGCGATGATTGTAACCGCAGAACGCAGCAAAAAGTACGCATCCGGCAGGTTAATCCTTCGGTGTAATCTTCTTCAGCCCAACGGCCCAAGCTTGCCGGTCAGCTTTCTGGCGATTTTCTTTTTACCCACCAGTGCGATGCCCGGCCGTTGCAACGATGCCGTCGTGGATCTCTCCGGGTTCGGGCATGAAGACTTTACCGGGCAGGCTTTGATGTTTCTGACGGCGGCAGCTGAATTGCTGAACGCCCTGACGGGTGACACCGACCAGATAGCTGTCGTGTCAGTGGGGATCATACGCGTGGCCTTCAAAATGGGCCTGAATCGTCTCAATACCGCTGTCTTTATCTTTCGATAAATCGATCCCGTTCTTTGACGCCATCGCCCTGCTGCGCGGAGTGTATTAACAGCAGGGTAACAGAGAATGCGGCTTTGCTCCTCCCCTTAGCCGGGGAGGAGCAAACGGGGACTTTTAATGCTTAACGCTTTCAATAAAGGTCTTGCGGGCCGTTTTCGATCCAAGACGTTCGGCTTCATCCAGCAGTTTTAGGGCTTTATCGACATCACCGGCTTTCACGGCTTTCTTAATCGCGTCGTTGTAATAGGTTTCAGAATCCGACAGCAGCGGCTCGGCCGGTTTAGCCGGTGCGGCTGGAGCAGCGGCGCGCGCAGCCGGTGATTGGCCGACGACAACCGGCGCAGCAGCAGGGGCATCTTCAGCGCTGTTAAAGCTCAGTGCCTGACCAATCATAATGTTGCCCGCTTTCTGCTCGGCGCGGACTTTAATGCTGAGCATTCCGGATGGCGTATGGCGGGCCACCGGATCCGGGATATCCGGCACGGCATTACCCACACCGGCGGCATAAGCCTTGGCCGGGTTGGTCATCTGCGTGGTTTCAGCCAGATCCTGCTTCGTGGTGTACACCAGCAGGTAAATTTGTTTCTGACCCAGCGCTGGCGTCAGTTTCAGGGTGCCTTCCAGACGGTCGCTGGAGACAATGCCCGGTTTTTCATACGGGAAGTAGCTCGACGGATAATAAGCCGCCGGGCGCATCTGTTCATCCAGCACCAGCACGTTCGGCGCATACACGGTTTTACCGGTCGCGATGCTGGTCAGGGTTATTTCCAGCGATCCCCGGTCCGCTGGCAGCGCAAATGCACCCACCGCGCCCTGAATATCGCCCTGATTAATTTGCACGCCAGAGGTACTGAGCGTGACATCCTGCGTCACCGGCGGAACCAGCGGCGTCCACGATAAATTATGTAAGGTCTGGGCCGAAATCACCGGCGCAACGGACGCATCATTTTGCGCCGCATTCACCATTGCAGGTGTGGCAGCCATCAGGCTCAGCGACAGACACAGTGACAGCAGATTTTTTTTCATCGTTATTTCCTTTTGAATCACCATGAAGGCTGGCGGTCAGCCGAAACATCCCGCCAGCCAGCACATCTTTTCTATTTCTAATATTGGAGCACATAACCTTCTAAATCATTCGAGTCACAGGAAGGCGGCAACTGTGTGAATCCCGAGGAGCGTAGACCGCTACGTGACTCGGGTGAGCACAGGCAGCCAACGCACCTGTGGCTAGAAGGATGACGAAGGTTTTACCACCAGATTTCCATCTGTGCCCCAAAGGTCACTTCACTGTCATTGCCGCGGCTGAAAGTACGGGTGCTGGTGTCGTTCATGGCCAGACCGTTGTTTACGCCGCTGTCAGTGTCGTAGCCCCATTTTTCATCCCAGTTGGCGTAGGTCGCGAAGACACGGATGGCCGGACGTGACCAGATGCTGTCGCCTGCCTGCCACTGTTGCGCCAGGGTGACTTTGTATTGTCCATTGGTATCGCTGGTACGCTGAGATTTCACGTTGTCGTAACCGACTTCCAGCAAGGTGCTCATGATTGGCGTCCATTTGTACATCGGGCGGATACCCGCGGTGTACCAGGTTGTGCCGTTGTTGTTATCGCGATCAACGTCCTGATACATCGCCACGTACATCAGGCTCCAGGTGTCATTGAAGTCGATAGCCCCGTGGTCAATCACACGCACCATATGGCCATTATTATTGATACTGCCACCATTGGAGTGACCGGTGGCTGCGCCGCTGTTCGGATCATTCATGGAATCCGTCGCATACTGCAGCACAAATTTGTTATAGCCGTTGTAGATGCTTTGTGTGTGTTCTGCCGTCAGCAACACGCCGTCTTTGGTGGCGTTATCAGCCAGTGAATAACCATCACGCGCATTGGCACGACCGTAATCCACACCCAGTTCCAGCACGCCGCCTGGGTTCACATTCATACCGGCCAGACGCACGTCGAAGACGTCGTTGGAGGTTGGCATTTCGTTACGCTGGTCGGCGATGTAGCCGTAAGAGCCACCGCTTTCGGTGTTCCGCGTGGCCGCTAAAGACAGTTTACCAAAGCCCAGATCCACATCTTCCAGACCCGCACCCGGACCGGAGATATCCCAGTAGTAGAAGTCGATCATGTGGACGTCATGGCGTTGGTAGAAACGCTTACCGGCCCAGATGGTGGATCCTGGCAGCCATTCGATCAGGTTCTTGCCTTTGACGTTTGCTTCACGGAAAGCCGGATCGGTTGACTCCCAATCGTTCTGTTGTGACACGGAGTACGCTACGTTGGTGTCGAAGTAGAAGCTCTTATCCCCTTCTTTCCACACTTCTTGCCCAAGCTTTAATTCAGCATAGGTTTCACATTCGTTACCCAGACGGTATTTGCTGTCAGCACCCGTTGCCTTGAAACATTGTTGCTCGCCGCCGCTGCCGGTCCAGCCGATACCGGAACGCGCATAACCGGTGAAATCCACTGCCATTGCCGGTGTAGAAAGAATGCCCGCCGCAACAGCCAGCGGCAGAGAGTATTTACGCAGAGTTATCATCATTGTTCTCCTGTAGGGGGATGCGTGCTTTAAACGCCCGGCTCCGGGTGTAGCCGTCGGCACGCAGTCCCGTCCTCGCGGAACAAGTGACAGCGATGTGGCGGCAAGCCAATAGCGAATGTTGCACCTTCTTCTACCAGCACCACGTCGTTCTGGCGGTACACCAGGTTTTGACGGATAGCCGGGATCTCGATATGAATCTGGGTTTCGTTGCCGAGCTGTTCGACCACCTGCACCACACCGGACAGCGTCACTTCGGCAATATCGCTCGGTAATAAGTGTTCAGGACGGATCCCCAGAGACAGGTTTGAACCGACCGTGACCTCGTGGCCTTCCACCGGCAGCCAGATGCGCTGACGGTCAGGCAGTTCGATTTGCACACGTTCGGGTTCAGCACCGGTGACTTTCACCGGCAGGAAATTCATTTTTGGTGAGCCGATAAAACCGGCCACAAAGCGGTTGGCTGGGTAGTGGTAAAGCGCGAGAGGCTTACCGATTTGCGCCACGCGACCGGCGTCCAGCACCACGATTTTATCGGCCAATGTCATGGCTTCGACCTGATCGTGGGTGACGTAAATCATGGTGCGTTTGAGGCGCTTATGCAGACGGGAGATCTCAATGCGCATCTGCACACGCAGCGCCGCATCGAGGTTAGAAAGGGGTTCATCGAGCAAAAATACGTTCGGCTCTGCCACCAGCGTACGGCCAATCGCCACACGCTGACGTTGTCCGCCGGAGAGTGCTTTCGGACGGCGGTCCAGCAGGTGCGCCAGTTGCAGGATCTCAGCCACCTGATTGACCCGCTGAGTAATTTCGGCTTTTTTGGTCCCGGCCAGCTTCAGGCCAAACGACATGTTCTCCGCCACCGACAGGTGCGGATAAAGAGCGTAGGACTGAAACACCATACCGATGCCGCGTTCGGCCGGAGGCACTTCATTCATGCGCTGTCCGCCAATCAGCAGTTCGCCGGAGGTGATGTCTTCAAGGCCGGCAATCATGCGTAACAGGGTGGATTTCCCGCAACCGGATGGCCCGACAAACACCACAAACTCGCCCTCTTCTATCTCAATGTTCACGTCTTTTGAGATAACGGTGTCGCCAAAGGCTTTATAGAGATTACGAAGTGATACGCCCGCCATACCCGACTCCTGAACTGACTGGTCAAAGTGTCCTGTGAGGCAAGGCGAACTGCGAGGTGATGTGCCTTGTCAGCAAGGGAACTGAATGTCAGCAAGAGTGAGGGAACAGGCAGATTTGGTAATCATCCGTAACAAAGTTTTTCATGGGGGAGGAGGAAGGAGGATGAGCATTTTGCGTAACCGGCTGAAAGTTCATACCAAAGATCAAATTCGTGATCTGAATGGCAAAATGCGACCCATATTTTTGAGTGATACCCCACAGAAAGCCCAGCAGTGTTAACTGGATCACACAACCAGAGCCGGGGGCGTAGAGAGGGGGATGATGAAGCCGCATTGCCTTATCGCCGACACTGGTCCAGCAAGCTTTTCTTATTTCCTCTAAGAACACGAACATCGAATAAGAACCCGACTCCCTACCGGACCTAAAAGGATTGGATTATGACGCTCAGCATTAAAACTCTTAGTATTAAGAAATTGGTCAAACACACTCTGGCCGTTTCGGCGTTGGCCACGCTGGTGTTGTCCTCTTCCGCGTTTGCCAAGATAGAAGAAGGCAAACTGGTTATCTGGATTAACGGCGACAAAGGCTATAACGGCCTGGCGGAAGTCGGCAAAAAATTCGAAAAAGATACCGGTATCAAAGTCACGATCGAACACCCTGACAAACTGGAAGAGAAGTACCCGCAGGTCGCTGCCACCGGCGACGGCCCGGATATCATCTTCTGGGCGCATGACCGTTTTGGCGGCTACGCGCAGTCTGGCCTGCTGGCTGAGATCAGCCCGGATCAGGCGTTCAAAGACAAACTCTTCCCGTTCACCTGGGATGCCGTCACCTACAACGGCAAGCTGATCGGCTATCCGGTTTCGGTCGAAGCGCTGTCGCTGATTTATAATAAAGACATCATTAAAGCAGCGCCGAAGACCTGGGAAGAGATCCCCGCGCTGGACAAAGAGCTGCGCGCCAAAGGCAAAAGCGCCATCATGTGGAACCTGCAAGAACCCTACTTCACCTGGCCAATCATCGCCGCTGACGGCGGCTATGCGTACAAATATGAGAACGGCAAATACAACATTAAAGACACCGGCGTAAACAACGCGGGTTCACAGGCTGGCCTGCAATTCATCATCGATCTGGTGAAGAATAAGCACATCAACGCCGACACCGACTACTCCATCGCCGAAGCAGCCTTCAACAAAGGCCAGACCGCGATGACCATCGATGGCCCGTGGGCATGGTCAAACATCGATAAGAGTAAAATCAACTACGGCGTCACCCTGCTGCCCACCTTCCACGGCAAGCCGTCCAAACCGTTTGTCGGTGTACTGACCGCGGGGATTAACGCCGCCAGCCCGAACAAAGAGCTGGCCAAAGAGTTCCTCGAAAACTACCTGATGACCGATGAAGGCCTGGCCGCTGTCAATAAAGACAAACCGCTGGGTGCCGTAGCGCTGAAGTCTTATCAGGAACAACTGGAAAAAGATCCACGCATCGCCGCCACCATGGCGAACTCACAAACGGGTGAAATCATGCCGAATATCCCGCAGATGAGTGCTTTCTGGTATGCCGAACGCAGCGCCATTATCAACGCCATTAACGGCCGTCAGACCGTGCAGCAAGCACTGAAAGAAGCCGAGACCCGCGTCACCAAATAACACGTAAAAACTGGCGTGATGCGCATTAATGCCTTCACGCCACAGCTTCAACCTGAAGGATGACGAGTCTATGCAAGCAGCTCAAACCGGACTGCCTCTTCGAAAAAAACGACAGATAAGCAATGTCCTTAAGTGGCTGATTGTGGGTCTGTTCGCACTGTTCACCGGTTACCTGATCGTACTGATGTATGCTCAGGGGGAATATTTGTTTGCCATGCTGACGCTGCTGCTCTCTTCCGTCGGCCTCTATATTTACGCCAACCGCCGCGCGTATTCATGGCGCTACGTCTATCCCGGCCTCGCCGGTATGTCGTTATTCGTGCTGTTCCCGCTGGTGTGCACCATTTTTATCGCTTTCACTAACTACAGCAGCACCAACCAGCTGACTTTCGAACGTGCGCAGTCGGTGCTGATGGACCGCCAGTTTCAGGCCGACAAAGCCTACACCTTTGGTCTTTATCCTGCCGACGCCAACCAGTGGCGCCTTGCGCTGAGCGTACCGGACAGCGGCGATACCCTCGTCTCCTCCCCTTTTGAGCTCAACGCCATCGCGCCACAAACCCTGACCCTCTTGCCTGACGGGATGCCTCAGGGCGAAAAGGCCGGGCTGCGGGTGATCACCCAAAACCGTCAGGCGCTGGGACAACTGACCGCTAAACTGCCCGATGGCGAAACGCTGCGTATGAGTTCACTGCGCCAGTTCTCCGGCAGCCAGCCGTTGTACAAAAAAGCCGATGACGGAAAACAGCTGACCAACGTGCAAACCGGCGTGGTCTACCGCCCCAACATGGAGAGCGGGTTTTATCAGGCTGTGAATGCCAGCGGTGAATGGCAGGCTGAGAAGCTCAGTCCCGGCTTTACCGTGAATATCGGTTGGGCGAACTTCCTGCGCGTGCTGCATGATGACGGCATTCAGAAGCCATTCCTGTCGATCTTCGTCTGGACCATTATTTTCTCGCTGCTGACCGTCGTGCTGACCGTTGCCGTCGGCATGGTGCTGGCCTGCGTGGTGCAGTGGGAGGAGCTGAAAGGCAAAGCGGTTTACCGCGTCCTGCTGATCCTGCCCTACGCCGTACCGGCATTTATTTCGATTCTGATTTTCAAAGGATTATTCAACCAGAGCTTCGGGGAAATTAACCTGATGCTCAGCAGCCTGTTTGGCATCAAACCGGCGTGGTTCAGCGACCCGATGACCGCCAAAACCATGATCATTATCGTCAATACCTGGCTGGGTTATCCGTACATGATGATCCTGTGCATGGGCCTGCTGAAAGCCGTACCGGACGATCTCTACGAAGCGTCCGCGATGGACGGCGCGACGCCAATGCAGAACTTCTTCCGCATCACCCTGCCGCTGCTGATAAAACCCCTGACGCCGCTGATGATCGCCAGTTTCGCCTTTAACTTTAATAACTTCGTGCTGATCCAACTGCTGACCAACGGCGGCCCGGATATGCTCGGCACCACCACACCGGCCGGTCATACCGACCTGCTGGTCAGCTACACCTACCGCATTGCCTTCGAAGGCGGCGGCGGGCAGGACTTCGGGCTGGCTGCGGCCATCGCCACGCTGATTTTCATTTTGGTCGGCGCACTCGCCATCATCAATCTGAAAGCTTCACGCATGAAGTTCGACTAACCCGGCTAAGGAGAAACAGACATGCCTATGGTTAAACCGAAGTCGCAAAAAGTCAGGCTGTTCGTGACACATCTGCTGTTGCTGTGCTTTGTGGCGCTGATCCTCTTCCCGCTACTGATGGTGTTCGCCATCTCGCTGCGGCCGGGTAACTTCGCCACCGGCAGCCTGATCCCGGATCAGGTGTCGTGGGATCACTGGAAACTGGCGCTCGGCATGGCAGTAACCAACGCCGACGGCAGCGTCACCCCGCCGCCGTTTCCGGTGATGCTGTGGTTGTGGAACTCCATCAAAATTGCGGTGATCACCGCGATTGGCATCGTGGCGCTCTCCACCACCTGCGCGTATGCCTTTGCCCGAATGCGTTTTCGCGGCAAAAGCACCCTGCTGAAAAGTATGCTGATTTTCCAGATGTTCCCGGCGGTATTGTCGCTGGTGGCGCTCTATGCTTTGTTCGACCGTCTCGGCCAGTACGTGCCGTTCCTCGGCCTGAACACCCACGGCGGGGTGATTTTTGCCTACATGGGCGGCATTGCACTGCACGTCTGGACCATCAAAGGCTATTTCGAAACCATCGATAATTCGCTGGAAGAAGCCGCGTCGCTCGATGGTGCCACGCCGTGGCAGGCGTTCAGGCTGGTGCTGCTGCCGCTGTCAGTGCCGATTCTGGCGGTGGTCTTTATTCTGTCATTTATCGCGGCTATTACCGAAGTGCCGGTAGCCTCACTGCTGCTGCGCGACGTCAACAGCTACACGCTGGCAGTCGGGATGCAGCAATACCTCAACCCGCAAAACTATCTGTGGGGCGATTTCGCTGCCGCCGCGATCCTCTCGGCGATACCGATCACCGCCGTGTTTCTGGTCGCCCAGCGCTGGCTGGTCGGCGGCTTAACCGCCGGTGGTGTGAAAGGCTAGATAGCCCTTGATTTCAAATTTACTGCAATGCCCTTGTTGTTGTTTGTTTGGTTCGTGGAAGTACCTCTGTGTCTGAAGTTTTTAAGCGGCCTGAAAGGGCCGTTTTTTTTATGCGCCAGACAAATCCTTATACCTGACTAAGGGTGCGTATAGAGATCCTTTACCGAATACAGGTATCGTATCCGGTCTATTGCCCTGTACTTACACAATACCCTCTGACCAATACCCTTAGTAAATAGATACCATTTCAACAACAAAAAGGGTTTCCGCACACTGCCGGAAACCCTTTTTTACTTCAACGCTAATTAACTCACTGACACTTTCCTGCGACGTTTATCCAGGTCTTTGATCAGTTTATTTACGTCCTCGTCGGCAAACATATCCTCCAGAGTACGAGTCAATTTGCGGCGCCAGTTAGGATATTCGTCGCTGGTGCCGGGAATGTTGACCGGCTCCTGCATGTCCAGCCAGTCTTCGGGCTGAAGCCCCAGCAGGGCACAGGCGCTGTCGGCGACATAACGTTGCAAACCCCGGTTGAGCGTCGGTGTCATGCTCATCGCACCGGCCTTATGCCCGGTGGATTTCGGCACACAGCCATAGTGATGCAGACCGTCGAGAAGCCCCTGTCGTGCGCGTGCGCGGTCAGCGTAGAGTTCAGTCAGTACCTCTTCATCACGGTACAAACCGAGCTTTTTACCCAGCGCCAGATCGTCACTTTGCCAGTAGCCGCGCAGCGTCGGCAGGTCATGGGTAGTGATGGTCGCCATCGCCTGCACCGGATAGGACTGCGGTGCGCGGAAGTTGTTCTCGGCGTCGCGCTCAAAGTAGAGCACTTTGTAAGAGTAAACCCCCCCTTCGCGCAGCTTGCTGACGATCTCCACCGGCACCGTCCCCAGATCTTCGCCGATCACCATGCAGCGGTGACGCTGGCTCTCCAGCGCGAGGATCGCCAGCAGATCGTCCACCGGATACTGCACGTAGGCACCGTTGTCCGCCGTTTCACCCTGAGGGATCCACCACAGCCGCAGCAGCGTCATCACATGATCGATACGCAATGCGCCGCAGCTGGTCATGTTGGAACGCAGCAAATCGATAAACGGCTGATAGGCGCGCTTCACCATGACGTGCGGATCCATCGGACGTAGATCCCAGTTCTGACCAAGCGGGCCGAGGATATCCGGCGGTGCGCCCACCGAGGCTTTCAGACAGTAAACATCACGGTCGCCCCAGGTTTCCGCGCCGCCTTCCACCACGCCGACCGCCAAATCGCGGTACAGGCCAATCGGCATGTCAGCCTGCTGGCTGTCGTGGTAACAGCGGGCAAACTGCCATTCGGCCAGCCACTGCAACCAGAGGTAGAAATCAACGTCGCTTTCGTACTGTTCACAATAGGCTTTCACCGCGGCACTTTGCGCGCTGCGGTATTTCTCCGGCCAGTGCGTCCAGCCGTTAGGTTCATCGCCCTGCTTCGTCAGATGCGCGTACAGCGCGTCAAATGCCGCCTGCTGATAGAGGCTTTCCCCGCCTTCACGGGCAAATTTCTGATAGGCCTTTTGCATCGGATCGCTGGCGCTGCGCGTGACAAAATGCTGATGCGCCAGATGTAGCCCCGCCAGTTTGAGCGGCATCACGCGGGCGTAATCCACCCAGGCACTGTCGCGCACGGTTTTCAGGGTTTTCTGCGTCATCGGCTCGTGCCACCAGCGCTGAGCCTCTTTGCTCAGTTGGAAATCTTCCACCGCGCTGACGTCGATATAAATCACGTTCAGCCAGCGGCGTGATGACGGGCTGTAAGGGCTGGCCGCCACCGGATTTCCCGGATAGAGCGAATGAATCGGGTTGAGGCCGACGAAAGCCCCGCCGCGTTGGCCCATCTCATTAACCAGCTGACGAAGATCGCCGAAATCACCAATGCCCCAGTTGTTTGCCGAGCGCAGAGTATAAAGCTGCACACAGGCGCCCCAGAGTTTTTTGCCCGCCAGCAGCGCATCGGGTTCATAGCAGCGCTTCGGCGCAACGATAATGCGGCACGTCCAGTTGCGGCTCTCCTGCGTGAGTGTCAGCTGGTGATAACCGGTGGGGATCCGGCCCGGCAGCGCCAGTGTCATTTTGCCACTGGTGCGGCCCTGCTGGACCGCGCCGCCTTCCAGCGCTAACTGCCACTGGAATTCACCTTCACCGCCAACCGGCAGCGCCAGACGGCTGCCCTTAACGAACACCTTGACCAGCGGCACTGGCGCTTCGATGTCCACCTGCTGGCCTGGCTTCCAGCCCATCGCGTCCAGCAATTCCCGCTTGGTCGCCGCAGCAATAGCCTGCTGCTTGCCGTGTGCGTTGATGTATCCGGCGGAAATCCCAGCTTCGATGGCCGCCTGTTCGAGTTGCTTACTCTCCATTCCCGCTCCTTTAGCGCTTCGCCTGCCAGATCCGCTGCTGATAATCGCGGATCGAGCGATCTGAACTGAACATGCCGACACGGGCAGTATTGAGAATAGTACGTTGTATCCATTGCGCCTTATCACGGTACAGCGCGTCCACCTGCTGCTGTGCCTGACAGTAAGCGGTAAAATCAGCCAGCACCAGATAAGGGTCGCCGCCGGTCAGAAGGCTGTCGAGCATCAGGCTAAAGGCGTTTTTGTCGCCGTCGCTGAACAGGCCGCTTTCCAGATCGTTGAGCGCCGCATTGAGATGTTTATCTTTTTTGCGCCATTTCAGCGGGTCATAGCCGCCAGCTTTAAGGGCTTTAACCTGATCGACGGTATTGCCGAAGATAAAGATGTTCTCTTCGCCCACTTGTTCGGCGATTTCGACGTTCGCGCCGTCGAGCGTGCCGACGGTCATGGCGCCATTCAGAGCCAGTTTCATATTGCCGGTGCCGGACGCTTCGGTTCCCGCCGTGGAGATCTGCTCGGAGACGTCCGCCGCCGGGATCATCAGCTCCGCCACCGAAACACGGTAGTCAGGAATAAATACCACTTTCAGACGATCGGCGACGATCGGATCGTTATTAACTTTTTCTGCCACCTTGTTGATCGCATGAATAATATTTTTCGCCAGATAATAGCCCGGCGCAGCTTTGGCCCCGAACAGGAAGACGCGCGGCACAATGTCCATCTGCGGGTTATCGCGCAGTTGGCGGTAGAGCGACACAATGTGCAGCAGGTTGAGATGCTGACGTTTGTATTCGTGCAGGCGTTTAATCTGTACGTCGAAAATCGCCTCCGGGTTCAGCGTAATGCCCATGCGCTGCTTAACGTAGGCGGCCAAACGCACTTTGTTGTCATATTTGATCTGCTGATAACGCGCACAGAAAGCGGCATCATCAGCGAATTTCTCCAGCCCTATGAGCGCATCCAGATGCGTGACCCATTCGGTTTTCAGGCTCTCATCAATCAGCGCAGACAGCGCCGGATTACACTGTTTAAGCCAACGGCGCGGCGTAATACCGTTGGTGACGTTGTGGAATTTGTTCGGCCAAAGCTGGTGATATTCAGGGAAGAGATCCTTCACCACCAGATCCGAATGCAGCGCGGCGACGCCGTTGACCGCAAACCCGCTGACTACACAGAGATTGGCCATGCGCACCTGTTTGTTCTGGTGAACAGAGAGCTTTTCCCACACCGCTTTGTCGCCCGGCCACTGTTTTTCCACCAACTTTTTAAAGCGGGCGTTGATCTGTTTAATCAGCGAGAAGTGACGTGGCAACAGGCTGCGGACCAGTTTCTCGTCCCAGCATTCCAGTGCTTCCGGCATCAGCGTGTGGTTGGTGTAGGCGAAGGTTTTGCTGACAATAGCCCAGGCGGCATCCCATTCCAGCTGATGTTCGTCGAGCAGAATGCGCAGCAGCTCAGGAATGGCGATGGTCGGGTGGGTGTCGTTTAGCTGGATCACTTCAAAGTCAGGCAGCTTTTCAAGCTTGCGACCAAGGAAATGGTGACGGCGCAGAATGTCGCGCACCGAACAGGCGCACTGGAAATATTGCTGCATCAGACGCAGGCGTTTACCTTCCTGATGGTTGTCATTCGGGTAGAGCACTTTGGTGAGCTTGGCGGCATCAATGCCCTTTTGCTCGGCTTTCAGGAACTGGCCATCGTTGAATAGTGTCAGGTCAAACGGGTGGATATCCGTCGCCTGCCACAGGCGCAGCGGCTGCGTCACGCCGTTGCGATAGCCGACCACCGGCAGATCCCAGGCTTCACCGCGCAGGCTGAATGCCGGCTGCCAGTGCTCAGAACCGTCACTGTTTTTCGCCAGTTTGCCGCCGAAGGAAACGTCGACCGCCAGGCGGCTGTTGTGGCTGAACCACGGATAGCTTTCACGGTGCCAGTCATCTGGCGCTTCCTGTTGTTTACCATCGTTAAAGGACTGACGGAACAGACCGTACTGATAGTTAAGACCGTAACCGGTTGCAGGCTGGCCAACCGTCGCCATTGAGTCAAGGAAACAAGCTGCCAGACGCCCCAGACCGCCGTTGCCTAGCGCTGGGTCGGTCTCCTGCTCCAGCACATCGGCCAGTTCTGCGCCCTGCTCAGACAGCACGTCACGCACCGTGTCATACCAGCCGAGGTTAATTAAGTTGTTGGCGGTCAGGCGACCTATTAAAAATTCCATCGAAATGTAATTTACGTGACGCTGATCTTGTTTCTGTTGTGCCGCAACAGGCCTTGCAGCCAGTTGTTCGGACAGCGCACCGCTGACGGCCTGCCACCACTGGTGCGGCGTCATATCCTGTGCGCTTTGCAGACCAAAGCCTTGCCACTGGCGGGTCAGAGCATCCTGAAACTGCGTTTTTTGTAATGTGAATTGCGACATAAGCCCTCTCTGAGCAGGTAATTTTGCAGACGATAACGGTATGCTGACGGGAAGCCTGTTGGGCAGCATCATCCCGCCGGGGATTAGAGAGGGAGGAGATAAAGGGCGTAGTACAAACGGAATTTATTCGCGTAAAAACAACTACTAAAACTGTGACGCAGAGCAACTTACCGACACGTAAAAGTGTAACAATCTTGCAATACTTACTGCATTGGCAGACCTTAGGAATATTATTAATTACGCGCTGTAAAATAATTCCTCCTCTCATTCGTTTACAGTCATAAGAATGGATAACTATGCTGATCCCTTCGAAACTCAGCCGCCCAGTGCGGCTGCAAAATACGGTGGTACGCGAACGCCTGTTAGCGAAGCTGGCTTCTGCGCAGAATTACCGTCTGGTGCTGGTCGCCTGTCCTGCTGGCTACGGTAAAACCACGCTGGTTGCCCACTGGGCGGCGGGCAAAAGCGATCTGGGCTGGTACTCGCTGGATGAAAGCGATAATCAGCCGGAGCGTTTTGCCAGCTATCTGGTGGCCGCCATACAACAGGCCACCGGCGGACACTGCGTTAAAAGCGAAGCCCTCAGCCAGAAACATCAGTATGCCAGCCTGTCGGCGCTGTTCGCGCAGCTGTTTGTCGAACTGTCTGACTGGCACCGGCCGCTGCTGCTGGTGATCGATGATTATCATCTGATTTCCAACGACGCAATTCACGAAGGGATGCGTTTCTTCCTCCGCCACCAGCCGGAAAACATCACCTTAATGGTGCTTTCGCGCACCCTGCCGCAGCTCGGCATCGCCAACCTGCGCGTGAGGGATCAACTGCTGGAGCTGAATGCCGCGCAATTGGCTTTCAACCATGTCGAAGCCCAGCAATTCTTTGATTGCCGTCTGGCAGATCCGATTGAGCAGGCAGATAGCGGCCGCTTGTGCGACGACGTTGCCGGTTGGGCCACGGCGTTGCAGCTGATTGCACTGTCGGCACGGCAGTCCAGCGCATCGACCGCCTCGGCGCAGCAGTCTGCCAAAAAGCTGGCCGGGCTGAATGCCAGCCATCTGTCGGAGTATCTGGTGGACGAAGTGTTGGATCGCGTCGATTCGCCCACCCGCGACTTCCTGCTGCGTTGCTCGCTGCTGCGTTCAATGAATGATTCGCTGATCGTCAAACTGACCGGCGAAGATAACGGGCAACAGCGGCTGGAAGAGCTGGAGCGTCAGGGGCTGTTTATTCACCGCATGGATGACAGCGGTGAATGGTTTAACTTCCATCCGCTGTTCGCCACCTTCCTGCGCCAGCGCTGCCAGTGGGAACTGGCCGCTGAACTGCCGGCCATTCACCGTTTAGCCGCAGAAGGCTGGCAGGCGCTGGGTTT
This sequence comes from Ewingella sp. C233, assembly GCF_055407225.1. Taxonomy (NCBI): domain Bacteria; kingdom Pseudomonadati; phylum Pseudomonadota; class Gammaproteobacteria; order Enterobacterales; family Yersiniaceae; genus Ewingella; species Ewingella sp. C233. The sequence continues at coordinate 350,414 of NZ_JBUZRI010000003.1, forward strand.
CCCGGCCGAAGCTATTCATCACGCCCTCGGGGCCGAAGACACCGACCTGCTGCGCGATATTCTGCTGCAACACGCCTGGGCGCTGTTTAATCAGAGCGAACTGGCACTGCTCGAAGAGTGCCTGAACGCGCTGCCGTACGAGCGGCTGATTCAAAACCCAAAACTGGCATTACTGCAAGCCTGGCTGGCCCAAAGCCAGCACCGTTACAGCGAAGTAGAAATGCTGCTGGAACGCGCGGAAAACGAGATGCTGCGCGAAAAAATTGAGATGGATAAAACCCTCAGCGCCGAGTTCGACGCGCTGCGGGCACAGGTGGCGATTAACGACGGCAAACAGGATGAAGCGGAAAAACTGGCCGCGCAGGCGCTGCGCTTTCTGCCCTATTCCAGCTACTACAGCCGTATTGTTGCCACTTCGGTCACCGGCGAAATTCAGCACTGCAAAGGCGACTTAAGCCGCGCCCTGCCGCTGATGCAGCAAACCGAACAGATCGCCCGCCGCCACGAAGCTTATCACTACGCCTTATGGGCGCTGCTGCAACAGAGCGAAATCCTGATTGCGCAGGGCTTTTTACAGGCCGCTTATGAAACGCAGGACAAGGCGTTTGAACTGGTGCGCGAACAGCATCTGGAACAGTTGCCGATGCATGAATTTCTGCTGCGTCTGCGCTCGCAATTATTATGGTCGTGGGCGCGTCTGGACGATGCTGAAAGCGCCGCCCGCGAAGGGCTGGAAGTACTGGCTAACTTCCAGCCACAGCAGCAGTTACAGTGTCTGGCAATGCTGGCCAAATGCTCGCTGGCGCGGGGCCATCTCGACAACGCGCACCGCTATTTACAGCGCTGCGAAACCCTGCTGCAAAGCGGGCAGTACCACACCGACTGGCTGACCAATGCCGACAAACCGCGGGTGATTTACTGGCAGATGGTTGGCGACAAAACGTCGGCGCTCAGCTGGCTGAATCAGACCTCCAAACCGGGCATGGCCGACAACCACTTCCTGCAAGGGCAGTGGCGTAACATCGCCCGCATGCAAATTTTGCTCGAGCAGTTTGACGAAGCCGAAGTGGTGATTGACGAACTCAATACCAACGCCCGCCAGCTGAAACTGGTCAGCGACCTCAACCGTAACCTGATCCTCTGCAATCTGCTCTACTGGCACACTGGTCGGAAAAATGAGGCCCAGCGCGTACTGATTGAGGCGCTGGAACTCTCCAACCGCACCGGATTTGTCAGCCACTTTGTGATTGAAGGCGAGATGATGGCGCAGCAACTGCGCCAGCTGATTCAACTCAATCTGCTGCCGGAAATGGAGCAGCGCCGGGCGCAAAAAATCCTCCGTGATATTAACCAGCATCACCGGCATAAATTCGCCCATTTCGACGAAGGCTTTGTGAATAAACTGCTGACTCACCCGCAGGTGCCGGAGCTTATCCGCACCAGCCCGTTGACCCAGCGCGAATGGCAGGTGCTGGGGCTGATTTACTCCGGTTACAGCAATGATCAGATCGCCGGCGAGCTGACGGTGGCCTCGACCACCATCAAAACGCACATCCGCAATTTGTATCAGAAGCTCGGCGTCACCCACCGGCAGGACGCCGTGCAACAGGCGCAACATCTATTGCAGGTCATGGGCTACGGCGCCTGAAATACCCTCGCTGTTTAGATGTCGCCATCAATGAAACCGCCAGCTTTTGGCGGTTTCATTCCTGATGAATACCCTCCCTCCCCGCTACCGATGAATTTCTGCGCAATGAAATTTTGCGCTTCGAAATAATGCCCGCTACAATGTGACTCAAGTCACACTTTTAATTCTCTTCCGCCCGCCTTGTTCCCGATAATACGCCGCGATGGCCATTAGGGTTTACAGGATGCGGGCAACAAATCTGCATAGGAATACGTTCGATGGGTACCTTAACGGCCAGTTTAATGATGATGCGCTGGGAATTACTGAGCGCTTTTCTGATGTTCTGCACCAGTCAGCTGAATATCGTTTGCCGCCGGTCCAGCCGCAATTCAATGGCCTTTGTTTTCAGCGGTGTCGGCCTGACGGTGACCTGCTTTTTTGTCATGAGCCTGATGGGTATGACCTTCAACGCTGCCGCCATCGCCCATTTCTGGTCCGTCACCAAAGACGTTTTCATGGATACCATGAGTAAAACCCCGACCGACATGCCCTTCTATTATTAATTCGGCCCGTTTCACGCATTCCTAAAGATCGGAAATTGCGCGCTTCCTCGAAAGAGTTTTTGTACATCGACTTTCAATTCAGCGTAAATTGCGGGATGCGCCGCTTCGCGCTGTACAAACTGTTTTCTTATAAAAGTATTCATTGCTAATAGTCGAAGTGCCGTATTAGATTCTCACGCTATAGTTTTCTTAGAATGATCATTACCTTGTTCACTTTATTGCTGCTGATTTCCGCCCTACAGCGGTTCGATTTTTGTCTGAAGGATACTCGATGAATACGCATCACCTGATTGGCGCGTTAGTGTTAATGGCAGGTTCCACCTCGTTGTTTGCGGAGCAAACGGCGGGTATTCCACAAGATCAGGTGAAAGAGCGCGATGCGTTCGTCTCACACCTGATGAAACAAATGACGCTGGATGAGAAAATTGGCCAGCTCAATCTCGTCAGCGTGGGGCCCGACTACCCGAAAGAAGCCATCATGGCGGATATCCGCGCCGATAAAGTCGGCGGCATGTTTAACACGGTGACCAAACCCGACATCCGCCGCATGCAGGATCAAGTACAGCACAGCCGCCTGAAAATCCCTCTGTTTTATGCCTATGATGTCGTTCACGGCCAGCGCACCATCTTCCCGATAAGCCTTGGCCTCGCGGCCAGCTGGGACATGAACGCCGTCGCCACCAGCGCGCGTATTTCCGCGAAAGAAACGGCGGCTGATGGCCTGAACATGACCTTCTCACCGATGGTCGATATCACCCGCGACCCGCGTTGGGGCCGCGTATCTGAAGGCTTCGGTGAAGATACCTACCTCACGTCACGCCTCGCACATGAAATGGTCTCGGCCTATCAGGGCAATGACCCGTCGGCGCCCGATGCCGTGATGGCGAACGTCAAACACTTTGCGCTGTATGGCGCAGTTGAAGGCGGGCGTGAATACAACACCGTCGACATGAGCCTGACCCGCATGTTCAATGACTACCTGCCGCCGTACAAAGCCGCGCTGGATGCGGGTGCCGGGGGGGTGATGGTCGCCCTGAACTCGGTCAACGGTATTCCGGCCACGTCTAACCCATGGCTGTTGCAGGAAGTGTTACGCGACCAGTGGAAATTCAAAGGTCTGACCGTCAGTGACCACGGCGCGATTGGCGGTCTGGTGATGCACGGCGTGGCGCAGGATGACCGTCAGGCAGCCGCCATGGCGCTGAAATCCGGTGTTGATATGGACATGGCCGACAACATGTACGGAAAATATCTCAAAGGCCTGGTGGCTGATGGTCTGGTGACGGAAAAAGAAGTCGACCGCGCCGTCCGTGACGTGCTGACCGCTAAGTGGGACATGGGCCTGTTCGCTGACCCGTACCGCCATTTAGGCCCGGTATCAAGCGACCCGGTGGATACCAATGCCGAAAGCCGCTTACACCGTAAAGAAGCGCGTGAAGTGGCGCGTACCTCGCTGGTGCTGCTGAAAAACGAGCATGAAACCCTGCCGCTGCAGAAAAAAGGCACCATCGCTCTCGTCGGTACCCTGGCTGACAGCCAGCGTGACGTCATGGGCAGCTGGTCGGCCGCCGGTAAAGCCAATCAGGCTGTCACCGTATTGCAGGGGATGAAAGAGGCCATTGGTGATAAAGCCACGCTGCTGTATGCCCGCGGGGCCAACATCACCAATGACCCGGCGATTGTCGATTTCCTGAACCAGTATGAAAAACAGGTGATCAACGATCCGCGTCCGGCACAAGAAATGATTGATGAAGCGGTGAAAACCGCCGAGAAAGCCGACGTTGTTGTGGCCGTGGTCGGTGAAGCGCAAGGCATGGCCCATGAGGCTTCGAGCCGCACCGAGCTTAATATTCCGCAAAGCCAGCGCGACCTGCTGAAAGCCCTTAAAGCCACCGGTAAGCCGCTGGTGATTGTGCTGATGAACGGCCGCCCGCTGACGCTGACGTGGGAAAACGAGATCTCTGACGCGATGCTGGAAACCTGGTTCAGCGGCACCGAAGGGGGCCACGCCATTGCCGATGTCCTGTTTGGGGATTACAACCCGTCAGGTAAATTGCCGATGACCTTCCCGCGCTCAGTGGGGCAAATTCCGCTCTACAACAGCGTGCTCAATACCGGCCGTCCGTTTAATCCGCAAAAGCCGAACAAATATACCTCGCGCTATTTCGATATCACCAACGGTCCGTTGTTCGCCTTTGGTTACGGCCTGAGCTATACCCAGTTCAGTGTGTCTGACGTGTCTGTGTCAGCCACGACCATGAGCGCCAGCAAACCGCTGACCGCCAGCGTCACGGTGAAAAACACCGGTAAACGCAGCGGCGCCACCGTCGTTCAGCTCTATCTGCAGGACGTCACGGCCTCCATCAGCCGCCCGGTCAAAGAGCTCAAGAACTTTGAGAAAATCGACCTCGCGCCTGGCGAAGAAAAAGTGGTGACCTTTACCCTCAGTGAAAAGGATTTGCGCTTCTTCAATGATAAGCTGAAATGGGCGTCAGAACCGGGTAAATTCAATGTATTCATTGGATTGGATTCGCAGGACGTTAAGCAGTCCAGTTTCCTGCTAAAATAATTTTAGGACTGATTTTTGGTTGAGGCAGGAAACTGCCTGCGTAAGTCGTCATCAGTCAGGGGCGGGTCGTTGTTCTCAGAACCCGCCCCTTCTTAAGCGTGCAGCTTTACAAGCGGAGATGCTTCCATGACAGACTCTCAAGATGACTCCATTCTGTACCTGCATTTTGGTACACCACGCCCTTATTGGCGCCTGGGGTCTGACAGTAATGCCCTTGAGTTATCCGCTGAAAAAGGTGTCACCAACGTCGCCGTATCCCTGACCGGCTATCAGGCCGGACGTATCCGCGAACTGACCGGTATTACCTCCTGCTTTACGCTCGACGTCTCCTTGTTTGGCACCCCTGTCTGCCTCTATCTGGTCGGAAGAAAAGTCGAGAATCAGGTCTGGGCCGGTACCGCCTCTGACTTTGAAGATACCGCTTCGGTAGCACATGACCTGGAAGTCGGGCTGAGCTTCGCCGAGCAGGTGGTTTCAGAAGCCAACTCAGTGATCGTTATCATCGATCAGGAGGGCAAAGTTCATCGTTTCAACCGCCTGAGCGAAGAGTACACCGGCCTGCGCGAAGAGGACGTCATCGGGCGCAGTGCCTATGAGCTGTTTATGTCGATGGAAGAAGGCATCGCCTCGCGTCAGAACATTACCGGCTTCTTTCAGAAAGAGCAGTCCTATGAAGTTGAACGCTGGATCAACACCGTCAAGGGCCAGCGGCTGTTTCTATTCCGTAATAAGTTTGTCCACAGCGGCAGCGGAAAACAGCAAAAATTCCTCATCTGTTCCGGCTCGGATATCACCGACGAACGCATGGCGCAGGAGCGGTTACGAGTACTTGCCAATACTGACCTGATCACCGGTCTGGCAAATCGCAATGCCTTGCAGGATAAACTGCGCACGGCGCTTGAAGAACGCGGCGACAATCAGGTCGGACTGATTTACCTTGATCTGGATAACTTCAAAAAAGTAAACGACGCCTACGGCCATATGTTTGGTGACCGTCTGCTCAAAGAGGTGGCGCATGCCATTCAGGACTGCCTGAAAGAGACCGAGACGCTGGCACGGCTGGGAGGTGACGAATTCATCATCCTCAGCACGAACACGTCGGTGGAAGCGCTGGAAGGCATCAGTCAGCAGATTTTGGGCCGCCTCAAAGCCCCGTTCCGCATTGGTCTGATTGAAGTTTACACCGGCTGCTCCAGCGGCATTGCCGTTTGCCCTCAGCACGGTATTGATTCCGAAAGCCTGATCCGCAATGCCGATACGGCCATGTACGTCGCCAAAGAGACCGGAAAAAGCGCCCACTGCGTTTTTTCACCCGAGATGAATAAGAAAGTGGCGGAGTATATGTGGCTCGACACCAACCTGCGCAAAGCGCTGGAAGAGCAACAACTGATGCTCTATTACCAGCCGAAAATCTCCGCTAACGGGGACGTGCTGAGCGTCGAAGCGCTGCTGCGCTGGCGCTCACCGGAGCGCGGGCTCATTCAGCCACAGGACTTTATCCCCTACGCCGAAGAGTCCGGTCTGATTGCGCCGCTCGGCAAATGGGTGATCGACACTGCCACGCAGCAGGCCGCTGACTGGCAGCGCAAAGGGCTGAATTTACGCATTGCCGTGAATCTTTCTGGCCGTCAGTTAGGCAACTGCTCACTGGTGACCGACTTTACGGAAGCCATGCAAAATTCCGGCATGAAGAACTGTCTGCTCGATTTTGAGCTGACGGAAAGCTGCCTGGTGGAAGATGAGAAAGCCGCCGTCATGATGATCAACCAGTTGCATAAACTGGGTGCGGAAGTACATCTTGATGACTTTGGTACCGGCTACTCTTCACTGTCACAGCTGGCACGTATTCCACTTGACTGTATCAAGCTGGACCAGAGTTTTGTGCGCGGCATTAACAACAATACGATTTCTCAGGCGCTGGTACGGGCGATAGTGGCTGTCGCAAGAACGCTGCAATTGACCGTCGTAGCAGAAGGTGTGGAGACACGCGAAGAAGAGCAGCTGATTGATGAAATCGGCGTGGACAGCAAACAGGGGTTTCTGTATGCCAAGCCAATGCCCGCAGACGAACTGGAGCACTGGCTTGTACAGAGAGCAATTGCTTCACCCGGTAGTTTGAACATAGTCTCGCGATAGCCGTCAGGATTGACGGTTACATCCCGGGACAACAGGCATGGGCAGACTAACCGGTTTTACGCAGGGAAGCCGTATGGCGATTTTGCAACATCACCAGCCGTTCCATATACGCGACGTCCTTCTCCTCCAGCGTAAAAGCTGCATCCACCCAATCTTCCGTAATATCCATCAGCTCTGAACGTGAAAGCTGCAACACACGCTGCCGCGCCCGGATCATGGCCCTGATACCGTTGAGCTTTGGCCGCAACGTGTCGATAAACGTACGGGTAGCGATGAACGCGTCGCCCGGCTGGAACAACACATCCACCAGCCCCCGGCTTTCGAACCATTCCGCCGTATGCGACTCGCCGGTGGAAATAAGCTCCTCTGCCAGCCGCATACCCGATTTACGTGAGACCAGCGAGTAACCGCCCATACCGGGAAACAGGTTAAACGCGATTTCCGGAAAGCCCATCCGCGCGGTGTTCTGCGCCAGAACATAGTGGTGCGCCAGCGCTGCTTCGAAACCACCGCCCAGCGCCGTTCCTTCGATCATCGATAAGCTGACCGCACCGACATCAAAACCGCGTGCCGCAGCATGAACACAATCGATACAGGCGCGGGCATAAGCGCGCAATGCCTCACGCTTATTATTGAGAATGGAATCGACGAAAAAGCTCAGGTCACCTCCTACGTTATAAATATTAGGCACCAAAGAACCCGTAACCCAAAAATCAAATCGTAACCCGGAGGCTTTCGCCGCATAGGTCAGGTTCATAATGTCTTCAATTAATGGCTGATTAAAACAAGGGCGGGGGAAGGCTTTCAGCATCATCCACATGACGTTACGACCTTCTTCATAATAGGCAGCTATTTGGGATAAATGCCCGGCTTCGGTAAAGGGACGACACGCTGTATGGTCAATAAGATTCATAGTTAATATCCAGGTTAGAATGGAGTTTTGGGTGAAGCAGGTCCAGCCTAGTCCAGCTCTAACCCGAACTGAATCGATTCGAGTTGTGTGGTAAAAATAATCCTAAAGGATTTAAATAATGTCTTTATATAAAAATGGCCAACAAAATAAATAACCTGCCAGGCTGCGAAATTTTATTCCGCAAAGAAATCCTTCTTCGAAACTTGTTTTCGCAATAAAGAGAAGTGCGCTAATAATTAACTTTTACTGTCTTACGCTTTCCGGCCCCTTTTTAAATTTTTATGAGCACTATCACATTCATCACTGCTTCCCTTTTCATTCTCCTGCCTGACAGCTAAATTGAACTTTATCTCATCCGACCACTTAAGAGTCTATCCTATGATCGAACGCGACACGCCGTTTTACCCGCACCTGCTGGCACCGCTGGATTTGGGATTCACCCAGCTTAAAAATCGCGTACTGATGGGGTCAATGCATACCGGGCTGGAAGAGCTTGAGAACGGCGCAGAGCGCATGGCGGCCTTTTATGCAGAACGCGCCGCCGCTGGCGTCGGGCTTATCGTGACCGGCGGCATCGCGCCTAACCCGCAGGGCGTGGTGTATCACGGCGGCTCGGTGCTCAATCACATGCACCAAACGGCACATCACAAGATAGTGACCGACGCCGTGCATCTGGCTGGTGGGAAAATCGCGCTGCAAATTCTGCACGCCGGTCGTTACAGCTATCAGCCTAACCCTGTCGCGCCCTCGGCCCTGCAAGCGCCCATTAACCGCTTTTCCCCGCTGGCACTGACCGATGAACAGGTTGAAACAACCATTGCTGATTTCGCCCGCTGTGCCGAATTAGCGCAACAGGCCGGTTATGACGGCGTGGAAATCATGGGATCTGAAGGCTACCTGATCAACCAATTTCTCGCCGCCCGGACCAATCAGCGCACTGACCAATGGGGCGGTAGCGCTGATAACCGCATGCGCTTTGCGCTGGAAATAGTACGTGCAGTGCGTGCCGCTTGCGGCCCGAACTTTATCATTATCTATCGCTTATCGATGCTGGATCTGGTGGAAGAAGGGTCGAGCTGGAGTGAAATTGAAACGCTGGCGCAGCGCATCGAGCAGGCCGGTGCCAGCATCATCAATACCGGTATCGGGTGGCATGAAGCCCGCGTGCCAACCATTGCTACGATGGTACCGCGCGCCGGATTCAGCTGGGTGACACGCAAACTGATGGGCAAGGTCAACATTCCGCTCATCACAACCAACCGCATCAATGACCCGCAGGTGGCCGAAGATCTGCTGTCCAGCGGCTGCGCCGATATGGTATCGATGGCGCGTCCGTTCCTCGCCGACCCGGCCTTTGTGCAGAAAGCCGCACAAGGCCGCGCCGATGAGATCAACACTTGCATCGGCTGTAATCAGGCTTGCCTCGATCAGATTTTCGCCGGGGAGCTCACCTCCTGCCTGGTCAATCCGCGTGCCTGCCGCGAAACCGAAATGACGCTGATCCCGGCGCAGTACGCCAAACGGCTGGCGGTGGTCGGCGCCGGTCCCGCCGGTCTGGCCTTCGCCACAACGGCCGCCAGCCGCGGGCATCAGGTCACCTTATTCGATGCCAACTCTGAGATCGGCGGTCAATTTAATATTGCCAAGCAGATTCCCGGCAAAGAGGAGTTTTACCAGACGCTGCGTTACTACTCGCGCCAGCTGGCGATTTTGCAGGTCACCCTGCGTCTGGGTGAAAAAGTCAGCGCCAGCCAGCTCGACGGCTATGACGAGGTGATCCTCGCCTGTGGCATCTCCCCGCGCCTGCCGGATATCATCGGTATTGATCACCCGAGCGTTCTGACCTATCTCGATGTCCTGCGAGATAAAAAACCGGTCGGTCAACGCGTGGCCATTATCGGTGCAGGCGGTATTGGCTTTGATACGGCGGAGTATCTGGTGCAGAGCGGCCCGTCGGCCAGCCTCGACAGCGCGGCGTTTAGCCACGAATGGGGGATCGATCAGACCCTGACCCAGCGCGGCGGCCTGAGCCCTGACGGCCCGCAGGCCGAACCTGCCGCACGTCAGGTTATTCTGTTGCAGCGAAAAACCAGCAAAGTCGGCGCACACCTGGGAAAAACGACGGGCTGGATCCACCGCGCCAGCCTGCTACAGCGCGGCGTAAAAATGTGGAGTGGCGTGGCCTATGAACGTATTGATAACGACGGATTGCACATCACCCGCGATGGCGTGAGTGAATGTCTGGAGGTAGATAACGTGATTATCTGCGCCGGGCAGGAACCGCAGCGGGCGCTGTATGATCCGCTGCAGGCGGCCGGAAAAACAGTGCATCTGATTGGCGGCGCGGATGTCGCGCTGGAGCTGGATGCCAGGCGCGCTATCGATCAGGGAACACGGCTGGCGATGGCGATCTGAAGGCGAAAAAAAAGCCGCGCAGGCGGCTTTTTCATATTCCACAGAGAGAATCAATGATATGCAGCGGTTTTTACTGCGCGCAATATCACAAACTTCTGGTTGGTCGCGATGGTGGTGCAGTTACCGAACAGGCGGCGCAACTTCTGGTAGTAGTCCAGATGGCGGTTACCTACGATACGCAGTTCACCGCCGGTTTGCAGGCAACGCTTGGCGTCGCAGAACATGCGCCACGCGGTATCATCGCTGATGACTGTACCCTGATGGAACGGCGGGTTACACAGTACTGCATGCAGGGTTTCGCGCTCAACACCGGCCAGCATGTTGTTCACTTCAAAATGAGAACGGCTGAGATCTTGTGGCAGGTTGTTCTCGACGTTCACCTTGCTCGATTCCACCGCCATGTACGACTCGTCCACAAACAGCATTTCTGCGTCCGGGTTTAGCGCCAGCGCAGTCATGCCGATCACGCCGTTACCACAGCCCAAATCCACCATGCGCCCTTCAATGCCTTCCGGCAGGTGCTGCATAAAGAAGCGTGCGCCAATATCCAGGCCGGTACGTGAGAAGACGTTGGCATGGTTGGTAATGCGGAATTCGCTGTCATCCAGCGACCATTCGGTGGTGACCGGGCCAACGTTCTGCTCAGGCAACGTCACTTCACAGTGGATCAGGCGGGCTTTCTTCCACGCCAGCGTGGTTTTGGTCGGGCCAAGAATTTTTTCGAACAGTTGCAGCGTGGACGTATGCACATCGCGGGCTTTGGCACCGGCGATGATCTGCGTGTCCGGCGTCACCACGTCGCGCAGGGCAATCAGCTGTTGTTCCAGCAGGGCCAGCGTTTTAGGGATCTTAATGACCACCAGACCCGGATTGATTGGCAACGGCACCAGGCTGCTCTGCTGCGATACGCTCTCTTCATCGAAACCGTTCAGACGCAGGTTATGGCGCGTCGCCAGCTGGCTCATGAAAGAGTCGCTGATGCTGGTCGGTTCGAATTGCTGCAAGGCGCAGGCCAGCGTGCCGAAGGTGTCGTTAAAAATCAGGACAGGACGGCCATCGAGCGCGTCGGTCGTGAGGGTATGCAGCAGATATTCATCCGCAGCTTCCCATGCCTGTAGCTGTGTTGACGTCTCTTCTTGCGGATAACGTTCCAGCTCCAGTTGCAGTCGCTGCTCACCCAGTTCGAGTTCGAATTGGCTCATTGGCCCTCCTCTTTATTCAATTTGCGCTGTTTATCCCTTAAATTGGGCTATCAGTAAAATGTTTTTTCAGTTAAAAAGGGCTTTATCTGCCGTCATTAGGTGTTAGTGGCTGGTTTTCGAAGAAAACCCCCTGCTACCCTGCGGCCCTCCTTTTTGGATCAATGAGAGCTAAAGCAAACAGTTATGCCTGAATTGACCTATCTGCAAGGCTATCCTGAGTCGCTACAGACCCAGGTACACCAGTTGATCGACCAGCAACGTCTGGGTCAGGTTCTGCTGTCGCGTTATCCGCAACCGCACGATGTCACCACTGACAAATCGCTGTACCAGTTTACGCTTGATCTAAAAAATCAGTATTTGCGCAGCTCCTCACCCCTGAGCAAAGTCGCCTACGACAATAAAATTCACGTGATGAAGCACGCCCTCGGACTGCACACCGCCATTTCGCGGATTCAGGGCGGAAAGCTCAAGGCCAAAGCGGAGATCCGCGTGGCGACGGTATTTAAAAGCGCGCCGGAAGCCTTCCTGAAAATGATCGTGGTGCATGAGCTGGCGCACCTGAAAGAAAAAGACCACAACAAAGCTTTTTACAGCTTGTGCTGCCATATGGCGCCCGACTACCACCAGTTAGAATTCGATACCCGTATGTACCTGACGCATCTGGAAATATTTGGTAAGTTGTACTCATAATAAACCACTAGGATGACTATGATTCGCTTTGGCATTATTGGAACTAATTGGATCACCCAGCGTTTCATTGACGCCGCGCACGAGAGCGGCAAGATGAAACTGGCGGCGATTTTTTCCCGCACGCTGGACGGCGCAAAAGCCTTCGGTCACGACTATCCGGTCGAACACTATTTTGACTCGCTCGAGGCGATGGCCGCTTCTGACGAGATTGATGCGGTGTATATCGCCAGCCCGAACTCGCTGCATTGCCAGCAAGCCCTGTTGTTCCTCAATCATAAAAAGCATGTGATTTGTGAAAAACCCCTGTCGTCGAACCTGCGCGAAGCGGAAAGCATGATCGCCTGCGCCACGGAAAATAACGTGGTGTTGTTTGAAGCTTTCAAAACTGCCTATCTGCCGAATTTCCTGCATATGAAAGGCGCGCTGAACCGCATAGGTAAACTGCGTAAAGCCGTCTTCAACTACTGCCAGTATTCCTCGCGTTATCCGCGCTATCTGGCGGGTGAAAATCCGAATACCTTTGATCCGGCGTTCTCGAACGGCTCTATCATGGATATTGGCTATTACTGTCTGGCCAGCACCGTGTCGCTGTTTGGTGAACCGCTGTCGGTCACCGCTTTCGCCACGTTACTCAAGAGCGGCGTGGACGGTCAGGGCACGGTCGTGCTGCATTATGCCGATGATGTTGAAGTGGTGATTAATCACTCAAAAATCGCCGACTCCCTGCTGCCAAGCGAAATTCAGGGCGAAGAAGGCACGTTGCAGATGGAGAAGATCTCCGAATGCCAGACGCTGAGCCTGACCCCACGCGGCGGCCAGAAACTCGATCTGACCCAGCCTCAGCATATCAACACCATGCTGTATGAAGCTGAGACGTTTGCGCTGCTGGTCGAGAACAAGTTCGTCGGTCATCCGGGGCTCGAAGTGTCACGTATCACGGCCAAGTTACTGACAGAAATCCGTCGTCAGACCGGCGTAGTGTTCCCTGCGGATAACGCGGTTTAAGTGTAAAAAGAAAATCACCTGTAGCGGGAGTTCAAAATGAGTGCAGCCAGTCCAAAACCTTTGCTGATTTTGCAAACCGGTCATGCGCCGGAGCCTATCCGTCGCGTTCACGATAACTTCCCGCAGATGTTTATCCGTCAGGGCGACATCGATGTACGGCAGGTGACCGTCGTCGATTTGCAGGCCGGTGAACGTCCGCTGCCACCGGAACATTACTGCGGTGCCATTATTACCGGCTCGCGCAGCATGGTGACGGAGCATCTGGACTGGAGCGAAGAAGCCGCCGACTGGGTGCGTCTGGCGATGTTGCAGGAACTGCCTCTGTTTGGTGCCTGCTACGGCCACCAGCTGATGGCGTATGCACTTGGCGGCGAGGTGGATTATCACCCGCAGGGTATCGAAGTGGGGACCGAGGAGTTAACGCTCACTCCCGCCGGTCATCTTGACCCGCTGGTGTCGCAGCTTCCGGCGCAGTTCACTGCCAATCTGATCCACCTGCAAAGCGTTATCACCCCGCCCGCCACCGCAACGGTTCTTGCGAAAACATTGCATGACCCGCATCAGATCCTGCGTTATGGCCCGAATGCCATCAGTACCCAGTTCCACCCGGAATTCTCCGGTGCGGTGATGAAAACCTATCTCGAATGGCTGAGTGGACAAGCGCAGGACGACAAGGTGAACTACGCTGATAAATTACAGCAGCTTAGCGACACTCCGCTGAGTCAGGGGCTGTTACTCTCTTTCGTTGCCGCACTCGGCAAGCGTCAGGTCTTGGCGGGTTAATGCATCAAAGTGTTTCTGAATGTTTGACAAAAAACACATTTTGCATTATTTTTTGCCTCGCAAAGGGGAGTAACTTCTTCGTCGGATAATCGTCATTACGGTGTCTGGACCCGCGCTTACGCAGCGCTGTCTCAGCCACCCGGTTACCGGGCAACCCTGATAAAGATTCATTCAATGAATCAATCAGAGTTGTAAGTGAGACCTTGCCGGAAGGCGAGGTTTGCTTATAGCTCAGAGAGAGCGGCTAACGTCTTCCGACGCTGGCCGTTTTTTTTTGATGTTTTATCGAGGATTGCGTAATGATGAATTCCGTCGGAAACCCGATGCTGTGGGGCAGTTTTGCTGTTGTCGTGGTGATCATGCTGGCCGTCGACCTGCTGTTACAAGGCCGCAAAGGCGCGCAGGTGATGACCATGAAAAGTGCCGCGATGTGGTCACTGGTGTGGATTGGCCTATCGCTGCTGTTTAACTTTGGCTTCTGGTGGTATCTCAACGGGGAGTTTGGCCGCGAAGTGGCTGACGCTCAGGCGACCATGTTCCTCACCGGCTACCTGCTGGAGAAAGCGCTGGCCGTTGATAACGTCTTCGTCTGGTTGATCCTCTTCAGCTACTTCTCCGTTCCGGCCAATTTGCAACGTCGCGTGCTGGTCTACGGCGTGTTGGGTGCTATCGTCCTGCGTACCGGCATGATCTTCGCGGGCAGCTGGCTGGTGGGTCAGTTCAGCTGGATCCTGTACGTGTTCGGCGCGTTCCTGCTCTTCACTGGTATCAAAATGGCACTGGCGAAAGAGGATGACGGCGAGATTGGCGAAAAGCCGATGATCCGCTGGCTGCGCAGCAAACTGCGTATGACCGATGAGCTGCAGGGGGAGAAGTTCTTTGTGCGCCGCAACGGCTTGCTGTTTGCGACACCGCTGCTGCTGGTGCTGATTATGGTGGAACTGAGTGACGTGATTTTTGCCGTGGACAGCATTCCGGCGATTTTTGCCGTGACCACCGATCCGTTTATCGTACTGACGTCGAACCTGTTCGCTATCCTTGGCCTGCGTGCGATGTACTTCCTGCTGGCGGGCGTGGCAGAACGTTTCTCTATGCTGAAGTACGGTCTGGCAGTGATCCTGATTTTCATCGGTATCAAGATGCTGCTGCTCGACGTGTTCCACATTCCGGTTGGCATATCGCTTGGCGTGATCGCCACGATTTTGGTGGGCACGCTGCTTATCAACGTCTGGGTTAATCGCCGTGCTGACCGCGCAAAATTAGAAAAATAATCGGGCACAGCTCGCAATATCTGACACCAAAACGGGCGCTGAAAAGCGTCCGTTATTTTTTTGCGCTAGATAACGATCACCGGGCGGTATCTGCCGCCCGGTTTACCAGGCTATTTCATACTCTTCACGCCCTGCAGCAATCTCTCCAGCGGATAGACCGCCGCGATCACCAGCTCATCCTGAATCTGTGCCGACGCATCCAGTTGGGCCTGCGCCTGCTGGCGTTCCTGCGCCGTCATGCTTTCGCCTTTCTGTATTTTATCCAGCCATTGCAGACCCAGCTCAGACAGTTTTCCCACCTGCTCCGCCACCGGCTGCACCGGTTTCAGCACATAATTTTGCATCAGTTGCGGTTGTACCCGCGGGGTATTGCGCTGCCAGATTTCCAGCTGCGATCGGGCAGCCGCTGCCGCACCGGCGTCTTTCGGGTTGGCGAGCAGCGCACTGATGTGGTTATCCAGCTCACGCACCGCGTTGCTCTCGGCCGGTAAGGCATCCGCCAGGCGGTTCAGCGGTTCGAACTGGGTGTAGTGACCCGCCTGGAATTTGATGTGCTGACGGGTGTAATACTGCGCCGGTTCCAGCGCCGTGGAGAGAGTCAGCAGCGGCGTAACGTCCGTGCTGTTCGCCAGACGGGTCATCATTCTGGCGGTTTGCGCGTGCTGTTGCAGGCCGACGGACACCACCGACCAGCTGTCGATTTTCGCCAGCCGCTGATACATATTGCCGGTATCTTTGACGTCCTGCGCGGACCACAGTCGTTCCGCGACCACAAAGCCGCGCGGCCAGAGCCGCAGATCCAGAATTTGCGAGGTGATGTTCTCCTGCCACAGCGCCGCTTCGCCACCGAGAATATTTTTCATCCCCTGCGCGTCAGGCACCACCGGCGGCATTCCGGCCGGAACGGCGCTGAGCTGGCTGCCGCTCGCCGGATAGCGCGCATTACCAATCAGGAAGTAGCCGTCAAATTTGCCCTCTTTGATTGTCAGTACCGGCCGCGTATCGCCCATCCAGGTATCCACGGCGAAGCTGACGTTGCCGTCATCCTGCCAAACAATATCTCGCACCGCCCGGCGGCTTTTACCGCCGAAATCGATAAATCCGCGCCAGCCCTCTTTGCCTTCAATCAGCGTAAAGCTGCCGTCCACCGGTTTGCCTTTCAGACGCGGCATACTGAACTGCCAGCTTTGGGCTTTCTCGCCGTCGGCTACGTTTTGGTCTACGCCCAGCGGCTGGGGCAGAATTTCATTGCGGTAGTGAAAAGCCGAACTTTGCGGCTGATCGAGATAGAAACCGGTGGATAAAATCCCCTGATAACCCTGCTGGGCACTGGCGCCGAGCGAGTCCGGCCCCTGCCATGACTGGATGACTATATCGTGCGGTAGATCCGGATGGAAAATCTCGTCCCAGCCGACCATTTTGCGCTGGTGCTGGTGCAAAATAACCTGCAAACGCTTATTGAACGCGGCCTGCAACGCATGGCTGTCGGCAATCTTATTCTTCTGCATGTAGGCCTGAATGGTCTTCGAATTCACCCACTGCGACTCTTTCACTTCATCGCCGCCGATATGCAGGTACGGATCCGGGAAGATGGCGGTCAGCTCGCCGATGATAGTGTCAGCAAATTTGTAAACCTCGTCATTCGACGGATCGAGGGTCGGCTCATGCACGCCCCACTCACGCTCCATCTTGTACGGGCCCGGCGCACTGATAAGCTCCGGATAGGCCACGGCAATCGCCGAGGCGTGGCCTGGCATATCGATCTCCGGCACCACGCGGATACCAAGCGACGTGGCATACGCCACCACATCCTTCATCTGCTCAACGGTATAAAACTCACCGTCGCTGGCCAGCTGTTGGAGCTTCGGATAGTGCTGCGAGGCAAAACGCCAGCCCTGGTCATCGGTCAGGTGCCAGTGCAAAACGTTCAGCTTGGCCGCAGCCATGCCGTCAAGCTGGCGTTTGATGGTGCTGATGGGCAGGAAATGCCGGGCGGAGTCGAGCAGCACACCGCGCCATGCGAAGCGCGGCTGATCGTGGATGGTCACCAGCGGCAGGAAGGTGTTCTGGCCGTCATTTTGCAATAACTGCAACAGCGTTTCCATGCCGTGCAGCGCGCCAAAGCGGGTATTGGCGGTCAGGGTGGCGCCCTGCGCCGTGACCTGCAATTCGTAGCTTTCATCGCTGTCCGGCTTCGGCTGGGCAGCGACTTTCTGTTTAATCACAATCTGGATTTTACTCTGATGGGCATCCACCGGTTGCGGCTGCAAGGTCCAGCCGGTCTGCTGCTCAATCCTGTCACGCCAGCGGCTGACCGCCGGGCCTAAATCATCCCCGCTGACGGCAACGGAGAGGGAATTATCCACTACCCATTTTCCGGCATCCGGTGCGATCTCGACCTGCTGCGGCCAGGGCATCAGCGGCAGATTTCCTGCGGGGGCGGCAAACGCCGAAGAGGTGATAGCAAGGAGTAACGACGAGGCAAACAAGGAACGACGGAATGGCAAAAGCATTGATGAGATCCCTCAGAGAAAAGCAAACAATCGTAGTTCGCTGAAACGTAAGGAATAACTATAGCCTCTGAGCAAAAAAAGACGGTGATTGAGTTAACAATCACCGTCTTTTTTTAACAATTACTGTTCATACTCTGTCAGTTACTGCCAGCCGTAGCGCCGTACGAACCAGCCTTTTACGCACTGGGTCAGCACCATGTAACCGGCCAGAATGGCGATAAGCCAAGGGAAATAGCTAAGCGGCAGCGCCTGCAATTGCAGGAATCCGGCGACCGGCGAGTAGATAAGGCCGATGCCAGTAATGATCACCATCAGGGTCATTACGCACAGCGGCCACGAGGCGCGGCTCTGGATAAATGGCACTTTACGGGTGCGGATCATGTGCACAATCAGCGTCTGCGACAGCAGCCCTTCGATAAACCAGCCGGACTGGAACAGCGTCTGCGCCTCAACCGTATTGGCCTTGAACACCCACCACATCAGGCTGAAGGTCAGAATGTCGAATACGGAGCTGATCGGCCCGAAGAACACCATAAAGCGGCCGATATCACCGGCGTTCCAGCGTTGCGGTTTGGCAAGCTGCTCTTCATCAACGTTATCAAACGGGATCGCCACCTGGGACACATCGTAAATCAGGTTCTGAATTAACAAGTGCAGCGGCAACATTGGCAGGAACGGCAGGAAGGCGCTGGCGACCAGTACGCTAAAGACGTTACCGAAGTTGGAGCTGGCGGTCATCTTGATGTATTTCAGCATGTTGGCGAAGGTTCTGCGCCCTTCGGTCACACCTTGCTCGAGCACCATCAGACTTTTTTCCAGCAGAATAATGTCGGCAGCTTCTTTGGCGATATCCACCGCGGAATCGACTGAAATCCCGATGTCCGCCGCGCGCAGCGCCGGAGCATCATTGATGCCGTCGCCCATAAAGCCCACCACATGCCCTTCACCGCGCAGCACGCGCACAATGCGCTCTTTGTGCATCGGTGTCAGTTTGGCAAATACCGTGGTGGTTTCGGCGGCAGCCAGCAACCGGGCGTCATCCATCGCTTCGATATCGCTACCGAGCAAGATATGGTCGACCTGCAAACCCACGTCTTTACACACTTTGCGGGCCACCAGCGGGTTATCACCGGTGAGGATTTTAACCGTCACACCTTTGTTTTTCAGCGCTTTCAGCGCCGGTGCGGTGCTCTCTTTCGGTGGGTCAAGGAATGCGATATACCCGGCCAGAATCAGGCTGGACTCGTCATTCACACCATAGCCCTGGGTGCGCGATGGCATGACTTTATGCGCTACCGCCACGACACGCAGCCCCTGCTGGTTGAGATCATCGGTGATGCGGCGGATACGCGTCAGCAGCACATCGGTCAGCGGTACAATCTCACCGTTGAGCTGCACCAGCGTGGAAATTGACAGCATCTCTTCCAGCGCGCCTTTGCAAATCAGGCGATGGTTATCAGCACTTTCAGAAACAACTACGGACATACGGCGGCGGTCGAAATCGAACGGGATCTCGTCCACTTTCAGCCAATTTCCGGCGTTGGTCATTTCGGTAGATTCCAGCACCGCCACGTCGAGCAGGTTTTTCAGGCCGGTCTGATAATGGCTGTTGAGCCACGCCAGATGCAGCACTTCATCACTGGTTTCCCCGAGCACGTCGGTATGACGTTCGAGGACAATTTTATCCTGCGTCAGGGTGCCGGTCTTGTCGGTACAAAGGATGTCCATCGCGCCGAAGTTCTGAATCGCATCAAGACGTTTGACGATCACTTTCTGTTTCGACAGCTTTACTGCGCCTTTGGCCAGCGTGGAAGTGACGATCATCGGCAGCATTTCAGGCGTCAGACCGACTGCCACGGAGAGCGCAAACAGCGCAGCTTCCCACCAGTCGCCTTTGGTATAACCGTTGATCAGCAAAACGATTGGCGTCATCACCATCATAAAGCGGATCAGCAACCAGCTGACTTTGCTGATACCGGCCTGGAACGCGTTCGGCTGCGTCTCTTCCTGCGTAACGCGCTCAGCCAGTTGACCAAACCAGGTTTCGCCACCGGTGGCGATCACAATCGCCATCGCCGTGCCGCTGACCACGTTGGTGCCCATAAAGCACAGGGTATCTTGCTCCAGCGGATCGCAATCTACCGGCATCCGGCTGTTGGCCTGTTTCTCGACCGGCAGAGATTCACCGGTCAGCGCGGCCTGACTGATAAACAGGTCTTTGGCGGAGAGAATACGCAAATCGGCCGGGATCATGTCACCGGCGGAGAGTTTAATCAGATCACCCGGCACCAGCTGGCTGATCGGCAGCTCCATGGTTTCACTGCGCCCGGTCAGCGTATCGCTGCGCAGGACGGTGGCAGTGTTGCTAACCATGGCTTTCAGGGCATCGGCGGCGCGATTGGAGCGCGCTTCCTGAATGAAGTGCATCAGGGTGGAGATCAGCACCATCGCGCCAATTACCAGCGCGGCGGTCAGGTCGTCGGTGGCATACGAGACCAGACCGAGCACGGTCAGTAGCAGGTTGAACGGGTTACGGTAGCAGTACCACAGATGCAACCACCACGGCGCGGGCTGCTGATCGTCAGTCTGGTTCGGCCCGACGCGTTCGCGGATAGCATCGGCTTCCTGACCGGTCAGCCCTTCAGGGTGGCTGCCAAATTGCAGATACAGACTCTCTTCCGTGGCACGCGCGCACTGCATGCTGTGTGCGGCAATGCTGGCAGGCACTTCCGGCATTTTACTGCCGTTAAGGCTTTCCTGGATGGAGTCACCCAGCATCGGGTCACGACGAACCAGACGGCGCGGCAAATTACGGCTAAGTGCATCAAGCAGCCGTTGAGTAAAATTTTTGAACATGATTCGACCCTTTGTTGCGTCCACGGTTTTAAAGCCACAGACATGGCAAAGATTGTTACACAGCGGGAAACAAGACAAGGATCGTGCGCCACCGCTTACCATTTATTGCTTTTTTAAAGCGTTAATATCACGGCAAGCAGTAGCAAAAAGGCGGGTGCTTACCGGATCACAACGGACCTACAGAATTGGGGTCGGGTTCCATCAGGTTTTCACCTCCGGTAAGGAACGTTTAGGAAATCGTACCAGTCAGGCATTACAATGCCTTCGGGTAACGTAAGGGTAAGACTCGACTATCCTACAGATATTCGGCGCACGCAGTGTACGCTTATCAACTGCAACCAAACTTAAACCTGATCAATCATTCATTATAAAATAACCATGCAAAATCGCCTGACTATTAATGACATCGCCCGCCTTTGTGGCGTGGGGAAATCCACCGTTTCGCGCGTGCTGAACAATGAGGGCAACGTCAGCCCGTACACGCGTGAGCGCGTGCTGGCCATAATTTCAAAGCACAATTTCAGCCCGTCAAAGTCGGCGCGTGCGATGCGGGGTTTCAGCGATAAGATTGTCGCGATTATCGTCTCGCGTCTGGACTCGCCGTCAGAGAATCAGGCGGTGCGCGCCATGCTGCCCCTGCTCTACCAGCAAGGCTATGACCCGATTGTGATGGAGAGTCAGTTCAGTGCCGCGCGGGTGGAAGAGCATTTGCAGGTGCTGAAACAGCGCAATATCGACGGCGTGATTCTGTTTGGCTTTACCGGGCTGGAGCCCGAAATGCTCAGCGGCTGGCAAAATAAGCTGGTGATGATGGCGCGGGCCATGCCCCAATTCTCATCAGTCTGTTATGACGATGCGGGTGCAGTCAGGCTGCTGATGGACAAATTAGTGCAGCAGGGGCACCGGCGCATCAGTTTTATCGGTGTTTCACCCCACGACACCACCACCGGCCAATTGCGTTTCGAAGCCTATCAGGCCTATTGCGCCGCACATCAGCTGACGCCGCAGATGGCGCTGGGCGAACTCAGCTACCAGAGCGGATTTGACCTGATTGCGCAGGTACTCCTTCCCGGCACGGATGCGGTGATTTGCGCCTCCGATACCATTGCCCTCGGCGCAGAAAAATACCTGCAACAGCAGAATATTACCGGTATTCAGGTATGTGGCATTGGTAATAACCCGCTGCTGAAGTTTCTCTTCCCGCAGACTTTCTCGGTCGAACTGGGTTATGGCGAAGGTGGCGCAGCGGCGGCGCGCCAGTTGCTGGCACAGCTCGGCCAGCAGGCCCCATTAGAGCAAATTATCATTCCCGGTCAGCTGGCCGACTGAGCCACGAATCTCCCCTAAAGTAAAAACTTTGTGATCAACCGCTGAAAACCGGGAACGTTCCCGGACAATCTTCCCTCCCTTTGTCTATGCTTGTGACGTTCTATACCCACTCTTTGCAATAAAATTAATGAAGGCTAAAACATGAGCAAAGTAAAACAACACGACGTCGACCGCCTGATAGCCCTCGTCGGCGACAGCGGAAATATTGCGACGGTCACGCACTGTATTACCCGTCTGCGCTTCGTGCTAAATGATCCGGCTAAAGCCGATCCGAAAGCGATTGAAGCGCTGCCGATGGTCAAAGGTTGCTTCACCAACGCCGGTCAGTTCCAGGTGGTGATTGGGCCGGAAGTGGATGATTACTACAAAGTGCTGATCGCCACCAGCGGCAAGGATGACACCGGCAAGGAAGCGGCCAAAGTGGCGGCGCGCCAGAATATGAGCTGGTTCGAACGCGGTATTTCACACTTTGCGGAGATCTTCTTCCCGCTGTTACCGGCGCTTATTAGCGGCGGTTTGATCCTCGGTTTCCGCAACGTCATCGGCGATATTCCGATGAGCGACGGCCAGACGCTGGCGCAAATGCACCCGATGTGGAAAACGGTGTATGACTTCCTCTGGCTGCTGGGCGAAGCGATCTTCATGTTCCTGCCGGTGGCGGTGTGCTGGTCAACGGTGAAGAAAATGGGCGGCACCGAAATTCTCGGTATCGTGCTCGGTATCACGCTGGTTTCCCCGCAGCTCATGAACTCCTACAACCTCGGTCAGCAGATCCCGGAAGTGTGGAACTTCGGCTGGTTCACCATCGAGAAAGTCGGTTATCAGGCACAGGTGATTCCGTCGATGCTGGCCGGTATGGCGCTGGCGCTGATTGAAAACGGCATGAAAAAAATCATTCCTAATTATCTCTATCTGGTGATTGTGCCGGTGGTGTCGCTGATTGTGGCAGTATTCCTCGCCCACACCCTGATTGGTCCTTTTGGCCGCATGATTGGTGACGGCGTGGCCTTCGCAGTTAAAGCGGTGATGACCGGCAGCTTCGCGCCGATTGGCGCTGCCCTGTTCGGTTTCCTTTATGCACCTTTGGTTATCACCGGCGTACACCAGACCACACTGGCGATTGATATGCAGATGGTGCAAAGCACCGGCGGCACGCCGGTCTGGCCACTGATTGCCATCTCAAACATCGCACAGGCGGCGGCGGTGGTGGGCATCATTATTGCCTCGAAAAAACATAACGAACGCGAAGTGTCGGTACCGGCGGCCATTTCCGCCTTCCTCGGCGTGACCGAACCGGCCATGTACGGGATCAACCTGAAATATCGCTTCCCGATGCTGTGCGCGATGGTCGGCTCCGCTGTCGCTTCACTGATTTGCGGCCTGAGCGGCGTGACCGCCAACGGGATTGGCGTCGGCGGGTTGCCGGGCATTCTGTCGATTAAACCGCAGTTCTGGGGCGTATTCGCGCTGGCGATGCTGGTCGCGACGGTCATCCCTATCGTGCTGACGGTACTGGTTTATAAACGCAAAGCACGCAAAGGCGAGCTGGCGGTGGTTTAGAAAAGGATATGACAATGAACAGCGAATTGCCGTGGTGGAAAGACGGCGTGATTTACCAGATTTACCCGAAGAGTTTTCAGGACACTACCGGCAACGGCCTTGGTGATATCAACGGCATTACCCGCCGTCTGGATTACCTGAAAACCCTCGGTGTAGACGCCATCTGGATAACGCCGATGTACGTCTCCCCACAGATTGATAACGGCTACGACGTGGCCGATTACTGCGCCATCGACCCGGCGTACGGGACCTTGGCCGATTTCGAAAATCTGACGGCGCAGGCGCATCAGCGCGGTATCCGCATCGTGATGGATATGGTGTTCAACCACTCATCCACCTATCACGACTGGTTTACACAGTCGCGGGATCCGGCCAGTCCGTACCGTGATTTCTACATCTGGCGCGATGGCGACAACGCGGGTGGCCCGCCGAATAACTGGCGTTCAAAATTTGGCGGCGGCGCCTGGCAGTGGCACGAAGAGAGCGGTCAGTACTACCTGCATCTGTTCGCTACCGAGCAGGCGGATCTCAACTGGGAACACCCGCCGGTGCGGGAAGCACTCAAAGAAATCTGCCGCTTCTGGGCAGAGAAAGGCGTCGATGGCCTGCGTCTGGACGTGGTAAATCTGGTCTCCAAGCAGCAGGATTTCCCCTCCGACGACAGCGGCGATGGCCGCCGTTTCTATACCGATGGCCCGCGTATCCATGAATTTTTGCAAGAATTCAGCCGCGATGTGTTTAAACCGCTCGGGCTGATGACGGTCGGGGAGATGTCTTCGACCAAGCTGGAACACTGCCGCCGCTACGCTGCCAATGACGGCAGTGAAATCTCCATGACCTTTAACTTCCATCACCTGAAAGTGGATTATCCGAACGGTGAGAAGTGGACCAAAGCCGCGCCGGATTTCGTGCAGCTCAAGCAGATTTTCAACGAATGGCAGCAGGGAATGCACGGCCACGCCTGGAATGCGCTTTTCTGGTGTAACCACGACCAGCCGCGCATTGTCACCCGCTTTGGCGAGGACGGCGAACTGCGTGTTCCGGCTGCGAAAATGCTGGCGATGGTGCTGCACGGAATGCAGGGCACGCCGTACATTTATCAGGGCGAAGAGCTGGGAATGACCAATCCGGGCTTCAAACATCTTGAGCAGTACCGCGATGTCGAAAGCCTGAATATGTTTGCCGAGCTGAAAGTTGCCGGGCGCAGCGAAGCGGAACTGCTGGACATTCTGGCGTCAAAATCCCGCGACAACAGCCGCACACCGATGCAATGGGACGCCACCCCGAATACCGGTTTCACTGCCGGTACGCCGTGGATCGCGCCCTGCGCTAACTTCCCGCAAATCAATACGGAACAGGCGCTGGCGGACACGAATTCCGTGTTCTACACCTATCAGCATTTGATTCGTCTGCGTAAAACGTTGCCGGTGCTGACCCACGGGAACTATCAGGATCTGGCGCCTGCCAACCCGCAGGTATGGTGCTACCGCCGCACCTGGCAGGGCCAGCAACTGACAGTGATGGCTAATCTCGGCAATCAGACGCAGATCCTGAACATGCAATTTAGCGTGCCGGAACCTCTTTTCAGCAACTATTCCGATGCGCAAATTGCCAACTGTCTGCGTCCTTATGAATGCGTTTACTGGCTGGAAGAGGAAAGCGTCAGCTAATCCCCTGCTGGCTTTTCAGCAGCGCCACGGTGCGGGCAACATGATCAGGAACCTGATCGTCGGTCATGTTGTTTGCGCCCTGAATCAGCAACGGCGGCAGGAAATCCATGCCGGTGCGGTTAGCGACGGCGTGGAATGGCAGCAATAAATCTACCGCCGGATACCGGTTGTAGCCCTGCGCCGTATAGGCTTTTTCATCCCCGCCCGTTGATACAATCAGTTGCAGGCTTTTGCCCTGCAACGCCGTTCCGTGACTTCCGTACGCAAAACCATAGGTTAATACCGCGTCCAGCCACTCGTTGAGGATCGCCGGTGAGCTGTACCAGTAAAACGGAAACATCATGACGATTTGCTGATGTGCATTCAGCAATGCCTGCTCACGGGCGACGTCGATCTGGTAATCAGGATATTCGCGCATCAGTTCTTGCACGGTTACTCCCGGCAGTTCACGCAGTGCGCTGACCTGAGCTTTATTGATGCGGGAGTTATCCGGTGTACGGTGCGCGCTCAAAACTAAAATCGATGACATACGGGCTTCCTCAAGAAATAAAAAGATGGTCGAAACTCTCTGTTAACCCCATCTTTTCACGTCCTGTCGTCACACTGTAGTGCCCTCCCGGTCAATTTAGTTTCAACCTCAGGTATCAGGCAAAAACAGCAAAAAACAACGCGGTTTTCAGCCACGTTTCATCGCAGTGTGATCCCCTCCGCAAAGTCAGTTAAAAGCAATTAACGCGCCATTTTCAGCGCTTTCTTAGGCTTTTGCTCATTCCCTATTCTTTAGCAAAAAATCTTTGTTTTAGGTCAATAAATCTCGGATTACACATCAACGAAACCAGCACGAGAACTATATATGGTGTGTATAGTAGCGGTCGAAACGCAATATGTAGCGTTTCATCCAAATAGCTCCGAATGAGGCCTCAGGCCGCGCGGGGCGCGGCATGACCCCAAAAAGGAGCAACATTGTGAAGGCAGACGTCTTGAAATCCGAACTCGCAAAAAACCAGAACCAGCAGCCGATTGTTATCAAGCGGGACGGATGCCAGGTCCCTTTCGATGAGGTTCTGATTATGCAGGCAGTGCAGCGTGCGGCTATTGCTGCCGGTATCGACAGCGCCGAATATTGTGCGCAGGTGGCAAGCGTGGTGACGACCGGCCTACAAGGTAAGCCGCGTGTGGACATTAACGAGATTCAGGACGCCGTTGAAAATCAGCTGATGGCCGGACCGCATAAAAAACTGGCGCGCGCGTATATCGAATACCGCCACGACCGTGACGTAAAACGTGAACTGCGCGGACGCCTGAATCAGGAGATCCGCGGGCTGGTTGAGCAGAGCAACATGGCGCTGCTCAATGAAAACGCCAACAAAGACAGCAAAGTCATTCCAACTCAGCGCGATCTGCTGGCAGGTATCGTCGCCAAACATTACGCCAAACAGCATATTTTACCGCGTGACGTCGTGCTGGCGCATGAACGCGGCGAAATTCACTATCATGACCTCGATTACTCGCCATTTTTCCCGATGTTCAACTGTATGCTGATCGACCTGAAAGGCATGCTGACGCGCGGTTTTAAAATGGGTAATGCAGAAATCGACACGCCGAAGTCCATTTCCACCGCCACGGCCGTTACGGCACAAATCATTGCGCAGGTTGCCAGCCATATTTACGGTGGCACCACCATTAACCGCATCGATGAAGTGCTGGCCCCGTTTGTGACCGAAAGCTTTAACAAACACAAAGCCGTGGCGCAGGAGTGGAACATTTCTGACGCCGACGCCTTTGCCCACAGCCGCACCGAGAAAGAGTGCTACGACGCTTTCCAGTCGCTGGAGTATGAAGTCAACACGCTGCACACCGCCAACGGCCAGACGCCGTTCGTCACCTTCGGTTTTGGCCTCGGTACCACGTGGGAATCACGTTTAATTCAGCAATCGATTCTGCGTAACCGCATCGCCGGTCTGGGTAAAAACCGCAAAACTGCCGTGTTCCCGAAACTGGTATTTGCTATCCGCGACGGGCTGAACCATAAAACCGGGGATGCCAACTACGACATCAAACAGCTGGCGCTCGAATGTGCCAGCAAACGCATGTATCCGGACATTCTGAATTACGATCAGGTGGTGAAAGTCACCGGTTCGTTTAAAACGCCAATGGGCTGCCGCAGTTTCCTCGGCGTTTATGAAGAAAATGGCGAGATGATCCACGAAGGCCGCAATAACATTGGCGTGATCAGCCTCAACCTGCCACGCATTGCGCTGGAGTCAGGGCAAAACGAAGCCGCATTCTGGACGCTGCTCGACGAACGCCTGCTGCTGGCGAAAAAAGCCCTGATGACCCGTATCGCACGCCTCGAAGGCATCAAAGCGCGCGTCGCCCCGATCCTCTATATGGAAGGCGCCTGTGGCGTACGTCTGAAAGCCGACGACGATATTTCCGGTATTTTCAAAAATGGCCGCGCCTCGATTTCACTGGGCTATATCGGCGTGCATGAAACCATTAACGCACTGTTTGGCCATCAGACTCACGTCTTCGACGCCAGCCAGCTGCGTGAAAAGGCCGAAGCCATTGTTGGCCGTCTGAAAGAGGCCACCGAGCAGTGGAAAGAGGAGACCGGCTACGGTTTCAGCCTCTACAGCACACCGAGCGAAAACCTGTGCGACCGCTTCTGCCGCCTGGATGCCGCCGAGTTCGGGCTGATCCCCGGCGTGACCGATAAAAGCTATTACACCAACAGCTTCCACCTCGACGTCGAGAAGAAAGTGAATCCGTATGAAAAACTCGATTTCGAAGCGCCGTATCCACCGCTGAGCAACGGCGGTTTCATCTGCTACGGTGAATACCCGAACCTGCAACACAACCTGAAAGCGCTGGAGGACGTATGGGATTACAGCTACTCCCGCGTGCCTTACTACGGCACCAATACGCCGATTGATGAGTGCTACGAGTGCGGCTTCACCGGCGAATTCGACTGTACCAGCAAAGGCTTCACCTGCCCGAAATGCGGTAACCACGAACCGTCACGCGTGTCGGTCACCCGCCGCGTTTGCGGTTATCTCGGCAGCCCCGACGCCCGTCCGTTTAACGCCGGTAAGCAGGAAGAGGTGAAGCGTCGCGTGAAACATCTGGGTAACGGGCAACTGGGCTGATGTTTTTGTCTGCTAACCCTAATACATTTGGTCAGCAGGCGTTATTGTCGCAGTCAGTTTGGAGGCGGCCAGCGCGGAGAAACCGGAGCGTACACAAAGTACGTGAGGATTTTGAGCACTGCCCGAATTCAAAATGGCAAGTAAAATAGCCTGCTGGGCAAACGAATGAGATTTCATCAGTATTATCCTATCGACGTGGTCAACGGGCCGGGAACACGCTGTGTGCTGTTCGTTTCCGGCTGCGTCCATGAATGCCGCGGGTGCTATAACAAGAGCACCTGGCGGCTGGATTCAGGCCTGCCGTTTACGCAGCAGGATGAAGACCGGATCATCGCCGATCTGCAAAGCACGGTGATCCCACGTCAGGGATTAACGCTCTCCGGTGGCGATCCGCTGCATCCGCAAAATCTGTCGGCTATCCGCCAGCTTTTATTGCGCGTGCAGCAGGAATGTCCCGCCAAAGATGTGTGGATGTGGACGGGTTATAAACTTGATGAACTGACGTCAGAACAGCAGGGCGTGATCGCGTTGATCAACGTGCTGGTCGACGGCAAATTCGTGCAGGAGTTGAAAGACCCGTCACTGATCTGGCGTGGCAGCGCCAATCAGGTGATCCATTATCTGAAGTGAAAAGTTTGCAGTATAAAGTTTGAAGTAAAGGTCTGTGCTATTCAGAGGGGAAGCGCTTCCCCTCAAGGCTTTCAAAATCCATTCAGTAAAAAATCGTTTCTCATTCCTGCGAGACATATTCCAACTCTTCATCTCACTGCAACCCGACCTTCACCGAACTGTCATTTAGCTGCGCCATTCTGATGCCAACACCGAACTGAGGTTGACATCATGCTCGCCTATCAACGCCTCACTATGCTTCCTTCCTTAGCCCGTCTTAACCGTGCGAGGTTTTCGTTATGATGCACTTATCTAGACCTCCGACCAGTCACCCAACGGTCTATCAGCAGATCGCCGCCGAACTGGAACAAGAGCTGCGCAACGGCTACCGCTGCGGCGATTATTTACCGCCGGAGCAGCAACTGGCCGAGCGTTTTCAGGTCAACCGCCACACGCTGCGCCGCGCCGTTGATGAACTGGTCGATCGCGGCTGGCTGCAACGCCGTCAGGGCGTGGGCACGCTGGTGCTGATGCGCCCTTACGATTATCCGCTGCATTCTCAAGCCCGCTTCAGCCAGAACCTGCTCGATCAGGGCAGCCACCCGACCAGCGAACGTCTGCTGGCGATACTGCGCCCCTGCACCGAACACGTGGCTACCGCGCTTTCATTACAGGAAGGTGACACCGTGATCCATCTGCGCACCCTGCGCCGGGTCAACGGGGTGCCGGTGTGCGTTATCGACCATTACTTGCCGGATCTCGACTGGTGGCCGTCGTTGCAGAATTTTCACAGCGGTTCGCTGCATGATTTCATCCGCGATGAGATCAAACAGCATCTCAGCCGCCGCACCACGCGCATTAACGCCCGCCGCGCGCTGGCGAAAGAGAGCAAATTACTCGAAATCGTACCGCAGGCCCCGCTGCTCTGCGTGCGCACCCTCAACACCTGTGACGGCAGTGACCGCGTGGCGGAATACTCCGTCAGCCTGACCCGCGCCGACATGATTGAACTGACGATGGAGCACTGAATGGACACCCGGAAAAACCGCCAGCACTGGATGTCGGTGCTGGCCCACTGCCGCCCTGCTGAACTTCTTACCCACTGGCAGCCGCTGAATTTATCCCCGCAGTTCGAACGATTGCGCCCCGCCGAAAGCGGACTGACGCAGCTGCAGGGCCGCATGGGTGGCACCGGAAAACGCTTTGTGATGGGTGACATGACCGTCACCCGCGCCGTGGTGCAGCTCGACTGCGGCACCTATGGCTACAGCTACGTCGCCGGTCGCGACAAAAAACATGCAGAACTTTGCGCAGTGATCGACGCGCTGCTGCAGGTCAAGGGCATGCACGAACTTTTGCACAAAATGATTATCGCCCCGCTGGCGGCAACCCAACAGGCCCGCCGCGAACAGCGCGCCCGTGAAGTCGCTGCCAGCCGCGTCGATTTCTTCACCCTGGTTCGCGGAGAATAATCCATGTCACTTGTTGCCAGTTTTCAACACCCGGTGGCTGACGCCCAGTTCAGCTTCCGCCGTATTTTAAAAGCCCTGAGTGAGCCGGGTACCTGCGTTAAATTACCTGCGGTGGCGGGATTTGGTGCGCTCGGTTCGGCCAGCGCCTGCGTCCTGCTGACCCTGATCGACCAGGACACGCCGCTGTGGATCAGCCGCTCACTTAACGACGATATTCTGCGTAAAAACCTGCGTTTTCATACCGGTGCACTGCTGACGGATGACCCGTCCACGGTCAGCTTTGCGCTGGCAGACCCGGCACTCGACAACGCGACGCTGATGGCGTTTGCCTGTGGCGATGAAATGTCACCGGAGCTGTCCACCAGCGTCATCGTGCAACTGGACGGTTTATCCGGCGGAACGCCGCTGCGCCTGACCGGCCCCGGAATTGAGTCCGAACGGGTGATCACCCCGACACTGCCTGACGCGGTACGCAATTATTTGCAGAACCGCCCGCACCGTTTCCCGCTGGGGCTGGACTTTATGTTCACCTGCGGTGACGAACTGATTGCGCTACCGCGCACCACCCGCGTGGAGGCTTGCTGATGTACGTAGCCGTGAAAGGGGGCGAAAAAGCCATTGCTGCCGCCCATCAGCTGCTGGCGCATGAGCGTCGTGGCAATACTGATGTACAGGAACTTGGCTGTGAGCAGATTGAACAACAGCTCGGGCTGGCCGTGGACCGCGTAATGAGCGAAGGCGGGATTTATGACCGCGAACTCGCCGCGCTGGCGATTAAGCAGTCCGGCGGGGATCTGGTCGAAGCGATTTTCCTGCTGCGCGCCTACCGCACCACGCTGCCGCGGCTGGCCACCAGCCAGCCTCTGGATACCAAAAATATGCGTCTTGAGCGGCGTATTTCTGCCGTCTATAAAGATCTGCCCGGCGGGCAGGTACTCGGACCGACCTACGACTACACCCACCGTCTGCTGGATTTCGCACTGCTGGCAGAAGGGGAAGCGCCTTTTGCGCCACTTGCCGATGAAACCCTGCCGGAAAATTGCAGCCACGTTTTCGATTTGCTGACCCGCCAGCAACTGGCGGTGCAGGAAGAGGATGACGGCTCGGATCCGGAAGATATCACCCGTACGCCACCGGTTTACCCGGCTTCCCGCGCTGCCCGTCTGCAACAACTGGTGCGTGGCGACGAAGGATTTTTGCTGTCGCTCAGCTACTCGACACAGCGCGGTTATGGTCGTACCCATCCGTTCGCCGGTGAAATTCGTACCGGCTGGCTGACGGTGGAGATCGTGCCGGAAGAGCTAGGTTTTGCGATTGATATCGGCGAAATCCTGCTGACTGAATGCGAGATGGTGAACGGCTTCGTGACGCCAGAAGACAAACCGCCGCACTTCACCCGTGGGTACGGCCTGGTGTTTGGCCGCGCCGAACGCAAAGCCATGTCGATGTCGCTGGTGGATCGTGCGCTGCAAACCAAAGAGTACAACGAGCAGGTCAGCAGCCCGGCGCAGGACGAAGAGTTTGTGCTGTCGCACGCCGATAACGTCGAAGCCGCCGGTTTTGTTTCTCATCTCAAATTGCCGCATTACGTCGATTTCCAGGCTGAACTGGAGCTGCTCAAACGCCTGCGCCAGCAGCATGACGCCCTATCATCACAGGATCCCGACCATGAAAAACAGTGAAGCCAACGCGCCGGTCATCGCAGGTTATAACCACGGCTATCTCGACGAGCAGACCAAACGCATGATCCGCCGTGGCATTTTGAAAGCCGTGGCGATCCCTGGTTATCAGGTGCCGTTTGCCGGGCGTGAAATGCCGATGCCTTACGGTTGGGGTACCGGCGGGATCCAACTGACGGCCAGCGTGATCGGCCAGCAAGATGTATTAAAAGTGATCGACCAGGGCGCCGATGACACCACCAACGCAGTGTCGATCCGCAAATTTTTCCAGAGCGTGGCCGGGGTAAGAACCACCGAGAAAACCGTTGATGCGACGCTGATCCAGACCCGTCACCGCATTCCTGAAACACCGTTACAGGAAGATCAGATCCTGATTTTCCAGGTGCCTATCCCGGAACCGCTGCGCTTTATCGAACCGCGCGAAACAGAAACCCGCAAAATGCACGCGCTGGAAGAGTACGGCGTGATGCAGGTGAAACTTTACGAGGACATCGCGCGCTTCGGCCATATCGCCACCACCTACGCCTATCCGGTAAAAGTGAATGACCGCTACGTGATGGATCCGTCGCCGATCCCAAAATTCGATAACCCGAAAATGAACATGATGCCCGCCTTGCAACTGTTCGGTGCCGGCCGTGAAAAACGCATTTACGCCCTGCCACCGTTCACCAAAGTGGAAAGTCTGGATTTCGACGATCATCCGTTCACCGTCCAGCAATGGGACGAGCCCTGCGCCATCTGCGGTTCACACCACAGCTATCTGGACGAAGTGGTGCTAGACGACCTTGGCAACCGTATGTTCGTCTGCTCCGACACCGACTTCTGTGCACAACAAGTCGAACTACAGAACGAGGTCAAACCGTCATGAATACTCCACTTACACTTAGCGGCGAACCGCTGCTGTCGGTCAATAATCTGACCCATCTCTATGCGCCTGGCAAAGGCTTCAGCGACGTGTCATTCAATCTCTATCCGGGTGAAGTGCTGGGTATTGTGGGCGAATCCGGCTCGGGAAAAACCACACTGTTGCAGTCGATTTCCGCCCGCCTTGCGCCACAGCAAGGACAGGTCATCTATAACAACGGCCAGCAACCCGCGCAGTCGCTGTATGACATGCAAGAAAGCGACCGCCGCCGCCTGCTGCGTACCGACTGGGGCGTGGTGCATCAGCATCCGATGGACGGCCTGCGCCGTTCAGTTTCGGCAGGCGGCAATATCGGCGAACGCCTGATGGCGGTCGGTGAACGTCACTACGGCAATATCCGCCAACAGGCTAAGCAGTGGCTGGAAGATGTCGAAATTCCGGTTTCGCGCCTCGACGATCTGCCGACCACCTTCTCGGGCGGTATGCAGCAGCGCCTGCAAATCGCCCGCAATCTGGTGACTCACCCGCGTCTAGTGTTTATGGACGAACCTACCGGCGGCCTCGACGTCTCCGTCCAGGCGCGCCTGCTGGATCTGCTGCGCACGCTGGTGGTGGAGATGCAACTGGCGGTGGTGATTGTCACCCATGATTTGGGCGTCGCCCGCCTGCTGGCTCACCGTCTGCTGGTGATGAAACAGGGTCAGGTGGTGGAAAGTGGTTTAACCGACCGCGTACTCGACGACCCGCATCATCCATACACACAGCTTTTAGTGTCTTCCGTGCTTTCTTAACCCCTTATCCAGAGAAAGAGTGACCAAAATGACGACGAAGCTCAGGGTCGAAAATCTCAGTAAAACCTTTGTCTTGCATAACCAGAACAGCGCCCGCCTGCCAGTATTCAGTGATGCCAACCTGCAGGTTGACGCCGGAGAGTGCGTGGTACTGCACGGCCACTCCGGCAGTGGAAAATCGACGCTGTTGCGATCTTTATACGGCAATTATCTGCCGGACAGCGGCCATATCTGGGTGGAACATCAGGGCCAGTGGGTGGATATGGTGGGCGCCGAAGCGCGGGCTATTCTCGCCGTGCGCCGCCACAGCGTCGGCTGGGTCAGCCAGTTTTTGCGGGTCATTCCGCGCATCAGCGCACTGAATCTGGTGATGCAGCCACTGCTCGAACTCGGTACCGATAAAGCCGAATGCGAAGCCCGCGCCAGCCGTCTGCTGACGCATCTCAACGTGCCGGAACGCCTGTGGCACCTCGCGCCCTCGACCTTCTCCGGCGGCGAACAGCAGCGCGTGAATATTGCGCGCGGCTTTATTGTCGACTACCCGATTTTACTGCTCGACGAACCGACCGCCTCGCTGGACGCCACCAACCGCGCCGCCGTGGTGACGCTGATTGAGCAAGCCAAAGCGCGCGGCGCCGCGATTGTCGGGATTTTCCATGACGAAGATGTGCGCGAACGCGTCGCCAACCGTTTATATGCAATGAACCCGGCCACAGCGCCGGCGGAGATGCCTTTATGATCATCAATAACGTCAATCTGGTACTGGAAGATCAGGTGGTAAAAGGCTCACTGGAAGTTCAGGACGGCATGATCACGGCCTTCGCCGACACCGCCAGTCAGCTGCCGCAGGCGCTGAATGCCGAGGGCGGCTGGTTGCTGCCCGGTCTGATTGAGCTGCACACCGATAACCTCGACAAATTCTTCACGCCGCGCCCGAAAGTAGACTGGCCTGCGCACTCCGCCATGAGCAGCCACGATGCGCTGATGGTCGCCAGCGGCATCACGACGGTGCTCGACGCCGTAGCCGTCGGCGATGTGCGCGACGGCGGGCACCGTTTAGAGAATCTGCAAAAGATGATCGACGCCGTGGTCAACAGCCAGAAAGCAGGGCTGAACCGCGCCGAGCACCGCCTGCACCTGCGCTGCGAACTGCCGCACGAAAGCACGCTGCCGCTGTTTGAAAAACTGATGGATACCGAAGTGCTGTCGCTGGTTTCCCTGATGGACCACTCGCCGGGCCAGCGCCAGTTCGCCACACCGCAGAAATACCGCGAATATTATCAGGGTAAATACAACCTGAACGATGACCAGATGGAAGTGTTTCAGGCCGAGCAGGTGGAGAATTCCCGCCGCTGGGCGCAGCCCAACCGCGAAGCCATTGCCGCGCATTGCCGCCGTCTGGGGATCGCTCTCGCCAGCCATGATGATGCCACCACCGCCCACGTCGAAGAGTCACTGGCACTCGGCAGCGTGATCGCCGAATTCCCGACTACCGAGGAAGCTGCGCGGGCCTCGCACGCACTTGGGTTGCAAGTGCTGATGGGTGCGCCAAATATCGTTCGAGGCGGCTCGCATTCCGGCAATGTCGCCGCGCATCATCTGGCCTCACTGGGTATTCTCGACATTCTGTCGTCGGACTATTATCCGGCCAGTCTGCTGGACGCGGTGTTTCGCATCGCGCAGGACGAGGGTAATGCTTTCACCCTGCCGCAGGCTGTCGGGCTGGTGACGCGTAATCCGGCAAAAGCGCTGCGCCTAGAAGATCGTGGGGTCATTGCCGAAGGCAAACGCGCCGATCTGGTGCTGGCACGGGCGCACGGCGACCATCATTACGTGCAGAACGTATGGCGTCAGGGTGTACAGGTGTTTTGATTGACGTAAACCCTAGCCACCCAATGACATTGGCGCTGTAGCAAGGCGGCAAACGAGGGGATCCCGATGAGCTTACATCAGTAAGTGATTCGGGTCCGTGAGGACAGCCAACGCCGCTATAGTGTCAAGGATGAAGGGTGTGGAGACATGATGAGTCGTTTACTTTATTTGATGGGCGCGTCGGGAGCGGGCAAGGACAGCCTGCTGGATGCGCTGCGCCACGCCCTGCCCGCCGGGCTGGTAGTGGCTCACCGTTATATCACCCGGCCAGCCAATGCGGGTGCGGAAAACCATATTGCGCTGCACGATGACGAATTCAATCAGCGTACTGAACAGGGGTTATTCGCCCTCGACTGGCAGGCGCACGGCTGCCGTTATGGCGTCGGCATTGAGATTGACCACTGGATGGCTCAGGGCTGCAACGTAGTGGTGAACGGCTCGCGGGCGCATCTCGACCAGGCCATGCAACGTTACGGACAACGCCTGTTACCGGTCTGTTTACAGGTTTCGGAAAATGTTTTAGAACAGCGTTTACAGCAGCGCGGGCGTGAAAACAAAGAGCAGATCCGCCACCGTTTATTGCGGGCGGCGCAGTACGCCAGCGGGCTGCCCGCACATTGTCAGCGGCTGGACAATGACGGTCTTCTGCATGAAACACTGGCTGTGTTCCTGCGCCTGCTGGAGCAACCGGTATCGGCCAAAATTTACGACATTACATCGCAAAAGGTGAGCTATGAGTGACAGGGTTGAAGCAGCACAGCGGTTTAACGAGGAAGAGATGTACGCTGAGCCAAAAATTGGTGCCAACGTCATCATGAGCAAGTCGCGTCTGGGCCAGTACGTGCATATTTCAGATGATGCGATTCTCGAGGAGAGCGAGTTAGGCGACTACTCCTACACCGCCGGTCATAACCAGATTTACTACGCCAGCATCGGTAAATTCGTTTCTATCGCTACCTATGTCCGTATCAATCCCGGTAACCATCCGACTTACAACCGTATCGCCCAGCATCACTTTACCTATCGCGCCTCGGCCTATGGGCTGGGGGAAGATGATAATGAGTTTTTCAACTGGCGGCGGGCGCATCATGTCACCGTGGGCAACGACGTATGGATTGGTCACAACGCCGTGATCATGCCCGGCGTGAGCGTGGGCAACGGTGCGGTGATCGGCACTTCAGCGGTCGTGACTAAAGACGTTGAGCCTTATTCCATCGTGGCAGGCGTGGCAGCGAAGAAGATCGGTATGCGTTTTGATGATGCGCTGATCGAGAAGATCGAACGCAGCCAGTGGTGGAACTGGGATCACGCTACGCTGAAAGCCCGTATGGCGGATTTCCGCGATCTGGATGTTTTTGTCGAAAAATATCTCTGACCTTTCCTGAGGGAAAAATCATGCAACTGACCTTCCTTGGCACCGGTGGCGCCCAACAGGTGCCGGTTTTTGGCTGTGAATGTGCGGCTTGTACACGGGCACGTAAAGACCCGGTTTTCCGGCGTCAGCCATGCAGCGCAAAGCTCGATTTTGCGGGGGAAGTGACGTTAATTGATGCGGGATTGCCGGAGTTAGCCCAACAGTTTGCGGACGGAGAAATTCAGCGTTTTTGGCTTACACATTACCATATGGATCACGTTCAGGGGTTATTTCCGTTGCGCTGGGGCGTCGGAAATGCGATCCCGGTCTATGGTCCGCCAGATGAAAACGGGTGTGACGATCTGTTCAAACATCCCGGTATTCTGGATTTTCAACTGCCGTTTCAGCCGTTTACAGTGTACCCGTTCGGTGAACTCGAGCTGACGCCGCTGCCGCTTAATCACTCAAAAATCACCTTCGGCTATTTGATCAAAACCC
This sequence comes from Ewingella sp. C233, assembly GCF_055407225.1. Lineage (NCBI taxonomy): Bacteria > Pseudomonadati > Pseudomonadota > Gammaproteobacteria > Enterobacterales > Yersiniaceae > Ewingella > Ewingella sp. C233. Next base: position 387,805 of record NZ_JBUZRI010000003.1, read on the forward strand.
AATGCGCGACCCTTGCCTACCTGACGGATACGGCCGGTTTGCCGATGGCGACGGCGCGGTTTTTAGACGAGGTAAAACTCGACGCGTTGATCCTCGACTGTAGCCATCCGCCGCGCGATATCCCGGATAAGAATCATAACGATCTCCCTCAGGCGCTGGCGATCCACCGCCAGCTGAAACCGCAGAAAACCTATCTGACGCACATCAGCCACCAGCTTGATCTGTGGCTGATGGATAATGCGTTAGACACCGGCGTGATCGCCGCGTATGACGGGCTCCGGCTTGAATGGGCTTAAAGGGCCACCTTACTCGCGGGCAATGGCGGCCAGCTGATCGGATTCGAGCACGGTAATACCGCCTAAACCGGCGTTGAATGCCTGCTGTTGCAGGGCTTTGGCGACATCTGCCGCGTCAATGGCTTTCCATTTACCGGGCAGCAGTTTGAACACCGGCGCGCAGAGTTGTTCGAGCAGGCGTGGTGGCTGACGTTTACCCACCAGTAACGACGGCCGTGCCAGCGTGAGCAACGGCCACTTCTGCTCAATCAGCGCCTGTTCCACTTCGCCTTTGGTGCGGTTATACAGAAAACGGGAGTGAGGGTCCGCGCCGTTAGCGCTGATTGCCAGACAGTGTTTCGCTCCGTGGCGGCGTGCCGCTTTGGCGCTGCTCACGACCAGATCAAAATCTACCGCGCGGAACGCTTTGGCGCTGCCAGCCTGTTTGCGCGTAGTGCCAAGACAGCTGAAAAACAGGTCGACAGGTTCATCCAGCTCAGCAATCAGCGCCGTTAAATCCCGGCCCTGCGGGTTGAACAGCTTACTCAGCGGCGGCAGCGCCTGACGGGTTGGCGCGATAATGCGGCTGACCCGCGAGTCTTGCTGCAAGAGCCGCAACAACTCCCTGCCAACCAGCCCGCTGGCACCCAATAAAAGAACCTTTGCCATGTTATTTCCTTATGTTGATCCAGCCCACCAGTGTTGCTTTATCCGCTCCCCCGCGCCATGAGACATGTCCTGTTGCTGCCCGTCTTGCCACGCATCATCTCAACCCTTTTCCCGCGCCCACATCAGCTTCTTACCAAAGCCCAGTGCATTGTCGGTCATTTTGATTTCAGTGAGTTTCAGCGCCCAGACCGGGGCTTTCATCGCCACCGCGACAGGGAAATATTGGCAGTACCGGTGTCTGGCCTCAGTCTCTTCTTCACCGGTAAGAATGAACGCCTCACCGCGATACTGAATGCCTTTGATCAACGCAATGGTTTTTGGCTGTGGGGCAATCGTGCCGACAATTCGCGGATTTTTGTGCATCAGCGTGCCATGCAGCGTCTTCAGTTCGGTCATAAAGTAGAGCGTCATGGTGGCGGTATCCGCCACATAAAAGCAGTTGGCGCTCCACATGTCGCCTTCAGCGGCGGCGCACAGCGCTAAGACGTGATTTTTCGCCAGAAACTTGCTGATATGTTTTACATCACCTGCGTCATTCATGCCCTGCTCCTCAACATTCTCTGCCGTCAGTTTAGCGCGCAACAGGCCGGTAAGGTAAACTGACGCACGCCCCTTGTCTGCTGCGAGTGAATATGTCCGCCACACCTGAACCCTCCTCTTGGTATTTATATATGCTGCGCACGCCGTCGGGCATGTTGTATACCGGTATCACGACCGACGTTGAACGCCGCCAGGCCGAGCATCAGGCAGGAAAAGGGGCTAAAGCACTGCGGGGAAAAGGTGAACTGAAGCTGGCCTTTCACTGCGCCGCGGGCGACCGGTCACTGGCGTCAAAACTGGAGATCAAAGTGAAAAAGCTGAGTAAGGCACAGAAAGAGAAGCTGGTTAGTCAGCAGCCCGCCTGTCTGGTGAACTATTTTGATGAGTAACCCGTGCTGACCGGCATAATTCTTTAAAATGGATATTTACCTGTTATAAATGCGTTTTTATTCATCTTAACATCGTCGACAAATAACATATTCGTAACATTCGGCGGTTTTATCGGACGCTGGTTATCCGGTTTTATTTTAACTTTCTCCGGCCCTTTGAACTTAAGCTAAATAATAATAATCCCAACCTATTTCCTGTAGCATTTCATTCACACCACAATGCTCTCTATAGTCAGAATTTATTCACCATCTTGCATAACCCATGAATAAAAAGGGGCCTGAAAATGAATATTTTTGATATTTGTCACGTTATTATTCATTTTAAAGACTACTATACCGCCATCTTTTAAGACGAAGGTGGACCAGTAATGGAAAACAACAATCGAAAAATGGCGCATATACGCCGCACGACGCATCTGATGATGATGGCTCATCGCAGTTGCTTTAGCTTCGCTTTCTTTAACTTCAAGTAACCCTCTCCTCTTACGTTCTTATTGCGTATAACGAACGTTACCTCCTCAATCAAATATTCGCTTTTGTCATTTAATGACGGTTTCCTCTCGTCTGTAAAATGATCATTGCGTTAATAATATTTGATATCCCGGATAACGCTACGCAACAACGTTAAAACCTAATAAAGAATCGGGTCATGCTCATCGGGCATTGCTACGTATTCGCACGGGTTTATTTTAAATAAAATATTTCACGGCAAATAACATTATTGCCGGGGGATCGTTTTGTCCAAAGAGTGAGAGAAATGAAAAAATTAAAAATTGCCGCCAACACCAATACCCATGAGTGTTTTGAAACATCCCGCGAAGTCGTCGATATACAGCACACAGATTTTAATGATATTGCTGCCGTGGTGATGTCCGTCGCAGATGTTGAACAGGGAATGGTAAAACGAATAGAAGAGATGGGTCTGAACATTCCGTTATTCGTCGCCGTTTGTTGTGAAGAAACTTTAGACAATAATACTCTTCCTGCTTTGCATGGCGTATTTGAACTTTGTGGCAAAAACACTCAATTTTACGGTAAGCAGCTGGAAGCCGCTGCGGTGAAATATGAAAGTGAATTATTACCCCCTTTCTTTAAAACCCTGACCCGCTATGTCGAAATGGGCAACGCGACGTTCGCCTGTCCGGGACATCAGGGCGGTGAATTCTTCCGTAAACATCCAGCTGGCCGTCAGTTCTTCGACTTCTTCGGGGAGAACATTTTCCGCTCAGATATGTGTAATGCCGACGTCAAACTTGGGGACCTGCTGATCCACGAAGGTGCGCCCTGCGATGCACAAAAACATGCAGCCAAAGTGTTTAACGCGGACAAAACCTATTTCGTGCTCAACGGGACTTCCGCCTCAAATAAAGTCGTCTGCAATGCACTGCTGAGCCGTGATGATTTGGTCCTGTTCGACCGTAATAACCACAAGTCCAACCACCACGGCGCGCTGATCCAGGCCGGGGCTACGCCAGTCTATCTGGAGACAGCGCGCAACCCGTTCGGCTTTATCGGTGGCATTGATGCCCACTGTTTTGAAGAGAAGTATTTGCGCCAGCAAATCAGCGAAGTAGCACCGCAACGTGCTCAGGAAAAACGCCCTTTCCGTCTGGCGATTATTCAGCTCGGCACCTATGACGGCACGATTTATAACGCCCGTCAGGTGGTGGATAAAATCGGCCATCTCTGTGATTACATTCTGTTTGATTCCGCTTGGGTCGGCTACGAGCAGTTTATTCCCATGATGAAAGAGTGTTCGCCGCTGCTGCTGGAACTGAACGAGAACGATCCGGGCATTATTGTTACCCAGTCAGTCCACAAACAGCAGGCAGGTTTTTCGCAGACATCACAAATTCATAAAAAAGATAAACATATCAAGGGACAGGACCGCTATTGCAATCATAAGCGCTTCAATAATGCGTTTATGATGCACGCCTCCACCAGCCCGTTCTACCCGCTATTTGCCGCGCTGGATGTCAATGCCAAAATGCACGAAGGTAAAAGTGGTCAGCGCCTCTGGAAAGAGTGCGTCCGCGTGGGTATCGAAGCCCGTAAGATGCTGATGGCAACCTGTTCACTGATCAAACCTTTCGTTCCTGATCAGGTTGATGGCAAGCCGTGGCAATCGTATGACACCGAACTGATGGCTCAAGATCTGCGTTTCTTTAATTTCATTCCGGGTGAAAAATGGCACGCTTTTGACGGTTATGCTGAGTCACAGTATTTTGTCGACCCTTGTAAATTACTGCTTACCACACCGGGAATTAATACAGAGAATGGTGAATATACTGCATTTGGTATCCCGGCGACTATTCTTGCCAATTATCTGCGGGAAAACGGTATTGTTCCTGAAAAATGCGATCTTAATTCAATTCTTTTCCTTCTCACACCGGCGGAAGACATTGCCAAGATGCAACACCTGGTGGCGTTAATAGCCCGGTTCGAACAGCATATCGAACAGAATTCACTGCTTAGTGAGGTTCTGCCTGCGGTTTATAAAAGTAATCAACAGCGTTATGAAAATTACACTTTGCGTCAACTTTGTCAGGAAATGCATGACTTATATGTCAGCTATGACGTTAAAGAATTACAAAAAGAGATGTTCCGCAAGAAATATTTCCCACGCGTTGCCATGAATCCACAGGATGCCAATACGCAGTTTATTCGCGGGAATGTTGAGTTAATTTCTCTCGCTAAAGCAGAAGGCCGGATCGCCGCTGAAGGTGCGTTGCCTTATCCTCCTGGCGTGTTATGCGTTGTTCCGGGTGAAATTTGGGGAGGTGCGGCTCAGCGATATTTCCTGGCACTGGAAGAAGGGATTAATTTACTGCCTGGCTTTGCACCGGAATTGCAGGGGGTTTATATCCAGAAAGATGAAGACGGCTGGAATCGCGCTTACGGTTATGTCATCAAAGCTTAATTAGACATGTTACTGGTGGATATTTACCCACCAGTAAGATCACATTATAAAAAGTGAGAATGATCATGAGTAAAGCAAATAATAAAATGGGGGTCGTGCAATTAACGGTCCTCACCGCAGTAAATATGATGGGTTCAGGCATAATTATGCTTCCCACTAAACTGGCAGAAGTCGGTACTATTTCTATTGTTTCGTGGCTGGTCACCGCATTAGGGTCGATGGCGCTGGCCTATGCGTTTGCCAAATGTGGCATGTTTAATAGAAAAACGGGGGGCATGGGGGGCTACGCTGAATATGCATTCGGTAAATCCGGCAACTTTATGGCCAACTACACCTATGGCGTGTCCTTGCTGATCGCCAATATCGCCATCGCCATTTCCGCCGTCGGTTACGGCACGGAGCTATTTGGTGTAGCGCTAACGCCTCTGGGTATCGGCATTGCTACCATCGCCGTGCTATGGGTGGCGACGGTTGCCAACTTCGGTGGCGCGCGCATCACCGGGCAAATCAGTACGATCACGGTCTGGGGCGTCATCATCCCTGTGTTGGGCATCTCTGTCATCGGCTGGTACTGGTTCAGCGGGGAAGCTTATATGGCGGCCTGGAACCCTCATGCCGTACCGACTTTTGAAGCTATCGGATCCTCAATTTCTATGACGTTATGGGCCTTCCTGGGGCTGGAATCTGCCTGCGCGAATACCGAGGTGGTGGAAAACCCGGAGCGCAACGTCCCTATTGCCGTGCTGGGTGGAACGCTTGGCGCCGCCGTGATTTACATCATTTCGACCAACGTCATCGCCGGGATTGTGCCAAATATGGATTTGGCCAACTCGACGGCTCCTTTCGGTTTGGCGTTCTCGCATATGTTTAATCCGACAGTGGGTAAAGTCATCATGGCACTGATGATTATGTCCTGCGTTGGTTCACTGCTGGGCTGGCAGTTCACGATTGCTCAGGTGTTTAAATCGTCTGCCGACAGCGGTTTCTTCCCGAAAATTTTCTCCAAACTGAGCAAAGCCGACGCGCCAGTGAAAGGTATGCTGACCATCGTGGTTATTCAGAGTGCGATGACGCTGATGACCATCAGCCCATCGCTTAACAAACAGTTCAACGTGCTAGTCAATCTGGCGGTTGTCACGAATATTATCCCGTATATTCTGTCGATGGCGGCGCTGGTGATTATCCAAAAAGTGGCCAAAGTGCCCGTCAACAAAGCGCGCATTGCGAATGTCATTGCGGGTATTGGCGCGCTGTACAGCTTCTACGCACTCTACAGTTCCGGTGAAGAAGCCATGATGTGGGGCGCACTCGCCACCTTCCTCGGCTGGACGCTGTACGGCATTGTTTCACCACGATTTGAAATGCTGGAAAAGAAAGTCTGATAAGCAGCAGGCGGGCGCAATGTCCGCCTTACCGACCAAGCAGGTAGTGAACCGTTAAAAAATACGCATATTCTCTGCATTATTAAAGGACTGCGGTGATTTGAGTGCGCAGCCCTTTATGGTGGACAGGTTTTTAATGCATTAAAAATCAATGGGTTATATGAAGCAATACAAAGAGGGTTCACAGTTGGAGGCGTTGAGGACAAAAAAGCGGAGAAATCTCCGCTTAAGTCGTTTGGTGGAAGCGTAAAATCAGAACCGGTTGAATGCCGCTGGGAAGGTAACTTCACCGTGGGCATCGTGCAATGCATCTTCAGCTAAAGGATAGAGCTGGAAAGCGGTTTCGGTACCCGGCCAGCGGCAGTGGAGGTCATGGGCGGCGGCGGGTTTGAAGCCAAAGCGGCCGTAGTATGCCGGATCACCGAGCACGACGACGGCGGCGTAACCAAATTCATTGAGTGAATCCAGCCCTTCGTAAATCAGTTTTTCACCCAGCCCCTGACGGCGCAGAGATTCGTCTACGGCGAGCGGTGCCAGCCCCACCCAGTTGCGGTCTTCGCCTTTGATATCCACCGGGCAAAATGCCACGTAACCGACCACTTTGCCTTCATCGTCGGTGGCGACCACGCCCAGCGTCAGTAAGCCGTCTTCACGTAACGCTTTAACCAAGTCCGCTTCACCACTGCCGGGAAAGGCGTCGCGCAGCAGGCGGTCAATCCCTGTGGCATCAATGGGTATTTCGGTACGAATTAACATGTCTGCACTTCCGCAGCACCAGGCTCGCGGTCCTCTTGTAAACCGGCTTCGATAAAGTCCGCCAGACGCATTAATCCACTTTTCAGCAGAACCGGCATGCTGTCGAGATCAACGGCATCCATGAGATTTTTCACGTACAGGCCCAGCTCCGTGTCGCCTTCAATACGCAAACGGCGCTGGAAGAATAAGGTATCCGGGTCTTGTTTACGGGCGGCGATCAGCACCAAATCATTGGCGCTGCCGCTGAAGCTGACGTCGGCTTCGCCGTGTTCGCGAATGTGCAGCTTGCCCTCTTCGACGCTCATCAGCCAGCTCAGGTTGAGATCGCTGACCTCGATTTTTAACCAGCGATCTTCGAGGAAATCGAGTTCACCTTCAGCCAGCGCCTGACGAAACTGCCAGCTCAGCACTTGCTGCAAAACCTGACGCTGTAGCGCAAAAGGCGTGAATTTTAATGGCACACTCAGCAGGGAAGGCCCCTGGCGCACCATACGTGCTCGTAGTTTTTGCAACACTGGCACTACTCCTTTCGGTAACTTTTCGAAAATGGATTCGGTCAAGATATGCGCCCTATTTTGCCACATCGTCCGTTTAGTTCAGCGGCCTGCATCAATAAATACTGCAACAGAAAGAAAGCGCATACAACCTCCCGCGCAGGCAAACCCCGGTCAACTCGGCATAAACTGCCTCAAATCAAAATATTGCATTCATAGCTTCACTAAAATGGTCGGCCAGTAAAACGCTCCCTGATGAATGATTTACGTCAGCGGATACTTCCCTTTTCATTCTTGCCGGTGCGAATTTTGCCGGTTAAAGCCAGGAACAGACGATGGAGCTACTTTGCCCGGCGGGCAATTTGCCTGCGTTAAAAGCGGCGATTGATAACGGTGCCGATGCGGTTTATATCGGTTTGAAAGATGATACCAACGCCCGCCACTTTGCCGGTCTGAACTTTACTGAGAAGAAATTGCAGGAGGCGGTAAATTATGTCCACAGCCGCCGTCGCAAACTGCACATTGCCATCAATACTTTTGCTCACCCGGACGGTTATCAGCGCTGGGAGCGCGCCGTGGATATGGCGGCACAGCTCGGGGCCGATGCGCTGATCCTCGCGGACATCGCGATGCTGGATTACGCCGCCACCCGTTACCCGCACGTCGAGCGCCATGTCTCGGTACAGGCGTCCGCCACCAATGATGAGGCCATCCGTTTTTACCAGCGCAATTTTGACGTCGCACGCGTAGTGCTGCCGCGCGTACTGTCGATGCATCAGGTCCGCCAGTTGTCGCGCAGCAGCGTGGTTCCGCTGGAAGTCTTTGCGTTCGGCAGCCTGTGCATCATGGCCGAAGGGCGCTGCTATCTCTCCTCTTATCTGACCGGTGAGTCGCCAAATACCGTCGGCGCCTGTTCTCCGGCAAAGTTTGTGCGCTGGCAGCAAACGCCGCAGGGAATGGAGTCACGTCTTAATGACGTGCTGATTGATCGCTATGACGAAGGTGAAAACGCCGGTTATCCGACGTTGTGCAAGGGCCGTTATCTGGTCGATGGTACGAAATATCATGCGCTGGAAGAGCCGACCAGCCTGAACACGCTTGAGCTGTTACCAGAGCTGTTCGCCGCCAATATTGCCTCGGTGAAAATCGAAGGGCGTCAGCGCAGCCCGGCGTATGTCAGCCAGGTGACGCGCGTCTGGCGTGCGGCTATCGACCGCTGTAAGGCCGATCCACAGGGCTTTATCACGGACGCAGAGTGGATGAAACAGTTGGGTTCCATGTCGGAAGGTACGCAAACTACGCTCGGCGCGTACCATCGTAAATGGCAGTGATCGCAGGAAAAATGATGAAATATTCTTTAGGGGCCATTCTCTATTACTGGCCAAAAGCAGAGGTTGACGCCTTTTATCAGGCCGCGGCCAGCAGCAGCGCCGACGTGATTTATCTCGGGGAAAACGTCTGCACTAAGCGGCGTGAGATGAAGGTCAATGACTGGATGGAGATCGCCCGTCAGCTTGCAGCCAGCGGCAAACAGGTGGTGCTTTCCACGCTGGCGTTGTTGCAGGCGCCGTCAGAACTCAACGAGCTGAAGCGCTACGTCGAGAACGGCGAGTTTCTTATCGAGGCCAATGATTTTGGTGCCGTGAATATGGCGGCTGAACGCAAGCTGCCGTTTGTCGTCGGCCATGCGCTTAACTGTTATAACGCCGTGACGCTGAAAATTCTGCAAAAACAGGGAATGACGCGCTGGTGTATGCCGGTGGAGCTGTCCCGTGACTGGCTGGTGAATCTTCTGAAGCAGTGCGAGGAGCAGGGCATCCGCGATAAGTTCGAAGTCGAAGTGCTCTCATACGGTCATCTGCCGCTGGCCTACTCTGCCCGCTGTTTTACCGCGCGTTCAGAAGATAAAGCGAAAGACGATTGCGAAACCTGCTGCATTAACTATCCGCAGGGCCGCAAAGTCTTGTCGCAGGAGAACCAGCAGGTGTTCGTGCTCAACGGCATTCAGACCCAGAGCGGTTATTGCTATAACCTCGGCAATGAGCTGACGTCGATGCAGGGGCTGGTCGATATTGTGCGGTTGTCGCCGGAAACACCCGACACCTTAAAGATTCTGGAGCAATTTCGGCAAAATGAGCGCGGTCTGACGCCGCTCAGCCTGACCGACAAAACTGACTGTAACGGTTACTGGCAGCGGGTGGCCGGGCTGGAACTGGTGAGATAAATATCAACAGGCACAGTCAATGTGCCTGTCATTTCCTTCGCGCGATCTCAATCATTCTTCAGCGGCTTTTTACGATGCAGCCAACTGCGCAGGCGTCCGCTGTCACGCAATATTCCCAGTCCGATCCCCAGCACCGTATAAATTGCCCCGAGCAAGAGCAGCATCAGCATGTCGCTGCCCACTTCGCTAAACGGCAATCCCATCTGATTCACCCCCGCAATGGCTTTGGTCGCCCAGGTCGAAGGCAGCATCGACGAGACGGCACGCACCCAGGCTGGCATGGCCTGTAACGGCCAGATGGTCCCAGAGATATAAAACACCGGCATGGTAATAAAAGAGAGTGTCAGGTAGATCATCTCCACGCTGCGCAGGCACTCCGTCACTAGTTTGCCGAGACCAAGGACCGCCAGCAGGAAGGGGAACGTCAGCATAATGATCTCGGGAATGCTTGCCGTTTGCCGGTAGCCAAGCACCCAAGGCCACAAAACGAACAGCACAATCGACAAAAACAGCCAGATGGGGATCAGGGCCGACAGCCCGCCGAGAAATACTGGAATGGCCGGTTTGCCGTCAGGCGCGCTGTTGAGCGTAATGTTGACGCGCACACTGGCGATCAGCAGGGAGTGCTGTAAGAGCATCACCAGCAAACCGGGGAAGATAATTGCTGCAAAACTGATGCCGGGGTTAAACAGATCCAGTGTCTGGCCGACGATCGGCGTCAGCAACACGCTAGCCTGTTTCGCGGTAAAGCCGCTGCGCATCAGCAATTCCGTGTTGTACTGCGTGAGGATCGACTGATAAGCCGCGACAACGTCCTGCTCAATCTGGCCGTTTGCCAGCCGGTTAGTCGCATCGCCGTACACCGGGATCACAATGTCCTGACCCGAGAGGATCTTCTTCTCCAGATCCACCGGCATGATGATCACGGCAAACAGTTTTCGCCATGCCAGATCACGCTGTGCCTCTTCAACGCTGTCGTAGCTGTTGATTTTTATCTTTGACGTGGCATCCAGCTGGCGGGTCAGCAGACGGCTGGCGCTGCTGTGGTCCTGATCAACTACCGCCACCGGGAGGTCCCACACTGTGCGGTTGGCGTAGACGGTGCTCATCACGCAAAGCGAGAGCAAAAGCATCATCCACATCGGCTTGTCGAGCATACCGGTCAGGACTTTGGTGAAGGTTTTCCAGTAGGTTTGCAACCATTGACGTAGGGTCATTTTCCCGGCTCCTGTTTTTTCAGGCGCAGGTATAAACGCTTATGTACCAGCAGACCGGTCAGTAGTGGGTAAATCAACAAAATGGCACAAACGCTGAATATCGCGCTGGCCGGAACCTGCCGCAGGAAGATGTCGAACATGGCGTACAGGGCGTGCGTCAGGGGTTCGATATTGGAAATGATACGCGCTGGCCACGGCATGGAGAGCTCAGGCACCGCCATTCCCGAGAAGGTCAGCGCGATACTGACGAATATCCCCATCATCGTGTACGCGGTGATGGTCGTGCTGGTGAAGGTAAACAGCAGCAAACCGATACTTTGGGCGGCGATCACATAAAAGAAACTGATCAGCACCATAAACAGCGGATTCCCGCTTACCCGCGCATCGAAGAAGCCAACCAGCATGGCGATCTCCACCATGAGCAACGTGGTGAAGCACAGCGTATAAGGTGCCAGCTTGCCCAAAAGTGAGAAGGTGAAAGAAGGCGCACCCAGCAGCGACTGGCTACGGGCCATCACGTAGATCATACAGGTGACGGTAAACAGCTGAATGAGGTGGATAGTCGCGGCGAATTGCTGATAGTAAATGTAACTGCCGCTGGCGTTGAACAGACTGCCATAAGAGAGCTCGACGCTGGCCAGAGGGGGGACGGTTTTACCGATTTCACCGGCAATAATTGAGCTGTATTGGGTGTTAAGTTCGGTGATCAGCCCGCTGAAGTCCTGCGTAGAGTAAAGCCCGGCGCCATAAAACAGCGCGTTGTAATAGAGCACTACGCTCGGTTGTTTGCCTGAGAGGGCATCAGCTTCAAAGTCAGGCGGAATATAGAGTAGCGCGTAATCCTGCGCGGTGCGCAGCCGGTGTTCGGCTTCCTGCAAGCCGCCATCAAAAGCCTGCACGTGAGCGTGCGACCCGGCGTCGAGTTTACGGATCAACGTTTTCGATAGCGTACTGTGGTCGTTGTCTACGACTGATACCGGGAGATCCAGCAGTGTCCCTTCCGAGAAATTGCTGCTGATGAGAATGAACAGCATCAGTGGAAATATCCACCCCAGCCAGTGGATCACCGGCTTGCGAAAAGCATCACGGGTTTCCCGCGTGAATGATCGTGAGAAGCAACGCCAGCCGGCTTTTACCCGGTACATTGCCACTACTCTTTCCAGTTCCACAGGGCGCTCATTCCCTGGCGCAAGTTAGGGACCGGATGAGCCGGATAGAGCCTTACTTCGAAGGTTTTCAGGTCAAAGTCGCCGGTGGCACGGGTGGCGCGCTTGGTGGCGTAGTCACCCAGAGGCGCGATATAACGCACTTCGGCCTCAATCATCTGGTTATTCAGTGCTGGAACGCGGATCTGAATTTTGTCGCCCTTATGAACGCCAGCCAGAATATTTTCCCGCAGGTTGAAAACAAAATAGGCGTCCGGCAGGCGGATTAAGGTCAGCAGCGGGCTGCCGGCACTTTGCAGCTCCCCGACTTCAACCGGGATCGGGCCGACTTCGCCATCGACCGGCGCTTTCACTTGCAGGTCATCCGTCTGGGCTTTGACCTGTAGCAGATCTTCTTCAGCAGCACGGAGCTGGGCGGCATAGCTTTCACGTTGTTCAACCCGATCGCCGTTTATGCCCTCATCCAGATTGGCTTTCGCCACTAAAACCTGCTGATAGGCGCTGTCACGCGCCCGGCGGGAGTCTTCTAAATCTGAGGCGGAAATAAAACCTTTGGCCGCCACTTTGGCATTGCGATTGTAGAGGTCTCGCGCATTGATATATTCAGCCTGCGCCTGTGCCAGCGTGGCTTTCAGGTTACGGATACTCTCTTCACGGGTGCCGTTCACGGACAAATCGAGCTGTGCTTTGGCCTGGTCACGCGCCGCTTCCAGTGAGCGCAATTGCGCCATCAGTTCAGGGCTGTCGAGAGTGATCAGAAGCTGCCCGGCTTTGACGTCATCGCCGCGTTCGACATGACGCTCAATCACCCGGCCTTTGGCTTTGGAAGCAACGATAACTTCAGGGGCATCCACTTCGCCCTGCAATAAGAGATCCTGGTTATTAGCGCGAAAGAGCACCGCCAGTGAAATGGCCACCGCGACCAGCAGCAGCGTCAATAATATTCTTTTACTCATGGGCTTAGCTTCCTTTGTGACTGCCAGCGGTTGAATTCAGTCCAATTAGGGATCGGTACCGGAGCGTTGGCGTTTCCTTTTCCATCGTGCTGAGTCCCTGCCGCCTGCTTCATTGGCGATCAATGAAGAGCATGCATGATAGCGAGATGTGCAGAAGCATTTTTAACACGAAACAACATATTGATTAAAATTATAAATCAAACCCTACACATTCCCGTAAACCCTACTTGAACGGCACAGAGCACAAATCAGGTATTCAGCGAAAGCTTAATCAGTGATACTCACCTGTATAATTAGCGGGCGAATAGCTTCGCCCCTCACCCATCAACGAGTGAGTGATGATCATGTCTGAGAAAACAACTGTTCCCCTTTCCGTGCTGGATCTCGCACCGGTCCCGCAGGGTTCCACGCCGAAAGATGCTTTTACATCTTCGCTGGCATTGGCCCAACATGCTGAAAAACTGGGTTATCTGCGTTACTGGATGGCAGAGCATCACAATATGATCGGTATCGCCAGTGCGGCAACATCGGTGCTGCTCGGGTTTATTGCCGGAGGCACTAAAACGATTCGCGTGGGTTCCGGTGGTGTGATGTTACCGAACCACTCCCCGCTGGTAATTGCTGAACAGTTCGGCACGCTGGCGACGCTTTATCCGGACCGCGTGGATTTGGGCCTTGGCCGCGCGCCTGGCACCGATCAGCGCACCATGATCGCCCTGCGCCGTCATCTCTCCGGCGAAGTGGATAATTTCCCGCAGGATGTGCAGGAGTTGCAGCACTATTTTGCTGATGTCCAGACAGGTCAGGCGGTACAGGCCGTGCCGGGTCAGGGTTTGCATGTGCCGATTTGGCTGTTGGGTTCGAGCCTTTACAGCGCACAGCTTGCGGCCGCTCTAGGACTGCCGTTTGCCTTCGCGTCACACTTTGCGCCGGACATGTTGTATCAGGCGCTGGCGATTTACCGCAGCCAGTTCAAGCCTTCAGAACAGCTGCAAAAACCGTACGCCATGGTGTGTATTAATGCGATTGCCGCCGATACTGACGAAGAAGCGCGCCGCATGTTTACCTCCAACCAGCAGCAGTTCATCAACCTGCGCCGGGGAAATCCGGGAAAGCTCCCCGTGCCGGTCGATAATATTGAGAGCCTGTGGTCTGCTTCTGAACGCTTTGGCGTTGATCAGGCGCTGCGGCTGTCGGTCGTGGGCAATAAAGAGACGGTCCGTGCCGGTCTGCAAGCCATACTGCGTGAGACTGAAGCAAATGAACTGATGATCAACGGCCAGATTTTTGATCATCAGGCGCGGCTGCACTCGTTCGAGATTGTCTCTCAGCTACAAGGTGATTTGGTGAAAGAAGCCCGTATCAGCTGACCCCACCAGCGTCTTATTGCAGATTCTGCAGGCATAAAAAAACCAGCCCGAAGGCTGGTTTTTATTTATCTGTTGTTTGCCGGAGCAGACGTCAGATTATGCGTCAGTAGTACGACGTGGCGCACGGCTTGGTGGACGACGTTCGCCAGCAGGTGCTGCTGCACCACGGTCGCCAGAAGGACGACCACGGCCACCCTCACGACGCTCACCGCTGAAAGAACGTGGTGGAGCACCATTACCGCGACGCTCACCGCCAGCACCAGGGGCGCCTGCAGGACGTTCACGACGTGGAGCTTGTGGCTGTGCATCACCCAGCAACTGCATGTTCATCGGCTTATTCAGGATACGGGTACGGGTGAAATGAGACAGAATTTCGCCCGGCATGCCTTTCGGCAGCTCGATCGTTGAATGTGAAGAGAACAGCTTGATGTTACCGATGTAACGGCTGCTGATGTCGCCTTCGTTAGCAATCGCGCCAACGATGTGACGAACTTCAACACCATCATCGCGACCCACTTCGATGCGATACAGTTCCATCTCGCCAGCGTCACGACGTTCACGACGCGGAGCGCCATCACGTGGAGCTGCATCACGGGAAGGACGATCACCATCACGGGACGGACGACGGTCATTACGGTCACCGCGATCGCTACGCTCGTCGAAATCACGACGTGGCGGACGGCTTTTGAATGCCTGATCAGCAGGAACGATCAGAGGACGTTCGCCCTGTGCCATTTTCAGCAGTGCAGCAGCCAGCGTTTCGATATCCAGCTCTTCTGCAGGTTGCAGTTTTGCCAGCAGAGCGCGGTACTGATCCAGATCGCTGCTTTCCAGTTGTTGCTGAACTTTTGCAGCGAACTTAGCAAGACGACGCTCACCCAGTACATCTGCAGTTGGAATTTCAACTTCTGGAATGGTCAGCTTCATGGTGCGTTCAATGTTACGCAGCAGGCGACGTTCGCGGTTCTCAACGAACAGCAACGCACGGCCAGCACGACCCGCACGACCGGTACGGCCGATACGGTGAACGTAAGATTCTGAGTCCATCGGGATGTCATAGTTAACAACCAGGCTGATACGTTCTACATCGAGACCACGTGCTGCCACGTCGGTTGCGATCAGAATATCCAGACGGCCATCTTTCAGACGTTCCAGAGTCTGCTCACGCAGGGACTGGTTCATATCACCGTTCAGTGCAGCGCTGCTGTAGCCGCTACGTTCAAGGGCTTCAGCCACTTCAAGCGTTGCATTTTTGGTACGTACGAAGATGATCGCCGCATCAAAGTCTTCAGCTTCAAGGAAACGCACCAGTGCTTCGTTTTTACGCAGGCCGTGCACAGACCAGTAGCTCTGGCTGATGTCCGGACGGGTAGTCACGCTAGATTGAATGCGAACTTCCTGTGGATCTTTCATGAAACGACGGGTAATGCGACGAATCGCTTCCGGCATGGTTGCAGAGAACAGTGCGGTCTGATGATCAGCCGGGATCTGCGCCATGATGGTTTCAACGTCTTCGATGAAGCCCATACGCAGCATTTCATCGGCTTCATCCAGCACCAAACCGCTCAGGTTAGAGAGGTTCAGGGTGCCGCGTTTCAGGTGGTCCAGCAGACGGCCTGGGGTACCCACAACAATTTGTGGACCCTGACGCAGTGCGCGCAGTTGGACGTCATAGCGTTGGCCGCCGTAAAGGGCAACCACATTCACGCCATGCAAATGTTTAGCGAAATCAGTACAAGCTTCAGCAACCTGAACAGCCAGTTCACGGGTTGGTGCCAGTACCAGAATCTGTGGAGCCTTTAAGTCAGGCTTAATGTTGTGCAGCAGTGGCAGCGCGAAGGCCGCAGTTTTACCAGAACCCGTCTGCGCCATACCCAATACATCACGACCATTTAACAGGTGTGGGATACATTCGGCTTGGATTGGTGATGGTTTTTCGTAGCCCAGGTCAGTCAGGGCGGCAATGATAGGAGCAGACAGCCCCAGGTCAGCAAAAGAGGTTTCAAGCTCAGTAGTCATGTACACGTGCCTCATTAATAATGGCAGCCAGTCTACATAACTCGTCGAGAAAATTTTCAGTCATTTTCATTGAAAAGTGTGAACCGGCTCAAATTAGATTATAAAACGAACAAAGCAACCCTCGCCCGTTAAGGCGCTTAAAAATGGTAAAACCATGGTTAAGAAGGCTGATTGGTGTCGTCAGCTATTGCTGGTCCGATTCTGATAGGTCGTCTTGCTCTTGGCCTAATAGCGCCAATTCCAACAATGCATAGCGGTGCTCAACAAAATTATGAACGTTGTTAGCTACCGTCAGTTTGAACAGTGCCAAGGCGCTGTTCTTGTCCCCCAGACTTAGGTAATGTTTACCTAAATAGAAGTCAGTTTCACTGAGATGCTCAGCGAGCGAAGTGTTATCCGTAGCTTCCGCCTTTAGGCGTTCCATCAGCGTAGCTTCGCTGATCTTACCTAGGTAGAATTCGACGATATTCCATCCCCATTGTCCTCTGTCCGCTTTGTCATAACGCTGTTGCAGCGCTACATCGGCATTCTTCGGATTGATTTCTCGCTCCGCAAGATAAAGCCATAAAGAACGGAAGGGATCATTTGGATCGTCTCGATAAAACGCCTGCAGATCATCCTGCGCTAACGAGAATCGGCCACCGTAATACAGGGCGATACCTCGGTTCAAACGCGCGTAGTTGTAAGTTGGATCAAGCTCTAGTACAGAATCAAACGCTTCATAGGCAGCATCAAAGTTGCCTGCCTGCGTTAAGTAAATCCCCAGGTAGTTAAAAACTTCTGGCATATCAGGACGTATAGACAGCGCTTGCGAGAAATCGTTCCGCGCTAATGCTCTAAGTCCGAGACTATCATACAGCACACCGCGCTCATATAATAGCTGTGCCCGTTCATCGTCAGTCAGTGCCCGGCTGGCAAGGATTTGTTCCATACGCGCCAAGATAACTTCCTGCTGCAACGTGGGCTGCAACGGGATAGCCAGAACTTCGTTTTTACGCCAATCATGGTTGCTGCATCCTGCCAACATAAGTGCTGTCGCAACATAACACCAGCGCAAGAAAGGCTTCATTTCTACTCCCGAAGACAAACATTGGATTAACGTCCTGTCATCCGCCTGCTTAACACGAACGCTTCCTGCGCTCATGATACGAACAGTTCCCTACCTCAAGGCAGGGAACTGTAAAACTTCTGTTACAGAAATTTATTCTGCTGAAGGCTCAGCTGCTCCATCCTGGCTCGGCGCAACAGCATCTTTCATGCTTAAGCGTACGCGACCCTGACGATCAACCTCAACAACTTTAACTGGAACTTCTTGACCCATCTGCAGGTAATCGGTCACTTTATCAACGCGCTTGTCAGCGATTTGAGAAATATGAACCAGACCTTCTTTACCGCCGCCGATGGCAACAAATGCGCCAAAGTCTACGATACGGGTCACTTTACCTTGATAGATACGGCCAACTTCCACTTCAGCAGTGATTTCTTCGATACGACGGATAGCGAATTTCGCTTTCTCACCGTCGGTCGCAGCAATCTTCACTGTACCATCATCTTCAATTTCAATGGTGGTGCCGGTTTCTTCAGTCAGCGCACGGATGACAGAACCACCTTTACCGATCACGTCCTTGATTTTATCAGGGCTGATCTTAATAGTATGAATACGTGGTGCAAACTGAGATATATCGCCACGCGGGGTGCTGATAGCCTGTTCCATCACGCCCAGAATGTGCAGACGCGCACCCTTAGCCTGATTCAGTGCAACCTGCATAATTTCGCGGGTGATACCTTCAATTTTAATGTCCATCTGCAGCGCGGTGATACCGTCGCGGCTACCGGCAACTTTGAAGTCCATGTCGCCTAGGTGATCTTCGTCACCCAGAATGTCAGACAGAACAACAAAGCTTTCGCCTTCTTTAACCAGACCCATTGCGATACCCGCAACAGCGGCTTTAATTGGCACGCCTGCATCCATCAGGGCCAGAGATGCGCCACAAACAGAAGCCATTGAAGATGAACCGTTAGATTCGGTGATTTCAGAAACCACACGTACGGTGTACGGGAAGTCTTCTGGTTTTGGCATCATCGCCAACACACCGCGTTTCGCCAGACGACCGTGACCAATCTCACGACGTTTTGGTGAACCCACCATCCCAGTCTCACCAACGGAGTACGGAGGGAAGTTGTAGTGGAACAGGAAGCTGTCAGACTTCTCGCCCATCAGTTCATCCAGGTTTTGCGCGTCACGGGCAGTACCCAGAGTTGCAGTAACCAGTGCCTGAGTTTCGCCACGCGTAAACAGCGCTGAACCGTGAGTACGTGGCAGAACGCCAGTACGAACGTCCAGACCGCGGATCATGTCTTTTTCACGACCATCGATACGTGGCTCGCCACGCAGAACACGGCTACGCACCACGTTCTTCTCAATGCTGCCCAGCAGGTCAGAAATTTCGCCAGCGTCCAGCGCTTCATCTTCTGCTTGCAGGGTCTGAACCACTTCCGCTTTGATGACGTTGATCTGAGCGTAACGGTCTTGTTTATCAGTGATCAGGTAAGCATCACCTAAACGAGATTCTGCCAGCGCTGCAACGCGAGCGTGCAGCTCTGCGTTAACCACTTCTGGCTGCCAATCCCATTTCGCTTTACCGACTTCAGCAACCAGAGAGTTGATGTTATCGATAACGATTTGTTGTTGCTCGTGGCCGAACACCACAGCGCCCAGCATCTGGTCTTCGCTCAGAACGTCAGCTTCAGACTCAACCATCAGAACCGCGCCTTTAGTACCGGCAACGACCAGGTCAAGACTACTGGTTTTCAATTCATCTGCGGTTGGGTTCAGAACGTACTGATCGTTGATGTAACCCACGCGTGCTGAACCGATTGGGCCGCTGAAAGGAATACCAGACAGGCTCAGGGCAGCAGAGGCACCGATCATCGCAACGATGTCAGGGTTAACTTGTGGGTTCAGAGAAACCACGGTCGCAATCACCTGAACTTCATTCAGGAATCCTTCCGGGAACAGAGGACGGATTGGACGGTCAATCAGACGCGAGGTCAGGGTTTCGCCTTCACTTGGACGGCCTTCACGACGGAAGAAACTGCCCGGGATACGACCAGCAGCGTATGTACGCTCCTGATAGTTAACCGTCAGAGGGAAGAAGCTTTGGCCTGGTTTGGCTTTTTTCTGGCCAACAACAGTAACGAAGACTGCGGTGTCGTCCATGCTAACCATAACAGCTGCGGTTGCTTGGCGAGCCATCATGCCGGTTTCCAGCGTGACAGTATGTTGACCGTATTGGAATTTACGAATAGTCGGATTAAGCAATGTAATGTCCTTTAATTTGGCGCGCAGCTGTTATGACAGCAGTTCACGCCAGTAAATATCCGAGCTTCTCACTACATCCTCGCGACTAATGACAATCCTTATTTCTCTCAGCGGAAATAAAGCCTCTCATTAGCCGCGCGAACCTCTGTAACGGAAGATCACGTGATAATAATTTCTATAAAAACAACCACGCTACAGTAACCTGATTTGCGGTCGCTTCCTAGAATAAAGGGGCCAATTGGCCCCTTTACACTGAAACTCGCCAGATTAGCGACGCAGACCCAGACGCTCGATCAGGCTGGTGTAACGTGCTACATCTTTACGCTTCAGGTAATCCAGCAGTTTACGACGCTGAGAAACCATACGCAGCAGACCACGACGGCTGTGGTGATCTTTTTTGTGCTCTGAGAAGTGACCTTGCAGATGGTTGATCTGAGCAGTCAGTAAAGCAACCTGAACTTCAGAAGAACCACTGTCGTTAGTGCCACGACCAAAGTCTGCAACGATTTGAGCTTTAGCTTCAACGCTTAGAGACATAATCTTACTCCAAAATATTATAGATAATTAAACGGGCGCCGATCTCTAATTCAGCTACCCAATGCATAAGCTGCGCTATTCTACTCTTTGCATAATGCGATCGCAACATGAGCAGAATGGGGCTTATTCGGTGTATTCCACCACCAGACGACGCGGCGCGATGCGGCCATCATCATCAATCTCACCGACGCCGATGAACTTACGCTCTTCGCCCTCGGTGATGCGCACCATGCCTGACGTTGGAGCGCCGGAAGCCTGAACCGGTTGGCCCTGCTTCACATAGCCTGCAACGACAGGTAAAAGATTCACCTCAGGGAAGTCCTCACAGGCACTGTCCATCGGTAACAACAGAGGATCCAGCAACAGACGCGGCTCAATACCTTCCGCTTCGGCCTGTGCGATCAACTCATGCAGCTTTTCCATCGTGACCATACGCTCGGATGGATAGGTTGCCACCTGAACACGACGAAGATAAGTTACATGTGCCCCACAACCGAGTTTTTCACCCAGATCATCCACAATAGTGCGGATATAGGTGCCTTTTGAGCAGTGGACCTCAAGCTCAACATCATCCCCTTCCCAGCGAATGAACTTCAGCTCATACACGGTGATCGGGCGGGAGACGCGCGGAACTTCGATTCCCTGACGGGCGTACTCGTACAGTTTTTTCCCTTCGTACTTCAATGCTGAATACATTGAAGGGATCTGCTGAGTCTCACCACGAAAGCCCTCTAACGCATCATCAAGTTGCTGCTGCGTAAAGGTGACATCACGCTCAGAGATTATCTGGCCTTCGGCATCAGACGTGTCCGTGCGCTGCCCCATACGGGCGACGACCAGATAACGTTTGTCTGAATCTAAAAGGAAACGCGAAAACTTGGTGGCTTCGCCCAGACACAGCGGCAACATACCGGTGGCTAAAGGATCAAGCGCACCAGTATGTCCTGCGCGGTTGGCGTTATAAAGACGTTTTACTTTTTGCAGTGCATCGTTAGAGGACAACCCTAAGGATTTGTCCAATAATAGTACGCCGTGGATATCACGGCCGCGGCGACGTGGGCGGCTCATTATGCTTCCTCGTCATCGCCTGCAGCAGAACGACGTTCAGCATCGTTCTTCACGACATTGGTCACCAGGTTAGACATACGCATACCTTCAACCAGTGAGTTGTCGTAAGCAAAGGTCAATTCAGGCACAACGCGCAGACGCATTGCTTTACCAATCAGCGTACGGATAAATCCTGATGCGTCCTGCAGGGCTTTGATGCCATTTTTCACACGATCGGGATCGTGATTATCGGTGGTCAACACATCAAGGAAAGTCACGAATACTTTGGCATAAGCCAGGTCACGGGAAACTTCCACGCCAGAAACGGTGGCCATACCAACGCGGGGATCTTTCACTTCACGTTGTAAAATAATGGCGATCTCTTTTTGCATCTCCTGAGAGACACGTTGGGTACGACTAAATTCTTTTGCCATGATAGGACTCCTTCAGACAATCTCCAGACAAAGAAGGGGGCTCAAGGCCCCCAACTGGATATAAGCGACGTCGCTAAGATTACGCGATGGTGCGTTTGATCTCGATGATTTCGAAGACTTCGATCACATCGCCAGTACGCACATCGTTGTAGTTCTTCACGCCGATACCACATTCCATGCCGTTACGAACTTCTGCAACGTCATCTTTGAAGCGGCGCAGAGATTCCAGCTCACCTTCGTAGATCACCACGTTGTCACGCAGTACACGGATTGGGTTGTTACGCTTAATCATACCTTCAGTAACCATACAGCCTGCAATTGCACCGAATTTAGGTGACTTGAACACGTCACGAACTTCAGCCAGACCAATGATTTGCTGTTTGTATTCTGGGGCCAACATACCGCTCATCGCCTGTTTGACTTCGTCAATCAGGTTGTAGATAACTGAATAGTAACGCAGATCCAGACTTTCATTTTCGACAACGCGACGGGCTGAAGCATCAGCACGAACGTTGAAGCCGAGGATGATAGCGCGTGAAGCCGCTGCCAGCGTGGCGTCGGTTTCGGTAATACCACCTACGCCCATACCGACAATCTTGACTTTAACTTCGTCAGTTGACAGTGCCTGCAGCGCATCAGAAATCGCTTCACAAGAACCCTGCACGTCAGATTTCAACACGATGTTCAGTTCAGAAACTTCACCTTCGGTCATGTTCGCAAACATGTTTTCCAGTTTAGATTTCTGCTGGCGAGCCAGTTTAACTTCGCGGAATTTACCCTGACGATACAGCGCAACTTCACGAGCTTTTTTCTCATCACGTACAACGGTAACTTCATCACCCGCAGCCGGAACGCTGGACAGACCCAACACTTCGACAGGGATAGAAGGACCCGCAGACATAATATCGCGGCCCATTTCGTCACGCATTGCACGAACGCGGCCGTATTCGAAGCCACAGAGAATGATATCGCCTTTGTTCAGCGTACCTTCCTGAACCAGTACGGTAGCAACCGGACCACGACCTTTATCAAGGAAGGATTCGATTACGACGCCGTTTGCCATGCCGCTACGAACTGCTTTCAGTTCGAGAACTTCGGCTTGCAGCAGGATAGCGTTCAACAGTTCGTCAATGCCGGTACCTGCTTTCGCAGACACGTGGATGAACTGAGACTCACCGCCCCACTCTTCTGGCATAACGCCATACTGAGAAAGCTCCGTACGAACGCGATCGGGATCAGCATCCGGCTTATCGATTTTGTTCACCGCAACCACGATTGGCACGCCAGCAGCTTTCGCATGCTGTACGGCTTCGATGGTTTGTGGCATCACGCCATCATCTGCGGAAACAACCAGAACCACGATGTCAGTTGCCTTGGCGCCACGTGCACGCATTGAGGTAAACGCGGCGTGTCCTGGAGTATCCAGGAAGGTGATCATGCCGTTTTCGGTTTCAACGTGATAAGCACCGATGTGCTGGGTAATACCACCCGCTTCGCCCGCTGCAACTTTCGTTGAACGAATGTAGTCAAGCAGAGAGGTTTTACCGTGGTCAACGTGGCCCATGATGGTCACTACCGGAGCACGTGGCTCAGCGGCAGCTGACGCACCGGTATCACGGTCACTCATCAGCGCTTCTTCCAGCTCGTTTTCACGACGCAGGATAACTTTATGACCCATCTCTTCAGCAACCAGCTGAGCAGTTTCCTGATCAATCACCTGGTTGATGGTGGCCATTGCGCCCAGTTTCATCATGGTTTTGATGACCTGAGAGCCTTTAACTGCCATTTTGTTCGCCAGCTCAGCAACAGTAATGGTTTCACCCACTACAACGTCACGGTTCACTGCGGCAACGGGCTTGTTGAAGCTCTGTTGCAGCGTGCTTGGCTTACGCTTGCCTTTACCATTACGGCCAACGGCACGCGCTTCTTCGCGATCCGCTTTAGATTCAGACAGTTTATTGCCTTTCTTCTGCTTGGTCGCTTTGCCACCGCGGGTACGGCTGCGACGTTCGCCTTCAACTTTGGCGTCGTTTTCGTCTTCAGCTGCACGGGCGTGCGTGGAGGTGGTTACATGATAGTCAGCAGATTCGGATTCGCTTGGCGCCACAACTTCAGTCCAAACGCCAGAGTCGGCCATTTTACGGGCTTCTTCTGCAATACGTTTGGCATTTTCTTCAATCTTGCGTTGGGCTTCTTCTTCCGTTTTGCGTTTCAGCTCTGCGGCTTCAGCTTCACGGCGTGCTTTATCTGCCTGAGCTGGTTTGGTTGCTTCGTCTGTATGTTGATTTGTCACTTTGTCTTTTTCCGCTTCTTCGCGCTTAGCTTTTTCAGCGGCCTCACGTTTGGCTTGCTCTTCGGCGGCGCGTTTCGCTTTTTCCTGAGCTTCGCGCTGGGCTTGCTCTGCTACTGCACGCTGTGCCTGTTCTTCCGCTTCACGCTTCGCCTGCTCTTCCGCTTCGGCCTGAGCAACTTCTGCTTCGGTCATATCACGTTTAACATAAGTGCGTTTCTTGCGGACTTCGATTTGCACCGATTTACTCTTCCCGCCGGTGCTCGGAATGTTCAGTGTACTACGCGTTTTGCGTTGTAACGTTAGCTTGTTTGGAGCACTTCCGTTTTCACGGTTTAAGTGCGCCAGCAATGTCTCTTTTTCTTGCTGGGTGACAGAGTCAGCTTCAGACTTGTCGATCCCTGCATCAGCAAATTGCTGTACCAGGCGATCAACCGGAGTTTGAATCTCTGCTGCCAGCGATTTTACGGTTACATCTGTCATGCTGTTCCTTCCTGCTACAGTTTATTACGCATTGTCGCCAAACCAGCAGATATTGCGTGCGGCCATGATAAGTTCACCAGCCTGTTCGTCGCTAAGACCTTCAATATCCGCCAGATCGTCAACACCCTGCTCGGCAAGATCTTCCAGCGTACAAACCCCTTGTGCAGCCAGTTTAAATGCCATGCTACGTTCCAGACCCGCCAGGTTCAGCAAGTCGTCAGCAGGCTTATTGTCGCCGAGACTTTCTTCCTGAGCCAAAGCGATAGTAGTCAATGCTTCTTTTGCACGTTCGCGCAACGCATCTACAGTCTCTTCGTCCAGGCCATCGATTTCGAGCAATTCTTTCATTGGCACGTAGGCCAACTCTTCAAGCGTTGAGAAACCTTCTTCTACCAATACGGTAGCGAAATCTTCATCGATCGCCAGGTACTTGGTGAAGGTCTCGATAGCGGCATGCGCCTCGGCCTGATGTTTGGCCTGCAGGTCGTCCGCAGTCATGACGTTTAATTCCCAGCCGCTTAACTGAGAGGCTAAACGTACGTTCTGACCATTACGGCCAATCGCCTGTGCCAGATTGCTGGCTTCAACGGCGACATCCATGGTGTGCTTGTCTTCATCAACTACGATAGAGGCCACATCGGCAGGTGCCATAGCGTTGATGACAAACTGGGCAGGATTATCGTCCCATAATACGATATCAATGCGCTCGCCACCTAATTCGCTGGAAACAGCCTGAACTCGGGCACCGCGCATACCGACACAAGCACCGACCGGGTCGATACGTTTGTCGTTGGTTTTGACCGCAATTTTGGCGCGTGAACCCGGATCGCGGGCAGCAGCTTTAATTTCGATCAACTCTTCGCCAATTTCCGGCACTTCAATGCGGAACAGTTCGATCAGCATTTCGTTACGTGAACGGCTGACGAACAGTTGTGCACCGCGGGCTTCTGGACGAACATCATACAGAACACCACGAATACGGTCACCGGAGCGGAAGTTTTCGCGCGGAAGCATATCTTCGCGCAGGATAACGGCTTCAGCATTGCTGCCCAAGTCGAGAGCGATACTGTCACGGTTAACTTTCTTAACGACACCCGTAACGATTTCACCTTGCTGCTCACGGAACTGCTCAACAACCATTGCACGCTCAGCTTCGCGTACTTTCTGTACGATAACCTGCTTGGCGGTTTGAGTTGTAATACGGTCGAAGGTCACGGATTCGATCTGATCTTCGATGTATCCGCCTAATTCGATAGACGGGTCTTCGTATTGAGCAGCTTCGATCGTGATTTCACGGGTCGGTTGCGTGACTTCGTCAACAGCAACCCAACGACGGAAGGTGTCAAAATCACCGGTTTTACGATCGATGGTGACGCGGACTTCAATTTCTTGTTCGTACTTTTTCTTTGTCGCTGTCGATAACGCAGTTTCCAGCGCTTCAAAAATCTTCTCGCGCGGGAGGGATTTTTCATTAGAAACCGCTTCTACAACAGCCAGAATTTCTTTGTTCATCCTAGTTGCCTCATCCAAACTTTAAAAGTGGGGTACCAGGTTCGCTTTCTGGATGTTGCTCAGCGCGAACACTTCATCTTTGCCTTCCACAGTAACCGTAATCATTTCGCCTTCGACAGCTTTGATTATTCCCTGCCATTTACGACGGTTCTGCATAGCCATTCGCAATACCACGCTCACTTCGTCACCGACAAAACGTTGGTAATGTTCAGCGGTAAACATTGGGCGATCGAGGCCGGGAGAGGAAACTTCCAGGTTATAGGCAACAGTAATTGGGTCTTCGACCTCCAATACTGCGCTGACCTGGTGGCTGACATCAGCACAATTATCAACTGTGATCCCGTCTTCACTATCAATATAGATGCGTAGCGTCGATTGGCGAGCTCTTACGAACTCGATGCCTACCAGCTCAAAGCCCAAAGCTTCAACCGGTGCTGAAATCATCTCTGTTAATTTTTGTTCTAATGTGGACAAGCCCACCCCCAAGACATAAAAAAAGGGCCTAATAGCCCAGTGATTCTGCTGCCAAATAACAAAAAACCCCGATAAATCGGGGCTTTATGAAACTGGACCCTGTTTGCCGCATAGCGGCTTCGGTGCAACTTTCGAAAGTGTTATTTTCAAATTGAAGCTTTCAAATTGGAGCTGCAGAACATCACAGGAAGATACTGAAAGTCTATTTGAAATAAACACTTAGGGAAAGTGGTTGCGGGGGCCGGATTTGAACCGACGACCTTCGGGTTATGAGCCCGACGAGCTACCAGGCTGCTCCACCCCGCGTCCGAAAACGTGGCAAATACTACGCCGATAACCGCTTAAAAGCAAGTTATCACAAAGATTGGTACCGAGGACGGGACTTGAACCCGTAAGCCCATTCGGGCACTACCACCTCAAGGTAGCGTGTCTACCAATTCCACCACCTCGGCACTCTTTTTTTCACAATCGCACATACTGTCCAAGTATAAGCCATTGTTTGAAAACCTTTACTTCCACTTCTTAGTAAGAAAAATCACATCTAAAGCTACAGATTAGTGAGGAACATCACTGTTTGGCGCCGGAGGTGCCGCTGGTGCTGTTGTAGTCTGCTCAGTTTTAGCTGGCTGACCTAAATTTTCCCACTCACTACCTTGTTGGCCCTTATGCGTACTCATGTTCCCAAGGATCAAACTAATGACGAAGAAAAGCGCCGCCAAAATAGCTGTCGTACGGGTCATGAAGTTACCGGAACCACTCGAACCGAACAATGTGCCAGAAGCACCTGCTCCGAAAGAGGCTCCCATATCAGCACCTTTACCTTGTTGCAGCATAACCAGAGCGACAAGCCCGATAGCTACGATAAGGAAAATCACCAGAAGAGCTTCGTACATAGTAGTACCTGTATCCTTGCGGTATCACCGCGTGCAAATTGCTTCTCACCAATTTAGTGGGTTTTCAACGACCCACTGAAGCGGGTGTGAATACTAACCAAAGGCGTATGGTGACGCAAGGGCAATTTGAAGAGGATTGTTCGTTTGCGGAAAAAAACGCCAAATGCTACTTAACTACCCTATCAGGATCAACAATGGGCCATTTTTTGTACTGAAAACGGCCCACACTATTTTGTATCCTGCGCGCTTTTAATCAGTTAAATATTCACAGATTACGGTTTTGATACTTTGACGGCATCAGCAATACGGTTAGCCAGCATCTCAACAAGCGCGCCATCTTCGCCTTCAACCATGACCCTGATGAGCGGTTCAGTGCCTGATTTACGCAACAGGACCCGTCCGCGACCGGCCAGCTGTTTTTCAACTTCTGCGGTGATCTGTTTCACCTCGTCGGTTTCGAGCGGATCATGTTCACCACTGAACCTTACGTTCACCAGAATTTGCGGCAGCAGTTTCATACCACTACACAAATCATGCAGGCTCATGTGGTTACGTACCATCGCAGTCAACACTTGCAGGCCTGCAACGATGCCGTCGCCAGTGGTGGTTTTGTCCAGCAGAATCACATGGCCGGAATTTTCAGCACCGATGCTCCAACCCTTTTCCTGCATTTTCTCCAGCACATAGCGGTCGCCGACCTTAGCGCGAGCAAAAGGAATACCCAGCTGTTTCAGCGCAATTTCAAGGCCCATGTTACTCATCAATGTGCCGACAGCGCCACCTTTCAGTTGCCCCTGACGCAAACCTTCGCGGGCAATGATATAGAGGATCTGATCGCCGTCGACTTTGTTGCCTTCATGGTCGACCATGATGATACGGTCACCATCGCCATCAAATGCCAGGCCGACATCTGCCTTTTCGGCCAGCACGCGCTGCTGCAACTGACGAACATCTGTCGCACCGCACTTTTCGTTAATGTTCATGCCATCTGGCTCGCAGCCAATCGCAATCACTTTAGCACCCAGTTCACGTAATACGCTTGGCGCAATGTGGTAGGTGGCACCGTTAGCGCAGTCGACTACAATTTTCAGGCTGTTCAGGTTCAGTTCGCTTGGGAAAGAACCTTTACAAAATTCAATATAACGCCCGGCGGCATCGACGATACGGCTGGCTTTGCCTAATTCTGCAGACTCAACGCAAGTCAGTGGTTTTTCCATTTCGGCTTCAATCGCCTCTTCAACTTCATCTGGCAATTTGGTGCCATCAATAGTGAAGAATTTAATACCGTTGTCGTAGAAGGGATTGTGCGATGCGGAGATCACAATGCCAGCTTCTGCGCGGAAAGTTCGCGTCAGGTAAGCCACCGCAGGGGTTGGCATCGGGCCGGTGAATGACGCTGAAAGCCCGGCAGCAGCCAGACCCGCCTCAAGGGCCGATTCGAGCATATAACCGGAAATACGCGTGTCTTTACCGATGATCACTTTGCGGGAACCGTGGCGCGCCAGTACCTTGCCAGCTGCCCAACCGAGTTTTAATACAAAATCTGGCGTGATAGGGCTGTCGCCAACTTTGCCGCGAATGCCATCTGTACCAAAGTATTTACGGTTGCTCATAATTTATCTTCATCCCTTGCTGAAAGTGTTGCCTCGACAACGCGCATCGCCTCGACGGTTTCTTTTACATCATGCACTCTGATTATCTGTGCGCCTTGCATCGCAGCAATGACGGCACAGGCTACGCTGCCCGTCACTCGCTGTTCAGGCGGCACGCGCAGCAGCTGCCCAACCATCGACTTTCTCGACATGCCTACCAGTAATGGCAGACCAAAATGGTGAAATTCCGCCAGACGGGCAAGCAGCTGATAGTTATGCGCCAAATTCTTACCGAAACCGAAGCCCGGGTCGAGCAACAATTTATCTTTGGGGATGCCAGCGCTCACACAGCGTGCAATTTGCTCACTAAAGTAGGTATTCACCTCGCCGATCAGGTTCTCATAATGCGGGGCATGCTGCATATTTTTCGGTTGCCCCTGTATATGCATCAGGCAGACAGGCAGTCCGGTTGCCGCAGCAGCAGACAACGCCCCTGGCTCCTGCAAGGAGCGTATGTCATTGATCAGATGTGCACCGGCGGTTGCGGTTTCATGGATCACGGCGGCTTTGGAGGTGTCTACTGAGATCCAAACCTCCATTCGCTGGCTAATCGCTTCTACGACGGGAACAACCCTTGCCAGTTCTTCCTCTTCACTGACTTCAGCCGCACCGGGTCGGGTAGATTCACCACCAATATCGAGAATCGTAGCACCCGCCGCTATCATTGCTTGCGCATGTTGCAGTGCCAGATCGATACGGTTATGGCGACCGCCATCGGAAAAGGAGTCAGGCGTAACGTTCAGGATCCCCATGATCTGAGGGTAGGTGAGGTCGAGTGAAACGCCCCGAGAGGTGAGTTGCATGTTAGTTTCCTATCTGTCGGTTCTGGACCACATTGTCTATCCCATTAGCATTACGCATTAAAAAACCCCGGGCAAGCCCGGGGTTTCATGTCAGCATACTCAACTCTAATCCGCGACTTACTTACCGCTGAATTGTTCACACATCGTATTACCCGGATTAGGGGTACGAGGTTCATCAACCGGCGTTGGTGCGGTAGGAGTACCGCCGTCGTTGGAATTGTCGCTGCCATTTTTACCGCTGACGTCATCCCAACCTGCAGGAGGGCGAACGTCTTTACGGTTCATCAGGTCATCAATTTGTGGTGCATCAATGGTTTCATATTTCATCAGCGCATCTTTCATCGAATGCAGGATGTCCATGTTTTCCATTAACAGCTTGCGGGCACGTTGGTAATTGTGCTCAACCAGTGCTTTAACTTCCTGATCGATGATACGCGCGGTTTCATCAGACATATGTTTGGCTTTCGCAACTGAACGGCCCAAGAAGACTTCACCTTCTTCCTCAGCGTAAAGTAACGGGCCTAACTTCTCTGAGAAGCCCCACTGAGTCACCATGTTACGTGCAATTGATGTAGCAACCTTGATGTCGTTCGAGGCGCCGGTAGAGACTTTTTCTACACCGTAGATGATCTCTTCAGCAAGACGACCGCCGTAAAGGGTCGAAATCTGGCTCTCCAGTTTCTGACGGCTGGCGCTGATAGCATCACCGACAGGCAGGAAGAAGGTCACACCTAACGCACGGCCACGAGGAATGATCGTCACTTTATGTACAGGGTCATGCTCAGGAACCAGACGACCGATAATGGCGTGGCCTGCTTCGTGGTATGCCGTTGACTCTTTCTGCGCTTCCGTCATTACCATGGAGCGGCGTTCAGCACCCATCATAATTTTGTCTTTCGCTTTCTCGAACTCAACCATTGAAACCACACGTTTGTTACCACGTGCAGAGAACAATGCTGCTTCGTTGACTAAGTTCGCCAAGTCCGCACCAGAGAAACCTGGGGTACCACGGGCAATCACAGATGCATCAACGTCTGGCGCCAGCGGAACGCGACGGGAGTGAACTTTCAGAATCTGTTCACGTCCGCGCACGTCGGGTAAGCCAACCACAACCTGACGGTCGAAACGACCTGGACGCAGCAATGCCGGGTCAAGTACGTCTGGACGGTTAGTCGCTGCAATCACGATGATGCCTTCATTACCTTCGAAGCCATCCATTTCAACCAGCATTTGGTTCAGTGTCTGCTCACGTTCATCGTGACCACCACCTAAACCGGCGCCACGCTGACGGCCAACGGCATCAATCTCATCGATAAAGATGATACATGGTGCCGCTTTTTTCGCCTGCTCGAACATGTCACGTACACGTGATGCACCAACACCGACAAACATTTCAACGAAATCAGAACCGGAAATGGTAAAGAACGGAACCTTAGCTTCACCAGCGATAGCTTTCGCCAGCAACGTTTTACCGGTCCCCGGAGGGCCAACCATCAGAACGCCTTTAGGAATTTTACCGCCGAGTTTTTGGAAACGGCTTGGTTCGCGCAGGTAATCAACCAGCTCGCTCACCTCTTCCTTGGCTTCATCACAGCCAGCAACGTCAGCAAACGTCGTTTTGATTTGGTCTTCGGTCAACATGCGGGCTTTGCTTTTACCAAAGGACATAGCCCCTTTGCCGCCGCCGCCCTGCATCTGCCGCATAAAGAATATCCAGACGCCAATCAACAGCAGCATCGGGAACCATGAAATAAAGATAGAGGCCAGCAAGCTAGGTTGTTCTGGCGGTTCGCCAACAACTTTCACATTTTTGCTCAGCAATGTATCCAGCAATTTAGGATCATCAACTGGTATGTAGGTCGTGTATTTGTTGCTGTCTTTTTTAACAACGTCAATCTCACGTCCATTGATACGTGCTTCACGAATCTGGTCTTGGGTCAATTCGGACATGAAGGTAGAATAATCTACCCTACGGCCATTAGACTCGCTGGGCCCAAAGCTCTGAAATACAGACATCAATACAACCGCGATGACTAACCAGAGAATCAGGTTCTTCGCCATGTCACTCAAGGGATTAACCTCATATTACAACTGTGTTAACAAACAGCGTTAGGGTACTAAAGTTTCCGCCCTGTCGCTACGATGTACACTTCACGTGATCGTGCACGGGAAGCGTCTGGCTTACGAACCTTCACCTTCGTAAAAAGGGAGCGAATTTCCCGTAGGTATTCATCAAAGCCATCTCCCTGGAACACCTTCACCAGGAAACTGCCGCCTGGCGCCAATACATCACGACACATATCCAGCGCTAACTCAACCAGATACATCGACTTTGGAATATCGACTGCCGGAGTACCGCTCATATTCGGGGCCATATCGGACATGACCACCTGAACTTTGTTGTCTCCTACTCTTTCCAAAAGAGCTTTGAGGACTAGTTCATCACGAAAGTCGCCTTGAAGGAAGTCGACTCCAACGATGGGATCCATAGGTAAAAGGTCACACGCGATAATGCGGCCTTTGTTACCAATTTGGGTTGCCACAAACTGTGACCAACCACCAGGAGCCGCGCCTAAATCCACTACGGTCATACCGGGTTTGAACAGTTTGTCGCCTTGCTGTATCTCATCCAGTTTAAACCAGGCGCGGGAGCGCAGACCTTTTTTCTGTGCCTGAATCACATATTTATCGCTAAAGTGTTCCTGCAACCAGCGGGTGGAACTTGCAGAACGCTTTTTATTAGACATTATTTATTAACCATATAGTTTTCCATTAACCCTAAGATAGAGCAATGGG
Source organism: Ewingella sp. C233 (assembly GCF_055407225.1). NCBI lineage: Bacteria > Pseudomonadati > Pseudomonadota > Gammaproteobacteria > Enterobacterales > Yersiniaceae > Ewingella > Ewingella sp. C233. Next base: position 420,425 of record NZ_JBUZRI010000003.1, read on the forward strand.
AACAAGCTGTTAGCGTCATTACGTCTATGGCTAAGTCAGGTATCTCGCCTTGCCGGAGCAGTCCGATTTGGTGATAACCATGAGATGGCGGTAGAATGACCCGTTTTCAATCCCAACTTAAGCAAAAAAGACGATGAATCTTAACAATAAGCAAAAACAGTACCTGAAAGGTCTGGCACATCCACTCAAACCGGTTGTCATGCTGGGTAATAACGGCCTTACCGAAGGTGTACTTGCCGAAATCGAACAGGCACTGAAACACCATGAACTCATCAAGGTGAAGGTAGCCGCTGAAGAGCGTGAAACGAAGACCTTGATTGTTGACGCTATCGTGCGCGAAACCAAGGCGAGCAATGTGCAAGTCATCGGCAATATGCTGGTACTTTATCGCCCTTCTACTGATGACCGCAAAATTATCTTACCGCGTTAATTCTTTAAGGTTTAACGAAAAACGCTGTAGATACCCAGAACGGTGACACGTAATCAGTTTCAATAAAAGGCCGCTCGCGGCCTTTTTACGTTAGTTTTCACTTCCCTGTGAGGTATTTCACGAGAGAAGTGAAGCTATATGAGTGGATTGGACCTAACGAACTGCGCTGTTTGTTCAGTATTTACCCGATGAATTAAAGGTATTGTACTTTCAGTACTTCGTATTCAACATCGCCGCCCGGTGTACGGATAACAACGATATCGTCCTGCTCTTTACCAATTAAACCGCGGGCAATCGGTGAATTCACAGAAATCAGATTTTGCTTAAAATCAGCTTCGTCATCACCCACGATGCGATACTTTTGTTCTTCTTCGGTATCGAGATTCATCAAAGAGACGGTCGAGCCAAAAATCACACGGCCTGTGGCCGGCATTTTAGTCACATCGATAACCTGCGCATTTGATAGCTTAGCTTCGATCTCCTGAATACGTCCCTCACAAAAACCCTGCTGCTCACGAGCGGCGTGGTATTCAGCATTCTCTTTCAAATCGCCATGCTCACGCGCCGTGGCAATATCAGCAATGATCCTCGGGCGGCGAACGCTCTTAAGATGATCAAGCTCTTCACGTAATCTTTCAGCACCACGCAATGTCATCGGAATCGGTTTCATATTTTCACTACCTCTAACTTGTCCTTTCGGCAAACACCGTCCTGATTAAATCAGGTAGAAATAAGTCAGTTCTCTTGACCGACTCTCTCTTGCTAAAAACAAAAAAACCTCACCCGGAGTCCAGGACCCAGGCCAGGATTGGTTTTGCATTATGAACCGTATTTTAACGTAGAGTTCCTTAAGGGTCATCGTTTACTTTCGCCCTCGTTGCACCCCAGTTCGTTGCATCGTAGTATGGCGACACGTTCTTCTGCGGTTACCAGGGCCCTTACTCAAAATAATGCGTTTTTTACGAATTGTCAGTGGATTAGCTTGCGCGTTGGCTCTTAACGCTAACGCAGCTCAGGTCGAAAACTACACAGAGTATCTGCCCGACGGCACGAACCTGGCGTTGCTGGTGCAGAAAATTGGAGCCACGTCTCCCGCAATCGACTATCACGGGCAGCAAATGGCACTGCCCGCCAGTACTATGAAAATTCTGACTGCTCTGGCAGCGTTACTTCAGCTGGGGCCGGATTTCCGCTTTACCACTACCTTTGAAACGAAAGGCACGGTTTCGGATGGCGTCCTGAAAGGCGATCTTGTGGCCCGTTTCGCCGGAGATCCCACCTTTAAGCGTCAAAATATTCGTAACATGGTGGCAGCATTACGCAAGCAAGGCATCAAGGAAATCACCGGCGATGTGGTGATCGACAGCTCTGTCTTTGCCAGTCATGACAAAGCGCCAGGATGGCCATGGAATGACATTACACAATGCTTCAGCGCGCCACCGGCGGCAGCCATTGTCGATAGAAATTGCTTCTCCGTTTCGCTCTACAGTGCGCCAAAACCAAACGATAACGCTTTTATCCGCGTAGCCTCTTATTACCCGGTGCATATGTTCAGTGAAGTCAGAACGCTGGCAAAGGGCTCGCCTGATGCACAATATTGTGAACTGGATGTGGTTCCGGGCGAGCTTAACCGCTACACGCTGACTGGCTGTCTGACTCAGCGAAGCGAGCCATTGCCGCTGGCCTTTGCCATTCAGGATGGAGCCAGTTATGCCGGTGCGATTTTAAAAGATGAGTTACAGCAAGCCGAGATTCAAATTGATGGCACATTAAAGCGTCAGACTCAGCCTACGCCCGCAGGCACCGTATTAGCGCAAACACAATCTGCGCCGTTGCATGATTTACTGCGCATCATGCTGAAGAAATCCGACAACATGATCGCCGATACCGTATTCCGTACCATCGGCCATCAGCGGTTCGGCGTGCCGGGGACATGGCGTGCAGGATCTGATGCGGTGCGCCAGATACTTCGGCAAAAAGCGGGCATTGATTTGGGGAACTCGATTCAGGTTGATGGCTCTGGCCTGTCCCGACACGACTTATTGTCTCCGGCCACGATGATGCAGGTTCTGCAATATATCGCCCAACACGATCAGGAGTTAAATTTCATCTCTATGCTACCTCTCGCGGGGCACGACGGGACATTGCAGTATCGCGGTGGCCTGCATGAAGCAGGCGTTGACGGTAAAGTGTCAGCTAAAACCGGGTCACTGGCGGGCGTCTATAATCTGGCGGGCTTCATTACTACGGCAAGCGGTCAACGCATGGCCTTTGTACAATTCCTGTCAGGGTATGCTGTTCCGCCGGAAGATCAACGTACACGCCGTGCACCGCTGGTTCGTTTTGAGAGTCGCCTCTACCGGGACGTGTATCAAAATAACTGAGTTTTCACGATGAAATTACTGATTGTTGAAGATGATGAGCTTTTGCGACAGGGCCTTTCACTGGCCCTGACAGGTGAAAATTATGCCTGCGACTGTGCATCTACCGCGGCGCAAGCGCATAGCCTGATTAAAACCAGTCAGTACAGCTTAATCATTCTTGATTTAGGTCTGCCGGACAGGGACGGTGCCTCACTGCTTCGCCAGTGGCGACGTGAAGGCATCGCGCTCCCGGTATTAATCCTGACGGCCCGTGACGCACTCGAAGATCGCGTTGACGGTCTTGATGCAGGTGCCGATGATTATCTGGTGAAACCTTTCGCCCTGGTTGAATTACACGCCAGGGTACGGGCTCTGATACGCAGGTATCAGGGACAAAGTGATAATCAGATTAGCGTTGGGCCGCTCAAAATTAACCTGTCGACTCAACAGGTTTATCAGAACGAATCCCCGGTGGAGATCACGCCGAAAGAATTCGCCATTTTATCCCGCCTGATGATGCGAGCAGGTCAGACGGTGAACCGGGAATTACTCCAGCAGGATCTTTATACCTGGAACGACGATCTGGGTTCCAACACGCTGGAGGTCCACGTCCATAATCTACGCCGTAAGCTGGGCAAAGAACTCATCCGTACCGTTCGTGGCAATGGCTATCGCCTGGAAACAACGCCATGACCAGTATGCGCCGTCGCTTATTGGTGATGCTGGCATTAATCCTTTTCGTCACTCAACTGACCAGTGTGTTCTGGCTGTGGCACGAAAGTCAGGAACAGATCAACTTACTAGTCAACGATACGCTGTCGGCCAAAGTGCGTAATACCCATGTTGAGAAAGAGATCGCTGAGGCTATTGCGTCGCTGGTTGCACCGTCATTACTGATGATGGCAGTGACGTTACTCCTGTGCTTCTGGGCAATAAGCTGGATCATTCGCCCCCTGAACCAATTGCAGAACCGGCTGGATACGCGCTCGGCAGATAACCTCGCGCCTCTGCCACTCAATAGTGAAATCCGCGAAATCGTTTCTGTCACCAACGCCCTGAATCAACTGTTTGCGCGCCTCTCGCATACTATCCAACAAGAACGCCTGTTTACCGCTGACGCCGCTCATGAATTGCGAACGCCGCTGGCGGGCGTGCGTTTGCACCTTGAATTAATGGAGCAGAAGGGGGTAGAGGGCAGCCGTACACTGATCACCCGTATCGATCAGCTGATGCATACTATCGAGCAGTTATTGATGCTCTCACGCGCTGGCCAGAATTTCGCCAAAGGTCATTACGATCAGGTCGATTTAGTTGAGCATGTCATTCTTCCGCTGCAGGAAGAGCTGGAGGAAATGATCGCTCAGCGGGATCAGACGCTTTTCTTCAACATGCCGAAACAGCTTGTGGTTCAAGGTGACGCCGTTTTACTGAGACTGATGGTGCGTAATCTGGTTGAAAACGCCCACCGCTATAGCCCCGAAAAGAGCGGGATCATTGTCACCCTGCAGCGTGAGACCGATGTTGTGCTGGTGCAGGTTGAAGATCAGGGCCCAGGTATTGATGAACAGCAGGCCAGTGAACTCACGCAGGCTTTCAAACGCATGGACCAGCGTTATGGCGGCAGCGGGCTGGGGCTGAATATCATTGTGCGCATCGCTGCACTGCACGGCGGTCAACTGGCATTGCACAACCGTCAGGGCACTGCCGGCCTTTGCGCACAGTGTCGGTTACCCGAAACCGCGCTCAGCCGGTTCTGACGCATTAAAAAAGGTCGCCTAAGGCGACCTTTTATCACGTCATATGCTTTCAGAAGCGGAGATTAACGTTCGTAAATGATTTCGACACCTTCGTCGTCTTCATCATCCCAGTCATCCCAATCTTCATCATCATCTTCTACTTCCACTTCTGCCAGCTGCTCACGATGGTAGTCGTCCCACATGAACTCGACTTTCTCTGGCACAGCGGCTTCAACAGCCATGTGTTTAGGATTTTCATTGATGAATTTCATCACATCCCAGCACAAAGCATTGACGCCTTCACGGTTGGCCGCAGAGATCAGGTAATAGTTACCTTCCCAGCCCAAAGCCTCGGCGATGGCTTTCGCACGCGTTTCAGCTTCTTCTTTTTCGATCAGGTCAACTTTGTTGAAGACCAGCCAGCGCGGCTTTTCTGCCAGTTTGGCGTTGTATTGCTGTAACTCATTAATGATGACTTTGGCGTTCTCAATCGGATCTGACTCATCAATTGGCGCGATGTCGATGAGATGCAAAAGTACGCGGCAACGCTCAAGGTGCTTAAGGAAGCGAATCCCTAAACCAGCCCCTTCAGAGGCGCCTTCAATCAGCCCAGGGATGTCTGCAACCACAAAGCTTTGTTCGCTGTCCATACGGACCACGCCTAGGCTTGGAACCAACGTGGTAAACGGATAGTCAGCTACTTTCGGTTTCGCTGCGGAAACAGCGCGAATGAACGTCGATTTCCCGGCGTTTGGCAGACCTAGCATACCCACGTCAGCCAACAACATCAGTTCAAGTGCGATATCGCGCTCTTCCCCTTTGGTGCCCATGGTTTTCTGACGCGGTGAACGGTTGATGGAAGATTTAAAACGGGTATTGCCCAGACCGTGGAAGCCGCCTTTAGCGACCATCTGGACCTGACCGTGGCGGGTCATATCGCCCAGCACTTCACCCGTTGCCTGATCGATAACGCGCGTACCGACCGGAACCTTGATCGTAATATCTTTGCCACGCTTACCGGTACAGTCGCTGCTTTGACCATTGGTACCACGTTCAGCACGGTAAGATTTCACAAAGCGGAAATCGATCAGCGTGTTGAGGTTTTCATCGCCAACCAGATAAACATCGCCGCCGTCGCCGCCGTCGCCGCCATCAGGGCCACCGCGTGGAATGTACTTCTCGCGACGGAAACTGACACAACCGTTACCGCCGTCACCTGCCACGATCAATATGGTGGCTTCATCAACAAACTTCATTTGTACTGTCTCCGTAAATCATTCACCGGGCTGCTTTAGTTTAGCCACCAGGTTTTGTTCTGTCCGACCAGGCCACCAACGATGGCCTATTGCGGAAAACATCGCCCCCGCCACCACCACGAATGCACCAAGATAACCAATTGCGTTAAGTACGGGTGCCGCAAACATGCCAGGCCAGGCGAGTGCCAATAAATCTGAAAATAGCAGGGTAAATAACGGCGTCAGTGTGACAAAAGCACTCACTTGCGCCGCCTGCCATCTCGCCATCGCTTCCGCTAAAGCGCCGTACCCTACTAAAGTATTCGCGCCGCAAAACAACAGGCAGGCAAATTGCCAACTGCTGAGCTGAGATAGCATCGCCGGACTGGCCAGCGGGAGCAATGCGATAGAACATAAAGTGTACAGCAAAAATAAGATCTGCGGTGAAGCCAGCCGGCGCAATAAGACCTTTTGTGCCACGCCGTAGGTCACCCAAACCGCTGCTGCTCCGATCCCAAGCAATACACCTAACGTGTAGTCAGTGAGTCGAGTAAAAATTTCAATCAGGCTGGTATTGAAAAACAGAACCAGCCCTAAAATAAGCATACCGGCGCCGATGACCTGGGTAATACGCATCCTTTCTTTCAGGATAACGACACTGGCAAACATCATACCGACGGGTGATAACTGCCCAATAACCTGCGACGCCGTTGGGCTGAGGTATTGCAGAGATGACCCGAATAAAACGAAATTGCCCAATAATCCGCAGGTAGCGATGAGGAGTAAAACTAACCAGCGCGGACTTTTGAACATCTGCATCGACGGCAATCTGCGCCGCGACGCGAGAATACATCCCAGCACGATAGCGGCTAAGGAGAACCGAAACCAAACCACGGTAAACGGATCCATCACCACTAAAACCTGTTTCATGGCAATTGGCAGAGAACCCCAGCACATCGCCGTGGTTACCGCTAACATGATCCCTATCGGCGCCTGCGACTTTGTGTCCATATTCTTGCCAGAGTGGGCGAACCAGAATGTAAAAAGCCCCACAACGAATTGCGGGGCTTACATCTATTTACTTAAGACTCGAAAAATTTATTCAGCTTCGATGCTGATAAACTTACGGTTTTTCGGGCCTTTAACTTCGAACTTGACTTTACCGTCAGCCAAAGCAAACAGAGTGTGGTCCTTGCCGCAACCCACGTTGGTACCAGCGTGGAATTTGGTGCCGCGCTGACGAACGATGATGCTGCCTGCCAGTACTGCTTCGCCGCCAAAGCGTTTTACGCCAAGACGTTTAGCTTCTGAATCGCGACCGTTGCGTGTGGAGCCGCCAGCCTTTTTGTGTGCCATTGTTCCGCTCTCCTAAACTTAAGCGCTGATGCCGGTGATTTTAACGTCAGTGAACCACTGACGGTGGCCCTGTTGCTTACGGTAGTGCTTACGGCGACGAAATTTAACGATCTTAATTTTATCGCCACGACCGTGAGCTACAACTTCAGCTTTGACCAAACCGCCAGCAACTAATGGCAGACCGATATTGATTTCTTCACCGTTCGCAATCATCAGAACCTGATCAAACTCGATCGCTTCACCAGTTGCGATGTCCAGCTTTTCAAGGCGAATAGTCTGCCCTTCGCTGACACGGTGTTGTTTACCACCACTTTGGAAAACCGCGTACATATAAAACTCCGCTTTCCGCGCACTCAACTTTGTATAGTCCAGAGGGCGCTATAAATATTCACAATAGGGCGCGAATTCTACGCAAAAAATCCGCATAAGACAAGAGCACTTTCACTACAAAAGAAGAAAAAAAGCGCAGTTCTTGCGATGGCATTTATCTGCACTGTTTTTCAAGTACAATCCCCTTTACAGTAAGTGCCATGTGCCAATGTGAGCCAGACCTCATTGCGGTGAAGAGAAACACAGCCGAAAAAACACAATGAACCTAGAACAGATAATCGATCTCACCGGGCAGGACATGGATGCGGTAAACGCAACCATACTTGAGCAGTTGAATTCAGATGTATCCCTCATCAATCAGCTGGGATATTACATCATCAGCGGCGGGGGCAAACGCATTCGCCCAATGATCGCCGTTCTTGCTGCACGTGCCTTATCTTATCAGGGTAACAAACACGTTACCGTTGCTGCCCTTATTGAGTTTATCCACACCGCTACGCTGTTACATGACGACGTGGTCGATGAATCTGATATGCGTCGGGGTAAAGCCACGGCCAACGCAGCGTTTGGTAATGCGGCAAGCGTTTTAGTGGGTGATTTTATCTATACCCGTGCTTTCCAAATGATGACTGATCTGGAGTCGTTGCCGGTTCTGGCACTCATGGCAAAAGCCGTTAACGTCATTGCTGAAGGTGAAGTATTACAGTTAATGAATTGCAACGACCCGGACATTACCGAAGAAAGTTACATGCAAGTCATTTACAGCAAAACGGCGCGTTTGTTCGAAGCCGCAGCGCAGGCTTCCGCCATGTTAGCCGGTGGGAGTGAAAAGCAAATTCAGGGCCTACAGGATTACGGTCGCTATCTGGGTACGGCTTTTCAATTAATCGATGACTTGCTTGATTATGAAGCAAATGGGGAAACTCTGGGTAAAAATACCGGAGACGACCTGAATGAAGGCAAACCCACGCTTCCGCTGCTGCACGCAATGAAACATGGAACGGTAGAACAGTCAGCCATGATCCGCAAAGCTATTGAGGAAGGTAATGGAAGGCATCTTCTTGAACCTGTACTGACAGCGATGCATCAGTGGGGTTCACTCGAACATACGCGCGCACGTGCCGAGGAAGAAGCAGATAAGGCCATCAGCGCCTTACAGGTTTTGCCTGAATCGGTTTATCGAACTGCGCTGGAAGCGCTTGCGCATATCGCTGTAAGACGAGATTTCTAACTATCCTTCTGCAACAGGTACCACGCTAAGGCGGTACCTGTTGCTAGCGAATACTATTGTCAAACATCAGCCTCAGTACGTAAGCGATGCAGGACTTCCGAGAGCCCTTCCCTGACAATAAATTTTATGATCGCGTCACGCTCCTGTTCTTTGAGTTGTTTATAACTTTCAATCCAAATTGCCAGAGGATCCTGATGTGAGGAATAAACATATTCCGCAGACTGTTCTTTCATCTCCAGACAATCCATTGCCTTAGTGGGTAAACTGTCAATATGGTATTCAACAGCCTTCCCCTGAACACCATGTCGACGGCGTTTTACCCATGCATTACGCCGCGCCATACCGTGTATACCCTGAGTAGAAGAGGGTAATCCATCAAAGCCAATGAGTTCACTTGCGGCAAACCACTCTTTTTTCATAACTCTCCCTTTCCAATGGCACTCTGGCACATAAGAACATGTTAGAAATCCTTGAGATGACGAAGAGCATTACAGAAGCCATTCACCTTTCCATTTAAATGCATATTTAATAACTGCAACTAACTTATAGCACTACTTATCAGAATGGAGAAACATGAATTGATGTCATTCCAATGAATAAAATGCGCACAATTGACACTCATGAATGTTTTTTATGAAACAGGTAATGTACAAATTACATTTTTTGGAAAAATGATTTATTTCAACATTTAATAAAAAACAATAAAAAAACCACAAGTCCATAAAATACATCAAGTTATTAACATCACCCACCCTAAATTAATGACTGAAAATGTTAAATAATAGCTACATCCGACTTGAGAAACTCACTTTATAACAAAACATTTAACGGGAACCACTAACACGAAAAATATTTTACCTCTTTTATCTTATTAATAAATAAATATTTAAAAACAAGTCTTCTGCCTTACCATAAAAAATTCATATTACGCATTTGCGTTAATAATCAGAAAGAGATATTTTCCAGAAAACAATCAACATACTTTTCAGAAACGGAAACATAAATCATGAAATTCAATATTTCAGATCTTGATTCCAAAAATCACAATTTCATTAAAAAACATTAAATATCTGGCCGGTAATGAAAGGGAATAGACATGAAAGGACATAAAGAAAATTGGCATCAGGCAGACATCATCGCAGCGCTGCGAAAAAAGGGAACAACGCTTGCGGCAGTTTCTCGTGGCGCTGGGTTAAGCTCATCCACACTGGCAAATGCACTGTCACGACCATGGCCTAAAGGGGAACGTATCATTGCCGATGCCATCGGCCTGCATCCTTCAATGATTTGGCCAAACCGCTACTTTGATGCAACCACTTCACAACGCATTGAGCGCAAAATTCGGGCACCTAATAAGGGCTAGGCATTTACACATAAAAAAACCGCCGGTTTGAATGCCGGCGGCTTATTGAGCATCAATCGGCTGCGATCAGTTATTGATGAATTGCTCACCCAGTTCAATATCTTTACGCAAGACATCAAGCATCGCGTCAAGAGAGCTTTGCTCAAACGCACTCAGCTTACCGATGCTTTTCAGTTCAGCAACACCATTTTTACCCAGCAGAATTGGCTGCGCGAAGAAGCGTGTATATTCGCCATTGCCTTCAACATAGGCACACTCAACAATGTTGCTTTCGCCTTGCAGTGCACGCACTAAGGACAAACCAAATCGTGCCGCAGCCTGGCCCATAGAGAGTGTTGCTGATCCACCACCGGCCTTGGCTTCAACCACTTCCGTACCCGCATTCTGAATACGTTTGGTTAAGTCAGCCGCTTCGCTTTCGCTGAAAGTGACACCAGAGATCTGTGAAAGCAGAGGTAAAATAGTGACGCCAGAGTGGCCACCAATTACCGGTACTTCGATATCCTGCGGCTGTTTACCTTTCAGTTCGGCCACAAACGTGTTCGAGCGAATAGCATCCAGGGTCGTTACGCCAAACAATTTGTTTTTGTCGTAAACGCCGGCTTTTTTCAATACTTCCGCCGCGATAGCTACCGTGGTATTCACAGGGTTAGTGATAATACCAATGCATGCTTTTGGACAGGTTTTTGCAACTTGTTCAATCAGATTACGAACGATGCCCGCATTGACGTTGAACAGGTCAGAACGATCCATACCCGGCTTACGCGCCACGCCGGCTGAAATCAGCACGACGTCAGCACCCACTAATGCCGGAGTAGCATCGACGCCGCTGAAGCCTTTGATTTTTACAGCAGTAGGGATATGGCTTAGGTCGACAGCAACGCCCGGCGTTACCGGTGCAATGTCATACAGCGAGAGTTCTGAACCTGAAGGTAATTGCGTCTTGAGTAGAAGAGCGAGGGCCTGGCCGATACCACCGGCTGCACCGAGAACTGCAACTTTCATCCTGTACTCCTTTTTTAACAAAAACTTAAAAATCGCCGTGAATTCATCTAGTTATGACCTTAATCTACTGGATGACCAAACACAATCCTGGAACCCCGATAGTGAGAAGTTACGCAGCATTAAGGTAGTTTGTCGGCTTAATTTAAGATTATTTTGCTTATGCTTCAGTGGCATAAAACAATCAGACCTGAAATAGCCTCACGAAACACGACAGGTTAACTGGCGGTTACATTACACCCGAAGTCAACATCAGGACAATATCATTTTCATAACAATTTGTTCACCAAAAGTCCGATTGAGAATGCACGAAATTGGCATATTCATCACATTTAATCGTCTGCAACCTTGGCTTCACACCTGATATTCCGGATAATCCAAGATTCATTGCAGAACGCTTATTGAATAAAAATTCAAATATATGCATAATCTGCAACACTATCGTTATGACCTCAGGGTGCAAAATGCGTAATCCTGCTAAACAGGAAGATCTGATCAAAGCCTTCAAATCGTTATTGAAGGAAGAGAAGTTCAGCTCTCAGGGCGAAATTGTCCTCGCCTTACAAGAAGATGGCTTCGAGAACATCAATCAATCGAAAGTTTCGCGCATGCTGACCAAATTCGGCGCGGTACGGACCCGCAATGCAAAAATGGAAATGGTCTACTGTCTGCCTGCGGAAATCGGTGTCCCAACCACCACCAGTCCATTAAAGAATCTGGTATTAGATATCGATTACAATGAAGCCGTCGTCGTTATCCGCACCAGCCCGGGGGCAGCGCAGTTAATAGCCCGACTGCTGGACTCATTGGGGAAATCAGAAGGAATTCTGGGCACCATTGCCGGTGATGACACCATTTTCACCACACCTGCCCGCGGTTTCAGCGTTAAACAGCTGTACGAAGCGATTCTTAGCCTTTTCGAACAGGAACTGTAAAACGGTTCTCTGTTCAGCTTAATGGACTCTCCGCATTACACTTTATGTGCAGGTTACCCGCAATTTTCCTCTGAAGGTATCCTGCAAGCTCCCCACCATACCGGTAATAGTTATCCTTTTTATTTTAACTACCTTATAAATGCCTCTCATTTTTCCCTCTGTTACTCCATGACAGCGTTTTTTACGGGCAAATAGCTCATTACAGGTCACATCATCGTTACATCATCGTTTCATTAGTGCGAACAACTGTAAAATTACGCACAAATAGTCAAAGCAGCTCAACCTTCTGATTTTAATAACCAATCATTCAATTCGTTCATTTTTACATCTCTTTTAATATCTTTTAGTTATTAAAAACACGACAAGCACACTTATAACCACCAAAAAAACTATTAGCAAACTATTAATATTCTCAGTTACCACATGTATACTCATTTTCGTGATGTGAATCACTGTTTGTTCGGACGCATAATAAAATAGACGAGGTTAATCATGAAAGTTACTACTGCTATCGCAACATTAAGCATTCTATCTGCCCTGTCATTTGGTGCTTTTGCAGCACAACCCGTTACACAGGATCAGGCGCAAAAATTGCAATCTGTTGGAATGATTAGCGTAAGCGGCATCGCCGGCGCTCCTTCAGATATCCGCCAGGCACTGTCCGCAAAAGCTGACGAAAAAGGTGCTAAATCCTTTCGCGTGATCGAAGTTCGTGAAGAAGGCAACTTCCACGCTACCGCAGAAATTTACCAATAAACGTGTCAGGTAGATAAAGCGAAGAGGCCTGAGCACAACCAGGTTTGCGGAATCAAAACGAAATACCCAATGGATTTATCACTGCAACACACCAAGTTTCCAGAGCGTGAGAACGCCCTTCAATCTTGATAATACAGACCTGATGAATCCCAAACATGAATCGACGTTGCGATGAAAAGTTGATATCAACGTCATAAATATCAGGAAATTGTCATGAAAATCATTACTACCCTTGCTGCCCTTAGCCTGTTTACTGCCGTTTCATTCGGCGCTTCAGCGGCACAGCTGGTCACCAACGATCAGGTACAGAATTTACAGCCTATGGGCGTGATTAACGTCAGCGGTGTTAACGGCGTCTCTATGGATATCCGCCAGAAACTGTCCGATAAAGCCGACAGCATGGGTGCAAAATCTTACCGTGTGATTGAAGCCCATAACGACGGTGCTTATCACGCAACCGCAGAAATCTACCAATAAGATCTCTGCCTCAGCGTCATCATTACAGAAGTCCTTCACATTTAGCATTACCGGGTTCAACAGCCACAAACCAGCGATAAAAATCTGCGCTGTTGAGGCTGGAAAGAGAGCTGACACTGCCACTGCCGTGCTCTCGTGCTTCCGAGACCCTCGTCGTCCTGTCCGACGACACCTTTTGGCTCCCGTAAATTGCGGGAGCTTTTTTTTATGTTTTTTCCGGCGCCGCAGATTAGCCATAAAAAAACACAGCCGAAGCTGTGTTTTTCAGTAAAGAGAGGGTGAACTCAGGATGTTAAAACTCTTCGACTACCTGAGCCTTCACGGCCAGCGCATCCAGCAGCTTACTATGAATACCGCCGAAACCGCCGTTACTCATCACCAGAATATGGTCGCCAGGCAGGGCGGCCTTCACCACCAGATCTACCAGCGAATCCACATCAGCACTCCAGTGCGCAGGCTGGATACAGTGCTCGGCCACTTCAGCAACCTGCCACGGGATATGTTGGGGTTGTAGCAGGAACACTTCATCCGCGCGGCCAAGCGCTGGCGCCAACTCATTTTTACTCAGCCCCATTTTCATGGTGTTTGAGCGGGGTTCGAGAACAGCGAGAATGCGCGCCGTGCCGCCCACTTTACTGCGCAACGCAGCAAGCGTGGCGAGGATCGCCGTCGGATGATGAGCAAAATCATCATAGACACTGACCCCAAAGGCTTCACCGCGCAGCTCAAGACGGCGGCGGGCATTGATGAAATCATCCAGAGCCTTGCAGGCATCTTCTGGCTTCACGCCCACGTGGCGGGCAGCGGCAATAGCCATCAGACCATTGTGCATATTGTGTTCGCCAACCAGAGACCAGTGCACTTCACCGACTTTTTCACCGTGCAGGGAGACGGCAAACGAGCTGGAGTCTGGCGTCAGTTTTTTCGCATCCCATGCGCAAGCTTCCGTTTCCCCCACAAACTCTTGCTCACTCCAGCAGCCCATTGCCATAACTTGTTTGAGCGGCGTGTCATGCTCAGGCAGGATGATTTTGCCCTGACCGGGTACCAGACGAACCAGATGATGGAACTGTTTCTGAATGGCTTTCAAGTCGTCGAAAATATCCGCGTGATCGAACTCGAGGTTATTGAGGACCAGCGTACGCGGGGTGTAGTGAACAAACTTCGAACGCTTATCGAAGAACGCACAGTCGTACTCATCGGCTTCAATCACCATAAACGGACTGTTGCCCAGACGGGCTGAAACGTCGAAATTGCCCGGCACGCCCCCGATAACATAGCCCGGTTCGTAGCCACAAGCTTCGAGGATCCAGGCCACCATACCGGCGGTCGTCGTTTTGCCATGGGTACCGGCGACAGCAATCACCCAGCGACCAGGCAGAACGTGGTCATGAAGCCACTGCGGGCCAGACACATAAGGAATGCCCTGTTCCAGCACGGCTTCGACGCACGGATTACCACGGGTCATGGCATTGCCGATAATGACCAGATCTGGCTGTGGATCAAGCTGAGACGGGTCGTAGCCCTGGATCAATTCTATACCCTGATTTTCCAGCAGCGTACTCATTGGTGGATAAACGTTGTTGTCCGAACCGGTCACCTGATGCCCTTGTGCACGTGCCAGCATCGCCAGCCCGCCCATAAAGGTGCCGCAAATCCCAAGAATATGAATGCGCATATGTTTTCCATTAATGCCTTTAAGTCAGCCGCTATTCTACCGCTCAGAATCGTCCAGAAGAAATGGATTTGCCTAGGATTCATCCATATATTTGGGCTAAACTGCCCACGCTAATGTAAAAGGTTTATTAACAAACCGTTATCCATCCTAGATTCAGGGAATGCGTCATGAAAACGTTAGGCGAATTTATTGTTGAAAAGCAGCAGGATTTTCCACATGCGACTGGTGAACTCACCGCCCTCCTTTCAGCAATAAAGCTCGGCGCAAAAATCATTCACCGGGACATCAACAAAGCCGGGCTGGTCGATATCCTCGGTGTTAGTGGTGTGGAGAACGTGCAGGGCGAAGTTCAGATGAAACTCGACTTGTACGCGAATGAGAAGTTAAAAGCCGCCATGAAGGCGCGCGGTGAAATTGCCGGTATCGCGTCTGAAGAAGAAGATGAGATCGTCATCTTTGAAGGGGAACGTGCTGAAAATGCAAAATACGTCATCCTGATGGATCCGCTGGACGGCTCATCAAACATTGATGTAAACGTCTCTGTCGGGACGATTTTCTCCATTTACCGCCGTACTACTCCGCTGGGCCAGTCAGTCACCGAAGCCGACTTCCTGCAACCGGGCAACCGCCAGGTCGCCGCCGGTTATGTGGTTTATGGTTCGTCCACCATGCTGGTTTACACCACTGGCGTTGGTGTTCACGCCTTCACTTATGACCCGTCGCTTGGCGTATTCTGCCTTTCACATGAGAAAGTCCGTTTCCCTGAAAAGGGCAGCATGTACTCGATCAACGAAGGCAACTACATCAAATTCCCGCTCGGCGTCAAAAAGTACATTAAGTATTGTCAGGAGCAGGACGAAGCCACGCAACGCCCATATACCTCGCGCTACATTGGCTCGCTGGTTGCTGACTTCCACCGCAATCTGCTTAAAGGCGGCATTTACATTTACCCAAGCACCGCAAGCCACCCTACCGGCAAACTGCGTCTGCTGTACGAGTGCAACCCGATGGCCTTCCTCGCTGAACAGGCAGGCGGCAAAGCCAGCGATGGTAAAAACCGTATTCTGGACATCATTCCGCAGAAACTGCACGAGCGTGCCCCTTTCTTCGTCGGCAACCGTTCGATGGTTGAAGATGCTGAACGCTTTATCGCTCAGTTCCCGGACGATGCTTACCCACAATAAAAACGCTTTATCTCTGTAACTTACATGTAAGGGTTCGGCTCAGGCTGAACCCTTTTTTTATGACATCACTGAATCAGACAAAATCCTGCTGATTGAGCTTAAACACCGAGACGCTCTGCGCCAGTAATTGTGCCTGCTCCTCAAGTGAACGCGTGGCGGCAGTGGCTTCTTCCACCAGTGCGGCGTTCTGCTGAGCGACCTGATCCATCTGCGTAATAGCGATGTTCACCTGCTCGATACCATGCGTTTGTTCGCTGGTCGCAATGGAAATTTCATTCATCAGGCTGGTGACACGGCGCACTTCGCTGGCGATCTCGGTCATGGTGGCCGCAGCAGATTTCACCATCGCCTCCCCTTCAGAAACCCGGCTCTCCGAATCATCAATCAGCGCTTTGATCTCTTTGGCTGACTGCGCGCTGCGCTGGGCCAGACTGCGCACCTCACCGGCTACAACGGCAAAACCTCGGCCCTGTTCACCGGCGCGTGCGGCTTCTACTGCGGCATTCAGCGCCAGAATATTGGTCTGGAATGCGATACCGTCAATAACGGCGATAATGTCTGCAATGCGTTTGGAGCTGTCGGTGATGGCATGCATTTTGTCCATCACCTGATGTACAACTTTGCTGCCTTTATCTGCAATACCCGACACGCTTTTTGCCAGTTGGTTTGCCTGCTCTGAATTCGTGGCGTTCATGCGCACGGTGGAAGTCAACTGCTCCATGCTGGCCGCGGTCTCTTCGAGCGATGCAGCGGACTCCTCGGTGCGCTGGGCCAGATGCACGTTGCCTGCCGCCAGTTCACGCGTGCCGACATCAATCTGATTACCAGCATCACGAACGCGGCCCACAGAAGCCGCCAGTGCATCCTGCATCTTTTTCATAGCCCGCAGCAAACGTCCCATCTCATTGCTGCGCGAATCGTCAATCTCATGGGTTAAATCCCCCGCTGCAATAAATTCAAGCTGGGCGATAGAGGCACTCAGCGGATGCATAATGATTTTCTGCAGGGCAAACCACGACAACAGGGCAATAGAAATCGCGATCAGGCAGGCAATCACAATGACCATCAGCTGGACATTCGCCTGCTTCTGCGCGGTAGAGATGTGCCGGTCAGCCGTTTCATTGGCGTACACACGAAAATCCCCCAGCGCTTTGTCGTAAGCGTTGCTGTAGGGCGTCATTTTATTTTCCAGCACGTCATAATATCCGTCCGTGCTTTGCGCCTGAATAGCCGCCAGCGCAGGTTGCAGCCCGTGCAGCTTATAGGCTTCATAGGCCACTTTTACGGCAGTGGATAAATCTTCACCGCGCTGGGTTTCATCATCAATTGCCATAAACACGGCCACCTGCTGATCCGCCTGTTTAATATAATCAGCAACCCGCTCCGCCGTTTCTTTCGAGTCATCCATCATGCCAATTTCCATCTGACGAACCGCTACGCTGCTGGCAACACGGGCACGCAGAGAAAAACTGTAGCTATTGGCTAAAGCCCCAAGCTCTTCCCCCTGAAGGCGGTCAATTTGCTTGAGCGAAGTAGCACTCTGGCGGATCGCATTGGTACCCAAAAAGCTGACTAATAATAGAATCAGTGTCATTACGACTAACAAGGCGATCAGTCCCGCCTTTACGCTCAATTTATTCAACATGCTGTAATACCCGGTTGTTTATGAAACAGAGGAAAATGCGAGAGAGGTAGTTCGTAGGCCATGCAGAGTTTTTATGTAAACTGTTATCGGCAATCTCGTGAATTTCTTGATAAAAAACCGTAAAACAGGCAGTTAGCGGGTAAAGCCTGCTGGCGGGAAACTTTCCTGCCAGACACAGAAGATTTAGCGGGAAAAAAAAGAGGGATCGACCAAGAGTCCTGACCGCGAAAATGACGGGAATTCGTGACGGACTTGGCTATAATGTGCGGCACTCCATTCCTGGTCCAATGAAGGAACCCCAAATGAGCTTACTCAATGTACCGGCCGGTAAAGACCTGCCAGAAGATATTTATGTTGTTATCGAAATTCCGGCCAATGCCGATCCGATCAAATACGAAGTAGATAAAGATACCGGCGCACTGTTCGTTGACCGCTTCATGTCTACTGCGATGTTCTACCCGTGCAACTACGGCTACATCAACCACACCCTGTCCCTCGATGGCGACCCGGTTGACGTTCTGGTGCCAACGCCGTACCCGCTGCAACCCGGTTCAGTGATTCGCTGCCGTCCGGTTGGCGTGTTGAAAATGACCGATGAATCTGGCGAAGATGCCAAAGTGGTTGCGGTTCCGCACACCAAACTGAGCAAAGAGTACGATCACATCAACGATGTGAACGACCTGCCAGAACTGCTGCGTGCGCAGATCACTCATTTCTTCGAGCAATACAAAGCGCTGGAAAAAGGCAAATGGGTGAAAGTCGAAGGTTGGGATAACGCAGAAGCCGCTAAAGCTGAGATCGTGACCTCTTTCGAGCGCGCTAAAAACAAGTAATTGTTTTTGCGGTTGAGTAAAAAGAAAAACACCGTCCACTGGACGGTGTTTTTGTATGTCTCTCTCCCTGGTAGAAGAGAAGATTCAGCAATGTATTAAATGACCTTGCTCAGAGTTCTCACTTCACATCGCCCGCACGCTTTACCCAATCTCCCCCTTCAATACGTGGCACTCCCTCGAGTGAACGTATGTAGAGGTAAATCCAAGCACTGCCGTACGGTGTGGAAATCAGTTCACGTTTATAATCTTTTGTATTACTTTTCAATTCGTCCAGTTCAGCCATGATAGACGACGTGATGCGGTAAACTTCACAATAGACTTTCCCGTCCCCTGGAACTGCTGCCGGGTAGTGCCCCAGATTATAGAGCGCATACCCGTCCAACTCGTGGTCACCCAACCACTGAGCGTTAGTCATCCAATGACTGTTGCCTTGCTTGCGTCGTAAACTGCCATAAACAATTATTCGCATGTTTGGTTTCGTATAGTAAAAGTCACATGGGTTAAAACTGAAACTGATAAAGCACATCTAACGCCTGATCGATACCGGAAACGGCTTCCAGATACAATCTTGGCATCAGACGATAGCGCAGGGTTAAGGTTGCCAGCGAGTCGAAAATCCCGACGCCATATTTCACCTGTAATCCGGGTAAAACATAGCCGCTAACCACCACCTGAGAGCTGTCTCCCACGCCTTGCGTATCCAGTGCCAGATTGCTGACACCGAATGCCTCGCCGATTTTACCCACAAGTTTACCACTTTGCGCAACCCCCATTCCGATAAGCATGGAAGTCATGGCTCCGCTGTCGGCTCCGGAACTGTCCAAACCTTGCCCGCGAAGCAGGTAGGACAAGGCTTCCTGCTGCGACATGGTCGGATCTGAGAATATTTCAAGTTTCGGGGCATCGGCCTCGCCGGTGACGCGAAGACCGGCCGTTACGCCATTTTCTGTAGAATCCGGATTACGAATCGCTTCCAGATTCAGCAGCGGCTGATCGGCCGGACCTGAGAATAACAGCTGGCCTTTGCGCACCAGCAGATCCTGACCGTAGGCATGGAAACGCCCGGAAGGAATATCAATCTGGCCGTTCAGACCCAGCCCGTGTTTATCCTGCACCACTTTAAGCGCACCTTTAAGGCGGGCTTTCAATCCGAAGGCATCGAGGCGTACATCATCGCCGATATTTACAATCAGATTGCTGTTGATCGGAACAGACGTCGAGGCTGGTGCAATCGGCTGACGCTGATCGTTAAGCATCACTTCGTCAGATGAGACGCCGACGGCGCTTTCAGGCAGTTCCTGCACCGTGATACGCGCCCATGGGATATCCACCCGGCCAGTGAGCGAGAAGAGCTGCGGCGTGGCTTCAAACACCAGATCCGGCGAAACGTCCAGACGCACCATTGGCGGAACCGAAACCCGCACGCGGTCACCTTTCGCCGCAATCCGTGCACGCCAGGCATTGAGTTCACTCCAGTCAGCGTTACCGTTCAGCGCGAGTTGCCCGTGCGCCGTGCGGATCACACCATCCATCAACGATGACATGCCGTTGAAATTGATGTTGATATTGGCATTCGTGATATCGAACGGCATGAACTGACCATCGAAATCGACATCTGTCAGCGCAAGCCGGCCGAACACCTGAGGTTTCTGCGCATCACCACCGAGGCGCAGATTCGCATTGAGAATACCGGAGGCTTTCTCACCGTCCATCAGCGCCGGTTGCAGCAGCGCCATGGAGATTTTGGTGATATTGACGTTGCCGCTCAGATTACGGCGCCCTTGCGGATCCGTAATCTGAATATTGCCGTCGAGCTGGCCGTTATTGGTAATTTTAATCAGCCAGTCGAGATTCGCGCGTCCGTTATTAAGTCCGGCATTAAGGTTGAGCGTATCAAAAGCGACCGGCAGCGGGTTGCCCTGAATCAGTTGCTGCACTTTCACGCCCTTGCCCACCAGTGACAGGCTTGCCTGCGGCAAACCGCCATCGGCCTTCCAGCTCACATTCGCTTTACCGCTGAAGACACCGCTGAGTTTCGTGTCGTCGCCGAGGAAAGGCTTAAGCATTGCCAGATCAAAACGGTTGAGCAGCAGGCTGGCCTGCCCGCTAGCCCCGGCCTCAATGGTTTTCGGCACGCACAGATCGGCATCCGGGTTTTGCCAGCAGTGCGGCCCGACGGTCACCCGTTGTTCTTTGTTGAAATAGTCCAACGCAATCGCGCGGTTTAGACGCCACTCTCCGACCGGCGTATCAAACAAAGTATTGTTGATATTGCCTTTCCAGTGCTCGGTGACGCGGTCAAAACTGCCGCTCAGTGCCAGACGGCCGGAGACCGGCTTGCCTTCGACATTCAGTTTCAGCTCATGCTGCTTCTCGTTGCCTTTGGCATCCAGCGTCAGGTCACTGATTTGCAGTGCGTCCTGTTTTAGTTGCTGCACACGGACAGCCAGAGTGCCCTGAATCTGGTCGGAAGAGCTGACGTCACCCTTGATGCCGACCCGGCTAATGGTCAGCGCTTGCCATTTCAGCCCTGTCGCGGTGAGATCGGCCAGCAGTTTTGGCGCTTTAAGATCGCCCCGTAATTGCAGCATCCCCTTCGCCACGCCGCCCAGTCCTGGTAACGCGCCGTCCAGATGTGGCGCATCAATCTTGGCATCCAACGCCCACTGGTCGCTGAGCTTGCCCTTCACATCAATATTGTTACGCCCCAGTTCCAGATGCAGCTGAGGGATATCCCACTGGCCGTAGCTGTTACCGCGCAGGTTACCGCGGGCTTTAACCAGATTATTTTTCACATTACCGTCAAGTTCCAGCGTCGGCACCTGCATCTGCCAGGTACCGCCATACAGACTGCCACGCGTGGCAATTTTGCCCTGCAACTTCGCCGGCCAGTCCGGATATTGTTTGGCGGTATTGATGTTATTAAGCGTCAGCAACGTATTCCAGCTGATGGCTTTACTCCAGTCCACTACGCCGGTCAGGTCGGTATTGCCCTGCAATGCCACGAGCCGCAGCAGGGTCAGTTTGAACTGTTCGACGTTACCTTTACCGTCAACGGTGAGCGTCGCCGGAGGGATCTGCTCGCCGCTGAAATCAGAATGCAGGGAGAGCGCATAATCGGTCGCTTTCCCGCTGAATTTCAGCTTGAAGCCCTTCGCCTGAAACTGCGGCGTACCGGCCAGCGGCCATTGCAGCGCATTACTCTCCAGCGCCAGATTCAGCGGCAGACCGGCCTCGGCCAGTTGGGTTTCCAGCGATAACTGCGCCCGCACCGGGCCAGAAAGATTCAGGCCAACATCCAGCTTCTCGCGCAGGGCGCCGCCGACTTTCAGTTTGATCTTCTCGCCCTTCAGCGGATCCACATTCAGCGCGGTGTTGATCGTCATATCGACCGGCCAGTTGCCGTTGAGCGTGGCCTGACCGATACCATCTAACGACCCCTGCGGCGAACGCACCTGAAGTGCGTCGAGTTTCACGACCTGATCAAGTGTGCTGGCCTTTAACAGGAAACGGGTGATCAGCACGTCGGTATCGCCAGTCAGACGCAAATTGTCTGCGGTGATCTGATCGACATTAAGATCCAGCGGCAGGCGGAAGTCAGGCAACTCTGGCAACAGCGGCTTGGCAAAGAGTTCCTGCAAGGTTTCGCCCAGTGGTTTCTCTGGCACGACGACCGGTTTTTCCGCCGGTTTCCCGGTCACTTTCTCCTTCGCTTTCTCGACGGCTTTATCCTGTACTGCCTGCACGACGTCAGGCAGCGGGCTGACCGGCGTTTTGGGCAGCGCAATCAGCAGGCCACCAATGTGGGTCGGCAAAAGGTGCAACGAACGGTCCTGCCACTGCGCACCGGTGCGGAACTCCCCAAGGGAGATGGCACGGTCATCGATAGTCACGTTAACGTTATTTAGCGTCAGTACGCGCAGGGTTATCGGATAAGGCGTACTGAGATTGGTCAGCGGCTCGCTGTTGTCAGGTTCTGCGGCAGGCTCCGCTGGCGTCATCTCTTTGGTATTCACCGCGACGTTAACGTCACTCAGACGCAGCGCATTAATGCACAACGCACTGTTTTTGAAACAAGAGAGATCGACCGAAAGGTGGAACTCACCGGCCTTAACGTCCACGCCGGGCATTTCGTAATGCAGCCCTTTGAGCGTCAGGTTACGCCATCCCCCCTCAACGCTGGCGATATTCAGGCCGGGAACAAACCGTTGTGCCCCGTTGATGACCAGATGCAAACCGGTTTGTGTACCGATGAGAAACGCCACTGTGCCCACCAGCAACAGCAGGACAATAAGGAAACCAAGGCAGATCTTCTTAAACAGACTCATAATTCCGGACCCAAACCGATGTAAAACTGCAATCCATGCTCATCCTGGTCGCTGACCGGCGCCGCGATATCAAACTTCACCGGGCCTACTGGTGAAGCCCAGCGCACCCCGACACCCGCACCGGTTTTGATATTGCTTTTGGCGATATCATCCACAGCTTCACCGGAATCAACAAACACCGCCCCCCACCACTTCCCGGTGACGTTGTACTGATATTCCAGCGATCCGGTCGCCAGCTTGGATGCACCGGTCAGTTTTCCGTCATCATCTTTGGGTGAAATCGATTTGTATTTATAACCGCGAATACTTCGGTCACCACCGGCAAAGAAGCGCAGGGACGGCGGAACGCGTTCAAAGTCATTGGTTTCAATCCAGCCCAGATTGCCACGCACCACAAAGCGATGCTTATCGGCCAGCGTGCGGATCCAGACGTTCTGCGCCTGGATCACGGCGAAGTCGACATCAGAGCCCCAAGTGGTATCGGAGACATCAAGAGAGTAGCGCTGAGAGTCGCCCCAGGTAGGCATCAGCCCGCCGCGCTGGCGGGTGCGGTTAACGTTCACGCCCGGATAGATAAGCATCGTGGTGTTGGTCACGCTGCCTTGTGTAAAGTGGTCGAGGCTCCAGCGCAGGTTCACCGCACGCTGCCAGCCGCTATCCAGATCCCAGTAACGCGCCAGATTGACGGTGCTGGAGTCTGATTTGGTGTCATTGAGGTCTTCGCGCTTAAAGCCGCCCTGTACCAGATAGTATTGCTGGAGCGGGTCTTTCAGCAGCGGGATCTTATACGTCAGGTCTAGGGATTGTTCCGGGGCCGAAAGGTTGACCGAACTCTCAAGACTCTGGCCGCGATCGTTAATCCAGGGCTTTTTCCAGTTGGCTTTCAGGCGCGGGCCGACGTCCGTGGAATAACCAACCCCGGTTTCTAAGGTGTTACGCGTGCGTGGCGTTACTACGGCATCCAGCGGCAGCGTTTTGGTGGTTTTCGCATCGGTGAACTCGGGGGAAACCACCACCGAGTTAAACCAGCCCGTCGCCGCCAGACGGCGGTTCAGCTCCGCCAGATCGGACGAGCTGTAGTCATCCCCTTTGTGAAAAGGCACCAGGTTTTGCAGATACTCTTCGCGGATCTGCGAGCCCTGAAATTTAACCGCGCCAAAATGGTAGCGTTGGCCGCTGTCGAACTGAATGTCCCAGAAGGCTTTATGCTCGTCTTCAATCACGCCGAGCTGACTTTTCACCATGTCTGCATCAAAGTACCCTTTACGCACGGCCATGCCGGTCAGGGCGCTTTTAAAGCCATCGTAGGTGCCATGATTCAAAATGGTGCCAACGGCAGGCACCTTCTCCTTCTTCAGTGCTTCGAACTCACTATCCTTGCTGGCCTCTCCTTCGATCACCACCTGAGTGCCTGCGATCTTCACTGGCGTTCCTGGCGTCACTTTCGCAATCAACACCGGGCGGCCCGGCGGAGGCGTCTGACGAAAATCGAAATCAATGGTCGGCTGGTAGTAACCTAAAGGGCGCAGCCCCTGCTCAATGGCCGCACTGACACGGGCGCGAAACCGCCCGTCAGCGCCCACTTCATCACTCTGGATAGAGGAGAGCCGGACCCGCACATTCTTTTCAAGTTCGCCATCGAGGCCTTCCAGCTGCAAGCGCACTTTTGCAGCCATGGAGAGCGAGGGAGCCAGCAACAGACCTAATAATAAAAATTCTCGGTGGTATCGTGGCACGCGCACTCCTGCTAATTTTACTGTCCTGTTAAAATATCAGATGCCTGTCAAGGGGATTAGCACCGAAGCACGGCAGATTCCCCTTTTTAAAGTCTGATTAACACATTTTACTGCTAATCCTCGAAAATTAATCAACGACAAGGCAACGTTACCCGTATTGTGTGCAAAGTCGCAATCAGATACAACTAACCGTGGCCTATTGGCCGTAACAGGTTATTAAATAAACAGCCGGAGTCCCCTGTGGTACAACATTCCGATAAAACCAGTTTTGATAAAACCCAGATTGTGAAGCAGGAAGATGCTTTGTCTGGCCGCATTACGCCGATGCCGGTCGCCACCACGCACGTGGTCAATGGTCATTCGATGACCCACGTTCCGGACAATATGGACGTGGCGATTTTCGCGATGGGCTGCTTCTGGGGTGTGGAACGGCTGTTCTGGCAGCAGGAAGGGATTTACAGCACAGCAGCCGGTTACAGCGGCGGTTTCACGCCAAACCCCACCTACCGTGAAGTGTGCAGCGGCCAGACTGGCCATGCAGAAGCCGTTCGCGTGGTCTTTGACCCGGCGGTGATAAGCTATGATCAACTGCTGCAGATCTTCTGGGAAAATCATGACCCGGCGCAGGGTATGCGTCAGGGCGGCGATTTGGGCACACAATACCGCTCAGCGATTTATCTGTTGAGTGCGGAACAGCAGAGTGCCGCACAGGCCAGCCTGCAACGTTTCCAGCAGGCGATGGACAGTGCCGGTGACAAGCGTCACATCACCACTGACATCACCGAAGCGTTGCCGTTCTACTATGCCGAAGACGATCATCAGCAATACCTGTACAAGAATCCGGAAGGTTATTGCGGCCTGGGTGGCATCGGCGTGTGTCTCCCCCCTCAGTAAAATAACCTCCAAAATCATTCAATTTGCAGGTAGGCGGTAACCAAAAGCACCCGATGAGTTTACTCAGGTAAGTGATTCGGGTGAGGGAGGGCAGCCAACCCCCCCGCAATTTGAAGGATGCAGGGGTTTTTTTAAGCGCTGGCGGCAATCTCAGTGCTACTGCTATACTATGCGGGCCGCAAATGTGGCCCGATAAACGTATTTCTGGCTGTTATCTTTGATTTTTTCGCCCTAAATGATGTTTTCTTTTATACAACAACCCAATTAAGTGCCCTTCCCTGCCGGTCTTTGTATCGGTGTTAAACGGATAGATTATGTTAAACAGTATCTTACTGATTCTCTTACTTATCGCGATCAGCGCCTTTTTCTCCCTGTCGGAGATATCGCTGGCCGCTTCGCGCAAAATAAAACTTAAACAGCTGGCAGACGAAGGAAACGTCAACGCCTCCCGTGTTATGAAATTACAGGAAACCCCTGGCCTGTTCTTCACCGTGGTACAAATCGGCCTGAATGCCGTCGCCATCCTCGGTGGTATTGTCGGCGATGCCGCTTTCTCCCCTGCTTTTCAGGCTTTCTTTATTCGTTTCATGTCACCAGAACTCGCGGACCAAGTCAGCTTTATCTGTTCCTTCGTCCTGGTCACCAGCCTGTTTATTCTGTTTGCTGACCTCACGCCGAAGCGCATCGGTATGATTTCACCTGAGTCGGTTGCCGTTCGTATAGTCAACCCGATGCGTTTCTGTCTGATGATTTGCCGCCCGATGGTCTGGTTCTTTAACGGCATGGCAAATATGATTTTCCGTCTCTTTAAGCTGCCAATGGTGCGTAACGACGACATCACCTCCGATGATATTTATGCGGTGTTTGAAGCCGGTGCGCTGGCTGGCGTGCTGCGTAAGCAAGAGCATGAGCTGATCGAAAACGTGTTTGAGCTGGAATCGCGCACCGTGCCGTCCTCCATGACCTCGCGTGAAAGTGTGATTTATTTTGATCTGCGCGAAAGCGAAGAAAGCATCAAAGAGAAAATCGCCACCCACCCACATTCCAAGTTCCTGGTCTGCGACGGCCATATCGATCAGGTCGTGGGTTACGTCGACTCCAAAGACTTGCTGAACCGCGTGCTGGGCAATCAGAGTTTGATGCTGAGCAGCGGCGTCCAGATCCGTAACGCGTTGATTGTGCCAGACACCCTGACACTCTCCGAGGCGCTGGAAAGCTTTAAAGCCGCGGGCGAAGACTTTGCGGTGATCCTTAACGAATATGCCTTGGTGGTGGGGATTATTACGCTCAATGACGTGATGACCACGCTGATGGGGGATTTGGTCGGTCAGGGTATGGAAGAGCAGATTGTCGCGCGTGATGAGAATTCATGGCTTATTGAAGGCGGTACGCCAATCGAAGACGTGATGCGCGTACTGCATATCGAAGCGTTCCCGCAGGCTGGGAATTATGAAACCATCGGTGGTTTCATGATGTTCATGCTGCGTAAAATCCCGAAACGTACCGACTTTGTGAAGTTCTCCGGCTATAAATTCGAAGTCGTGGATATCGACAGTTATAAAATTGATCAGCTGCTGGTCACCCGCATCACCGATAAACCTGTCGCGCCGCTGTTACCTAAGACGCCGCAGGAAATCAAAGATGAGAAGAATGCGCTGAAGCTGGCTGAGAAAAACGGCGATCATTAACCGCTCATTTACGCGTGAAAGCGTGAATGCCTGAAACACGAACGGCCCTGAAAAGGGCCGTTTTCTTTGGTGCTGATGACCGTGGTTGCCATCATGCTCCGGGGTTTTAGCCCATTTCAGTCTGCAGATGAGTCACCTGGCGGTTAACTTCTGACATTACACTGAAGTGGCGCTTATCACGTACTTTCGGCAGTAAAATTTTGCCTTGGTCGAACTCAAATGCGCCGACGTCTTTAATATAAAGACGGCCACGGAACAGCGTCTTAACGTACTTGGCTACTTTCAACGGATTGTAGCGCTGGAAGATTCTCATTTTTCTACTTTCCTCCGATAAATCACTGCGTATTCAGGCCGGGTAAAGCTGCGATGAAAGCCTGAATGGGATCGTCTTCGCAGTGAGTAGACATATAACATAGCAGGGAGTTCAGGATCTGCCAGTTTATTTAACTGCTTTTACTTGTCTTGACAGTGTGCTTTTAAGAAATGTCACATTCCGACAGTATAACCCTTCAATTCGTACCATTTCTGTAACCCATAACACACTGTTAACATTTCAACAGGACAGACCACTTGTCTGATTCTATGATTGTCGGGTCAGCCCATTTTTGCGGCCTCGTTATTGGGAGTATGTATGATTTTTAAAAGCCTGCTAATTATGTCTCTGGTTATTTTTCCGTTATTTGTTTCAGCACACAATCTTACCCCTGGTGAACGCCTGCCTGCCGTCGGTGTGGATGACAGAGGCGAGCTGAACTACGTCAATAAAGACTTCAGCTATAGCCGCTGGAATAGCGCCAAACTGCCCGGAAAAGTGCGCGTGGTACAACATATGGCCGGGCGTACCAGCGCAAAAGCGCTGAATACTCCGCTGGACGATGCCATCGGCGCAGCCAATCTACCGCGTGATCGTTACCAAACGACGACAATCATCAATACAGACGATGCCATCATCGGCACTGGCATGTTTGTGAGCAGCAGCATTGAAAGCGGCAAGAAAGAGTTCCCTTGGTCACAGATCATTGTCGACAGTCAGGGCCTGGTGAAAAAGGCCTGGCAGCTGGAGCCGAAAAGCTCCGCCGTGATGGTGCTCGATAAAAATGGCGTGATTAAGTTCGTCAAAGAAGGGGCGCTGACGCCGGAAGAAGTGCAGAAGGTGATCGCGATGCTGCATCAGTTAGTGAAGGAATAAGCGGGATTAGGGCGTGAGAAAAGCGCAAAACTGCGCCTTTCTCAATCTTTAGTGCATCAGAACAGCGATACCCGGAACCCCGGATTGAGGAACGACTCTTTCGGGGTATACAGCAATGTCTGCCCTGTCCAGTCATGCACAATCGCCCCTGCGGCAATTGCCACCGCGTGGCCTGCACCGGTATCCCAGATATTGGTCGGCCCGAAGCGCGGATAGAGCTGCGCTTCGCCTTCGGCGACCAGACAGAATTTCAGTGAAGAACCCACCGAAACCGTCTGGTGCTCGCCCAGTTGGGCAAGATAATCCTTCAGCTCCTGGTCATTGTCATAGTGCGACCGGCTGACGACGACCAGCGGCGGATAGGCCTCTTTCACCTGAATCTGTTTACGCTCGCCGTTTTCCTCTTTCCAGGCTTTCCCTTCAGCCGCGCTGTACATCACTTTGGTTACTGGCACATACACCACACCCAGCACCGGCTTACCGTTTTCTATCAGGGCAATATTGACGGTGAACTCGCCATTTCGCTTCAAAAACTCTTTGGTGCCGTCGAGCGGATCCACCAGCCAGTAACGGGTCCAGTCCTGACGTTCGCTCCAGGTTTGTGGATCCTCTTCTGACAGCATCGGCGTCTGCGGATCAAGCTGTGCTAAGCCTTTCTTAATCACGTTGTGCGCAGCCATATCGGCAGCCGTCACCGGTGAATCGTCTTTTTTCTGGCGGGCATCAAGGGGCTGTTCACCGTCATACACAGCCATGATGGCGTCACCGGCATCACGCGCCAGCTGGCAAATTTTATCTAACATTTTTCACCTCGGTATTCATGCACAAACGCAATGTCATAGATGAAGCCTAGTTTTTTTTAGTCGGAATAGCCATCCCGTAATCTGCGCCTGTTAACAATTCCACTACGTATTACCGGTTACATCTCACAATTATTTATGACAACTGATTACATTCTCATCGGATTTTGAGATATATATCGGGTTTTCTCTTATGGATATTCCCCTTCTGGAGGCACTGCAATGAATACGCGTCATCTGACGTTATCCCTGTTAGCCACGCTGGTTGCCGTTTCGGCCCACGCTTCGCAGGTTGATCTGCGGATCATGGAAACGACTGACTTGCACAGCAACATGATGGACTTCGACTACTACAAAGATAAGCCGACGGACAAATTTGGCCTGGTGCGTACCGCCAGCCTGATCCACGCCGCACGTGATGAAGTCACCAACTCGGTGCTGGTCGATAACGGCGATGTGATTCAGGGCAGTCCGCTGGGGGATTACATGGCCGCCAAAGGCCTGAAGAAAGGCGACGTTCACCCGATATATAAAGCTATGAATACGCTGGACTATGCGGTGGGGAATCTGGGTAACCACGAATTCAACTATGGGCTGGATTATTTGAAGAAAGCGCTGGCCGGGGCAAAATTCCCGTACGTAAACGCTAACATTATCGACGATAAAACCGGTAAGCCGCTGTTTACGCCATTCCTCATCACCGATAACCCGGTGAAAGATCGCGACGGCAACACCCACAACCTGCGCATTGGCTATATCGGTTTCGTGCCGCCGCAAATTATGGTTTGGGACAAGGCCAATTTGCAGGGCAAAGTCACCGTGGCTGACATCACCGAAACCGCGAAAAAGTGGGTGCCTGAGATGCGCAAGCAGGGCGCAGATATCATCGTCGCCATCCCGCACTCCGGGCTGTCAGGTGATCCTTATAAAACCATGGCTGAAAACTCGGTGTACTACTTAAGCCAGGTTAAAGGCATCGACGCTATCATGTTCGGCCACGCCCACGCCGTCTTCCCGAGTGAAGAGTTTGCCAGTATCAAAGGGGCAGATATCAAACAGGGTACGCTGAACGGCGTTCCTGCGGTCATGCCAGGTATGTGGGGCGACCATCTGGGCGTGGTAGACATGGTGCTCAATAATAACGACGGTAAATGGCGGATCGAAACCGCCCGCGCTGAAGCCCGTCCGATTTATGACAAAGCCGCCAAAAAGTCTCTGGCGGCAGAAGATCAGGATCTGGTGAAAGTGCTGGCCGACGATCATAAAGCCACGCGCGACTTCGTCAGTAAGCCGGTCGGCAAATCCAACGACAATATGTACAGCTACCTGTCGCTGGTGCAGGACGACCCGACGGTTCAGATCGTCAACAATGCGCAAAAGGCCTATACCGAGCACTTTATTCAGGGCGACCCGGATCTGGCCAACCTGCCGGTGCTTTCCGCTGCCGCGCCGTTTAAAGTCGGTGGGCGTAAAAATGACCCGGCCAGTTTTGTGGAAGTGGAAAAAGGCGATCTCACCTTCCGTAATGCCTCAGACCTTTACCTCTACCCGAATACCCTGGTAGTGATGAAAGTCAGCGGACAGGAAGTGAAAGACTGGCTCGAATGTTCCGCCGGCCAGTTCAATCAGATCGATGTGCACAGCAGCAAACCGCAGTCTTTGATCAACTGGGACGGCTTCCGCTCCTATAATTTTGATGTGATCGACGGGGTGAACTATCAGATTGATGTAACCCAACCTGCGCGTTTTGACGGTGAATGTACGCTGCTCAACAAAAATGCCGAGCGCATTAAAAATCTGACCTTCAACGGTAAGCCTATCGATCTGAAAGCAACGTTCCTGGTCGCCACCAATAACTACCGCGCCTACGGCGGCAAATTTGCCGGTACGGGTGATAAACACATTGCGTTTGCGTCACCGGATGAAAACCGTTCGGTCGTGGCCGCTTATATCAGTGCCGAAACGCAAAAATCTGGCGCTGTAACGCCAACGGCGGACAACAACTGGAAACTGGCACAGATTGTCGCCAGTCAGCCGCTGGATATTCGCTTTGAAACGTCACCGACGGAAAAAGCCGCAGCGTTTATTAAAACCCATGCGCAATATCCAATGACCGCTAAAGGCACCGATGATATTGGCTTTGAGATTTATCAGGTAGATCTGCAAACCCCGCTGAAATCACAGTAATCTTTATTGAAGTACAGACGTAAAAAAGGGCGCATCAGCGCCCTTTCTCGTATCTGCAATGAGGAATAATTACAGAATTTCCAGCAGCTCAACTTCAAAAGTCAGTGCGCTGAAAGGTGGGATGGACGCACCAGCACCACGTTCGCCATAAGCCAGGTTATGAGGGATATACAGCTCCCACTTAGAACCGACTGGCATCAGGGTCAGGGCTTCGATCCAACCAGCAATAACACCGCTGACCGGGAATTCAGCCGGTTCACCACGCTGTACGGAGCTGTCGAACACGGTACCGTCAATCAGTTTACCTGTGTAGTGAACGCGCACACGGTCCTGACGGCCTGGGATCGGGCCTTCGCCCTGAGTGATCACAGAGAATTGCAGACCCGATTCAGTGCTGGTGACGCCATCACGCTGTGCGTTGGTGGTCAGGAACTCCTGGCCTTCCACTGCCAGAGCTTCTTGGCGTTGCAGACGCACCGCATCAGCACGCTCGTGAACTTCACGCAGAGCACGGTGAACAACGTCAACAGGAACCGCTGGCGTATTCCCTTCCAGCGCATCGCGTAAGCCTGCCAGCAATGCGTCAGGCTCTAAACCCTGTAAACCTGATTCCTGCAATTGTTGACCGACCTGCAAGCCGATACCGTAGCTTGCCTGCGCTTCTACACTGTCAAATGAAGGGGTTGTCATGGAGTTTCCTTTAGTCTTTAAATAAGTCGAACGCGCAGCATAACAGCGCGCGGCTTTTGGGTAAAATTCTCTCTTAAGCAGGGAGACACTGACCGCAGATCTGCACGAAACAGATCGGATTTTTGGTATTTATTGCGCATCAACAGACCGTTTGCGTGCTATTTGTGCGTTGTTCCTTTTCGCATCAAGCAGTTAACCAGCTATACTTAGCGGGAAAATCCGACAGAATAATCGGGCATGATTTTTTTCTGTTAACTCTGCAAGTTGTGTGTAAGAAAGAGAGGTTGTCATGGGCAGAATCCCGCCCAGGAGAAGGAAAGCCATCCGCATTTATCAACCCATGTTGAGATCCTGGATTGCCATTATGAAAAGGCCGATGCGTGACACTACGCCGCTGTCTGAAAGCGACGAATCCCCGGAGCAGCCAACCTTGCGGCCATTAAAGATGAGTCAGGCAAAAGCGTGGGCCTGTAAAGTCTGGCACATGAGCGATGATTTCAACTGGATGTCACCACTGCCCTGCGTCCATCGCCGCTGGATTATCGTCAGTGTACTGGTGGTTTTGCTGGCGCTGCTGTGGCCTTATTCGCCGCCCAACAGCTATTCGCCATCGCAACCGCAGCAACCGGCATCGATTCCCATGCAGGCTGACCTGAGAAATGAGCAAGGGCGCACCACGCAGCTTGCCCAGCCTCAGCCGGTCCAGCCACAACAGCAACAGGCGGCCTCTGAGCCGCCTCAGCCTATTGCTCAGGAAAACTGGAAGAGTTATCGGGTTCAGTCCGGTCAGACGCTGGCACAGCTGTTCCGTGACAATAATCTGGCAGTAGGGGATGTCTTTGCGATGGCACAGGTCGAAGGGGATCAAAAACCGCTGAGTAATCTGAAAGCCGGGCAGGAAGTAAAAATACAGCGTAATGCGCAGGGTGCAGTGACGTCACTGCAAATCACTAATGAACAGAATTCGACAGTGCTTTTTACCCGTCAGGCCGACGGCACTTATCAGCGCAGCCGCTAATGAGCACTTCTGAAGTTTTGCAGAGTAGCCTAAATAACGGCTTGCGCTAAAAAGCAAAACGCCGGCACAAGGCCGGCGTCTCACAGGTTAACCTCAGCGTTATTACGCTTCAGCAACCACAACGACATTCAGTTTAGCGAATACGTCGCTGTGTACCTGGAACTCAACTTCGTGTTCACCAGTGGTACGCAGAACGCCATTCGGCAAACGAACTTCGCTTTTTGCAACTTCAACGCCAGCTGCAGTCACTGCATCAGCAATATCGCGAGTACCGATAGAGCCGAACAGTTTGCCTTCGTCGCCTGATTTAGACGAGATGGTGACTGAACCCAGTTCATTGATTTTAGTTGCACGAGCTTCTGCAGCGCCCAGAACTTCTGCCAGTTTGGCTTCCAGTTCTGCACGACGTGCTTCGAAGAACTCAACGTTTTTCTTGGTAGCAGGAACAGCTTTGCCCTGTGGTACCAGGAAGTTACGAGCATAGCCCGCTTTAACGTTAACTTGATCACCCAGGCTACCCAGGTTTGCTACTTTATCAAGCAGAATAACTTGCATTACCTTACCCTCTCAAAGTCGTTTATGGACAGTTGCCGATTACTGATGACGATCAGTGTATGGCAACAGAGAAAGGTAGCGTGCACGCTTGATACAACGAGCGAGCTGACGCTGGTATTTTGCACGAGTACCGGTAATACGGCTCGGGACAATTTTACCGCTTTCGGTAACGTAGTTTTTCAGCGTAGCGATATCTTTGTAATCAATCTCTACAACGCCTTCCGCGGTGAAACGGCAGAACTTGCGACGACGGAAATAACGTGCCATTAGGCTAGTCTCCAGAATCTATCAATTCAATCTGCTCGGCATGTAACACCACTTTGTTCAGTCCATTGCGCCCTTGATGGCAACTAATGAATCCGGAAACAGTGAGTTGCGTGCCGACCGTTATACTGTGAGTTAATGCTTGTGACGCTTGTCCACTGACAACCACAGGCATTCTGCACCATGTTTGTCGGTTAAATCCGGCCTCCTGCTGCTGCGAGCGGTGCTCAAGCACGAACTGGCAGTGAGGAATGCCCGAAGGACTAACTTTACGCATGGGGGTCTTGCACACTGTGCCGGACAACACCAGACGATTCGCCGTCACGGCAATTACTCTTCAGAATCCCCAGCTTCAGCATCATCATTAGCTTCGGCGAAATCTTCACGACGATCACGACGTTCGTCTTTCGCTTTAACCATTGGAGATGCTTCAGTTACCGCGTGTTTAGTACGCATAACCATGCTACGGATAACGGCGTCGTTGAAGCGGAAGTTTGTTTCCAGCTCATCGATCGCTTCCTGCGGGGCTTCAACGTTCAGCAGAACGTAGTGAGCTTTGTGCAGTTTGTTGATCGGGTAAGCCAGTTGACGGCGGCCCCAGTCTTCCAGACGGTGAATCTGACCAGCAGCGTTAGTGATTACTGCACTGTAACGCTCGATCATGCCCGGAACCTGTTCGCTTTGGTCAGGGTGTACCATAAATACGATTTCGTAATGACGCATAGAATTGCTCCTTACGGATTATTCAGCCTCCTGTCAGGGTCAACCGCGGCCCATGGAAGCAAGGAACGTGTTATGTGTGCGGTCGAAAAAATGACGCGCAATTATATGTACAGCCAGCGGGAAACTCAAGGAATAAGACAGATTAATTATTCGCCCACCGTCAGCCCGGTTTTTACAGGTGCTGGCGGAAGAATGTGGTGGCTTGTGCCGACGCATGTACGCTGACTCTGTGCTTAGCGCCCGGCTCGGTGAGGAAAGTCAGGCTAGTGTCATTTCCACTTGCTTTCATTTCATCGCGCAGCCGCTGGCTTTCACCAAAAGGGACCACATCATCTTCTTCGCCATGCCAGACAAACAGCGGACGTTTAGCAAGCAGCGCCGTTTTTCCACTGATATCCCAGCTCATCAGCGGTGCATGGCCACGCTGGAAAATCTCTCGCTGAGTCGCGGCGCCAGCCTCATAGGCAGGAAAAAGATGTTCGGATAACGCATTAAAGTAACCCGACCCCATCAGACAGGCGGCGACTTTTATCCAGGGGAAACGTACCAGGGAAGCCATAGTGACCATACCGCCCATCGACACACCACCCACGCCCAGGCGGGCAGGGTCCGCCAGACCACGGCCGACAAAGGACTCTTTCAGTATTCCTAGCTCATCAACATTGCTTTGCAAAATCGACCAGAAGTTAGCCAGTAAGCGACTTTCGTCGCCATCAGCCCGCGCACCGTGCAGCGGTGCATCCGGTAAAATGACCCGATACCCCACCTGTGCCAGCAGGTAACCAAAGTAGGAGTAAATCTCTTTCGAGGAGGTAAAACCGTGATGGAAGAAAATGGTTGGCAGTGAATGGTGATAATGGCCTGCAGGTACCGCGTGGATTAGCTGTATACCCTGTACTTCTTCCTGATACATCTCAATCATCAGACCACTCCCGTTTCAATCAATGAGGATAAAATCCCAGCAAGAGCGCTATTTTATCCCCCTCAGTCAAAGCTACCACTCCCTTTTTGGCATGATTTATAACCACATCGCACAGCAACAGTTGTGATCGCCCCTCTCGCCAGCAGCGGGCATTAAGCGCTACACTGTTCCTATTGCCCTCATGCCGGATAACCTGATGAAAATCCATCACCTGACCTTGTCCCTGCTCTTGATTGCCGCGCTGAGCGGCTGCAGCACGCTGACCCAAACGACGCCGGTCGCTCCCCCGACCCCGACGGCCAAAGCACAGCAGATCACCCGTGCGCAGACATCAACGCTAACCAAACTGGGCAATATTACCGCCGAAGCGATCGGCAGCCCGATGGATGTCGAAGCCGAAATCCAGCACAAAGCTGACGCTGCAGGGGCGCGTTATTACGTGATCATGTTTAACAGCGAAACAATTATTCCCGGCCGCTGGTACTCTTCGGCCATCCTGTACCGTTAAATATTATTCCGCGCCGATGGCCCGGTTTAACAACTGCTGGCAGAGCCTTTCAGGCAGCAGGCTTTCGCCACGATCGTCCAGCGCCATCCGGCACCAAGCATCGGCCAGCGGCGGCGCGGAAAATTCCAGCATCTGCGCGGCGGTCAATAAGTTGAAGATTTGCGACGTCAGCCAGCGCGCCTGAGCCTCATCTGGCGCACGTAAACGTTGCAAAAGCTGGCGGGCCGCGCGGTCGAATAAACGGTTCTGGCCGCGCACCTGATGCAAAACGTGTTGTATCAGTTCTGTGGCGGCAGGCAGTTTTTTCAGCGTCCGCAGCACGTCCAGACACATAATATTCCCCGAACCCTCCCAGATACTGTTCACCGGCATTTCGCGGTACAGACGCGGCAGCTCGCTCTCTTCGCAATAGCCGATCCCCCCCAGCGCCTCCATGGCCTCGGCAACAAACCGCATCCCCTGACGACAGACTTCAAATTTAGCCGCCGGTGTCAGTAAGCGACTCAGCACCTGTTCGCCGGGGTTGTGAGGTGCACCGGTCGCGGCTGCCAGCCGCATCAATATTTGTGTCTGACCTTCGAGGCGCAGCGCCATTTTGCTCATGACCTGACGCATTATAGGCTGTTCCACCAGCGCCTTGCCGAAAGCCTGCCGCTGGAAGACGTGATAGAGCGCGACCGACAGCGCGCGGCGCATCATCGCGTGGCTGCCCAGCGCACAGTCAAACCGCGTATGAGCGCCCATGCGCAGAATGTGACGTATGCCCTCACCTTCGTCGCCCAGCAGCCAGCCGGTGGCATTACGGAACTCCACTTCGCTACTGGCGTTAGAGCGGTTCCCCAGCTTGTCCTTCAGCCGTTCGATATGAATGGCATTGCGCTCGCCATCCGGCAAAACACGCGGCAGGAAGAAGCACGACAAACCGCCGTTGGTTTGTGCCAGCACCAAATGAGCATCACTTTGCGGAACGGAGAAAAACCATTTGTGGCCGGTTAGCCGGTAAGCATTGCCTGGGCCGTGCCCTTCCAGTGCCGTGGCCCGCGTGGTGTTGCTCAGTACGTCCGAACCGCCCTGTTTTTCGGTCATACCCATGCCGATCAGCACGCCTTTCTTCTGTGCTCCGGGCTGCAGATGCGGGTCGTACCGGTCCGAAAGCAGCGGCGTCAGCCAGTGGCTGAATTCAGGCGGAAGGGTTTTCTTAAGTAATGGAATGGCGCCGAAGGTCATGGTTATGGGGCATAACGTCCCCGCCTCGACCTGCGCGTGCAATATAAAACGGGCCGCGCGCGCCACCGAAGAACCTATTCTGGCTTCCTCTTCCCAGGGCAGATTATGCACCCGGTTGGCGATCAGCCCCTGCATCAGCAGATGCCAGGCCGGATGAAAGCGCACGTCGTCCAGACGCTCACCTGTGGCATCAAAACGCAGCAATTCTGGCGGGTTAACGTTAGCCAGACGGCCAAGTTCGAGAGATTCAGCCGAACCAAGCTGCTGACCAAGGGAAGCCAAAACGTCGGCGTCCCATCCGGCCTGCTGGTGGCTCACGGCGTCACGCAGGGGCGAGTCTGAGAGGAATAAGTTGCTGTTGCTTAACGCTTTAGGCTGATTAAAAACCCGATGTGTTTGCCAATCCATAGTGTTCTCCTTGCCGGGTGGTTAAGGCGAAGTGACGATGGGATCAAGTATGGTAAAAACTGGGAGATTTACAGGCGGGTGGATCACAAAGGCGGGAATGTAAAACGGGAACCCTGAGGCTCCCGTTTTGGTATCGGACAAAGTGTGCCTGATATCAGGCTTTCAGCGCCCGCTGACGTACGGCTTCGAACAGGCAGACGCCGGTCGCTACCGAGACGTTCAGGGAAGAGACCGAGCCAGACATTGGAATGCTGATCAGCTCATCGCAGTGTTCACGGGTAAGACGACGCATACCTTCGCCCTCTGCGCCCATCACCAGCGCCATCGGGCCGGTCATTTTACTCTGGAACAAGGTATGGTCAGCTTCACCGGCAGTGCCGACGATCCAGACATTGTGCTCCTGTAAAACGCGCAGAGTTCGGGCCAGATTGGTCACGTTAATTACCGGCACGTTTTCGGCAGCACCGCTGGCAACTTTCTTAGCGGTCGCATTGAGCTTGGCAGAGCGGTCGCGCGGAACAATCACAGCGTGCACACCGGCTGCATCGGCGGTACGCAGGCAGGCACCGAGGTTATGCGGGTCCGTCACGCCATCCAGTACCAGCAGGAACGGGCAGTCTACGCTTTCCAGCAGCGCTGGCAGGTCGTTTTCCTGATACTGACGCCCTTCGCGGACACGGGCAATAATGCCCTGATGCACAGCGCCTTCGGACTTCTCGTCCAGCCACTGGCGGTTCGCCACCTGAATCACAATGCCGCTGGCTTCCAGCTCATCGATCAGCGGTTTCAGACGTTTGTCATCACGGCCTTTAAGAATGAAGACTTCCAGAAAGCGCTGTGGATCGTTGTCGAGTAAGGCTTTAACGGAATGAATACCGAAGATAATTTCGCTCATGATGCTCTTAAAAATAGAATTGCGGACATCATGCTGTCCGCAATTTAACGAAGGATTACGGGCGATTCTATCATCGACTGATTAAAGCATCAGTGAATTAATTATCGCCCGGAGCCGCGAGGCAAAGGCCGTTAACTCTGTTCTGGCTTTTTCTTTGCACGTTTGGCTTTGGTGGCTGACGCGATTTTTTGCGTTTGGTCAGAAGGCTTTTTGGCCTTCTTCGGTTTGCCATCTTTGCCAACGGCACTCACAGCTTTCTCTTTTTTCGGCTTGGCGGTCTTGGCGGGTTTTGCCGCTTTCGCGTCGTCTTTACGGAATGCGCTGTCCGGCTCGAAATTAGCCCCTTTCTTACCAGTACGGCGACGCCCGGCGTTGGCAGGACCGTTCGGACGCATAGCGCGCTCACCCGGATTTTTAGCGCGATCGCGGGCGGTTTTGCCTTCACCGCGTGGTTTACGGCTGCTGGAAACCAGGGCAAAGTCGATTTTACGCTCATCCATGTGCACGGCTTCTACGCGGATTTCAACGGTATCGCCGAGGCGATATACCATCCCGGAAGACTCACCGATCAGACGCTGACCAATGTTGTCATAACGGTAGTAGTCATTATCCAGCGTGGAGACGTGAACCAGACCGTCGATGAACAGGTCATTGAGGCGCACAAAGAAACCAAAGCCGGTGACGCTGGCGATGATACCGTTGAAGACTTCGCCGACGTGATCCTGCATGAAGTCACATTTGAGCCAGTCCGCCACGTTGCGGGTGGCTTCGTCCGCACGGCGTTCGGCCATGGAACAATGCTCGCCCAGTTGCAACATGTCGTTGTAATCACTGTGCCAGCCGCCAGTTGGCGTCCAGCGCTCTTTCAGATTGCCATGCTCTTTCGCCAGTAAATACTTAATGGCGCGGTGCAACGCAAGATCAGGATAACGACGGATTGGCGACGTAAAGTGACCGTATGACTGCAAGGCCAGACCGAAGTGTCCCCGGTTTTCCGGATCATAAATCGCCTGTTTCATCGAACGCAGCAGCATCGTTTGCAGCATTTCGCGATCAGGGCGATCAGCCAGTTCATCCATGATTTTGGCGTAATCCTTTGGTTCAGGCTTCATACCGCCGCCCATCACCAAACCCAACTCACCCAAGACGCTTTTCAGCGCAGAAATATGGTCATCACTCGGACGGTCATGGACGCGGAACAGTGCAGGTTCGTTATGTTTTTCAACAAAACGCGCGGCCGCGATGTTCGCCAGAATCATGCACTCTTCAATCAATTTGTGAGCGTCGTTACGCACGGTCGGTTCGACACGTTCGATACGGCGTTCAGCGTTGAAGATAAATTTGGCTTCTTCGGTTTCGAAAGCAATACCGCCACGTTCTGCACGCGCCTGATCCAGTGCTTTATACAGGGTGTGCAGTTCAAGCAGGTGCGGCACCAGCGGGTTGTAATGCTCACGCAGCTCTTCGTCGCCTTCAATGATGCGCCAGACTTTGTTATAGGTCAGGCGGGCGTGAGAGCTCATCACCGCTTCGTAGAATTTCGAGCCGGTCAGTTTGCCTTGCGCAGAAATGGTCATCTCACAGACCATACACAAACGGTCAACCTGTGGGTTGAGCGAGCAAAGACCGTTGGACAGCACTTCCGGCAGCATCGGTACCACCTGCGACGGGAAGTAAACAGACGTCGCGCGGCTGCGGGCTTCGTCGTCCAGCGCCGTACCGTGACGAACGTAGTAGCTGACGTCGGCAATGGCTACCCACAAGCGCCAGCCGCCACCGCGTTTTTTCTCACAGAATACGGCGTCATCGAAGTCACGAGCATCTTCGCCATCAATGGTCACCAGCGGCAAGCTGCGTAAATCGACGCGGCCCTTTTTAGCCTCTTCCGGCACCTGTTCGCTCAGGCCTTCAACCTGCTTAAGCACCTGCGGCGGCCAGACATGCGGGATTTCATGAGTGCGCAGTGCGATGTCCACCGCCATGCTGGTACCCATTTTATCGCCGAGCACTTCAACGATTTTACCGACCGCTTTGGTACGGCGCGTCGGGCGCTGAGTCAGTTCGACCACCACCATATAACCCATGCGCGCGCCATTAATGGCGTCGGCCGGGATCAGGATGTCAAAGCTCAGGCGACTGTCATCAGGCACAACAAAACCTGCACCGGCGTCGGTAAAGTAGCGGCCAACAATCTGGCTGACCTTAGGCACCACAACCCGAACGATACGGGCTTCGCGGCGGCCTTTACGGTCAGTGCCAATCGGCTGTGCGAGAACCACGTCACCATGGATACACATTTTCATCTGTTCAGCGGACAGATAAACATCGTCTTTTTTCACGCCTTCAAGGCGCAGGAAACCGTAGCCATCACGGTGACCAATGACGGTCCCTTTCAGCAGGTCCAGACGCTCCGGCAGCGCGTAGCACTGGCGGCGGGTAAAGACTAATTGCCCGTCACGTTCCATCGCCCGCAGGCGACGACGCAGGGCTTCCAGCGATTCTTCGCCAGATAAATTCAGTTCATTGCCCAGCTCTTCACGGCTGGCTGGCGCTTCACGTTTGGCCAGATGCTCAAGAATAAATTCACGGCTGGGAATAGGTGATTCGTATTTTTCTGCTTCTCGTTCCAGGAATGGATCTTGTGACATAGCGGTTCCTCCGTTGTCATCAGCAGTTTGTTGAAACTCTTTCATTCAACAAGCAATAATTTGTAGAGCGGTGAATTGTCCCTGACCATGTCAGCCAGAGTGTATTCATTGAGCTCATCAAGAAAATGTTCAACAGCAGTGTGTAATACCTGCTTAAGTCGGCATGCGGGCGTGATATGACAGAAATCTCCTGCGCAATTCACCAGCGTCAGAGGTTCAAGTTCACGCACCACGTCACCAATACGGATGGTTTCAGCGGGTTTACCCAGCTTAATGCCACCGTTCTTACCCCGTACCGCAGTGACCAGTCCAGCCCGGCTTAACTGATTGATGATTTTCACCATATGATTTCGCGATACACCATAAACGTCAGTGACCTGCGAAATGTTGGTCATCTGATCGCTTGGCAACGACGCCATATAAATCAGTGCCCTTAAACCATAATCAGTAAAACTCGTTAACTGCACACATACCTCTGGGTCGTAGTTTACCCGGTCTTTCTACGTCAACTATGACAACAGGGTGAAGAAGATTGTTTAAGTTTGCTATTAGATGATAAACCAGCCACGAAGTTTGCGACTAATCATTTAGATAGTGGATGCTTTATAGAAAGTAAACAAGCGCAGGCGGGAAGAAAAATTTTCTGTATAAAACAAAAACCGGGCGCGATGCCCGGTTAGGATTCTATGGCAGCATTTGCCACTAACAGACGGGTCTGTTATGCGTCAAATGGGTCACGCAGGATCATCGTTTCGTTACGATCCGGGCCAGTAGAAATGATATCAATCGGCACTTCGGTCAGCTCTTCGATGCGTTTGATGTAGTTAAGTGCCGCTTGTGGCAATTTACTGACTTCTTTAACGCCAAAGGTCGTGTCGCTCCAGCCTGGCATGATTTCGTAGATTGGCTCGATACCTTCCCAGCCCTCTGCTGCCAGCGGTGTAGTCGTCATTTCGCGGCCATCAGGCATGCGGTAACCGATACACAGCTTCACTTCTTTCAGACCGTCCAGCACGTCCAGTTTGGTCAGACAGAAACCAGACAGGGAGTTGATCTGCACAGCGCGACGCACAGCAACGATATCCAGCCAGCCGCAACGACGGCTACGACCGGTGGTCGCACCAAATTCGTTACCTTGCTTGCGCAGGAATTCGCCGGTTTCGTCAAACAGTTCAGTCGGGAACGGACCGGCACCCACGCGGGTGGAGTAGGCCTTAACGATACCCAGAACATAATCAACGTAACG
Organism: Ewingella sp. C233; assembly: GCF_055407225.1. Lineage (NCBI taxonomy): Bacteria > Pseudomonadati > Pseudomonadota > Gammaproteobacteria > Enterobacterales > Yersiniaceae > Ewingella > Ewingella sp. C233. Next base: position 462,905 of record NZ_JBUZRI010000003.1, read on the forward strand.
AGGACCAATACCTGAACCCGTTGCAACGCCGCCAGCAGTGGTGTTGGAAGAGGTCACGTACGGATAGGTACCGTGGTCGATATCGAGCAGGGTGCCTTGCGCGCCTTCGAACATGATCAGATCGCCACGCTTACGCGCGCCGTCGAGCAGTTCAGAGACGTCAACCACCATGGCTGTCAGGATGTCAGCGATAGCCATGACATCATCCAGCGTTTTCTGGTAATCAACCGCTTCCACTTTGTAGTAGTTCACTAACTGGAAGTTATGGTAATCGATGATTTCTTTCAGCTTGATAGCGAAAGTTTCTTTGTTGAAGAGGTCACCAACGCGCAGACCGCGACGGGCAACTTTATCTTCATAAGCAGGACCAATACCGCGACCGGTGGTGCCGATGGCTTTATCGCCACGCGCTTTTTCGCGCGCCATGTCCAGAGCGACATGGTAAGGCAAGATAAGCGGGCAAGCTTCAGACAGTAACAGACGTTCGCGTACAGGGATGCCACGAGCTTCAAGTTGGCCCATTTCTTTCATTAAAGCGTCAGGCGCCAGAACAACACCGTTACCGATGATGCTTTTGACGTTATCACGCAAAATGCCAGAAGGAATTAAATGAAGAACGGTTTTTTCACCGTTAATAACCAGAGTATGACCGGCGTTGTGACCGCCCTGATAGCGCACAACATATTTAGCCCGTTCAGTCAGCAGGTCAACGACCTTGCCCTTCCCTTCGTCACCCCATTGAGTGCCTAGTACGACGACGTTCTTACCCATCTCAGAATCACCAGGTTGCTTAAAAAAGGATTCTAACATCTCAATCCTGGGTTTCCAGCACTTTTAGCATACGGTTGCGTGAAAAACTCGGAATACGTGCTACGCGTCAGAGTGAGAAGTGACAGGGAATATGTAACAGATCTTCAACCACCGCCATGATTACGCAACATGTAGTAAATTACGAAGCCTGCAACCACAAGTGCCCCGCCAAATCGGCGTAAAATGCTGTCGGGAAGCTGAGTCATAGATTGGATCATTTTTCTCCACCCTTTCGGATAAAGCATCGGCCCCAGGCCTTCCAGAACCAAAACCAACCCCAACGCTAACCAAATACTTGAGTTCATTTTGCGTAATTCTCAGTGTGCTTATCGAATCTACATAAAACAAAAGGCCCGGTTAAGGGCCTTTTGGCTAACGGCAAACCATTAAGGTTTGGTTTTATCCGGCGACTTCATAAAGCGGAAGAAGTCGTTGTCCGGGCTCATGACCATAACGTCATTGCCGCTGCTGAAGCTCTCTTCATACGCACGCAAACTACGGATGAAGGCATAGAAGTCAGGATCCTGGCTGAATGCATCCGCAAACAGTTTGGCCGCTTCGGCATCACCTTCACCGCGGGTAATACGGGCGGTACGTTCAGCTTCTGCCACGGTACGGGTTCTTTCGTAGTCGGCAGTTGCACGCAGTTTCTCAGCTTCTTCCAGACCCTGAGAGATGTGGCGCAAAGCAACCGCATTACGTTCAGCACGCATACGGTCGTAGATTGCGCTGGACACTTCCTGCGGCAGGTTGATTTGCTTAAGACGAACGTCGATAACCTGAATACCCAGTGCTGCCATGCTGTTTGGGTTCACCGCTGGCTGTTTGCCATTGGTTTCCTGCTCAACACGTTTAGCCACAGAGGCAATTGCATCATCGGCTTCTGTTGTCGCTTCGACCTCTTCAGCAGAACCGTTGTTCAGTGCATCACGGACATCCAGCGTCAAACGACCACGTGAGTCGGTTACGATGTCTTTCACATCCAGACGACCGATTTCAGAACGCAGACGGTCACTCAGTTTACGTTTCAGCAGAACTTCGGCCTGGGAGACGTCACCGCCGCCGGTTGCCAGATAGTAGCGGCTGAAATCGCTGATGCGCCACTTCAGATAGGAGTCAACGATCAGGTCTTTCTTCTCGCTGGTCACGAAGCGGTCAGCCTGGTTGTCCATGGTCTGAATACGTGCATCCAGAGTTTTCACTGACTCAACAAAAGGCACCTTGAAGTGTAAACCTGGCGCATAAACCAGCGGTTTGTTTTCGTTGTCACGGAGGACTTTGCCGAAACGCAGAACGATGCCACGCTCGCCTTCCTGAACAACAAACAGTGAAGCATAAAGCGCCACCAGCACCACAACGACGATAAGTAAAAATGACTTACGCATTGTTATTCTCTCCCTACGCGAAGTGTATCGTCACGCTGTGCGTCAGCACGGCGTTGGTCCATGACACTGCCAGACGAACGGGAACCGCTGTTATTGGCACTGCTGTTCAAATTACCCAGTGAAGTTGGCGATCTTGGTGGCAGAAGACCGCCTTGATCGTTGCCCTTACCTGCGGCAGCGTTACCGCCACGCAACATCTGGTCCAGAGGCAACATCATCAGATTGTTGCTCTTGTCGCTGACCAGAATTTTACGGGTATGGCTAAGAACATTTTGCATTGTTTCGATATACAGACGCTCACGGGTAATTTCCGGTGCGGCTTTATATTCAGGTAACAATTTGGCGAAACGCGCCACTTCACCCTGAGCTTCCAGAACGGTACGATCTTTATACGCTTTAGCATCTTCCAGCTTACGTTGTGCTTCACCATTTGCCTGCGGCTGAATCTGGTTGGCATAAGCTTCTGCTTCACGGATAGATTGTTGTTCTTTCTCACGGGCGGCAATCGCGTTATCGAATGCGGCTTTCACTTCTTCAGGCGGACGTGCCGTCTGGAAGTTGACGTCCTGCACCGTGATGCCCATTTTGTACGGACGAATGGTCTCTTCCAGTACACGTTGGGTATCGCTACGGACCGTAGTACGGCCTTCGGTCAGAATTTTATCCATGGTGTATTTGCCAATGACACCACGCAGCGCACTGTCTGTCGCCTGGCTCAGACTGTCATCCGCGTTAGCAACGCTATACAGATAAGCTTCAGGATCGGTGACGCGGTACTGCACGTTCATTTCAACGCGCACGACGTTTTCGTCGGAGGTCAGCATGACGCCAGAGGCCGCCAGTTCGCGCACGGATTCGACGTTAACCGCACGAACCTGATCAACAAACGTTGGCTTCCAGTTCAGACCGGGTTGTACCAGATGGCTGAATTTGCCAAAACGGGTAACAACACCGCGCTCGGCTTCTTTGATCGTATAGAAACCACTGGCGGCCCAGATGACAACGACGGCGACGGCAGCGATGCCGACAATGCGTCCACTCATGCCATTTTGCGGACCCGATGTATTACCGGTTCCGTTACCATTACCTGATCCTTTACCGCCGAAACTGCTCAGCTTTTTGCTGAGTTTACGGAAGATATCATCAAGATCCGGCGGACCCTGTTCTCGGCCGCCTTTGTTGTTATTACCACCAGAATTATTTCCACCAGAGTTGCCGCTATTATTGCTGCTGCCCCAGGGGTCGCGGTCCTGTCCGTTATTACCGGGCTGATTCCACGCCATGTTATAGCTCCATTATTCTATGATTGGTGTTCTTCAGGCCAAATCAGACAGGTTCTGTTTGCGGATATAACCACTCAGTTCCTGCTCTTGTTTGCAGAGACGGTGCCAGTCAACAATGGGCATTCGCACCATAAGACCGATACTTCCATCCTCTTCAATCCATTCTTTTTCAATCGCCTGAAGCTGGTAAAAACGGCTACGAAGACGGCCTGCTTCTGGTGGCAAACGCAATTCATGCTGCGCTATTTCACCGGAGAGACGCTCCGTCAATGCCTGGAATAACAACGAAATACCTTCACCGGTCACGGCTGAAAGCCAGACCCTGATCGGTAAATTCTCCTCGTTGCGGTCGATACGCGGGACAAAATCATCCAACATATCTATTTTATTCATCACTAACAGCACAGGGATGTCATCTGCTTCAATCTCTGCCAGCACCGTATTCACCGCGTCGATATTTTCCTCAACGCGAATATCCGCTGCATCAATGACGTGCAGTAGCAGAGTTGCCTGTCGGGTTTCCTGCAATGTTGCTTTAAAAGCAGCAACCAAATCGTGGGGCAGGTGACGAATAAACCCTACGGTATCCGCCAGCACCGTTTCACCGACATCTGCAACCATAATGCGGCGCAGCGTAGGATCGAGGGTGGCAAATAACTGATCGGCCACGTAAACGTCAGCCTCAGTAATACGGTTAAACAGCGTAGATTTACCGGCGTTGGTATAGCCGACCAGTGAAACAGTAGGAATATCAGCGCGCATTCGCGAGCGACGACCCTGTTCACGCTGTTTGGCGACTTTTTCAAGCCGGCTGAGGATCAAGGTGATCCTGTCGCGCAATAAGCGACGGTCGGTTTCGAGCTGGGTTTCCCCTGGGCCTCTGGCACCAATACCGCCACCCTGACGCTCAAGGTGTGTCCAGCCGCGAACCAGTCGGGTAGCAATGTGGCGTAATTGCGCCAGTTCTACTTGTAACTTACCTTCGTGAGTTCGCGCACGCTGAGCAAAGATATCTAAAATTAATCCGGTACGATCGACCACGCGACATTCGCACAGCGCTTCCAGGTTTCTTTCCTGGCCAGGTGTCAATGCGTGATCAAACAGGATAACAGACGCGCCAGTTGCTTTGACGGCATCTGCAATTTCTTGGGCCTTTCCTTCACCGACAAAGTATTTAGGGTGCGGCGCCTTGCGGCTACCTGTGACGACTTGCAACGTCTCAACACCTGCAGAAGAAACCAGCGATTCGAATTCGCTCAGGTCTTCCGTGTCTTTGTCTCGCGAGAAATAGATATGAACCAGTACGGCCTGCTCACCGGCTTCATAACGGTCAAACAAGCTGGTGACCTCTCATTTGGGAAAAAACCGCCAGCCAGGGGCTCATAAGCATAATTGGACTACTTATGGGCCCCGTCGTGGTTGACCTGCAATGCGCTTTATTCAGCGTCATCGCTGTCCTGCTGCGGTTGCGCAGAAGGCGTACTACCTTGATGATAATTGCTGGTACCACCACTGCTTGGATTATTACTATGGTGAGAAACCGGGCGGGAAGGCACAACGGTGGAGATCGCGTGTTTATACACCATCTGGCTTACCGTGTTCTTTAACAGAATGACAAACTGATCGAAAGACTCAATCTGGCCTTGCAGCTTAATACCATTCACCAAATAAATAGAAACCGGAACACGTTCGCGACGCAATGCGTTCAGGAACGGATCTTGCAAAGATTGCCCCTTAGCCATTCTATCTTTTCCTTATTAGTTTGTTGTTTGTAACTCTGAGCCTATCGGCTCGAAAATAAAACACATCAAAAATTTGCGCGTTGAGTACTAATCAATTGTACACAATCACCCAACCTATGCACTAACAACCTGAATTACACGGCGTAAGGCTTCGTCTGGCTTTTCACTATCCAGCCATTCAACCCCCTCCCAGCCACGTAACCAAGTCATCTGACGTTTGGCCAGCTGTCGTGTCGCGCAAACACCACGATAAACCATTTCATCGTAGTCGGTTTCACCAGAAAGATATGACCACATCTGGCGATAACCCACACAACGAATGGAAGGCAAGTCCGTATGCAAGTCGCCCCGAGCTATTAACGTTCTAACTTCATCTTCAAAACCTTGCAACAACATCTGACTAAAACGCTGTTCAATACGTTCATGTAACAACTCGCGCCGGTTCGGTGCAATTGCAAACTGATGCACGTGATACGGCAGCGACTCACCCGAAATCTTAGTCAGTTCCGTTAAAGTTTTACCTGAAATATAAAAAACTTCCAGTGCTCTGGACAGTCTCTGCGGATCATTCGGATGTATTCGCATGGCCGCAACAGGATCTATCTCATGTAATTGGTGGTGAAGGCTGTCCCATCCGTGCTCTGCGGCTTCAGTTTCTATGCGCTCACGAATGGCTGGATCCGCCGGGGGCAACGGCGAAAGACCTTCCAGTAACGCTTTGAAATACATCATGGTGCCCCCCACTAACAGCGGGATTTTATTCCGTGCGGTGATCTCGGCCATTTCCCGCAAGGCATCAGCGCGAAAATCAGCCGCAGAGTAAGCTTCGCCCGGATCGAGAATGTCGATTAATCGGTGCGGCGCCTTACGCAGCTCCTCTTTGGTCGGCTTGGCAGTCCCCACATCCATGCCGCGATAAATCAGGGCAGAATCCACGCTGATAATTTCGACAGGAAAATGCTCAAGCAAAGACATCGCCAGCGCCGTTTTGCCGGAGGCTGTCGGCCCCATAATAAAAATAGCCGGAGGTGCAGAATGTGTATTCAAGTCAGTCACGCTTAAAAGCCGCCAGGGCGGGTTGTAGATCAACAGGTTGCAAAAGACCGGACGGAGGTGATTTCACCAGTTGCGGGCAAAGACGCTCAACGTCCGTGAGTAGTTGTATCGCTTGCGAAATGGTCCAGACTTCGTGATCGCTACCGATGTGGCGGGCAAACCACATGGCTACCGCATCAGAAGTCACCTCCTGCTGAACAGCAAGGTAGCCTAACAGGTCGGGTATCAACTTTTGTAAATTTTGTTGGCGTAAAGGTAAAGGTACCGCGCGTAATGTCACACGCTGGTGATCAACCACCATCTCAAGCCCAAATTTTTGCAACACCGCCTGATGCCTGGTAAACGCTGCGCCTTCTTCTTTGTTTATCTGAAGTTTAAGAGGGATAAGCAAAGGCTGCGGACGCAGCCCCTCTTCCGGCGGTGTTAATTGCGCGCGTTTAAGCCAGCGTTCTGCAACCGGCAACGACAACAGCACCAGCTGTTTTCCCCGTTCGAGCAGAGCGAACTCCGGTGCGCAAACTGTCAGAACGCGTCCGAAACTCTGGCTATGCGCATCCAGCGCCGATTCCGGCAGCTGATTATGCGAAATTTTGGCTGACAACGTCGGTACGGGTTCCTGTACTTTCAGTGCTTCGGCCGTTGTCTGCAGCAAACGCTGATACACATCACCCTGCGGCGAGCTGTAAGACGGTTTCTCATCTTTAAACACGGGCTCACGCGGCTGGCTGACACGCGCCGTGGCAGGAAAAACATTTTCGCGCGATGCTCGTGGTGCGACTTCCCATTTCGCGGCGGGTTGTGAGAAGTGATTCCTTCCCGCAGCCTGGCGGTTTTCGGGTTGCCAGCGTGGTGCTTCGATTTCTACCCCGTCTTCATCAACCGGGTTCCCGGCGATCAGGTCAGGTTTCGCAGCCTGCTGTAATACCGTCATTACGGCCTGATAGATAAAATCATGCACTAACCGTGACTGATGGAAACGGACTTCATGCTTGGCCGGGTGAACGTTGACATCCACCTGATGCGGATCGACATCCAGATAAAGCACATAAGCGGGTTGCTGGTCGTCTTTCAGTTGATCCTGATAAGCCTGGCGGATCGCATGGTTGATCAACCGGTCTTTCATCATGCGGTTATTCACATAACAATATTGCATGTCGGTCAGGCTGCGCGATCCGGTCGGATCGGCCACCCAGCCGCGGATCCCCAGATCACCATGCTCCCACTTCACCTCAAGCGCATGTTGCACAAACGTCGGGCTGCAGATAGCCGCCAGCCGCCGTGAGGATTGCGCGGGATCGGTCACGGCGCGGTATTGTCGCATCAGTTTGCCGTTGTGCGTAAGGTTGATGGCCACATCAAAACGCGCCAGCGCAATGCGCCGGACCACTTCGTCGATGTGAGTAAATTCGGTTTTCTCGGTGCGCATAAACTTGCGGCGAGCAGGAGTATTAAAGAAGAGATCAAGCACTTCGACGGTAGAACCCTGCGGATGCGCCGCCGGTTTTACCGTGACTGCCATGTCACGGCCTTCGGCATAAGCCTGCCAGGCTTCTGGCTGCGTAGCCGTGCGCGACGTCAGCATCAGACGTGAAACCGAACTGATACTGGCCAGCGCTTCCCCACGAAAACCGAGGCTGACAATCGCCTCAAGATCATCGAGGCAGCTGATTTTACTGGTGGCGTGGCGCGCAAGGGCCAGCGCCAGTTCGTCCTTACTAATGCCGCATCCGTTATCGCGAATACGGATAAGCTTGGCGCCGCCGCGATCGATATCAATGTCGATACGCGTTGCGCCCGCATCCAGACTGTTTTCCACCAGCTCCTTCACCACCGAAGCCGGTCTTTCCACAACTTCACCCGCCGCGATTTGATTGGCTAATTGCGGCGGCAGAACCTGAATCGGCATAGTGGCTCCAGCGCTAAACGGTCATCACCCGGCATTGATGGCCCGGATTATGACTGAGGAATGGTTAAGGTCTGTCCGAGTTGTACCTCGCCAGACTTCATATGGTTGGCCGTTTTGATGTCATTCATGCTGACACCGTATTTCGAGGCAATCGCCGACAGTGTATCGCCACGGGTGACCTTATGCTTCGCCGCTTTCTTTTTAGCTGCCGCCGTTTTGCTGACTGCCGCGGTTTTCTGGCTGTTGGCCGATACCGCTTTTGTCCCTGCGGGTACTTTCAACCGCTGCCCGACCCACACACCGTCTTTTTTCAGCTTATTCAGGTCACTCAACGCGCCCGTCGTGGTGCCATATTTAACGGCAATACCGGTCAGTGTTTCACCGCGTTTTACCTGGTGGATCTGCGTTGCACCGCCCGATGCCGCCGTGGCTTCTACCGGGCCAGGCTGACTCATTGAACTGGTGCTGGCAGCGCTGTCATCAACCGCCGTTGCTGAGGCCAGCAACGGTCGGTTTTCGACCTTTGGGCCGGATTGCAACGGATGCGACAGGAAATAACTGCGCAGGCCTGAATAAATAGCCTGAGCAATTTTCTCCTGATACGCGCTGCTTCCAAGCAGCCGCTCCTCATTGGCATTACTGATAAAGCCCGTTTCCACCAGCAAAGAAGGAATATCTGGCGAGCGCAGCACGCCCAGACTGGCATGTTCTGGTTTTGCTTTATGCAACGCACCGACGCGACGCAGCTGAATCAGCACTTTCGACGCCACGTCATATCCCACACGCTGCGAATGACCGAACTGTAAATCCAGTACAGCCTGGCTTAAATAGGGGTCGGAAGCAGTGTTAGCCAACATGTCGCCGGCACCGCCGAGCAATTCGGACTGTTTCTCATGCTGCTCCAGCCAGTTACCCATTTCACTGTTAGCACGGCGATTGGAGAGCACCCATACCGAGGCACCGGTCGCACTGCGGTTTGGGGCAGCATCGGCGTGAATAGAAACCAGTACGTTCGCGCCTTTTTTACGCGCCACGTCAGAACGGCCCATGACCGAGATAAAATAGTCACCATCACGCGTCATCGCCGGTTTAAACATCGGATCGGCATTCAGTTTGGCTTCCAGTTTACGGGCAATGGCAATCGTAACGTTCTTCTCTTTCAGGCCATTGCCACCGATAGCACCCGGATCCTGACCACCATGACCGGCATCGATAGCCACAATCACCTGATTGTCATTGCTGCTTCCGCTGGTCCGTGGGGTTGGCGTGTTATCTGAAGCGGGACCGCTGGTGACTGCCGTCAGCTTACTGCCACCAAACGGATTGGGCTGGCTGCTTTTAGCCATCAGGGCCGCATTAGGTGACGGTGTTGACGTCACGGTGTTCACCGGGGCAGAGCGCTGCGCAGGGGCAACGGCGGCCGCGTTCATGGTGAAAACAACGCTGTTATCCTGAGTCACCGCATTGGTTTTCACCTTTTGCGTCAGCTCAAAGACCAGCCGCTGGCTCTGGGCATCCTGCGCATTACTGGAACGCACGCGTTTCACCAAATTCTGACCATTAAAGTTCAGCGGCAGGCCTTTCATGACCCCGCTTTGTTTAACGTCAATCACCACCCGTTCAGGATTATGCAGCGGGAAAAAGGCGTAATCAGGCTTCCCATCAAACGTAATAGTGATAATTGATTGGGTGGAACCGTTGGAAACATTGATGTTTTTCATACCTGCCGCTGACGCAGGCAATGGCGTAACAACGGTGAACAGCAAAATCGACGATATAAACAGCGTCGTGGTAAGGAAAATCTTTTTGAAGCAGTCACTCATCGCGCGATCATCCTTGCTGTTGTACCAGATGCAATAGGCTTGTTCCGCAGGCAGAAACCGCTTTCAGCGTTGCTATGCGCCCATCAGGCTGATATTCCAGTGTTAATTCAATATCAGGCTCAGGCAGAACACCGGCGCCCTGCTGTGGCCACTCAACCAGACAAATAGCGTCCTGGGCAAAATAATCACGAATGCCCATAAATTCCAGCTCTTCCGGATCCGCAAGACGGTACAGGTCAAAATGGTAGACCGCCATCGGATGTAACTGATAAGGCTCCACCAGCGTATAGGTCGGGCTTTTTACATTGCCCTGATGCCCCAGCGCCTGAAGGAAACCACGGCTGAAGGTGGTTTTTCCGGCACCTAAATCGCCGAAAAGATGAATAACTGTCGCACCAGTGCACGCTTTTGCAAGCATGGCACCCAGTTTAAGCGTTGCCGCTTCGTCCGGCAGAGAGAGTTGTAGTTGATTCATTGGGTGATATCTTTTTTTTCAGGTCAGGATTAACTAACGGGGCAATTACCGCTAAAAGATCAGTCGCCAACATGCCGCGCTTGCCTTGCAAAAGGGCTATCTGGTCAGCGGCCGCGCCGTGTACCACTGCGCCTGCACAAGCAGCGTCAAATAGAGAAAGATGCTGAGCCAACAATCCGCCGATGATACCAGAAAGTACGTCGCCCATGCCGCCGGTCGCCATACCCGCGTTACCGACATCAGCGAGCGCCATCGGGCCACTGTCCTGTGCAACCAGCGAGCCAGCCCCTTTGAGCACCACGACACCGCCGAAGCGTTCCGTTAACTTGCGCACTGCAAGTAAGCGGTCACTTTCAATATCTTTCACTGTACATCCCAGCAAGCGCGCCGCTTCGCCGGGATGTGGCGTTAACACGCGATTTTGCCGTTTCTGCGGTGTGATTGCCAGCAAGTTCAACGCATCAGCATCGAACAGGGCCGGTTTCGTGCTCTCCGACACGAGTTTAAACGCGGCTTTCCCCCAGGCCTTCTGCCCCATACCGGGGCCAGCGACCACCACATCGGCCCACTCAAGACCATCTGCCAAAGAGTTGTCCGTCAGTTCCTGCACCATCAGCTCGGGTCTGGCGGTCAAAAGCGGTCCGGCGTGTTCTTTGTGAGTGAGTACTCGCACCATACCAGCACCCGCCCGAAGTGCCGCCTCTGAGGCCATGCTGATTGCCCCTGCGAAACCGGTATCACCACCGACCACCAGCAGATTCCCGTGATCGCCTTTATGTGAGCATGGGCGGCGCGGGTGTAGCCAGTCGCCAAGCTGGCTGGCATCCAGCCTTTGTAACACCGCAGGGTGCCCTCCCAGCCAACTGTGTAATCCCAGCGGGTCACAGTGTAATTTACCCACGTGGTCACGCGCTTTACCAGTAAGCAGGCCCGGTTTCAGGGCGATAAAGGTCATCGTCTCGCTCGCCTGTACGGCCTTCCCCGGCACAGCTCCGGTTTGTGCATCCAGCCCGGAGGGGATATCCAGTGACAGTACCGGCGCATCAAAGGCATTAATGGCCGCAATCAGCGAGTCATAAGGCGCGCGCGGGGCTGCGGCCAAACCGGTTCCGAGCAGCCCATCAATGATCAAGTCAACGTCCGGCGACCATTGCGTATGGGCTTCACCGACAGTTCCACCGGCGTTCAGCCACGCGTCTCTGGCTGTCTGAGCCTCTTCGGGTAAGGACCTGTCGCTTTTCACCGCCAGCAACGTCACGTTGATGCCCGCCGATTTCGCCAGCCGCGCCACTTCATAACCGTCGCCGCCGTTATTGCCATGCCCGCACAATACCAGCCAGTGCCGTGCACCAGGGAACGCCGTACGAGCCAGATAAAAAGCGGCCGCCGCCGCACGCTGCATCAGCGTAAACAAAGAGATACCCGTCTCCTGCGCAGCGAGGCTTTCAACCTGACGCAGCCAGTCCGCAGAAAAGACAGAATGTGGTAAACTTAGCGCGTTACGTTTTTCACTTTGGTTAGTCATGACACTCCCTCTTGATCTCATTCAACTGGCCCAGCTTATCAAGCAATGGGGCCTATCCTATGGCTTTCAGCAGGTCGGTATTTGCGATACCGATCTCTCCGCTGAAGAGCCAAAATTGCAGGCATGGCTTGATAAACAATACCATGGCGAAATGGAATGGATGGCCCGTCACGGCTTGCTTCGCGCCCGCCCACACGAACTGCTGCCCGGCACATTACGGGTTATCAGTGTGCGGATGAATTACCTGCCCGCCAAAGCCGCATTTGCCAAAACATTGAATAACCCCGATCTGGGATATGTCAGCCGTTATGCCCTCGGGCGCGATTATCATAAATTGCTGCGACAGCGCCTGAAGAAACTCGGCGATAAAATACAGGCTTACTGTACTGAACATGCTGATTCACAAACAATTGATGAACAGGAAAAGCATGGCACAGAAATCAGTTTCCGGCCTTTTGTCGATTCAGCACCCATTATGGAACGTCCGCTGGCGGCGAAAGCGGGAATTGGCTGGGTTGGTAAACACTCACTTATTCTTAACCGCGAGGCGGGTTCATGGTTCTTCCTTGGAGAATTGCTGATTGATTTACCTCTGCCGATCGATCAGCCACAGGAAGAGAAATGCGGCAAATGCGTTGCCTGTATAACGACCTGCCCGACCGGTGCCATTGTGGCGCCTTACACCGTGGATGCCCGCCGCTGTATCTCTTATCTGACAATTGAACTAGAAGGGGCTATCCCGGAAGAGTTCCGCCCGCTGATGGGTAACCGCATCTATGGCTGTGATGATTGTCAGCTGATTTGCCCGTGGAACCGATATTCCCAGCTCACCAACGAAGCAGATTTCAGCCCGCGCGCCGCCTTGCACGCGCCAGAACTGATTGAACTGTTCGCCTGGAGTGAGGAGAAGTTTCTACGGATAACAGAAGGCTCGCCGATCCGGCGCATTGGTCATCTGCGCTGGCTGCGTAATATTTCGGTCGCTCTGGGCAATGCACCCCATGCAGAAAATGTGCTTTTAGCCCTGCAAACGCGACAAGGGGAAAATAGCTTGTTGGACGAACATATTGAGTGGGCTATAGCGGAACAGTTGAAAAGACGTGAAGAAAATCGGGTAGAAGTACAATCTTCGCAGACGAAACGGCTGATAAGAGCGGTGGAAAAGGGTTTGCCACGAGATGCATAAAGAGAGATTTCAAACGTTACAATGCCACTTTGTTATCTGTGCATAAAAATAAAAATGCTTTGGCAATCAAGTGCAAAAAAAAGAGCAAGTGATCGTGATAACGTTTTGCCATAAATAAATTATTATTAAATTCAGTAAGTTATTTTTTGACAATATAAGTCGGCCAGAAAACACACAGTGTAAAATTCAAACAAAAACTGTGGATAAGTCTGTTCAAAAAGTTACTACAAAGAATGTAAAGTGATGACGTAACGCGCCTGTAAGTAGCGTGCTGTCTGGCTTGAAGATTGAATGGATAATATTGGAGCGGGAAACGAGACTCGAACTCGCGACCCCGACCTTGGCAAGGTCGTGCTCTACCAACTGAGCTATTCCCGCATTGAGATGCTTGATGCATCGGCTGTTAACTGGTTTGTTGGAAAACCACAGCATGACTTCTGAAGATACAAATTTTGGAGCGGGAAACGAGACTCGAACTCGCGACCCCGACCTTGGCAAGGTCGTGCTCTACCAACTGAGCTATTCCCGCGTCGCATGGCACTGTTTTTCTACACCTAATCAACTGCTTAAAATTTGGAGCGGGAAACGAGACTCGAACTCGCGACCCCGACCTTGGCAAGGTCGTGCTCTACCAACTGAGCTATTCCCGCTCTGCGCACTCAACGAAATTCTTCATCGGTACGGGGTGCGCATTATACGAGAAATCCTTTCCCTAGCAAGCCCCTGAAAGCAAAAAAACGTGTTTTTCGTTCAAGTGCCGATTAAAACAACAAACCGGCGATTTAATCAGCGAAAAGCACGAATTCCGTGTTCAGCGGCGCAATAGAAAAAATTTCAGGCTATTTTGAAAAAAATTTAAAGCTGAATAAAATGTTCGCGGTAATACGCCAGTTCGGCAACAGACTCACGGATATCATCCAGTGCCTGATGGGTATTCTGCTTTTTAAAACCACTCAGCACTTCCGGCTTCCAGCGGCGCGCCAGTTCTTTCAGCGTGCTGACATCAAGATAACGGTAGTGGAAGTAAGCTTCCAGCAGCGGCATATATTTGAACAGGAAGCGGCGGTCCTGCCCGACACTGTTGCCGCAAATTGGTGATTTTCCTTCAGGAACCCATTGTTGCAGGAACTCGATGGTTTTCAGCTGAGCCGCATTGTCGTCAAACGTACTGGCTTTCACACGTTCCACCAGACCGCTGCCGGTATGCGTACGCACGTTCCAGTCATCCATCAGCGCCAACTGCGCATCGGACTGATGAACCGCCATAACCGGGCCTTCAGCCAGAATATTCAAATTCGCATCTGTCACCAGGGTGGCAATCTCAATGATGCGGTCGCGTTCAGGGTCAAGCCCAGTCATTTCCAGATCGATCCAGATTAAGTTGCTGTCATTTCCTGCCATGATATTTCCTGTTAACAGTCCGTCGCCGATGCTGTTGCATCAACAATCAGAAGTTTATGAGAGACGTCTCGAGTAACCGCCGGCCAGCAACGGTTAATAAATACGAAATAGCTGGTATCATAGACGTTTTGGTCGCAACGAGCGATTAAAGCCAGTCAAGTGAGGCGCAGTGACTAAGTCAAAACTGTCCAAAGGGCAACAACGTCGCGTACAGACTAACCACCAGCGTCGTCTGAACCAGACCGACAAACGTAAAGAGCTGGACGACTCCCTGCATGGTGAACCGCAAGACGGCAGAGTGATTAGCCGTTTCGGAATGCATGCGGACGTTGAAGCTGCCGACGGCAGCCAGCACCGTTGCAATATCCGCCGAACCATCCGTTCCCTGGTCACCGGTGACCGCGTCGTTTGGCGCGCGGGTGAAAACGCCAGCGTCAAAGGGATCGTCGAGGCAGTACATGAACGTACCTCCGTCCTGACACGCCCGGATTTCTATGACGGCGTAAAACCTATTGCCGCCAACATTGACCAAATTGTCATTGTTTCGGCCATTTTACCTGAGCTGTCGCTCAACATTATCGACCGCTATCTGGTGGCCTGTGAAACTGTCGAAGTTGAGCCGCTGATTGTACTCAACAAAATCGACCTGCTCGACGACGAAGGCCGCAAGTTCGTCGAAAGTATGATGGATATCTACCGCAAGATTAATTACCGCGTGCTTGAAGTCTCAAGCCAAACTGGCGAAGGGATGCCCGCCTTTGAGAGCGCCCTGATTGACCGTATCAGTATCTTTGCCGGTCAGTCTGGCGTGGGTAAATCCAGCCTGCTGAACGCATTGTTGCCGCCGGAAGAGAAGCAGATCGTGGTCAATGTCGTCTCAGACAACTCAGGTCTGGGCCAGCACACCACCACGGCGGCCCGTCTTTACCACTTCCAGCATGGCGGCGACGTCATCGACTCCCCGGGAGTACGTGAATTCGGTCTGTGGCATCTGGCCCCGGAGCAGATTACGCAGGGCTTTATCGAATTCCGCCCCTTCATTGGCTACTGTAAATTCCGCGACTGCAAACATGGCAGCGATCCGGGCTGTGCCATTCGTGACGCCGTAGACCGTGGGGATATTGCCGAAGAGCGCTTCGATAACTATCACCGTATTCTCGAAAGCATGGCGGACGTAAAGACACGTAAAAACTTTGATGCGCTCTGACCGTTAAGCGCTTGAATTGTTAACCGATGTACTGCATTTTCGCTACCTCGGTTAACGGGATTGATTAGCGGATATTGTCGCGATGATTTACCCTCGTTACAATCCGCAGCCTTATGCTGAGCCGCTGCCCTAAAACGGCCCAGCCACCACGCTCAATGGTGCTCTGATTCAGAGTAACCTCCACTATTGCGCGCCGTGAATCCCGGCGCGATGACATCACCCAAGAGGTTCCCCGTGCTGGACAGTCTTAAAATCAAACTTCAATACTTACTTCCTAAACAAGGACTGACCCGTCTGGCTGGCTGGGGTGCAGATAAGCGTGCCGCGATGCTGACGCACTGGGTTATTAAAGGCTTTGCACGCTATTACAACGTCGACATGAAAGAAGCAAAGGATCCGGATCTCAAGTCCTACCCGACGTTTAACGAATTCTTCGTACGCCCGCTACGCGATGGCGCACGCCCTGTCGTCAGTGGTTTGGATATGCTGTGTCTACCCGCCGATGGCGCAGTCAGTCAGTTAGGTGCCATTACCGACGGAAAATTGTTCCAGGCCAAAGGTCATTTTTACTCGCTGGAAGCCTTGCTGGCGGGAAATTATCAGCTGGCTGAGCAGTTCAAAGACGGCCAGTTCGCCACCATTTATCTTGCCCCGCGCGATTATCACCGCGTGCACATGCCTTGTGACGGCGTGCTGCGTGAAATGATTTATGTCCCCGGCGATCTGTTCTCCGTCAACCCACTGACGGCGGCCAATGTCCCGAACTTGTTTGCCCGCAACGAACGCGTCATCTGCCTGTTTGATACAGAATTTGGCCCTATGGTGCAGATTCTGGTAGGCGCAACCATCGTCGGCAGCATCGAAACCGTATGGGCTGGCTGCGTAACGCCGCCACGTGAAGGCATTATCAAACGCTGGACTTACCCGGCCGCTGGCGCTGAAGGCGCGATCGCTCTGGAGAAAGGTGCCGAGATGGGCCGCTTTAAACTGGGCTCAACCGTCATCAACCTGTTTGCCGCGGGCCAGGTGAACTTTATGCCCCAACTGAGTAACGGCACAATCACCCGCATGGGTGCTCCTTTTGCCGAAGCCGTACGTCAAAGTGCGGCAGTTAAGACACAAACGGCTACCGTTGATATCACCAAAAATGAGCCTGTCGTGACTGATGAAATCGTTGCGCCGACAGAAACCGTGCCCGCTCCGGCAGGCATGGCACAGGCTGGTGTCACCAAGCCTGCAGCACCCCCGGAAGATGTCTGACACCTTCCCGGATCTAACAGAATAAAAGGAAATACCGAGTGCGCCTGATCCCTGCGTTACTGATGAGTTTATTGCTGGCCCTGCCGATGATCGCCACTGCGGCGCCGTCGGAAGATCAGCTCAAACAAGAGCTGAAACAGGCCGAAGCCAATAAGGAAATGGCGAATCAGGCACAGGTGGTTGAAGCACTGCAAAGCGCACTCAACTGGCTAAGCGAAGCGCGTGCCTCATCGGTACGCGCCGAGCAGTACCAGAAAGTGATCGATGATTTTCCGAAACTGACGCAGGGTTTGCGTCAGGAACTTCAGGCGCAGGGTGATACACCGCTGCCGGTCGATAACAACCTGACCGCCGCCCAGCTGGATCAGCAAATTTTGCAGGTCAGCAGCCAGTTGCTGGAGGAAGCCCGCCAGTTACGTCAGGAGCAGGACCGCTCCCGCGACATCAGCGACTCCCTCGGTCAGATCCCCCAACAGCAGTCGGAAGCCCGCAACGCACTCAGCGATATAGAACAACGTCTGCAATCCGGCGCTACTTCTGGCAATGCCTCACAGCTGGTTCAGGCGCAGATGAGCGCTTTACAGGCCGAGTCCGCGGCACGAAAAGCAAAAGTAGACGAACTTGAACTCGCGCAGCTTTCGGCGAACAATCGCCAAGAGTTGTCGAGAATGCGCGCCGATCTGTATAAAAAACGCCACGATCGTCTTGATCAACAACTTCAGACACTGCGCAATAATCTCAACAGTCAGCGCCAGCGCGAAGCCGAACAGGCCATTGAAAAAACCGAGTTGCTGGCAGAACAGAGTGGAGAACTCCCCGCCTCTGTCAACAAACAGCTGCAAGCTAACCGTGAGCTCTCTTTAGCGCTGAATCAGCAGGCGCAGCGCATGGATTTGATCTCCTCCCAGCAGCGTCAGGCTGCCGCCCAAACCCTGCAGGTTCGTCAGGCCCTGAGCACCATCCGCGAGCAGGCGCAGTGGTTAGGGGCATCAAATCTTTTAGGTGAAACGCTGCGGGCGCAGGTTTCAAAACTACCGGAAGTGCCCAAACCGCAACAGCTGGACCGGGATATGGGCCAGTTGCGCGTTCAGCGTCTGCATTATGAAGACCTGCTCGATAAGCAGGCACTCTTCCGGCAGGCGCGTCAGGACGACGGCACCCCGCTGACCGCGGCGCAGCAAAAAATCCTCGATGCCCAGCTGCGCATGCAACGTGACTTACTCAATTCCCTGCTGTCCGGGTGTGATTCGCAAATCCTGGAGCTCACCAAGCTGAAAGTCGCCAACAGCCAGCTGGTTGAAGCACTGAATGAAATTCATGAAGCGGCTCACCGCTACCTGTTCTGGGTCGCTGACGTCAGCCCTATCAGCTTCTCTTATCCGTTGCAGGTGGCGCATGACCTGACTCGCCTGTTGTCGCTGGATACGTTGTCCCAGCTCAGCAGCGCCTCGCTGATGATGGTCACCAGCAAGGAGACCTTAATCCCGCTGTTTGGTGCCCTGATTCTGGTGATTATCAGTATCAGTTCACGCCGTCACTACTATGCGTTTCTAGAACGTTCCAGCAGCCGTGTCGGCAAAGTCACGCAGGACCACTTCTCGTTGACCCTGCGCACCGTCTTCTGGTCGATTCTGGTGGCCCTGCCGCTGCCGGTACTGTGGGCGGCGCTCGGTTTTGGCCTGCGAAGTGCGTGGCCTTATCCGATTGCAGTCGCGATCGGTGATGGCGTGACCGCCACCCTGCCCATCCTCTGGGCGTTTATGATCAGTGCCGCGCTGGCTAACCCGAAAGGGCTGTTCGTAGTGCATTTCGGCTGGCCGCAGCGGGCGGTTTCCCGCGCGATGCGTTATTACATGATGTCGATCTGGCTTATCGTGCCACTGATTATGGCGCTGATCACCTTCGATAATCTCAATGACCGTGAATTTTCGAATACCCTTGGCCGGCTGTGTTTCATCCTGCTCTGTTTGGCACTGAGTCTGGTCACCCATAGCCTGAAACGGGCGGGGATACCGCTCTATCTGGATAAGAAAGGCAATGGCGAGAACCTGCTCAACAACGCCCTCTGGTGGTTGCTGTTAAGCGCGCCAATGGTGGCCGCATTGGCATCGTTACTGGGTTATCTGGCGACGGCGCAGGCGCTCTTGGCAAGGCTAGAAACGTCAGTGGCTATCTGGTTTGTCCTGCTGGTGATTTACCATATTATCCGCCGGTGGATGCTGATTCAGCGCCGCCGCATTGCCTTTGAGCGTGCAAAACAGCGACGGGCCGAAATGCTCAGCCAGCGCGCCCGTGGTGAAGAAGAGCCTCAGCACGCTAACAGTAACGAAGGGACGATTGAGATCGAAGAGCCGGAAGTGGATCTGGATGCGATCAGCGCGCAGTCCCTGCGGCTGGTCAGATCAATTTTGACGATGGTGGCTTTCGTCTCGGTGATCTTCCTGTGGTCTGAGATCCATTCTGCTTTCTCTTTCCTTGAAAACATCCATCTTTGGCAGGTTTCTTCGGTCAATCAGGGGGTGGAGAGCATGCAGCCGATCACCCTCGGCGCGGTGTTGATCGCCATTTTAGTGTTGATCATCACCACGCAATTGGTACGAAATCTGCCTGCCCTGCTGGAGCTGGCGCTGTTGCAGCACCTGGATCTGACGCCCGGCACCGGCTACGCCATTCTGACCATCACCAAGTACGTACTGATGATCGTCGGCGGTGTGAGTGCCTTCTCGTTGTTAGGGATCGAATGGGCGAAATTGCAGTGGCTGATCGCCGCATTGGGTGTTGGTCTCGGTTTTGGTCTGCAAGAGATCTTCGCCAATTTTATCTCCGGCCTGATCATTTTATTTGAAAAACCGATCCGCATCGGCGATACCGTGACGATCCGCAACCTGACGGGCAGTGTCACCAAGATCAATACCCGTGCAACTACCATCGCGGACTGGGATCGCAAAGAGATCATTGTTCCGAACAAGGCATTTATCACCGAGCAGTTCATCAACTGGTCGCTGTCTGACTCCGTAACGCGCGTGGTATTAACCGTACCGGCACCTTCTGAGGCCAACAGCGAAGAAGTGACTGAGATCCTGCTCAATGCGGCGCACCGCTGCTCTCTGGTGCTGGATAACCCGGCGCCGGAGGTCTATCTGGTTGATTTGCAGCAGGGGATCCAGATTTTCGAACTGCGTATGCACGCCGCTGAAATGGCCCACCGTATGCCACTGAGACATGAGATCCACCAGCTGATTCTGGCGGGCTTCCATGAACACGGCATTATCCTGCCATTCCCACCGTTCCAGGTTCGCATGGAGACCCTGCGCCGGGCGCAAAATGGCAATAACGCGACGTTCACCAGCTCGAGCGGCTCAAATATACCGAGCAGCAGCGCACGCTCGCCGGGTGATCTGTAACACAGTGGATCCAGCAGGCTGTATTCGCCGTTAAAAACAAAAAGGCCGACAAGTTCACTTGCCGGCCTTTTTGTTCGTTCTTCCTCAGCACTGCGCAATGCCGCCCTGTCAGGCGCGCATCACCGGGAATGCCAGAACTTCGCTGAGGCTATTGGCCCCCAGCGCAATCATAATCAGACGATCAACGCCCAGCGCCACGCCGGAGCATTCCGGCATACCGTGTTCCAACGCATCGAGCAAATTGTTATCCACAGGCTGTACCGGTAAGCCCCGTGCAGCACGCTTCTGGTTGTCCTGCGCAAAGCGCTGACGTTGCTCTCTGCTATCGGTCAGTTCGCGGAAGCCATTGGCCAGTTCGACACCTTTGTAATAGACCTCAAAACGCTCTGCCACACGGTGATCTTCCGTGCTGATCTCAGCCAGGGAAGCCTGTGTCGCGGGGAAGTGATATACAAATGTCGGTTTATCACGACCGATATGCGGCTCAACACCCATTGTGAACAGCAGCTGCAACAGCGTATCGCGATCCTCTTCAGTGTCGGCAATATTCGACAGATCGAGTTTTGCAGCCACTTCACGCAGTTGGGCTTTATCGGCTGAGAGCGGGTCAACGTCGAGGTGGCGAGTAAATGCTTGCTGATAAGAGAGGGTTTCCGCCGTTTCGCAGTCCAGTATCTGTTGCAGCAAATCATCGACTTCATTCATCAGACGGTACATGTCATAACGCGGACGATACCACTCCAGCATGCTGAATTCGGGGTTGTGATGCTGCCCTGCTTCTTCATTGCGGAAACTTTTTCCCATCTGATAAATCGGACCACTTCCGGCCGCCAGCAGCCTTTTCATATGGTATTCAGGGCTGGTCATCAGATACAACGTCATGCCATCCGCCGCGCCAGGCCCGACAAAACGGGTTTCAAAAGGCACCAGATGAACGTCGGTGACCGTCGCCTGGCTCATAGCCGGCGTTTCTACTTCTAATACGCCACGATCGGCAAAAAAACGTCGAATCTCGGCGACGATTGCCGCGCGCTTCAACAAATTGGCGATAGGAGCACTGGGTTGCCAGCTTGCTGTTTCGCTCATGGTGCTTAACTCCGAAGTGAGAAAGGGCATGCAGTCTACCTGCAACCACACAGGCAAACAAATATCTCATTCTGCGCCCTAAGACGGCAACGGATGTTACAGAAAGCCGAAATCAGCGTTCACATCAAATTTCCCGTTCTACCCCTTAGGTATAATTAATCCCTTACAAATAATAAGAATACTCACCTCTGAGACAGTACCTGCGTGCCATCAGAGTAAACTGAGCCATCAATAATGCTGGCTTCTCAATGGGTTTCAGACCCGACATCATGATGATAGTGGAGGAATGCAGTGCAAACCTTTAACGCCGACATTGTAATTATAGGTGCAGGTGGAGCTGGTTTACGCGCAGCCATAGCAGCAGCGGAAGCCAACCCCAGCCTTAACATTGCGCTGATATCAAAAGTGTACCCGATGCGCAGCCATACCGTGGCTGCCGAAGGTGGCTCAGCCGCCGTCACGCAGGATCACGACAGCTTCGACTACCACTTCCAGGACACAGTGTCCGGCGGTGACTGGTTGTGCGAACAGGACGTGGTGGATCATTTTGTTCACCAATGCCCGAAAGAGATGGCACAACTCGAAATTTGGGGCTGCCCGTGGAGCCGCAAAGAAGACGGGTCCGTCAACGTGCGGCGTTTTGGCGGAATGAAGATCGAGCGTACGTGGTTTGCGGCCGATAAAACCGGCTTCCACATGCTGCATACTCTGTTCCAGACCTCGCTGAAGTACCCGCAAATCAAGCGATTCGACGAGCATTTTGTTCTCGATATTTTGGTAGATGATGGCCGCGTTCACGGGCTGGTTGCTATCAATATGATGGAAGGCACGCGCATACAGATTCGCGCCAACGCCGTGGTCATGGCCACCGGCGGCGCAGGCCGTGTGTACCGCTACAACACCAACGGCGGGATTGTTACCGGTGACGGCATGGGCATGGCCTTCCGTCACGGTGTACCGCTGCGTGATATGGAATTTGTGCAATATCACCCGACCGGTCTGCCGGGTTCCGGCATCCTGATGACCGAAGGTTGTCGCGGCGAAGGCGGTATTCTGATCAACAAAGACGGCTATCGTTATTTGCAAGACTACGGCATGGGCCCGGAAACGCCGCTCGGGGAGCCGAAGAACAAATATATGGAACTCGGCCCGCGTGACAAAGTCTCACAGGCCTTCTGGCATGAATGGCGCGCCGGACGTACCGAGTCCACCCCGCGCGGGGATGTCGTGTATCTCGATTTGCGGCATCTGGGCGAGAAAAAGCTCCTCGAACGTCTGCCATTTATCTGCGAACTTTCAAAAGCTTATGTCGGCGTCGATCCGGTAAAAGACCCTATCCCGGTGCGCCCTACTGCGCACTACACCATGGGCGGTATCGAAACCAACGCACAGTGTGAAACCCGAATTAAAGGGCTGTTTGCCGTCGGCGAATGCTCTTCGGTCGGCCTGCATGGTGCCAACCGTCTTGGTTCAAACTCGCTGGCAGAACTGGTGGTGTTTGGACGTATGGCGGGTGAACAAGCAGCCATTCGCGCGACTGAATCGGTCAAACCTGCCAACTCGGTAGTACTGGACGCACAGGTTGCTGACGTGGAAAACCGTTTAGCCGCACTGATGGCGCAGGAAGGCAATGAAAGCTGGGCGACTATTCGTGACGAAATGGGCATGTCGATGGAAGAAGGCTGCGGCATTTACCGTACGCCGGAACTGATGCAAAAAACCATCGATAAGCTGGCTGAACTGAAAGAGCGCTTCAAACGGGTGAAAATCAAAGACACCTCCAGCGTATTCAATACCGACTTGCTGTACACACTGGAGCTGGGCTACGGGCTGGATGTCGCTGAATGTATGGCGCACTCGGCATTTAACCGTAAGGAGTCACGCGGTGCTCACCAGCGTCTTGACGAAGGCTGTACCGAGCGCGATGACGTGAATTTCCTCAAGCATACGCTGGCCTTTTATCAGCCCGACACCGCACCACGCCTAGAATATGGCGATGTGAAAATCACCACTCTGCCGCCAGCAAAACGCGTCTACGGCGCTGAGTCAGAAGCTCAGGACAAGAAAAACAAGGAGCAATCTCATGGCTGAGTTGAAGAGCCGGAAGGTTGAGATCATGCGTTACAATCCGGAAACCGACAGTGCGCCGCATCCGGTCGTTTATGACGTGCCTTTCGATGAGACAACATCACTGCTCGATGCCTTAGGGTACATCAAGGATAATCTGGCCCCTGATTTGTCTTATCGCTGGTCGTGCCGCATGGCAATTTGCGGCTCATGCGGCATGATGGTCGATAACGTGCCTAAACTGGCGTGCAAAACCTTCCTGCGCGAGTATCCGCATGGAATGCAGGTTGCACCGCTGGGTAATTTCCCGATTGAGCGCGATCTGGTGGTCGATATGACTCACTTCATCGAAAGCCTCGAAGCCATCAAGCCTTATATCATCGGTAATCCGCGCGATGCCTCACAAGGTCCAGGTAACCAAACCCCAGCACAGATGGAGAAATACCATCAGTTCTCCGGCTGCATTAACTGTGGCTTGTGTTATGCCGCCTGTCCGCAATTCGGTTTAAATCCGGAGTTCATCGGTCCGGCAGCCATCACGTTGGCGCACCGTTATAACCTCGACAACCGGGATCACGGCAAACAGCAGCGTATGGCCCAGCTCAACGGCCAGAACGGCGTCTGGAGCTGCACCTTCGTCGGCTATTGCTCTGAGGTGTGTCCGAAGCATGTCGATCCGGCTGCGGCAATTCAACAAGGCAAAGTGGAAAGCGCAAAAGACTTCATGATAGCGAGGCTCAGACCGCAATGAGGGAACAAAATATGATGAATACGCCGAGCAAACGTAAACCCTACGTGCGTGAGATGAAGGCCAACTGGTGGCAAAAATCCGGGTTTTATCGTTTCTATATGCTGCGCGAAGGCACCGCCGTTCCGGCCGTCTGGTTCAGCTTGCTGCTGCTGGCCGGGCTTTTCTCGCTCAAGCATGGCGCAGAGAGCTGGGCAGGTTTTGTCGGTTTTCTGCAAAACCCGATCGTGATGATCATTAACCTGATCGCCCTTCTTGCCGCATTGCTGCATACCAAAACCTGGTTTGAGCTGGCTCCGAAGGCTTCCATCATTATCGTGAAAAACCAGAAAATGGGTCCAGAACCGGTAATTGGCGCGTTCTGGGTGATCACCGTGGTTGCCACGCTGGCTATTCTGGCCATCGCCTTATTTTATTAACGGGGGGACATGATGAATAAAACGCTTCCAAAGCGCTCTGACGAACCGGTCTTCTGGGGACTGTTCGGCGCAGGTGGGATGTGGAGTGCGATCTTCGCGCCGGTGATGATCCTGCTGGTTTGCTTCCTGTTGCCACTCGGGTTTTTCCCGGCTGATGCACTGAGCTATCCGCGGATCCTGGCGTTTGCACAAAGCTGGATTGGTCGCCTGTTCTTATTGCTGATGATCGTTTTACCGCTGTGGTGCGGTTTACACCGCATGCACCACGCCATGCATGATCTGAAGATCCATGTCCCGGCAGGGAAATGGGTATTCTACGGTCTGGCAAGCATTCTTACCATCGTCACTGTGATTGTTCTGATCAGGATTTAACGCTCTCAGGCGGCCCCTTCTGCGGGCCGCTTTTTCCGCTATCATATTACCTCTTCTCCCATTTTTACCTACACTTAGAGCACACCCTAAGGAAGGAACTGCTATGCAAATCTGGTCAAAACTCGGCGTTCTGGTATCGGCTGTGATGTCCGTTGCCTGTAGTGTCACGCCCCCCTCTGACGTGAAGGTCGTCAATAACTTTGAATTGAACCGTTATCTCGGTACCTGGTATGAGGTCGCCCGGCTGGATCACAGTTTTGAAAGCGGGCTCGAGCAGGTAACAGCGAATTACAGCCTGCGCAACGACGATGGCGTCAAAGTGATTAACCGGGGTTTTAATCCGAAAAAACAGAAGTGGCAGGAGAGCGAAGGTAAAGCCTATTTCACCGGACCGACTTCACGCGCGGCGCTTAAGGTTTCCTTCTTCGGCCCGTTCTATGGCGGCTATAACGTCATTGAACTGGATAAGGATTACCAGTACGCCCTGGTATGTGGCCCGAATAAAAGCTATCTGTGGATTTTGTCCCGCACGCCGACGCTCAGCGACGACGTGAAACACAAATTGCTGGATACCGCTCAGCAATACGGATTTGATATCAATCAGTTAGTTTGGGTTAAACAGTCAAAATAGGATGTGGAGGGAAGAGGCACTGCCTGCATGCTACTGCAGGCAGAATCTGCATTAAGCGGGAATTTCAGACGCGAAAAAGGTTATTGCGCGCTTTTTTGGATAGCCTGTCCGCCAGCAGAGACATCTTCACCCACGCCGCGCGTGGTGTTACACGCCGTCAACGCACTGGACAGTACCAAAACAGACAAAATGGCCAGAATACTTTTCTTCAGCATATAAATTTCCTTCCTATAAGAGAATGGTAAGTACGACCACCTAAGTGTAGTAAAAAAACAGCAACGCGAGGTTTTTCAGAGGATTTTAGGAAATATGGAAAATAGTGGCTGAAGGGATCAGCCCGCTCTGGAGATAGCGCCCCCCAGATGCTGGATGTCTTCACCAAAGCCGTGAACGGTATTACAGCCGGATAACGAAGCCAGCACCATCATTGAAACCAGAAAAAACAGCACCTTCTTCAACATGGTAAACGTGATCCATTTCCAAAGTGTGATGGAGGAAAGTCGCGGCAAGTGTTTGACCTGCCGCAGCTTTCGCCAGCGTTTAAAGTTACTTAACGCGGGAAACGTATTCGCCAGAACGGGTGTCACAACGGACGATTTCACCGATCTGCACGAACAATGGAACCTTAACCACAGCGCCGGTGCTCAAGGTCGCAGGCTTGCCACCGGTACCCGCAGTATCACCTTTAAGACCTGGGTCAGTTTCAACCACTTCAGCTTCGATGAAGTTTGGTGGCTGAACAGCGATAGGACGGCCATCCCACAGCGTCACGATACATTCTGCATTGTCTTGCAGCCATTTTGACGCTTCAGTGACGGTTTTAGCTTCAACACCGTGCTGCTCGAAAGTCTCAGGGTGCATGAAGTGGTAGAACTCACCGTCGTTGTACAGGTAGGTCATGTTGGTATCTACAACGTCCGCACCTTCGCAGGAGTCAGTAGATTTGAAGGTTTTTTCTACGCGTGAACCGGTCAGCAGACGACGCATTTTCACACGTGCGAAAGCCTGACCTTTGCCTGGTTTTACAAACACACTGTCTTCGATTGCGAAAGGTTCGCCTTCGAACATGATTTTAAGACCCGGACGGAAATCGTTGCTAGAATAAGTCGCCATGATGGCCCTCTAATTTTAAACTGGTATTAGCCAAAAAATGGCAAACATTGTAACCCTAAATACGCCATTTAGAGAAGATTGGTTGTATCAACTCGGCGATGTTATTACAGACCCGGATGAACTGCTTACTCTTCTGGCACTTAACGATAATGCAGAGCTGCAAACAGGGCGTGACGCCCGTCGTTTGTTCCCGTTACGCGTTCCGCGTGCCTTTGTGGCGCGCATGCAACCGGGCAATCCGCACGACCCTTTACTGTTGCAAGTCCTGACCGCGCGCGAGGAGTTTATCGCCGCACCGGGCTTTACGACCGATCCACTGGACGAACAACGTAGTGTCGTTCCGGGACTGTTGCACAAGTACAGTAATCGCGCGCTATTGCTGGTCAAAGGTGGCTGTGCGGTGAACTGCCGCTACTGCTTCCGTCGTCATTTTCCGTATCAGGAAAACCAGGGAAATAAAGCCAACTGGGTTCAGGCCCTGGATTATATCCGCTCACACCCTGAACTCGATGAAATTATTTTCTCTGGGGGTGATCCCCTGATGGCAAAAGATAGTGAACTTGACTGGCTGATCACAGAACTAGAAGCGATCGCGCACCTTAAACGCCTGCGGATCCACACCCGTTTGCCGGTAGTGATACCAGCGCGCATTACCACCACGCTCTGCCAGCGCCTCAGCGATTCACGCTTACAGGTGTTGATGGTGACGCACATCAATCATGCTAACGAGATTGATGTAAACCTGTGCAACAGCATGAGCCGCCTCAAAAGTGCTGGCGTAACGCTGCTAAACCAAAGCGTGCTGCTGCGCGGGGTGAATGACTGCGCCGACACGCTGGCCGAGCTGAGTAATGCGCTGTTTAATGCAGGGATCCTGCCGTATTATATCCACGTGCTGGATAAAGTTCAGGGCGCGGCCCATTTCATGGTCGATGACGATGAAGCACGGGTGATTATGAAAGGGTTGATGAGCAAGGTATCGGGCTATATGGTGCCCAAGCTGACGCGTGAAATTGGCGGTGAGCCGAGTAAAACGATTCTGGATTTGCGGCTTAAACAGTCCTGAATACAGCAGAAACTGGGATCAAAAAGGGATGCACGATGGCATCCCTTTTGCTATTTAGCGTCTTGCTCAGGAGAAAGTCTGCCCTGTTAAGGACACTTATAAACCTGGCCAACCATTTTGCTGTCTACCGGCACGAAGCTGGACAGTAAATTCTGCGTTGGGCTGTTTGCGCCGTAAATGGTATTCCCCCCCATTGCTGCCGCTTTGTTACGCAGGTCGTTTGCCGCGCCGCGCATTGAGCTGCCGTCACCGCCACTGCCTGAGAACCAATTGCTTTGCGCGCCGGTGACATCACCAATGAGCTGGCATTCTTTGCCTGGTTTGGTATCGGTGAATTTCACCTGCTGGCCCGCTGCATCAAGTTGATGAGTGGTACTGCACCCGGCAAGCAGCATGGCAGCTGACAGGCCCAGTAACATTTTAATCCGCATCACTTTCCCCATTTGATATTGAAATCTCATAAAGCCTATCAGAGAACGTTCAGTTCTCTTAGGCATCCGTTGCCACGTTTACCTAGGGTTCAACGCGTTACCTGAGATAAACAGGCAATGGCGATAGGCTACAGTTTACACGTTAAACTCCAGAGACAATGAGAGTTATCTTACTGAACCGGACGAAAAAGGGTCAAATAAAAAAACCCGGCCATAAATGACCGGGTTTCTTCAACATACAAAAGACTTACGCCCTTCATACATCCAGCGGATAAACGCCAGGGGGGATGATTACATCATGCCGCCCATGCCGCCCATTCCACCCATACCGCCAGCGCCGCCCATGTCACCGGCGTCGCCTTTTGGCAGGTCAGTGATCATGCACTCGGTGGTGATCATCAGACCAGCAACAGAAGACGCGAACTGCAGTGCAGAACGGGTAACTTTAGTTGGGTCAAGGATACCCATCGCGATCATGTCGCCGTACTGCTCGGTGTAAGCGTTGTAACCGAAGCTGCCTTCGCCTGCTTTCACTTTGTTCGCGATAACAGAGGCTTCTTCACCGGCATTAACGACGATCTGACGCAGTGGAGACTCCATTGCGCGCAGTGCAACACGGATACCGACGTTCTGGTCTTCGTTGTCGCCTTTCAGGCCAGCCAGAGTGTGAGCAACGCGGATCAGCGCAACACCACCACCGGCAACCACGCCTTCTTCAACAGCAGCACGGGTTGCGTGCAGCGCATCTTCAACGCGAGCTTTCTTCTCTTTCATTTCAACTTCAGTCGCTGCGCCAACTTTCAGAACAGCTACGCCGCCTGCCAGTTTAGCCACACGCTCTTGCAGTTTTTCACGGTCGTAATCAGATGTCGCTTCTTCGATCTGCTGACGGATCTGAGTAACACGGCCCTGGATAGTTGCTTCTTCGCCAACGCCATCGATGATGATGGTGGTGTCTTTGTTGATAACAACGCGTTTCGCCTGACCCATATCTTCCAGGGTAGCTTTTTCCAGTTCCAGACCGATCTCTTCAGAGATAACGGTACCGCCAGTCAGTGTTGCGATATCTTGCAGCATAGCTTTACGACGGTCGCCGAAGCCAGGAGCTTTAACTGCAGCCACTTTCACGATGCCGCGCATAGTGTTCACAACCAGAGTCGCCAGGGCTTCGCCTTCAACGTCTTCAGCAATGATCAGCAGTGGTTTACCGGCTTTAGCAACGGCTTCCAGCACTGGCAGCATTTCGCGAATGTTAGAAATTTTCTTGTCAGCTAACAGGATGAACGGGCTTTCCAGCTCGATCGAACCAGTTTCAGGCTTGTTGATGAAGTACGGGGACAGGTAGCCGCGGTCAAACTGCATACCTTCAACCACATCCAGCTCGTCTTGCAGGCCGGTGCCTTCTTCAACGGTGATAACGCCTTCTTTGCCCACTTTTTCCATCGCTTCAGCGATGAGTTTACCGACGGTTTCATCGGAGTTAGCAGAGATAGTACCTACCTGTGCGATAGCTTTAGAATCAGAGCAAGGCACAGACAGTTTTTTGAGTTCTTCAACAGCGGCGATAACGGCTTTATCGATACCGCGTTTCAGGTCCATCGGGTTCATACCAGCAGCAACAGCTTTGAGGCCTTCGGTGATGATGGATTGAGCCAGTACGGTTGCAGTAGTTGTACCGTCACCCGCAGCATCGTTAGCTTTAGAGGCAACTTCTTTAACCATCTGTGCGCCCATGTTTTCGAACTTGTCTTCCAGTTCGATTTCACGTGCAACAGAGACACCATCTTTAGTGATGGTTGGTGCGCCGAAGGATTTATCCAGAACAACGTTACGGCCTTTCGGGCCCAGGGTAACTTTAACTGCATCAGCAAGGATATTTACGCCACGCAACATTTTTACACGAGCGTCATTGCCAAATTTTACGTCTTTAGCTGCCATTGTTATTTACCTTAAATTCGTTCAGTTCAGAAAAAGTGATCGGGAGCGGATTACGCTTCTACGATAGCCAGAATGTCGCTTTCGGACATGATCAACACTTCTTCATTGTCGATCTTCTCTGCTTTAACGCCGTAACCGTCATTGAAAATAACGATGTCGCCAACTTTAACGTCCAGCGCTTTCACTTCACCATTTTCCAGGATGCGACCATGACCGACGGCCAGGATTTCACCACGGGTAGATTTACCAGCAGCGGAGCCAGTCAGAACGATGCCGCCAGCGGATTTAGATTCAACTTCTTTACGCTTGACGATAACGCGGTCATGCAATGGACGAATTTTCATTGATAACTCTCCTGTGAGCGGGGTCCATAACTATTTTAGGGTTGAATGCCTGACAGTCATCTGCCCGGCCTCGTGGTTTGTTTAATGGGGGCGTTACGCCACCCTTCAAGGGGAGAAAGCAAAAAAAATCGCTTTTTCTTTTCCATTTCGATGTCCCGTAAAGGATCCAGCGAAATGCCTTTTTTCAACAATACTTTAACAATCGACGGCGCGAATCTTAACGATCGCGGCGGTCGATGTCGTCATCTTTTTCAGGCGAAACCAGACGCTCGGTATGTTCGTCGGTGCGTTTAAACTCGCCGTCGAAAGTATTCCCGGTGGGTTGGCTGGTACCCCAATTGCCACCGGAGCGGACAATATTAAGGTGCGGCATCAATTTGAGGGTCAAGGATTTCTGCACCGGCGGCAGCAACAGGAGCAGGCCAAGGAAGTCGGTGAAGAACCCCGGCACAAGCAGCAGGAAGCCAGCGATCACCAGTGAGACGCTTTTGACCATCTCGGCAGCCGGGCTTTCGCCTGCGGCCAGCTTCTGCTGCAGTTGCATAAAGGTTTTCATGCCCTGATTTTTCACCAAGGAGACGCCCACGCAGGAGGTAAAAACCACCAGCAATAACGTCATGGCGACACCGATAAAGGCGGCCACTTTAATAAATAAGGTTATTTCGATGTAGGCCAACAGAAATAACAACAGTAACGGTAACCAGCGCACCGCAATCTCCTTGTGATGAAGTCCCGGTTCGGCCAAAAGGCACCTTTCCAGAACCATAAAATAGGGCCGTGGGGATCAACGCAATCACAATGCCCCAGGCTGTCTACAATGTAATGGTAGCGAGGCCCGCTGTTTTCAACCTGTGGTGAAGATTTAATTCATTGAACGAATGATTTGTGAGAGTTCTCACAGATACAGAAATACGTGCTCCGTAACAGTGCAAGAGAGTGATCTTAGTGCGTGCAATTCGCTAACAGCAGCATATGATCGCCTTCGTAGTAAGAACAACGGTTGATCGTTTTTAATTTCCCGCTGTTAGTAACATAATTATTAACATCGCATAACGCGTTTCAGCACCAAAAAGAAGGTTCTCATGTCAAATACGATTCGTATCGAGGAAGATCTGCTGGGCACTCGTGAAGTTCCGGCCGAGGCTTATTATGGAATTCACACCCTGCGGGCTATTGAAAACTTCTACATCAGCAACACCAAAATCAGCGATGTGCCGGAATTTGTCCGGGGCATGGTGATGGTTAAGAAAGCGGCCGCGTTAGCGAATAAAGAGCTGCAAACAATTCCGCGTCATATCGCAGACATCATTATTCAGGCCTGCGACGAAGTCCTCGATAAAGGCAAATGCATGGACCAGTTCCCGATTGACGTCTTCCAGGGCGGCGCAGGTACCTCGGTTAACATGAACACCAACGAAGTGCTGGCAAACATTGGCCTCGAACTGATGGGCCACCAGAAAGGCGATTATCAGTATCTGAACCCGAACGACCATCTGAATAAATGCCAGTCCACCAACGATGCCTATCCGACCGGTTTCCGTATCGCGGTCTACGCCTCTTTACTGAAACTGATCGACGCGATTGCCCAACTGGGCGACGGTTTTGAACACAAAGCCAAAGAGTTCGAAAATATCATTAAGATGGGCCGCACTCAGTTGCAGGACGCCGTACCGATGACCCTCGGTCAGGAGTTCCACGCATTCAATGTGCTGCTCAAAGAAGAGACCCGTAATTTACTGCGCAACGGCGAACTGCTGCTGGAAGTGAATCTTGGGGCAACGGCCATCGGGACTCGCCTCAATACGCCAGACGGCTATCAGCAACTGGCGGTGGAAAAACTGGCGGAAGTCAGCAATCTGGCCTGCGTACCGGCAGAAGACCTGATTGAAGCCACCTCCGACTGTGGCGCCTACGTCATGGTTCACAGCTCGCTGAAGCGCCTTGCGGTTAAACTCTCTAAGATTTGTAACGACTTGCGCCTGCTCTCTTCCGGCCCGCGCGCCGGCCTTAACGAGATTAACCTGCCAGAACTCCAGGCCGGTTCCTCCATCATGCCAGCCAAAGTGAACCCGGTTATCCCCGAAGTGGTGAACCAGGTGTGCTTTAAAGTCATCGGTAACGACATCTGCGTCACCATGGCTGCGGAAGCCGGTCAGTTGCAGCTCAACGTGATGGAACCAGTGATTGGTCAGGCGATGTTTGAATCTATCCATATTCTGACCAACGCCTGCTACAATCTGCTGGAAAAATGCATCAACGGTATTACAGCAAATAAAGAAGTCTGCGAGTTCTACGTCTTCAACTCCATCGGTATCGTGACCTATCTGAATCCGTTCATCGGCCACCACAATGGCGATATCGTCGGTAAGATTTGCGCGGAAACCGGTAAGAGTGTGCGGGAAGTCGTACTGGAACGCGGGCTGCTCACGGAAGCTGAGCTGGATGACATCTTCTCTATCGAGAACCTGATGCACCCGGCTTACAAAGCGAAACGGTATACGGATGAAAATGAACAGTAACAGGATTCACTTTTAGCCTCCGAAGGCTCGTTGTTCTCACGAACAACGAGCCTTTTTACTTTGTACATAACAACAATTACACAACATCCCATTTTCATTTTGTTTCTTTTCGGAGTACCGGAACAATGGACGGCCAATTATGTTAATCATCGAACTCATTATTGTACTGGCGGCAATATTCCTTGGCGCGCGCCTGGGTGGCATCGGCATCGGTTTTGCTGGCGGGCTGGGGGTTTTGGCCCTGACGCTCTGTGGCGTAAAACCGGGAAGCATCCCCTTTGACGTTATCTCGATCATCATGGCGGTGATCGCCGCGATCTCGACCATGCAGGTTGCCGGGGGTATGGATTATCTGGTCCAGCAGACCGAAAAACTGCTGCGCAAGAACCCTAAGCACATCACGCTGCTTGCCCCTATCGTGACTTACTTCCTGACCATTCTCGCCGGTACCGGCAATATCTCGCTGTCTGCTCTGCCGGTCATTTCTGAAGTGGCAAAAGAACAAGGCATCAAGCCTTGCCGCCCGCTATCTACCGCCGTCGTAGCGGCGCAAATAGCTATTACTGCGTCGCCAATTTCGGCGGCCGTTGTGTATATGTCCTCCGTGATGGAAGGCCACGGCGTCAGTTATTTGCATCTGCTGATGGTGATGATCCCTTCGACACTCGCGGCGGTGATTGTGATGTCACTGATCGTATCCTGGTGCTTTAACTCCAAATTGTCCGATGACCCGGTCTACCTGGCGCGTTATGAGGAAGGTCTGGTTGAGCTGCGTGGTGACAAAATCGTCGAGATTAAACCCGGCGCAAAACTCTCCGTACTGCTGTTCCTGCTCGGCGTATTTAGCGTAGTGGGTTATGCCGTGGTTAACAGCCCAAGCCTTGGCTGGGTGGCCACCCCTATCATGAATACCACCAGTGCGATTTTGATCATCATGCTGAGCGTCGCGACGCTTATCACCCTGTTGTGCCACATCAAAACCGACGCAATCCTCTCTTCAGGGACATTCAAAGCCGGGATGAGCGCCTGTATCTGTATTCTGGGCGTTGCCTGGCTGGGTGATACGTTCGTGCAAGCCAATCTGGGCTGGATCAAGGAGACCGCAGGCGGTCTGATTCAGGCGCACCCTTGGTTACTGGCGCTGATATTCTTCTTCTGCTCGGCGCTGCTTTACTCTCAGGCCGCGACAGCCAAAGCGCTGATGCCACTGGCGCTGGCGCTAAATGTGACACCGCTGACCGCTGTCGCCTCTTTTGCCGCAGTCTCCGGCCTGTTTATCTTACCGACCTACCCGACGCTGGTCGCCGCCGTACAAATGGATGACACCGGCACCACACGTATTGGCCGCTTTGTCTTTAACCATCCGTTCTTTATCCCGGGCACCATCGGTGTGTTCCTGTCGGTACTTTTCGGTTTTGGTATGGGCAGCATCATTCTTTAACCTTTTTCTACAGGGGCTCCGGCCCCTGTATTGGCGCCTTTCCCCTCTTCTCTGACAAACCCTGACACTCCGGCGCTTTCTGCTCATGGAATAGAGGGGTTATAATCACATTCTGTTAACGTGCTTTGGCATGATGCCATTCGCAGCCTCTTTCGATTCAACCAGCGGCCCGTATGCGCCGCGAGCAAGAGAATAATGACCCGCATGGATTTCCGTCTTCCCCGTCTTTTATTGCTGTTTTTCAGTCTGTTTTTCCTGCCGCTTCACGTGCAGGCGTCTTTGTTTGATAAACCTGCCAATCCGCAGTTTGTGCCGGTTGATCAGGCTTTCGACTTCGACTTTCAGCAACAGGGGCCTAATCTCAAACTGAACTGGAAGATCCGTGAGGGGTATTATCTCTATCGCGATAAAATCGAACTGGTCGGTGAACAGGCGCAGCTGGCAGCTTTTATTTTGCCAAAGGGTCTGGAACATCATGATGAGTTCTTTGGGAATACCGAAGTCTACGAGAAACAGCTCAACCTGAGTGTCCCGCTGCGTCAGGCCAGTGCTCATGCATCGCTTAAGGTGACCTATCAGGGCTGTGCCGTGGCCGGGTTCTGCTACCCGCCAGAGACCAGGGAAATCCCGCTTAATGAAGTGACGGAGCAAGCAGGGGCTAACACGGCTGCACCTACTGATATTGCGCCAGCGGCCAGCATCGATGTCACACCGGCGCCTCAGTCTGCGCCACTGCCCTTCTCACCGCTATGGGCTCTGCTCATCGGTATCGGCATCGCGTTCACCCCTTGCGTGCTGCCGATGTATCCGCTGATTTCCGGCATTATTCTGGGCCGCCAGCGTCCGCACAGCATGAAGCGGATTTTCCTGCTGGCGATGTTCTACGTACAGGGAATGGCACTGACTTACACGCTGCTTGGGATGGTGGTCGCAGCGGCCGGTTTACAGTTTCAGGCCGCCCTGCAAAGCCCGTGGGTACTGATTGCTCTGTCGGTCGCGTTTGTGGCGCTGGCGCTATCAATGTTCGGTATGTTCAGCCTGCAGTTGCCGTCATCGCTGCAAACCCGTCTAACGCTCTGGAGTAATGACCAGAAAGGCGGTTCGCTGGCGGGCGTGTTTGTTATGGGTGCCCTCGCCGGACTGATTTGTTCCCCCTGCACGACCGCGCCTTTGAGCGCCATTCTGCTCTACATCGCCCAGAGTGGAAATCTGTGGGCCGGTGCAGGAACGCTTTATCTGTACGCGCTGGGGATGGGGATCCCGCTGATTATTGTCACTCTGTTCGGCAACCGGCTGCTGCCACGCAGCGGCCCGTGGATGCAATACGTCAAAGAAGGATTCGGTTTTGTGATCCTGGCTCTGCCGGTCTTCCTGCTGGAGCGCATCATTGGTGATATGTGGGGATTACGCCTCTGGAGTGCCTTGGGTATCGCGTTCTTCGGCTGGGCATTCTTGCTGAGTCTCAGAAGCCAGCGCGGCCTATTGCGCGCGCTGCAACTGCTGTTCCTCGCCGCCGCACTGATCGTAAGCCGCCCGTTGCAGGACTGGGCATTTAGCCCTGCGGGCACAGTTACCACTGCGCAGCACGCGCTGAAGTTTCAGCACATCAATAATATTGAAGAACTGAATGCGGCCCTTCAGGCCGCCAGTGGGAAACGGGTGATGCTGGACCTCTATGCCGACTGGTGTGTCGCCTGTAAAGAGTTCGAAAAATATACCTTTACTGCGCCAGAGGTGCAGAATGAACTGCGGGATACCGTACTGCTGCAGGCTGATGTAACTCAAAATAGCCCGCAGCAGGTGGCCCTGCTTAAGCGTCTCCAAGTATTGGGGCTGCCCACCCTCTTATTCTTTGGTGCGGATGGAAAAGAGTTGCCACAGTCCCGTGTAACCGGTTTTATGGATGCGACCCAATTCACCGGGCATTTGCAGAAAACCCAGCCTTAAACGACACTACTTTCTGAAGTACGCGAATTGTGAGGAGGCAAACGTGCTACGTGAACAGGTCCTTGACCAGACTCTTAATCTTTTGGAACAGCGCGGTTTGGCCACACTGTCACTCGACGCTATCGCTGAACTGGTGAGCGTTCCGCTAAGCGATTTGCGCCGTTTCTGGCCCGATGCCGAGGCACTGCTGTATGACAGTCTGCGTCATCACGGCGAACAAATTGATATCTGGCGTCGCCAGTTACTGCTGGATGAAACCCTGACTGCACCGCAAAAATTGTTGGCCCGCTATAAGGTGCTCGACGAACAGGTGCGGCTAAACCGCTACCCTGGCTGCTTGTTTATTGCGGCATGCAGTTTCTACCCGGACAGCGAAGCGCCTATCCATCAACTGGCTGAAAAGCAGAAACAGGCTTCTTATCAGTACACACTGGAATTATTGCAGGAGATGGGTTCAGATGACGCACAGATGGTCGCCGAGCAGATGGAACTGATCCTCGAAGGGTGTCTGAGCAAGCTGCTGGTCAAACGTCAGTTGCACGATGTTGCTGTTGCCAGACGTCTGGCAGAGGATGTGCTGAACGTGGCCCGCTGTCGGGAACACGGTGCCCTGGCCTGATAAAAAGGCCAAAACACGCTTTTCGTGACTTATTTGCCTGAAAAGCCAGCAAACGAACCGTTTTTAGAGTGTTTATTACATAAATCCGTTGACGGCCTACTGCCAATACGGTTTAATGCGCCCCGTTGCCCGGATAGCTCAGTCGGTAGAGCAAGGGATTGAAAATCCCTGTGTCCTTGGTTCGATTCCGAGTCCGGGCACCATATTTAAAGAAACCAGCCTAAGGGCTGGTTTTTTGCTTTCTGTGATACGGACTCTACATCGAACCCTGTTCGATTATTCGTCTCATCCTGAGACTCACCCCTTCGGGGCCAGCGCAAGCGCTGTTCAAAGACGCCTCGCGTCTTTGTCCGAGTCCGGGCCATCTTTAAAGAAACCAGCCTAAGTGCTGGTTTTTTGCTTTCTGCTATTTAAAAATCTCAAACTCCCCTTCCGCTTGTTCAAACAATCCTGATGTTGCTACATTGGTTTCCGGGACTTTATTCCTATGTGATGAAAAGTTAAGGACTTACGATGACAGAACCTCGCCCTGAACTCTTAGCCAAATCATTAAAACCTGGCGACACCATCGGATTTTTCTCCGCATCGGCGCCGGCTACTGTCACTGCGCCAAATCGTTTTTCCCGGGGGAAAACGTTTCTTGAAGAAAAGGGGTTCACGCTCAAAGCCGGAGCATTAACCGGCAAGTCCGACTTTTACCGTTCGGGCTCCATTGCCGAGCGGGCGGAGGAACTCAATCAGCTCATTCGCGACCCTCAGGTACGCTGTATTATGTCGACCATCGGTGGCAACAACAGCAACTCGCTGCTGCCTTGGCTGGATTATGACGCACTGCGGGCGGATCCAAAGATTATCATTGGTTATTCCGATACCACGGCATTGCTGGCAGGCATTTATGCCAAAACCGGGCTGATTACTTTTTATGGCCCCGCCCTGGTCGCTTCTTTCGGCGAATTTCCGCCTCTTGTCCATCAAACGTATCAGTCGTTTATTGATGTGCTGATGGGGCCGCAGGCGGGTCATTACCGTTATACCCTGCCGGAGAAATGGAGCGATGAACGACTGAACTGGGACGACCTTCAGGCCGTACGTCCAAAAACGCTTTATAAAAACACCTGCCGGTTCGAGGGTGAGGGCAGCATTGAAGGGCGGGTGATGGGTGGAAATCTGAATACCCTTTCAGGGATCTGGGGCAGCGACTGGATGCCAGAAATTAAGTCCGGCGACATTCTGTTCATTGAGGATAGCCTGAAAGATATTGCCACCGTTGAGCGCTCGTTCTCGATGCTTAAACTTAACGGTGTTTTTGAAAAAGTCAGCGCTATCCTGCTGGGTAAACACGAGCTATTTAATGATGCTGGCACAGGCCGCCCCCCCTACGATGTGTTGCGTGAAGTTCTCGCCGGACAACCGATGCCAATAGTTGACGGTTTCGACTGCTGCCATACCCACCCGATGCTGACCCTGCCGTTGGGCGCAAAACTGCGTATCAATTTCAATCTTGAGCAGGTCGATATCATCAGCCGATATTTGTATGACATCCGGAATTAATTTCAGGTGCTCAGCGGTTCATACCCATCTCAATAACGCCTTATCGTCTGCCGGTAAGGCGTTCATAAGAAAAACATCCTGCTCAGGATATTTTACTAAATCTTCCGACCACAATTATAAATCAAACAACACCCTCAATCTTATGTAAAATACACTAAGTAGGATTTTTCTTACACCTTAAAACAATATTGTTTTGTATAGGACACTATTTTAAAAATTATTCAGTTTATACTAAGCCGACATACTTCATAGCAGAGAAATGTTGGGGAAAGTTTTTAGCATAGGAATTAAAAACATTACTTTCCAGCTTGAGTGAATACAGGATATGTAAAGCGGGTTAACGAGGGACGACCATGATTTATGTGATTGAAGATAAGATAGTATTCAACCCGGAAGACAATACTCTTTTTTTACAGGATAATACAGACTCTCAGGTGACTATATCAAACCCGGCAAGACGTATTTTACTTCTTCTTATTGAACGTCATGGAAGCGTTGTTCAGCGTGATACTTTGTTCCAAAAGGTATGGGATGATTTCGGCCTTGTTTCCAGTAATAATAACCTTAATCATTGCATCAGTAAATTACGCAAAGTGATTAATACGCTTGGTCATAACGATGAAGTGATAACTACTGTGCCTAAAGTCGGTTTTTTATTGAAGAAAGATATTATTATCTCAACATTGGAAACTCTTGGGGCCTCCGGTCCAACGGTTCACCCTGTGGTACCAGAACCTCCCGGCAGCATGATCGACACACTGCTTCAAGAACAAGCGACTGTTTTGCAACATCATGATGAAAAAGACACACAGCAGCAGCTTTTCACACTGCCACAAGCACCTGATATACAAAAGAAAAATAAAACCAATTTATTGATTATCATTACTTCTTTGGTACTTATGGTGCTCGCGTTCGCTATTGTATTACGCGAGCAATTTTATGACCCAAAAGATCGCCTGAAAATTACCACCTTCGGGGAATGTGCGCTCTACTCGACCGCGGTCATACCACCGGGCCAAAAACCGAATTTTATTCGCCTCGCCTACCAGTTTATCGATAAACATAAGATCACGTGTAGTCCGGGGGAAATTTATGTATTTCAAAGTGAAGCCATTTTTTCACTGAAAAAAACCGGTGCATCCCGTGATTTCCTTGCACAATGTCGGGTTAATTCAGATAACAATGCAGAGGCGTGCCTGACTGTATATGTAAATAACAGGAAAAATAATGACAACAGATAAGCTCCTCTGTTTCATCAGAAAAATTAAAGCAATCCATTGGTTACCCGTTGTCGCGATTTTCATCCTGACACTGGCCTTATACATTAATAGCCAGGTACAAAAAAATCGTTCCTTATTCCCTTATTCTCTGGCATGCCGCGGAGGTTTTGTCAGCGAGGCACAATATGATGACAAAACAGCCAAAATAAATTCCACCGTTTACTTTAGTTTTTTGAATTCAAATAAAATTCTGGTCTCATTGAGTGGCAACGCATTTTTATATGATGCACAAAACAAACTGATTGAAAAGCGAATTCTATTGCGTAATATTTACTATGACTATGTTCTGGAGAATAAAACGCTACAAACTTACACATTAACCAGTCGTCAGATAAATACGGATAGCATCGACACAATGGATGAAACACTGTCCAGCCTGGTATTGATGAATAGTTTTTATATTACCGGCCATACCGATACGCTGGTCCTGAAGAAATATGATGATAATACCATGCTGATTGAAACGAGTCAGTCGCCACTGGTCATGTGTGTTTTCAAACCGATTCACTGACTGCCAGCGCTAGGGTTCGTTCTATTTATAGAACAGAAAAAGGGTGAAACCACAGGCCTCGGCATAACGGGTTAAGGTTGTAATACTGGCCTGCGCGGGCCTTTTCTCCAGGCGGGTGATGGCGGGCGGCGTGATCTCAAGACGTCTTGCCAGCTCTGTTCTGCTTAACCCTGACTGTTCGCGCATATTTTGCAGCAGCTCATGGACCTCACTCTCAATGGACAAACCATGCTCCTCGTCTCGATATGCGGGCTCTTCCAGAGCCCGCGCCCTCAATTTCGCCCTTCTTAGCATTTCCATGTTTCTTCCAGTTAAACCCGGGGTCAGTAGTAATTAATTTTCACTACCACGGATGCGTCGAATTTTCCCAAGGTCAGCGGTTTGCCGGGAATGGCACTGACTTTGGCGGTAAAGTTTTTAGTCACTTCATTGACGTTGTTCAGCTCGGCAAAATTGTCATAACGATTAAACGTTATGGCTTCGTCTTTATCATTCAGAAGTGTCAGTTTGGCGCCGTTCACTAGGTCAATAGCATTGTTGCCCACCAGCGGGCTGGCCGTTGAGAACTCAGCCTGTAGCGAGAAGTTATCAAGACAGCCCTGTTTGATCGCTTTGATCGCGAAAGGCATGGTGATGCCAGATGAGCGCGAAAGCGTCGTACTCTGGATAGCCCCAAAATCGATCAGTTGGGACTCCGGGTAGACTTTTAAATCAGAACCACAGGCAAGAAAACGAATGCCCTGTAGGCCAGACAGGCTGTATTTAACGTTTTTCGCTCCCGGCGTCTGGTTGATCCCACGACTTCCATCAAGCTGAAAGACAGTGAACTGATCGGTTCCTTCATAATGCCCGCTGGAAGGTGGATTGGCCGTCACTTTGATATACAAACGGAAGCTGACGTTAACCGTCACATTCTGCCCTTTGCGGATCGGCGAACTGTTGGTGCTCAGACGTTGCTGGTTTTGTTCCAGATCCTGTCCGTTGTAACTCACTCCCAGTAACAACCCCTGGCCTAATGACTGCGATTTGGGGTTAAAATAGAAGTGCACCACGTCAACGATGCTGCCCAGCACGTTGTCGCAATAAGCCGTCATATTGATTTCATTGGACTCCCAGACTTTCGTCCCGGCAGCCACGTTTGATGGGATAGCCAGTTGGCCAATCGCAATCGGCGGCATGTTCACCAGGCCAGTGCCTTTTTCCACACAGTCCAGTGCCCATACGTTGCGCGAAAACAGCAATAAAGCAGCGATCACCCACTTCCAGCGAGAACCTAAGAGTGCCGGGTATATTGCAGACATAACATTTCCTTAGCGATCGGGGGGATGATTGCCGTAGCCGCTTCATTTTCCCGCTACGGGTTTGATAAGGGTGATGGTGTTATTTTTTTTCCGGCTTACTTTCCAGCTTGCAGCCCGCTACACTGCACAGGTATTGATTCACCTGTAAACCGCCATAGTCATCCATATATCCGATGCTGTATTTCGGGCTGACATAGTCGCGCCCCGTCAGGGTTTCACTGCCAAAAGGCGGCAGCATCAGGCTGTCGAATCCGCGAAAACTGCCGCTATTATCTTTCCCGAGGTATCCCAGCGTGATGTAAAACGGCGAGGGATTGGTGAGCGTCAGGCCGCTGTCAGAAGGTTTCACGGTTAACTGCTCCTGCCAGGCACCGCGGGTCAGAGGGGCAATAGCCGCCGGGCGAA
The DNA here is from genome assembly GCF_055407225.1 of Ewingella sp. C233. Taxonomy (NCBI): domain Bacteria; kingdom Pseudomonadati; phylum Pseudomonadota; class Gammaproteobacteria; order Enterobacterales; family Yersiniaceae; genus Ewingella; species Ewingella sp. C233. Next base: position 505,157 of record NZ_JBUZRI010000003.1, read on the forward strand.
AAAACAGTTTGATACGGCTTTGAATGGCAACCTGCATAACGTTCGGCAACTCGCTCTTCGGCGGCACCTCACGTACGTTAAAATAGAACAGCGATTCGCGATCTTTCGGTAGAGCGGCGGTTTCCGGCAGTTGCAGGATCCGTATCTGGCTCTTTTGCCCGGCATCAATTCGCTGCATCGGAGGGAGTGCTACCAGCGGAGAGGCCACTTTTCCCCCTTTGGCATTTTCCAGCCAAACCTGCGCCAAATAGGGCAAGTCTTTGCTTTGGTTGTCCAGCATCACGCTGACTGACTTGTCCGTAGAGTTGAAAATAATACGGGTCCGGTCAATGTTCACCGCTGCATTAGCCCCTTGCAGGCAGCCCAACGTCAGTAATAAGAGAGTGGCAGCGCGCAGTATGGAATTATTCATAAATGGTCCCTCTGGTTGAATCGAAACAAAATCTTCACACGTCATTTCCCGGACGTCTGACATGGCAGGAGTAACTGACCACTCAGGCTGGCAGAGTCATTAGGAACCTGAATGTGGCACTGGTTATCTTCGCCCCAGTGCACGGTCAGGCTCTTCTCGCCGGACACGCCAGCCAGATAGGCCAGGCCGCCGTCGCCGATTAACCCGGCTTCGAAACCCGAGCTGTCATCAGTGACGGAGGCGCCGAGCGGTGGGAAACTGCCGTCTGCCAGACGAATCGTCGCCATCAGTCTTTCCCCCTTCACAGCGCGTATTTTGCGAAAGCCAATCGCGCCTTCGGTCAGGGTTTTACTGACCACCGAACTGTAAACTTCGACGTCGTCTGGCAGATGGTTGACGTCAACCCGCACATCCGAGGTTTGGTAGCTGGAAACACCGTTCACCACAGCAACGCCATAATCGTTAGTCACGGACGCACCATCACTGATCGGAATGCCTTTGACGCCCGCGGCTACCATCATGCGCGGCTCATTACCGGCGCTGCTCTGGTGTAATGCCGCGCCATAGCGGGTCGCCGTCAGCGATCCATACCAATTGGCACTGACCGAGCGGTAATCGTTATTTTTCACACTGCCGTTCGCACCAAACTGGCCGTAAGGCGACATATGCTGGTAGTTAGCGCGAAAAACACCGTCGCCTTTTTGTAGATCCGGGCTACTTCCACCTGCACCGACGCGCCAGCTGTTTTTAGGATCCTGACTGTTGTAATAAGAGGCCGTTTGCGAAAATCCACTTTGTGAATCCTGCTGTGCGTCGTAACTGATTTGCTGCCCCGAAGAGAGCGGTACGCTAAACGACAGGAACATCTGGTTTTCATCGGTGTACTGGTATTTCAATTTGCTTGCCGACAAGGTGGCGGAAATTCCCGTAAACCTTCCGATATCAAAAATTTTGCTCACCGAAACGCTGTAGTTATTGCTCGGGCTATCGTTCCAGTACACTTTGTGAGTGGCAGACAAATAGAGCGTAATGGCTGGCCAGGGTAAAAACTGGTTAGCGGTAACCGTATAAGTCTGTTTGTCATCACGCGAGTAGTGATCGCCATTGACTTTGTCGAGGTACTGGTTCAGCGACATGAAGCTTTTTTCAGAGAAGCGGTAACCCGCAAAGGTTATCTGGCTGCCCGTTGCGTCGAAACGCTTGGAGTAGTTCACACGGTAGCTGTAACCGCTCTGCCGGCCCTCGACCGGCACCGTCGCCGATGAGCGGGTGACATCCAAGGAGACCGCGCCGAAATCTTGCAAATTTTGCCCGACACCCAGCGCCTGCGACTGGTAATTGCCGGTTGTGGTGATCAGCCCTCCGTACAGGGAGAAGTTATTCAGCGCTCCCCACGACATCTCCCCGCTATAGAACCCAGGTTGCATGACGGTGTTATCGCTACCCGTCGTCGGCTTCCCCATGGCAGTTTTAAAGCGTACTTCGCCTTTTCGGGTCAAAAACGGGATGGTTGCCGTGCTGACTTGATAGGTCGTGACACTGCCATTTTCTTCTTCAATGCGCACATCCAGCGCGCCCTGCACCGCTTCGCTCAGGTCCTGAATGACAAACGGCCCAGGCGAGACGTTGGTCTGATAAATCACACGGCCATTCTGGCTGATGCTGACTTTGGCATTCGTTTTCGCAATCCCGGTCACCTGAGGCGCATAGCCGCGAAGTGATGGCGGCAACATACGCTGATCGCTATTAAGCGAAACACCGAGAAAGCGGAACGAGTCAAAAATATCGGAATTGAAATAGGTTTCACCGGCATTGAACCGTGCCCCCATCGACGGGATGGCGCGAAACAGATATTTCTGCGTCCAGGTAAACTGGTCGTTATGTTTTCCACCCGAAGAGCGGGAGTTGTTATATTGATAATCTGCGCGTGCACGCCACGCACCGAGGTTAAAACCGGCGGTGCCGTAGCTGCTCAGATTGGTCGAACTAGTGCCCTGCTGAGGCATATATTTACTGCCCAGCAAGTTGTAATCGAGAATGGTGCCAGACACACCTTCATCCCATTGCGAAGGCGGTACCCAATTTTCATCGTGGTAGGTCAGCCAGGCCTGAGGAATACTGATATTGAGCGTCTGTTTTTCCTGATCGTAGCTAACCGTCACCTCTTTTAAGGTATCCAGCGAAGTACAACGCCCGTCGTTCCATGTATCCAGGGCTTTACGCGTACTGTCGATCAGGTCGAATTTAGCCACCAACTCCGGGGTCAGGCATATGCGGCTATTTTTGTTGTCTGGCGTAGGAACATACCTAATCAGACTTTGTTCCGGCAGTGTGCGGCCGTTGAGTACGACGTCCAGCAGGTACTCACCCGGGGCAATGTAGTTGGCTACCTCAAACCGGGAGAGGTCGATATTATTACGGTCCCCGGCATCAATAAAGTTGGTATTAAATTCAACTGCCAGTGTCTTCATTGAAATAAAACATACGGTCAAAAAGCTGATAATAATGGCGGCACGTTTTTTAATGGCTGATGTTCTATTCAATATAAACAACATATAAAAATCACTTTTATTTTTATAATAGCGTTATAGGCTTAGTTATATAGCCCACAGAATATAGCCAGCAGAATACCCTGCCAGGATGGACAGAGTTAAAGGGGGAAGAGATCCCCCTGTTTAATTACGCGGTTTTATTTGTAGTTCAGCGCATAGGTCGCTTGGGAAACGATCGTGCCGGTGGACACAGGCTGCGAATTGGCTTCAACACGGGCAGCAAACACCAGTTCGTTGTTACCAGTAACCAGGTTAATCTCTTTAGAGGTATCACCCACTTTTAACAAATCACCATTGGCATCGATCAGACGAATACCGGCACCTTTAGCGCTACCGGTGTTAGCCAGAAGCTCAGCCAGGCTGCTGTCCGGCGTGCCAGCAAAGGATACAGCGACTTTAGACATGGCTGGATAAGCCACCGTACCAGCCGTTTGAGCAGTCAGGTCACAGTCCTGCAGGTGAATGGTGTAATTCACGTTCTGGGAATATTTGTTGCCGCTTTCCAATACCTTATTGGCAACTTGCCCCATATTCACATTGATGTCTTCATCACCTGGGGCAATTGAACAAGGTGCATTAATTACAGTACCGGTAAAATGAATACGACCAGAACCCTGGTCGGCGCCTGATGGAGCGGTAGGTGCCGGATCATCAGCAAAGGCGGCAGCAGAAATTACCGCTGAAAGGGCAATAATAAGAGTCTTTTTTTTAGTGTTAAACATGTTGAGTCCTTGAGAATTGTACGGCAGCAAAATAGCGATTTTTTGCTGTACCGAAGAGAGCACCCCTCTCTTTCCAGATCAATATACTGTTATTTGATTTTTAACGGAATAATAATTCAAGAAGTTCAACAATTAAGAACATGACTCTAAAGTTAATTCAAAAGTCCCTTTTTATGAACGCTTATTAACCTACAGGTGAAATTAATTAACATTAAATTTCATTACATATCGATCGTGATATACAGGTGTAGCGAATGAATTAAGCTTTAATTAACAAATTTGACACATTTTTATGATTTATGAGTTACACATCACCATAAATATCCTTGAAACAATATCGCCCTGAAATATTCATGTCGCTGATAATAACGTTCACTCCATTAATTTCACCGCATCTGCGATCACGGTAATTGATGTCATCTTGCTGAAATTACTCTGGTTGCGTGATCTGCCCCCCAAAAACCAAACAAAGCCGCATGGCAATCTACACTTAACTTTTGATTGACATATTATTAACAAATCAAAGGAGAAAAACCATGAGCCACGTTTATAAGCACTCTATTCCTGCTTCCATTGCAGAACATACCTTGATCACACCTGAGAAATATCAGCATTATTATCAACAGTCTGTAGAGAATCCTGACCAATTTTGGGGCGAACAAGGCAAAATTCTCGACTGGATTAAGCCTTATACAAAAGTGAAAAACACGTCATTCGCGCCAGGAAACATTGATATTCGTTGGTTCGAAGACGGCACCTTGAATCTGGCGGCAAACTGCCTGGATCGCCATCTCGAAAAAAAAGGTGACCGCACCGCCCTGATTTGGGAAGGGGATGATCCGAAAGCGGAAAGCAAGAAAGTAACCTACAAACAACTGCATCACGATGTCTGCAAATTCTCCAACGTTCTGAAGGGACTTGGAATTAAAAAGGGCGACGTCGTGGCGATCTATATGCCCATGGTTCCGGAAGCCGCCGTCGCGATGCTGGCCTGCGCACGCATCGGGGCGGTCCATTCGGTGATCTTTGCCGGTTTCTCACCAGAAGCCGTAGCCGGACGTATTGTTGATTCCCACTCGAAACTTGTGATCACCGCTGATGAAGGCCTGCGTGCCGGCCGCACGATCCCCCTCAAACAGAATGTCGATGATGCGCTGAAAAACCCTGCAGTGACCAGCGTAACCAACGTCGTGGTATTCAAACGTACCGGCAAACAAGGTGAATGGCATGAAGGCCGGGATATCTGGTGGCATGATACGGTAAAAGACGCTTCAGCCGATTGCCCGCCTGAAGAGATGAAGGCTGAAGATCCGTTATTCATCCTTTATACCTCCGGCTCGACCGGTAAACCTAAAGGCGTACTGCATACAACCGGCGGGTATCTGGTTTACGCTGCCCTGACTTTTAAGTACACCTTCGATTATCACGAAGGCGATATTTACTGGTGTACTGCTGACGTCGGTTGGGTGACGGGTCACAGCTATCTGCTTTATGGGCCGCTGGCCTGTGGTGCCATTTCACTGATGTTTGAAGGTGTGCCGAATTATCCCGCTCCGAACCGCATGGCGCAGGTGATCGACAAACATAAAGTGAATATTTTATACACCGCACCGACTGCGATCCGTGCGCTCATGGCTGAAGGTGATAAAGCAATCGAAGGAACAAGCCGCGAAACGCTGCGCATTATGGGGTCGGTGGGTGAGCCAATAAACCCGGAAGCCTGGGAGTGGTATTACAAAAAGATCGGCAACAGCAAATGCCCGATTGTCGATACCTGGTGGCAGACCGAAACCGGCGGATTCATGATAACCCCGCTGCCGGGAGCGACCGAACTGAAAGCCGGTTCAGCGACGCGCCCATTCTTTGGCGTACAACCTGCACTGGTGGATAACGAAGGCGTGCCGCAGGAAGGCACCTGCGAAGGCAATCTGGTCATAACCGATTCATGGCCGGGCCAGGCTCGTACCTTGTTTGGCGATCACGACCGCTTCGAGCAAACGTATTTTTCCACCTTCAAAAATATGTATTTCAGCGGCGACGGCGCGCGCCGTGACGAAGACGGTTATTACTGGATAACTGGCCGGGTGGATGACGTACTGAATATTTCCGGCCACCGGTTGGGTACCGCTGAGATCGAATCGGCACTGGTCTCTCACCCCAAAATTGCTGAAGCCGCCGTCGTGGGGATCCCTCACAGCATCAAAGGCCAGGCCATTTATGCATACATCACCCTAAATCATGGGGAGGAACCTTCCCCCGAGCTCTATACCGAAGTGCGTAACTGGGTACGCAAGGAAATAGGGTCGATTGCCACACCGGACATTCTTCACTGGACTGATTCATTGCCAAAAACCCGCTCCGGGAAAATTATGCGCCGCATACTGCGCAAAATTGCCGCCGGTGATATCAGTAATCTGGGAGATACCTCGACACTCGCCGATCCGGGTGTTGTCGATAAGCTGTTGGAAGAAAAACAATCAATGAAAGTGCCGTCGTAATTTTCACCGCCCTGGCGCGGTGAACTCTATCAATGCCTCACAGGAGTCACTGAGATGAATGATCTCATTTATCAGAGAGTTGTAAATAATCCGCGCTTCAGGGAGTTAGTTGAAAAACGCAGCCGCTTTGCGTGGCTGCTTTCGGCTATCACCTTGGTAATGTACGTTGCCTTTATTTTCCTGATTGCCTTCGAACCTCAGTGGCTGGGTACGCCGTTGTATCAAGGTGCGACAATTACCCGCGGCATTCCCGTTGGTGTTGGGCTAATTGTCATCTCCTTTGTGCTGACCGGTATTTATGTTTTCCGTGCTAATAGCGAGTTTGACCGTCTGACTGCCGATATTATCCGAGAGGTGAACCTATGAACGCCCGTCGTTTAGGGCTCATGGCGCTCGCCAGTTTACTGGCTTTTCCGCTGAGCGCTTTAGCGGCGGAAGGTATTGCCGGTGAGGTAAAAAAACAGCCACTAAATATTGAAGCGATTGTAATGTTCGTTTTGTTTGTTGGCGCAACCTTATATATCACCTACTGGGCGTCGAAACGTACGCGCTCACGTCAGGATTATTATACAGCGGGCGGGCGTATCACCGGTTTGCAAAACGGTATGGCCATTGCCGGTGACTTTATGTCTGCCGCCTCATTCCTTGGGATATCTGCGCTGGTTTATACCTCAGGCTACGATGGCCTTATCTACTCGATAGGATTTTTGATTGGCTGGCCGATCATTCTGTTTTTGATCGCTGAAAGACTGCGTAATCTGGGTAAATACACCTTCGCTGATGTAGCTTCATACCGGCTGAAGCAAAAGCCGATCAGAACGCTGTCAGCCTGCGGCTCACTGGTGGTTGTCGCACTGTATCTGATTGCGCAGATGGTGGGGGCTGGGAAATTGATTCAGCTGCTTTTCGGTTTGAATTACCACGTTGCAGTGATCCTGGTAGGCATTCTGATGGTGCTCTATGTCCTGTTTGGCGGTATGTTGGCAACCACCTGGGTGCAAATCATCAAGGCGGTTTTACTGCTTGCCGGCGCGACCTTTATGGCTGTTATGGTCATGAAATCGGTTAACTTCAACTTTAATACCCTCTTCCAACAGGCGGTGGCGGTCCACCCGAAAGGTATCTCGATCATGAGCCCTGGTGGACTGGTTTCTGACCCGATATCTGCACTCTCCCTCGGATTAGCGCTGATGTTCGGGACCGCAGGTTTACCTCACATTCTGATGCGCTTCTTCACGGTAAACGACGCTAAAGAGGCGCGAAAAAGTGTCTTCTATGCCACTGGTTTTATCGGCTATTTCTATATTCTCACCTTTATCATCGGTTTCGGCGCCATCGTGCTGGTCAGCGCTAACCCGGCGTTTAAAGATGCCAGTGGTGCACTGCTCGGCGGGACCAACATGTCTGCCGTCCATCTTGCAGATGCCGTGGGTGGCAGCTTCTTCCTGGGCTTCATCTCCGCCGTGGCTTTCGCAACGATCCTCGCCGTAGTGGCAGGGCTTACTTTAGCGGGCGCGTCTGCGGTATCCCATGACCTTTATGCAAGTGTGATTAAAGATGGGAAAGCAACGGAGAAAGATGAGCTGCGGGTATCGAAGATCACTGTCGTACTGCTCGGTATTGTTGCCATTCTTTTAGGAATATTGTTCGAGAAACAAAATATCGCCTTCATGGTTGGCCTTGCCTTCTCTATCGCCGCGAGCTGTAACTTCCCTATCATCTTGCTCTCAATGTACTGGGGAAAACTCACTACCCGGGGCGCGATGATTGGAGGCTGGTTAGGTTTGCTGACGGCGATTATCCTGATGGTGCTTGGCCCGACGATTTGGGTGCAGATACTGGGACATGCAAAACCTATCTATCCGTATGAGTATCCGGCGTTGTTCTCGATGATCGTGGCATTTGTGGGTATCTGGCTGTTCTCAATTACCGATCATTCCCGTGAAGGCCAGCTCGAAAGAGAGCGCTTTTATCCTCAATTTGTCCGTTCTCAGACCGGTATTGGTATTTCACAAAGTTCCAATCACTGAGTCCTCAATACAGCCAGAGCCTGCACGGGCTCTGGCTTTTCACTGGTTTAAAGGCGATTTCTTTCGACAAGACAATTCTGTAATACCCTCGGATACATTGCTCATTTGCTCAGACTCGTGAATGCTATTAAGTCGTAATGTAATACAAGGAGGCAAGTATGTTCACGACCGAAGCCTGGATATGGCAAGAAAGTTCAGAACCCGACGCGCTGGAATTCAGAGAAACCTCGCTACCCGCACTCAAAGCCGACGAAGTATTAATTAAAAATAAAGCCGTGGGTTTGAATCCCGTGGATTGGAAAATCTTAGCGAGCCCGCCTGCAACATGGCAAAACGGGCACACTCCCGGCGTGGATGGTATGGGAGAGATCATTGCCCTCGGCTCCGCGGTACAACACCTGAGGGTCGGCACCAGAGTGGCTTACCATACGGACTTACGGTTTGCGGGAAGCTTTGCACGTCATGCCGTCGTCGCTGCCCACGCACTGATTCCAATCCCTGAGACATTAACGGATATTGTCGCTGCGGCTTTTCCTTGTCCGGCAATGACGGCATGGCAGGCGATGAAACGGGTTCCGGAATTGGCTGGTAGTTCTGTCCTTGTGAATGGTGCAGGCGGGGCTGTCGGGGGAATATTGACTCAGTTACTTTCTCACGCAAATACCCGTGTATACACCACAGCCAGTGAGCATCACCACTCGCTTCTGGCTCAGAAAGGTGCAATGGGGACATTTGATTACCATCATTCCGACTGGCAGGAACAGCTGAAATCTGCGCTTAAGGGGCATTCGTTACATGCTGCTTTCGACATGGTAAACCAACAAAGTGCAGAATCTCTGGGGTATCTGCTCGGGTATTATGGTCACCTTGTGTCGGTACAAGATCGGGTTGAAACGTCTCCTGTAGAACCATTCAGTACCAGTATTTCATTGCATGAGATTGCACTTGCCGCCATTCATGCCCATGGTTCGCCCGCTCAGTGGCAACAGTTGGTCGCAGCCGCCGTAGAAATGCTTAACCAGATTTCACGCGGCGAATTACTTATGCCGACTATTAAAACCGTTGCCTTTGCCGCCCTGCCTGAGGCGCTAAATGCAATGAAACAGAACAATAACGGAGTCAAATACGTTGCTGAACTGTAGAATTTTCAGGCTTTAAAATGTTAAAAGGCCATCCTGTGGATGGCCTTTTATGTTGATGACGTATGAACAATCATTCAATTCTCATCAGTTGGCCGGCTGTGATCAACCATTGCCGTTAAAATAATGAACCAACAGCCTCCGCACATGCCTTTTCTCTTCAAACTCCCCATAGCAAAAAACCCCAGTCTTTCGACTGAGGTTTTCCACTAATTTGATGCCTGGCAGTTGATGACCCACTTCGTGCCTCACCCTTCGGGCCGTT